>NZ_JBGCEQ010000006.1:0-144009 GCF_045106495.1 Roseobacter sp.
CATGATCTTCCAGCGAAAACTCATAAAACAGCGCCGCTTGCGCTTCTTGTCTCGGTCCCAACATCGCCAAATCCCTCCACAATACGGGAATTGAATCAGTAGTTCAGGCCGCAATCAAGGAAGAGTTTTTCAACAAAATACGCCGATAGTGTTGAAAAACTCCGTTTTTAGCTCTAATCAGCAAATTTTTTCGCCGTACAACATGACAAGCTTTTGGTGGCGAGGGGGTCGGCTAAATTGGCCTTTCACCGCTCATGTGCCAGCTCTCGCCGCCTCACGAACGATCTCATCTGACTTCGTGGGGTTATGAACTTTTGCCCGAAAATCTCGATGTCAGAATTTCAGAGTTTTTCAACACAATGCGCCCTTTGTGCATGAGTTTCTCATAATGCGACTGGACTTCAGCGACTGGCAGAGCGGTAGTGTTAGTGCGCGCGATAAGTATTCGCATGGCTCGCCCGAAACCACCGGGCTCTGCTCAGTAGCAGCGGGATCTTTCCGCTGATCATCTGAGGAGACAGCCATGACTCATTCACCTAAGAAACGCGTCACCAAGAAAGACCAGCTGATCAGGCTGCTCGGCACGAAGTCCGGCAGCGATATCAGATCACTGAGCGCAAAGCTTGGCTGGCAACAGCATACGACACGGGCGGCGTTGAGCGGTCTGCGGAAAGCCGGGTACGAGGTTGCCAGCGAGAAGCCTGTGTCCGGCGGCGTTTCAAAATACCGTATTCTGTCAACGCCTGCCTCACAGCAGAGCGCGCCAGCAACGGGACAGGCGCATGGGGCGTGATCCGAACCCTGAGCGTCCGGCGACACTCGCGCAATGGGAGGCGGTCTTCGGATCGTCTCCGCCGCCGTATATGTCTGTGCCGTTCATGCAGAAAGCCTTGCGCTATGAAGCACAGTGTAAAGCGCTGGGCGGCGTGCCTGCGGGAACAAAACGCGCGCTGAAACGCATTGCAACAGGGGAGCCGGTTGCCGCGTCGAACAGCAGCAGCCTGCGGCCGGGCGCGCAGCTTGTTCGGGAATGGAATGGCAGAACCTATCAGGTTCAGGTCGTAGAAGGTGGCTTTGAATTGGATGGCAAATCGTGGAAATCATTGTCCGCAATCGCCAAGCACATCACGGGGGCCACATGGTCAGGCCCGCGCTTTTTTGGGCTCAACAGTCGGGCAGGGCGGCCATGAAAAAGCTGCGCTGCGCAATATACACCCGGAAATCCTCGGAAGACGGCCTGGAGCAGGAGTTCAACTCGCTCGACGCTCAGCGCGAAGCCTGTGCGGCCTACATTTCCAGCCAGAAGCATGAAGGCTGGGTGCTGCTGCCCGAGCATTATGATGACGGAGGGATTTCCGGCGGATCATTGGATCGGCCTGCACTCAAAAGGCTGCTGCAGGATATTGCGGACGGGCTGGTGGACCAGATCATCGTCTACAAGATCGACCGGCTGACACGGTCCCTCGCAGATTTCTCCCGGATTGTCGATACGCTGGATGCGGCAGAGGCGTCGTTCGTATCGGTCACGCAGTCGTTCAACACGGCGACCAGCATGGGGCGTCTCACCCTGAACATGCTGCTGTCGTTTGCGCAGTTTGAGCGCGAAGTCACGGCAGAGCGCATCCGCGACAAAATCGCAGCCTCAAAGCGCCGGGGTCTCTGGATGGGTGGGAATGTGCCGCTGGGATACGATGCCGATGGCAGGACGCTGAAGATAAATGACAAGGAAGCAACGACGATCCGCGCGCTCTACGAACTCTACGAACAGCACGGCACTGTCCGGGAAGTTAAGGCGGTTGCGGATCAGCAAGGTTTACAAACGAGGCAAAGATCGACAGCCGATGGAAAGCAAACGGGTGGCGGGGCATTTGATCGCGGCCATATTCACCACATCCTGATCAACCCGGTCTATTCAGGACGCATCCGCCACAAGGAAAAGGTCTTTGACGGGCAGCATGATGCGATCATCGATCCGGATCGTTGGGACCGCATCCAGCAGCAGCTGCAGGAGGGTGCTGCGAAAGGCAGGGCTCGCAAGACGGCGAAGCAGCGATCGCTGCTTTGCGGCAAGCTCTTTGATGAAACCGGCGATCGGCTGACCCCGTCGCATTCCAGGACGCGGGCTGGGGTTCGGCTGCGGTACTATGTGTCACATCGCCTGATTAAGAAAAGCGGCGAGGCGAACCTTGATGGCTGGCGCTTGCCTGCGCAGGAGCTGGAGATCAGGGTTGCGCATCTCATGCGCGAGCAGCTGAGCGATACGACCTTCACGAGCAGGCTGGTTCCGAACTGCTCCGCAGAAGAAATAAAGACTCATCATAGCATCCTGCAAAAGCTGTGTGCCGACAAGGACATCAGTCACATGCTCAATCTCGTTGAGCGGATCGATCTGAGCCCCGGTGAGCTGACCATCACAATTGATTGCGTTCAGCTTGCTTTAATAATCAAAGCTGGCGCTGACGAGATCGACGAGGAGCTGCAGGCGATCACGGCGCCCTTCCAGCTGAGGAAGCGCGGCGTTGAGACAAAGCTGGTTCTTGGTAATGCTGCCAGCAACCCTGATGAAACCCTGATCAGAAACATCGCCAAAGCGCATCTCTGGTTTGGGCAAATCAAAGCCGGTAGAACACTGTCGGAGATTGCAAAAGCCGAAGGCACGACAAACGGCAGGATTTATCAGCTGATCAATCTGGCTTTCCTTGCCCCCGACATCATCCGCGATGTCCTCGACGGCCAACAACCTCTGGGCCTGACATCCGACTGGTGCGTGCGGCACACGCTGCCGACCAGCTGGCAAGACCAGCGCGCTCTGATCGCGACTCTCTGATCACCCCCTTCGGACACTCGTATCGCAAAATACCCGAACTCAGACTTAGGGGTGTATTGAGGCTTATCTGCGGGGCGTGAACGGTCTGCGTTGAGTGAACATAACCGTAACCCTCTGAAATACCGCCACTACCTCGAGCGACAGTCGTATCGTCTGTTCTTGAAAGAGTGTTTGGCTGGGATGGTAGGATTCGAACCTACGGTACACTGTACCAAAAACAGTTGCCTTACCACTTGGCTACATCCCAACGTGACGCGGTAACTAAGCCGCTCTGGCCCGACGCGCAAGACCCGTTTTTTACAAAAATTGTGCATTTTCGGTTAATGAAAGCAGATAGCAGATCTGAAGCACGTACCTTTTTCTCCGTTTTGGAAGTGGCAAGTGTCACGCTGGACACACTCACTTTGAACAGTGTCTTTGTCGCGAGGGGTTCGGTCGAATTCACGACCAGCCATGTCGGCGAATTAACAGGCGTGCCGTGTGCTGGCTTCAACTGCCTGTGCTTACCCTTTTTGATGCAGAGGAGTGGACCAGTCTGGATTGGGCTTTGTAGTGATGACTGCACTCTCGGTCAGGCGAAAAGCGGCTGATAGCTACTGGAGATTTACCGGAACAACAAATTGGCCCGGAATTGATCCATTTTATCAATGGGCTAACCACTTCGACCGAGCGCCAACGTACGGGTCGAACTTAATTGCGGATTTCATCTTGCATCACGCCCCACAGGCGCGATTTGGGAGCCCAGCCACGATAGCCGCCCGATTTAACATGGCACCATTCAGGGCCGCATTTGCCCAGTTTCGCGATCACGCCGGCTTCCAGGGCCGCTGCGACAGGAGCTTCCAAGTCAGGACGCATGTGGATTGCCAGCATGTTTTCTTCCACGATAACAGTTCGCACACCCGACAAGAGCGAATAGTGGACCCAGCCTCCCTGGCCGTCGCGATCTTCGACACGGCGCCAGTGGCCAAATTCGGCGGTAATCTGCAAAGGCATGTCGCGATGTTTAAAGACCCAGTCGATACGGTGAGTCAGAGAAGGGCCGCGCCTTACATTACCTTCAGAGGCTTTCATTGAGACGTAACGCGGGATTGGCAGATTTGTGACCGGGCCGATGTCTCGCGCCATGCCGACGGTCCCAAGCACAAATATCGTTAGCGCACCCAGGAGGGATGCAAGAAAAGTTTTGAACATGACACGGCCTGTTATTCGTATTTTACCCGATTGAACACGCGAGGTTCTTGTGCCTCGTCGCCTTCTCGGCCACCATGCCATGAAAAGGGTGATCACGCCAAGACCGGGGAGGCTCTAAATGCCAAAGCCAAAACTAAGTGTTGTCGTTACGCGACGGTTGCCAGAGGCCGTAGAAACCCGGCTTTCGGAGCTTTTTGATGTCAAACTGCGCGACAATGATGTTCCGATGAGCCGGAACGATCTGGTTGCGGCAATGAAATCAGCAGATGTCCTGATCCCAACCGTTACCGATGAAATTGATTCCACCCTCATTGGGCAAGCGGGTGACCGTTTGAAACTGATTGCGAATTATGGGGCTGGCGTTGACCATATTGATGTTTCGACAGCCCGACAGCGCGGGATATTGGTGTCGAATACACCCGGCGTTTTGACAGATGATACAGCCGATATGACGATGGCGCTGATGCTGGCGGTTTTGCGGCGCATGCCTGAAGGGTTGACCGTCATGCAGTCAGATGCCTGGGATGGTTGGGCGCCTACCGCGTTCCTCGGGGGGCGCGTTGGCGGGCGACGGCTGGGCATTCTGGGCATGGGGCGTATTGGGCAAGCCGTTGCGCGCCGGGCCGCTGCCTTTGGCATGCAAGTGCACTACCACAACCGCCGCCGTCTGCGCCCGGAGATCGAGGATGCACTCGAAGCGACATATTGGGAAAGTTTGGATCAGATGGTGGCTCGCATGGATGTGGTGTCGGTCAATTGCCCGGCCACGCCCTCTACCTTTCACCTGATGAACGCGCGTCGTCTGAAATTGATGAAACCTGAGGCCGTTCTGGTCAACACGTCGCGCGGCGAAGTGATTGATGAAAACGCGCTTACGCGAATGTTACGCGCTGGCGAGATCGCGGGTGCTGGTCTCGATGTTTATGAGCGTGGCGCCGGTGTAAACCCTCGACTGCGGGCTTTGGAAAATGTCGTTCTTTTGCCGCATATGGGATCCGCAACCCGTGAAGGCCGGGTTGAAATGGGTGAAAAAGTTATCATCAACATCAAGACCTTTGACGACGGTCACAGGCCGCCCGACCAGGTCGTACCGTCAATGCTGTAAACCACCCTTATCAGATTGGAGTGATCATGCGACTTTTCTTGACAGGACTGGCATTATTTGCGGCATCCGCCGCCCCTGCGCAGCAGGCGGCTGATGCGGTACAGCCCGAAGCGGCAACACAAGGCGCATTTCAGGCGATCTCTAAAGAAGTAGCCAGCGCGCTGGAAGCGAAATTCGCAGGCACACCGGTTGAGGCAGAGAACTGGATGGTGGCTGCGGCAAACCCATGGGCTGTACAATCAGGAGCGGATGTTTTGGCCAAGGGTGGGTCCGCGGCGGACGCTCTGGTCGCGGTTCAAGCCATGTTGGGGCTGGTGGAGCCGCAATCCTCCGGGCTCGGAGGTGGCGCGTTTCTGGTTTACTACGATGCCGCCAGCAGCACTTTGACCACGTTGGACGGGCGCGAAACCGCACCTTTGGCAGCGACCCCGCGCTTGTTTCAGGATGGTGAGGGCGAGCCCTTGGCGTTCTTCGACGCGGTCGTAGGTGGTTTGTCTGTCGGCACGCCCGGCACACCTGCGCTGATGGAAGACGCCCATGTGCGCTGGGGCAAACTGCCATGGGCCGAGTTATTGACCCCGGCAATTGAGCGCGCCGAAATGGGTTTCGAGGTATCGCCCCGCCTGGCCGGTCTGATTGAGGCTGATGCGGAACGTTTGGGCCGCTTTGCCACGACATCGCAGTATTTTATGCCCGGTGGCACACCTTTGGCCGAGGGTGATTTGTTGAAGAACCCCGCTTATGGCACGACCTTGCGGGCGATGGCCGAGGGTGGATCGCGGGCATTCTATACAGGAGAAATTGCCGCCGACATCGTCGCAACTATTCAGAACGCCGAAGGCAATCCGGGCGTGCTCTCCCCGCTGGATCTGAGTATTTACAAGGTGAAGGAACGTGCCCCCGTATGCGTCTCTTACCGCGCGCATGATGTCTGCGGCATGGGGCCGCCCTCTTCAGGTGCCTTGACGGTCGGACAAATCCTCGGCGTTCTGGATAGCTATGATCTGAGCGCTGGACCCTTGGATTTGAATGTGCGTCGCCTGATCGGGGACGCGTCGCGTTTGGCCTTCGCCGATCGTGGGCGCTATATGGCGGACAGTGATTTCGTGCCAGTGCCTGCGCAGGGCCTGCTTGACGGGGCCTATATTGCGGAACGCGCGGCGCTATTGGCTGGCGATGACGCTTTGCCCGAAGTCGCACCTGGAAATCCCGAATTTGACCATGCCCTGAACTGGGCAGATGATCAGTCGATTGAACTGCCTTCGACTTCGCATTTTGTCATCGTGGATGGCGAGGGCAATGTGGCCTCAATGACCACCACCATTGAAAATGGTTTTGGTAGCCGTCTGATGGTGCGGGGGTTTCTGCTGAACAACGAATTGACCGATTTTTCATTTCGCTCCCACGTCGATGGCGTGCCCATTGCCAATCGTGTTGAGCCAGGCAAGCGTCCTCGGTCATCGATGTCGCCGACAATCGTGATGAAAGACGGCGCGCCGGTTCTGGCCATCGGCAGCCCGGGCGGCAGCCGTATCATCGGCTATGTGGCGCAGAGCGTTATCGCGTATTTGGACTGGGGTCTGGATGTACAACAAGCTGTTTCTGTGCCACATGCAGTCAACAGATTTGGCAAATACGACGTCGAGGAAGGCACATCCGCCGAAGATCTGACCGAGGGTCTGACCGGGCTCGGATTTGAAGTTGGCAGCCGCGCTCTCACGTCGGGAATACATGCCATATCCATCGGCGAAACCTTAAAAGGCGGTGCCGATCCGCGCCGCGAAGGTATTGCGCTGGGCCAGTAGGTTCGCAGCGCAAGAAGGAGATACGCAATGGTGAAACACGCGACCTTGCCCCGCAACCAGACGGGTATCGACACGGTACTCGGTGTTCTGAAACAGCAGTTTGGGGAACGTATTCAGAATGGCAAGGCGATCTGCGAGCAGCATGGTCACACCACAACATGGATCGAAAATCAGCCGCCGGATGCAGTCGTTTTTGCTAAAAATACCCAGGAAGTTTCTGATATCGTGACGGTCTGTGCCGCGCATCGTGTTCCGGTGATTGCCTACGGCACCGGCACCTCATTGGAAGGCCATGTCAATGCGCCAGCAGGTGGGGTTTGTATCGACTTGAGCCAAATGGATGCGGTGGTCGAGGTCAACGCAGGTGATCTTGACTGCCGGGTGCAGCCCGGTGTGACACGGCGGGCATTAAACACGCATTTGCGCGATCAAGGATTGTTTTTCCCCATCGATCCCGGTGCAGATGCGTCATTGGGCGGCATGGCCGCAACACGGGCTTCCGGCACCAACGCTGTCCGTTACGGCACAATGAAGGACAACGTCTTAGCCGTTGAGGCCGTAATGGCGGATGGCAAGATTATTCGTACAGGGACACGCGCGCGCAAATCCTCGGCGGGCTACGATCTTACCCGCTTGCTGGTCGGATCCGAAGGCACATTGGGCATCATCACCGAGATCACCCTGAAGCTGCAAGGCATCCCTGAGGCCATAAGTTCTGCCAGGTGTTCTTTTCCAACGGTTGACGCTGCCTGCCAAACCGTCATGTCCGTGATCCAGTATGGTCTCCCTGTGGCGCGGATCGAATTGCTGGATGCAATGACAGTCGAAGCCGTTAACGGCTATTCCGGGCTGGATCTGCCGTTGACGCCGCTCCTCTTGCTCGAATTCCACGGATCCGAAGCCAGTGTTGTGGAACAAGCGGAAACTTTTGGCGCTTTGGCAGAGGATCACGGCGGCGAGGGCTATGCCGCGACCACGACCGCCGAAGAACGTACCAAACTCTGGAAGGCTAGGCATGACGCATACTGGGCGATGCTGCAATATCGGCCAGGAGCCAAGGCCATTGCGACAGATGTCTGCGTTCCGATCTCCCGTTTGGCGGAATGCGTCGTCGTTTCCCAAAAAGAGGCTGAGAAGTTGGGGCTTGTCGCCCCGATCGTTGGGCATGCAGGTGATGGCAATTTCCACGTGTCATTGCTCGTCGATATGGAAAATCCCGATGAACTGGACAGGGCGGCGGGATTTGTCAGCTGGCTCAACGGGGTGGCCATTTCCATGGATGGCACCTGCACGGGCGAGCACGGGATTGGACAGGGCAAGCGCAAGTATCTCAAAGACGAGTTGGGAGAGGCGACCGCCGTGATGTCGGCGATCAAGCGGGCTCTTGATCCCGACAACATCATGAACCCCGGTAAAATTCTGCCCTGAAGTCTGCACAGCCTTGATCCGTTGCCAGTGATGTCGCTTTCCCGTCAAGACCGGTCGGGGGCGTTTTGCGCAATTGGCCGTCAGGCGCTAAACCTTGGGCGTCAACATGCGTCAGGGAGTCTCGCGTCATGAAAACCCAAGTCAAAGCTCTTGTTGTCGGTGGCGGTGCTGTCGGAACATCTATTGCCTACCACTTGGCGCGGGCGGGTTGGGATGATGTGATGCTGCTGGAGCGTGACGAGCTGACGTCAGGGTCCACATGGCATGCGGCGGGCTTGTTACCCTATTTCAACATGTCTTTTGCGACGACGCATATTCATGACTACTCCATCCGGTTCTACAAAACGCTGGAAGAGGAAACCGGGTTGAACGCAGGCTTTGCGGTGGTTGGCAACCTGCGCATGGCACAGACGCAGGAGCGTATGGATGAATATATGCTCTATGCCTCTACGGCGGAAACTTGCGGCGTTCCCTACCAATGGATGACCCCCGATGAAATCAAAACCAAATGGCCGCTAATCCGAACGGATGACCTCAAAGGCGCGCTCTATCATCACACAGACGGTTACATAAACCCCGCCGATGTCACCATGGCGATGGCCAAGGGTGCTCGCCAGCGCGGCGTGATGATTGAGCGTAAGTGGCAGGTAGACGCCTTCCATTGGACGGGCAGCCATTGGGAGGTCACCGCGACCAAGATGGCGGAAAAAGGTGGCAATCTTGTGCCAACGGACGAGCAAGTCGTCGTCACTGCTGAACATGTGGTCACGGCCTCGGGCAATCACGCGCAGCGCACAGCCCAGATGTTGGGCATCAAGATGCCTGCGATCCCGGTAGAGCATCAGTTCATCGTAATGGAGCAGGACCCGTCGCTGGTAAAATTCCGCGCTGAAGGCAATGTGGAACACCCTGTTGTGCGTGATGCGGATGCCCAATCCTATGTGCGCGAAGAACGCGGCGGCTGGATATTGGGCGTCTATGAAAAGGGTGCACCCGTGCGGTTCGAATACGGCGTTCCGGACAGTTTCCGCGCAGACCTTTTCCAGCTCGATCTGGAACGGATCGAAGACCAATATATGGCGATGATCCATCGCCTGCCATCTTGCGAAAACTCTGGTCTAAAGGACGATTTCAACGGTCCTATTTGCTACACGCCTGATGGCAACCCGCTGGTTGGCCCGGCGCCCGGTCTGCGCAACATGTGGTTGGCGGAAGGGTTTTCTTTCGGGATCACAGCAGCGGGCGGCACGGGGTACTACCTGGCGCAGTTGATGGTCGAGGGGGAGGCCGAGATTGACATGGCCTCACTGGATCCCAAACGTTACGGCGACTGGATGACAACCGAATTCGCGGCGCGCAAGAACGAAGAGGCATATGATCACGTCTACGTTCTGCACCACCCGGACGAGGAACGCCCGGCCTGCCGTCCTCTGCGCACCTCACCTGCCTATGACCGGCAGGCGGCGCGCGGCGCGCAATTCGGTTGGGTCAATGGCTGGGAACGTCCGAACTACTTTGCCCCTGAAGGGTTCAGCGATCATGACAGCCGTTCGTTTCGCCGTGGAGGTTGGTGGCAGTATGCGGTTGACGAGGCCAAGGCGATCCGTGAGGGCGTAGGTCTAGTTGATGCGACGGCCTTCACCAAACATCTGGTGCGCGGGCCGGGAGCGACGCAATTCCTCGATTGGTTCACCTGCAACAAATTGCCTTCGATCGGTCGGATCAACCTGACCTATGCGCTGACCGGGCATGGCACGACGCGCACCGAATACACCATCGTGCGGCTGGGACAGGATGAATATTACCTTGTTTCCGCTGGTGCATGGACCGCCTATGACGCGGACTACCTGCGCAAAGCCATCGAGGATAAGGCGCCTGAATTTGGTTATGTCGAATGCCACGATGTGACAACACAATGGGGTGTTTTTGCCATTGCCGGGCCAAAGTCGCGTGATGTGCTGAATGAGATCGTCAAGGATGCAGACCCCGCCACAGTTCTGTCCAACAAGCGGTATCCTTGGCTGACCATGCGCAACATCGAGTTGGGCATGTGTCCGGTGCGGGCAATCCGGGTTGCCTATACCGGGGAGTTGGGGTGGGAGCTGCATCACCCGATAGAGATGCAGAACTATCTTTTTGACCAGCTCGAAAAAGCCGGTGAGGCACATGGCCTCAAATTGGTCGGCGCGCGGGCGCAAAACTGGTTGCGTCAGGAAAAATCCTATCGCGCTTTTGGCAATGAACTCGGTCGCGATGCGACGCCGCTAGAGGCAGACCTGCCTCGGTTTATCGATCTCACCAAAGACTTCCACGGCAAAGCTCAATTGGAGAAAACCGGCGTGCGCTCGAAATGTGTCACGGTTTTGATCGACGGGCCTGCCGATGCTGATCCTTGGGGACGCGAGGCCCTCTATCATGGCGACACCCGCGTTGGGCGTCTGACATCAGGCGGGTATTCTGTGGCCTTTGGCAAGAGCATTGGCATGGGCTATGTGACACCTGAATTTGCGGCCCAAGGTACGAAGCTCAAGGTGAAAATGCTGGATCGGCTCTGGGAGGCGGAGATCGTCGAAGACAGCCCCTATGATCCCAAAAACGCCCGTATCCGCGCTGATGGTTAGGCTTTGGTAGCGACAAAAGCGAGGTTGTTTGCAGGCATTTCCACCTTGTCAATGGATGAGGCACCCGCTGAATTCAACCAGGCTAAGATCTCCACATCGTCCTTGTAGCCGATCTTTGGGTCGGCCGCGCGCAAGCTCGCGTCAAAGCCAGCGTCGCCACTGCTGGTAAGAGCTCCGTTCCTTTTGAATGGACCGTAGAGTATAAACTTGCCCGCTGAAGGCAATGCATGCATCGCTTCGATCACAACTGTGTTTGCGACTGTGTCCGTGATCAGGTGCAGCAAGTTAATCAGCACAATCAAATCTGTGCCACGATGCTGTTGATGCCAACCGGGTTGTGTCGCATCCAGGAACGAGGCAGCCCTAACACTGGCCAGATCTGTGTCTTGAACATAGGCATCAATACTGGCCAGCCGGTCATGATCCACGTCCGTCGGTTGCCAGATAACTTTCGGCAGAGCCTCGGCGAAGGAAATGATATGCTGCCCTGTCCCACTGGCGATTTCCAGAGCGGTTCCGGTTTGTGGAGCATATTCGCGCAACAGATCACATAAAAACCGGGCGTTGCGAGTAGCGGCGGGCGCATGTAGTTTTGCGCCGTCCACAGCGTCGGCAACGCTGGCATTGGGGGGTAAATTTCTCGTCATCGCAACCGCTCTGGCCTCAGAGCCGCCGACACATCCTTGTCCAGTGATGGTGTTCGCCCGCAAACAAGGTCGGCCAACAGTTGCGATGCCGCAGGGGCTGTTTGAAAACCGTACCCGCCTTGCCCGGCACACCAAACAAACGCCGGGTGATCCGGATCACGACCCAAGACCAGCGTCCGATCCGGCGCAAAGCTACGCAGCCCGGCCCAGCTGGATTGCAGCCGCGTGACAGGTTCGGTCACCATCTCTTCATAGAGCGCCAAACCCTGAGCCAGTGTCAGATCTTCAGCCCAAGCGTCATGTGGTTTTACTGCATCTTCGTCGGCAGGGGATACGAGCAGACAGCCTGCATCCGGTTTCGCATACCATGTCTCATCAACCCCGAAAAACATCGGCCAGGCGCTGACATCATGCCCGCCGGGGGCTGGAATGCGGGCCATGGAACGGCGGTGTGGGGTGATCTCCAGCGGGGCAACATGCGCCAATTCTGCGATTTGATCGGCCCACGCGCCCGCCGCATTTACCAGCATCGGCGCGGTAAAATGCATGTCGGCTGCGCGCAGGTCCCACTTTCCCGACGCCCAATGGATCGCATCCACGCGACATCCGGTTTCGATGGTTCCGCCATTTTTCCGCAAAGTCCGTGCGAAGTCTTGCAGCAGAAGATCGGTGTCAATGTCCTGCGCATCCGCGTGATAGGCAGCATATGTGAGCTTTGCGGGGTTTAGCACGGGCACAAAAGAAATCGCCTCGGCTTGCGTAATGGGCGAAGTGCCCAAGGCGGCGGCGTCTTTTTCAAAAGCGGCGCGTTCGTGTGCCTGTGCGATGATCAACAATCCGCGGGGACTCAAGTAGCCACCAGATTCCAAAAAATCGACACTGGCTCGGTTGAGCGCCTGAACACTCGACGCGCCATAATTCGGCTCGATCAGGGCGGCAGAACGGCCCGATGCGTGATACCCCAGCGATGCCTCCGCTTCGATCACGGTCACTTTGGCGTTTTCCGACAGGCGCGCCGCGGCGGAGAGGCCTGCAATCCCGCCACCAATCACGAGGATGTCTGTCACTATTGCTCTTCGATCCGGTCGGTCGCAGGGGGTGGCGTCGGGCTCAGACCTGAGAGCCGGTCGTAAAGTTCAGGTGTCATCTGGAAATCCAATGCGGCCAACGAAGGCTCGAGCTGTTCGGCTGTTCTGGCAGAAATGATCGGGGTTGGTCCCATGGGGTGCGCCGCTGCCCATGCCACCGCCAAGGTCGCGGCGCTCACGTCGAGTTCTTGCGCTACTTGACCAAGACCAACGGCGGCTTGATGCATCCAATCCAATCCATAGCGCGCGGCATAGCGATCATCTTCGGTCAGCCGCCCGGTATCACCTAAGCTGTATTTCCCGGTCAGCAGGCCCCCGCCCAAGGGCGAATAGGGTGCGCAGGCCACACCTTGATCGGCACACATGGGCAGGATTTCAACCTCGGCTTGTCTTTTCACTAAGTTGTACATGGGCTGCAGGATATCCACGCTGATATCGAACTTGGCGGCGATGTTGATGGCCTTGACCACTTGCCAAGCGGCGAAATTGGACACACCGACATAGCGGATCAAGCCTTGTTGTTTCAGTTCCGCCAGCGCTTCCATGCTCTCGTGCAAGTCGGTGTCAGGGTCGAACCGGTGCATGTAAAGAACATCGACCACATCCAGCTTCAGCCTTTTGCGTGAAATTTCAAAGGAATCCTGGATGTTTTTTCGCGACCCGCCGCCGGTGTAAGCTGCTTTGGTTGCAATGATCAGACGCTCACGGTCATCGCCGAGCATTGCGCCCAGCAGTTCTTCGGACGCGCCATCGTTATAAACATAGGCGGTGTCGAAATGAGTGATGCCGCTTGCAAGCGATGCCTCGAATATTGCGCGCGAGGCTGCGACATCCGCCCGTCCGCCAAATTGCATTGTGCCAAAAGCGAGGCGGCTTGCGGGGGTGCCATCTAGGCTGGTGAGCTGTTTTTCCATTGCGCAAACGTGGCATGGCGCGCAGGCCCGTGCAATATTCAAAGATGTTCAATGCAGCCAGAAAGGAACCGGCGTGATCGTCACAAGCAAATCTGAATTAAAGGGGACACCGCGGGATGCTTCGGGCCCTGGCTGGACCAGCCTGAGGTTGTTGGTCAAATCTGACGACATGGGGTTTTCGATGACAGAGACACAAGTTCTGCCCGGCGCGGCCATGAAATTGGAATACAAAAACCACATCGAGGCCTATTACTGCATCGGTGGGGTTGGCGTCGTCACGGAGTTGGACAGCGGTGCCGTTCACCGCATCACGCCAGGCATGTTATACGCGCCCAACGCACATGACCGGCATGAAGTGCGCAATGACGGGAGCGTGCCCTTTCATCTGATTTGCGTGTTCTCCCCGGCGTTGCAAGGTGACGAGACGCATGGGCCGGATGGCAGTTATGCGTCGTCTTGAAGGGGGTCGGGTATCAGACACAAAACGAAATCAATAACTGTCCGTGCGGGCATTTCGCAGGGAAAGAGCCGTGATCCGGTTCCAAGACGATAGAAATTGAAGCTTATGTAGTCTTGCCCGGTAAGCTCTTCGGCAACCAGTTTCATGGATTTTCCCGCGTTGAACATGGTTTTACTGATAACTTAGCGACGGTCTTTTACACTGCCTTTGAAGGTGCCAATTGGCAATGCAGCAAGAGCGTACTCGAACCCTGCCGAGGGGCTTTCGTTCATGATTTCTGGCCGATTTTCGGTTCAGTTCCGGCGCGTAATCGGGCGATATTGGCGCGGTGTCGCCACATAACAAGAGCCGTTAGAACCGCGCCCAGCACCAAGGCCGCGCCAGAGTTCAGGATCACCATCAGAAAGGTCGAAGAGGCTGCAGCCACAAGAGCGCCCATCGACGATATGCGCCAGACCAGCGCGCCGACCAGCCAGGCGATGCAGCAACCGACCCCTACGGGAAGGCTGAGCGCCAGCATGATGCCTAGAAAGGTCGCGACGCCCTTGCCCCCCGCAAATTTCAACCAGACCGGGTAGCAATGCCCGATCATTGCCATCAGCCCGGCAATTTGCGCTGTATCTTCGCCCCCAAAGTATCGCGCCAGCAAGACCGCTACCGCGCCCTTGCCTCCATCGAGGAGCAGAGTCAGGGCTGCTGCGGTTTTGTTTCCAGTCCGCAAAACATTTGTGGCCCCGATGTTGCCCGACCCAATGCTACGCAGGTTTCCAAGCCCCATCACACGGGCCAGAACCATGCCAAATGGGATCGACCCAAGGAGATACCCGATCAAGGCCCAAAGCATCAGAACGCTTGCAGAATGTTCGATGACGGGCATCAGGTCCTCTCAAAAACGCAGGTACCTGCGACATAGGTCGACAGGACCTTACCTTGCATCCGTGCGCCGTCAAACGGTGTGTTGCGCGATTTCGATTGCAGGGTTGCGCGGTCCATCAAAAAGGGCGCATCCGGGTCAAACAACACCAGATCGGCCGGGGCACCGGGTGTCAAACGCCCACTGTCCAGACCCAGACGATTGGCTGGATTGAGCGACATGGCGCGCCACAGAACAGGCAGGTCAATCAATCCCGCATGATAGAGCCGCATAGCCGCGGGCAGGAGTGTTTCAAGCGCGACAGCACCTGAAGCAGCTTCTTCAAAGGGCAGGCGTTTGCTTTCTTCGTCCTGCGGCGTGTGCATAGACGAAATCACGTCAATCAGCCCGGATTTGACCGCATCGGCCACCGCAAGCCTGTCTTGCTCGTCTCTGAGCGGTGGTTTGAGTTTAAAGAATGTTCGATAATCCGCGACATCCAGCGCGTTCAGGGTGAGGTGGTGGATGGATGTCCCAGCAGTGATGTCCAATCCGTTTTTCTTGGCGCGCTCTAGGGCTGGCAAGGCGCGTGCGCAAGTTATTTGATCTGCGTGATACCGCGCGCCCGTCATTTCGATCAACGCGATGTCACGGTCCAGCGCCATGCGTTCGGCCATCGGAGACACCGCAGGCAGTCCGCGCAGTGATGCGAATTTGCCGGACGTGGCTGTAGCCCCCTTGCTGAGGCCGGGGTCCTGCGGGTGGGCAATCACAAGCGCGCCAAGGCCGCGGGCATAGGTGAGCGCGCGGGAAAACACCTTGGTGTCCGTCACCACGCGATCGCAATCGGTGAAGGCCACGGCGCCTGCATCCATCAAGAAACCGATCTCGGTCATCTCGCGACCGTCGCGCCCCTTGGTCAGGGCCGCCATGGGCATCACGTTGACAGGCGCTGCTTCATTGGCGCGGCGGGTGACAAACTCAAGCGTTTCGGGGTTGTCGATGGCGGGTTCTGTGTCGGGCCGTGTCACCATGGTCGTCACGCCTCCAGCGGCGGCGGCGAGGCCGGCGGAGCGATAGGATTCCTTGTGGCGGTCGCCGGGCTCGCAGACCTTGACGCCGATGTCGACAATGCCGGGTGCGAGGTATTTGAGGTTGCAGTCGATGACCCGACCAGAGGTCAGCCGCGGCGCATCTTTGGGCAAGAGCTTGGTGATGCGCCCATGTTCAACCACAAGTCCGCCGATGGTGATCTCGTCCTTTTCCGGATCAACAAGACGGGCATTCAGGAAAGTCAGTTTCGTCATAAGGTCGGGCTCCGCAGGCTGAGCGATTTTTGTATGTCAGTTCGGTTTGCCCTCATGTGCCCACCCAAAACATCAGGCCTACCACGCCAAAGGCCACCAGCAGGGCTATCATCGCGATGCGGCCAGACATTTTGGGGTCTTTGGGATCGTTCATCCTGACATTCCTCTGCAACTCATCTGCTCAGTCCCCACAATGCCAATCCCAAGATCAACAGGGCGCCCAAGACAACAACGACGCTTCCGGCGCGGCCACGCCGGGGCGATATGACCTTGTTCTGTGTCGTGCCGGTGTAGGGTTTCGCGCTATCCGCTGCGATGGCACCGGTACCCGCCGGTGGCTGGTATTCTATGTATGTGCCTATCAAGGTCAGATCGACCGTAGGTGTGAGGATCACGTCGGCCCCTGCCGAACCATCGGAAAACAGCAAGAGAACATAGGCATCCAGCGCGTCCAGTTTATTGCGATCCGCGTCAATCTGGGTGTCTTCTACCGCGTAGCCTTCACTCAGATAGGTTGCTAATCCCACGCCAGTCAAATCGGAGACTGGAAAAATTTCCGCGCTTGCCGTGTCGAGATGCGGGTTATCAAGAAGTTGGCGCGCTAAATCTGCCTTAGGCAGGGTTTTCAGAGCATCGGAAATTTCAGCAGCGGGTTTGTTGATTGCAAAAACGCGGATCGTGCCGCCTTCGTGTGCCGGGATGGTCAACCGCGCGGTCATGCAGGCTCCGCCCGTGTCAATTGCAAGTTACGTGCGAGCAGATCCATGGCCGCCATGCGTACGGCAACGCCCATTTCCACCTGATCCTGAATAACGCTGCGATTGATATCATCAGCCAGCGTACCATCAATCTCGACACCTCTGTTCATCGGTCCGGGATGCATCACGATGGCATCTGGTTTGGCGTGGGATAGTTTTTCGGCATCAAGGCCATATCGGTGATAATACTCGCGCTCGCTGGGGATAAAACCACCATCCATGCGTTCTTTTTGCAAGCGTAGCATCATCACCACATCCACGTCTTTAAGCCCGTCTTGCATGTTATCAAAGACTTCTACACCAAATTCATTGATGCCTGAGGGCATCAGAGTGGGTGGGCCAATCAGACGCAGGCGGTTCTCCATTTTGCCCAGCAACATGATGTTGGACCGCGCGACCCGGGAGTGAGCGATGTCGCCGCAAATGGCGATTGACAGGCGGTGCAGACGGCCTTTGGCGCGGCGGATTGTGAGTGCATCCAGCAACGCTTGCGTGGGATGTTCATGGCGACCATCACCGGCGTTGAGAACGGCACAGTTCACCTTTTGCGCCAGCAGATCAACCGCCCCGGAATGTGGGTGGCGCACCACCAGCAGATCTGGATGCATGGCGTTTAGGGTCAGCGCCGTATCCACCAGAGTCTCGCCCTTTTTAACCGAACTGGCCTGCATCGCCATGTTCATCACATCTGCGCCAAGGCGCTTGCCCGCGATTTCGAAACTCGCTTGGGTGCGGGTCGAGTTTTCAAAGAACATATTGATCTGCGTCAGACCGGTCAGTGCATCGGAATGCTTTTCAGGTTGCCGGTTCAGCGCGGCGTAGGTGTCCGCCAAATCAAGCAGTGTGGTAATCTCATCGGGACGCAGGGCCTCGATACCCAGCAAGTGGCGGTGCGGAAACGTCATCAGCGGCAACCTATCTTGATTTGTCACCTTATAGGAAGCGGGTGCCTTGCGGGCAAGCAAGGGTTGCAGGTTTAAACCGCAGTTCAATTCACCGAAAGGTCAGCGTAGTGTGGCGCCATGGAATCAGCAGAATTTCACTCCGCTTTGGCGCTTTTGGATTGGCAGATCGAACTTGGCGCGACCGAGGCGATCTGCGACGCGCCGGTCAACTGCTATGATCTGCCCGACCGTTTGGTAAAACGTGATGTCAAATCCGCCGCGCTTGTGGAGTCCGGCCCCGTGCCTGCAGCACCCGAAATCGATCCTGTTGCGGAGGCTAAGCGTATCGCCCAGGCGGCGCCTACACTTGATGCGCTGAATACGGCACTGGCTAGTTATGAACACTGCGAATTGAAACGTGGTGCGCACAATCTGGTGTTTTCCGATGGTGTGCCGGGTGCGTCGGTCATGATAATTGGCGAGGCGCCCAGGCGTGACGAAGACCGTGAAGGGCGCCCTTTTGTCGGGCGCGCAGGGCAGTTGCTCGACAAGATGTTGTCGGCCATCGATATGGGCCGAGACCATGCTACATCGCCGGTCTACATCACTAATGTGCTGCCCTGGCGGCCGCCGCAAAACCGCGATCCGCACCCTGAAGAAATTGCGATGATGCGCCCCTTTCTGGAACGCCACATTGCTCTCGCACAACCGCAAATGCTTGTGATCATGGGAAATATCAGTGCACAGGCCTGTTTGGGCAAACGCGGTATCACCCGGCTGCGTGGGAATTGGGCAGAAGCTTTTGGTCTGCCAGCCCTGCCGATGTTTCACCCGGCTTACCTGTTGCGCCAACCTGCCGCCAAACGCGAGGCCTGGGCAGATTTGCTAAGTTTGAAGGCGCGTATCACCGGTGGTTGATCCTATTGTTCTTATTGCTTTTGTGCCTGCAGCGCTTGCGCTCAACCTCACCCCGGGGGCGGATATGATGTTTTGCCTGGGGCAGGGGCTGCGGTCCGGTCCAAAGGCCGCGTGGTTGGCCAGCGCGGGGATTGCCACCGGTGGTATGATCCATGTTCTTTTGGCAGGCGCCGGGCTGAGCGCGGTGCTTGCCTCGATGCCGCTGGCTTTTGATTTGATCCGATGGATGGGTGTGGGCTACCTCTTGTGGCTGGCCGTGAATGCGCTGCGTCGCGCGGCCGAGACCCCAGAGGCACGGGCCCTGCCGGATGGGCAGGCCTTCCGGCAGGGATTGTTCGTCAACCTGACAAACCCAAAGGTCATTCTCTTTGTGCTTGCTTTTGTGCCACAATTCATCCGCCCTGATGCCGGACCTGTGCTGATGCAATTCGCCGTGTTTGGTGGCGTGTTGGGTTTGGGTGGTTTCTTGATCAACGGGTTGGTCGGCGTTTTCGCGGGCTCAATGGGTCAGCGGTTGGCGCAGGGCAGCCGGGTCTTGGATTGGATTACGGCGGGCGTATTTACAACCCTCGCCCTGCGACTTGCCGTTTTGGAGAGGTCTTGAAGTGAGCCGAATTGATGAATCCAAAGACTTCATTCCGGTGCGTATCGCTGTTTTGACCGTATCCGACAGCCGTGGCTTGTCAGAAGACCGCTCGGGCGACACGCTGGTCCAGCGTCTGCTGGACGCGGGCCACGTATTGGCGGATCGGCGCATCCTGCCAGACGAACGTGCTGAGATCTCAACTCAGCTGCGGGCATGGTGCAAAGACAGTGGCATCGACGTCGTCATTTCTACCGGGGGCACTGGGCTGACTGGACGTGATGTTACCGTTGAAGCGCACAGAGATGTTTATGAAAAGGAAATCGATGCTTTTGGCACCGTTTTCACGATCGTTTCGATGCAGAAAATCGGTACAAGTGCGGTTCAAAGCCGCGCGACTGGCGGTGTCGCCAAGGGTACGTATCTTTTCGCCCTGCCTGGCAGCCCTGGCGCCTGCAAAGATGCCTGGGACGAAATTCTCTCAAAACAGCTGGATTTTCGGCATCGCCCCTGCAATTTCGTAGAAATTTTACCACGTCTGGCCGAACATCAGCGACGCAAATAACGTTTCAGTGCGTATAACGATTGCAGGTTGGTATGCACAGATTACCAACTAAGTTATAATACGGTGCAGTAAACCATTAGGATTTCGGCGAAATGCGGTTTTTACGCCAAAGCATGATTGGGTTTTTTCTGTCGGCGGTGACGCTGGGTCTTTTGGCCTATGCGGGCCAACTGGTGGGCAGCGCTATTCAGGATCGACTGGCGGAAGAACCAGCTGCTGCGGGATCGCGGGAACG
Source organism: Roseobacter sp. (assembly GCF_045106495.1). Taxonomy (GTDB): domain Bacteria; phylum Pseudomonadota; class Alphaproteobacteria; order Rhodobacterales; family Rhodobacteraceae; genus Roseobacter. The sequence continues at coordinate 20,193 of NZ_JBGCEQ010000006.1, forward strand.
GGTTTTCGCAGTTGACCTGATCCGCGCCGAAGCTCAGACGGTGAACCCTCAGCTTGAAACTTTTGGCGAGATAAACTCCCGTCGCACTCTGGAGTTACGTGCAGCCATCGCAGGGCGCATCGTCGAGCTTTCGGATGCCTTTGAGGATGGAGGGCGCGTGCGCGGCGGAGATGTGTTGGTGCGGATTGACCCTGCAGATATGCAAGCGGCGCTGGATCGTGCCAAGGCAGATTTGGCGGATGCACAGGCCGAGGTCAGCGACGCGGCGCGTACACTGGATTTGGCGCGGGATGAAGAAGCCGCCGCCGAAGATCAGGTGACTTTGCGTCAGAAAGCCTATCGACGCCAAGTGGATTTGGCCGCCCGGGGTGTCGGGACATCGGCTTCGATCGAAACAGCCGAGCTTGCGGAAGCTGCGGCACGGGCGACCGTTCTGGCACGCCGGCAGGTTGTAACGCAAGCCGAAGCGCGCATCGACCAGGCGGCCACTCGTTTGGTCCGTGCACGTATCGCTTTGGAGGAGGCCAAGCGGGATCTGAACGATACCACCGTGCGTGCCCCGTTTGATGGCACACTCAGTAAAACGGCTGTGGTGGCGGGGCGTTTGGTTTCGGCGAACGAACGTTTGGCGGATCTGATTGACCCGGAAGACCTCGAAGTGGCTTTCAGGATGTCAACTGCGCAATACGCGCGTTTGTTGGATGCGCAAGGTGACCTGATTGCAGCACCGGTGACCGCAACACTCGATGTAACGGGCGTTGATCTGCAAGCAACGGGTGTATTGAGCCGCGTCGGCGCAGCCACGGCCGAAACCCAGACAGGCCGGCTGGTATTTGCGCGTTTGACTGATGCACCCGGGTTTCGACCCGGCGATTTTGTTTCGCTCAGCGTCACCGAGCCACCGCTTGAAAACGTCGTTCGATTGCCCGCCTCTGCGCTCAATGCGCGTGGCGAAGTATTGGTTTTGGGAAGCGATGACAGGTTGCAAGCCCTTTCTGTAACGCTACTCCGGCGTCAAGGTGACGATGTGCTGGTACGAAGCGATGAATTGATCGGGCGCGATGTGATCCGCGCGCAGACGCCGCTGTTGGGGCCGGGGATCACGGTACGACCCATGCGCCGGGAGAGCGAAAAAACGGTTGTTTCGCGGGATATGCTGGCGCTTTCTGAAGAGCGTCGTGCGCGGTTGGTCGCCTTTGTTGAGAACAACCGGGCGATGCCGCAAGACGCAAAGGCACGCGTTCTGGCGCAATTGGCAGAGCCTGAAGTGGCCGCGGCTGTGGTGGCACGCATTGAAAGTCGCATGGGAGGTTAGGGTTTTATGACGCGGCGCGTCTCTGATACGGCTGGCGGTGTCCTTTCTTATTTCGCGCGCCATCGCACCGTTGCGAACCTCGTTCTTGTGGTCATGGTGATTGCAGGATTTGCTGCTTTGCCAAATATGCGCACGCAGTTTTTCCCCGATACGATCCTCGATCGGGTCACGGTCAACACAACCTGGGAGCATGCTGGTGCGGATGATGTGGACCGCGCCGTGATCCAGGTGCTGGAGCCCGCTTTGCGTGTGGTCGAAGGTGTCGAGAGCACTGAGTCGTCCGCCGAGCAAGGACGCGCCAAGATTACTTTGCACTTTGAGCCCAATTGGGACATGACGCGCGCGACGGGCGAGGTTCAGGACGCGGTGGCGGGGGTGACGGATCTGCCTGATGGTGCAGATGAGCCGGAAGTGCGGCGCGCTGTCTGGCGCGACCGCGTGACGGATGTTGTGATCACTGGACCGGTTGGACCCCAACAGCTTGGGAATTTTGCTGATGAATTCGTGAACCGCCTTTTCGCGGCAGGGATTACGCGCGCAAGCATCCGCGGCGTCGCGGCCCCGCGCATAACCGTCGAAGTGCCTACGCTGCAACTCATTTCCTACGATGTGACCATGTCCGAGATTGCCGAAGCGATTGCTGCTGAAGTGGATGTCACGCCTGCGGGCAGCGTAACAGGCGCGAACACACGGGTGCGCACCGGGTCCGAGAAAAGAGAGCCGGACGAGATTGCAGGGATCGTGTTGCGGTCAAATCCGGATGGCTCGAAGCTGACAATCGGTGATGTGGCAACGATCACCAAGGAAAGCGGAGACCGGAACCGCGCCTATTTTGTAGGTGAAAATCCGGCCATTTCTGTGCGCGTGGACCGGTCAGCCGAAGGCGATGCAATTGAGATTCAGGCTACAGTTGAAGAGATTGCAGCGGATTTGCAGGCAACTCTGCCCGCAGGCTCCACACTGGAATTGATCCGCACGCGGTCCGCCTCAATTTCCAGCCGCCTTGATCTTCTTGTCGACAATGGTTTGATCGGGCTGGGATTGGTTTTGGGGCTTTTGTTTCTGTTCCTCAATGCGCGCACTGCCTTTTGGGTGGCTGCAGGTATTCCGGCGGCGATGTTGGCCGCAATTGCGCTCATGTATGCGGGCGGGATCACCTTGAACATGGTCTCGCTCTTTGGCTTGATCATCACGCTTGGGATCGTGGTCGATGACGCCATTGTGGTGGGCGAGCACGCCGATTACAGGGCGCGTCACCTGAAAGAGGACCCGTTCGTGGCGGCTGAATCTGCAGCGCGCCGCATGTCGGTTCCTGTTTTTGCAGCAACTCTGACGACTATTATTGCGTTTTTTGGTCTCCTGACTGTCGGTGGACGATTTGGTACACTCATCAAGGACATACCCCTGACGGTGATCGCCGTTCTGATTGCCTCTTTGGTTGAGTGTTTCCTGATCTTGCCAAACCACATGGCGCATTCTATCGCCCGCGCCAAGGAGACTGGTTTTTCCAAAGGAAAACTGGCTGCAGCTCTTGCCGTGGTTGTCGTTGTGGTCGGCGGAATGGCGGCATTTCTTCGCAGGCTCTGGCTCGCACCGCCGGATGCCATGATCTCAGATCTGCCTTATGCCAGTGACGTGACAACCGGAGTTCTGGCCATCGGCGGGATTGCCGCGCTGTTTCTTGTGATGCCACGGCACCGCAAGGTTTTTGCGATGGAGTGGATGGGCATGCGCGGCATCGATTGGCCTTCGACGCTGGTCAACTACGGGTTTAACTGGGTCCGGGATACCCTTTTTCGTCCCTTTATGGCCGGGGTGATTGCAGCACGGTATGTGGTGTTGGCCGGGCTAGTCGTTTTGCTCGCCAGTCAGGTTGCGGTTTTCATCAGAGGCGACGTGCAATGGCGGTTTTTCAATGCGCCTGAGCGTGGTTCGGTTTCTGGAAATTTCGCAATGACCGAAGGGGCAACGCGGGAAGATTCCATCGCGATGATGCGGGAGTTGCAACGCGCGACAGCGGAACTCGGCCTAGAATACGAAAAAACCTATGGTGTCAATCCGGTTGAATTCGTTTTGTCGGAAGTTGGTGGCAATACCGGCCGGGGGTTGGACGGGACCGAAGCAAAAGCCAGGGATTTGTTGGGAGGCATTTCGATAGAACTGATCGATGCCGACCTTCGACCCTATTCCAGTTTCGCCTTTACAGCTGACTTGCGGGACCGGGTTGTAAATCATCCACTTGTGGAGACCGTTTCCTTTCGCGGCTGGCGGTCCGGTCAGGGTGGAGATGCGTTGAGCGTACGCTTTTCCGGCGGCGATACCAAAATCCTAAAACGAGCCAGCCTCGATTTGCAGGACGCTCTTTTGGAATACCCCGAAGTGCTCGCGGTGCAGGACAACCTTGCCTATGGTAAAGAAGAACTGATCCTCAACCTTACGGCCAAAGGTCAGGCGCTGGGGTTCAAGATCGATGCTTTGGGTCGCGTGCTCAGCAACCGCTTGGGCGGGATCGAAGCCGCAAAATATCCCGACGGCAGCCGCAGCGCTACAATTCAGGTCGAATTGCCGGAAAACGAACTGACGTCCGATTTTCTTGAGCGCACACAGATGCGCACGCCCGACGGAATATATGTACCCCTGGCCGATATCGTGAATGTGCAGAACCGCGATGGGTTTCGAACCGTCAAACGTCAAAATGGCGTCCGGGTTGTTTCGGTCAGTGGAGACATTACCGAAGACGATCCCGAACGCGCAGCGGAGATACAGCGAGCCTTAACTGAGGACATTCTGCCGAGGATCGCCAGCGAGCGTCAGGTTTCCTGGGAACTGTCAGGGCTGGCGGAACAGGAACAAGAGTTTCTGAATGACGCGACGACCGGGCTGATCCTGTGCCTTGTGGGCATATTTCTGGTGTTGGCCTGGGTCTTTGGCAGTTGGTCGCGCCCGGTGTTGATTATGGCGATCATACCTTTTGGTCTGATCGGAACGATCTACGGGCATGTGGTTTGGGAAGTGCCCCTGAGCATGTTCACCGTCGTTGGCCTGTTGGGCATGACCGGCATCATCATCAACGATTCCATCGTTTTGATCACGACCATTGATGAATATGCGCAAGATCGCGGCCTGATCCCTTCCATCATTGACGGCACTGCAGACAGATTGCGGCCTGTCATGCTTACCACAATGACCACGGTTTTGGGTATGACGCCGCTGCTCTATGAAAGCAGCCGTCAGGCACAGTTTCTCAAGCCGACGGTGATCACGCTGGTCTATGGTTTGGGTTTCGGTATGGTTCTGGTGATGCTGATTGTGCCAGCTCTGGTGGCCGTGTCGCATGACGTGTCGCGTCAGATGACAGCCATGCGCCGGAGTCTCAAGGCGCCGGTTTTGGGTATACGACTGGCTTTTGCGAGCCTTTGGGTGCTTGTTCTGGTCTGGGCTTGGGTCACTTTGGGTATTGCCATTTGGCACGGAGCACTCGCGCCGGAAATGGCCGCACTTGTGCCCGCGGTGGAAACTTGGCCCGCAATGCCTGCCGCGCTGTTCTTGTTTGTCGTTGGCGCTGGGCTTGTTGTTTTTTTCGCCTATGCGATTGCGGCGCTGTCCATGATGCTGCGCCAACGTCGGTCCCTGGTCTAGCCAGCGTCGCAGCCTCTGATGTCAATCGCGTGATCTTTGCCCAAAACCGTCAAACGGATGGCAGACCGATCAACACCAATTGTGCCTCCTTCCACATGTATCATTTCGGATACGGCGGTTATGCGGTTGCCGGACCGTTGGGTAACGGCCTCACTGACCCAGACATCCGCAATGCCCGGTTCAATCACCATGACTTCGTCCTGCCCAGCAGAGGGTGCTGAAACACGCGCCTCAATGCGAAGCCCATCACGCGTGGGTTCAATCAAGCAGGAGGCTGCTGTGACACCAGCTTCTTTTGCGGTGTAGGGCCGTTGCGCCAACGCCGCGGCAATCGCAGGGGTTGGTTTGCTGCCCCCGCCCTCCAGCGTGGTATCGAAATTGAGGGTGTGCGGTACGCAAATATCCGAACAAATGCCAATGCCCATGTCGAGTTTGATCGAAATGGGCTTTCCCGCCTCGGACGGAGCAAGCACGACCGGAATCACCAACTCGTTCTCATACCCGATTGATCGCATTCCATTTTGGTCAAAAACCTTGGGCGTGGGCCAGGTCAAGGCGACCGAATGCAAATTACGTGACCCGGACCAATTGAAACTCGGCGGGATGCCTGCGTCACCGGGCGCGCGCCAATAGGTTTTCCAACCCGGTTCCAACGATAAGCGGATGCCTGTCATTCGGGAGCCATCATCTCGTATCCAGCCGGGTAAGATTTCTGCCGAAACCGGCATGTTAAATCGATCCTGAGCAGCAATCGGAAACGCAGCAAAGCAGGCGAGTACAGCAGTGGCAAACATTTTTTTCATCATTTTGATATGGTCGAGCACGATTGAAATGCCAAGTCACGATCAGGTTAGCCATGTTTCGCCGTCTGCTGTTGTATGCCTCTTGCACCAATAGGAAGCTCAGGTCATTCTATATCTATGGGGGTTCGCATATCTGAGTCAGAAACGCTTGATTTGACCGGCTCGCTTTTGGTGGCGATGCCATCAATGGGCGATATCCGATTCGAGAAGTCGGTGATCTTGCTCTGTGCCTACTCGGACAAGGGTGCCATGGGCTTGATTGTCAACAAACAAAGCGCTGATGTCCGCATGAGCGATGTGCTGGACCAACTGGAGATTGAACCCACGCCGAAGGCGGCACAGATGCCGGTGTTTTTTGGCGGACCTGTTGAGACGGGGCGGGGTTTTGTTCTGCATTCGAATGACTACCAATCAAGCTTGCAAACGCTGGCGGTGCCCGGCGGCTACGGCATGACCGCAACCTTGGATATTCTGGAAGAGATTGCCCGCGACGCGGGACCTGCCCGGGCTTTGATGACGCTTGGATATGCCGGGTGGGGCCCTGGGCAGTTGGAAGCCGAGATAGCAGGCAACGGGTGGCTGACAACCGAAGCGACGAGCAAATTGGTGTTTGAGACATCACCGGAACGTAAATGGTTTCAGGCGGTCAAGAGTATTGGTATTGATCCGCTCGGATTGTCTGCGACGGCCGGTCGCGCATGAACAATTCTTTGGTTGGTCTGCGGCCCAACCTAGGGCATGCGTGGTGCGGAAGCGCGATTAAGTCGGTCGTTTATGGCATTGCCCAAACCGTGCATGGGGATCGGTGCCACAGCGATCGGGCGGTTCAGATCATCCAGGCGATGTAAGTGGTCAAAAAGATTGGCCGCAGCCTCGTACAGGTCTCCTGATACCGACAGGTTGAGATCACAGGCCATCGGTCCAAAACCCAGCAAGAGTTCCCCGGGCGCGGCTGAGGTTGCGTTCATTCTGAGCGTTGCGTTTGGGGCGTAGTGCGACGCAAGTTGTCCTGGGGCGGTCACCGTTTCGTTGGAGCTTGGACGCGGCAGATTGGATAGGCGTAAGCCCAATGATGCCTCAATGGCCTCCAAAGGCAATCCGCCTGCGCGCAACAGGGTCGGTTCTGGCACGAGGCCAACGATTGTGCTCTCAAGCCCAACAGAACACGCGCCGTCATCCACAACCGCCGTTACGCGCCCACCCAAGCCCTGAACCACATGATCGGCGGTCGTAGGGCTGATCCGGCCCGAGGGATTGGCCGAGGGGGCCGCCACCGGGCCGCCAAACGTTTCCAGCAGGACCTGGGCAGAAGCTTGAGCAGGCGCGCGCAAGGCCACCGTCGGAAGGCCAGCGGTCACCAGCGGCGATAGTCCATGGTCTTCCGCGAGAGGCAGAACCAGGGTCAGAGGGCCCGGCCAAAAAGCTCTGGCAAGAATATCGGCGGTGTCGGACCAAACCACATATCGGCGCGCAGCAGAGATGCTCGGCACGTGGACGATTAAGGGGTTGAAATGGGGGCGGTCCTTGGCGGCAAAGATACCGGCAACCGCTGCGCCATTGCGGGCATCGGCACCAAGCCCATACACCGTCTCAGTTGGGAAGGCGACGAGGCTGCCTTTTGCCAGTAGTGCAGCAGCGCGTGCCAGTCCAGCCGCGTCGGGTTGCAGGATCAGCGGTGAGGTCTTATTCATCACGCTCCGTGACGCCGCGTTTTTATTGCCCAAGGCGGCGATGCGGCACATGTTCAAACGCAAGGACCCATATAGGGCCAAATCTTGCTTGCCAAGACCAACGCGCGGTCAATCGGAGACACCACAATGCCCTATCATGCACCCGTAGATGGGTTTTCCTTTTTACTGAAACATGTGGTGGATTACGCAAAACTGCGCGAAACAGATCGTTTTGCAGAGGCAACGGATGATGTTACCGATGCGATTCTGGCAGAAGCGGGAAAGCTTTCAAATGAAGTTCTGGCGCCGCTTCAACGCGCTGGAGACCTCAACCCCGCAAGACTGGAAAACGGAGTTGTGCGCACATCGCCTGGGTTTGCTGAGGCTTGGAAAGCCATCGCCGAGGGCGGATGGGTCGGGATGGCCGCGGACCCCGCCCATGGCGGGATGGGTTTGCCTATGACCTTGACGTCTGCGGTCAACGAAATGATGAGTGGCGCATGTATATCGCTGCAACTCGCCCCTTTGATGAGCCAGGGCCAGATCGAGGCACTGCAACATCATGCCAGCGAAGACATAAAGGCGCTTTACCTGCCTAAATTGACGGCAGGCGACTGGACAGGCACGATGAACCTGACCGAACCGCACGCAGGCTCTGATGTGGGTGCTTTGTCGACAAAAGCCGAAGACAATGGCGATGGCACATTTGCGATTACGGGCCAGAAAATATACATCAGCTGGGGCGATCACGATGTGGCTGAGAACGTGTGCCATCTTGTACTGGCGCGTCTGCCGGGTGCGCCTGCGGGCACAAAAGGCATCAGTCTGTTCCTGGTACCCAAGTTTGTTCCAAACTCGGACGGCACCCTGGGCGCGGGAAACAGCCTCAAAGTGGTCAGTCTGGAACATAAACTTGGCCTGCATGGATCTCCGACCGCAGTGATGCAGTTTGACGCAGCAACAGGTGTCTTGATTGGTCAGGAACAGGAGGGAATGGCCGCGATGTTCACCATGATGAACAATGCACGCCTTGGTGTTGGTGGCCAGGGCATTGGCGTTGCAGAAGCTGCATTTCAACACGCGTGCGACTATGCCACTGACCGCAAGCAAGGCCGGGTATTGAGAGCAGGTGGTACCGGCACGATTGTGGATCACGCCGATGTGCGGCGCATGTTGATGACCATGAAAGCGGACGTTTTTGCCGCCCGCGCCATTGCTCTGAGCTGCGCGATGGCGATTGATATGGCGCATGCCACAAGGGATGCCGACTGGGATGCCCGTGCGGCGTTTTTGACACCCATTGCCAAGGCATTTGGTTCGGACACCGGTATTGCAGTTGCTGAGATGGGCGTACAAGTACACGGAGGCATGGGAGTCATTGAAGAAACCGGTGCCGCGCAATTCAGTCGTGACGTGCGCGTGACCGCCATTTATGAAGGCACCAACGGCATCCAGGCCATGGACCTTGTGGCACGCAAAATGATGGATGGCGGAGATACTGCCGCGCGTCTTTTTGACGAGATTGAAACTTGTGCAGAGGCTGCCCGCGCCGTTCTGCCAGACCTTGCTGAACCCGTCTGGCAGGCGTCGGAAAGCCTCAGGGAGGTGACAGAGTGGTTGGTCGCAGAACCTGACTTGAATACGCGGTTTGCTGGTGCGGTGCCCTATCTGCGGGCATTCGCGCGGGTCTTGGGCGGATATATGCACCTCAAGGCTGCCTTGGCAGACAAAGGCGGCGCGCATGAAGCGCTGGCGCGTTTTTACATCAAACGGCTATTGCCAGAGCACCTTGGTCTCCTGGCGCATGCACGGGCAGGTGCGGAAGATCTATATGCGCTGAGCGCTGACGGATTGGCCGCCTGATGAAAGATCAAGTTCCAGCAGGCCTGCGGTATCCGTGGGAGCAAGCACCATCCGAAGGTGAAGCCACCGAGGTGGCTCCAGGCGTTCTGTGGATGCGGTTGCCACTGCCGATGAAGCTGGACCATGTGAATGTCTACGCGCTGGATGATGGCGACGCATGGACAGTGGTCGATACGGGATTTGCCTCCAAAAGAACAAAATCGATCTGGCAAAAACTTATGGCAGGGGCCCTGCAAGGCAAGCCTATCAGCCGCGTTGTTGTCACACATCATCACCCGGATCATATGGGTTTGGCCGGTTGGTTGCAGTCAAACCATAATGCCGAGCTGATCACCACGCGAACGGCTTGGCTCTTTGCGCGTATGCTGACCTTGGATGACCAGCCGTTGCCATCGCAGGAAAGCAGGGCTTTTTACCGTAGCGCCGGTATGGACGCTGAGATTTTCGCGCAGCGGACACAAGAAAGACCCTTCAACTTTTCGGACGTCGTCGCGCCAATGCCTTTGGGTTACAAGCGGATCAAACAGGGCGACGTGATCGAAATGGGTGGACGTACCTGGGACATCCATATCGGCAACGGCCATGCGCCGGAACATGCGACTTTCTGGAGCCGTGACGACAATCTGGTGCTGGCGGGAGATCAGATATTGCCCTCAATCAGCCCCAACATTGGTGTTTATGCTACAGAGCCCATGGCCGATCCGATAGCGGACTGGTTGGAGGCTTGTGAACGGCTTTCAATACTGGCCCGCACGGACCATCTGGTTCTGGGAGGCCACAAACTGCCCTTTACAGGATTGCCGATGCGGATGCGGCAATTGATCGACAACCATCATGGCGCACTGTCCCGTTTGCTGGAGTTCCTCGATGTGCCAAAATCGGCAGCGGAATGTTTTACCCCTCTATTCAAACGAAGTATTGGACCCTCTGAGTACGGCTTGGCGCTGGTGGAAGCCGTTGCCCATGTGAGCCATCTTTACCAGGCAGGGCTTGCTACACGACGGCGACGCGAAGATGGTGCTTGGGTATACCAACGCGGAGGATGAAATATGGGTGAGGACATTGCAACCGCAGCTGAGGCAATTGAAGCCGATGTATTGCCGCGCGTTTATGAGGTCCATTGTGACCCCAACACCCCCGAAAGCGCCGGGCCAAGCGTACCGGATGCCTTGAAGTCTAAACCGGTTGCGCAAAAATCCCCCGCGCAATGGGCCTACGAACGCATTGTTCTCTACCTCAAGAATTTCGAAGAGCAACTCGACAGTTCTCACGAAGTTGCCATGGGGTTTACGGGTGGGGAGGTGGGTGTTTTGCGTATCGAAGGCATGGGCTATTTTGACCCGGACATCATCACCTTCTACGGAACAGACAGCGCGGGCGGCAAAACCCAACTCATTCAGCATGTTAGCCAGTTGAACGTCATGTTGCGGGCCCTGCCAAAACCGGATGCCAAAATTGAGGCCAGGCGCATCGGGTTTCGTTTGGCGAAGGACATTGAGAAAAGTGAATAAAGTCTCTGCAGCCGGATGAGCATCAAGCGCATTCAATTTTGGCGGGAAATTGCGGTGATGGGTGACATCTGCTGCCGAATCCATTAGGGCTGGTGGCAATATTACAAAAAGGGCTGCGGCAATGGCAGAGCACAAACACGGTGACATGGATATCACCACGCAAGAAAAGACTTTTGACGGCTTCATGAACTGGACCACAAAGATTGTGATCGGAATAATCGTCTTGTTTGTCTGGATGGCAATTTTCATCACGTGACATTGATGTCGGTGGGGGTCGCGTGATGCGCGCTTTGATTGTGCTGGTCCTTGTGACCCTGTTGACCGGCTGCGCAATATCCTCACCTTTTGAGGCCACGCCAGAAGAAATAGCTGCCAAATCCTATACCGCGGATGGGCCACCCAAGCTGACTGTTTTCACCGTGGTGAACAACAATTCTGGCAGCGGCGGGCATTCCGCTCTTATGGTGTCGGGATCACAGCGGGTGATTTTTGACCCTGCAGGCTCATTTTTTCATGCGGATGTGGCGGAACGCGGGGACGTTCTTTACGGCATGACGCCGGGCTGGGTGCAAGCTTACAAAAGCGCCCATGCGCGCAGTACGTATCACGTTGTCACTCAGGAATTTACTGTTACCCCCGAACAAGCGGAAATCGCATTGCAATTAGTGCGCGCCAATGGCGCTGTTCCCGGTGCCTTTTGCACACAGTCCACGTCTTCGATTTTGAGCCAGGTGCCGGGATTTGAGGACGTAGAGACAACATTTTTTCCAATCAGATTCATGAAACAGCTGGATCAGCGTCCGGATGTCGTGACCGACACTTACTATGAAAACGATGCGGGCGATGTGCGCGATGGCATTGTCGCCGCGCAAAGCTGACTATCGGGTCAAGCGGCCAAGTACAACAAGCCGAGCAGTGTCGCCGCCCCAGAAAACACCGCCGCCAATACATTTTTGGTGATCAAACCAACGGCCAGAGTCACGAAAGCAGCGGACATTCTAGGCAGGTCTGCTGCACCCCCGGTTGCGGCTGGCCATACAACTTGTGGCGCGACCAATGCGGGTAATATGGCCACCGCCGTGTAACGCAAATGGCGCAGCAACCAGGCTGGCATTGGGCGATCCCCGACAATGCCCAAAAATGTAAACCTCAGGGCGTAGCTGCCGACACCCAGACCAATAATCACTGTCCAGAGTTTTACCGGATCAAGCATCAGGAAATCTCCTGCGTTCTAAAAAGACTTCTGCCTGAGCGCCAGCCATCATGCCGCAGGTACCGGCGATGATCAGTCCCAGTGAATAGGGGACCCAGGCGGTCAGAAGGCTGGTGATGATGGCCACAAGGGCCGCGGCAACATGCGCTGGTGTGCGCAGCATCGGGCCGACGAAGGCCAAAAACGTGATCGGGAGCGCAAAATCCAGCGCCCATGTTTCGGGGACCTGTGTCCCAACCAGAGCGCCAAAAAGAGTGCTGATGTACCAGGTCGGGACAATTGGGGTCAAAACGCCAGCGAAATAGGCCATGCGCTCGGGCACGGTCATGTGCGGTTCCTTTTCGAACTGCATTACCGAGCAGGCATAGGACTGGTCCACGGTGAAATAGGCCGCAATTGCGCGCTGCCACAGTGGTGCCGCACCGATCCACGGGGTCAGTGCCGCGGAATACATCGCCACACGCAAATTGACCGCCAAGGCAGAAGCCAACACAACAATCGTTGGAGCGTTTTCCTGCATCAATTGCAGGGCAGTGAATTGTGCTGCCCCGGCGAAGACCACGGCTGAAAACAAGAGTGTTTCGACCACATTGAGCCCGGCCTCGGTGGACAAGACGCCAAACAATATGGCGAAGGGGGCTACGACCAGCAAAAAGGGCGCGCCGTCGGCGGCACCTTTCCAATAGGCTTGCGCCCTTATGCGTGTTTTCGGTGTGGTGGAGGGCATAAGATGCTTCTAGAGTTGGCCCAAGTCGTAGCGTAGCCGTAAGGGGGATGCAATTGGCCAAACTGCAGGACACAAGCGATTACCTGATCGCGCCTGACCCGGGTGCATCGCGTCTAACGCGCGCGGTGGCAGGAACGGATCATGAAGGCAATCCTGTAAACGCCAATGTCGTGGAAGAGCGCCCGTTGACGATTTTCCTGAACAGTCAGGAAATTGTTACGGCGATGACGATTGGCGACTACCCGGACTACCTGGCCTTGGGATTTCTGCGCAATCAGGGCATGCTCAGCGCCTCCGACGACATCAAGGGCGTGGACTATGACGAAGAGCTGGAAACAGTTGTGGTGCGTACGGCCCGTCAAACCGATTTTGAAGAAAAGATGCGCAAGAAGACCCGCACGAGCGGCTGCGCGGTGGGCACTGTATTTGGCGATATGATGGCGGGTTTGGAGGGGGTAAGCCTGCCAGCGACGCCGGTCAAAACATCCTGGCTTTATGCCCTGAGCGCTCGCATCAACCGTACCCCATCGCTTTATCTTGAGGCCGGTGCCATACATGGAACCGTGCTCTGCCATGAAGATAAACCATTGGTTTATATGGAAGATGTGGGACGGCATAATGCGGTCGACAAGATCGCAGGGTGGATGCTATCCGAAGATATCCTTGCGGTGGACAAGATCCTTTATACCACGGGGAGATTGACCTCCGAGATGGTGATCAAGACGGCGATGATGGGCATACCGGTCCTGGCGTCACGTTCCGGTTTTACCGCTTGGGGCGTTGAAATTGCGCAACAGGTGGGGTTGACCTTGATCGGGCGGATGAAGGGACAGCGTTTCGTTTGTCTCGCAGGCGAAGACCGGCTGATCCGCGATGCCGACCCTGCGGCCATTCCAAAAGAGCCGCGTCGCGCGGCTCGAAAGGGCGCAAAATGAAGCAACCTTTGGGCGTGATCCTGGCCGGTGGACAGGCCACCCGCATGGGCGGCGGTGACAAGGGGCTGTTGAAGATCGGTCAGCAAACCCTCTTGTCGCGGGTGATCGACCGCCTGTCAGTCCAGGTGGCGGAACTGGCATTAAATGCAAATGGCGATCCCGCACGATTTGACCGTTTTGGATTGCCGGTGCTGCCGGATAGCATTGAGGGTTTCGCGGGGCCCTTGGCGGGTGTTCTGGCCGGGCTAGATTGGGCGGCGGAACGCGGCGCCGACACAATTGTGACGGCGGCGGCAGACACACCTTTTTTTCCCGGCGACCTAGTGCCACAGCTTTTGCTGGCCAGCGAGGGCATGACGCACCCTCTGGTGCTATCCGCGACGCCTAACCGTGAACGAGGGCGTGTGCGCCATCCTACGTTTGGCTTGTGGCCTGTGGCCTTGCGTGAAGATCTGCGCGCGGCAATACAAGGCGGGTTGCGCAAGGTTGTTCTCTGGACCGACGCGCACGGGGGACGCGAAGCGCTGTTCCCGGTCACGACAATCGATCCGTTTTTCAATGTGAACACGCCAGATGATCTTGCACGGGCGGAGGCCTTGCTGTGAGGGTTTACGGCATTGTTGGCTGGAAGAACGCGGGCAAAACCGGTTTGATGGAGAGGCTGGTGCGAGAGATATGTGGGCGTGGTTATTCTGTATCCACGGTCAAACACGCGCACCATGTTTTCGACGTGGATCAGCCCGGCAAAGACAGCCATCGGCATCGCGTGGCTGGGGCGACCGAAGTCTTGCTGGCATCGCGCAAACGATTTGCCTTGATGCACGAGTTGCGGGATGCAGACGAGCCCACCCTGGAAACGCTTCTGGCAAAACTCTGCCCCGTCGATCTGGTTCTGATTGAGGGCTATAAACGCGATTCCCATGCCAAGATCGAAGCCCATCGCGCAGAGACCGGGAACCCGCTCATCGCCCCGACGGACGAGACCATTCGCGCTGTGGCGAGCAATGCACCCATGACGTTGGACAGGCCGGTGTTCGATCTGGATGATACGGCATCCATTGCGCAGTTCATCTTGTCAGAGGTCGGTTTGTGACAGGTTTTGATACCTTTGTGATGGTTGATTGGTCGGGCGGCAATGATACCGGCAAGTCGCCGCGACAGGACGCAATCTGGGCCTGTGTCGCGCGGATGGGACGGGCAGAGGAGCCGGTTTACTTGCGCAATCGTAGAGTTGCAGAGGATTGGCTCGCGGCTTTCTTTGACGCTGAGACTCGCGCTGGACGACGCGTTTTGGCTGGATTTGACTTTCCTTTTGGGTATCCATGCGGTTTCGCCAAAGCACTGACTGGGCGCAAGGATGCATTTGCCGTTTGGGGCTGGTTGACGGATCGCATCGAGGACACACCCCAATCCAATAACCGGTTCGATGTAGCAGCAGACATAAATCGACGCTTTGGCGGAGAGGGTCCGTTCTGGTTCAACGGTCTGAAACGCGACATTGACGGATTGCCGCGTCGCAAAGACAGCTACAACAATCCTTTCCCTGAAAAACGCGCGGCTGAAGACCTTGCAAAAGGCGCATTTTCTTGCTGGCAACTCGGTGGTACAGGCGCGGTTGGCTCGCAGGTTTTGATGGGTCTGCCTGTTCTGTCGCGGCTGAAAAAGCGTTTTGATGCATCAGTTTGGCCGTTTGAGCCCCTGACGAACAGCATTGCGTTTGTCGAGATCTGGCCGTCGTTGACCCTTGGAGCTGGGCCGGACGGTGCGATCAAGGACGCGTGGCAGGTGAAAGAAGTGGCACGGTCGGTGTCCAACTTGGAACCTGACGTTTTGGACCGGCTTCTGGAGGTCGATGCCCGCGAGGAAGGGTGGATTTTTGGCCTTGGCCACGAAGCGGTGCTGGTGGATGCAGCGGCGCAACCGCCAAAACTGACAAACGATTGCTTTGCCTTGCCTCCGGGCGTGCATTGGACGCCCGTCGCCGAAACACTGGCGATGTTGAAAACGCGCCTGCAACCGGTCACACCGATCAAAACGGTTCCGATCTGTGCCGCTGCAGGCCATGCGTTGGCCAGCGATGTGGTTGCGTTGCGGTCAAGCCCGCCTTTGCCCAATACGGCGGTGGACGGATATGGGTTTGCTGGCAGCAAGGACGCAGGCATCCACCGCATGCCGCTTGTAGAGGGGCGCGCCGCCGCTGGAGATGCGCCGGGCGCGGTGCCGGAGGGGTTTGCCGTACGTATTCTCACAGGTGCTGCGTTACCGGACGGGATCAATACGGTGGTCTTGCAGGAGGACGTCAGTGTCCAAGACGGCGAAATCGCATTTCGCGGGCCCATCAAGCTGGCAGCCAACACGCGGCGCGCCGGAGAGGATGTGGAGAAGGGCGAGATCGTCTTGACCAAAGGCACCCGAGTCGGTCCGGCCGAGGCTGCCTTATTGGCCGCAACTGGCATTCGTGAGGTTGACGTGCATGCGCCTTTGCGCGTTGCGGTCATTTCAACAGGGGCGGAACTTGTCGAAGCAGGTGATCAGGCAGCCCCGGGTCAGATCTATGATGCCAACCGGCCGATGTTGCTCGACCTGATCCGCGCGTTTGGTCATGTGCCCGTGGATATGGGGCGGGTCGCTGACAACCGCGATCAGCTTTCCAAGGTTCTGAATGCCGCTGCAAAACAGTCCGATCTGGTCCTGACCAGTGGTGGGGCCTCGGCGGGCGACGAGGATCATGTCTCTGCCTTGCTGACTGAAACCGGGTCCATGACCCTCTGGCGTATCGCAGTGAAGCCAGGGCGACCCTTGGCGCTGGGAATGTGGGCTGCCACTCCCGTCTTTGGGTTGCCTGGCAATCCGGTGGCCGCCATGACCTGTGCCATGATATTTGGCGCGCCGGCAATGGCGCGTCTGGCGGGGCAAGCATGGAAGGAGCCGCAGGGCTATCAGGTGCCAGCCGGATTTTCCAAGCGCAAGAAGGCCGGGCGCACCGAATATCTGCGCGCGCGCATGCGCAATGGTCAGGCGGAGGTATTCGCATCAGAAGGATCCGGACGGATCAGTGGATTGGCTTGGGCGGAAGGGTTTGTAGAACTCCCCCCGGACGCTGCGGACATAACGCCCGGTATCCTTGTCAAATACATTCCTTTCGGCAGTTTCCTCACCTAGGGCCTGGCTTTCCTTACGTAGGATGCGCGCTAAGTTCTACAAAGTAACAAAGAAAAAGGCTATGAATTCCATGATCAAAAACACAATTTTGGGGGTCCTGTTTGCCGGCTTTGGCGCGTCAGTTGCTCAATCGGAATGCATACAGTCCTTGACTGTGAAGTTTGTGGAAAGCGCTCCGAAAGATCGGTTTGAAATCATTCATACGGCCACCGGCGTTTTCGTGACGGGCCTGCGTATTGACTTGCAAGGATCGGCCGGGCGTCTGGTTTTTGATACCGCAGCAGGTGGCGATGGTGTTGAAGTCTTTCAACCTTTTGAGCCACAAGGTGACATGCAAACGATCGAGGTCGTTGATGGTGCTGATCAGTTGAGCGTTGCCTTGAATGACATGTCTACCGGTCAACGTGCCGGTTTCACCATTGACGTCGACGATCGCCAAACACAATCAGATCTGGGCCAGATCCGGGTAACAGGTGGTGAGATGGAAGGTGCGCGCGTGTTCTTCAGCCTTTCCGACGGTACGATCCTCGAAACACGATTTGATGATGCCAATCGCGCAAAGGTCTGCACCTAGATCAGTTGAAAGTGCCAGCTACCCGGCCCAGCAACATGAAAGCGCGGGCCGTCCGGGTCTGGGCGAGGGCAGATATATCCGCGTCTGACGCGTTTGGCTCAAACTCGGCAAATGTTTGATCAAACTTGCGTAGAAAGTGGTGGGCCGCGTCCCGAAAAATTGGGTCTTGTTTCATGCGACCGGAAGTGAGGGCCAGCGAAGACCTGTCACGCACGCCGCCCAAACCTGCGATCGCCCGACCGCGTGCTCCTTGACCAAATTGTCGCCAGACCTCTGGTTTTGCACGATCAGGCAGCAGATCGTCCATGTAAATGCCATCTTGGCTCAAAAGCGTCAGCACGTCCTGCGCGGCCTGAATAAGTTGGGCGGCAGAGCGGTCTTTCAAGGCTCGCCGCAGGGACGAGAACCCGACCTCATCTTCTGCGGTTTCAGGAAAGTTCAATGCGCGAATGAAATCTTCGTTGGACAAAGGGGGCGCCATATCGACCGCTTGTGTCCCCAATGCCAAAGCAGGTTGGTCATCTTGAGGGGGGCTCTGCGCAACGGTCGGCCCGGCCTCGCGATCCTGGTCCCTGCGTGACGTAAACGTTGCCAGAACCGTTTCTGTATTGCGGGTTGCTGCTGCGATCTCATCTAGTTTGCGCGCAACACTGGCAGGTTCGTGCCCCAAAGGACCGCTTTGACTCTGCGCAATATAGGAATGCCGGATTGCATCAATCGCGGCCTGCAACCGTTGGCTTTCTTCGCGCATCACGCGGCTTGAACGCGCCGCCGTTGCCGCCACCCAGATCATTGCAACCGGCATGAAGATCGCCAGCATCGTGAGCATGAATTGCGCGCTGTTGCTGGTTTCATCGTCGGTGCCCGGCACAAAAACGAAATAGATTACCGCACCGAGCAACCAGATACCTGACAGTGCAAGCGCGACGACCTCAATGCTTGTGATCCCGTCCGATTGCGGACGATCGTAGATGCCAAGCGGGGTTGGGCGGGTCCGCGTCTCGGGGGGCTCGTTTGGTTCGGTCGTGTCAGCCATGTCTGTCGGTCCTGTCACGCATAGACGATTTTAAGCACCTCATAGGACTTTTCACCCCCCGGGGTGCGTACCCCTACGCTGTCACCTTCATCCTTGCCAATCAACGCCCGCGCAATAGGCGATTTTATGTTCAGCAGACCTTTTTCGACGCTGGCTTCGTGCTCGCCCACAATTTGCCAGGTTTTCTCCTCATCCGTGTCCTCATCCACCAGTGTGACAACAGCACCGAATTTGATGGTGCCCGACAGCTTCGAGGGGTCAATCACCTCTGCAAGGCTCAACACGCCCTCCAACTCTTTGACCCGTCCCTCGATGAAGGAGTGCTTTTCCCGCGCTGAATGGTACTCGGCGTTTTCGGACAAGTCTCCATGCTCGCGAGCCTCGGCAATGGCCTGAATAATCGCGGGCCGTTCGACGGTCTTCAGAATCTTTAGTTCCGCTTCCAGAGCGGCGTGCCCTTTGCGGGTCATGGGGATTTTGTCCATCGGTGTCGTCCATGAAATGATGCGGCCCGCCGGGGTAGACCGGGGGCCGCAGGTTGGAGTTCGCATCTACCTGACCTAAAGGCGACGCGAATTGCAAGGGGCACGGTGCCATATTGGCGCCAGGTGGCCTAGTCGTATTGGACAACTTCGTATTCAATATTGTCGTGGTCATGGAAGTAAAACCGCCGTCCCGGTTCGTAATCGGCGTGGTTACCTGTGGTGAAACCGGCCTCTGAAATTGTCTTCTCCATTGCATCAATGTCATCAACCACAACTGCGATATGGTTGAGACCACCACATGTCAGGTAGCTGTTGGGCTTTTCGGTGGTGGATTTCCCGGGCGTATAAAGTGCCAGATATTGCGTATCATTGCCAACATGGATCGATTGCCCCCCATCGATGGATGGACCTTTCCAGCGGATATGCCAGCCAAAGAGATCGCACATCCAGCGTGCGGTCGCATCACTGTCGGAGACGGTATAATTTGCGTGTTCTAGCATCGCGGCCATTGGTTTTTCCTTTCAGTAGCTCTCGATCCTATGTACCGTAATTTCTAAACCTAACTTTAGGTCAAGGGAATTATTCATGGCGATCAATGACGGGCTTTCCATTGGCGCTCTGGCAAGTCGAACCGGTCTGGCTGTATCAGCCATTCGATATTACGAAGCGCAGGGGCTGATCAAACCCTGGCGCAATGCGGGTGGACAGCGTCGATTCCAAAGGTCCGATCTAAGGCGTCTGAGCTTTGTCATGATCGCGCAGCAATTTGGATTTACATTGCCGCAAATCCGGGCCGAGCTTGACAGATTACCAGGCCAGCGCACGCCTACAAAGGCGGATTGGGCAAAAATCAGCGCGGGTTTTCGGGCCAGTTTGGACGAAAAGATAGATACTCTGACCCGAATGCGGGATAGTTTGGATGGGTGTATTGGCTGTGGTTGTCTGAGTCTGCCAAACTGTGCGCTTTACAATCCAACAGACCGAGCTGCGAAAAACGGGCAGGGTCCACGTTATCTGATGGGGGACAAACCTGACGTTTGATGCAAATCAGACCGATTTATTCGGAACTGCGGCGCTTTCTCACAGTTAGAACGTTCGGTTGAGATTGCATTGCTCGACACCGTGGTTTAGCCAGTCGCGAACAATAATTGCGCAGTGTGGGCTGTGACCACAAGATTATGATGGGAGCCGGACATGTCCGAAATTGAACGTGAAGCCATGGAATACGACGTTGTGATCGTTGGCGCAGGACCGGCGGGCCTTTCTGCCGCGATCCGACTCAAGCAACTGGACACGGACTGCAATGTCGTGGTGCTTGAAAAAGGCTCCGAAGTCGGTGCGCATATTCTTTCTGGCGCTGTTTTGGATCCGGTCGGTCTGGATACACTGATCCCTGATTGGAAAGACAAGGGCGCACCTTTGAACGTGCCAGTTGTCGAAGATAATTTTTACATGTTGGGCGAAGCAGGCCAACTGCGCATTCCCAATGTACCGATGCCACCGCTGATGAACAATCATGGTAACTATATCGTTTCCATGGGCAACGTCTGTCGTTGGATGGCGGAATATGCCGAAGAGCTGGGCGTTGAAATATTCCCCGGCATGTCGTGTTCGGAACTGGTTTATGGAGACAAGGGCGAGGTTAAAGGCGTTGTTGCAGGCGAATTTGGCAAGAATCCGGACGGCAGTCACGGTGATGGCTATGAGCCAGGCATGGAACTGCACGGCAAATATGTTTTCCTGTCAGAAGGTGTGCGAGGCAGCCTGTCAAAACAGGTCATTGCGAAATACGATCTGTCCGCCGGGTATGAACCCCAGAAGTACGGGCTGGGCATGAAGGAAATCTGGGAGATTGATCCTGCCAAACACAAAGAAGGTTCCGTCACGCATACGATGGGCTGGCCTTTGGGCGGTAATGCCGGTGGCGGGTCTTTTATCTATCATCTTGAGAAAAATCAGGTTTACGTGGGTTTTGTCGTCCACCTGAACTACAAGAACCCGCATCTCTTTCCCTATATGGAATTCCAGCGTTTCAAGCACCACCCGATGGTTGCTAAATTGCTGGAAGGCGGAAAACGCATCGCCTACGGCGCGCGCGCCATTTCTGAAGGTGGATATCAGTCGATGCCCAAGATGGTGGCACCGGGCGTGGCTCTGCTGGGGTGCTCAGTGGGCATGGTCAACGTGCCGCGGATCAAGGGCAACCACAACGCAATGCTCTCTGGGATTGCCGCGGCGGATGCGGCCATGGAAGCCATTGCGGACGACCGGAGTAGTGATGAACTGGCTGCTTACGAAAGCAAGGTTCGTACCGGTCTGATCGGGAAAGATCTGCGCAAAGTTCGAAACGTGAAACCGCTTTGGTCCAAATACGGACTGACGGCCAGCCTCGTCATGGGCGGCATCGACATGTGGACCAACACCGCCGGGTTTTCGCTTTTGGGCACATTGGCGCATAGCAAGACCGACGCTGAAGCAACCGAAGAGGCCGCCGGTCATCAACCCATCGATTATCCAAAGCCAGATGGGAAACTGTCGTTTGACAGGCTGACCAATGTGGCGTTCTCCTTTACCAACCATGAAGAAAGCCAGCCAGCACATCTGACGCTGAAAGATGCAAATGTGCCGGTTCAAAGCAACCTGCCCAAATTTGCCGGTCCCTCAGCACGGTATTGCCCGGCAGGCGTTTACGAATTTGTCGAAGAAGAGGGCAAAGATACCCGCTTTGTCATCAACTTTCAAAACTGCGTGCATTGCAAAACCTGTGACATCAAAGACCCGGCACAAAATATTGTGTGGACGACGCCCCAGGGTGGGGATGGGCCGAACTACCCGAATATGTAGGCAGAAAATCGATCAACCTTTGCGCAATGACATGGCACTCGTGCAAAAGGACGGGGCGTCATTTTCGATATCGCGTTCTCAGCATTGCACAGCCGTTTGAAAATGTTACTTTGTGGGAAAAGAAAGTTTCTTACGAGGCGTGGTTTTGTGTTCAATAAAATGATGACGTCCGCAATCGCGATTGCGCTATCGATGGTATGTGCCGTTCCTACTTTGGCACAGTCGAATTCCGGTTCCTATCTCGCAGCGCGTGCCGCGGCTATGGAGAGCGATTTCGAACAAGCGGCGTCCTATTTTACACAGGCTTTGACCCGGGATCCTGGAAACGTCGAGATAATGGAGAGCGTCCTTGTCTCGCAACTTGCACTGGGGCGCGTTGACCGCGCTGTGCCCGTCGCAAAAACTCTGCTGAAATCTGATCAGGCAAGCCAGGTCGCTGGGCTGGTTCTGACCGCTCATAGCGTTATGGAAAAAGATTTTGCCGCGCTTCAGGTCAAACCTGCGGAAGGAGAGGGTATTGGGCCCCTCGTGGATGGTTTGGTACAGGCCTGGGCTCTCATGGGAGAGGGTCGTGTTTCGGATGCGCTGGCATCTTTTGATGAGATTTCGCAACAACCCGGGTTGCTCGGGTTTGCTCTTTTTCACAAGGCGATGGCTTTTGCTTCAGTGGGTGACTTCGAGAGTGCAGAAGAAATCTTCAATTCGGATACCACAGGGACCGTCATTCAAACGCGGCGCGGCGTGTTGGCTCGGGTCGAAATTCTGTCTCAATTGGGTGACAACCAGAAAGCACTGGAACTGTTGCAGCAAATGTTTTCGGGTGCGACCGATCCCGAAATAGAGCAGATTATCGATGCCCTGAACCAAGGCGAGGCACTTCCTTTTCAGCACGTGAATTCGGTGCAGGATGGATTTGCCGAGGTTTTTTACTCTGTCGCCGCTGCGCTTCGGTCTGAAGCGGGTCCTGAATATACCATCCTTTACGCCCAGATTGCGCTGAACCTGCGCCCGGATCATGTCGACGCTTTGCTTTTGACGGCTGAACTGTTTGAGGCGTTGGAGCAATTCGATCAGGCGATTGCCGTTTACAAGCGTGTACCAGCGGACGACCCCTCCTATCATGCTGCAGAACTGGGCCGCGCCGCGGCATTGCGCCGGTCCGGCAGGCCGGAAGCGGCGATCGAGGTTCTGGAGCAATTGGCGCGCAGTCATGGCGAACTGGCGACGGTTCATTCTTCACTGGGGGATGCGCTGCGGCAACAAGACAGATTTGGCGATGCTGTTGAGTCCTATAATAAAGCGGCGGCACTGGTGGTTGACAAGGGCGGCCCCAGTTGGTTCTTGCTTTATGCCCGAGCGATATCTCAGGAACGTCAAGGCAATTGGATTGAGGCGGAATCAGATTTCCGTGCGGCTCTGGCGATCAATCCAAATCAGCCCCAAGTTTTGAACTACCTTGGTTATTCGCTTGTTGAAAAACAACAAAACCTGGATGAGGCGCTGGAAATGATAGAACGCGCTGTCGCTGCAAGCCCCGATAGCGGCTATATTATCGACTCATTGGGCTGGGCGCTCTACCGGTTGGGTCGCTTCGAAGAAGCCGTGCCGCATATGGAGCGCGCAGTGGCGCTGATGGCCGTGGATCCTGTAGTCAATGATCATCTGGGCGATGTGTACTGGGCCGTGGGGCGAAAGCGCGAGGCCGAGTTTCAATGGGCACGGGCGTTGTCATTTGTCGATGAAGATGATCCTTTGAGCGAGGCCAAACCAGATCGCATTCGGCGTAAGCTTGAGTTCGGGCTCGATGCGGTGCTCGAGGAAGAGGGTGCCGAACCCTTGGAGGTCGCGAGAGACTGATGCGTAAACGTGTCTGAACCCGCGCAAGCCGTACGAGTTTTTGCACCTGCGAAGATCAATCTAACGCTGCATGTGACGGGCCAACGCTCGGACGGGTACCACTTTCTGGACAGTCTGGTAGCCTTCGCGGATGTGGGCGACACTTTGATTGCTGTAAGACACAAAGATCTTTCGTTGCGTGTCCACGGACCCGAGTCAAGTACGCTGCCGGAAAGCGATGAAAATCTCGTCCTGCGCGTTGCCCGGCTCTTTGGCCGCATTCAAGGATGCAGTTTTCAATTGACTAAAGAGTTGCCCGTTGCTTCAGGGATCGGCGGCGGGTCGGCGGACGCCGCTGCCAGCTTCCGCGCGCTCAGCGCCCTTTTTGACACAATCGAACCCTCAAGCCGGCGTAGGGACATGCAAAACATGCCCCAGGTTGGCGAGCTTGTTTCGTTCGGGGCGGATATACCCATGTGCGTGGGCGCAAGAACTGCACGCGTGACCGGCATTGGCGAACACATCAAGCCGGTGGCTGGTTTCCCCCCCTTGTATGCCGTCCTTGTCAACCCGCGGCGCAGCGTTTCAACCCCAACGGTTTTCAAAGCGTTGCAACAGCGGGATCATCCGCCCATGTCTGAAGAGCTTCCTGAGTTTGCCCATGTGCATCAGGTAGCCGCTTGGCTGGGCGAACAACGCAACGATCTCGAAGCCGCCGCGATCTCTGTGGAACCTGCGATCAGTCAGACCAAAACGGCGTTGTCACAAAGCGAAGACTGTCTCCTCGCACGCATGTCCGGGTCTGGCGCTACGTGTTTTGGACTTTTTCCGGACATGAGGAGAGCCGAGGCCGCCGCCGCGTCAATATCCCGAGCGCATACCGATTGGTGGGTCAGAGCGACGCAGCTTGGAGATCAACACCAGCGGGCGCAGGCTCAATTAATGCGTTCAACCACGTAATCAGCCAGATCTACCAACATTTGCTTAACCGCGTGGTCAGGTACCTGTGACAAGGCCGATTTTGCCTTGGTGGCCCATGCGCGCGCGGCCACGCCCGTATCTGTCAAAGCGTCGTGTTTGTGCAATAGTGCCACAGCTGTTTCAAGATCCCCATCGGTCTGCTTGCCCTTTTCTATGGTCCTAACCCAGAAATCGCGTTCTTCTGCGTCTGCTCGCGCAACGGCCTTGATCAGCGGCATGGTCAGTTTGCGTTCGCGAAAATCGTCACCGATATTCTTGCCAATCGCACCTGCATCTCCTTGAAAATCTAGTAAATCGTCAACGATCTGGAAGGCAATTCCCAGCGCATCTCCATACTCGAAGAGTGCGCGCACCTGCGCTTCGGGTGCATCCGCGATCACACCGCCGACTTCCATGGCCGCAGAAAAAAGTGCCGCCGTCTTGCCACGCACCACTTTGAGATACACGTCTTCGTTGGTGGCTAAATCTTGGCTCGCGGTGAGCTGCAAAACTTCGCCTTCAGCAATCGTTGCCGATGCATTTGACAGAATATCCAACACCCGCAACGAACCGGTTTCTGTCATCAACTGAAAACTACGCGCAAAAAGATAGTCACCCACCAGAACCGATGACTTGTTGTCCCAGAGCAAATTTGCCGTTGGCCTTCCGCGTCGCTGGGCGCTCTCGTCCACCACATCATCGTGCAGCAAGGTCGCTGTATGAATGAACTCTACCGTGGCGGCCAAATTGATATGGTATGGTCCCTCATAACCGCACATATGGGCGGCCGCCAAGGTCAGCATGGGTCGCAAACGCTTGCCGCCTGCCTCCACCAAATGCGCCGTAACCTCAGGAATGCGGGGCGCATGTTCAGAGGCCATTCGCGTCCGGATTAACTTGTTCACGGCCGCCAAGTCGTCGGCCAGAAATGCGGCCATACGGTCGTGCGGTTTTTGTGAATTTTGGCTCTTCGGCATCAACTTCCCGTTTGCAGGCTCGACAAGGCTGTCAGCATGCCCTTACATCCCTGTTATGAAGGAACTTTTGCGTAGCACAGACCCCACGATCATTGCCTTTGCCATGGCTCTCTTACAAGGCGAGGATATAGACTGCTTTGAGCTGGACGTAAACATGAGCGTGCTCGAAGGAGGCATCGGAATCTTCCCACGTCGATTGATGGTTCGAACCGATGATCACACCGCTGCCTTGCGTGTTGTAAGAGACAACCAAATTCCATTGGGGAAATGACAGATACTCTGACAGAAGATGCGTTTCTGGGAGGCCGGGTGAAGCTCTTTCAGCCACGTGTTGGCTATCGCGCAGGCGTGGATCCGGTCCTGTTGGCCGCGAGCGTGCCCGCAACCGCCGGTCAAACTGTGCTGGATCTTGGATGCGGGGTCGGTGCAGCGGCACTATGCCTTGGGGCGAGGGTCCCTGGGCTGGCCTTGACAGGTGTGGAAAAACAAGAGGCCTATGCGCGGTTGGCAGAGAGCAATGGGTCAGGGATGTTGGAGGTTGTGGTCGCAGACCTGAATGCTCTTCCGCCGTCTTTACGAGAACGGCAATTTGATCACGTGATCGCGAATCCGCCTTATTTCGACAGATCTGCAGGGCGCGCGGCGCAAGATGCTGGCCGAGAAGCGGCCTTGGCCGAAAACACGCCGCTTCCAGTTTGGATCAAGGTCGCTGCCAAACGCGTCAAACCCAAGGGTCAGGTGCATTTCATACACCGCGCGGAACGCTTGCCTGAGATCCTGACCGCCCTGCCAAAATACATGGGAACAATTGAAGTATTGCCAATTAGTCCGCGGGCTGGGCGGCTTGCAGAACTGGTGATTTTGCGCGCCAAAAAGAATGGTCGTGCCGCCTTTAGGTTGTATCCACAACTGATTCTCCATGAGGGTGATCACCACAAAAAAGACGCGGATAGCTATGTTTCAAAGGTCAAAGCCGTGCTTCGGGATGGTGCGAAGCTTGAATTCTGAGCGGCGTTAACACAATTTTAACGAGAATTATGCCCATGCTGCTCCTGCGGCGTGACTCACAGCGCAAGGTGTGCTCCACTCTACGTCGTACCGTAGCAAACAGGAGGAATGAATGAGCGTTACTGCACATGTCGAACAGCTGAAAAGAAAACATCAGTCCCTGAGTGATGCCGTTGAAGAAGCGCAACGCGCTCCCGGCATTGACGACCTTGCAATCGCTGACCTTAAAAAACAAAAACTACGTGTGAAAGAAGAGATTACGCGGCTGTCGAGCTAATCATCTGAATTCAGACTGGCGCGGGCCGCAATCACGGCTCCGCCAGTTACCAAAAGTGCTGCGAGGCCCAAGGTGGGCGAGAGCGGCGCGACGCCTGCCAAGACAAGCACACAGGTAGACAGAAGGGGGGCCGCGTAAGATGCGGCGCCCAAAAGTTGGATGTCGCCGTGTTTGACACCAATGTCCCAAACAAAAAATGCCAAACCTACCGGGCCAAAACCCAGAAGCGCCGTTGAGATCCATGCTATATTTGTCTGCGGCCACAAGGTTTCTTCAAAAACCAAGTGCAAAGGTAGTGACAGCAGAGCTGCCACCAAACAGAATATGGTGACGGATTGCGTCGGTGCCTGCCCAACCAGGCGCGAGAGAACAGAATAACTCGACCATGTAAGTGCGCAGATCAGAGCCAAACCATATCCCGGCAAATAATTCATCTCAAACCCGCTACCCCCGCCCGAGATGATCAACACCGCGCCCGCAAAGCCGATAAGGGCCCCAACCAGATGCCCGCGCTTAACCTTTTCGCCGGGCAGAAACCCGGACAGAACCACAATCAACAAAGGCCACAAATAGGCGATAAGCCCGGCTTCTGCCGCCGGCGCCAGCCGTAGGGCCGAGAAATACAAGGCGTGGTATCCAAAAAGGCCGAGAGATCCAAAGATGTAGACGCGTATGGGCACGGATCTCAGAACGCCTAAACCACCGGAAAAATAGGTCCATATCAAACCGCATGC
This sequence comes from Roseobacter sp., assembly GCF_045106495.1. Classification (GTDB taxonomy): domain Bacteria; phylum Pseudomonadota; class Alphaproteobacteria; order Rhodobacterales; family Rhodobacteraceae; genus Roseobacter. Next base: position 47,762 of record NZ_JBGCEQ010000006.1, read on the forward strand.
ACCGCCGATGGAAAAGCAAATGGTGTTCAGCAGTAGTGGCGGTGTTGGTGCAGAACCAACTGTCAAGAGCGCCAGCAGCGACCACAAAACCACAGCGACAAAACCAATGAGAGTTGCGCGATGGGATGTCATATTGGTCTCTCCACCGATTCAACGATATGCAGGGCCTCCGTGATGTAAGTTGTTTTGCTGATCTCGTGCAACATCCATTCCCGGAATGCCCTGACCTGTTGGCGGTTTTCGGTGCCTTGTGGGCAAAGAAACCGAAAGCGCGCCCGCGTCGAAAGAGCAGTATTGACGGGCATGACCAACCGGCCATCGGCGATGTCTTTCACCACGAGCGCCCGGCGCCCGAGAACCACGCCAACTCCGGCCAAAGCGGCATCAACGGCATGGTCTGCCTGACTGAAACGGGGGCCATGACGCGGGTCGAAATCAATGCCCACAGCTGCAAACCAAGCCTTCCAGTCACACCGCGGTTGCAGGAAGTTGATCGAGTCGTCAAAGATCAAAGGCGCCGAAGTCAGGCTTTCCGCGTCAGGATACAGCGCGGCGAGGTGGGGTGTCATAACCGGCGCAACCCACTCCTCGGCCAGTGGCAAAGAGTAGAGGCCCGCGTCGTTGTCATATCCAAATCGAATCGCAACATCGATCGCATCTCTGCCGAAGTCCATCATTTTGAGAGAAGCGGAAAACCTCAATTCGACCTCGGGATGTGCCTGTGCAAACTCATAGAGGCGGGGGGCCAGCCATTTGGCGGTGAAAGCGGGCCCGGCTGTGACCGTTAGAGATTGCTCGTCTTGCAGGCGTTGTGCCGCACGCCAGGCGTTCGACAGTGATTGAAACCCGTCAGATGTACCTGGAACAAGCGCCGTGCCTGCTTCGGTGAGCGCGACCGCGCGGTTCAGTCGGTGGAAAAGCGGTGCGCCCAAGTGTTCTTCAAGCGATTTGATCTGGAAACTCAAAGCCGCAGGTGTGACGGACAGTTCTTCGGCCGCTTTTACAAATGACATGTGCCGTGCGGCGGCTTCAAAGGCGCGCAGTGCTGTCAGGGGAGGGAGGCGACCGATCATTTCACACAAGTATATCTTAACTGAATTGATGAAAAGTCTCGTTTGTCAGCAATGTTTGCGAATGACATATTGGCATCAGATCAAATGCACTGAAGTAAAGCTAGGAATGAACCATGTTTGAAACGCCCACAAATACCCTCATGCGCAACGCAATGATCCGTGCCCACGAAGAGCGCGCACAGGCAATGAAAGACGCATGGAACTGGTTGTTCTCGTCTTCCCGCTGACGGATCGCGACTGTCTTACGGGATAAAGAAGGGGTCGGTTAACCCAACCGGCCCCTTTTTTCGATCGGCACCATTTTCGCCCTTAGACGAAGAATTGCGCGCCGTTGGCAGATATTGTCGATCCGTTGACAAATCCGGAATCGTCAGAAGCCAGGAAGACAACGCAGCGCGCAATTTCCTCAGGCTCGCCAAGACGTCCTGCGGGTATCTGAGCAATAATGGACTCGCGGACTTTTTCCGGAACTGCCATGACCATATCTGTCGCAATGTAACCCGGACAAATCGCATTGGCGGTTATCCCGGCCCGCGCGCCTTCCTGAGCCAGCGACTTCACGATGCCCAGATCGCCAGCCTTGGTTGCCGCATAATTCACTTGCGCAAATTGGCCCTTCTGACCATTGATCGAACTGATCACAATGACCCGACCAAATTTGCGTTCCCGCATGCCAGGCCAGATCGGATGAACGGTGTTGAACACACCTGTCAGGTTTGTGTCGATGACTTCCTGCCATTGTTCGGGCGTCATCTTATGGAAAGGCGCGTCGCGCGTGATACCGGCATTGGCAACGACCACGTCAATTGGTCCAAGATCGGCTTCAACCCCTGCGATACCGTCTTTGCAGGCGTTGTAGTCTGCGACGTTCCACTTGTAGGTCTTGATGCCCGTATCTGAAGTGAATTTCGCAGCTGCCTCGTCATTGCCGGCGTAGGTGGCAGCGACAGAATAGCCGGCGTCTTTCAGCGCATTGGATATTGAAGCGCCGATGCCTCGGCTGCCTCCTGTGACAAGTGCGACACGGGACATATTGGATTCTCCTTTGATGTTTTGATAATCTTGTTACGCATTGAAATCGCCCTGCGCAACAATATTGCGCAGGAAGCCATCGATAACACGCTAAAAAATCTGTAGCCGGACGCTTAATGGCGCCAGTGTGTTTATGGTCAGTCGCGTTCCAGGCACATGGCAACGCCCATGCCGCCACCGATGCACAGGGTCGCAAGACCTTTCTTGGCATCACGCCGCTTCATTTCGAAGAGCAGCGTGTTCAGAATGCGCGCACCAGAGGCGCCGATCGGGTGACCGATTGCAATTGCGCCACCGTTCACATTCACAATTTCCGGGTTCCACCCCATGTCCTTGTTCACGGCACAGGCTTGCGCGGCAAAGGCTTCATTTGCCTCGACCAGATCAAGGTCATCTGCACTCCAACCCGCTTTTTCCAGTGCTTTGCGGCTGGCGTAAATTGGGCCTGCACCCATGATAGACGGATCGAGTCCTACGGTGGCATAGCTTGCAATTCGGGCAAGTGGCTCAATGCCACGTTTTTCGGCCTCATCTGCCGACATCATCAACGCTGCCGCGGCGCCGTCGTTCAAACCTGACGCATTCGCCGCAGTCACGGAGCCGTCTTTTGTAAAGGCAGGGCGCAGCTTTTGCATCGCTTCCATTGTGGCACCATGGCGGATGTATTCGTCCTGATCGACGATGGTGTCGCCCTTGCGACCTTTCACGGTAAAGGCAGCGATCTCGTCTGCAAACTTGCCCGCTTTCTGCGCCGCCTCGGCCTTGTTCTGGGAGGCGACTGCGAATTCGTCTTGCTGGTCACGGTCGATTTGCCACTTTTCGGCGACATTCTCCGCTGTCTGGCCCATGTGATAGCCATTGAACGCATCCCAGAGGCCGTCTCGGATCATGGTATCGATGTATTTTAGGTCGCCCATTTTGTGGCCAGCGCGTAACGCGGCGGCATGGGGTGAAAGTGTCATATTCTCCTGCCCGCCCGCAGCGACAATAGTCGCGTCGCCCAATTGGATATGTTGGGCGGCCAAGGCGACAGACCTCAGACCGGAACCGCAGACTTGGTTGATCGACCAGGCTGCACTTTCAATAGGCAGCCCCGCATTGACATGTGCCTGGCGGGCCGGGTTCTGTCCCTGCGCTGCTGTTAGCACCTGTCCGAGAATCGTTTCGGAGACGTCAGATGGGTCGACGCCTGCGCGTGCAACAACCTCTTTCAATACCGCGGCGCCCAGGTCGTGCGCAGGGGTTGATGCGAAAGATCCGCCAAAACTGCCAACGGCGGTACGGGCCGCTGATGCGATAACAACGTTTGTCATGGAGATATGTCCTTTGCCAATTCTGGGAAGGGACGATAAATGACGCCTCGTTTCCGAGGCGGGCCACCCCTACCGTTAATAATTGGCTGCTTAACTCATTCGCTGCGAGGCGGCAACCAATGGAGCTAGCATAGATACAGAGGGGTTCGTTCGGGTGATGGAATGTCAGGACGCCGCACGTTTTTCTCTTTCCGGCATCCAATGCGGTCGCGTCGTTGCGGCTGCAAAGTAGTGACCCTGCAAACAGTCTACACCCAATTTTATCAGGGTCTCTGCGTCTTCTTTGGTCTCAACGAATTCGGCAACTGTCAGCATGTCGAAATGCTTCGCAATAGAAACCAGAGCCGCCGTCATCGCCTGATTGTCAGGGTCAGAACTAATGCCGCGAATAAATTGCCCGTCAATTTTCAACACATCGAAAAAGAAGTCTTTGAAATAGCTCAAAGCCGTATAGCCCGCGCCAAAGTCATCCAACGCAAAGCAAATACCTTCGATCTGCAAACGGTCCATGAAATCAACGACAAGCTCGGGTACAGTCATGGCAGAACTTTCGGTGATTTCCAAAATCACCCGTTCGGCGATCAGCGCGTTGCGCCCGAGCCATCTGTCCAATGTGCGGTTCCATTGGCGGTATCCAATGGATCGCGCCGACATGTTGATCGACAAGCGCAATCCCGGATTTTCGTTCAAGGCGCGTAGCCCCAGCCCCAATGCCAGCGTATCCAGCTGTCGTCCCAGTTCAGTATTCTCGATCGTGCCCATGAAGTCAGATGCCGGAATGATCCGACCGGTGGCATCCAGAACCCGGATCAGACCTTCGTAAAAGGCGACCTTCTTTGGATCGCGTGCCTGCATGATCGGTTGGTAGGCCAACATGACCTGTTTGTGTTTGATGGCATCGGCAACCATCTGTGTTATGTTCTGATCGCGCTGTGACACAGCAAAAGCCAACGGGTTGACAGCAGTTGCCGGGATATCTGCGAATTTTCTTTTTCTCGGTCCAGCCATTGATCTCTCGCCTTGAAAACGTACCGCCACTTTGTGACCAAAAATCCTAAATTCCAGTAAATATTCTCATTTTGTTCTAATTTGAATCGTGGTCTAACAATGAGGCAATGACGGCTGACCAAGGGCGACGGATATGGAAAGATGTGGATGGGCGGGACCAGACGAAATCTACTTATCCTATCACGATACCGATTGGGGCGTGCCCGAATACGACAGCCGGGCGCTTTGGGAAAAGCTGGTGCTTGACGGGTTTCAAGCCGGTCTGAGTTGGCTTACTATTCTGAAAAAGCGCAATAATTTCAGATCGGCCTTTGCAGGATTCAATCCCGATGTAGTCGCGCAATGGGGGCCGGAAGACGTCGAACGGCTCCTAGGGGATGCCGGGATCATCCGGCACCGTGGCAAAATCGAGGCCACCATTTCCAATGCCCGCGTTTGGCAGAAAATCGAAGCGGACGGCGGGTTCGATCGGTTTTTATGGAACTATGTCGATGGCGTGCCGTTGCAAAACAAGTGGGTTACGCTGGACGACGTGCCGGCCTTCACACCGCTCTCTATCAAGGTTTCCAAGGATCTGAAGAAAGAAGGATTTCGATTTTGTGGCCCGACTATCGTCTACGCTTTCATGCAGGCGGTGGGGATGGTCAATGATCACTTGGTGACTTGTCCGCGGCACGCGGCCGTTGCTGAAATGGCGCGCGCAAAGACCCGTTGACTCTGGGAGTATCGCGCGTATAAGCGCGGCTTCATTGGTGTTGGTGGCCCCCGCAAGGGACAGCCTGTCAGGCGCAAGCCAGAGGACAACGCCCTTCATGCCCATCTGGGCGCTTCGAGAAGGAGAACAGCCGTGACCAAACGCACGTCTGCCAAACACAAAATTGACCGCCGTATGGGCGAAAACATCTGGGGTCGGCCAAAATCCCCGGTCAACCGTCGCGAATATGGTCCCGGCCAGCACGGTCAGCGCCGCAAAGGCAAAATTTCCGACTTCGGTATTCAGTTGCGCGCCAAGCAGAAGCTCAAGGGCTACTATGGCGATCTGACCGAAAAGCAATTCCGCCGCATCTATGCAGAAGCGGAGCGGGTGAAAGGCGACACAGGTGAAAACCTGATCGGTCTGCTTGAGCGCCGCCTGGACGCCGTCGTTTACCGCTCGAAATTCGTGGCAACGGTCTTTGCAGCCCGTCAGTTCGTGAACCATGGTCATGTCAGAGTGAACGGTAAAAAGGTCAACATCCCGTCTTACCGCGTTCAGGAAGGCGATGTGATCGAAGTCCGTGACCGGTCCAAACAGATTGCAGTTGTTCTAGAAGCGACCCAATTGCCCGAGCGCGACGTGCCCGATTACATCGAGGCCGACCACTCCAAGATGACTGCAAAATTTGTCCGCACGCCTGCGCTGGGCGATGTGCCATATCCCGTCATGATGGAACCAAACCTGGTGGTGGAATTTTACGCGAAAAACTAAACTTCGCGATCTCAATGCAAAGGCCGTGCCGGATGTGTCCAGCGCGGCCTTTTTTCATGACAATTTAAATTGCGCGGGCCACAACCCCGAAACTTGTGCGTGACGGAGGCCCCGCGGGAAAGCTGTAGGGATGTTCGACCGCGAAACCTGCCGCTTCCAACATCTCGTTTAATTCCGGGCGGCGAAACGTGCGATGCCGCCATTGCAACCAGATCAAGGTGCTGCACCAATGCGGCTTTGAGACAGAGAGCCACAGATGCGCCCCCGGTCGGGCCAGCCGCCGCATGTGGCGCAAAGCCCGTGTCGGGTCAGCGAAATGCTCAATCACATGTGCGCCGAGCAGAACGTCAAATTGCCCTGCAGTGTCGTCATTCAAGCTTTCGACCCGGTAATCCGCCCGTACACCACGTCCGTTGAGCGTGGCTTCAGCTTTGGCCAGCATCGCTTTCGAGGGGTCGAGCAACACAAGCTTTTCCGGTGTTCCGTTGACAGCCACCCATGCCTCAGCCATCGCACCTGTCCCTGCTCCAATGTCAATCACCCGTTTGCCTGTCCTGTCGCCCAGCGGCAGGTGAGATAAAAAACCCAGATATGCATCATAATAGCCCAGAACGCGCATGCGATCTGACCATTTGGGAGCCGCGCTTTTGTAACGACGATCCAGTGTGGCGGTGTCTTGCGACATGGCAGGAGACTGGCACGGCGCGCAGGCTGCGGCAAGCCGGTTGCTGTCCGGTCAGACAACAGCTTTGGGCTGCAAAGTTCCGGTGGCAGAGCCTGCGCCACCTCGTTAATGTCCACCGGACAGGAGACGACGCATGACACACACGATCCGGCCACAGCCTGGTATAATGGACATCGCCCTTTATCAGGGCGGAGCGTCGCATATTGCCGGACAGGCCGATCCTCTCAAGCTCAGTTCAAACGAAAACCCGTTTGGGTCGAGCCCGCGCAGTATAGAAGCGGTTGTTGAAGCCGCGTCCGGATTGCACCGATATCCGTCCACCGATCATGTGGCGTTGCGCGAGGCCATTGCAGAGGTGCATGGATTGGATGCGCAGTGTATCATTTGCGGTGTCGGCTCGGACGAAATTCTGAATTTGCTGGCTCTGGCCTATGCGGGTCCAGGTGATGAGGTCCTATACACGGAGCACGGCTTTTCGCTGTATCGCATCTTTGCCTTGTCGGCAGGTGCAACCCCGGTTGTGGCGCCTGAAACAGATCGGCGTGTAGACATTGATGCCCTCATTGCGCGTATCACCGATGCCACTCGGTTGATTTACATTGCAAATCCGGCCAACCCGACCGGGACGGCGCTTGACCAGGCAGAACTGTCCCGGTTGGCACATGCCGTGCCATCCGGTTGCCTGCTGGTGCTTGACGGGGCCTATGCCGAGTTTTTCGATGAGTATGATGGTGGTGCCGCGCTGGTGACAGCGCACGAAAATATTGTCATGACGCGGACGTTCTCAAAGCTCTATGGGTTGGGCGGATTGCGTGTGGGTTGGGGGTACGCGCCGCATCCTGTCATTGATGTGCTCAATCGCATCCGAGGGCCCTTTAACATGTCGGCTGTGGCTTTGGCCGGCGCCGAAGCAGCGGTGCGGGACCGGGATTTTGTCAAAACCTGCCTTGAAGAAAACGCGGAACAACGCGCGCGGCTGACGGTTGGTTTACGCCAGTTGGGTATTGCCTGCGACACCAGCCATACCAATTTCGTCCTGGCGCGATTTGCCAACGAGGCAGAGGCTTTGAACGCGGATGCCCATCTGAAGGCAGCGGGCATTCTGGTGCGCCTGGTCAAGGGATACGGGTTCCCGCAAGCGCTGCGGATCACGGTCGGACGGTCCGAAGATATGACCCGCGTCCTAGCAGCCCTTGGGTCGTTCAGAGGCGCGCAATGAGTGTGATATACAACCGCGTGGCGTTGATCGGTCTGGGGCTGATTGCCTCGTCGATGTTTTGGGGGATGAAGCGCAAAAGCCTGGCGGGCGAAGTGACAGGCTATGCGCGCAGCTCGGCAACACGTGAAACGGCGCGGCGTATTGGCCTGTGTGACGCTGTATGCGACAGCCTTCAGGAGGCGGTCAAAGACGCCGATTTGATCGTCCTCTGCGTGCCCGTTGGTGTAATGGGGGATGTTGCGCGCGAGATTGGGCCGCATTTGAAACCGGGCGCCACGGTCACGGATGTCGGGTCGGTAAAACGCGATGTTATCGAAAATGTGCAGCCCCATTTGGCAGACAGTGTCCATTTCATCCCCGGTCACCCTCTGGCCGGGACAGAACATTCCGGTCCCGAAGCAGGCTTTGCTGAGCTTTTCGACAACCGTTGGTGCCTGCTGGTGCCTGTCGCCGGAAGCGATCCCGAAGCCATCGCCCGATTGCGTGCCTTGTGGGAGGGACTGGGTAGCAATGTGGAGGAAATGGAAGCAGATCACCATGATCTGGTTCTGGCCGTGACCAGCCATGCGCCGCATCTGATCGCCTATACGATGGTGGGTGTGGCAGACGATTTGCGCCGCGTCACGGACAGCGAGGTGATCAAATACTCGGCCGCAGGTTTTCGGGATTTTACCCGCATCGCAGCCAGTGATCCGACCATGTGGCGGGATGTTTTCCTGACGAACAAGGATGCAACCCTCGAAATTTTGGGACGATTCACAGAGGAACTTTTCGCCTTACAACGGGCAATCCGCACCGGCGACGGCGACCATTTGCACGATTACTTCACACGCACGCGCGCGATCCGGCGCGGCATCATCGAGGCAGGTCAGGACACCGATGCGCCAGACTTTGGGCGTAGCAAGAGCGCTAAATGAGGGTCTGGGCGATTGTTTTTCTACTGGCCACCAATGCGGCAATAGCGGCGCCCCCTGCAACATCTTTGAGACCAGTTGTCCGGCCGACCGCCCTTGCCGGAACGCAATCGGTGACGTTGGACCCATCGGGCGCTCTCACGCCTGCGCAACGATCTCAAGCAGCCAATGCGGCCGTTCCGAAAAGCGACGCACCACGCAGTTCTTTGCGCCCAAAGATGCGCACGCGTGCGGTAAAACGGGCGATCCGCAAAGAACAGAAATTGCGTGCCAAGGGCGCGGTCTGTGGTGACCCGGATATTCAGGGCGATATCGTCGGCCGGGTGCCGGGAAAAGTCGCTGGCTGCGGCGTGTCCAAAGCGGTCCGAGTTCGGTCAGTGTCAGGCATTGCGCTCAGCCATCAATCCGTCATGGATTGCGGCACCGCGCAAGCGCTCAAAACATGGGTGGACAATTCCGTCAAACCCGCATTGCGCAAAAAAGGTGGCGGGCTCGCGGGCCTTCGCGTGGCCGCGCATTACGCCTGCCGCACACGTAACAACAAAATAGGCGCACGTATTTCCGAGCATGGCAAAGGTCGCGCGATTGATATTTCCGGTTTTGTGTTGCGCGATGGGTCCATGATCACGGTTTTGAAGGGATGGACGGCGCGAGACACGAGTCAGGCGTTGCGGGAAATCCATCGCGGGGCTTGTGGCCCTTTTGGCACCGTGCTTGGCCCCCATGCCGATAGCTATCACCGCGACCACTTCCATTTCGACACGGCACGCTATCGCAGCGGCACCTACTGCCGTTAACGCAAGACCAAGCGCGGTGCTTCGCCCAAAGGTATGAACCCCAGAGAAATGAACCCGTCCCGCAGAGTGAGCGTCAAATCCAGAGTTTCCGAATTGCCTGACAGGCTTGCAAACGTCGACAAGGCCTGTTCGATCTGCGGTCGTATGGCTGCGGGCAAAGCGCCGGATTTCTCCGCAAGGTTTAACATCGCGCGCCAGTTTCGGGCCTGTAGGCTGACGGTGCCGCTGGCAGCCCCCGCGGCATCAACATCCAACGCGGCTGCAAAGCGCAATTGCAATTCGCCCCAAAGCGCCTCTGCCTGTTGTACTGCGATCCGTCGCGGTTGCGGGCGGGACACTTCCAGCGCCGTGATGTCCCACGGTCGGTCAAAAGTCACCGTAGAGGTCAAGGTGAATTGATCGAAAGCAACGGGCCAGTCTTGCGGAATGCTCAGGGCGGCACGCGGTACAGCACCCGGTCGCAAGGCGTCGACATCTAGCTCGAACTGGTATTGCGAGGCGTCTTCTTCGTCTTGCGTGATCAAAACCCGGGATGCGCTACCTGCCAGCACGTCCCCGGCGGCGGCCTTAAGCAACCAGGCGTCCGCGTTGGCCTGCATTGTCTCCAATGCCAGCGACTTATTGGTTTTTACGTGAAGTCTGGCCTGCGCGTTTTGGGTGAGCAGCTGGTTTTGCCCCTCTGGGCTTGCCAATAGCATGGGATCATCCGGCAGAACCAATGTGACATTGCCCGGATCCCAGGCAGGCGCCAGCAAGGTCAGTTTTGAGCTTTCCAGTGCGATGCCAGTATCGGGATCCGCCAACGCCAGATCTTTCAGTGTGATTTGAATGTCGGCGGGGTACCCGTCAAAGGCAATAGCGGTTGTTTCTGCTTGCCAGCCTTCTGCCTGTCGCGCAGTTAACCAGCCGTCGATACCGCGCACTGCGCCGATCGTGGCCAGAGCCCACCATCCACTCCACACCACGGCTGCCCAGACAATCAGCCAAATTACCCGTCGCATGACTGCGCCCTTTCCCTTGTCGCTTAATTGAGGTTTACGCATTGCAACCAAGGAGAACCAGCAAGATGACGATGTGGGTATTCGGTTACGGCAGCCTGCTATGGAATCCCGGATTTGACGTTGCCGAGCGGTGTGTGGGCACCTTGCCGGGCTATGCGCGGTCGTTTTGCATGCGGTCCATTCACCATCGGGGCACCGAGACGGAACCCGGGCTGGTCCTGGCGCTGGACGAAGAGCCCGCGCATGTTTGCGAAGGGGTGGCACTGGCCGTCGCCACAGGACACGAGGCGCAAACCCTGATCTATTTGCGCGAACGTGAATTGATCTCATCCGCCTATCTGGAACGCGAACTCGACATCGATCTGGTCGATGGCCGTCGGGTCAAGGCGCTGTGCTATGTCATCAACCCAGAACACGTACAGTATTGTGGCGGAATGCCGCTGGAAGAACAGGCGCAGATCATCGCAAAGGCAAAGGGCGGCATGGGGCCAAACACTGAATATTTGTTTAATACGACAGCACATCTGACCGATATTGGCCTGCACGATCCCGACCTTGAGTGGCTCAGCCAACGGGTTCGTCACCTCACCGCATAAATCCTTGGCGCTAGGGGCCGTTTTCAGTGTAAGCTACCGCACGAGCAGAACAATAAGGCGCAGGAGCAACAGCGCATGGTATTGCCAGAGCATGAGGTACGACCGGTCTTTTCGCAACCGGTGCGACAAATATCTCTGATGTTGATTGTCCTTGCTCTGTCAGGTTTTGGCAGTTTTCTGGCGTTGCCCCGGGTGCTGCCGGTCTTTGAGGCCAATCCCTATCTCAACGGGTTCATCATCTTCGTGTTCTTCCTCGGTGTCCTCGCTTGTTTCTATCAGGTGTTCCAACTGATCGGATCGGTGCGTTGGATCGAGCGCTTTGCATCAGATTCGCTCGACAGCAGCGGCAAAGCGCCGCAAATGTTGGCCCCGCTTGCCGCTTTGCTGCGTGCCCGCGGCGCACGCATGCAGGTGAGCGCGTCGTCGACTCGATCGATCCTTGATTCCGTGGTCAACCGCATCGAAGAGGCGCGGGAGATCACACGCTACATCGTGAGCATGCTGATATTCCTGGGCCTTCTGGGGACATTCTACGGTCTGGCAACCACTGTGCCCGCCATTGTTGATACCATATCCAGCCTTGCGCCTGAGGAGGGCGAAGGCGGGGTGCAGGTGTTCAACCGCTTGATGAGTGGATTGCAGACCCAATTGGGCGGTATGGGCGTTGCCTTTGCATCTTCCCTCCTGGGTCTTGCAGGGTCCCTGATCGTGGGGCTTCTCGAACTCTTTGCTGGTCACGGTCAGAACCGGTTCTACCGCGAACTGGAAGAATGGCTCAGCTCGATCACGCGGGTCGGATTCAGCTCCGGCGATGAAGCATCTGGCGATCAAGGCGCTTTGGCTGCCGTGGTGGAACATATGGTGGAGCAGATGGAAAGCTTACAGCTGATGTTTCAGAAATCTGACGTCAGCCGGGCCGAAGTCAATGAAAACCTAGGCGCGCTGGCAAGTTCTATCCAGCGTATGACGCAAAAAATGGATGGCATGGATCCGGCAAGCGTGGCGCTGGAGCGGGTCGCTGCCGGGCAGGAACGATTGATTTCAGCCTTGGAAAACCAGACCCATGGCGACAGTGGTATCGATGCAGAAAGCCGCATGCGTCTTCGATCCATTGATGTGCAGATGCTGCGGATACTCGAAGAGATATCCGCAGGACGCCAGGAAAGCATGGCAGAACTGCGTATGGAAATGTCCAGGCTGACCGAAGCCCTGCAAACGGGCCGGTCACGTGCCAGGACCACGATCAAGTCCGGAGATCGGTGAGCATGGCGCTGTCTCGACGCACAGGCGCACGGTTTCAGGCTTCGATCTGGCCCGGGTTCGTTGACGCAATGACCGGTCTGTTGCTGGTTTTGATGTTCGTGCTGACGATTTTCATGGTGGTTCAGTTTGTTCTGACCGAGCGCATCTCCGGGCAGGAAACCGAATTGGACCAGCTGGCGGGGGAGGTTGCCGCGCTGGCGCAGGCGCTCGGACTGGAACAGCAAACAAACAGCACCCTTGAGACGCGCGTCGGCGAGTTGAGCAGTTCATTGACGGATGCGCAGACGCAAATTGCCAGTCTTTCTGCTACAAGAGACGCGCAAGCCGCGGCATTAAACGCCGCCCAAACGCAAATCACCAGCTTCGAAGCGCAAGTTGCAGCGTTGATTGCGCAACGCGATACCGCGCTTGGCGATGTTGCGGCTTTGGAGCAAACCCGTGAAGCCCTGGAGCAAACGCAAGCTGAATTGCTGAGCGAGCAGGAAGCGCTGAACTTGGCGCTTGCGGGTGCGCGCACCGAAATTGATGCGCAAGTCGAGGCGGCGCGTTTGGCGGCTGCGCGGAGGGAGGCATTGGATGCTCTTGTGGCCGATCTGAATGCGCGCAATGCGGCTGTCGAAAATCAGGTCGATCAATTGACCGCAAATCTGGAGCAGACTCGCGAAGCGCTTAGCGCGGAAGAAGCTGCACGGCTGGCGGAAGCTGCGGCAGCCGAGGCCTTGCAGGCCCGGTTGGAGAATGCTGATGCAGAGTTGACGACCATGACCCTCGCGCTCGAGGCGCAGCGTCAGGAAGCCGAGGACACGTTGACGCTGCTCGCAGCAGCGCGGGCTTCGGAAAGCAAGCTGGACCTTCAATTGGCAGCCGCGCTGATCCGTTTGCAAGGCGTTGAAGGCAACCTGGCAACTGCCACGGAAGAGGCAGAGGCATTGCGTCGCGCCGAGATCGCGTTGCAATCTGAATTGCGGGCCGCACAGCGTGAAGCGGCGACGAACAAACAATCAGAGCAATCACAGCAGGAAGAGCTGCGCGCGGAACAGGCGCGATTGCGTGATCAACTGGCAATGGCACTGGCGGCCAAGTTGGCGGCAGAAACGTTGGCTGAAACGACAACCTCGGAAGCTGAACGCCGCGCAGCCTTGCTGGCGCAAGCGCAGCGCTCATTGTCGGAAGAACAAGAGATCAGCAACGAGGCACAGCGGCAGACTGAGTTGTTGAACCAACAGGTTGCAGCACTTCGGGCACAGCTGGGCGGATTGCAGTCGTTGCTCGATGATGCTCAGGCGCGGGATGCAGCCTCGCAAGTGCGTCTGCAATCACTTGGTTCCGAGCTCAATACAGCGCTGGCGCGCGTGGTTGCCGAAGAACGCCGCCGCGCCGAGTTGGAAGAAGCGGAGCGGATCAGGCTTGCCGAAGAAGCGGCCCGGCTTGCCGAAGAAGCTGCCCGTTTGACCGAGGAGACAAAAGATCTTGAACAGTACCGATCCGAGTTTTTCGGGCGCTTACGTGATGTTCTGGGGCGACAGGAAGGCGTTCGTATTGAAGGCGACCGGTTTGTTTTTTCCTCAGAGGTCCTTTTTGCACCGGGGCGCGCGGATCTCTCGCTTGAAGGACAAGGAGAAGTTGCCAAAGTAGCCCAGATCATAGCGAGTGTCGCGGACGAGATACCGCCGGAAATTGATTGGATCATCCGAGTGGATGGGCATACCGACAATTTGCCTCTGTCGGGTTTTGGTGAATTTGCGGACAACTGGGAGTTAAGCCAAGGGCGCGCACTGTCGGTCGTCAAATTCATGGTCAATGCATTGGGTATTTCGCCGAATCGATTGGCCGCAAATGGTTTTGGCCAATATCAGCCCGTGGCGGTTGGAGATAGCGAAGAAGCCCGCGCCTTGAACAGGCGGATTGAGTTGAAATTCACTGAAAAGTAGACGTTTTACGCGCCGTGCTTAAAGCACTCAATGATCTTGAAATCCTCATATGGGCAAGATTTGCAATGATATCGGCTTACTGCGAGTCGGTTCCTGCATCGAAAAGCATTTGTTTTTCGTGAAATAGCATCTGTCACATAAGCCCCCGCCACATGTCATGTGGCGGGTTTTGTAAGTTTGGGAGTTATTCAGCAGTCAGAAGAGGTGGCTTGTTGCCAGAAAGACGCGGCTTGTCCGGTCCTTCGATCTTCAGATCGAGCTCGCCACCCTTGATGCCAACCTTAACAATGCCGCCTTTTGCCAGTTTTCCAAACAGCAGATCTTCGGCCAATGGCTTCTTGATATGCTCCTGAATGACACGTCCAAGAGGTCTGGCGCCCATTTTTGCATCATACCCTTTGTTCGCCAGCCACTCAGCGGCAGGTTTGGTTAGTTCGATGGTGACATTTCGATCCATCAGCTGTGCTTCCAACTGCAGAACGAATTTTTCGACCACCCGCAGGATAACTTCCTTAGGCAACGGCGCAAAACTGATGACCGCATCCAACCGGTTTCGAAACTCCGGCGTGAATGTACGTTCAATCGCAGCGGTATCCTCGCCCTCCCGGCGGTCTCGACCAAAGCCAATGGCTTCCTTGGCTTGCTCTGCCGCACCCGCATTCGAGGTCATGATCAGGACTACATTGCGGAAATCGACCGTTCTCCCGTTGTGATCTGTCAGCTTCCCGTGATCCATTACCTGCAACAGAATATTATAGACGTCCGGATGGGCTTTTTCCATTTCATCAAGCAACAAGACGCAATGTGGATGCTGGTCGACGCCATCGGTAAGCATGCCGCCTTGGTCAAAACCAACGTAGCCTGGAGGCGCTCCGATCAGGCGGCTGACCGCGTGCTTTTCCATATATTCCGACATATCAAAGCGCAGCAGTTCAACACCCAGCGTATCCGCCAACTGTTTGGCAACCTCGGTCTTGCCCACCCCGGTCGGTCCTGCAAAAAGGTAGTTGCCGATCGGTTTTTCAGGTTCGCGCAGACCAGCACGTGCCAGTTTGATTGCCGAAGACAGTGCGTCGATGGCGTTATCCTGTCCGAACACCACGCGTTTGAGAGACCCTTCTAGGTCTTTCAAAACCTCCGCGTCATCTTTGGACACGTTTTTTGGGGGAATGCGCGCGATTTTCGCAACAACATTCTCGATTTCCTTGGTGCCGATGGTCTTCCGACGCTTGGCCGCTACGACCAAGTGCTGTGCAGCGCCTGCTTCATCGATGACGTCAATTGCCGAATCCGGCAGCTTGCGATCATTGATGTAGCGTGAGGCCAGTTCCACGGAGGACTTAATCGCATCCGCCGTGTATTTTACGGAATGATGGTCTTCGAAATAAGGTTTGAGGCCGCGCAGGATTTTGACAGCATCTTCGACGGAAGGTTCGTTCACGTCGATTTTCTGGAAACGGCGGCTTAGCGCACGATCCTTTTCGAAATGCTGCCGAAACTCTTTGTACGTGGTTGAGCCCATGGTCCGCAGTTTGCCACCAGCTAACGCTGGCTTCAGCAGGTTGGACGCGTCCATCGCGCCGCCAGAGGTAGCACCCGCGCCAATGACGGTGTGAATCTCGTCAATGAACAGAACCGCATCATGATGTTCTTCGAGCTCGGAGACCACGGCCTTCAACCGTTCCTCGAAATCGCCGCGATAGCGTGTACCCGCCAAAAGTGCGCCCATGTCGAGCGAGTAAATCGTCGTGTTTTCCAAGACTTCAGGCGTTTCACCCGCGACGATCTTTCGCGCGAGACCTTCTGCAATCGCCGTTTTGCCAACCCCGGGATCGCCAACCAATAGAGGATTGTTCTTGCGGCGACGACAGAGCACTTGAATGCAACGTTCGACCTCGGAATCCCGTCCAATCAGCGGATCAATATCGCCTTCGCGGGATTTGGCATTCAAATCCACACAATACTTCTCGAGGGCGCTCTCTTTTTTCTCACCTTCCGTGACACCCTGGGTTTCTTCTTCGTGCTCCGGGGCACCGGAAACCGGTCGCGGCTCTCCGAAGGCCGGATCTTTTGCAACACCATGCGCGATGAAATTTACCGCGTCATAGCGCGTCATGTCCTGTTCTTGCAGGAAATAGGCCGCGTTGCTTTCGCGCTCCGCGAAAATCGCCACCAACACATTTGCACCAGTTACTTCCGTGCGTCCAGATGATTGCACGTGGATGGCGGCGCGCTGGATAACCCGCTGGAACGCAGCCGTTGGCACCGCTTCGGAGCCATCTACATCTGTCACCAGATTACTGAGGTCCTCGTCCACGAATTCGACTAGCGTCGCGCGCAAGTCGTCGATGTCGACGCTGCAGGCCTTCATCACGCGGGTCGCATCCGGCTCATCTATCAAGGCAAGCAGAAGGTGCTCAAGCGTGGCGAATTCATGGCGCCGTGCATTGGCAAGAGCCAATGCTGAATGAATTGCCTGTTCCAGTGTGGTCGAAAATGAAGGCACAATAAGCGCTCCTTCTGATCGGGGTCGGTGGAGGATCTGATTCATGTCGATCCGTAAGACGACCATGGCCTCATAGTGTTAGAGTTTGGTTGATCATGGCCCGGCTTCAAGTTTTTTCTTCAATTTACCGGTCACAAATTATGTGAATTCGTTTCGGAAGGCAGTGTTTTAGGCGTTAGAAGGCGTCCTTGCGGGCGCGAATTTCGGCGAAGACCTGAGCATTTGTTGCGTTTGCTAGACCCAAACGGTTTCGAATGTCGGCGTTTTGGGCACGTAGAAATGGATTTGTGGCCATTTCAAGTGCCAGAGTTGACGGGACGGTCGGGACACCAGCAGCTCGGGCTGCGTCGATCTCTTGAGACCGCGATATAAGTTCCAGATTATCAGGGTCAATGGTTAACGCAAACTTAGCATTCGATGCGGTGTATTCATGTCCCGAAAAAATAAGTGTGTTTTCTGGCAGCGCCGTCAGCTTGCCAAGGCTGGACCACATCTGATCCGCCGTGCCTTCAAACAGCCTGCCGCACCCTAAGGCCATCAAACTATCGGCTGTGAAAGCCGCATCGGCGTCCGCCACATAGTAAGCGATATGTCCAACAGTATGCCCTGACACATCTAAGATCTGCACCGCATGACCGGCAAACGAAAAGGTCTCAGCATCGGATACCTTTCGGTCCAACGCGGGCAAACGATGGGCATCGGATGCCGCACCTGTTACGGTGGCCTGGTGTTCATCTAAAACGCGTGCCAAACCTTGTACGTGATCCGCATGATGATGAGTGATCCAAACCTCGCTGAGGGCCCATCCCCTCTTTTTGAGCGTGCTCAAGATCGGCTCTGCTTCGGGGACGTCAACAAGCGCTGTTTTGCCGGAAGCTTCATCATGCACCAAAAATGCATAGTTGTCCGACAAACAAGGGACGGTCACAATTTCGACAGGCATGGTCATTTACCTCTGGTTTTGCAAAGCTGGGAACAGAGTGACCGATACCGAGGCTGGCTGCAATGCATCTGGACGTTCAGGATCTGCGAAATTTTTACTACCGGTCGGCCTTGGGTCGCGCGGCACAGTCGAGCTTGCAGGCGCGGGTGGGCGAGATTTGGCCTGAAGCCAAAGGTCAGACGGTCGTGGGTTTTGGGTTTGCAGCGCCTTTGCTGCGGCCCTATCTCAAGGATGCGCGACGGGTCATCG
Organism: Roseobacter sp.; assembly: GCF_045106495.1. Classification (GTDB taxonomy): domain Bacteria; phylum Pseudomonadota; class Alphaproteobacteria; order Rhodobacterales; family Rhodobacteraceae; genus Roseobacter. Next base: position 65,760 of record NZ_JBGCEQ010000006.1, read on the forward strand.
CGTTGATGCCCGGGCCGCAGGGGGTGATGCCTTGGCCAACGGGGAAGCCAAATGTATCGGTGCTGAGCGAGGAGACACTCTGGCCATTGGAAACGGGGCATGTGGACAAGCTACTGCTGCTGCATGCGCTTGAGACATCAGAACGCGCTTCGGACTTGTTGGAAGAATGTTGGCGCGTGTTGGGCCCCGGTGGCCGGGCTCTGTTCATTGTGCCGAACCGCGCTGGTCTGTGGGCCCGACGTGATCGGACCCCTTTCGGTTACGGCAGACCCTACTCACCAGGCCAGCTCGAAACGCAACTGCGTAAACACCAGTTTCTACCCGAACGCCACGCGGGAGCCCTGTATCAGGTGCCATCCTCAAAGCGCTGGTGGATGAAATCGGCACCCGCCTTTGAAAAAATCGGCCGCCGTGTGCCGACGATGATGGCTGGCGGGGCTTTCATGGTTGAAGCCACGAAACTGGTATATCCTCCGAAAGGCAAAATTGCACCTACGCGCATACGTCGTGCCAGTGCGGTGTTGGAGCCCACCGCGAAACCCGTTTAGAGAACCAAGCGCTATTTCATGCAATCTCACGGTTGATCAAAATGCCGTAATTTGAAGCTCGGGAATCGCAAAAACGAATTTTAATTGTCCGAAAACGCAAACTTTCTGAGTGGCCAAACGGTCGCACTTGGCCCAAGTTACTGAAAACACGATAAAAGCCATGGAATCGGTGTTCATTATCATATGTTGCGGGGTGTGATCCTCTCTGCTACATCACCGCTGATTTCGACGTCTTGAGTAATTTCAAGCCGCGCCAACACTCTCGGTGACGCGATAGTTTCGTGTATCCGGGTCCGACTATCGAAAGGGTGGACGTGTCAGAAACAGCTTCGATTTCCACAAGCATTGCCGCGCGATATGCTACGGCTGTTTATGAAATTGCCAAAGATGGAAAAGCCATCCCAGCACTAGAAAACGACCTTGATATGCTGCAGGCCGCACTTGCGGACAGTGAGGACTTTCGAGCATTGATCCATTCTCCTGTTTACACGCGCGACGAACAAGGCGCTGCGATCAAGGCTTTGGCAGAGAAAATGGATCTGTCGGGTACGGTCAGCAATACACTTGCCCTGATGGCGCAGAATAGGCGCTTGTTCGTATTGCCGCAGTTCGTCTCGACATTGCGTGAGGTGATCGCCGCGGAAAAAGGTGAAGTCACCGCAGACGTCACCTCCGCCAAGGCGCTGACGAAAACACAGGCTGACAAGTTGGCCAAAACACTGAAAGCCTCCACAGGTAAAACCGTCACACTCAATGCGACCGTCGATGAAAGCCTCATCGGCGGTCTTGTTGTAAAAGTTGGTTCGCGCATGATCGATACCTCGATCCGCTCGAAACTGAATTCCCTCCAGAACGTAATGAAAGAGGTCGGATAAATGGGTATCCAAGCAGCAGAAATTTCTGCGATCCTGAAAGACCAGATCAAGAATTTCGGTCAAGAAGCTGAAGTGGCCGAAGTGGGTCGCGTGTTGTCCGTTGGCGACGGTATTGCGCGCGTCTACGGTCTGGACAATGTTCAGGCCGGTGAAATGGTCGAATTCCCCGGTGGCATTCAGGGCATGGCGCTGAACCTCGAAGCCGACAATGTCGGCGTTGTGATTTTCGGTTCCGACCGAGACATCAAAGAAGGCGACACGGTCAAGAGAACCAATTCGATTGTGTCCGTGCCAACCGGTGATGAACTTTTGGGGCGCGTTGTGGACGGTCTGGGCAACCCGATTGATGGCAAGGGCCCGATCAACGCGAAGACATCTTCGGTTGCGGACGTCAAAGCGCCGGGCATCATCCCACGCAAGTCAGTGCATGAGCCGATGGCAACTGGCCTAAAGGCCGTAGATTCGATGATCCCGATTGGCCGCGGCCAGCGCGAGTTGATCATTGGCGATCGTCAGACCGGCAAAACCGCCGTGGCGCTCGATGCGATCTTGAACCAGAAGTCCGTGAACGATGATGCGGGCGACGACGAGGGCAAAAAGCTTTACTGCGTCTATGTCGCGATTGGCCAGAAACGCTCCACCGTTGCGCAGCTTGTGAAAAAGCTCGAGGAAACCGGCGCGATTGAATATTACATCGTTGTGGCTGCGACCGCTTGCGAGCCTGCGCCCATGCAGTTCCTCGCCCCCTATTCCGCGAGCGCAATGGCCGAGCATTTCCGTGATAATGGCCGTCATGCTTTGATCATTTATGACGACCTCTCCAAACAAGCGGTATCTTATCGCCAGATGTCCCTGTTGCTGCGTCGCCCACCGGGCCGTGAAGCCTACCCTGGCGAGGTTTTCTATCTTCACTCCCGCCTGCTGGAACGCTCTGCGAAGCTTGGCGACGATGCCGGCAACGGATCTCTGACGGCCTTACCGATCATTGAAACGCAAGGTGGCGACGTTTCCGCCTTTATTCCCACAAACGTGATCTCAATCACCGATGGTCAGATTTTCCTTGAGACCGAACTCTTCTATCAAGGCATCCGTCCTGCCGTGAATACCGGTCTGTCGGTGTCGCGCGTTGGTTCGTCGGCGCAAACCAAAGCCATGTCTTCTGTGGCCGGTCCGGTGAAATTGTCGCTGGCGCAATACCGCGAAATGGCGGCCTTTGCGCAATTTGGGTCCGATCTTGATGCTTCCACTCAGCAGTTGCTGGCCCGGGGTGCACGTCTGACCGAATTGATGAAGCAGTCGCAGTATGCGCCCTTGACCAACGCGGAAATCGTCTGCGTCATTTTTGCGGGTACCAATGGTTTCCTCGACAAGATCGACGTCAAGGACGTGGGTCGTTTTGAGGCCGGGATGCTGGCGCATTTGCGTTCCAAACATCAGGCGTTGCTGGACGACATCACCAACAACGACCGGAAGGTAAAAGACGAGCTGGCCGACAGTATCAAGGCTGCGCTCGATGAATTCGCCGCTGATTTCGCTTAAGAGGTAGGCCCATGCCAAGTCTTAAGGATCTCAAAAACAGGATCGAGTCGGTCAAATCGACCCGCAAGATAACCAAGGCGATGCAAATGGTTGCAGCTGCGAAGCTGCGCCGTGCCCAGGAAGCTGCGGAACAGTCGCGCCCTTATACAGAACGGTTCAACGCCGTGATGGCTGGGCTGGCGGCCTCCGTTGGTGGGTCTGACTCCGCGCCCAAGCTGCTGTCCGGAACTGGTAGCGACAAGGTGCAGCTTCTGATCGTCATGACATCTGAACGCGGCCTTTGTGGTGGCTTCAACTCAAACATCGCGAAACTTGCCCGGACCCATGCGCAAAAGCTGCAGGGCGAAGGAAAAGAGGTGAAAATCCTCACTGTCGGGAAAAAAGGTCGCGACCAGATGAAGCGCGATTACGGCCAATTCTACATTGGCCACGTGGACCTGACGGAAGTGAAACGCGTTGGCTATGTGAACGCCCAGGGCATTGCCAAGGACGTGCTCAGCCGTTTTGACGGTGGAGAATTTGATGTGGCGACGCTCTTCTACGCGAAGTTCGTCAATGTGGTCACGCAAATCCCGACAGCACAACAAATCATACCCGCCACTTTTGACGAGGCGGAAGGCGATGAGGGGTCCACCCTCTTCGACTACGAACCTTCCGAGGAAGCCATTCTGGCAGACTTGTTGCCACGGGGCGTGGCGACGCAGATCTTTGCGGCTCTGCTGGAGAATGGTGCTTCCGAGCAAGGCTCCCGGATGTCTGCGATGGACAACGCCACGCGTAACGCGGGTGAGATGATCGACAAGTTGACCATCCAGTTCAACCGTTCACGCCAAGCCGTTATCACCAACGAGCTGATTGAAATCATTTCCGGCGCAGAAGCGCTGTAGAACAAACCGGAGAAACGACATGGCAAATGCAGTCGGAAAAATCACACAAGTCATCGGCGCGGTCGTTGACGTCCAGTTCGGAGATCACCTGCCGGAGATTCTGAACGCTTTGGAAACAGACAATAACGGCAACCGTCTGGTGCTCGAAGTGGCACAGCACTTGGGCGAAAACACAGTGCGCGCCATTGCGATGGACGCCACCGAGGGTCTGGTGCGTGGCCAAACCGTGACAGACACTGACGGACCGATCTCGATCCCTGTGGGTAACGCTACCTTGGGTCGTATCATGAACGTGGTAGGCGAGCCCATCGACGAAAAAGGTCCTGTGGACGCTGACGAGAGACGCTCCATTCACCAGGACGCGCCAGCCTTTGCCGAACAGTCCACGACATCAGAAGTGCTGGAAACCGGCATCAAGGTCATCGACCTTCTGGCGCCTTATGCCAAAGGCGGCAAGATCGGCCTATTCGGCGGTGCCGGCGTGGGCAAAACGGTTCTCATCATGGAACTGATCAACAACATTGCCAAAGTGCACTCGGGTTTCTCCGTGTTTGCCGGTGTGGGCGAGCGGACACGTGAAGGAAACGACCTTTACCACGAGATGATCGAATCCGCTGTTATCGTGCCAGACAACCTGACCGAATCCAAAGTGGCACTGGTCTACGGCCAGATGAACGAGCCTCCCGGAGCACGGATGCGTGTGGCTCTGACCGGCCTCACACTGGCTGAACAGTTCCGCGACCAGTCCGGTACCGACGTTCTGTTCTTCGTGGATAACATTTTCCGCTTTACGCAGGCGGGTTCCGAGGTGTCTGCTCTCTTGGGTCGTATTCCTTCCGCTGTGGGTTACCAACCAACACTGGCGACGGACATGGGTCAGATGCAGGAACGCATCACATCGACCAAGGCGGGTTCCATTACGTCGGTGCAAGCCGTCTACGTGCCTGCGGACGATCTGACCGACCCGGCCCCTGCGACATCCTTTGCGCACCTTGATGCGACAACGGTTCTGTCCCGTGCGATCTCCGAACTGGGCATCTACCCTGCCGTGGACCCGCTCGATAGCTCCTCGCGTCTGATGGACCCGCAAGTTGTGGGTGAAGAGCATTACCAGGTCGCGCGTGACGTCCAGGGGATCCTGCAGCGTTACAAGTCGCTTCAGGATATCATCGCGATCCTCGGCATGGACGAACTCTCTGAGGAGGACAAGCTGACCGTGGCCCGCGCCCGGAAAACCCAGCGCTTCCTGAGCCAGCCTTTCGATGTTGCCAAAGTTTTCACCGGCTCTGACGGCAAACAGGTGCCGCTCGCGGAAACCATCGAGAGCTTCAAAGCGGTTGTGGCGGGCGATTATGACCACCTTCCCGAAGGCGCCTTCTATATGGTGGGTGGCAGCGAAGAAGTGAAAGCCAAAGCCGAAAAAATGGCGGCTGACGCAGCCTAAGGAGCCGGAACATGGCAGATACGACGCAATTTGACCTGGTCTCGCCCGAGCGGCGGCTTGCCTCTGCGCAGGTCGTATCGGTGCAGATCCCCGGTGCCGATGGTGACATGACAGCGATGGCAGGTCACGCGCCGACCATCACGACTCTGCGCCCCGGTGTGCTCAGCACGGACGGCCCTGATGGTGCGTCCGAGTATATCGTCACAGGCGGTTTCGCTGAAATTACGGCGGCGGGTGTGACGGTTCTGGCAGAACGCGCCATGCCACGCAGCGAGGTGACGTCTGAACATTTGGCCGAGTTGGTCAAAGAAGCCGAAGAGGCGTTGGAAAACGCGAAGTCAGCATTCGTAAACGAGCCCGGCCCGGTAGATGATGCGGCAAAACTGCTGGCGGACATGGTAGCGGTTGGAGACCACATCGGCCTGTGACGCATCCTGCTAACGACATTACAAAAAACCGCTAAACTTTTAGCGGTTTTTTTTCATTTTGACTGTCGGTATCCAAGTTGGTTGCAAAGTTAGAAGGGTTTCAGCTTGCGTCTTTGTCCCTATCAAGGGGCAATTCGGGTAGCAAATTGTCTTCATGCCATTGGGTGGCAAGATCCCATCCCTTGATCACGGGGCGCGTGGGTACAATCTCGTCAGGATGCAGCAGTGCTGTGTCGATTAACCCCTGTCGAGCCGCTACCAATACTGCCTGAAAGATGGACTTGACCCCCAGCTTGCGCATGACTTGGATTTGCAGGTTTTTGGGAGAACCAAACGAGCAGTGCATTTTCAAAGCCGCCGAGGGGTCTTCGCTCATCGCGACAAGACGCAAAAAGCGGATTTCCTCCGGGTTGAGCGGTGTTTGGTTGCTGGCGCCGACCTGCGAGAAATAGACCAATGCGTCGCAGACTGCATGTGCAACGATGTGCAAATCTTCGCGAAACATTCGAAATTGACGGCGTGCGTAATCCGGTGTTTTTACTGTGTTCAAAGCGACCGCGGCCATCAGGCCGGATGGGTAACTGACCTTGAAAATAACGCCATTGCATCCGATGTGATGCGTCTCGGCTGCCTTGAGGTAACGATGTGCTGCGCCATCTTGACCAGTCACGAGTTCATCCAGAAACAGTTCATGCGACTGCGAGATGATGCCAGCGACGATCGGATCATCTGCTGCCAAATTCAGCCGGTCATAGTCATCCCACCATTCGGCCGGCAAGCTTGATATCACACGCCGGGACAGACAGATTTTCCCCTCCTTCAAGATGATGAGTGTAGCATCATCAAATCCGTATTCGCGAGGCATCCGGCCAAAAACAGCGGCAACTTGATCTAGCGTTTCTGCCTCATCGATCTCGCTCATCACGTTTTCGGTCGCAGGATTCCGGGGCAGCAGTCCGTTCTCTTGCGCCAAACGATCCCGGGCGGACCGCAGTTCTTCGATCTTGTCTGAATCAAGACCGCTTCCGGTCGCAATAATATCGTCTAGCAATTCAGCATACCAATTCATCGGGTACTCCATCAGCGCACATTTTGCAGACTTGAACCACCGACGATGGACTTTAGTTGCTGCACCGTTCGTATAGGTAGGATTCTCCTAAAAGGCAGTTAATTTGCGATTCAAATTTTCCGAAAATCCGGTTCAACTGACGTGTGACTCAAATGGCACACCTGTGGTGACCACAATGCCGGGCTTTATGTCGCTGGGCCGCATATTGATTTGCAACAACCGGCAAGGTGCATCGGGTTGGTTGTGGCATCAAGAAAATCTAGCGGCTTCACTTGCCCCGGTTTCGCGTGATCCCAAGTGGGGACAGGCAAAAACTGTTGAGACGGGAGGGTATCTGGATAATCGCTCCACATCCGGCCAGGGGGATTGCGGCGGCTTTTGGGGCTGGTTGGGACAAATCCATCTACCAGGCGACGCTTGTAGTCAAAAAGAGCCGCAGTTACTGCAAGGTAACAGATGCCAGACTACGCAGCGTTAACCCCTCGATGTACGAACTGTGCAGGCGTAGCTTACAGGTAACACACGAAGGATTATCCAATGAATTGGGGTACTATACTCATCGACCCGAAAGGTGCCGCTGCCCTGTGCGCTTGGTTGTTTGTACGCGGTGGGTCCGACTATTCGGCGGCGTACATTCCGTCGTAGATCGGGCTCAGTGTATCCGCTTCGAAAAGCGAAGATACCGACGTGCCGTTCCAGATGTTCAGTATGGCCTGCGCAAACACCGGCGCTGTCGGCACGATGCGGATGTTCTTGGCTGCCTTGACGGCTTCGGTTGCGGCAATGGTATCCGTGGTAACCAGGGACTTCATGACAGAATTGGTGATCCGTTCCACGGCGGGGCCGGACATAATGCCGTGGGTGATATAGGAGTGCACTTCCTTTGCGCCGTTCTCCATGAGAACCTCAGCAGCCTTGCAAAGTGTACCTGCTGTGTCGCACATATCATCCACAATCAGGCACGTTTTCCCCGTAACATCGCCAATTACCTTCATTTCTGCGACTTCTCCGGGTTTTTCGCGCCGTTTATCCACAATGGCGAGAGGAGAATTGATACGTTTGGCCAGCTCGCGCGCCCGTGCCACACCGCCCACGTCCGGGGAGACAATCATTAGCTCGTTCATACGGCTTTTGAAGGCCGTCTTGATGTCCAGCGCAAAGATCGGTGAGGCGTAGAGGTTGTCCACTGGGATATCGAAAAACCCCTGAATTTGCGCGGCATGCAGGTCCATGGTCAGAACCCGCTCGATGCCGGTACCCACCAGCATGTTCGCAACAAGCTTGGCGGTGATCGGCGTGCGCGCTTTGGTACGTCGATCCTGACGGGCATAGCCGAAGTAGGGCAGCACGGCTGTCACGCGTGACGCAGAGGACCGCCGCAGGGCATCTGCCATGATCAGCAGTTCCATCAGGTTGTCATTGGCCGGGTTTGACGTGGATTGCAGGATAAACATGTCTTCACCGCGGACGTTCTCGAAAACCTCCACGAATATCTCGCCGTCGTTGAAGCGCTCGACGCGCGCGTCCACCAGATTCACCGGTTTGCCGCGATGCATCGACATGCGTCGGGCAATGGCACTTGCCAATGGCATGTTGGCATTGCCGGCAATAAGCTTGGGTTCTTGGAAGTCTGGCATGAGGGCGATCCTGAGGTTGCTGGGGGCAAATGTGACAGATTCGTGATGTTGACTTCACCTAACATGGCCTTACCAATCGGCAAAGAACCTGGCAGCTCAAAGGAGCCTCAAAATGGCGCATATCGACCTCTTTTTTTCCACCCTGTCCCCATATGCCTACCTGGCCGGGAACAGAGCGGAAGCCGTGGCCGCAAAACATGGTGCGACGATCACCTACAAGCCGCTCGATATCATGGCGCTCTTTGCACGTACGGGTGGGACACCACCCAAAGACCGACACTTCAGCCGTGTCGAAATGCGCGCGCAGGAATTGGTGCGACAGTCCAAACTGCTGGGCATGCCGCTGAACCTGAAACCCGCTCATTGGCCAACCAATGCAGCGCCTTCGTCTTATGCTTTTATTGCGGCGCAAAATGCCGGGGGTGGAGATCTGGGCAAACTGATGGCCGCGATCCTTCGGTCCGTATGGGCGGATGAAAAAGACATCGCCGAAGACGCAGTCGTGCGGTCTTGTCTGAATGAGGCCGGATTTGATGAGAGCCTTGCGGACAGTGGTATGCTGGAAGGGGCGGAAACCTATGCGGCCAACCTCGAAGAAGCCGTCGAGCGCGGCGTATTTGGCGCGCCGTTCTACATCACAGATGGCGACCAGCGCTTCTGGGGGCAAGACAGAATAGACGATTTGGATGCCCATCTTGCCGGGAAAGTATGACCGGAGGCTTTGTGACCCACGCCCAAACCTTTGGGCGAGGTAACAAGCAAGCACTGGCGATACATTGCACCCTTGCGCACTCCGGCGCGTGGCGCGGTGTAGGGGACGCGTTGCATGATCAATTGACACTGACAGCTTTTGACCTTCCCGGTCATGGAAAAAGCCCGGATTGGGATTACAAGACGGATTTGCATGAGCTGTGCCGGGACGCGGCGCTAGCCTATTTGCCGGGACCGCGGGACTTGATCGGGCACTCTTTCGGGGCGACTGTTGCGTTGCGTCTTGCCGTGGAACATCCGGATCTGGTGCGCAGTCTGACCCTGATCGAACCTGTTTTCTTCGCTGCTGTGATTGCCGACGCGCCGGAACGCATGGCAGCGCATGATCTGGAAACTGCCCCAATTACGTCCGCGCTTGTCGCTGAGGATCACGCCCGCGCTGCGCAGTTGTTCAACCGCTTCTGGGGGGACGGCACGAAATGGGATGCGATGTCGGCGGCGACCCGACGATATCTGACCGAGCGCATGACGATTGTGCCGGGACAATCTGCGATGATCTTTGAGGACAATGCGGGCTTGATGGCGCCGGGCAAACTGGCGCGCGCGAAAATGCCCTGTCTTTTGATAGAAGGTGCAATGTCACCAGATATTATTGATGCGATACACAGCAGTCTCGTACACCGCCTGCCTAATGCCGTGCGTGCGACGATTGCGGGGGCGGGACATATGTCGCCGTTAACGCACCCAAACGAGGTCGCATCGCTGATACTGCGGCTAATCGAAGTGGCTGAGGAATAGGTCAATCTGCTCATGGGTGATTGACCAGTCGCAGACCAGACGAGCCGCGAGCATCGCCTCCGGATCCGCGCCCTCGAGCGCGTCATCCCACATGTTGTAGTGCGCGCCCGCATCATGAAGACGCTGATGCAAGCGGGCTGGAAATCGCGTGAAAACCATATTCGCCTGCGGTTCGTGCAAGAATTCCGCCCCCACCCTGCGTAGGCCGGCCACCAGGTAGTCAGCATTGGCATTAGCGCGCGATGCGGCTTCCAGCCATGCGCCATCCTGCAGGTAGCCCGCCATTTGAGCCGACAAATACCGATGCTTTGAAAACAGATGGGCCCCGCGCTTTCGGCGCAGTTCAAATTCCCATGCTTTTGACGGGTCAAAGAAAACAACGGCCTCGACACCCAGGCAGCCGTTTTTTGTGCCGCCAAAGCTGACCACATCCACACCCGACTTCCAGGTCATTTCCGCCGCCGAACATCCCAATGCAACCAGCGCATTGGCAAACCGAGCGCCGTCCAGATGCACGGGTAGTTCAAAAGACTTGGCCACGGCCGTCAATTCTCGCAACTCGTCCAGTGTGTAAACACTTCCGCGCTCAGTCACTTGTGTGATCGACACAGGGCCGCGTTGCGGTCCGTGCACGCCGCGCACGCCTTCGGCCTCGATCCGGTCGCGCAAGCCTTGCGCGGTCATCTTGTCCGATGTTTCCACAAGGCACAGCTTGGCGCCACCGCTGTAAAATTCGGGCGCGTTGCATTCGTCTTCTTGGATGTGCGCAATCCGGGTGCAAAACACAGCCTGCCAAGGACGACAATAGCTTGCGAGTGCCAGAGCATTCGCCGCCGTTCCGGTGGCAACCAGGAAAACAGCCGCATCTGGCGCTTCGAAGATGTCACGGATCCTTTCGCGCACCTCTTTCATTATTGGATCGGCGCCATAGGGCAGCGCAAATCCGGTATTTGCCTCTTGGACGCGTTGCATGACTTGTGGCAACGCGGGCCCGGCATTGTCAGAAGAAAAATACATCAGGTCGGTTCCTCGATAATATGCTCTTCCCATTCTTCTTCCGGAATGTCGAATTCACTCAGCGTCCACCCCTGCACTGAGACGCCCGCATCATGAACCGATTGCGCGGTGCCACTGATCAGCGGATGCCAATCGGGCAAGGCATCCCCTTGCCAGAGCAACCGGTAGGCGCATGTGTCGGGCATCCAATAGGCGTGCGTGTCGAGGTTGTCCGGTTTCAAAACGATGCAATCTGGCACGAACTGATGTCTGTTGTCGTAATGCGCGCAGCGACAGGTGGAATCGTCCAACAAGCGGCAAGCGATGCGGGTCAAAGCCACCGAGCCGCTGTCTTCGTCCTCGAGTTTGTTGAGACAGCATTTGCCGCACCCATCACATAGGGACTCCCATTCCTTCCGGGTCATTTTGGCCAGCGGCTTACGCTCCCAGAAACGATCCTTCAGGCCCGCGCGGTCAATCGGATCCGTCACAATGCGCTCAAAATTTTGCGGGCCTCGGCACTGTCGGCATCCATCTGCGCAATAAGCGCATTCAGCCCGTCGAAGTTTTCTTCAGGGCGCAAGTGGTCCACCAAAGCAACCGACAATGCTGTCCCGTAAAGATCGCCCTGAAAGTCGAAAATGAAGGTTTCCAGATTGGGTCGGTTTTCTCCAAACATGGGTCTGACACCCATCGAGGCAACACCATTGTAGCTGCCGGCGTGCGGGCCCTCCAACACGTCCACAAGCACGGCGTAGACCCCAAAAGCCGGCGGATGCAGCCCGTCGATGGACATATTCGCAGTGGGGTATCCCAATTCACGCCCGCGCTGCTCACCGCCGATCACAGGTCCCTCGATGCGGTGCCAGTGACCCAACATTGAGGCCGCCAGACGGGGGTCGCCATCGCTGAGGGCGCGGCGAATGGCGGTGGAAGAAACAGTTTCTTCAGCTTGTTCGATCAGCGGTGCAATGGTGACGCCGAAACCCATATCTTGGCCAAATTGGCGAAGATGCGTGGCAGTGCCCGCGCGCCCTTGGCCAAAGCAGAAATCCGCTCCGACGATCACGTGTTTCAGGCCAAAGCCCTGTGCAATCACCTTGTGCGCGAAGCCTTTCGGCGAAAGTGCCGCGAGGGCTGCGTTGAAATTCAATTCGTAGAGACGCGCCACACCCAGCTTTTCCAAGCGGCTGGCGCGCGCTTCGCGGCTCATCAAACGAAAGGGGGGCGCATCATGCGCAAAAAATTCGCGCGGGTGCGGCTCGAAAGTGACAATGCCCAGCGGAGCATCGGGCGCTGCCTGGCGCGCAAGATCAATAACCGACTGATGACCCAGATGCACACCATCGAAGTTTCCGATCGCTGCACTTGCGCCGCGATTTTCCGGGTCAACAAACTGATAGTCGCGGATTATCCTCATCCGCCTTGCGTACCCTTGAAGGTCAAAACACGCAAGCGCGTGACACGGGTATTCTCGTCACAACAAGGGTCGTTTCTGGGTCAGTCGAATTTGCGCGATGGCGCCATCACAGTTGCTTCGCCCACCAGGACTTTCTTCCCGCCCACAGCGCAGTGACAGTCGAGACGCACCCGCCGCTTGGCCATATCGATGTCGATCACCTTGACCTCGGCATAAACCATATCCCCCGGGCGCACAGGAGCGAGGAATTTCAACGACTGGCCCATGTAAACCGTGCCATGACCGGGAAGCTGCTCGCCGATCACGGCCGAGATCAAACCTGCGGTTAACATGCCATGGGCAATGCGGCCTTCGAAAATTGTGTCTTGCGCGTAATCGTCGTCCAGATGTACCGGGTTCCGGTCGGTTGAGATTTGGGCGAACATCTCGATATCCTCATCTGTCACCACCTTTTGCAAATTGCGTGACATCCCCATTTCGATGTCTTCGATGCAGATGGTGCCGCGGAGCATATTGTCCAACATGGTGACCCTTCCGGTAACTTTCTGACGTTTACGCTAATATAGTTGTAACTTTATTACTTCGCGACTGCAGAAAATCAAGAGAAAAATAGGTCAGCGCAGGTACCCTATTGTGTAGGTTGGGTTAGACATTTCTTTTTTTAAATAGAGGCTTAGTGCATCCGGGTCCGGATCAGTTCGGGTTTTTGTTTCGGCAGCGGCCAGCCCCCCGGATATGAACAGCGAATCAATGTCTTCACCCATGGCGCCTGCAATGTCAGTCAGTACACCGTCGCCGATGGCCAATATCCGATTATCCGGTACATCTGCACCAAGAGTTGCCAGCCTGCGGCGCGCCAGATCGTAAATCGGCGGATGCGGTTTGCCGAAATAGAGGCTCTCTCCTCCCATCTCCGTGTAAAGCTGAGCTAAAGCACCAGCGCACCATTCGCGCTGTTCGCCTCTGTCGACCACGATATCGGGATTGGCGCACAAAAGTTTGAGACCGCGCTGCTTGGCCACCAGGAATTGAGGACGCATCACGCTAGGGTCGGCGAGCGGGTCATAAGGGCCTGTGCAAACTATGCCTGTTGCTTCTTCCAAAGGTACCGCACGCACTTTGATAGGATCCTTGACCACGCCGATGGGCTCGAAAAACCGTTCATCGCCGGGGTATCCGATGTGCCAGACGTCTTGGCCGACCACGCCGCGAAACATTGCGGAACGCGCGCTGTCGCCTGAAGTGGCAATGGTGTCCCAACTGTCATCCGGAACGCCAAAAGCGATTAGCTGTTTTTCGACACCGGCGCGCGGACGCGGCGAATTGGTCACAAGCACGACCTTGCCGCCAGAAGCGCGATAGGCCTGAAGCGCCGCAACCGCGTCCGGCAAGGCCGCCACACCGTTGTGCACGCATCCCCAAAGGTCTACAAATAGGGCGTCATATTGGGCTGAAACATCGCTAAGAGAGGTGATGATGCGCGACATGTGCGGTTCGTCCTTGTTGTATGGCGTCAGGGTGCCGACGAACGGATGATCAATCAGCCTGGTAAAACGCCCGGCGTCGGAACACCGGGCGGCGCGATCACACCTTGAGGTTCGGAATGATCTGTTTTTTGCGGCTCATGATACCAGGCAGAACAACCGTGTCGCCAGCAACGGAGGCATCAAAGCTCTTTTCTGCGATGGATTTCACTAAGTCGTTTGGCACCAGTAACGTGGCCTCTTCACTCAGAATATCGACGACGAACAACAGGACCTGGTCGGCACCGTCCTCGGTCGCAACGCCCGGCATTGCGGCCATGAGTGCGTCTTTGCGGTCCAGCACTTGCGCGGGCGAGGTTGTTTCCAGCACGGACACGCGGAATTGCTTGCCGTCGACTGCATATTCTTTGCTGTCCATGCGCAGCAGTTCCGCTTCGGAAAAGGCGGACACATCGGATTTCGCAGCAAACATCTCGGCAGCATACTCGGGTATGTTGATGTCCAATGCCTGCGCCAGATCCCAGGCAATCGCCTTGTCTTCGTTGGTGGTGGTGGGGCTGCGGAACTCAAGCGTGTCGCTCAGGATGCAAGAAAGCATCGCGCCTTGGATGTTCGCGGGCATTTGCGCCATATCCTTGCCAATCATCTTCCACATGATGGTCGCGGTGCAGGCCAGAGGCTCGATGCGAATGTCGATGGGGCCTTTGGTTTCAAGCCCGCCAACCAGTTTGTGGTGGTCAATGATCCCTTGAATATCGGCGTCGTTGATGCTGTCTGGCAATTCCGCCGGATTGTTTGTGTCCACGATCACGACGGGCGTATCAGCCGCGACTTCGGAGATGATGTCCGGTTTGTCGAGCGACCAGCGATCCAGAACGAAAAGGGCTTCTGTGTTAGGCTCTCCCAGTAGAACAGGCTTGGCTTCGACGCCCTTGATCTGGTTCAGGTACCACGCCCAGATGATGGGCGACCCGGTGCTGTCGGTGTCGGGGGATTTGTGGCCAAAAACGAGCGTGCTCATACGAGAGAATCCTAAAGTTAACGGTGTCAATTTCGGCGCCTTATAGCACGGACGTCAGCCTTGTCACCCCGCATATGCTGCATTGCAGCATTAGAGGTTAATTTCCGCACGCTTCTTTTTGGTCAAGCCCGCTACGACCATATCATAGGAGGCCATAAGGTGGTTTTGCAGTTCGTCGTCTGACAGGCCGGGCGCCGCGTAATGTTGCAGCCATTTGAGCCCCCTTGAGGCCATGTAAGGCGCAGGGCGAATGCCAGGAACATCCTGCAACACTTCAAAGGCCAGATCGGAGGCTTTGAAGGTAAAGGCGTCCGCCCCCTTGTTCCATCCGCAAATGGCAAAGACTTTTCCACCGACTTTCCAAACATCTGAGTTGCCCCATTGGACTACGTGGGTCGCCGAGGGCAACTTGGCACAAAAACTGTTGAATTCTTCACGTGTCATCGGGCCAAATTAGGCTGGATGGCCGGCCTTGTCATTGAGAACCTCACGGGGCGCGGGCGGTGCTCGTCTGTCTTGCTGCGGTCAAAAGCGTATTTGGGTTTGTCGATTTACGGGCTTTGTGGTGATGTAAGCGCAAAGCACTCAGAGTAATGTGACACGCCCAAGGTAAAACCCATGCCTAAACCGGCCAAACCGCCCAAGGAAATGGACCTGTATCCACCGATCAAATCGCTTTTGGAAGGGCAGGGGTATGAGGTTAAGGCCGAAGTGGCGGCGGCGGATGTCGTTGCCATGCGGCCCGGCGAAGAGCCAGTGGTCGTGGAATTGAAGCTCACGCCGTCGCTTGCCTTATTTCATCAATGTGTGGAGCGGCTGGCTGTTACGGATGCCGTGTATATGGCGTTTACCCATCAACCGGGCAAAAGAGGTCAGAAATCTCGCAAGCAGGTCATCGCCATGGCCCGCAGGCTTGGGTTTGGGGTCATCACGGTGCGTGCAAAAGATGAATTTGTGCAAGTGCACTGTGACCCGGGTCCCTACGCGCCTCGAAAATCAGCCAAGCGCAAAGCCGCCATGATCAAGGAATTCACGCGACGTACCGGTGATCCGAATGCGGGCGGGCAAACCCGTTTGGGGCTGGTAACATCCTATCGTCAGGACGCGTTGCGATGTGCGGCACATCTTGCAGAACATGGGGCGACCAAGGGTGCACAGGTCGCCAAAACCACCGGGGTTCCAACGGCAACCAGGTTGATGGCCGATAATCACTACGGGTGGTTCCAGCGTGTGGACAAGGGTATTTACGACCTGACGGATTCGGGCCGCAACGGTCTTGTGCATTGGGCTTATAGCTGGGAATAGGCATGACAAGGCCCTGACTCCAACCTCTCACCTGTATTGACGCAAAATTTTCACATCATGGCTGTTGACACGCCCGCGGTGGGTGCCTAGCTATGCGCCGTTAGCACTCAGTAGTTACGAGTGATAACGGTCCAGGTGAAGTAATATTGCTTGGATCAATTGGGAGAAACTTTGAGCCTTAAGGAGCTGCAAAGATGGCATTGAAACCGCTTCATGACCGCGTGTTGGTACGCCGCACGGAAAGCGAAGAAAAAACTTCTGGTGGATTGATCATCCCCGATAGCGCAAAGGAAAAGCCCTCGGAGGGCGAAGTTGTTGCATGTGGCGAAGGTGCCCGCAAAGACAGCGGTGAACTGATCGATATGGCTGTCAAAGCCGGTGACAAAATCCTGTTCGGAAAATGGTCCGGCACGGAAGTCACGCTCGACGGTGAAGAACTGCTGATGATGAAGGAAAGCGACATCATGGGAATCATCGAGTAAGCCATCTGGCTGGCTTGATGGTGGACTGAAATCCACCCCCACGACATATCGCTGCACTAAACTGATTATTCTCAAGAGGAGAAAACAACATGGCTGCTAAGGACGTCAAATTCGACACCGATGCACGTAACCGTATGCTCCGGGGTGTGAACATCCTGGCTG
This sequence comes from Roseobacter sp., assembly GCF_045106495.1. GTDB lineage: Bacteria > Pseudomonadota > Alphaproteobacteria > Rhodobacterales > Rhodobacteraceae > Roseobacter. The sequence goes on from NZ_JBGCEQ010000006.1 coordinate 82,566, forward strand.
ACGCGGTCAAAGTCACGCTTGGTCCAAAAGGCCGCAACGTGGTTCTGGACAAATCTTTCGGTGCACCGCGCATCACCAAGGATGGTGTATCCGTGGCGAAAGAGATCGAGCTTGAAGACAAGTTCGAGAACATGGGCGCACAAATGGTCAAAGAAGTGGCCCAGCGTACCAACGACGAAGCTGGTGACGGCACAACCACTGCAACCGTTCTGGCGCAAGCAATTGTCAAAGAAGGCATGAAGTCGGTTGCCGCTGGCATGAACCCGATGGACCTCAAGCGCGGCATTGATCTGGCAACTGCAAAAGTTGTCGAATCGATCAAAGCGGCCTCGCGTCCGGTCTCTGACAGCGACGAAGTTGCTCAGGTTGGTACAATCTCTGCAAACGGCGAAGCCGAAATCGGTCAGCAAATCGCCGATGCGATGCAAAAAGTTGGCAACGAAGGCGTGATCACCGTCGAAGAGAACAAGGGTCTGGAAACAGAAACTGATGTTGTCGAAGGCATGCAGTTCGACCGCGGCTACTTGTCACCTTACTTTGTGACCAATGCCGACAAGATGACCACCGAGCTGGAAGACTGCATCGTGTTGCTGCACGAAAAGAAACTGTCTTCTTTGCAGCCAATGGTTCCGCTCTTGGAGCAAGTCATCCAGTCGCAAAAGCCACTGTTGATCGTCGCAGAGGATGTTGAAGGCGAAGCGCTGGCTACTCTGGTTGTGAACAAACTGCGTGGCGGTTTGAAAATCGCAGCTGTGAAAGCACCGGGTTTCGGCGATCGTCGCAAAGCCATGCTGCAAGACCTAGCGATCCTCACAGGCGGTCAAGTGATCTCCGAAGATCTGGGCATGAAGCTTGAGTCCGTCACAATGGACATGCTTTGCTCCGCCAAGAAGATCCAGATCACCAAAGACGAAACAACAATCGTTGACGGTTCTGGCGAAAAAGCCGAGATCGAAGCACGTGTTGCTCAGATCCGGACGCAGATCGAAGAAACCACATCTGACTACGATCGTGAAAAGCTGCAAGAGCGTGTTGCCAAACTGGCGGGCGGTGTTGCTGTGATCCGCGTCGGCGGCATGACCGAAGTTGAAGTGAAAGAGCGTAAAGACCGTGTCGCTGACGCGCTGAACGCAACGCGCGCTGCTGTGCAAGAAGGCATTGTCGTAGGTGGTGGTGTTGCTCTGGTTCAGGCTGGCAAATCGCTGGCCGGCCTTGAGGGTGCGAACTCCGATCAAACCATCGGCATTACCATTGTGCGCAAAGCACTGGAAGCGCCGCTGCGTCAAATCGCCGAGAACTCCGGCGTTGACGGTTCGGTTGTCGCAGGCAAGATTCGTGAAAGCGACGACGCCAAATATGGCTTCAACGCACAGACCGAAGAGTATGGCGACATGTTCGCGTTCGGTGTGATCGATCCTGCCAAAGTGGTACGTCACGCATTGCAAGACGCCGCATCCATCGCGGGTCTGCTGATCACGACCGAAGCCATGGTTGCAGACAAGCCCGCCAAAGAAGGCGCGGCACCTGCGGGCGGCGGCATGCCTGACATGGGCGGCATGGGCGGCATGATGTAAGCCACGCCTCTGTGCGAAGATTTGGGCTCGCCTCATGGCGGGCCCTTTTTTGTTGAAATCGATGAAAAGAAACGTTGTTGCCTTGTCGCGGACACAGATCCAACGGTGTTAACCGGCTATTCAGTGGCCAGTGTTAGCGTGCCGCAAATCAGCAAATCTGGGGATCTTTCTTCCATGACCCGCACGGCTCAAATGCACGAAACCGACACCGCCCTTCCCACAGGCAGCATTTCCGCCGATTCGAAAGAAATAGAAGATTTCATCTATTTGATCAGTCATGATTTCCGCACCTCGGTACGTGCGTTGATCGAGTTACCCCAATGGATTGAAGAAGACCTGGCTGAAGCGGGTGTAAAAATAGATGGCTCTGTCGCCGAGAGTATCGAACTGATGAATAGGCATACAGGGCGTCTGGATCGTATGCTTGTGGACCTTTTGACCTTTTCTCGGGTTGGGCGCATGCAGACGATGGAACAAATCGATCTGAATGCTGTTCTGGACGAGGTTCTTGAAGAGATGCGTATTCCTCCGGGTTTCAAGGTTGTGCGCGCGCTGGAATGTGCTGACCTGAAAATGGGTGAAATAGATGTATTGACGCTCCTGACGGCGTTGATCTCCAATGCCGTCAAGCACCATGATCGCTCGTCGGGGCAAATCGTGGTAACGTGTCGCAGCGACGGCACGCACTCGGTTCTGTCAGTGCAAGACAACGGACCGGGAATTGCCACCGACCATCACGATCGGGTGTTCGGGGCCATGACGACGCTTAAACCCCGCGATGAAGTTGAAGGCAGCGGAATGGGCTTGGCCATCGTCAAGAAAATTGCAAAACTCTACAACGGTGATGCTCAGGTGATTGAAAATGCTGGCAGTCGTGGCACAACCGTGGAAGTGCGTCTGCAGGCATAGGGCAAAGACACGCGCGTTGATTTTCACGTTTTCAATGTCAGACGGGTTCAACCCTAACATAGTCAAGTAACGAAACGCCCGCTTGGACTATCCTGAAAGAACCTGTAAGGCGCAGAGATGCGTCTCTTTTTCCTGATCACATGCACCATGATTGCCTTTGCGGCCAATTCCTTGCTCACCCGGTTGGCTGTCGAAACTGGCCATATTGATCCCAACAGTTTTGCATTGATCCGGGTGCTTGCGGGCGCAATTACTCTGGGCGGAATCGTTCTAATCCGAGGCGGTAGAATAAGGCTCTTCGCGCCGGCACGCGTCTTGGGCGCAAGCAGCCTTGCAGCTTATATGGTCGGGTTCTCTTTGGCTTATCTGACGTTGGATGCCGGGCTCGGGGCCCTTATCCTCTTCGGTGTCGTTCAAATGACAATGTTCGCCTATGGCTCTGTGACAGGTACACAGCCAACATCGCGGCAGTTGGGCGGCGCGACACTGGCTTTTGCAGGTTTGCTTGTGGCGCTTTGGCCAGGGGAAGGCGGTCAATCCGACCCGACCGGCGCGGCCTTTATGATCATGGCTGGCCTGGGATGGGCTGCCTATACGATCTCAGGGCGTACGTCACGCGACCCGCTGGCTGCGACATCTGCAAATTTCATCCTGTGTCTGCCACTTCTGACTATCATGTTGATAGGTTTTGTCACCCATGCTTCCGTCCTGGGGTGGGCCTTGGCGATCGTTTGCGGCGGTATCACATCCGGTTTGGGCTATGCGTTGTGGTATCTCGTTCTACCCCAACTGCAGGGGAGCATCGCGGCCATAGTCCAGCTGAGTGTGCCCAATATCGCGCTACTGGGCGGGGCTCTTTTTCTGGGTGAAACCATCACACCCATGATTGTCCTGGCGACGATACTGGTCATTGCCGGGATCGCCATCGCCATTACATCACGATCGTCTCAAGCGGGTCGTACATGATCAGGTCGTTGTCTGAAAAAGCAATACTCGCCAGGCTGCTGGGTTTAAAATGAAGCCATTTCACTTCAGCCTGTGTTGCCCATACGTGACGTGAAACGATGTTCTCAGGGTCCTGCCACCCGTTTGGTACATGGGAGGTTCCGACGATTTGACATCGAAAAAAGATATCAACCTGATGGAACCCGGTACGCGGATCATGGAATTCGTTTATCAGACAGGGCGCATTGACCTGCACGTTCAATCCGGTTTCTTCATGCACCTCGCGCGCCAGATTTTCGGGCAGCGATGCGCCGGGTTCAACCCCGCCGCCGGGCGCGCATAGCAGGCTGCTGCGCCCCTTGGGCCAGGCGTTGACCAGCAACAACCGTGCTTCGTGCACAATTATGGCGCGGGCCGCCAATCGAACAGGTTTTTTATGCATACAGGTTTTTTCCAGTAAAAGCGCGTGACGTTACACTTTCGCAAGTCAAGTAATGGCACTATCTCGAGGGGTATGACCAGAGTTATGCAAATTCTTCTCGTGACAGGCGTCATAGCTTTTGTTGCGGCCTCGGCAAACGCGCGATGTGTTGTGCTGTTGCATGGGCTTGCACGAACGGAATCGTCTTTCGCTGTCATGGAAAATGCTCTTGTATCAAAGGGATATTCCGTCGTGCGGCCCGGTTATCCTTCGACAACCGCTCCAGTGGCGGAACTGGTGGCGCGCACCCTACCGGATGCCATGGCCAAATGTGGCCCGCGCGGACATGTAGATTTTGTAACCCACTCCATGGGTGGCATTCTCTTGCGGCAGTGGGTTGCTGAAGCCGCGCCAGACAGAATAGGTCGAGTGGTGATGCTGGCGCCCCCCAATCAGGGCAGTGAAGTTGTAGACGCCTTCTCCGATATTGACGCATTCGACTGGATCAATGGTCCCGCAGGCGCGCAATTGGGCACGCAAGCAAACGATTTGCCGCGTAGCTTGCCACCCGTGACATTTGACCTGGGCATCATTGCGGGCGATCAATCGTTAAACCCTTATTTTTCTTCGCTGATACCCGGGCGGGATGACGGCAAGGTCTCGGTCCAGTCGACCCGCGTGGCTGGCATGAAGGACCATATTGTTTTGCCGGTCACCCACACCTTCATGATGAACAACCCACGCGTCATTGCGCAAACCGTCGCCTTTTTGACCACCGGCCAATTCGATCGCTCTATGAGCTGGTTCGATGCGGTGCTTTCGCAACTCGGCTGCCCCGATGGAAACTGTGTGCCGAGCGTAGGAGAGATGATTGGCCGACCTTGACCTGCAGGGAGCAGAGGTCCTTGGCTCGGGCGGTCTGAAGCCGGGCAGCCTATCGATTTCCGGTGAAAAAATCATGGCAGATGTTGGTGAAAGGGCCATCGATTTGACAGGTTATTGGATCCTGCCGGGGATTGTCGACCTGCATGGCGATGGTTTCGAACGTCACCTGGCGCCCCGACGTGGTGCAATGAAGCAGATGGCCGAGGGCATTGTCGCAACCGAGGCGGAACTGGCCGCCAATGGCATCACCACTGCGGTTCTGGCACAATTCGTCAGCTGGGAAGGTGGATTGCGCGGCCTGGAGTTTGCCGATCAGGTCTTTTCGGCAATCCGCGCGACCGCGCCCGATCTGGTGACGGATTTGCGGGCTCAATTGCGCTTGGAAATCCATTTGCTGGATCTCTATGACAGCATCCCGGATCGGTTGACGGACTGGGGTGTGGACTACATCGTTTTCAACGACCACCTGCCACATGATCGTCTGGCGCAAGGCCGTCAACCGCCGCGTATGGTCGGGCAAGCTTTGAAAGCTGGACGCAATCCGGATGACCATTTTGAACTCTTGCTGCAGCTCCATGCGCAATCGGACGCAGTGCCAGTAGCGCTGGATAAACTATGTGCGACGCTAAAAAATCGCCACCTGCGCATGGGCAGCCATGACGATGCCACGAAATCAGAGCGCGACACCTGGCATCAGCGCGGCATTCGCATCGCCGAATTTCCAGAAACACTTGAGGCCGCCGAAGCAGCACGTCGCCTTGGGGATGCTGTCATTCTGGGTGCGCCCAACGTCGTGCGAGGCGGGTCCCACAAGGGTAATGTGTCTGCGCTGGAACTGATCTCGATGGGTCTTTGTGACGCCATCGCCTCGGACTACCACTATCCCAGCCCGCGCCGCGCGGCATTGATGTTGGCCAACAGCGGTGTCACCGATCTGACAACTGCATGGCATTTGGTCTCCGCCGGGCCTGCGCGCGTGCTGGGTTTGGCAGATCGCGGAACGCTTGAGGCCGGACAACGCGCAGATGTGGTTATTCTGGATGCCAAGACACATCGCGTGGCGGCAACGATGGCCGCCGGTCGGTTCAGCTACATGTCCGGCGAGATTGCCGAGCGTTTTCTGGCACCGCGTTGAGGGTCATGCCGTAACTCTGTTCACGTGACCCATTTTCCGCCCGGGTTTCGTTTCGGATTTCCCATAAAGATGCATCGCGCAATTGACCTCTTTTGCGAGATCTGAAACCCGGTCCATATCCGCGCCGATCAGGTTTTCCATCGTGACATCGGAATGACGCGCGCCATTGCCCAGTGGCCAGCCTGCTACGGCCCTGATGTGCTGCTCGAATTGATCAACCGTACAGCCGTTCTGAGTCCAATGGCCCGAATTATGCACCCGCGGCGCGATTTCGTTCACGATCAACCCTTCTTGCGTAACAAAAAGCTCGACGCCGAGAACGCCAACATAGTCCAGTGCGTTCAATATTTTGGCAGCGATCAGAATGGCATCGGTGCGCATCGCGGCGGATAGGCGTGCAGGCACCGTGGTGGTGTGTAGAATGCCGTCTCGATGCACGTTTTCGCCCGGATCATAACAGGCAACATCTCCCTGCGGGCTGCGCGCCGCAATAACAGAGATCTCAAGGGAAAAGTCGACAAACCCTTCGAGAATAGCGGCTTGGTCCGCCATTTCGGCCCAGGCCGCATCGACGTCATCGTCGGTTTTCAGGCGGGCTTGCCCCTTGCCATCATATCCAAACCGACGTGTTTTCAAAATAGCGGGCGTGCCAATTTCCTGGACCGCCAAAAGCAGCACGTCCAGGCTGGTAACATCGGCAAACGGCGCCACGTTCAGGCCCAGGTCTCGCAGGAATGTCTTTTCCACCAACCGATCCTGACTGACCCGCAACGCTTCGCGCCCGGGACGGATAGGAGTGGTTTTTTCGATCGTATCCAGGGCCGAGGTTGGGATGTTTTCGAACTCATAGGTCACCACATCCACGTTGCCCGCGAATGCGGTTAGGGCTACGTGATCGTGGTAGGTGGCCGTCGTCACCCGGTCGGCCACATGACCAGCGGGTGGTTCCGCGCCCGGTTCAAAGATATGCGTCTTGAACCCAAGTCTGGAGGCGGCAACGGACAGCATACGCCCCAATTGACCACCGCCCAGAATACCAATTGTTGCCCCGGTTGGCAGCGCGTCAGTCATCTTCGGGCACCTCCGGGATCGATGCGGATAGATCTGCGCGCCAAGTGTCCAACCGGACAGCCAAATCCTCGTCCTGCAAGGCCAAAATGGCTGCAGCCATCAATCCGGCGTTCGCGGCGCCCGCCGCTCCAATGGCCATGGTCGCTACGGGGTATCCACGCGGCATTTGTAAGATTGAATAGAGCGAATCCACACCGGAAAGCGCTTTTGTTTGGACCGGCACGCCAATCACAGGAATACGCGTCTTCGAGGCCATCATGCCTGGCAGGTGGGCAGCTCCGCCGGCCCCGGCAATAATCACCTGCAAACCGCGGTCTGCCGCAGACTTTCCGTATTCCCACAGGCGGTCCGGCGTGCGGTGCGCTGAAACAATGCGGCTCTCATAGGGCACGTTCAGGTCGTCCAGCAGAATGGCCGCCTCGCGCAGTGTGGGCCAATCCGACTGGCTGCCCATGATGATCCCGACAACGGGTGCGGTCATGTCAAAGGCTCCCCTGACCCTGATGCTGAAATCGGCACTATAGACAAACGTTTGCTGTAGGCAATGCGCTGAAAAGAGACGCAGACAAAGACGTCAAGCTATGATGTCAGGTGTCAAACGATCTTCGATCTGGGCGATCATATCCTTCAACCGCAATTTGCGTTTTTTCAATCGTTGCAGCGTCAGCTGATCGCCCATTCCCTTTTCAACCAAGGCTTGAATGGCCTCATCCAAATCGCGGTGCTCGCGCCGGAAAACGGCAAGCTCCACCCGCAATACTTCCTCCGTTTTCATTGACAGATCCGTAGGGGCGTTCATATGGCGGTGATTCCGTTCAATAACTTTTTTCTAACATAAGCGTTCACCTTCTATTCGCCTAGCCCTTGCGTCCGGGACAATTGCTACCCATATTTATGCCACGGGTTGCCAAAATGGGACCCGAATTTGACTGTCGCTTGACGAATAAGGACGTGTCGCATGACGAAAATGACTCTGGCCTCTTATCCCCACATGCTGGGATTCGAACAGCTCGAACGTTTGCTGGAACGCACAGCGAAGTCCGGAAACGAGGGCTATCCGCCCTTTAACATTGAACAGACATCAGATTTTTCCTACCGGATCACGCTCGCCGTGGCAGGGTTCAGTGAAGAGGACTTGTCGATTACCGTAGAAGATCGCCAGCTGGTGATCCGGGGTCGGCAAACCGATGACAGTGAAGGTCGCGTGTTCCTGCACCGCGGCATAGCTTCGCGCCAGTTTCAGCGGAGCTTTGTGCTCGCCGATGGCGTCGATGTCGGTGAAGCGATTATCGAGAACGGATTGTTGCACGTGGATCTAAGCCGCGAAAAACCGCAAACTGTCGTTCAAACAATTAACATCAAGAAAGGGTGACGACATGCAAGAACCACAAGAAACAGCGCAAAACGACAATCGCATTGTTTACGTCAAAACCGTTGATGTAACAGAACTTCCCAGCGAAGTGCGCGACCAGGCTGGCGATCTGGACCAACTTTACGCGGTGCATGACAGCGAGGGCCAGCAATTGGCGCTTGTTGCGGATCGCAGTCTGGCATTCCGTTTGGCGCGGCAAAACGACTACGCGCCCGTTGCGGTGCATTGACACCCGACCAAAGAGATGAATGTTGGAAACAAGGCCGCAGCGATCTGCGGCCTTGTTTGGTTTGAGGGTGGCATATGCGCTTTGATTTCGATTGGGTAGATGCGTTTTCGGACGTGCCATTTGGTGGCAACGGCTGTTCGGTCGTGCATGGCGGGGCGGTTCTGGATGACGCGGTATGCATGGCATATGTGCGCGAAACGTCGCTGGTTGAATGCACCTTTACCGGCCCTTCGGATGTCGCGGATGTGCACGTGAGATACTTCCTCGCCAGCCGGGAAATACCCTTTGCCGGCCATCCCACCGTCGCAACGGTCATGGCGCTCAGAGCGCGCGGTTTGATCTCAGATGGCGCTTTGACACTGGAAACCCAAGCCGGGATCATTCCCGTCGAGGTTCACGGTAATCATGTGAAAATGACCCAGATCGCTCCGGTTTTTGGGCAAACTGTCCCCACGGACATCGTAGCAGCGGTTGGTGGTATCGCGCCGGGCGACATCATCGGTCAGCCGCAGATTGTCTCAACGGGTCTGCCATTTTGCATCACTGTGTTGAAAGATCGACAAACGCTTGAGCGGCTGGTGCTCGATGTGGGCGCATTGCGAACCCTTGGTCACCATTTGGGCCAGCCAGAGACCGACATGATGGAGCCTTTTTGGGTAACGCGATCTGGCGCGACGGATGCAGGGGACACCTACAGCCGTTTGTTGATAGCACCACCCAGCCCACCCGAAGATGCCTTCACCGGATCAGCCACAGGCGCAACGGCCGCATATCTTTGGGCGCACGACATGATCGAAAAATGTGATTTTGTAGCCGAACAGGGGCACGGGATGGGGCGACCGGGCCAGGCTCAGGTGCGGGTGTTGGGAGATCGCAGCGCCATTTCAGGGGTCGAAGTATCGGGGAAGGGCGTGATTGTCATGTCCGGGACTGCGGACCTGCCACAGAGCTTATGACATAAAAAAACCGCCAGCTTCAGAGAGCTGGCGGCATGATTCATGTAAGCGCTGGCTTAAACGCGGCCGCCAATCAATCCCATGCTTTCCAGCTTCAAAAGCACCTGATGCGCACAGTTGTCGACTTCGACATTCTCAGTTTCAACGCATAGCTCGGGGTTCTCTGGCACATCATAGGGGTCTGAAATCCCGGTGAACTCCTTGATTTTCCCCTCTCGGGCCAGTTTATAAAGGCCCTTGCGGTCCCGGCGCTCGCATTCTTCGATTGTCGTGGCCACATGGACCTCGACAAAGGCGCCAAAGGCTTCGATGTCTTCGCGCACGGCCCGACGGGTCGTCGCGTAGGGTGCGATTGGCGCACAGATCGCGATGCCACCGTTTTTGGTGATCTCGGAAGCCACATAACCGATGCGGCGGATGTTCAGGTCGCGGTGCTCTTTGGAAAAGCCCAATTCGGATGAAAGGTTTTTCCGCACGATATCTCCGTCGAGCAAGGTGACAGGACGGCCACCCATTTCCATCAGCTTCACCATCAGAGCATTGGCAATTGTGGATTTTCCCGAGCCGGAGAAGCCAGTGAAAAACACGGTAAACCCTTGCTGGTCCCGCGGCGGACGGGTGCGGCGCAGTTCGGTGACCACTTCCGGAAAGGAAAACCATTCGGGGATCTCAAGACCCTCGGCCAGACGGCGGCGCAATTCGGTGCCGGAGATGTTGAGGATGGTGATGTCATCCTTGTCCTTGATCTCGTCCATAGGCTCGTATTGCGCGCGTTCCTGCACCCAGACCATATGTTTGAAATCGACCATTTCGATTCCCATTTCTTCCTGGTGCGCCCGGAACATATCTTGCGCGTCATACGCCCCGTAGAAGTCTTCGCCTGCGGAGTTCTTGCCGGGTCCCGCGTGGTCGCGGCCAACAATGAAATGGGTGCAACCATGGTTTTTGCGGATCAACCCGTGCCAGACGGCCTCGCGCGGACCGGCCATGCGCATTGCCAGGTTCAGCAATGACATCGACGTTGTCGCGGCCGGGTACTTGTCGAGAACCGCTTCATAGCAACGCACGCGTGTAAAGTGATCCACATCGCCGGGTTTGGTCATGCCGACAATTGGGTGGATGAGCAGGTTTGCCTGTGCCTCGCGGGCCGCACGGAATGTCAGTTCCTGATGGGCGCGGTGCAGAGGGTTGCGGGTCTGAAAGGCGACAACACGGTTCCAGCCCACCTTGCGGAAAAAGGCGCGCAATTCATTTGGCGTGTCGCGCCGTGCCCGGAAATCATAATGCACGGGCTGCTGGATGCCTGTCACCGGACCGCCAAGATAGATTTTGCCGGCATGGTTGTGCAGGTAGTTCACCGCCGGATGCGCATCGTCATCGGCACCAAAAACTTTCTCGGCTTCGAGGGGCTTGTTCGGCTCCCAGTTGTCCGTCACAGTCATGGTCGCCAGGATCACACCTTCCTGATCGCGCAGCGCAATGTCCTGACCCACTTCCAACTTCTCAGCGAAATCCTCGGACACGTCCAACGTAATGGGCATCGGCCAAAGGGCGCCATCTGCGAGACGCATGTTTTTGACAACGCCGTCATAGTCCGCCTCTGACATGAAACCTTTGAGTGGGTTGAACCCACCGTTCATCAAAAGCTCAAGATCACAGATCTGGCGCGGTGTCAGATCCCAGCTCAGCAGATCGCCGGCGTCGGCTTTCAGCTTCTGGGCGGACTCGTAAGAAACATACAACTCAGGGATCGGCGACAGGTTGGGTCTGGGCATCAAAAAAACTCGCTTAATAAAGGTTTGGCATTCCCCCCAAAATGCGCTCGAACGGCCTTTAACGCGTGTAATGTGACAGTTTCAAGTATAGAGTGTGGTGTTGTCGGAAATTTCTATGACTTTGTGCTTAATTCTGAGCATTAGGCTGGCAACCTCAGCGGACGGCGACCTCAAAGATCAGATTCGTCGCAAAAGGACAGGCAGTCCTCCTTTGGGCTTGGGGATTGGCATGCGGCGCCATTCTGGAGGCGGGCCCGTCAGTTCAATCCGCCGTGCACGCAGTAAAGTTGCGACAAAGAGTTTGATCTGCATGGTCGAGAAGTGCATCCCGAGACACTTGTGCGCCCCACCGCCAAAAGGTGACCACGCAAACCGGTGGCTTTGGTCTTCCACACGCTCAGGCGCAAAGCGTTCCGGATCAAATTCTGTTGGGTTGGTGAAATGCTCCGGCGACAACATGGTCACCCCAGGGTTGAGTGACACGGAAGTGCCGGCGGGAATGTCATAGCCTTTCCAGTGGAAATCCTTGATCGCCTTGCGCGGGATGAAGGGCACTGGGGGGACCAGACGCAGCGCTTCGCGAAACACCAGATTGGTCTGGGTCATTTTGCCCAAAGCCTCTTCGTCCAGCGGCCCGTCGCCCAGATCTGCGACCTCTTGCGCCAAACGCTCTTGCCACTCGGGGTGTTCGCCAAGGGCGGCAATCATCACCGACAGCGCCGTGGCGGTCGTATCATGTGCGGCCATGATCAGAAGATTGAACTGCTCTAGAATCTGGTCCTCGTTCCACCCGTCGCCATTTTCGTCCTTGGCCACGCACATCTGTGAGAAAAAATCATCGCCGCCCTGCGCCCGACGCTCCGGGATCAGAGTGCGGAACGTCTCAATCAGAAACTTACGTCCCCGAACGCCGCGCCACATGGGCGTGAACGGGAAGGGGAAACGCACTGCCGTAACCGAGGCCTTGATCTCATCTTCAATGGCGCGGTTGACCTTTTTGGCCAAGGGTCCATCGAGCGGCAGACCCATGAAAACAGCACCACCCAACCGAAGCGTCAAATCCTTGATCGCATGATAGAAACAAAAGGGTTTGTCGTCCGGCCAGGACTCCAGCAGCTCGTGCATCGTGTCCGCCATCCGGATGCGGTAGTCGCGGATCGCCGAAGCGCGAAAGGCCGCCTGCATGATCCGGCGGTTGGCACGGTGGTGGTCGAAATCCTGCAAGAGCAGGCCGCCGGGATAGATGCGCTCCAAGGCGTCCCAACCGCCCTGTGACGAAAATATCTTGTCTTTGTCCAGAAGGACCTTTTCCAAGGCGTCAACGCCACACAGGTTGACCCGCCATACGCCCAGCATGTTGACCTTGTAGACCGATCCGTAGCGCGCCATGTACTCCTGCTGCGTGCCATAGGCGTCACGCACGATTTGCAAGGTGTGGCCGATCAAAGGGGTGGCAGGGGGGCCGGGAACATGGGCCAAAGCGGCTTGGGTGGGCATGGAAGAAGACCTCGCAACAAAGGAGCAATCGAAGCGTGCCGGAACCGGGCACGCGCCGAGTTATCCAATCAGGAAGTGATAGGCGTCTTAACCCACCGTACGCACGCAACACGGTGCGAATTTGCAGGGTGCAAGGAAGGTAAACGAAAAACGGCATGGGCCAAAGGTCCACGCCGTTTTTGGTCGAAGGCTATGGGGGGACTGCTGCGTTATTCCGCAGCGCTTTTGGCCAATTCCGTGACATGGTCTTGCGCGGCAGTTGCGCTTGCATCAGCGTTCTCCGCCAAAAACCGCTCCGCCTCGAGTGCGGCCATACATCCCATGCCAGCGGATGTGACCGCCTGACGATATTTATGATCGGTCAGATCACCAGCCGCAAAAACGCCCGGAATGGATGTCTCGGTGCTGTCCGGCTTAGTGACTACATAACCGCCCATATGCGTTTCAAGCACGTCTTTGACCAGCTCGTTTGACGGCGCATGCCCGATAGCCACAAAAACGCCCTTGGCCGGGATCTCGGTCAACGCACCGGTTTTGGTGTGCTTCACGCGGATCGCTTCCACACCCAGCGGAGCGTCTGTCCCGAGCACTTCGTCCAGTGCATGGAACCACAGCGGCTCGATCTTCGGGTTCTTCATTAACCGATCGATCAGAATTTTTTCCGCGCGCAACTCGTCGCGGCGGTGCACCAGTGTCACCTTGGATGCGAAATTGGTCAAAAACAGCGCTTCTTCGACGGCTGTGTTGCCGCCCCCGATCACCACGATCTCCTGTCCGCGGTAGAAAAAACCGTCACAGGTGGCGCAAGCCGAGACACCGAAGCCTTTAAATTTCTCTTCCGACGGCAATCCCAGCCATTTGGCGCGCGCGCCTGTGGCCAGAATAACCGCATCCGCAACATAGGTCGTCCCGCTGTCCCCCTTGGCCACAAAGGGGCGCTGGTCGAGCTTGAGATCGGTGATGATGTCGCCAATCACTTCGGTGCCCATCGCCTTGGCGTGCTCTTGCATGCGGATCATCAGATCCGGGCCCTGCACTTCGCTGTCGCCCGGCCAGTTTTCCACTTCGGTCGTTGTCGTCAACTGGCCGCCGGGCTCAATACCCTGCACCAAAATCGGGTTCAGCATGGCACGGCTGGCATAGACACCCGCAGTATATCCGGCAGGTCCTGATCCAATGATGAGGACGCGTGTTTGTCTTGTCTCGGCCATAAGGACCCCCGATTGAAATCATAGCAGCGATATCGGATATATAGTGCGCGCGGCCAAGCTTAAACCCCTCGCGTGACGGCGTTGCGTGCATAGCGGATTTGCATTTTCCAAGAAACGCAGAAAGATTATTGCGCAAATGCGAAAGAATATTGCGCGCTGCGCGGCCAATGTTATAACAACCGAAAAATAGGGGGGGCGACATGGCTGGCACGCGACTGGATTCTATCGATCGAAAAATCCTGGCGGAACTTCAGGCTGATGGGCGCATGACAAATGTCGAATTGGCCAATCGGGTGGGAATCTCCGCGCCGCCCTGCTTGCGCCGCGTCCGTTCGTTAGAAGAAGCCGGCTACATCCGAGGCTACCACGCCGATGTGGACGCCCGCGAATTGGGCTTTGAAGTTCAGGTTTTTGCCATGGTCGGCCTGGCTAGTCAGGCAGAATCGGATCTGTCTGTTTTTGAAGACCGCTGCCGCGCTTGGTCGCTTGTGCGCGAATGCCACATGCTTAATGGCGAAGTGGACTTCATTCTCAAATGCGTCGCTCCTGATTTGTCGACCTTTCAGAAATTCCTGACCGGAGACCTGTTGACCACGCCGAATGTTGAAAGCGTCAAGACTTCGCTTGTCATTCGCGGCGCAAAGGATGAGCCGGGTGTGCCCTTTGACGTTCTCGAAGAGCGACTGAGCACCTCGGCATAGGAGCCCGTCAGTCCAGTGTCAGATCGGTATCTTCAGGCGCACGAACATAGTTCAGGGGCCCGAAATCGCTCAGATGTTTGATGTGAGGAAACACGGACATAAAAGCGGCGCGCAGGGTCTGAGACATGAACGGCATCGGGTCCGCACCGGGGTGATAGGTTTCAATTTCCAGACCACCGGCGACAATGGCCGCATGACGCTGCAGGCTCAGGTGGAACATCCGAACGGGGGTGGGTGGCGATACCTCGATCACGTTCACGCCGTCGACAAAGGCACGCGCCGGGGTCATCAGCGGTTTGTCTTCGATGCCATTCCGTAACAACGCAGGCGTTTGCAAAAGCCGCGCGCCCGGCCCCAGGCTCAGGAAACTGTCCGGCCGGTTGATGCCAAAACTATCTGCCATAATCCGAATCAACGGACGGTCGTCGGTCTGCTTTGCGGGGGCAAAAGTGGCGGAACCGAGCCATGAGATTGCGCTGGAACCGCCATCGGCGGTCAGCAAACGGTCCCCGGGCTGCAGATCCTCGATGGCAACCAGGCCATGTGATGATTGCAATTGCGTGCCATGTGAGAATGCGCTGAAGGCCGCGTCAAACACCGCAAGGGTGGGGATCTTGCGCTGACCCTTCACAATATTGCCGTCCGGGAGCAACGCGGCAATATCGGCCATTCGAACGCCGATGGGGCTATCGGCGCGAGCGGCGCGACGCGATAGCCCGGCAATGGGCCCAAACTCAAAGGGTTCCGTGGTCATACAATCCGTTTCAAGTTGCCCACATGCCGCGTCAGTCCTACCGACAGACAGAGAAGCGATCTATTTCTTTTGTGCTTAATGGGTTGGATGTTGCGCGGTTCTGGCCTGCCCTGTCAAAAATTGACGCAGATTGTACATGGTGCCTGAGCAAAGCCTTTGAAACCAATGGAATTGTTGCCGGAGCTGAGCACGAATTGCCACATTCTCGCGCCGGTCAACGCATGACGCGCCGAGGATTAGGTCACCGATTCTGGCTTGCTTGGGCCTCGTTGCAACGGGCTTCAAACGCGTGCGATGCCAACCTCCCCTTGCAACTGCAGGGCCGTTACAAGGTGATGGTGGCGATCAGGCGGCCGTAATCTGCCTCTTTTTCATGTGTCGTGCGGCGGTAGGAATAAAACCGGTCCGGATCGGAATAGGTGCAATGACGGGTCCACTCGGCCGAGCCGATGCCGGCTTGGCGCAATCGGTGCAACCCAAATGCTGGAAGATCAAAGTGCATCCGGTCGTCCTCGCCATTGGCAAAAAAGCGACTGTTCTCCTCGTCCTCGGCCAGAAATACATCAAAAAATTCAGGTCCGACCTCATAAGCGTGCTGTGAAATCGACGGGCCGATGACCGCAGCAATCGATCCGCGCGCTGCGCCAAGGTCACACATCGCATCGATTGTCGCCTCCAAAACACCTTCAAGCGCACCGCGCCATCCGGCATGCGCCGCCCCAATGACCCCATTGTCAACATCCGCAAACAACACAGGCTGACAATCTGCAGTCAGGATCGACAAAGCGAGACCGGGCGTGTTTGTCGCCAAGGCGTCGGCTTTTGGCTTTTCCTCAAATGTTTGCCTGACCTTGATGGCGCGGGCGGAGTGGATTTGATGAACGCTCACAAGGTTTTGCGGCACCACACCCATGGCTTGCGCGACCCGTGCGCGGTTGATGGCAACAATTTCCGATTGATCTGAACTGCCTTCGCCACAATTCAATCCGGCGAAAACACCCGAAGATGCCCCGCCGCGACGCGTGAAAAAGCCGTGTTTCAAAGGCAAAAGGCTTTCAGATGTCAGTATTTCCAGTGTCATATTTCCAAACCTGGCGGTGCGGGGCTGTCTTGAGGAAAGAGGCCCATCACTTTGAACAGATTTCCCATTTCATCCGGGTGCGTCAAGCGCCGATGTGCGGCAATGTGATCCGCGCGCGCCGATCCTTGCAAACGTGTTGCCAAATCCTGCGCGCGCCGGGTGATGCCCAACCGCTCCAGAAAAACGCCCTGTGGCGTCAGGCGCGTTGTCGGGCAGGGGGCGGAGTGTGCAAGCGCTTCGAAATCCACATGTGCGGTCAGGTCCGCTTTGCCGGGGTCGGCCAGCGGGGCGACCGGTTTGTGGCCTTGCATGGCCTGAAACGTATCCCCAAGACTGGTCCAGTCGCCGTAATCGATGATCAACCCGGCCCCACCGTACTGCGCGATCCGTCGTCCCATGGCGTCTACCACCGGCGCGGCCATGGGCGCATATTCGATGACGTCACCGGGTTTTGTGTCAACCAGACGCGCTGCCAGAGCCGGTTGCGGCAACTCTGGTCCAAGTCCGAGGATCAAAGCTCCGTCCTGAACGCCGATCTGAGTTTCGCGCCAATGCCGCTCGGCACGGGTGAACTGGCGGATGGGCAGCGCGTCGAAAAATTCATTGGCCACCAAAAAAAGCGGCTGATCAGGAAGGTCGTTCACAGTGTCCACGTGACGAAGGCTGAAACCCGCAAGGGTGTCGCGCTGCAGGCCTGCCAGTTTGGGCGAGGCTTCGACCAGCACGACCTCTGCGGCTGCGTGAAAACCGGGCACCTTGCGTGTGGCGCGCAACATATCGGCCATCAGCGTTCCGCGTCCGGGGCCAAGCTCGGCCAGGGTAAAACGTGCGGGGTGGCCCTGATCCATCCAGGATTGTGCCAAGCTCAGACCGATCAGCTCGCCAAACATCTGGCTGATTTCCGGCGCTGTGATGAAATCACCAGCAGCGCCAAGCGGCATTTGCGTCGTGTAGTAGCCATGTTCCGGGTGCAACAGACAGTCTGCCATGTAATCCGCAAGCGAAAGAGGCCCGTTTTGGGCAATCCGGGAGCACAGGATCTGGCGCAGGCTCATGCCGTTCGGCGGGCTCGGGCGATCAGCCAAAGTCCCAGCAAGACCATTGGAAGCGACAGGATTTGACCCATGGTCAACCCCCAGCCCGCTATGTGCCAGGCCAATCCCAGTAGGTTACCTTCACTAACAAACTGCGCATCCGGTTGACGCACGAATTCGACGACAAACCGTGCCATGCCGTAGCCTGCGAAAAACACGCCCGCTACCAGACCCGGCGTCTTCAGCGCGCCGAAGCGCCAGACCAGCCAGATCAGCACACCGCCCAGAAGCAGACCCTCAAGAGCAGCTTCGTAAAGCTGCGATGGGTGGCGCGCGCAAATCCCGGCGATGTCCGGGCAGAATTGCGCCGCCTCTGTTGGGAATGCGACACCCCAGGGCACCGAGGTCGGCCGCCCCCAAAGTTCGGCGTTGATGAAATTGGCCAGTCGGCCCAGCAGCAACCCGGGCGGCACACCCAGGGCCATGACATCGGCGGCACTCAGGCGCGGAATGGCGTGACGCCAGGTGTAGATCAGCCCCGCGACGATCACCCCCAAAAGCCCGCCGTGAAAGGCCATGCCGCCCTGCCAGACGGCAAGTATCTCGCCCGGGTGCTGCGCATAGTAAGCGGGTTGGTAAAACGCGACATAGCCCAAACGCCCGCCCAGGATCACGCCGACGATCACCCAGGTCAGAAGGTCTTCGATCTGCGGTGCGGTCATGACCGGAGTGTTCTTTGCCCAGAGGCGCGGCGTTTTCATGGCGCGTACCACCAGCTGCCAACCGACCAGAATGCCCACAATATACGCCAACGCATACCACCGAAGCGCCAGTTCAAAGCCAAACAACGAGATCGAAAAAATCTCGGGGGACACGTCAGGGAAAGGCAGCATCGCTTGCATGAGGCATCCTTTCGTTCGGTGGCGCGACGATGTCAACCTTGCAGCAGCGGTGGTTTGTCACCATATACGGATTGTGAACAGCCGGAGGCGACAGATGCAAACGCGTAACAAGATTTTTGACGATATCTCGCAATTGATGACAAACGCGATGGGCGTGGCGCAGGGCGCCCGCGATGAGGCCGAAACCGCCATGAAAGGCATGATGGACCGCTGGCTTGCCGACCGCGATTTCGTCACCCGCGAAGAATTCGACGCGGTGCGTGCCATGGCCCAAAAAGCCCGCGAAGAGAACGAAGCGCTCAAGGCGCGACTCGACGCCATGGACGCGAAAGACTGATTTCGCGTGCTCCGAAACACCGGTCAGATGCCTCTTTTGGGGCGCTGATCTGTTAACCTCGATTAACATCCCCTTAAGCGCGCCCTCGCAATCCTTAGGATTGGTGATATTTTGCGCCCAAAACGAATTCATCCACAACTTATTGCGTTAACCCACAAGAATAGGGGTTGCCACAGGCTGCTTCGCACAGCACCATATATGGTATAGGCACGGGGGTTCGCCCCGGTCTGTAGAGCAGGCACCTAGCATTGGGGGCCGTCACCGGTCCTGAGCGCTAGCGCGAAAATAAAGGTGGCACAATGGCACTGTCAGAGCCGTATCTAGAAGACGATATTCACCCCATCGACATCGTAGAGCATCTCGCAACCCATCACGAGTGGGACTTCGACCGCATCTCGGACGAGCAGATTGCCATGGCCGTGGAAGGACAATGGCGCACCTATTCATTGACGCTGGCCTGGTCCGCCTATGATCAGACGCTGCGGATGATTTGCACCTTCGACATGGAGCCGCCGGAAGAAAAACAGCCCGAACTTTACGAATTGATCAATCACATCAATGATCAGTGCTGGGCCGGGGCCTTTACCTATTGGGACGAACAAAAACTGATGGTCTACCGTTATGGGCTGATTTTGGCCGGTGGCCATGTCGCCAGCGCCGATCAGATCGACACGATGATCAGCGCTGCGGTGATGTGCGCCGAACGCTATTACCCGGCGATGCAACTGCTGGTCTGGGGCAATCAGACACCGCATGAAGCGCTTCAGGTCGCCATTGCAGAGGCCTACGGACGCGCGTAACAATTCCCTCCGACACGAAGGTCGGTTCGGGGAGATGTCACATGAAAGACAGTCGTATCGCGCGCGACGGCTTGGTGCTGTTGGGCTGCGGCAAGATGGGATCGGCGATGCTGGCCGGATGGCTGGCCCAGGGGTTGCCCGCCAGCGCCGTCTGGGTCGTTGATCCTCAACCCTCTGACTGGCTGATCTCCACCGGCGTAACGCTGAACGGCGATTTGCCCGTGGCCCCCGCCATTGTGCTGGTGGCCGTAAAACCGCAGATGATGGCGGATGCCCTGCCGACGCTCAGGGCCATGGGCAACAGCGATACGGTTTTTGTCAGCATTGCGGCGGGGATCACCATTGCCCGGTTTGAGGATATCTTGGGGGCGGCGACCCCGATCGTGCGGGCCATGCCCAATACACCTGCAGCCATTTCGCAGGGCATCACCGCGATCATCGGCAATGAAAAGGTTGGCCACGCTGCACTGGACGAAGCCGAAGCGCTGCTCAGTGCGGTGGGCGACGTTGTCCGGCTGCAAACCGAAGCCCAGATTGACGCGGTCACCGGTGTCAGCGGATCGGGCCCGGCCTATGTCTTTCACATGATCGAAACCATGGCAGCAGCAGGTACCGCGCAAGGCCTGCCTGCAGATCTGGCGATGCAACTGGCCAAAGCCACGGTGGCGGGCGCCGGCGCGCTGGCACAGGCCGCAGAAGAGGACCCCGCCCAGTTGCGTGTCAATGTCACCTCGCCCAATGGCACAACCCAGGCCGCCCTGGAGGTGTTGATGGACAGCGACACAGGATTTCCACCGCTGTTGGCCCGCGCAGTCAAAGCGGCCACCGACAGATCACGGGAGCTTGCCAATGGATAACATCAATTTTGACGATTTTCTGAAGGTGGACGTGCGGTGTGGCGTTGTGACACGCGCCGAAACCTTTCCCGAAGCCCGCAAACCCGCGATCAAGATGTGGATCGATTTTGGCGAGGAGATCGGCGAGCGCAAGTCCTCGGCGCAGGTGACGGCGCATTACGAACCCGAGGCGCTGGTGGGTAAACAGGTGCTGGCGGTTGTGAATTTTCCGCCCCGGCAGATTGGGCCCTTCATGTCCGAAGTGCTGGTGCTGGGATTGCCCGATGAAAAAGGCGAGATCGTGTTGATCACGCCGGATCAGGATGTGCCCAAGGGAGGGCGATTGCATTGACCAAGATTTTCATGACCCGACCTTTGCCCGACTCCGTTCAGGCTGCGGCAGCGGATCTTTTTGATCTGACGGTACGGCCTCAAACCTCGCCGCTGACGGTGGAGGAAATGCGCACAGCGCTCAGCGACTATGACGGCGTTGTGCCCACCTTGGGGGATATGTTCTCATCCGAGATTTTCGTGGCTGAACCCGCATGGCGCTGCCAGATCCTTGCCAATTTCGGCGTGGGGTACAATCACATCGATGTGGACGCAGCCACCGCCAGCGGCCTGACGGTCACAAACACGCCTGGTGCCGTAACCGACGCCACGGCGGATACGGCCATGACGCTGATGCTGATGAGCGCACGGCGTGCGGGCGAGGGCGAAAGGCTGCTGCGCGCGGGGCATTGGGAGGGCTGGCATCCGACGCAGCTTCTGGGCATGCATCTGGGTGGCAAAACCGTCGGCATCGTGGGCATGGGACGCATCGGACAGGCCATCGCGCGGCGCTGTCACTTCGGGTTCGGCATGCATGTCGCCTACCACAGCCGCTCTGCCAAGACGTTGGATTTCCCCGCCACACAGATGGACAGCCTGTTGCATTTGGCTGCTGCCGTCGACGTGTTGGTCGTGGCCGTCCCGGGGGGCGATGCCACGCATCACCTGATCAATGCGCAGGTGCTTTCTGTCATGCAAAGCCACGCCCATCTGATCAATATCGCGCGCGGCAACGTCGTCGAGGAAAGCGCGCTCATCGCGGCCCTCAGCGCCGGTGACATTGGCGGCGCGGGGCTGGATGTCTATGAGTTCGAGCCGGTTGTGCCCGAAGCGCTCAAAGCCATGGAAAACGTGGTGTTGTTGCCGCATATCGGCACCGCAGCGCTGGAGGTGCGCGAAGACATGGGGATGATGACCGTCACGAACCTCAAGGCCTTCTTCACGGGAGAGATCCCGCCTAACAAGGTCTGACGGTTCAGCTGTCGCCCACCGCCTCGCGCCAATGTCGGCGGCACAAGGACACATAGGTCTCATTGCCGCCGATCTGGACCTGCGCCCCGTCCAGCAGCGCCTTGCCCTCTGCGTCCATCCGGACCACCATCGTGGCCTTTTTGCCGCAATGACAGATCGTGCGCACTTCGCGCATTTCATCGGCAAGCGCCAGAAGCGCAGCGGAACCGGGAAAGAGCTTGCCGCGAAAATCTACGCGAAGCCCGAAACACATCACTGGCAGACCCAGATCATCCACGACCCGCGCCAGCTGCCAGACCTGCGACTCGGTCAGAAACTGCGACTCATCGACAAAGACACAGGCCACGGGTCCTTCCTTTTGGCGCGCGGCGAGGCGGGAAAAAAGATCATCCGTGTCGGAAAAGGTATCGGCCTTTTCGCCAATGCCGATGCGCGATGCGATGCGGCCATCGCCAGCGCGCTTGTCGAATTGCGCCGTCAGCAGATAGGGCGTCATGCCGCGCTCACGGTAATTGTGCGCGGCCTGCAGCAACCCTGTTGATTTGCCCGCATTCATCGTCGAATAATGAAAATAGAGTTTGGCCATATGCGTTTGATAGGGCCCGGAAGGGCCCGTCGCAAGCATAGGCAAACATAATACATGAGCTGGTGCGCGGCTGTCGGCATTTCAGCCGACCCGCCGTTCCCAAACCGGCAGAACGCAACATAGCTCAAAACCGAAACCGGTGCAGGGGACACCGGCCACTCGCTAATTCCCGAACAATGGGAATACCTGTATAAATGACATTTCCCTGACATCCGATTAATGGGGGACGCTGGACATTATTCCCTCGGAAGGTGAATACTTAAAATTCGAACTTGAAGAGGGCGATATGACGGCGATCGGCAGATACCTGAAGAAACATACGGAATCACTGGTTAAGGACGTCGGCATAGAGCAGGCCTGCCAGATTACCGGGAAATCCAAGGCCACGCTGGGGCGATACTATTCAGATCATGATGAACATTCGGACCGGTATATGCCCATCGAAACCGTCGCGCGGTTGGAACAGGCCGCGACCTATCCCCATGTAACCGGCGCGCTGGCCGAGTTGTCGGGAACATCTTTGCAATATGACGAACGCCGCCCAAATGCTGATCGCCCTGGCGGGGTGAATGCGGATGTGATTGCGCTCAGCCAGAGGTTTGCCATGCTGATGGGTGAATATCAGCAGTCGATGGAAGACGGCAAAATCACGGTCAATGAAGCCAAACGCCTCTTGCGCGAAACCAGCCTGTTGCAGCAGGTGCTGATCGATATGAAACTGCATCTGGAAAATGACCATGGCGTGGCGTGACGCATCGCGCCCGCCCCGATTTTACCCGTGACGCTCAACCAGAACTGACCCCACGGAATATCCCGCGCCAAAAGAGCAGATGATGCCCAGATCACCGGGCACCATGTCGCTGGAGTGCTTTGAAAACGCGATGATCGACCCGGCCGAAGATGTATTGGCATAGTCCTGCAGGATATTCGGTTGTTCCTCCGGAGCAGGCGTACGACCCAGAACCTTGCGCCCGA
Organism: Roseobacter sp.; assembly: GCF_045106495.1. Taxonomy (GTDB): domain Bacteria; phylum Pseudomonadota; class Alphaproteobacteria; order Rhodobacterales; family Rhodobacteraceae; genus Roseobacter. Next base: position 105,854 of record NZ_JBGCEQ010000006.1, read on the forward strand.
TGAAATCATTCATGGTCTTGTTGGCCTGATGCAGCCAAAGACGTTTTAGGTCACCGGATTGCACACCTGCGTCACCCAAATGCGCGGCCATATGCGCAGAAACAAGCGGCAAGACTTCCTTGAACACCTTGCGGCCGTTTTGCATGAATTGCATGTCGCGCCGGTCCGCCATGCCAGCCGGGCGAGAGCGTCGCAAATACCCATTGTTGTTGCGGATATTGTTGGAAAACTGCGTGGCACAACGGGTTGATCTGATCTCGAAACTCGGCCCTTTTGCCGCCTCGCGCCGCTCGATCAGTGTTGCTGTAGCCACATCGCCGAAAATGAAATGGCAGTCCCGGTCGCGCCATTCCAGATGCGCCGAACAGATCTCCGGGTTGATCACCAGCGCGCTTTTGACACTGCCCGAGCGCACCATGTCCGCCGCCGCCTGAATGCCAAAGGTGGCGGAGGAACACGCCACATTCATGTCAAAGGCAAATCCCTCCACGCCCAGAAGCTCCTGGATTTCAATCGCCAAAGCCGGGTAGGCGCGCTCCATATTGGAGGCCGCACAGATCACAAGACCGACGTCGCGCGCTGTTTTCCCTGCCATGTCGAGCGCCTTGTTGGCGGCGCTCACCCCCATCTCGGCCATTACCGAGGGTTCTTCGTCACTGCGCTGACGCAACAGCGGGTGCATCACGGTTGGATCCAGCACACCGGACTTGTCCATGACAAAGCGCTGATAGATGCCAGAGGCTTTGACGATGAAATCCTCGGAAGAATACTCTTTGGCCGCCATCTTGCCTGCCGCAATCGCCTGCGCGTTTTCCGCGTTGTAAAGATCCGCATAGCCGTTGAAGGCCGTCACCAACTCGGCATTGGTGATCACGTTTTCCGGGGTGAAAACACCACTTCCGGTAATGGCAGGTATATGCATTTCTGGGCCTCCGTTGCGCATCAGTGTTGGACGCAAACCGCCCCGATCGTCAAGCCGCGCAGAAAAGGGTGACGCGGCGTTGGCACCTTATCGGGTTGGTACGGAGTAAAGCGTGAAGCCCTCGCGCTGTGCAACCGCCACTGCGCCGGTGTCGCTGGTGAATGCGCCCAAAATCTCTGCGTCACTGGGACAGCCAACCAGATCTGCGGCGTCATCCAGAAACAGATTGGTCGTGGCGTCTTCGCCCAGACGTCGGCACGGATCGCCCTCATAGCGATACCCGTTTCCGAAAAATGGCAGCGATGACGGGGGCAGGGCCACAGGCGCACAGGCCATCACCGTCGCCAGCAGCGGCAGCATTTTGATACCGGTCACAGGGCGGCCCTCGCCTCTAGTGTAGCCGGGCGCGCACAAGATAGGCGGTGATTTCCGTCTCTCCCAAGGCGCGCATCGCATGCAGCCGGTGCAATCCTTCAACAAGAATGAACCCGGTTCCGTCCTTGCGCACCTGAATGGGCGTAGTTTGGCCGTTTTCCAACATGTCTTCTGCGATCACATCGACCTTGGCCGCATCCAGCGTACGGGCCCGTTTGACGGGGACCCGGATGTCCGTAAGGGTGATCGTTTGCTTGTCCAACATTGCACAACTGTGCTCGGGTTTTCATTAGAAAGCCAGCACCAATGCATCAAAACGTGTTTCGAGCCATTGCGCTTCTCCCGGCGCCATTGTTTGTCACATCCGGGGCGGGCGGCTTTTGTAAACCGGCAGGCGCCAGCCAAAGGCCAGCGATCCCGCACGCAATGCCCAAGTGACACCCGCACAGAGCGCCAGCGCAGGCAAGGCTTCCGCAAAATACGGGCGGGCGAAGGCGGCAACCGTTGCCCCGGCAAAGGCCGCCGTCACATAAAGCTCGCCCTGTTTCAGGACCAGCGGCACATCATCCAGCACAACATCGCGCAGCAGCCCGCCCATGCAGCCGGTGATCGTGCCCATCAGGACCACAACCAAGATAGGCTGGTCCAGCGCCAAAGCCACACCGGTGCCCGCGGGAACCGCGACGGCCAGCGCAAAGCTATCCAGCCAGATCAGCGTCTTGAGGCGGCTCTCAAAGAGGTGCGCGGTCAAAAAAACGATCAGGGCTGCGGCGCAGGCGACGCCGATATAGACGGGTTGGGCAATCCAGAAGATCGGGTTGCGGTCCAGCAGTACGTCGCGCAGCGTGCCGCCGCCCACCGCCGTCAGGCAAGCCACAAATGCAAATCCGACAATGTCGAGCTGTTGGCGGCTTGCCACCAGTGCGCCGGTCAGTGCAAAGATAAACACCGAGGCATAGTCTAGAAAACTGATCAAGCTCATAGGGCCGCCTTTATCCACTCAAACGCGCGGGCGTAAGGGGGCGCAAACCCTTCGGGCAGAGGCGCATCAAGGTCCAGCCAGTAAAACCGGAACAGATGCCCACCGTCATCCGCGCACAGATGCTGCCACTTTGGGCGCAGCGGTCCCGCCAACTGGCACAGGCTGAAATGCCAGCGTGTCTCAGGGGCAATATCCGTGCTCGACCCTAGATAGATCGCGGCGCGCGTTTCCAATCCGCTTTCCTCAAAAAGCGCGCGGGCGGCGGCTTGCTCTGGGCGTTCATCTGCGGCCACGCCGCCCTTGACCAGCTGTAACCCGGCCTGAGGGTGTTCAAAGGCGGCAATCCGGCGCGGCACACCGTCCAGATGCAAACCCACCGGGCAGGCGATGTCACGCATCAGATGTCTTGAAGGGGGCCATTCCAGCACGCGCCAGCGCATCCGCCCGTTCGTTTTCGGGGTGGCCCGCGTGTCCCTTGACCCATTTCCAGGTCACGTCATGGCGCGCATTAGCGGCGTCCAGACGTTGCCATAGCTCGGCATTGGCCACGGGCTTTTTTGCGGCATTCTTCCAGCCATTTTTCTTCCATCCAAAGATCCAGGAGGTGATGCCTTTCTTGACGTAGTTGCTGTCAGTGACCAGCGTGATGGTGCTGCGACGCGACAGCGATTCCAGCGCATTGATCGCTGCCAGCAATTCCATTCGGTTGTTGGTGGTCTCCGGCTCACCGCCTTTGAGTTCACGTTCCTTGACAACCGCATCGCCTTCCATCGCGCGCAGCAACGCCCCCCAACCACCGGGGCCGGGATTGCCCGAACAGGCGCCATCCGTATATGCAAAAAGCTCAGCCATGAGCGGCGAGGCATATCCATGGTGCCTCCACACCGTCAAGGCCCTTTTCCCGCCCTGTTGTGCGATCCGTAACCGTCAGACCCACGGCGCCGAGCAATCCGGTCAACTCCGCGTCGGTGTAGTAGGTGTAAAGCCGCCCGATTGAATCCCGTTTGCTGCCGGTGCCGGTTTTCATGCCGATGTGAAACTGCCCGCCCGGTTTCAGCGCTTGCGCAAGGGCAGCAAGATGCCGGGGCATGTCCGCACGCGATGCATGCAGCAGCGAGAAATTCGCCCAGATGCCATCATAAAGATCAGTCCCGGTGATATCGTCAAAACTTGCAACCCGCGCGTCCACGCCATCATGCTGTGCGGCCAGCGCCACCATTTCCGGCACCGGGTCTGTCGCGGTCACCATCAAACCGGCGCGCGCCATTGCGCCTGCGGAATTGCCCGGGCCACATCCCAGATCAAGCACGGTGCCGCCGTGGGGCAGGGCCGAAACGAAGGCCACCAGATGGGAATTAGGCTGATCCGGCGCAGCCACCATATCGGCGTATTCCTGCGCCTTTTCGGCATAAACCTTCAGTGTTTCATCGTCGCTCACAGGAAAACCCCCACACTCAGGCACAAAATCACAACGGTCGTCAGCAACAGACGCAGGGACATCCACCAGCCGGGTGTCAAACCCCAGCGCCAGAAGGCGAAGTCCAGCACCAACAGTCCCGCAAAGCCAAAAATCAGGTTCAGGCCCGCCGTTACCGGGCCCCCGCCGGTCATGAAAAACGCCCAAAGGGCGGGGATGACGGACAATACATAGCCCGCCGCCGCCTTCGCCCCGGTGGTTTTGGTGGCAAAACCCCAGAGCACGCCGGACATGAAAGACAAGATCACCGAGCCGTAGAAGAGTTGTACGTAAGGCCCGATGAACCGTGAGCCGAGGGCACGCATGCCCCAGTCTGCCAGCGGATCAATCAGATAGGTCGCTGCCCCCCAGACAAAGGGGATCAGACCCGCTAGCCCCAGCAGCAGGGGGGCCATTGGTACGCGTTTCATTGGCGTTCCGGCGCAGTACGACACGCGCCTGCGTGCATGATCAAACCCCGGCACCCTGGGAACGCCCGCGGATTGCCCATTTCGATCATGCAGGTTCCCTCAAGACGCGCGGTACCTTGAACTCCACGTTCTCCACGGCGGTCTCCACCACCTCGCGGGTCACGTCGTAGTGCTCCGAAAAAGCGTCCATCACCTCGTTGATCAGAACCTCCGGCGCGGAAGCCCCGGCGGTGATGCCAATGCTGCGAATGCCCTGCAAAGCGCGCCAGTCGATGTCGCTCGCCCGCTGGACAAGCTGCGCATAGTCACAGCCCGCGCGCGCGCCGACCTCCACCAACCGTTTTGAATTGCTGGAATTGGGCGCGCCAACCACCAGAATGGCATCGCATTTCGGTGCCATGGCCTTCACTGCTTCCTGGCGATTGGTCGTGGCATAACAAATATCTTCTTTGTGGGGGCCGGCGATGCTCGGAAACCGCGCCTGCAAGGCGGTCACGACTTCGGCGGTATCATCCACGCTCAGGGTCGTCTGGGTGACATAGGCCAAACGCTCAGGGTCGCGCACCACGACCTGCGCTACATCGTCCGGTGTCTCGACCAGCAGCACATCTCCCTCCGGCAACTGCCCCATAGTGCCGACGGTTTCGGGGTGGCCCGCATGACCGATCATGATCATCTGCAACCCGTTGTCCGCGTGGCGCTGCGCTTCGATATGCACCTTGCTGACCAGCGGGCAGGTGGCATCCACGTAGACCATCTCGCGCGCGGCGGCGGCGGCCGGTACGGACTTGGGCACGCCATGGGCTGAAAAAATCACCGGCCGGTCGTCCGGACACTCGGAAAGCTCCTCGACAAAGACGGCCCCCTTGTCGCGCAGACCGTCGACCACGAATTTGTTGTGCACGATTTCGTGGCGCACGTAGACCGGCGCCCCCCATTTCTCCAAGGCCATTTCTACGATCTTGATCGCCCGGTCCACGCCCGCGCAAAAGCCGCGCGGTGCTGCAAGATACAGGGTGAGGGGTGGTTTGCTCATGGTTTGGTCTCCGGCTTCGCACCGAAAGTGCGTCACAAAACATCTTGAAACCAGAGGTAAGGGTTTGCTGTCTCAGCGTCCAGAGGGTCGTGTGGTCGCGCCGGGCGAACCGGAGCTGCCACCTCAGCCGGTGGCCGTCTCGGGGAATTCGCGCGGCGGACGCCCGATGACATCCTTAAGCTCGTCCAGCTCGATGAAATTGTCCGCCTGGCGGCGCAACTCATCCGAAATCATCGGCGGTTGGCTGCGAATGGTCGAGACTACGGAAACACGCACGCCGGAACGTTGAAGGCTTTCGATCAGCGGGCGGAAATCACCGTCGCCGGAAAACAGCACAATGTGATCGACCCTTGGCGCCAGCTCCATCGCATCCACGGCCAGCTCGATGTCCATATTGCCCTTCACTTTACGGCGGCCCATGCTGTCGGTGTACTCCTTGGCCGGTTTCGTCACCATGGTGAACCCGTTGTAGTTCAACCAATCGACGAGAGGACGAATCGGCGAATATTCATCGTTCTCCAGCAAGGCAGTGTAGTAAAACGCGCGTAACAGCTTTCCACGACGCATGAACTCCTGGCGTAGAAGCTTGTAGTCAATATCAAAGCCAAGGGACTTGGCCGCAGCGTAGAGATTCGACCCGTCGATGAACAGCGCAAGCCGTTCGTCCTTGTAAAACATGGTTTGTCCTTCCAATGCGTCAGACGCTAGCGTTTAAAAAACGACATGATTAAATGATTGGCGTTCCGACATCGCCGAAAGTAAGGGTTTTTCCGGGTGCTGCAAGAGAGGGTGACGATGAAAACAGGCGAAGTTCTGCCACAAATCCGGTCAGTTGCGCTGGTTGCCCTAGGGTCAAACCGCACATCTGATCACGGTGACCCGACGGAAACTGTCAGAAAAGGCATTCTATCACTGGTTGAAAATTTCCAAGCGATTCGCGCAGTTAGCTCTCTTTATCGCACCCCCGCGTTCCCCCCGGGCAGCGGTCCAGATTTTGTGAATGCGGCGGTGGCGATAGAGGTCGAAGAGCCTCCAGAAATTGTGATCGAAAAACTTCACAAAATCGAAGAAAACATGGGTCGCACCCGTGATGCGCGCTGGGAGCCCAGGATTTTGGATCTGGACCTCGTCGCGCATGGGGATCATGTGCTGCCGGATGCGGCCAAACATGCGCGGTGGCGCGACTTGTCATTGGATCAGCAAATGGCGCAGGCCCCCGAAGAGCTTATTCTGCCACACCCCCGGGTTCAGGAGCGTGCCTTTGTATTGGTCCCCTTGGCGGATGTCGCCCCCGACTGGAAGCATCCCGTGCTGGGCCTGACTGTCAGCGAGATGCTAGCGGCCTTGCCGCAGGCGCAAAAAGAAGAGATTGTCAGGCTCGAATAGACGCTTGTATATCTCGCAAAAGAGGCCTAAATACGCGTCTTCTGACAAATCCCCGATTTATGGAGTGTTCCATGGCCCGCGTCACAGTTGAAGATTGTGTTGATAAAGTCCCAAACCGGTTCGAACTGGTGATGCTCGCAGCGCACCGCGCCCGCGAAATTGCAGCCGGGTCCGCCGTGACTGTCAACCGTGACAACGACAAAAACCCGGTTGTGTCGCTGCGTGAGATCGCCGACGAAACGCAGAGCGCCGACGAGCTGCGTGAACGCCTGATCGAAAGCAACCAGAACCAGATCGAAGTTGATGAGCCCGAAGAAGACGCCATGGCGCTTTTGATGGGAGCCGAGCAGGATAAGCCCGAAGAAGACAGCATGTCCGAAGAAATGCTCCTGCGCCAGTTGATGGCTGCACAAGGGCAGGGCTGAGCTCTGCCACGCCGCCCTGAGGGCAAATGAATGACACCGCCTGACCAGTTCGACATTTCCGCAGATGATCTGGTCGGTCTGGTCACCAAATACAATCCAAAAACCAACGAAACGCTCCTGCGCGCGGCCTATGATTACGGCCGAAAGATGCATGAGGGTCAGGCGCGCCATTCGGGCGAGCCCTATTTCAACCACCCCGTGGCCGTGGCCGCGATCCTGACCGAGCAGCAGTTGGATGATGCCACGATCATCACGGCTCTTTTGCATGACACGATTGAGGACACCAAGGCCTCCTACACCGAAGTGTCGGAGCGTTTCGGCGAAGAAGTGGCGGTGCTGGTCGATGGCGTAACCAAGCTCACCAACCTGCAACTGAATTCCACTGAGACCAAGCAGGCGGAGAATTTCCGCAAGCTTTTCATGGCCATGTCCAAGGATCTGCGGGTCATTCTGGTCAAGCTCAGCGACCGGTTGCATAACATGCGCACGATCAAGGCGATGCGCCCGGACAAACAGGCGCAAAAAGCGCGCGAAACCATGGACATCTTTGCCCCCCTTGCCGGTCGCATGGGGATGCAGTGGATGCGTGAAGAACTCGAAGATCTGGCTTTCCGGGTGCTGAACCCGGAAGGGCGCGCCTCGATCATCCGGCGGTTTATCAACCTGCAAAAGGAAACCGGCGATGTGATCGATCGGATCACCGGTGACATGCGGCTGGAATTCGACAAGGCCGGCGTTCAGGCCGAGGTCTTTGGCCGTGCGAAAAAACCCTATTCGATCTGGCGAAAGATGCAGGAAAAAGATCAGAGTTTTGCGCGCTTGTCTGACATTTATGGCTTTCGCATCCTGACCGAAACCGAAGAAGATTGCTATCGCGCGCTGGGCGCCATTCACCAGCGCTGGCGTGCGGTGCCGGGCCGGTTCAAGGATTACATCAGCCAGCCGAAATCTAATGGTTACCGCTCGATCCACACCACCGTTTCGGGGCGTGATGGCAAACGTGTCGAAGTGCAGATCAGAACCAACCAGATGCATGATGTGGCCGAAACCGGGGTGGCCGCGCATTGGTCCTACCGTGACGGTGTGCGCAGCCAGAACCCCTTTGCCGTCGACCCGGCAAAATGGATCACCCAGCTATCCGAACAGTTTGACGCCGAGGAAAACCACGAGGATTTTCTCGAAGCGGTCAAACTGGAAATGTATTCCGACCAGGTCTTTTGCTTCACGCCCAAGGGTGAAGTCGTCAAACTGCCACGGGGCGCCACGCCGATCGATTTCGCTTTTGCCATTCACACGCGCATCGGCTCGGCCTGCGTCGGCGCCAAAGTGGACCACATGCGCGTACCGCTCTGGACCCGACTGAAAAACGGGCAATCGGTCGAGATCATCACGGCCGAAGGCCAAAGCCCGCAAGCCACCTGGCTCGACATTGCCACGACGGGCAAGGCGCGCTCTGCCATCCGGAGAGCCTTGCGCGATGAGGACCGGGCGCGGTTTGTCAAACTGGGCCGCGAACTGGCGCGCTCCGCCTTTGAGCATGTGGGCCGCAAAGTCACTGACAAGGCGCTGGCCACCGCCGCCCGTCACATGCGGTTCGAGAACCGCGAAGATTTGCTGGCCCGTCTGGGCAGTGCCGAGATCAGTGGGCGCGAGGTGGTGCAGGCGGTTTATCCCGATCTGACGCCGAAACCGGGTGAAAAGATCGATGCGCAGCGTGCCGTGGTTGGCCTTTCCCCGGGCCAATCGTTTGAACGTGCCTTTTGCTGCCAGCCGCTGCCGGGCGAGCGCATCATCGGCATCACGTTCAAGGGGCGCGGCGTGGTTGTGCACACGATCGACTGCGACCGGGTCAGCGCTTACGAAGACCAACTCGACCGCTGGCTGGACCTGCGTTGGCACGAGGGACCTCATTCGGCCATTTACGATGCGACGCTGGACGTTACACTAAACAACGATGCGGGCACTTTGGGGCGCATTTGTACCTTGATCGGAGAAACGCGCGCGAATATTTCGGATTTACAATTCATCGACAGGAAACCAGACTTTTACCGGCTTCTTATTTCCGTGCAACTCAGAGATGTGGTGCACTTGCATTCCTTGATGCTGACCCTTGAGGCAGAAAGCGATGTCGCGGAGATTTCGCGCCTGCGCAATATGTCGCAAGGGGCAGCAGAAACACCGGCCTGACATAGCGACCCAGCTCGGTGTAAGCCTATATTTAGAGCTGTCTGTTAGAACGCAGGCGCATCACAAACAAGAAAAGGTTCCCGCCCTTTGGTTTTTAAACGACGCGATCCAAAAAGCTGGCCTCGTGCCCTTGTCGAGCTGCTTTGGCCGCGCGGGGGCTGGACGCGTGCGTTTCATTACGTCAAACACCGGATGCGCCGCCTTCCCGACAGCCCCGAGCGAATCGCGCGCGGCATCTGGGGCGGTGTTTTTGCCTCTTTCACACCTTTTTACGGGTTTCACTTCTTTATTGCGGCGGGTCTGGCGACGCTGATGCGTGGCAACGTGATCGCTTCTTTGATGGCGACCTTCTTTGGCAACCCGTTGACCTATGTGCCCATCGGGGTCTCAGCGCTATCAACCGGGCACTGGATCCTGGGCGATCACATGGACGCGCGCCTGCCGCGGTCCTTTGGCGGCAAATTCCTCGATGCAGGCGCAGACCTCAAAGACAATTTCGTCGCGATGTTTACGGATGACAAGGCGGACTGGTCCCGCCTGTCGGTGTTTTATGACGAGATCTTCTTTCCCTATATGGTCGGAGGGATCCTGCCTGGCATCTTCTTTGCGACGCTGTGTTATTATCTTTCCGTTCCTGTCATCCGCGTGTATCAAAAACGCCGTAAAGGGATGATCAAGGCCAAACTGGACACCCTCAAAGCAAAAGCTGCAGCAAAAGCAGATGCAAAGCGCAAAGCGGAACACTCAACCGGGGACTAACGCGTGGTGTGTTGAAGGAGTGAATACCGGGTCTGAAACAACCTCCCCGCCACTGGCGCGGAACGGTACTTTGGAACCTTCTCGAACACATCATGCCCAATGGGGGGCTGAGACATGGCCAATACCGAAAAACTGCGCCTCGGCGTAAACATCGACCACGTGGCAACGGTGCGCAACGCGCGCGGCGGCGCCTACCCGGACCCGCTCAGGGCCGCGCAAATAGCCCAGGAGGCCGGTGCCGACGGGATCACCGCGCATTTGCGGGAAGACCGCCGCCACATTTCCGACACGGACATCGAGGGGTTGATGGAGGTGCTGAGCGTGCCGCTCAACTTCGAGATGGCGGCGACCGACGAGATGCAGAAAATCGCCCTGCGGCACAAACCCCATGCGGTCTGCATCGTGCCGGAAAAGCGCGAAGAACGCACCACCGAAGGCGGTCTCGAAGTGGCCCGCGAGGAAAACAAGCTGGCCCACTTCATCGCCCCGCTGCGCGAGGCAGGCTGTCGGGTTTCGATCTTCATCGCCGCAGACAAACGCCAGATCGAAGCGGCCCACCGCATCGGCGCTCAAGTCATCGAGCTACATACGGGCGCGTATTGTGATGCGTTTTCGGAGGCGGATACAGAAACGCTGGAACGCGAACTCGACGCTCTGCGCGAGATGTCCAGTTTTGCCCATGGCCTCGGTCTTGAGGTTCACGCAGGCCATGGTCTGACCTATGACACTGTGAAACCTGTGGCTGCTTTCCCGGAAGTCATGGAGCTCAACATCGGCCACTTCCTGATCGGTGAAGCCATCTTTCTCGGGCTGGAACCGGCGATCTTTGAGATGCGCCGCCTGATGGATGAAGCCCGTGGCGAGCGCTGAGATGCTGATCCCGCTGTGGGCGGTGCTCTTGGGCTGGATGGTGATGGGCGGCAGTCCCGGCCCGGCAACGCTGGCGATCTCGGGCACCTCCATGCGGCAAGGGCGTCTTGCCGGGCTGACATTGGCGGCAGGCATCGTCGTGGGCTCGGCCAGCTGGGGGATCATGGCCGCTCTGGGGTTTTCGGCGGTGATGATGGCCCATGTATGGCTCTTTGAAACGGTGCGATATCTGGGCGCGGCATATCTGTTTTATCTGGCGATCAAATCTCTACGCGCGGCCTGGCGCGGGGGCGCTGGGGCGGCGCCGCAAGTGCCGCACAACAGGCTCTTTGCCAAAGGTCTCTTGCTGCACCTGACCAACCCCAAGGCGATCCTGGGCTGGGGGGCTGTCTTTTCAGTGGCGCTGGTGCCGGGGTCCGGCCCGCTCGCGGTTTGGGGGCTCTTTTCGACATTGATCTGCGCCTCGATGACCGTTTTCTTTGGTTATGCGCTGCTGTTTTCCTGGGGACCCATTGCGCGGGGCTACAGCCGCGCGCGCCGGGGTTTTGAGCTGGTCTTTGGTCTGCTCTTTGGCGCGGCAAGTTTCCAGATATTGACAGCGCGGCTGACATGATTCTCGGTATCGGGACCGATCTTGCCAACATCGAGCGGATTCAGGGCACGCTGGACCGCTTTGGCGACCGGTTTCGCAATCGGGTTTTCACAGACATCGAACAGCGCAAGGCGGAACGGCGCAAGGACGTTGCGGGCACCTATGCCAAACGCTGGGCCGCCAAGGAGGCCTGCTCCAAGGCCCTGGGCACCGGGCTTGCCATGGGGATTTCCTGGAAAGACATGTCCGTGACCAATCTCGAGACCGGCCAGCCGGTGATGCATGTGACCGGCTGGGCAGCCGAACGTCTGGCCGAAATGACACCACCCGGCCACGAAGCTGTCATCCATGTTACGCTGACGGATGATCACCCCTGGGCACAGGCCTTTGTGGTGATCGAGGCCCGTGCTTTAAGCCGTTAACCTTTCGCTCACAAACCCGACCGCGCGCCCTGTCAAATGGGCCCGCTGTGCAATCTTGGTGCACATACCGTGCACAGGTTGTGCACGGAAGTCACATTGCGAAAACCCTTAAAAAATTGGCGTTAACACTGATTCGCGTCGAACTTCCAGCATCGCTCACAGACCGTTGCATGCGCCCGCCTTGACTCGCCCCCCGTGCCCCCGCATTTAGGCGCAGATCAAATCACGGGAGCGCCCCATGGCCGCCAAAGAAGAAAAGCAGCAAAACGCCTTTATCGAGACGATCAAGACCATCGTCTACGCGCTGCTCATTGCCGGTGTTTTCCGCACCCTGTTTTTCCAGCCGTTCTGGATTCCGTCCGGATCGATGAAAGAAACCCTGCTGGTGGGCGATTTCCTCTTTGTGAACAAGATGGCCTACGGCTATTCCTATGCCTCTTGCCCCAGCGTGATCCTGCCGCGTTTTGGTATCAACGTAGACGCCAAAAACATTTGCGGCTTCTTCGATGGGGACAACACACGCCTTCTGGCTGGCGAGCCCGAGCGCGGCGATGTCGTGGTTTTTCGTCATCCGGTTTCGGGACGCGATTACATCAAAAGGCTGATCGGCATGCCCGGTGACACCATCCAGATGCGCGACGGCATTGTCTACATCAACGGGGATGAAGCGCCACAGGAACCTGCTGGAATATTTGAAGAAGTTATGGAACCGCAAGGCCCCGAAGGACGCCGGCCACGCTGCGGCAATGGACCCGTTGGCGATGGCGGTGCCTGTCAGAAAACCCGGGCGATCGAAACGCTGCCCGGTGGCACCCAGCATCCGGTGTTGGACATCGGGATGCAGGGATCTGACCGCACCGGTGTTTATCAAGTGCCTGGAGGGCATTACTTTTTCATGGGAGACAACCGCGACAATTCCGCCGACAGCCGTTTGCCGCAGCAGGTTCAGGGGGTCGGTTACGTGCCTTTTGAAAACCTGATTGGCCGGGCCGACCGTATCGTGTTTTCCTCTGGCGGGCGTTCCATGCTGTTTTTCTGGACCTGGCGCAGTGATCGTTTCTTCAAGGCGGTCGAGTGAAGCTTTCAGCCGAACTCAAGTCCTTTCAGGACCGGTTGGGGCATAGTTTTGTGCGCCCGGAATTATTGGCGCAGGCGATCACTCATGCCTCGATGTCCTCTGCCAATCGCGACGACAATCAACGTCTGGAATTTCTCGGCGACCGGGTGTTGGGCCTGGTCATGGCAGAGGCATTACTGGCCTTGGACAAGAAAGCCACCGAAGGGCAATTAGCGCCGCGTTTCAATGCCTTGGTGCGCAAAGAGACCTGCGCCGATGTTGCCCGTGAAATCGACTTGGGTGCGGTGTTGCGCTTGGGTCGGTCCGAGATGTTGTCGGGCGGGAGACGCAAACAAGCCCTGCTCGGAGATGGCATTGAAGCCGTCATTGCGGCCGTTTATCTGGACGCGGGCTTCGAGGTCGCCAAGAGCCTCATTCTGCGTTTGTGGGGCAAGCGCATCCACAACGTCGAAGACGATGCGCGCGATCCCAAAACCGCCCTTCAGGAATGGGCGCAGGCGCGGGGACTACCGCCGCCGACCTATGTCGAGGTCGCGCGCAAGGGGCCGGATCACGCACCAGTTTTCACCATAGCGGCAGAACTTGAAACCGGGCATAGCCAGCAAGCCACAGCAGGCTCGAAACGGCAGGCAGAACAGGCGGCGGCCCGCAATCTCTTGGCCGAACTGGAGACATCAACATGAGCACGCGCGCAGGCTTTGTGGCCTTGATCGGGGAGCCGAATGCGGGCAAATCCACCCTTCTGAACCGCATGGTCGGGGCCAAGGTTTCGATCGTAACCCACAAGGTTCAGACCACACGCGCCCGCATTCGCGGCGTGGCCATGGAAGGCGACAGCCAGATCGTGTTTGTCGACACGCCGGGGCTCTTTCAACCGCGCCGTCGCCTGGACCGGGCCATGGTTGCTGCTGCTTGGGGCGGAGCGGCCGACGCAGATGTCGTTGTGCTGCTGATCGAGGCGCAGCGCGGTTTGACCGAGGGGGTGGAGCGCATCCTTGAAGGCTTGCAAGACATCGGGCAGGGGCGCAAAGTTGCGCTTGCAATCAACAAGATAGACCGTGTTCAGGCCGAGGTTCTGCTGGGTTTGAGCCAGAAGCTCAATGACCTCTACCCCTTTGTGGAAACCTTCATGATCTCCGCTGAAAAAGGCCATGGCGTTGAAGCGCTGCGCCACTGGCTGGCCTCGGAGGTGCCGGAAGGGCCGTGGCTCTATCCGGAAGACCAGATCGCCGACTTGCCGATGCGGATGATCGCGGCTGAAATGACCCGCGAAAAGCTGACCCTGCGTCTACATCAGGAATTGCCCTATCAACTGACCGTGGAAACCGAAGCCTGGGAAGAACGCAAGGATGGCTCTGCCAAGATTGATCAACTGATCTATGTTGTCCGCGACGGGCATAAGGGCATCGTTCTGGGCAACAAGGGCGAGACGATCAAAGCGGTATCCAAGGCCGCGCGCGAAGAGCTCGAAGAATTTCTAGGGCGCAAGATACACTTGTTTTTGCAGGTTAAAGTTCGCCCGAACTGGCTTGATGAGGCGGAGCGTTACTCGGAAATGGGTCTTGATTTCAAAGACGGCAATACGTGAGGTGACCTGAATGGCGCGCTTGACGGCACGGTTCTGGATTGATGCCTATCTGGCTCGACTGCGGATCGAAAACATCCCCGCCTTTATTGTTGCGCATGGAGATGACACCGCAGGCACCGTGCTGGTCAAAGTGAATCGCCTGAACGGTCAGGCGACGCTGTATCAGCGCCACTATGATTTGCTCGAAGACACCCAGTCCTGGGGCGTTCTCACAGAAGGCGACGAACAGGATGTCGATGGAAATATCACGCGGCAACAAGGGTTTGATCCAGATCTCTGGGTGGTCGAGGTTGAGGACAAAGAGGGGCGGCACTTGCTCGATCAGCCTGGGTTCATCTGATGGAATGGCGCGATCAGGGGATTTTGCTCAACACCCGGCGTCACGGCGAAAGTTCCGCCATAATCGAGGTCTTCACCCCTGATCATGGCCGCCACGCGGGCGTTGTGCGCGGCGGTGCAAGCCGCAAGACGGCCCCCATTCTGCAACCCGGCGCGCAGCTTGACGTTGCCTGGCGCGCGCGGCTTGAAGACCACATCGGCAGCTTTCAGGTCGAACCTGTGCGCAGTCGCGCCGCCCTGGCGATGGAGGACCGCTTGGCGCTGGCCGGATTGAATGCGGTCACCGGATTGTTGGGGTTTTGCCTGCCGGAGCGCGAACCACACCCGCGGCTCTACGCAGCATCCGAACAGCTGTTGGATTTACTCGGGCAGGGCGATCTCTGGCCGCTTGCTTATATGCGTTGGGAACTGCGCCTGCTGGAAGAGATGGGATACGCTCTGGCGCTGGATGCCTGCGCCGTGACGGGGTCGCAGGAAAATCTGGTCTATGTGTCTCCCAAGTCCGGCCGCGCGGTCTCACAAGAGGCGGCAGGTGACTGGGCGGACCGTTTGTTGCCACTGCCGGATGTCTTGCGGGGGAAAGGGGCTGCGGAAAACGCTGAAATCGCCAGGGCACTTGAGACCACAGGCCATTTTCTATCAGCCCATTTGGCGCAAAACTTAGGCAACAAACCTTTACCTGAGGCCCGCGCGCGCTTTGTCGCGACCCTTACCCGTCCGCTTTGAACACCATGGTTCTGCCGGCATCATTGGATAACAAAAGCGTGTCGCCGAGCACTTCTGACAAGCTCATCTCGTCGAGTGCTGTGAAAAACGCCGTCTCAGCGTCAAGGTCCGGACAAGCCATGCGCGTGGCTGCAAGCGGCCCCGCGTCGAACCATGGATAGGGTACCGTCATGCTGCCGGAATAGGAATTGCAGGGCGCCTTTCCGGCAATCTGTCCGGTTTCCGGGAAAGTCAGGGTTGCGTTGAACGCCACCTCGGCGTCGTCCAATTCTACCAGCTGCCAGACCTTGTCCGCAGCACCATAACCCGCCACAGTCTCGTCTTTGTTGCAGGCGGACAAAGCTAGAGTGCCCAGCAAAAGTACACAGATCGCGTGTTTCATAAGGATTACTTTAAGGCCAACACAAGGTCGATCATAGTGTCAAATGCCGAGGCAGGGTCGGCCTGATCGCCCAATTGCGGCAATCCAACAAGCGCACCCAAACAGCTTTGCGCAAAACCGGGGTTGGTCACGCCCAACTGCCTTAAAAGGTTGGTAAAATAGGTAAGCCGTTCCGCGTCAATCTGAGCAATGGCCAAAGCCACAGAAGGCGATGTTTTGGCCCAGGCCCTGAAAGCGGGGTCGTGTTTGTCAGACAGAATCATAGTGCCAAATCGACGCAGGCGCTGCTCTACGGTACCTTCCTTGACCAGATCGGCCATCACATCTGAAAAGGCGCGCGATTGCCAATCCGTCAGGATCGCTTCCTGAAAGGCGGGTACGTCTTTGAAATGCCAATAGAAAGACCCCTTGGTCGTGCCCAGTTTGCGCGCCAGAGGTTCGGCTGCCAGCGCCGCGGCGCCGTTTTCGACCAGCTCAAGAAGGCCGGCCTCGATCCACAATCGGCGGGTGAGTCGCTGGTGTTTCATGGCTTAGGCATATGGAGCCGCCCGCAATGCTGCAAGTGCGAAGGTGACCCCAACACCGTTTTTTAGTGGCACAACCTTAGGAACTGAAAATCGCAGCCTTTCGCCCGCAAAACGAGCAAAGCACCGCTGCCCATAGGCTGATTTCAGCCCAGCAGGCGTCGCGCGATTACCTGAGCCTGAATTTCTGCGGCGCCTTCGAAAATGTTCAGGATCCGGGCGTCACACAAAACACGGCTGATTTTGTATTCTAATGCGAAACCGTTTCCGCCATGGATCTGTAGCCCGTTGTCTGCCGCCGCCCAGGCGACGCGTGCTCCCAACAGCTTGGCCATCCCGGCTTCAACATCGCAGCGATGCCCCTGATCCTTTTGAAAGGCAGAAAAGTAGGTCAACTGTCGCGCGATCATGATCTCTACTGCCATCACTGCCAGTTTACTCGAGACGCGGGGGAAATTGATCAAAGCCTTGCCAAATTGCTTCCGGTCCTGGGCATATTGCATGGAAATATCCAAGGCGGACTGCGCCACACCAATGGCGCGGGCAGCCGTCTGAATGCGCGCGGATTCGAAGGTCTCCATCAATTGCTTGAAACCTTTACCCTCTTCACCTCCCAGCAGGTTTTCGCCTTTGACGTGGAAACCGTCGAAAGCCAGTTCGTACTCCTTCATACCGCGGTAGCCGAGAACTTCGATCTCGCCCCCCGTCATGCCTTCGCTCGGGAAGGGATTGGCGTCATCGCCGGGCGTTTTTTCCGCCAGGAACATTGAAAGCCCTTTGTAATCAGATGTTTCGGGATCTGTTCTTGCGAGAACCGTCATAACCTGTGTGCGCGCTGCATGGGTGATCCAGGTCTTGTTACCGGTGATTTTGTAGTCATCGCCATCCTTGACTGCTCGGGTGCGCAAACTGCCAAGATCGGAGCCGGTGTTGGGTTCGGTAAAAACTGCCGTAGGTAGCGTTTCAGCCGATGCAAGGCGCGGCAACCACTGTTCTTTTTGTGCGTCAGTACCGCCGGCGATGATCAGTTCTGCTGCAATTTCTGAACGCGTACCAAGACTGCCGACGCCTATGTATCCGCGCGATAATTCTTCGGAGACAACGCACATCGAAGCCTTGGACAGTCCGAAGCCGCCGTATTCCTCAGGAATTGTCAGGCCAAAAACGCCCATTTCTGCCAATTCTTCGATGATCTCCATCGGAATCAACTCATCTTTAAGGTGCCAGTCGTGCGCAAAGGGTTCCACCTTTTCAACGGCATACCGTCGAAATTGTTCGCGGATCATCTCAAGTTCATCTTCGAGCCCGGACACGCCTACGGTAATATTGGCCGAATGGTCTTGCATGAGCGCTACAAGGCGTGTGCGTGCTGCTTGTGTGTTGCCACCCTGCGTAAGCGTCATGACGGCGGGTTCCATCAAGACGCGCATGTCGGATTGGCTCAAACCCAAATCCTGCAATCGGAGAATTTCACCCTGATTCATTTGAATGCCGCCGTAAATCTGCCAGAGATACTCACCAAACGCGATCTGCAGCAGAAGTTGCTCAGTTTCGCCAAACGTACCTTTAGACTGCAAGTTTTCAGCCCATCGCTTCATTTGATGCAATGCTTGCGTATATGTCGCCAGCCACGCCAGCCCATGTGCGGCAGTCTGATGCATCTCGATCAAGTCACCGGAAACGCGGCCGTTCTCTGACACCATGTCCTTTACGCGGGATTTGGCAGCATCCAAAATCGTATCAACGGGCCTCAAGGCTGATGATGTGAGGTCAAGCAAATCGTCAAGAACGACATTTGAGTTCATCGGAGGTGTTTGTCCATCATGCGGCATCGTAGCATCCTTTATCCATCGAAAGTGATTTAGGTCTTTCGCACTTGCAGCGCAACAAAAATACTAATAATTGCGACAAATTGGACGAAAATTTCGCGTGTAATGCTATTCACTCCGTGGCGACGCGCGAAACGATCTGTTTTCAATCCGGAAACAGCACAAAAAATGGTCTCAAAAAGGAAAAACGCCGCTATCGCGGCGCTGTCCAGTCACATACTGATTAACGATTACTGTTCAAAAAATGGGCGCATCGGAAGGCAGGTGGAGCTGTCTTCCGATGCGTCGAAAACCAGGGACTCAGCCCTGACGCGCGACTGTTACGCCCGATACGTCTTCAATAAACGTAACGATGCGTGTCTTGATCGTATCGTCACGAATGGCAGCAAGTGCCGTAACGATTTCGAGGCCTGGATCACGTTGGTCGGAATTTTCCGATGACGTATCAAGACCTTCAAAGAAGTAAGACGTCGGCACATCAAGGATGCGCGACAACTCGTAAAGTCTGCTGGCAGCAATTCTATTCGACCCGATTTCATATTTTTGGATCTGCTGAAAAGAGAGATTTAACTCTCTAGCAACGTCTGTCTGAGACAACCGCCGCATCGTGCGAATCTGCTTTAACTTGCGACCAACGTGAACATCTACTGGATGGGACATACTATTTAACACCTCTGGTTGTGACTACGTTCACTCTTCGCGGGAAATGCCGAATCGTTCAACTGACTACCTTTTAATTTTTTTTGATTAAAAATGTTCAGATGATGGATGAAAAATGTTGCATTAGTGGGTGATTAATTTACCATTGCGATTGATGAATCGCATTTTAGACCCTTCAGAAACGGCGCAGGCAACAAAAAAACCTGCAGATTCTCATGGCCTTTTGCATGAGATGATCCGGTCTTTTACGACACTCGCCAGGACCTTAAACCTTAGTCATGCCGTCAAAGAATTGGGAAGCACCCGTCAAACGGTGCGACGGCACATCACCCAACTCGAAGAAACCAAGGGCGTTTCTCTGTTCTCAGTAGAAGACCGTCAATATCGGCTGACCGAAGAAGGGGAGCGTGCATTGCCGGAAGCGCTGGAGATTCTGGCGCGGGGAAATGCTTGGTTGAACCGGAATATCAGTCATATTGATGGGTTGCAGCATTTCAGCACAACCTTGCCGTCTGGTTGGTGTTTTTGGCAGCAGCAACACTCTCTCAGCCGGATCTGGAACTCGCGGTCGTGCCTCATGCGCGAAACTCTTCGAAGTTGGTCTATGTCAGGTGGTGATATCGAATCACCTCTGATGGAACATGTCCGTCCGTTTCTTATCGTTTACCGTCATACGGTTGCTGGTTGGATATGTGTGGAGTTCGGCGAAGAGTCTTTTTTCGTGAAATGGTTTGGTTGGGCGAAGGCCCGCAGTAGTGTTGGCAGGTCATTGGGTAAGATGCCGGGCGGTGATGACTTCGCGCGCATGCTTGACCAGCCCTTCCATGAAGTTCAAACTACGCAAAGTGTGCGGCTGGATCACGTTTTTACACTGGTTCCGTGCGAATCTGACGGATCTTTGCAACCTGTTAACTACAAACGCTTGATGCTTGGAGGAAGGTTCCCCGACGGTAGTTTGGCGCTTTATGCTTTGGTCGAACCATCAGCAGATGTTGAGATTTTTGGTCTGGATCCAGGCAAAATCGTGCAGCCTTCTGCTGAAATTATGGTAAATTTCGATCCGGCTAACGCAAAATACGGGCGTTAACCAAGTAATTAGGTTAGCCTTTGCCTGAGGATGCTCGGCAAAGGAGTTTTGGCATGTCTTTTCACAATATGAACGAAGGGGCGCAATTCGTTGCAACCAGTCGTGATATTTTGCTGCAAAATCAAATTACGGTTAAAATTGGAACAAATTTCTTGGAATACCGCAAGTTGCTGCGTGACGAGCGTCCACAGCAAGTTTTAGGAGCTCCGTTCGATCCCGACATGCACAGCCTAAACGATAAAAATGCCTTTTGGTTGATCGCTCGGGATGCAGCCGGTCTTTTGATGCACACTCAAGCTTCGCGCCTTATCAACCTCGACCAGCAGTCTCTCAGTGGTTATATGATAAAGAAATTCCGGGATTTCCCGCCGGCGATACCCGATATTGATCTCAAGCGCTCCCGTTACCGCGCAAGCCCGGGTGCTAATCGAATAACCGGTCGGGTTGTTTATCACGGCGAAGTTTGGATGGGTGATACCGGTCCATATCGCGGCACGGGGCTTTCGACGGTTCTGGCGCGCTACGGTATCCACGAGGCAATGTGTCGATGGAATCCGGATTTCATATTCGGGTTCATGGCGCGCACGGTTGCATTCAAAGGGTTCGCAGAACGCATGGGCTATATGCATAACGAACCCGGTGCTGTCCGTTGGTACCGAAAAGGCAGTGATAGGCCCTTGGAGGGCTTCGTGAGCTATCTGAGCAATGAAGACACGCGGTACTTACTTGAGATGCCGGTGGTCGATGTGGTCGAGACGCCGGAACAACGGCCGAAGGCCGCCTGACACGCCCATTCCTCCATGGGCAATCAGCGGCAGCAATCAACCAATTGCTGCTGCTTTCACGTCGTCGTCGATGTATGGCAGATACTGCTCAAAGTTGTCAGAAAACATTCTTACCAGTTTTCCTGCTTGCTGATCATAACGTGCCGCATCGTCCCATGTGCGCCTGGGATCAAGTAAAATGTTCGGGACCCCCTTGACGTCGACCGGAACATCGAAACCGAAATTAGGATCCTTTCGGAAAGCTGCATCGGCGAGCGATCCATCCAACGCTGCAGTTAGCAAACCACGTGTCGCCTTAATCGGCATCCTGCTGCCGGTGCCGTAAGCGCCACCAGTCCATCCAGTATTGACCAACCAGCATGTTGCCCCATGAGTGGCAATCTTTTCACGCAAAAGGTTGCCGTAGACTTCCGGGCGTCGTGGCATGAAGGGTGCGCCAAAGCAGGTTGAAAATGTGGGCTCTGGTTCTGTGACCCCGCGCTCCGTGCCCGCAACCTTAGAAGTAAACCCCGATAAGAAGTGATACATTGCTTGTGCTGGGGTCAGTCGGGAAATTGGCGGTAGCACGCCAAATGCGTCACATGTCAGCATTATAATGTTTTTCGGGTGACCGCCCCGTGCGGAACTTGAAGCGTTTGAGATATAGTGCAGAGGGTATGCGCAGCGCATATTTGCGGTCAGGCTGTCGTCTTCGAAATCCAGGTCTTTGGTTTCATTGTCGTAGATCATGTTCTCGATAACGGTGCCAAATTTCTCCGTCGTCGCATATATTTCCGGTTCTGCATCGATGCTGAGGCTTATGGTTTTGGCGTAACACCCCCCCTCGAAGTTAAATGTACCCGTATCGGACCAGCCATGTTCATCATCGCCGATCAGAGTCCGTGCGGGGTCTGCCGAAAGAGTTGTCTTTCCGGTACCAGACAGACCAAAGAAAACAGCTGTATCAACAGGATTGCCGTTTGCATGATTGGCTGAACAGTGCATCGGCATGACGCCCTTTGCGGGCAATAGATAGTTGAGTAATGTAAATACGGACTTCTTGTTTTCGCCAGCATATTCGGTGCCGCCGATCAAGATGAGTTTCTTGTCGAAATTCATCGCGATAACGGTTTCAGAGCGGCAATTGTGCCGTTTTGGGTTGGCTTGGAAGCTGGGACAGTTGATGACAGTATAGTCCGCGATGAAGTGCTCAAGATCTTCGCGGTCAGGACGCCGCAGCATGTGCCGGATGAAGAGCCCATGCCATGCCAATTCTGTCACCATGCGCACGTTGATTGCATGTTTTGGATCCGAACCGCCCGTAAGGTCCTGCACAAAATAGTCGCGGCCTTGCATGTGTTCGATCATGTCAGTGTAAAGCGCATCAAACCCATCCGGCGACATCGCGGCATTGTTTTCCCACCAAATCGTATCTTCGACGCTTTTTGTCTTTACAACGTGCTTGTCTTTCGGAGAACGTCCCGTGAATTTTCCGGTTGTCACCAGGAATGCGCCACCTATGCCCAAAGCGCCTTCTCCGCGCTCCAAAGCATATTGGATCAGGTCAGGTTCGATGAGATTGTAATAGACGGTTCCCGCCCCTTTGATCCCTTGATCTTCGAGAGTGAAATCGGGATTTACCCGTCCATGTGTCATCCGGCATTCTCCATTGCAGCGCTTTAGCAGTAAACGCATGCGCCTCTTAACATGAGGTTTTTATGGTTGAACAGGATGGTTTGACGCAGTTAGCGCCACCATGGCGAACTTTATCCCACTAAGCAGTTTCAGATCTTTTTTGAACGGGGCGCTTCTGCACTCAGATACTGGGAATTGCGCCAATTTAACCATTGGTAATCAAATTATGACCCAAATGGCCTCGAGTGCCGTGCTGATTCGCACTTCATCGTTGCTTCGACAGAAGACAAACCACTGTCTTCCCGAAAAGTCGAAAATTCGAGTAGTACAAGGAAACGGGTAATGTCTAAAATAGCTTTGGTGGACGACGACAGAAACATCTTGACGTCCGTATCTATGACGCTCGAAGCAGAAGGCTTTGAAGTTGAAACCTACAACGACGGGCAAGCGGCGCTTGACGCGTTTAATAAAAGGCTGCCTGACATGGCGGTTCTGGATATCAAGATGCCGCGTATGGACGGAATGGATTTGTTGCAGCGCCTGCGGCAGAAAACGTCAATGCCGGTGATCTTCCTGACGTCCAAAGATGACGAAATTGACGAGGTTTTAGGTCTGCGGATGGGCGCAGATGATTATGTGAAAAAGCCCTTTTCACAGCGTTTGTTGGTTGAACGCATCCGTGCGCTTTTGCGGCGCCAGGAAGCTGTGGCCGGGGATGTTGTCGCGGACAGCGAAGAAACAAAAGTTATGGAGCGTGGCGAGTTGCGCATGGACCCTTTGCGTCATGCTGTGAGCTGGAAGGGTACGGACGTCTCCTTGACAGTAACGGAATTTCTGCTTCTTCAGGCACTGGCGCAACGGCCGGGGTTTGTGAAATCGCGCGACCAGCTCATGGACGTCGCATATGATGATCAAGTCTACGTTGATGATCGTACAATCGATAGTCACATCAAGCGCTTACGCAAGAAAATGCGAACGGCGGATGACGATTTTTCGGCGATAGAAACCCTCTATGGAATTGGTTACAGATACAACGAAGAGTAGCCAAGGACATGGCTTTGGCCGAGAGTAATTTCGTGCGCAACATCGCGCCTCCTTCGTCTTTGGATGGGGATGCTGTTTCGGGTGGACAATGGGGGCCAGAGGAAAAAAACGATGAGGTGGACGCGCCCTTGGGGGGCAAGCGTTGGGGAATTCAGGCTTTGCGCTCTTCGCCGCTGACGCGCAAAATCATCGCGCTCAACCTAATTGCCCTAATTTTTCTCTTTGCCGGTTTTGCCTATTCAAGTTCTTCTCGAGACAGTCTCAAGCTACAAAGAGCTGCGTCGCTTGTGTCTGAAGCGGAGTTGATCGCGGATGTTATAGAAGCAAAGTTGCAGAAGGATGCGCCTGCCAATCTTATCATCCAAGATGGCATTGACGTGGCCGCGACACTTCAATCCTTGGACTTGCGGGCCGGAGTTGAGGTATTCGTTTACGACAAATCCGAAAATTTAGTTGCTAGTGCAAAAGGCAGTTTAGCCGCAGATGCGATCGCCGGCGGTACGAGTGCTGACACGATTCTAACTGATGGTTTGGCCTGGCTATGGTCGATGGTTTCGAGCCCTTTCAAGCATCACAATACTGTGAAGCAAACAACGACTCAGGATTTGTTGAAGCCGTGGATTAGCGATGGATTTGTGTTTGGAACGCAAGTCCACGACGAGCATGACGGAATAGTTGGTAGCCCTTTCACTGTTGTCACACCGATTTTGCAAAATGAAACAGCCATAGGTGTGGTGGCTGTGGCGATAGCTGCGGGAGAGATTGACAGTCTTGTTCGTGGCGAACTTGAAAGTGTGCTTCAGATGTTTCTGATTGCGACTTTTGTGTCCGTTTGCCTGAGTCTGGTTTTGGCTTCCACCATAACAAACCCTCTTTCTGAACTAGCCGCCGCAGCAGAACTCGGGCACGATAAGAACGCTCGCCGCATGAATCCAGGTCGCATACGGATACCCGATCTCACCGCGCGTCCAGATGAAATTGGCCGACTTAGCGGTGCGTTACGGGGTATGATATCGGCGCTTTACAATCGTATCGATGGAAATGAACAGTTCGCCGCCGATGTGGCACATGAGATAAAGAACCCTCTTGCCTCGTTGAGGTCAGCTGTTGGCACATTGAGAATGGTCAAACGTGACGATCAGCGTAATAAGTTGCTGGATGTAATCGATCATGACGTGCGCAGACTTGATAGATTGGTAAGCGATATTTCCAATGCGTCACGTTTGGACAGCGAGTTGGTCAAAGAAAAACAAGAACCATTCGACGTGCTGGCAACGGTAGCAAGTTTGAGCTTGCATCTCGGCGAAGACGCGCGCTCCAAAGGCATAGACTTTGTAACCGACTTGCCAGATACACCAATTTCAGTTCATGGCTTGGAGGCTCGTTTGGCTCAGGTTTTTGTTAACTTGATTACCAATGCCATTTCTTTTTGCGAAGATGGCGATGCGATTCGGATTTGGGCGCGAACAAAGGAAAACCGAGTGCTTATTGTTGTGGAAGATACTGGTCCAGGCATTCCGCAACAAGCCTTGGTCAAGATATTCAAGCGGTTCTATTCGCAGCGACCCCAAGAACATTTTGGAAACAACTCAGGACTCGGGTTGGCGATCTCAAAACAAGTTGTTGAGGCGCACGGAGGTGTTATTTGGGCTGAAAACATCCAACCCACCATGGTAGACATCACATCGGACCCGCTCGGTGCCCGGTTTGTGGTGGGTCTGCCGGTTTAGCGGAATCGTGTCTGGATCACCTGCGACAACGAACGGAACTTCAATCACAATTCATGCGTCATGTGTTACCTATAGCGGGAACGGCGTGGTTATTTTGGGTTCTACAGCATCTGGCAAATCGTCGTTGGCTCTCAAGTTAATGGCCTGGGGTGCGGGCCTTGTAGCAGATGATCAAACGATCCTGACGCCAAAGAATGACGTTCTTTTTGCTTCCGCGCCAGAAGCTATTGTGGGTTTAATCGAAGCCCGTAATGTCGGTCTACTCGAGGCATCTTATGTTGAGAACACACGCATTTTGTTTGCAGTCGATTTGGACAAATTAGAACAGAAGAGATTGCCTGAAAAACACGAGATAGAACTGGCAGGAATTGCAATTCCCTGTGTTCACAAAGTGGATAGCTCTCATTTCCCTGCATCTATATTGCAATATCTAAAGGGTGGGAGACGTCAGCCTTGATTAAAAGAAGCGAAACCACAGCGCGCAGAATTGTTTTTGTAACCGGTCCATCGGGCGCCGGTCGATCCAGTGCTCTGAACGTTCTGGAGGATGCGGGGTTTGAGGCGGTAGACAATCTACCCTTACGGCTTTTGCCGCATCTGCTGGAAGGGGGAGGCCAAGACCGTCCTTTGGCTCTTGGTATTGACCCGCGCAACCGGGAGTTTTCTACAACTAGAATTGTTGATCTTTTGGGTGACCTTGCAGGAAGTCCCGGGCTCGCACCTGAACTTCTCTTTCTCGACTGTGCAACGAATATTTTGTTGCGTCGATTTTCGGAAACCCGACGGCGGCATCCTTTGGCGACAAATGACCAGCCTTTGGATGGTGTCACACGCGAGATAGAGATGCTTAGGCCGCTGCGTGCCAGAGCCGATGTTTTGATCGACACGAGTGAATTGAACGTACATCAGCTACGCGTGGAAGTTGAAACATGGTTCGCACCGGAGGGGCAGAGAAACCTTACAGTTTCCGTACAGTCCTTTTCCTATAAACGCGGTCTTCCGCGGAGCGTTGATATGATCTTTGACTGTCGGTTTTTGACGAATCCTTACTGGGTTCCCGAATTGCGCGCACTGAACGGTATGGACGCTGAGGTGGTAGCGCATGTGATGAGCGATCAGCGGTTCGCGGCTTTTGCGGAAAAAGTTCTGGATATTAACCTCTTACTTCTGCCAGCTTACCGCGAGGAGGGAAAGTCATATCTGTCTATCGCCTTTGGGTGTACTGGGGGCCAACACCGGTCCGTCGTGATGGCGCAAAAGCATGCATTGCAGCTTGCGGAGGCTGGCTGGCAGGTATCTATAAGACACCGCGAGTTGGACCTACGAAAGAAAGAAGAGGCTTGAACCGTGATCGGTGTCGTGATTGTCGCACATGGGGGACTCGCAAGGGAATATCTTGCTGCCGTGGAACATGTTGTTGGCCAGCAAGCCGGTATTGAGGCTATTTCCATCGAAATAGACCATGATCGCGACGCCAAAGAACGTGAAATATGTGCGGCAGCCAATTCGGTTGATCAGGGCGATGGTGTTATCGTTGTCACCGACCTCTATGGCGGCTCGCCTTCAAATCTAAGCCTCCTTGCCTGTCAATCCGGCAACCGTCAGATACTCTATGGTGCAAATTTGCCAATGCTGATCAAACTAGCGAAGAGTCGGCAAAAAACGGTGTCGGATGCGGTACGACTGGCTCTTGAGGCGGGAAAAAAGTACATCGACAGCCAGAATGTCAGTTCAGACCACGAAAGCCGATCGAAAAAATGACCGACTGCACGTTGAAGATAATAAACGAAAAAGGGTTGCACGCTCGCGCTTCCGCACGGTTGGTGGAAGTTGTGGAAGGATTTGACGCCCGCGCGGAAGTATCGAAAGATGGCATGACTGCATCAGCTGACAGCATTATGGGGCTTTTGATGTTGGCAGCTTCTAAGGGAAGCTTTATTGACGTAAAAACCTCAGGGCCGGACGCGGACGCTCTCGCAAAAGCTTTGACAGCTTTGGTGGCGGATATGTTCGGCGAAAGTCAGTGAAGTAATATGCACCATTTACGGTGTGCAACAGGATAACAGGTCTTGGTAGAGAGCACACAAGACATAAACGTCGCGCCGGGAGAAAGTGAGCCGGTTGATTTTGCGCAATATGATCGCAGAAGCCTGTCTTATGCCTCGACGTTTGAAGATCCATGGAAGTCGACAGTCATACGGGTGATTGAGGCGTTCACAGGTAAGTTAACCATACTCAGGCTCGTCAAAAAATTCGAACGCCGTGGAGCACCGAAGGGACAGGCATTTTGGCGTGCCGCTCTGGATGTTATGGGCATTGACCTTCTGACGCCTCAGGAGCAATTGGACCGAATTCCGAAAACGGGACCGGTCATTGTTGTGTCGAACCACCCTCATGGCATGGTGGATGGCATGATTTTTGCGGATTTGATCGGACGCGTCCGTCCTGACTATCGCATCCTGACCCGTTCCCTCTTGACTGTAATTGATGAGGTTGCCGGTTCTTATATGATACCTGTGCCATTTCCTCACGATCCGAATGCGCAGCGCAAGGGCGTGGCGATGCGCGCTGATGCGATGAAACACTTGCAAGAGGGTGGCGTCGTCGCGCTTTTCCCGTCGGGTGGTGTTGCGGTTTCTGAAACTTTTTTTGGGCCCGCTGTCGAGGCAGAATGGAATGTTTTCACGGCCAAGCTGATCCGGCGATCTGGTGCGACGGTTGTTCCAATCAAGTTTTTGGGACAAAATTCGCGTGCCTATCAAATTGCAAATAAGCTGTCTCCAATGCTGCGTCAGGGGTTGTTACTGCATGAAATCGTGCATTCGCTCAACAAACCTCAGGCCCCGATTGTCGGACATCCTTTGACGCAGGAAGAGATCAAAAAATGGGATGATGATCCGCGCGGTTTCATGGCATGGCTGCGTGAACACACATTGTCTTTGTCGGACTAGTCACTGGTTTCACCTTGTGGGGATAGGGATATCCCCTCGATAGTCATAGAACCCGCGATCTGTCTTTCGCCCTAGCCAGCCCGCTTCAACGTATTTTGTCAGCAAGGGACAGGGGCGATACTTGGTGTCCGCCAACCCATCGTGCAGCACGTTCATGATTGCCAAGCAAGTATCCAACCCAATAAAATCGGCCAGTTCCAATGGACCCATTGGGTGATTTGCGCCAAGTTTCATGGAACTATCGATGGATTGAACACTGCCAACCCCTTCATAAAGCGTATATACTGCCTCGTTGATCATTGGCATTAGAATCCGATTGACGATGAAAGCTGGAAAGTCTTCAGCAGAAGCGGCTGTCTTGCCCAATCGATCCACAACGGTTTTGCATGTGGAAAACGTCTCTTCGTCGGTTGCGATTCCGCGAATGAGTTCGACGAGCTGCATAACCGGAACAGGATTCATGAAGTGAAATCCCATGAATTTCTCGGGCCGATCTGTCCGGCTCGCCAGCCTTGTAATGGAAATGGAAGACGTATTTGATGTCAGAATGGTGTGCGGTAGCAGATGAGGCAAAAGATCCTCGAATATCGCCTGTTTGACAGATTCCCGTTCTGTAGCTGCTTCGATAATGAGGTCGGTTTGACCTAACTCGGTGAGGTGCGGCGTTGTCTTAATCCGCTTTAGCGCGCCATCCTGCTCTTCTGCGGTGATCTTTCCGCGAGAAACCTGACGCTCCATGTTTTTTGCCATCAGTTCAAGTGCGGCATCCAGTGCATCCTGACTCACGTCGTTGAGCATGACGTCATATCCAGCGAGCGACATTACATGCGCAATGCCGTTACCCATTTGGCCCGCGCCGACAATTCCAATTTTTTTGATGTCCACGGCGCGCCCCTTTTGTTTGGCACACCCTACGGTGCCTGCCGGGTCGCCTTCAAGGTCATATTCCTATTAAAATATGGGCCAAATTAGAAGTTTAACAGAATGTAAGTGTTGGGCGTGCACATTGTCTCTTGGGTGATTCAAGAGAGGTGGGTTTATGACCTATGACGTATTGGGAGCGGGGGCTCTCGACTATGCGCCGTGCCGTTATGGCAATTCTAAGTTAATATTTAGAGGTCCAGAACGTCGAATGGACGTCCCCTATGTCGCGTTTCTGGGGGGTACTGCAACTTATGGAAAGTTCATCAAATGCCCCTATCCGGCGTTGGTGGAAAGTGATCTGGGCGTCAATTGCATCAATTTCGGTATTTCCAACGCGGGTGTTGATGTTCTTTTGAACGATCTCATGCTCGCCGAGGCAAGCAATCGCTCAGAGGTCACTGTGTTGCAGATCATCGGAGCCCAGAACCTATCCAATCGTTTCTATACCGTTCACCCAAGGCGCAATGATCGGTTCGTTGCGGCGTCACCGCTATTGTCGACCATTTATCCAGAGGTTGATTTCGCGGAATTCCATTTCACCAAACACATGCTGAGCTGCCTTTTTCAGGTCTCAAAAGAGAGATTTTCGGCTGTTCGGGGTGAATTGCAAATGGCTTGGGTGGCTCGCATGAAGCTATTGCTCAAACGTATCAAAGGCAGGAAAGTTCTGATCTGGATCTCAGATCATGCGCCATTGAGTGAGGAAGCTTTTGTATTGGATCCAGCGAAAGCAAAGACACCGTTATTTGTCACTCAGGAAATGTTGGATACCTTGATGCCATTAGCGAACCGCTTTGTGGAAGTGGTTGTCACACCTGAAGCGATCGCCGCTGGTACCGAAGGAATGGTGTTTAGCCAAATGGAAGCAATGGCCGCTTCCGAAGTTCTTGGCCCGAAAGCACATGGAGAAGTTGCTTTGAAACTCGGAAAAACTCTGCACGATCTCTTATAAAAAAAGGCCGCCTCGTAAAAGGCGGCCTTATGAATTTAGTTTCGCGACTGCAGGTTACAGTTTTTCGATAAGTTCAGGTACGGCAGAAAACAGGTCT
Source organism: Roseobacter sp. (assembly GCF_045106495.1). Classification (GTDB taxonomy): domain Bacteria; phylum Pseudomonadota; class Alphaproteobacteria; order Rhodobacterales; family Rhodobacteraceae; genus Roseobacter. Next base: position 136,007 of record NZ_JBGCEQ010000006.1, read on the forward strand.
GCAACCAAGCCATAATCCGCAACCTGAAAGATTGGGGCTTCTTCGTCTTTGTTGATGGCTACAATGATTTTCGAGTCTTTCATTCCGGCCAAGTGTTGGATTGCACCAGAGATACCAACTGCGACATAGAGGTCTGGCGCCACAACTTTTCCGGTTTGACCAACTTGCCAGTCATTTGGCGCGTAGCCAGAATCGACTGCCGCGCGCGAAGCGCCCACTGCCGCCCCGAGTTTGTCGGCAAGTGTCTCGATCAATGCGAAATCGTCTTCTGATCCGACGCCACGACCACCAGAGACCACAACACCTGCAGAGGTCAGCTCGGGTCGGTCACTCGCCGCAACCTTGTCTTCCACCCACTCGCTTAGACCCGGATTGTCGGTTGCCGATATCGCTTCAACAGTCGCTGACCCGCCTTCTTCGGCGGCATCGAAAGTCGAGGTGCGGAAGGTCACCACTTTTTTTGCATCGGAAGATTTGACGGTTTGAACCGCATTACCGGCATATATCGGACGCTCAAAGGTATCGCTGTCGACGACGCCAGACGCGTCAGATATGATCATTACATCGAGCAATGCCGCTACGCGTGGCATAACGTTCTTGGCGTCAGTGGTCGCCGGGGCAACGATATGTTCGTAGTCACCTGACAGTGATACGATCAAGGCCGCAGTCGACTCTGCCAACCGATGACCCAAAGATGCATCTTCAGCGACCAGTACTTTGCTTACGCCATCGATTTTTGCAGCGGCCTCACCGGCAGCAGCGGCGGAGCCGCCCGCCGCCAAAACGGTGACATCGCCCAGCAACTTGGCGGCAGTCACCGCTTTTGAAGTCGCGTCCATTGCCAGTTCGCCATCGGTCACTTCCGCAAGGAGAAGAACAGCCATTACACAGCCCCCGCTTCTTTGAGTTTAGATAACAGTTCTTCGACAGAACCCACTTTGATCCCGGCCGCGCGTGCTTCGGGTTCGACAGTTTTTACGATTTCAAGACGCGGCGCGACATCAACGCCATAGTCTGCAGCCGTTTTCTCATCCAACGGCTTTTTCTTGGCTTTCATGATGTTTGGCAGCGACGCATAACGTGGTTCGTTGAGGCGCAAATCGACCGTGACGACAGTTGGCATCGTTACCTTAATGGTTTGCATGCCCCCATCTACTTCGCGGCTGACAACCGCGTGATCGCCCTCTATGGCGACCTCCGAGGCAAAAGTTGCCTGGCTCCATCCCATCAATGCGCTGAGCATCTGGCCGGTTGCGTTCATGTCGTTGTCAATTGCTTGTTTACCACAGAGCACAAGACCGGGTTGTTCTTCATCGACAATAGCTTTGAGGATTTTGGCAACGGTCAATGGCTCGATATCCTGGTGGACATCGTCAGCCGCAATCACAAGAATGGCTCGGTCAGCGCCCATGGCCAGTGCGGTCCGTAGAGTTTCTTGGCTTTGTTTGACGCCAATGGATACAACCAAAACTTCGTCGGCCTGACCCGCTTCTTTGAGCCGAATGGCCTGTTCGACGGAAATTTCATCAAACGGATTCATCGACATTTTCACATTGGCAAGATCGACACCCGATCCGTCCGCTTTGACGCGGACTTTCACGTTGTAGTCGATCACGCGTTTGACAGGTACGAGAACCTTCATTAGCGTCTTTCTCCTTCGGATTGCGACTCACGGCATGTGTGAGCCAGACTTTTCTGACGCTGGTTTAACCAAGCTGACGCGCATGAAACAGTGCAAAATCGTCACGCCTGAGTACAGGAACGCCGCGTTTTTGGCGAATTCCCCCGTTTGAGGAAAAAATTTCCGATCAGCCCCAAGGCTTGTCGAAGGTTTTTTTCCTGCAAAAGGCCCAAGCGTTAGCGATTGGCGCCGGGAACCCAGAGCACATCATCTTTACCACCGTTGTTCGCGGTGCGTGCTGCAACGAAAAACCAGTCGCTCAAGCGGTTCAAGTATTTCACGGCAGAGGTATTGATCGCCTCCATGGTTGCCAATTCCACACACAGACGTTCCGCGCGGCGGGATACTGTGCGGCAGACGTGGAGCTGAGCGGCAAGTGCGGAACCACCTGGCAAAATAAAGCTGCGCAATGGGTTCAGATCCGCATTCATGTCATCAATTTCGGATTCCAACCGGCTTACTTGTGCTTCAATCATCCGCAAAGGCGGGAACTCTGCTTCGGCGTCTTGATCAATGTCTGGTCGGCATAGGTCAGCACCCAGGTCGAAGAGATCATTCTGGATACGGCTCAATGCTTGGTCCATGTCGCCTTCAGCTGTCAGACGTGCCACGCCCACAAAAGAGTTCAGTTCATCCGAAGTCCCATAAGCTGTCACACGCAGTGCATGTTTTGCGACGCGCGTGCCATTTCCAAGAGCTGTTTCGCCAGCATCGCCCGTTTTCGTATAGATTTTGTTGAGTACAACCATGTTCTATTGGCCACCTTGTTTGCGGAAAAATACGTAAACCAGGATCAGGCATACCGCGACAAACTGAGCCGCCAACCGGTAACGCATCAATTTGTTGGAGTTTTTCTTGTTGAATGCGCCGCCTTTTGCAAATCCGCCCAAACCCAACATCAGCACGACGACAACTGACAGGCAGGCCAAAACGGCGATCACGAATAATGGGTCACCCACGACATTTTCCTTTTTTGTCCCAAACGCTCATGTAGTTGGGTTGGTGCAAAAAGCGAATGGCTTTTGTGAAGTCCTGTGCACTATCCACGTGAAAGAACCCAATCCAGTGCTCGGGTCGGCAGAACTCGCCGCAACACACCCAGGATGTGTGTCGGCGTGGTGACATAGTACCGAGGCTGAGGTCTCTTGGTTTCCAGCGCGTGCAGCAGCTTCTCCAGAACGGAAACTGCGGGCAACTCAAAGGTATCTGGCCCCCGGTTTGCATAAAGGCGCTTGTTGAGCCCATTTTCGTATTCTGTGCGGCGTACGGACGCGCGCCAGTCAATCCATTTTTCGTAGTTCGGTATTGAGTTTTGGCGGATCTTTGATGTCACCGGTCCCGGTTCGATCAGCACAATGTCGATCCCAGTTTTCCGCATTTCGATGCGCAATGTGTCGGTCAAGCCCTCCAGTGCATACTTCGTCGAACTGTAAGCGCCCCGCATTGGCAGTGTGACAAATCCCAAAACGGAGGAACATTGAATGATCCGACCGTGCCCCTGCTTGCGCATGACTGGGATCACCGCCCGCGTCAAATGGTGCCATCCGAAGAAATTCGCTTCAAAAATGGCTCTTAAAGCATCGGTGGGCAAGTCTTCAACCGCGCCTGGCGTGCCGAATGCGCCGTTGTTGAAAAGCGCATCGAGCGTGCCGCCCGTTGCCGACAACACCTCTTCCAGGGCTGCGTCCATTGTACCGCTATCCGAGTAATCCAGGAGAGGGCTTTCGAAACCTTCCGTTTTCAGGCGTTCGCAATCCTCGATCTTTCGGCAGGCCGCGAAAACCCGCCAGCCCTGGGCTCTCAGTCCAACGGCGCAGCAGTAACCGATGCCCGATGAACAGCCAGTGATCAATATCGATTTTTGGGTCAAATGAGCCTCCGCGCCGGTCGCATTCAGCAATTGCAATTTGAAGGCGCGGGCGCAACCCTATCCGTTGCTCAGCAGGAAGTCTGCAATCCAACCCTCTGGACCCCCAGCGACAGGACGAAGTTTCACCCAGCCGGTGCCGTCGTCCTCCAAGACTTCGACTTCGGTGTCACGGTTGAGCTTTGTGACCACATCAAACCCGGTACCCGGTCCGCTGCGCATGTTTACGACGTCCGCCGAGATAGAGCGGATGCCCCGGCGTGGAGAGACCGCGTCAGAAGATGCCTGCGCGCGCGACCCCTGGAACACGATGCTGGGCAAAACGCCATCCGCATCGGGGGTGGTGTCAAAAGCCGAAATTGTCGCTTCGATCGGTGTCACAATAGTGGAAGGGGGTTTTACCGCCGGCGCAGATTGTTGGGTTGCCTCCAAGGTTTTTGTGAGAATAGGTTTTGTGGATCGGCCTGGGCGCTGATCAAAGGCATCCTCAAAAGATGCGAGCTTGAGAGATACTGGAGTAATGTCCGGCGCGTTGGCGGTTTGCAAAACAGACGGTTTCCGCGCGTTTTCAAGATCAGTGTTTTGAGGTGCCTCTTCGGTGTCAACACGTGCCAAGACGGCTGCATTGCGTGCTGCAACCGGGTCAAATTCCGCGCCACCACTCAACTCATAAAATGCCAGTGCCAGAAAACCAAAACTCAACCAAATGAATCGCTTCATCAAAAAAACCCCTTCAAAAACGTCTGTAGTCTAGCACAAAATTGCAGGTTTGGAGTCCATACAGTGAAAACTGGTTTCCGTCAGGGGGAATGGGACCCGCCAAACCTCACATTTGCATGGATCTAACCGCTTGGTGAGGGACATCAGTGTTTTAGATTATATCCCGCTTGTTCAAGGGACATCGGGGCGATACATATGCGGGAATGGCCGACGATATTGATATTCCTGACATGCCGACCGATGATTTGTCTGAGCCTTTGCGTCGGGCTTTGGGCGATCGATATCTGACCTATGCGCTTAGCACGATCATGCACCGCGCGCTTCCGGATGCACGTGATGGTCTGAAGCCGGTGCACCGGCGAATTCTCTATGCAATGCGCGAGCTTAGATTGAGCTCGACCGGCGGTTTTCGAAAGTCAGCAAAGATTTCCGGCGATGTAATGGGCAATTATCATCCGCATGGGGATGCCGCTATTTACGATGCCATGGCCCGTTTGGCGCAAGACTTCAACGTGCGCTACCCACTGGTGGATGGCCAAGGTAATTTCGGCAACATCGATGGCGATAACCCCGCCGCCAGCAGATACACCGAAGCACGCATGACCGCTGTTGCAGAGGCCATGCTTGAAGGCCTCAACGAGAATGCCGTCGATTTTCGCGAAAACTATGATGGAACGCTCACCGAACCCGTTGTGTTACCTGCGCAGTTTCCGAATCTACTGGCCAATGGGTCAAGCGGGATCGCCGTTGGCATGGCGACCAACATCCCGCCGCACAATATCGCCGAGCTATGCGACGCCTGCATTCACTTGATCAAAACGCCAGATGCGCGGGACGACACGTTGTTGAAATACGTTCCGGGCCCGGATTTCCCCACCGGGGGCGTGATCGTTGAACCGCCTGAAAACATTGCAACGGCCTATCGCACAGGGCGCGGCTCTTTCCGCCTTCGGTGCCGTTGGGAAGTCGAAGATCTGGGGCGTGGTCAGTGGCAGATTGTGGTCACAGAAATTCCGTATCAGGTGCAAAAGTCCAAGCTGATTGAGAAGATCGCCGAACTGATCCAGACCAAGAAGATACCGATCCTTGGGGATGTGCGTGACGAATCCGCCGATGATGTCCGAATGATCATAGAGCCGCGATCGCGCTCGGTTGAGGCAGATATGCTGATGGGCATGTTGTTTCGGAACTGCGATCTTGAGGTGCGGTTTTCGTTGAACATGAATGTCTTGATTGATGGGCTGACGCCGAAAGTCTGCTCAATGAAGGAGGTGTTGCGCGCGTTTCTGGATCATCGTCAGGAAGTTTTGATCCGCCGTTCCACGCACAGATTGGAAAAAATCGATCACCGACTGGAGGTCCTGGAAGGTTTCCTGATTGCCTTTTTAAACTTGGATCGCGTGATCGATATTATTCGCTATGACGACGATCCAAAAGCGGCATTGATGCGCGAGGACTGGGGTAAAACCCACGCGCGGGCAATCGATGAAGCCGACTATGTCGCGCCCTCGGAAGGCGAAGGCGAGTTGAGCGAGGTGCAGGTCGAGGCCATTTTGAACATGCGTCTGCGCTCGTTGCGGCGGCTGGAAGAAATGGAACTCCTGCGCGAACAATCCGACCTGATGCGGGAACGTGCAGACCTTGAGGATCTGCTCGAAAATCCGCAACTGCAATGGGATAGAATTGCGTCAGAACTGCGCGACATCAAGAAGCAGTTTGGCAAGGATTACGCCGGCGGCGCGCGACGCTCGACTTTTGCCGAAGGTACGGTGGTCGAAGAAGTTCCGATCGAGGCGATGATCGATCGTGAGCCCATTACAGTTGTCTGCTCTCAGATGGGGTGGGTGCGGGCCATGACTGGCCATATCGATCTGGCGCGTGAACTAAAATTCAAGGACGGTGATGGACCGCGGTTCATTTTTCACGCTGAAACAACCGATCGATTGCTCGTGTTCGGCTCAAACGGCCGTTTTTACACGGTTTCTGCGGCCAATCTACCGGGCGGACGCGGTATGGGGGAACCGCTGCGCCTTATGGTAGATCTGCCGAATGAGGCTGACATTGTAACAATTCTGACCCATGAAGCGGAGCGCAAGTTATTGGTGGCATCCAGTGCTGGTGATGGTTTTGTCGTACCGGAAGACGACGTGGTCGCGCAAACGCGTTCGGGTAAACAGGTGCTGAATGTACGCGGCGAAACACACGCTCTGGTCTGCAAGCCAATTTCGGGTGACAGCGTTGCAGTTGTCGGCGAGAACCGCAAAGTGCTGGTCTTTGGACTTGATGAATTGCCCGAAATGGGTCGTGGTAAAGGCGTACGTTTGCAAAAATACAAAGACGGTGGACTCAGTGACGCAACGACCTTTTCGCGCGAAGATGGTCTAAGCTGGTCGGATCCGGCTGGACGCACGCGTACCGAAACCGAATTGGTTGAATGGACGGGTAAGCGCGCGGGTGCCGGGCGCATGGCCCCACGCGGCTTCCCGCGAGATAACAAGTTCACCTGACACGATCATCCAGAGAGTAGCCGGTTCTGGTTTTTGGCCCGTGTGGCAAAGGCCTATTGTTTCTCCCAAAACTATTACGTTTGGAAATGTAGTTTCTGCACCGCAATTTAAAGAGCCCTTTCAATCATTACCAAGTTCATTGGGCGCTTTTTTTTGATCTGATGGGAAAGGCGCGTGCCAGAAAGCGGCAAGGCAGCTATTTGTGTTTGCTTTGTGGCACCTAGTTGTCGCGCTTTGTTTTTCTGGAAGGCTCGTGCAGGCTTTCACCTATGCCTCGACCGGCGGATTGCGCGCAAGCCATGCTTGGGCTAGGCAGGTAGGCAAGAAGAAAAAAACGGGTGCAGTATGATCAGGCTATTTGTTGTTCTCGCAAGCTTGCTAGGGCTTGTGGCATGTACCGGCCCAAGTGATCTCAACGATCCACCTGTGCCCCTTGGCAACTTTAGTCTTGGGCATAATGTTGTGGTCGCCCCCAAGGTTGAAACAACGTCGACGGTGAGCCGGGAAGTTTCCAAAGAACAACTAACTGATGCCATGAAACTCGCTATTGCGGAACGGTTTGATCGATACGACGGTTCGAAAAAATACCATTTTGGCGTCAGCGTCGAAGGGTATATTTTGGCAAAGCCCGGCGTTCCGGTCGTTCTGGCGCCTAAGTCCGGCATGATCCTGCGTGTTACGGTTTGGGATGACGCAAAGGGCATTAAACTCAACTCAGAACCCGCTCAGCTAACGGTTCTGGAAACCTTGGATGGCGAGAGCATTATCGGTACCGGATGGACACAAACTAAGGAAAAGCAGCTGCGAAACCTGTCCCGCAATGCCGCTCAGGCGATTGAAAATTATGTTGTCGCGCAAAACGCGGAACTGGGTTGGTTTAAAGACCAGAAAGACCCAGCTTCGCCAGAAGATACTTCTGCAACACAAACACAATCGAAAGTGGCGCCACTGATAAGTGATGCAAACGCATCGCAGTGAAGAATTGACGCACGTCGTGCTTGATTTCCCCAGCTGTTCACAATACATCGCGCGCCATATGAAAGACGGGGTCGATGGTGGCCTCTTGCAAGCAAAAGGGCGCCTCTCACATGGCAAAGGCAAAGTTTGAACGTACGAAACCGCATGTAAACATTGGCACGATTGGTCACGTTGACCACGGCAAGACGACGTTGACGGCTGCGATCACGAAGTATTTCGGCGATTTTCAGGCCTATGACCAGATCGACGG
>NZ_JBGCEQ010000007.1:0-16318 GCF_045106495.1 Roseobacter sp.
GCCGCATAAGTGCGGCCGTCTCGCGGATGATGTCTGATGGAAAGATTGGCTTTGGAGCCAACGCTTGCTGACGCGCAAAGGCCAAAAGCCTGCGCACCAATTCAGCGCCACGATCAGACGATTGCACGATTGGATCGATCAACTCTTTCTTTGCACCGCCAGATATTTCCAGAAGCTCCGCGTGACCGCGTATTGCCGTCAGAAGGTTGTTGAAGTCATGTGCAATACCGGCCGTAAGCTGACCGACTGCTTCCAATTTTTGGGTCTGAAGCAGTCGTTCCTCATTGCGCTTCCTCTCTTCCAAGGCATCACGGCGTGCAGCTTCAAGCAGTTCTCCCATGCGTTCGTTTTGGGTGTTGAGGATCGTACGCGCTTCGAATTCGGATACGAATACACGCTCATGACGCTTGATGCTTTGAGAAATTATGATGAAGAAAGTCACGGAGACGAGTGCGAATGCCCAGAAGGTCGGCATCTCGGCGGTCCGGCTAAAGCCAGCAAACGATCCCACGAGGATTATTCCGCAAAACGTATAAGCTGCAGCAGGAAGTGGATAGAGTGTGATAGCGCCTCCAGCAATCATGCCCGCCGCCAATGCAATCAGGAATGACTGCAGGAGACCATCGGCTTCCGGAAGAATGATCAATCCCGGGTATGCCCAGAGTGCCCCCAGAAACGCGGCCTGGATCAAACTTCGCCTGTAAGTGCGAATGGAGAGTGTCTTGGGAAACGGTTTTCGTCGTCTCATGAACTGTCTGAATATGACCCAACCTGAAACGATCATCACAACCATCGCCCAAAAGATGGCATCGACACGGGTCTCCTTCTCAAACCAAAGGATCAAGAGCACCGACAAGGCGTTGGCGATATTCGCCAACATCATTGTCGGTGTCAGTCGAGAGATAGCGTAGACGCGCCTCGCCAAGACCTTGCCGTCTTCCACCAAGCTGGCTCGATCAATCTCGAGCGTGTGCGGATTGGGCCCGCCGAAAGAGTTCATGTGTGATCCAATTTTGCATACCACGCTTGACAGAGTGCGGCGTATCGACATCAAAAATGCAACCCTAGAGTGACCCGCGCACCTATAGCAAGGCCGCTGTCAAATGACCCGCAAACTATCCTTGTAGGCGGGAGCTTCGGGCAGAAAGTCAAACCATCCGCAGCGCATTGGCACGTCATCCGCAGACTGCGTGTTCGATCCTCAAAATCGTGCACCTTCATCGAACGGCCCGTTCGCTGGGTCGCACTGCTACATCTGACCCAGTGAACGAGAGGCGGATCTGGGCTCACCTAGATTTTCACAAAATGGGAAGGGTTTCCTGGTCTCTGCTTTGAACGCAGGCTCGGCAGCTTGAACTCGCTCTGTCAGCGAACGCTCAGCGAATGGCGGCAATGCGGGCTGCAACCGCAGCAATCAAAGACTGTGCCCAATGTCTGGACTGGGCCGATGATGCTCTTTGTGCCGATGTCTCATCCGAGACTTTGCAAAGTCCGCTTTCTGCGCGGAGCAATCATTTAGGACGTTGACGCTTTGATCCCTGGTTTAACATTGGGCGAAAGCAGCGGGGTTTGAAAACCGTTCTGGTCACGAGGTCAGAAAAGCCTTGGCAATCTTACTGGCCGAGTCGGGTTGCAGCACGCACCAGATCATGTCGGTGTCGGCTCGCACACAAGCGGCGAAAAGCGCTGCTTACAGCGAATCTGCGAAAAAATTATTTCTTGCCCAGACTGCTATGCATGGCATTTTACACATCCGGTTTTAGTCAAATGTGTATCACGCTCTTTTTATGCGGTACACAAATACGAAAAGAATTAGCAAAAACAGCTACTTAAAAATAGCTTGGTACCCAAGGCCGGACTCGAACCGGCACGCCTCGCGGCGGGGGATTTTGAATCCCCTGCGTCTACCATTCCGCCACTTGGGCAACACACGCGACTTAACCTGTGCTGAAGCGCCCGGCAAGTGGATTTTGCGCAAAATCGCCGGTGAATTGCTTGACCCAATCCACATGTCATGGTCTGAGAACGACGTCAGTATCGGGAACCATTTCTTTATGTTGCGAAAACTCTACGACTGGACTTTGAGCATGGTGGATCACCCTCATGCTTTGTGGGTTCTGGCCTTCATCAGTTTCATCGAAAGCTCGGTTTTTCCGATCCCCCCTGATATCTTGATGATCCCCATGATCCTTGCGCGCCCTTCACGTGCCTGGCTGATCGCGGGGGTAGCACTGGTGTTTTCGGTGCTGGGGGGCATGTTGGGCTATGCGATCGGCGCGTTTGCCTTTGAATCAATCGGCAAACCCATCCTGGAGAGCCTGGGCAAAGATGATGCGATGGCGGCCTTCAGCACACGCTTCAACGATCTGGGGTTCTGGGCGGTACTGACCGCAGGTGTGACCCCCTTCCCGTACAAGGTGATTACGATCATGTCGGGTTGGACCGCCATGCCACTGGGTACGTTTGTCGCCACGTCGATACTGGCGCGGGGGCTGCGATTTTTCCTAGTGGCTTTCCTGCTTTGGAAATTCGGCGAACCGATCCGTGATTTCATTGAACGGCGCCTGGGCTTGATGTTCACACTCTTCATTTTGCTTCTGGTGGGCGGCTTCGCAGCCCTCAAATTCCTGTGACCCGCACTCAAGCGGTCGCAATTGCGAGCCTAGGGTCACTTGCACTTTTGCTTGGGGCTTTTGCGTTTCAGCATATCGGCGGCCTGCCCCCGTGCAAAATGTGCATTTGGCAGCGCTACCCGCACGTCAGCGCGGTGGTTTTCGGGGCCATGGCGTTGTCGTTTCAAAACAGAGTTTTGATCATAGCCGGGGCCCTGGCGGCTTTGGCATCTGGCTTGATCGGCCTGTTTCATGTTGGTGTGGAACAAGGCTGGTGGGATGGTCCGACCACATGCTCTTCGGGGCCGGTTGGCGGTGTCAGCCCACAAGAACTGCTCGATCAGATCCTCACCGCCCCTTTGGTGCGATGTGATGAAATCGCCTGGGACCTTTTTGGCATTAGCATGGCGGGTTGGAATGCCATCGTGTCCTTTTCACTGGTTGCCCTATGGTTGCTGGCACTCAAACGCTCCTAGGAGGCTTTTCGAGTGCTCAAGAGCAAGCTTGTCTCGCTGGCATTAACACCGTCGAGCCGTCGCACCTGCGTCAACACCTGGTCAAAATCCTCTAGTGTCGCAGTGCCGATCTCAACGATCACATCCCACCGACCATTTGTGGAATAGACCCGCCGCAACTCAGGCATGCCGGATAACTGCCTCATGATCCGATCTGTTCCGCGCCCTTGAATTGCAATCATCATTAAGCCCTTTACAGGATCGCTCTGCACGTCTTCTTTCATAACGACAGAAAACCCGAGTATGTCGCCCCTCTCCTGCAGTTTCGTCATCCGAATACGCACGGTTGCGCGGGTCAGCCCTAGAAGAGACGCCAATTCTGAAAGAGACGCCCTCGCGTTATGCCTGAGCGCGCTTACCAGTCTTTTGTCCGTTTCGTCCATTTTAAGTGTCCTTAATGATCAATTGAATATCAATATGAACAAAATGGCTGCTTGTTGATACCACATAATGATCACTAGATTACTCCAAACGGAATTAGCGGAGCCTCCCATGACACAACAGACATGTATTTTGATCGGTGCCCCGGTCGACAGTGGCAAACGCCGCCGCGGGTGTTTGATGGGACCGGATGCCTATCGCACAGCAGGACTGGCCGAAGCGCTCGCAGATCTGGGGTATCATGTACAGGATCGTGGCAATATCGCACCTGCCACCTTTGCCGGCGCGCCGCACGACAGGATTCATGCGCTTGAAGAAACAATCGGTTGGACAAAGGCGCTGGCGGATGCTGCTCAGGCTGGTTTGCAAGACGGTATGCCTATCTTCCTGGGAGGCGATCATTCTTTGTCGCTTGGGTCTGTTTTGGGTGCGATGCGCCACGCCGATACAGTAAAACGTCCGCTCTTTGTACTTTGGCTGGACGCCCACAGCGATTTTCACACCCCTGCGACCACGGACAGTGGCAACTTGCATGGAACGCCTCTGGGCTATGTAAGCGGGCGGCCGGATTTTGTTGGATTCCCCGAGATCGACAGACCCCTGCCTCAGGAAAACATAGCAATCATGGGATTGCGGTCCGTTGACGGAGCCGAACGCGTGGCTTTGCAAGACACGGCTATTCACCGCGTGGATATGCGTGAGATCGACGAGAAAGGCATCGCCAAACCACTGGGCCAATTTCTTGAACGCGTCGCCGCCGCGCAGGGTATGTTACATGTGTCTCTGGACGTTGATTTCCTGGACCCCTCTATCGCGCCAGCGGTTGGCACTACGGTTCCTGGCGGTGCAACCATCCGTGAGGGCCATCTGGTCATGGAGATGCTGCACGACAGCGGATTGATGACATCGCTCGACCTTGTGGAACTAAATCCTTTTCTGGACGAACGCGGGCGGACCGCACAGGTCATGGTAGATCTGGCGGCCTCTGCTCTGGGGCGCCGGGTCTTTGATCGCCCGACAAGGGCTTTTTGATCATGCGCATGAAATTGATCAGCGTTACGGTGACGACTTGGCTGAACCAAATTCCTGCTCACTCCTCAACAGAGCGCATTGCTTTTTCGCGAGCGCAATGGAGCGAGTTGTCCAAGGTGTTCCTGTCAAAGCAAAGATCTTTCATCATTCGTTGGCGCGCATACAGCTGTTTCGGACATCCTCTCAAAGAGGTGGCTGAAGTATTCAAAACCATATTTTCTGCCCCTCTTGAGATTACGTTGCGCGATTGCCCCGCGTTGCCGCGCTCAAAACCCAACCAAAGGTACTCGACATGATCAATGCCGCACCCTCGGACAAAGCACTTGTGCCCTTCGTTTCAGTCGATCACATGATGCAACTCATCCACCATATCGGCGTCGAAGAGATGCTATGTGGCCTTGCCGAGTATATTGAAGCCGACTTCAAACGCTGGCAGCTTTTTGACAAAACGCCGCGCGTTGCAAGCCATTCCACCGAAGGTGTAATCGAGCTGATGCCCACGTCAGATGGAGAAGTCTATGGGTTCAAGTATGTAAACGGTCACCCCAAAAATACCGCTGAAGGATTGCAGACTGTCACCGCATTTGGCCTGTTGGCAGATGTGTCCAACGGATACCCTGTGCTTTTGTCAGAAATGACTCTTTTGACAGCCATGCGCACGGCGGCAACCTCTGCACTGGTCGCGCGGACTTTGGCGCCAAAGGGCGCAACGACTATGGCGATGATCGGCAACGGCGCGCAATCAGAGTTCCAAAGCCTCGCGATGAAGGCTATTTGCGGGATTCGCGAAATCCGCCTCTACGACACGGACCCGCAGGCTACCCAAAAATGCGCGTCCAATCTTGCGGATCAGGGGCTGATCCTGACCACATGCTCCACAGCAGAAGAAGCGATGGTTGGGGCTCAGATCATCACCACCTGCACCGCTGACAAGCAATACGCCACCATCCTGACGGACAACATGGTGGGTGCAGGCGTGCACATCAACGCCATTGGTGGCGACTGTCCGGGCAAGACCGAGCTTGCCCCTGCGATCCTGCACCGATCTGATATCTTCGTGGAATATCCTGAACAGACGCGCATTGAGGGTGAAATTCAACAACTGGCCGAAACCCACCCTGTCACCGAAATATGGCAGGTTTTTACCGGTCAAGCCGAAGGGCGCGTCTCGGACAAGCAAATCACTCTGTTTGATTCTGTAGGCTTTGCCATCGAAGACTTCAGCGCGCTGAGATACATACGTGACCAGATCAAAGAGACAGGTCTGTTTCACCCGCTAGATCTGTTGGCGGATCCGGACAATCCGCGTGACCTTTTCGGCATGTTGCAACGGTCGAAATAGAAAAAGCCAGCAGGCTGTGTGCCGTTTTGGGCACCAAAACACAAAAATGATGTGCGCGGCATCGCCGCGCGCATTTGGATTATAGACTACTAGCGCGTCACATCATGACCATAGATCCAATCGAACTGACGCATCATCATACCCGGCGCCAACTTGCTACCCAGACCCAAGCCGATATGCGCAAGAGACCGCACAGGGCCTTCTGGCAAATGGTACTTCCAGGCGTTCTTGCTGGCGGCATCGATCACCTTGGCAACACGGGCGTGTCGCAAGCCCTGATAGCGGTCCGGGTTCTTTCCACTGGTCAGACAATCGGACAAGACCCAGGCGTCCTCTAAAGCGAGATTTGCTCCTTGTGCCAGAAATGGCAACGTTGGATGCGCTGCATCCCCCAGCAATGCCACGTGACCCTTATGCCAAGTTTCAACCACCGGATGACGGAAGAGACCCCATAGGTTCACCTCCTGAACTTGCTGCAACAGCGACTTGGCCGCGCCGCCAAAATCCGCAAAGGCCGCGCGCAAATGATCCGGGTCATCCGCGTGGTGCCAACCTTCAGACGCCCAAGCGTCGCGTTCCTGAACCGCCACGATATTCATAGAGCGCCCATCGTTGATGGGGTAGTTCACCAAATGGCGCCCTGGCCCCATGGTAACGCATACCACTGGCTCCGGTTGATGCGCAGGTACTGTCGCGCGCCACGCGATTTGCCCAGTAAAGCGCGATTCCGCACCCGGTGAGACAGCTTGCCTTCCGACGGAATGCACGCCATCCGCACAGACAATGACCTCTGCCCGCGCTGCACTGCCATCTGCAAGTTCGACTTCCGGAACACGGCCGGGTCTCACAGATAACACCTTTGCCCCAAACTCTATTGAAACACGTGCAGCTTGGGCCGCCTGCGCCAGAACCTGGACCAAACTGTGCCTGTGTAGAAACAGATAGCGCCGGTTCTTCATCCTCGTGAGATCAAGCTGCGCGACTTGCCGACCTTGCTTGTAGTCCGCCAAAACGACACCGCGTGCCGTTACGGCTCCAGATCGCGATATTGCATCCTCCAGTCCTAATGCTTGCAGTACGGCCAGGCCGTTCGGACTTATTTGCAATCCGGCACCTACTTCGACTATTTCGGGCGCTTGCTCCAGCAGACGCACAGCCAAGCCCTTGCGCGCCAGTGCCGTGGCGCAGGCCAACCCTCCGATACCGGCTCCGACAACAATTGCATTTCTAATCATGGCATGCCCTTCAAAACAAAAGCGCCGAAGCTTATGCTTCGACGCTTTGTTATCTCATTTGGCCGTGATTGCGTGGGGTCAATCGTCGCGGTGGACTTTTTCCCGACGCTCGTGACGCTCCTGCGCCTCCAGACTCATGGTCGCAATTGGCCGCGCATCCAAGCGTTTCAGCGAGATCGGTTCCCCTGTCACGGAACAATATCCAAACTCACCTTCTTCTATCCGGCGCAGTGCCCCATCGATCTTGCTGACCAATTTGCGCTGGCGATCCCGCGTCCGCAGTTCAAGAGAGCGGTCTGTCTCTTCGGATGCCCGGTCGGCCACGTCCGGGATATTACGCGTCCCGTCCTGCAAACCTTCGATCGTATCTTTGCTACCAGCAAGCAACTCGGACCGCCAATTCAACAGTTTGCGCCGAAAATACTCAACCTGTCTGTCATTCATGAACGGTTCATCTTCAGCCGGGCGATAGTCGTCCGGCAGAAACACTTCCTGCTTCATTTGTTTCCCCTCAACGTGGCTAACGTCTGTCATATGCGACTTGTCCTCAGATCAAGTGCCCCCATTGCCGCCACGCTCTACCCCACGTCTTTACAATTGTCACTACACAAAGCTGAAGAATTCCGGCTAAAAGCGAAACAAGATTTCATCGCGCAAAGGGTTGACACAAGAATGAAATTTCAGGGAACCACTGACTACATCGCCACAGATGACCTCACGGTCGCTGTGAATGAAGCCGTCACACTGGAACGTCCGCTGCTGGTCAAGGGTGAACCTGGTACCGGCAAAACCGAATTGGCGCGCCAGGTCAGTCTTTCACTCGATCTCCCCATGATTGAATGGAACATTAAATCCACCACCCGAGCGCAGCAGGGATTGTATGAATATGACGCCGTAAGCCGTCTGCGCGACAGCCAATTGGGCGAAGCACGCGTACATGACGTGCAAAACTATATCCGCAAAGGCAAACTCTGGGAGGCCTTTGAAGCAGATCACAAAGTTGTCTTGTTGATTGATGAGATCGATAAAGCCGACATCGAGTTTCCCAATGATCTGCTTCAGGAACTGGATAAGATGGAATTCTATGTCTACGAGACCGGTGAAACCATCAAAGCACGTCACCGGCCTGTGGTGATCATCACGTCCAACAATGAAAAGGAACTGCCGGATGCTTTCCTGCGGCGGTGTTTTTTCCACTATATCCGGTTCCCCGAGATCGAAACCCTGCGTCAGATTGTCGAAGTGCATTTTCCAGGCATAAAAGAAGCGCTTCTCACCACGGCGTTGACACAGTTCTATGACGTTCGCGAACAGGCAGGTTTGAAGAAGAAGCCCTCTACATCCGAAGTTCTGGACTGGTTGAAGCTTTTGCTCGCCGAAGATCTGAGCGCTGAAGATCTCAAATCATCTGCGACAAATGCCCTGCCGAAACTGCATGGCGCCTTGTTGAAAAACGAACAAGATGTCCATTTGTTCGAGCGTCTTGCCTTTATGGCGCGGAGCGGGCGGTAAGCTGGTTGCATTAATTTTGCGCATATGCTGGGACCTTGCCTTATCTCTTTTCTCGTCTAACCTAAGCTCACCGCGTTGCGGTGGTAGTCCCAAGAATCAAGCAGGCAGAACAAAATGTTAGACAGTACAGCTGTCGTGGTGCGCCCTCTTCGGGCATCCGATAAAACAGAATGGGCAAGGATGTGGACCGCCTATCTGGCGTTTTACGAAACTGCGCGGCCCCAGGAGATCTTTGATCTATATTTTGACAGACTTTTGGGTGATGATCCTCAGGATTACAATGGCTTAGTCGCCGACATTGATGGAAAGCTTGTAGGTTTTACGCATTACCTTTATCACCGACATGGGTGGTCCGATGAAAACGTCTGTTACCTGCAAGATCTCTTTGCCGACCCGTCTGTGCGGGGACAGGGCGTCGGGCGTGCTTTGATAGAGGCCGTCTATGCTTCTGCTGACGCAGATGGCGCTCCCGGGGTTTACTGGCTCACACAAGATTTCAACAAGACTGCACGACATCTTTACGACCGCATCGGCAAACAAACCCCTTTCATCAAATACACACGCTCATGAAAAACTGGAAGATCGCGCCGCTTATCTTGCTGCTGACCGGTTGCGTTCCATTCTCGCAAGAGGGGGTGCCTTCGCGCGCAGTGATTGCTGAGAGCAGCCTGCCTCCGATGAAGACTTTTGGCCGCGCGGAAGTGCGAGCATCAGTCGTCGCTAATGCCGACATGGTTCGAGATTTCATCGAATTGTCTTTCCAAATGGAAAGCGGCCGTCCTTTGCCCGTGATTACCAGGTTCGAAAACGACATTACCCTGCGTGTTACCGGATCCCCTCCACCAACCCTGAACGGTGATTTGAGTGCATTGTTGGGACGGCTGAGAGATGAGGCCGACATTACAATTACTCCGACAATCTCCCCGGACGCCAACATCACCATCCAATCGGTTTCGCGCAAAGATATTCGGCGATTATTGCCTCAGGCGGCTTGCTTCGTGGCACCAAACGTCAGCTCACTCAGGGAATATCGCGCGGCACGGCGCAGCCCGCGTACGAATTGGACATTGCTGCAAACGCGCGAAAAAGTGGCGATTTTCATTCCAAATGATGTGAGCGCGCAGGAGGCCCGGGATTGCTTGCATGAAGAGCTGGCCCAGGCGCTGGGGCCTCTCAATGATCTTTACCGCTTGCCCAACTCTGTTTTCAATGATGACAACGTACATACCGTTTTGACGAATTTTGACATGCTGATCCTGCGCGCGACCTACGCGCCAGAACTGGCATCTGGCATGTCACGTTCTGATGTCGCGGCGCGTCTTCCAGCGCTTTTTGCCCGCTTGAATCCGGCGGGTCAAACGGGGCCTCGCCCTGCCCCAAGCCCTACGCCACCAGAATGGCGAGATGCCATTCAAACGGCGCTCGGCCCTGGTGCCAGCCGTTCTATGCGGCGTTCAGCCACGGATGATGCTGTGCGAATTGCAACTGAGCTGGGTTGGAGAGACAACCGTCGTGGTTTTGCGCATTACGCAAAGGCGCGCGTCTTACAGGCCACTGACCCGGCAGCCGCAAAACGCGAATACATGCGCGCCGACCAGTTCTATGCGAGATCAAGTAGCACACGTCTGCATCGTGCCTACGTTGCAACACAACTGGCCGCTTATGAGATTGCAAATGGCAATGCCGAGCGCGCTTTGCGGTTGATAGAGCCTAATATCGACCTTGCACGTCAATCGCAGAACGCGGCGTTGCTGGCGACATTGCAATTGCTCCAAGCAGAAGCGCTGATCCTGGCAGGCCGCGACAGCGAAGCGCGCACCGTGACACTGGACAGTCTGGGGTGGGCGCGGTACGGCTTCGGCCCGGATTGGGCCGTGCGCGCCAAGCAACGCGAGATATACGCGCTTAACCCTGGAAACGCACCGGCCTGACGTTAGTTTTGCAAAGACTGGCGGGGCTTTGGCACGCAGAATGAGGGATCAATGATTGTTATAGCAGCTGCCATTCTGGGCGCTATCATTGGCGGAGTTACTGCCGCTCGTCGCAAAGGCAACCGCAAGGATATTGCGCAATATGCGGTTGGCTACGCCATGGCATTTATCACTGTGGGCATGATTGTCACTGTGCTGGTGCACCGAATGATCGTGTAGTTTGCTTGCCATGTTTCTTCCTTTCTTTGATGCATTGCGAAAAACCGGATTGCCTGTGTCTTTGCGGGAATTCCTGTCTTTCTTGGAAGCCATGCAAGCCGATCTGGTAACCTACGATGTTGAGGCTTTCTACTATCTGGCTCGCGTCACGCTGGTGAAAGACGAACGGAACATCGATAAATTCGACCGTGCCTTTGCTGCTGCATTTTCCGGTCTTGAAACCATTTCCAAAGATGTGGTGTTGGAGGCTGTCGATATAACACCGGAGTGGCTGGAAAAAATGGCGGAAAAGCACCTGACCGCCGCAGAAAAAGCGGAAATTGAAGCTTTAGGTGGCTTTGATAAGCTCATGGAAACCCTCAAGAAACGTCTTGAAGAGCAAAAAGGTCGCCACCAGGGCGGCAACAAGTGGATTGGTACGGCGGGAACATCACCATTTGGCGCCTACGGTTATAATCCCGAAGGCGTGCGCATTGGGCAGGATAGCTCGCGCCATCAGCGTGCTATCAAAGTGTGGGACAAAAGAGAATTCAAGAACTTAGACGACACTGTTGAATTAGGCACACGCAACATCAAGGTGGCGCTGAAACGGTTGCGCCGATGGGCGCGCGACGGTGCCAATGACGAGTTGGATCTAAACGGAACGATACGTGCCACGGCGGAACACGGGTATCTCGATGTAAAAACCCGGCCGGAACGCCGCAACGCGGTCAAAGTGTTGCTGTTCCTTGATGTCGGTGGATCGATGGATGCCCACGTGAAGGTTGTTGAAGAGTTATTCTCCGCTGCCCGCGCGGAGTTCAAGTATATGGAGTATTTTTACTTTCATAATTGTCTCTACGAAGGCGTTTGGCGCGATAATCGGCGACGGTGGGATGCTCAGGTCCTGACACACGAGGTTTTGCGCACATATGGATCTGACTACAAATGCATCTTTGTCGGTGATGCATCCATGTCGCCTTATGAGGTTGCCTACTCTGGTGGTGCGTCTGAGCATTGGAATGCGGAGAGTGGCGCGACATGGCTGGCACGCGCATGTGATCAATGGCCATCGACCCTTTGGATCAACCCGGTGCCGGAAAAATACTGGCCGTATACCCAATCTATCGCAATGATCCAGGAGGTTATAGGACCCGAGGCAATGGTCCCCATGACGCTTGAAGGGTTGTCGCGCGGTATGAAATCGCTCACCAGATAGGAGCGCGGTAGCCTGCTGTTGGGCAAAATACACCAGCCCGCTTCGGGAAAAACTTGCCGACTAGGGCGCGCTCCCCCATATCCATTGTATGATTAAGCTCACACCCATCCTGCTGGCTATTCTATATGCCATCGTCAGCTACCGATTTTCCGCTTGGCGCACCGCCAAGGAATTGGACGCACGCTCGACTGAACTGGCCGATGCCGATCTCAAAGCGCTGACCGACCGCATGGCCGCCGCATTGGAATTGCCGCGCATTCGCGTCAACATCTACGAAATTGATCCCGTTAACGGGCTTGCCGCGCCGGACGGGCGTATTTTCATCACCCGCGGCTTCTACAACCGGTACCGATCTGGAGAGGTGACCGGCGAGGAAATGGCCAGCGTCATTGCCCACGAGATGGGGCATGTCGCCTTGGGTCATTCGCGCCGCCGCATGATTGATTTCTCCGGCCAGAACGCTTTGCGCACCGCTTTGGCGATGGTGCTGGGACGCTTTATTCCGGGAGTCGGCGTTTGGATCGCGGGCATGCTGACCACCCTGTTGGCTGCAAGGCTCTCACGTTCCGATGAGTATGAAGCGGATGCTTATGCGGCAGCTTTGCTGACCAAGGCAGGCATGGGCATCGAATCGCAGATCAGCCTGTTTGAAAAACTTGAAGGGCTCACTCAGCAAAACGGCGGCACCGCGCCTGCCTGGTTGCTCAGTCACCCCAAAACCGACGAACGCATATCTGCCTTGCGCGCGCTTGAAGCGAAATGGATTTCGCAGCGTTAGGGACTAGGTCGATGACAATGCTTTGGCCAAACGAGGCAGTCGCGCTTTTTTCAACAAGGCGCGCATTTCCCAAGCCTCTCCCGAGAGCTCTCGCGCCTGCGCCAGAACGCGGGTTGCGACGTTACTAACCGGGTCAGGTTGGTGTTGCCATAGGCGATGCAGGTATCCATCTGGATCAACACGTTCGAGACTTTCTTCGGCAAGCGCGTTGCGAGGAAAATCTTTGGCATTCATAGTCATAATCGCATCACTTGATGTTGATATTGCGGTCGCCAGTACATGAATGTCATTTTCATCCGGCAACCAAAGGCGCGCTTCCAGATGGGGTGCCGCGCTGGCCTCCGCGTTTGGCCAATTTGCGCGCAAAATCGCAATCTCACTGCGGGCTTGCATTTCTCCTGTTGGTCCAAGTTTGCGCGCTGCGCGGGCCCATTCTTCCAGAATACGGGCAGACCAAAGCGGCTCGAATGCGCCTTGTTGTGCCACCCCGACCACCATTTCTCGCATGATGGTCGGGTAGAGCACACAGGCGTCGATCACGATTCTCATATTTTAGAGCTGAAAGAAGACAGATTTAAGATACCCGCTTTCCGCAAGTTGTGGCAGCTGTGGATGGTCCGGCCCGGCGAACCCGGTGTGAACAATAGCGGCCCGCCGTCCAGCGCGCCCGATCCCGCGGACACTGGCGTTTCGAAAGGCTGAGAGGTCCGCCGCATGGGAACAGGAACAGAGCCCCAGAATTCCGTTTTCCGCCACCAAGACTGCTGCCAGCCGCGCCACACGTTCATAGGCCCGCAGCCCCGCGTCCAAAGCGGGCCGTGCTGGTGCAAAGGCTGGCGGATCGCAAATGACCAGGTCGAATTCCGCGCCCTCGTTGCGCAAAGCAACGAGCATGTCAAATGCATCCCCTTGCCGTGTCGCAAACCGGTCCTGCACGCCCATGGCCGCGGCCCCCGCTTCTGCAAGATCAAGCGCCGCGCGTGATCCGTCCACAGCCAGAGCCTGTGAAGCACCCGCTGCCAATGCGGCCAGTGAGAACCCGCCAACATGGCTAAACACGTCCAAAACGCGCGCGCCGTTTGACACAGAGGCTGCGAAGGCGTGATTGGGCCGCTGATCATAAAAAATTCCGGTTTTCTGTCCACCGGTCAAATCCGCGAGATAGGTGGCACCATTCATCGGAACCTGAACCGGAGCATCAGGCGCTTCGCCTGCCAAAACAGCGTTGACATCGTCCAGCCCTTCCAAGGAGCGCGTCCGACCCGAAGCATTCTTGAGAACGGTAGTGACACCGGTCACAGACTGCAAAGCCGCTGTCAGCGGGGTCAGCAAGGTCTCTGCCCAGGCTGCATTGGGCTGGATGACACAGACCGTGTCAAACCTGTCGATCACAACGCCAGGCAAACCATCTGCCTCTGCGTGGATCAGCCGGTAAAAGGGCGCGTCAAACATTCTTTTGCGCGCACCAAGTGCTTTGGCAATGCGTGTTTCGAACCAGCTCTGATCTATCTGTGCCGTCGGGTTCTGGTCCAGCATCCGCGCCATGATTTTTGAGAGCGGGTTGACGGCCACAACCCCCATGGGCACGCGGGCATCGTCTTGCAATTGCGCCAAGGCACCAGGCGGTAGCGCCTTGGTGCGGCGGTCCGTTACCAACTCATTGGCATAGACCCACGGAAAACCATGTCGCACGGCGCGGGCATTGGCTTTGGGTTTCAATCGGACAACCGGCAGGCTGTCGGGGATGGGGTAGGACTGGGAATGAGGCGCTGTCATAGCGCTGTCCTCTAGTCTGTTCTGCGCCCAAGCGAAAGATCAGATTGTGCGATGGCGCTGTACGATCTTGAATGGTTATGAGTGATCTTTGCCGTTTAGGGCTTTGAGCTCTGACTGGATCACCGCCGCGAGATGCGCAGTAATGCGCGCTTTCTGCGTTTGACCTTTGCGGTCAGCATCAATGGCACGTTTGCCACCTAGGGCGTTAAGGTTTGCTTTAACCTGGCGCGGGGTTTCGAGTAACACGCCCGTATTGGCTTCTTTTAATGACAAGATAAATGTAATCGAATGGACGCCACCAATGGAATAGCGGGCTCTTTCGGTCAGCGAGTGAAACCGCTGAACCTCGATGTATAGATCCACAGGCACGCCATCGGTCATTGAGGCCACACCTTGCCCAATGGCTGCGTCAAAAATTGCTTTGACTTGTTCGTGACGATCACCTGCTGGATCGCCGCGCCAGACAATATCCCCGGGAGGGTAAAATCGATTGGATTCCGATACTTTCAGGCTTCTTGGAACGCTGACAATGACACGGGTTACATCAAAAGACCGGTGCTGGATGTCGTCGGGTGCCGCCAAAAGATTTTGCTGATGCGTGGGGTTGCTCAACGGGGATCTGTCATCGACGTTGGCCCAACGCACACTATCCACAAACCCACAGCCCGAAACCAACGCGGCCAAGACACTTGCCATGATCAAACGGGTCCGGTTCAAGCCACTCTCCTCAGCGCGCGATGGCACGCGTGCCCGCTGTCGGACACGTTGTAAAAAACAACAGCAGCTTAACTATGAAACATATTTGGTTAAATTATCCTAACGACCGGAAAAATAATCAGTTTCTTGGCCGGGATCGCCATCCCCCGCGACGGCGAGGGCTCGCCATACCTGCAAGTCCTTCGCTCATCACTTCGATCATCGGGTGATCAGGGTGCCGCTGGCCATATTGCGCCAACAAGGCCTTGAGCACCCGGTTTGTATCTTGCTCGACGGGGAGACTGAGTGCCCAGTCCAGAAAGATTGTGCGGCACTCGCTTTTGCTGATGCCATCAATCCGAAAGGATTCAAAAATCAAACCCTTGGGGTCATTCTCATCGCCCTTTTTCACGGGTCATTCTCCGCGTTCTTTATGGAAAGCGACGCGTCGAGTATGGCGCCAGAACGGGTGTAGCTGACGGAAAGCCGTTTTTCGAGGCACTCCATGGTTTCCTCCTCCAAGGCGCGCAAGACGAATGATTTACCCGCCGGTCCAAGGGTTTCGACATCCAGCGGCTTGTCCGACAAAAGACGCGTAGCCTGATACAGTTTGGAGTAAGACGCATAGAGTGATTTGAGATCGCGCCCTTCTGCGTCGCTCAAAAGCCCCGATGCGACAGCTGCAGTAAGCCCGGCGTCGATTTCCCCCTTTGCGTTACCGTCAATGAGCGCCCCAGCCTGCGCCAGCATCTCAATATCTTGTAACCTGCCCGGTCCGATTTTCGCATCCCACAGACTGGCGGGCGTTTTTGCAGCCTGAATACGCGCACGCATCTGAGACACTTCCAAGACCACCTCGTCCCGCGTACGTTTGTTTCGCAACAGGTGTTCCAGGAAAGTCGTGACGTCCAGTGCCAGGTTATCAGGGCCCGCTACAACTTTGGCGCGGGTCAGAGCCATATGCTCCCACACCCATGCTTCTGAGGTTTGATAGCTTTGAAAAGAAGTCCAACTGGTGGCCACCGGCCCCTGAGTGCCCGTCTGTAGCAGGCGCATGTCGACTTCAAACCGCCGTCCTTGGGACCCCGGCG
>NZ_JBGCEQ010000008.1:0-96725 GCF_045106495.1 Roseobacter sp.
GCAGATGATAAACGTGAGGGTAATCCCGACCAGCCAACCTTGCCGGGCCAGCGGAAAGATTACGTCGCGAAACACCGCCCAAGGACCTGCCCCGAGGCTGACGGAGGCTTCGATCAAGCGCCGGTCAATGGCTGTCAGCGCGCCGAACAGCGTGAGCGTCGTCAGCATGGTTCCAAAGAGCGACAGCCCGAAAACGGAGGCCGTCATGGTGTAGAGGATGCCAAGCGAAACCGGCGCCCCCCAGAGACCTGACAGCGCCCAGCTCAGCACACCGTTGTCAGACAGAACCAGTTGCCATGAAAATGCGCGGATCGTGAAGCTGGTCCAGAAAGGGGCCAGCAAGACGAGCAGTGCCAGGTAACGCCAGCGTGCGGCGACGCAGAACGCGACGAAGAAGGCAAGCGGCCAGGCCACAAGCGCCGATACTCCCGTTGCCATGACCGCCAGCTGGAGGCTCCGCCAGAGTGCGTCAGCCTGATGCGCCTGCTCGAAGAATGCGAGGTAGTTGCCAAGGCCGGCCCCCTCTGGCGTGATCAGACTGAGCCGAACCATATTGGCAAAGGGCAGCAGGAAGAATGCCGCTGTCAGAATTACGGCGGGCAGCACAGTTGGCCAAGGGTTTCGCAATGGCGCAAGGGCCATAGTCTACCACTCCAACGCGATAACGCGCATAGGCGCGCCGTCGATGCATGTCATTTTGAGCGGAATGGCAGCCAGAAATGGATCGCGCCGGGTGATCTCTCCCAGGTCCCGGAGATCTTCAATAAAGGGCACGCCTTGCCCGAGGATCGCATGGTGGGTCACGAATTCGTGGTTGTAGACATGTCGCCCGGGCATTTCACGGGCTACGTGGTCTTGCGGAAAGTCGAGGCAAATGGCGTCCGGCTTTCGGGAGACCAGCCATTCCGCCGCCGGTACCTCGATATTGGGAGCGTGCGTGTGCCACCTCGTTGACCCATAACCCAGCCGGTTGGTCAGATCGCTTCGCAGGATGATGCGGCTGCCCGGGGGCGGATCCCCGGCGCGTTCCTTGATCAATTCAAGCGTAATCGGGGTTGACAGTGGCAGATCCGACAGGTCCACAATCCAGGCAGGTCCCAGAAACAGACCTAGCCCCTGCTGCGGCAGATCCTGGATCGTCGGTCCGTCGCGTTCCATATGGCGGGGAGCGTCACAATGCGTGTAACCGTGACCGGTCTGGATGAACTCGGTTTGGTCCTCAAAGGGGTGTTGGGTGATGCTGCGCCAAATCTCCAGCCGCCAGCGCCAGTGGTTCTGGTAGGGAGTGGAAACATCGTGAATTTCCGGCTTGTCCGAAGGCCAGTCCAGCATTGCCACCGGGCGCGATGGTGCCGTGGTCAAACCTTCCCCGCGCAAAGGCAGGGCGAAGAGAAAGACTTCATCTGGCAGGGTTTCCAGCCCTGTCAGGTTCTCCGTCACAACCAAGCCCATGGCATGGGCGCGCTGACGAAAGGCCTCATTTGGATTGAGGATGCCGCCGGTTCTGTCAGTCCGGCGTGCCGGGATCGGATCGCAGGAGACATCCACGCAGACATGGCGCGCGCCGCGCTCATGTAGCATCTCAGCGATCGCCGGGATCAGGGCAGGCGTATCGGTCCAGTATTCGCGCCGCCGTAACGGCGTCTGATCCGCATGGCCCGTGCGTAGGATGACAAGTCCGCGCAGCTCGCGCTTCCCGATCGCGTCAGTCAGGGCGCCGGCGTTGACCTGTCCGGAAGTGGCGGCTTTTGACAGGTCGATTACCGTCGCCACTCCCGCAAAGAGGTCAATCGGAAGATCGTCGAGCGTGGGTTGGTTCGCGATGTGCCAACCCGGCGCCGAGGCATAGGTAAAGCCCCGTCCACTCCATCGCAGGCCAAACTCCTGAAACTCGTCACCCTCTGAATAAGTCTGCGAGACCAAGGGAAAACTGTCCCACGCCCAATGCGGCTCCATAGTCTGCGAAAGGTCGATCAGGTCATACTGTCCCATATGTTGCTGGTACTTTCGTTCAAGTATTCTTGAACGCCTCCCACGCGTTGAGCCAATCGCCCCGGTTGGCGGGATCCTTGCGCGGCGAAAGGTTGGCCATGAATACCTCGTCGAATTTGTCGATGTCGCTCAGGTTCAACAGCGCTCGTTTGTCATTTGGCAATTTCAACGCAGCGTTCTTGTTGGGAACCATGCTGTAATATGTCTTGGCAACAGCCAGTTTTGCCTGGAAATCCGGTCCAGTGACATGTTGCACGAACTTGGCTGCATTGTCCTTGTTGGGCGTTGTCGCGGATACACAGACCGCCTGATCCCAAGTCACGCCACCCTGTTCCGGCACCAGTGCCTTGAAAGGCAGACCGTCGTCGAACATGCCCGCCTGCACCCATTCGCCGGCAATGGCCAGATCGTAAGAGCCACCAGCCATTGCCTGGATGACTTGGCTTGTGTTGCCAACCAGCCCGACCTGCGGGCGCAGTCTTGTGAGCGTGTCTGTCAATGCACCAAATGCTGCCGTGTCTAGATCGTAGGGCAGTGGGTTGCCGTTGTACTTGGACATGCAGCCCATGTTGGGCAGGAACCAGTCAAACAGCGCCACGCGACCTTTGACGGCAGGATCGAATAATATGTCGTAGGACGATACATCGGCCTCGGAGAACTTGTCGTGGTTGTAGGTGATCCCATAATAGCCGAAACGGTTCACGATGGCGTAGAGTTTGCCATCCTTCCACACCGGGGGCCATTCCGCGATCAGCTTGAAATAGTCATCCAGCGGGAAGGAATCCGGATCGAGTTCTGCGAGAATTCCATCCTCGATTGCCTTGGGGATATAGGCGCTCGTTGGAGTGATCACATCAAAGGTGCCAGGCTCTGACGATTGCATGAGCGCGATCATTTCTTCATCCGACCCGTCATGAATCTTGAGGTTGACGGCAATGCCCGTGCTTTCGGTGAAGGCGTCAAGCATGCCGGGTTCTTCATAGCCTCCGAAAGCCAATACATTCACAGTGCCCGCAGCCCTGGCTGGGGTCGCAACAAAGGGCGCTGCTAGCGATACTGCGCCAAATGCTCCCGCGCGTGTAAGAATGGAGCGCCTGGTGATCGAGCCAGTCATGCGAAACGGCTTTTCCTTAGGTTTGGTCATTGAAGTTCTCCCATTGGATAGGCTGCTCATGCAGCAGTCATTTTTCTTTAGGAGAGAGCGCAAAGCCTTTTTTGTCAACTGTCAACAAATTTTCCTTCGAAAGCCATGCGACGCTCAACCTGGGTTCGTTCGCGGCACAGTTTTTCATCAATTTAGGTCTGGATTGCGCTGTAGCGAGCCAAGTTGGCGCCATAGGTAAATGACAAACGTCCATGAAGCTGATGGGAAAACGCGCAGTTCAGGCGGTGTGAGCTGGCTTGGTTTTTTTGAAAGTGTTGGGGTCGTTTTTGAATTGGATTTCCCACTTGATTACGGGTTCGCAACAGTTCGCGCACCTTGGCAACGCGGACAAAGACTGTGCTCGACTGGGCCAATTGCGCAACTTGAGCTTGCTTCAGGCATCGAAGATGCCCACCACAGTTCCAACAATCGACTTTGGCCTTAAATAGCTAAGCCAGTACGAAGGCGCATGAAGCTCCCTTTAAAACGTCCTTTCCAAGTGGCTTTCAGTTCTGCAAGGCTTGGCGGCCGGAATACTAAAAATGGAAAACCGATCACTCCATTTTCCATTCGCGATGCTTTGTTTGCGAAGCACAACAAACACTTGGTGGCGCAAGAAACACCGCAATGTCAGGCGCGCCTTAACGGATTACTCTGTGTTCGCAAGCGCCCAAATGCACCCGCATTCAAACAACCTTCAAAGGTGTTCAACTTGATCCCGAAGAAAGGCAATATTCGAAACTATTTTGGTTGTGTGCTTTTCGGACGCCAGACCGAAGAGCAAATCCTTTGCATGGGGCAACAAAGCAAAAGGAAAACTTAAGTTCCAGCAAACTCTATTTTCCCGGACGGACGACTACGTTGTCTTAGTGTCAGCAAGCCCGCCACTCTATTCGATGAGAACGGCCTTGATAATTGCTTTTGCGCTGTCGCTTGACCAATCGGCATCACCGCGCAGGCGCGCAATTTCACGGCCTTCTGGATCGATCAAAACTGTAATAGGTAGGCCAAAAATCCCCATTTGGCTTGCCAGCGTCTGTTTGGGATCCTGGTGGCGGGGCAAATTCGAAATACCAGTTTCTTCGAAAAACTTTTTGATGCCCGCTGGTGAGTTGCGACCAGTCGCGATGGTTACGACTTCGAAGTCATCTCCGCCCAATTCAGCCTGAAGTTCGGACAATTGCGGCATTTCTTTGCGGCACGGCGCGCACCATGTGGCCCAGAAATTCAAGAGTATGTATTTGCCCTCGTAGGCTTCGAGAGACTGTTTGCCGCCATCATCCGCGAGGTCGAAATTAGCCTTGGAAACCGCTTCGGGTACTTCGTGAACCACCAGCTTTTTCATGTCGCCTGTGCGCAAAAGCGCGGCTTCCGCCAAATCTGCCCGTGCGCCGTTCGGAGCCATGATTGCGCCTGCGCCAAGGGCCGTATAAACGAGCGCTGCAACTATTCTTTTCATTTCCCCTCCGAAGGGTTCAAGACGATGACTGATACGCTCGGCTCCAAATCCACCAATGCCTCCAACCAGATGTGGGGCGGTCGTTTTTCTGCCGGTCCGGATGCGATCATGGAGGCGATCAACGCCTCGAGTGGCTTCGACAAACGTATGGCAGCACAAGACATAGCTGGGTCGCGCGCGCACGCCGCGATGCTGGGAGCAACCGGCATTCTGAAACCTAGCGACGTTGATGCCATTCGGGAAGGCCTCCTCACAGTCTTGTCAGAAATTGATGCGGGGACGTTTCAATTCTCTGCGGCTCTTGAAGACATACACATGAATGTTGAAGCGCGGCTAAAAGAGATCATCGGCGCGCCTGCCGGTCGTCTGCACACGGGTCGCAGCCGGAACGACCAAGTTGCCACGGACTTCAAACTCTGGGTGCGCGATCAATTGGATGCCACTGAAAGTGGTTTGTTGGTGCTTATCCGCGCTTTGCTGGATCAGGCCGATGCAGGCGCGGATTGGGTCATGCCGGGCTTCACCCATTTACAGACGGCCCAGCCCGTCACTTGGGGGCATCATATGATGGCCTATGTCGAGATGTTTGGCCGTGATCTGAGCCGGGTCAGAGATGCGCGTGTGCGTATGAACACATCGCCTTTGGGTGCTGCGGCTCTGGCAGGTACATCCTTCCCGATCGACCGTCACATGACGGCGCAGGCCCTTGGATTTGATGCGCCTGCTGCCAATTCGCTCGATGCCGTCAGTGACCGGGACTTCGCGCTAGAGTTTTTGGGCGCTGCAAGTATTTGCGCAATGCACCTTAGCCGGTTTGCAGAGGAGCTAGTGATCTGGTCGTCCGCACAGTTTCGATTTGTCACGTTGAGTGACCGGTTTTCCACCGGCTCGTCAATCATGCCACAGAAAAAGAACCCCGATGCTGCTGAATTGGTCCGGGCCAAAGTGGGGCGGATCTTTGGCGCGAATACGGCGCTGATGATGGTGATGAAAGGGCTGCCGCTGGCCTATTCCAAAGACATGCAGGAAGACAAGGAGCAGGTCTTTGATGCAGCCGACAATCTGATGCTGGCTCTGGCGGCGATGTCTGGGATGGTGGCAGATATGACTGCAAACCGCGACAGTCTGGCTGCGGCTGCGGGGTCCGGGTTTTCCACCGCTACCGATCTCGCAGATTGGCTGGTGCGTGTCTTAGGGCTGCCATTCCGGGATGCACATCACATCACGGGCAGTCTGGTTGCTTTGGCCGAAAGCAAGAATTGTGATCTGCCGGACCTTTCTTTGGATGACATGCAGTCCGTGCACGCAGCGATTACATCAGAGGTTTTTGATTTTTTGGGGGTGGAAAATTCCGTGCATAGTCGTACCTCTTATGGAGGAACAGCGCCTTCTCAGGTGCGCGCCCAAATCCTGCGATGGAAGGAATTGATCGGATGAAGCGGCTGGCAGCGATACTCCTTTGTACCTCTTTGTGCGCTTGCGGCGTGGATGGAGAGCCGGTGAGGCCAACCCTAAACGGCGGTGTGACGATAAATCAAAACGGCATTTATCCAAGCGCGTCCGTTGGTGTGGGCAAGGGGCCCCTGTCCATATGGTTGGGTCTTTGATCCGGTTTGTTATGTTGCTTGTGAGCGGGTGCCTTCTGGCCGCCTGTACGGGGACATCGCCAAAATCCATGCAGGTTTCGTCGCCAGATCAGCGTCAGACGTCACAACCTGAACCCGCCAGCGGCGTAAGCGTATCTGGATACGCAACCTTCGGCTACGTGAAGGGGAACTGAGATGAAACATTTGTCGCTTGTTTGGTTGGCTCTTGCGGTTTGGGGGGCCATTCACCCGATGAGTTACTTTCTTGGGTGGTTCAACGAGAATGGCTATGACCTGATGGCAATGGTCGATGCATGGCATGTCAATGCTGCAACCAGCGGTCTGGTTTGGGATCTCACAATCGCTGCGGTGGCGTTAACGATTTGGGTGCTTGCCGAATCAATTGGTAACCGCAGGTGGTGGGGACTTGTAGCCATTCCAGCAACTTTTTGCATTGGCGTGAGCTGCGGGCTTCCGCTGTATTTGTACCTTAGGTCTTCAGCCGACCGATGATTACTCTTTAAAATGGAATTTTTCTCGTAATACGATTGCCGGGCGGATTATTTCGAGAAAAATCTTAAGGTTAACGCAGCAATCATATCGCTTTTTGCTGTGCGCGATCCAATTTCGTGTTAGTTTCCGACGGGGGTAAGACGGGCCACCGTCACATGTTTGCGCTGTTCTTTGTTCAAGTTGGAGCGGTGCGTTTAGTAAAGGGTACAACTAATGACTAAAATTCTCAAAGTGGCTGCGGTATCGATATTTGCGATGACGGCAGCACAGGCAGCAACGGCTGCAACTCTAACTTTTGATTTCGACGACTTGACTGCCAACGAAGCTCTCACAAGCATCACCGTTGGTTCATCTGTTTTCGACATCACTTCCTCTGTTAACGAAGCGATCCTGTTCGACACTCAGGACAGCTCAACCAGCGATCACAGGCGCGACCGTGACATCATTCCCGCCGCACAAGGCGAAAACGGTGTCGCGGGGAATGTTCTGATTATCCGCGAAAATGGCAATAACCCATTGGCCAACGATCGCGCGCGCGGGGGCACAATCACCTTCACGCTGGCGAGCGGACCTGAACTTGCGTTGGTTGGAGCATCAGGGATCGATGATGACACATGGAATTTCGCAAACTCCATCAGCGGTTCCATGGGCAGCTTGACCCTTACGGGCGAAAGCGAAACTGGCAAAGTGACATTCGATCCCACATTCCTGACCGTTGGAAGCTTCTTTACAATTAACTACGAAGGCTCCGGTGCGATTGACTCGTTGGTGTTCGAAGATGGCCTGACACCTGTACCAGTTCCGGCGGCTCTGCCTCTAATGCTGGTCGGTCTTGGTGGTTTCGGTCTGGTTGCACGCCGCCGTAAAGCGCGCACTGCCTGATCATCTGATTTAACGTTCGGGAAAGGGTGGCTTTGGCCGCCCTTTTTCTTGCCCGCTCGGCACAGCGACCGCGATTGCGTTAGCCTCTGCTTCTGCTATGACCCACC
This sequence comes from Roseobacter sp., assembly GCF_045106495.1. Taxonomy (GTDB): domain Bacteria; phylum Pseudomonadota; class Alphaproteobacteria; order Rhodobacterales; family Rhodobacteraceae; genus Roseobacter. The sequence goes on from NZ_JBGCEQ010000008.1 coordinate 7,684, forward strand.
AGCGATTGTTCAAAGGCAGAGATATGGATCACTTTATTTACCGTGACGGTGCACTCCACGCAGAAGATGTGCCCGTTGCAGACATCGCCGAGGCCGTCGGAACGCCATTCTATGTCTACTCAACGGCCACGCTGCTGCGCCATTTTCACCTTTTTGATGAAGCCCTTGAAGGCTTGGATCACCTGGTTTGCTATGCGATGAAAGCTGCCAGCAATCAGGCCATCCTGAAAACACTGGCGAACGCCGGGGCTGGCATGGATGTGGTATCGGGTGGCGAGTATCTGCGCGCGAAGGCGGCAGGTGTTCCGGGTGACAAAATTGTCTTTTCCGGGGTCGGAAAAACGCAGGCCGAAATACAATTGGCGCTAGAGGGCGGAATTCGCCAATTCAACGTTGAATCTGAACCGGAAATGGAAGTTCTGAATGCCACGGCGATGGCGATGGGAAAAACGGCACCCATCACGATACGCGTAAACCCCGATGTGGATGCCAAAACCCACGCCAAGATCGCCACAGGAAAATCCGAAAACAAGTTTGGTATTCCGATTTCGCGCGCACGCGACGTCTATAGACTGGCGGCTTCGATGCAAGGGTTGGATGTGATCGGCATCGACGTCCATATTGGAAGCCAACTGACAGACCTTGCACCTTACGAATTGGCCTATCAAAAAGTCGCTGAACTTACGGCTCAGTTGCGTGAAGATGGTCACAATATCAGACGTCTCGACCTGGGTGGCGGTCTGGGCATTCCCTATGCGCGCGATAACCAAGCCCCACCCCTGCCTTCGGACTACGGTGCCTTGGTCAAACGCACATTGGGTCATCTGGGTTGCGAGATCGAGATCGAGCCGGGCCGATTGATTGCCGGGAACGCCGGTATCATGGTCTCAGAAGTGATCTATGTGAAATCCGGCGAAGATCGTGATTTTCTGATCATCGACGGGGCCATGAACGATCTCATTCGCCCAGCCATGTACGAAGCCTACCACGACATCATACCAGTTCGCGAACCCGCCGCCGGTGTTGCACAGGTAAAGTTCGACGTGGTTGGGCCAGTGTGCGAATCTGGCGATACGTTTGCCAAGCAACGTGAGATGCCGCCCGTAGGGGCAGGTGATCTTGTCGCCTTCCGGTCAGCGGGTGCATATGGCGCAGTTATGAGCAGCGAATACAACTCGCGCCCGCTTATTCCGGAGGTTTTGGTGAATAAGGATCAATTTGCGGTTATTCGCCGACGTCCGACCTTTGACGAAATGATAAATCGAGATACACTTCCAGTATGGCTGTGACCGTCTTTTGCGGTTGTCGTCGCGGAACGGAGAAAAACGATGGCCTCATTTTCCCGACATGACGTGAAACGCATCTTTTATGCAGTACGCTGGCCATTGCGACTCACCTATGTCGGGATGCTGGCGGAAGCGTTGGTCCAAAGCCTCTGGCCCTTGATGTCTGTGTGCCTGTTTGTCTTGGCGGCTTTGATGCTGGGACTGCAAGACATGGTCACCGTTGAGGTGGTTTGGGGGATTGCAGTTGTTGCGGCACTGAGCGGACTTGCCGCCTTAGGCTACGCTTTCATCACATTTCGTTTGCCGACGCGCGATCAGGCTGTAGCCCGCCTTGATGCCAGTTTACCGGGGCGGCCGCTGCAGGCATTGGCTGATACCCAAACAATTGGTGTGGACGACGAAGCCTCCGCGACAGTCTGGCGGGCGCATCAAGCCCGGATGGCGCAGCGAGCGGCTATGGCGGAACCTGTTCCAGCCGATTTGCGCGTTTCTGCCCAGGACCCTTACGCGCTGCGGTATCTGGCGGTGCTAGTTTTTGGTATCGCGCTCCTTTTCGGATCGATTTGGCGCGTGGGTTCCGTTGGGGATATGACACCCGGCGGCGGCGGGCTAGCGTCTGGTCCGGTCTGGGAAGGTTGGGCGGAAAGCCCGCGTTATACCGGCAAGCCCACGATTTATCTGAATGACATTCCAGAGGGCCTGCTCAAGGTTCCGACAGGCAGTCTCATCACTCTGCGTCTTTATGGCGAGGTGGGCGCGCTGACCCTCTCGGAAACTGTTTCGGGTCGTACGGACGTGCCCCCTGCTTCTGATCCGGCACAGGATTTCACAGTCGTCCAAGACGGGACGGTCGAAATCAATGGCCCTGGCGGTCGCATTTGGCAGATTGAGATAATCCCGGACACACCGCCGCATGTCGCCGTACTGGAAGACCCATCTGCATCCGCCATGGGTGAAATGACACTGCCGTTCGAGGCGCGAGATGATTACGGCGTCGAAGCAGGCGAGGCTCGGTTTACCCTTGATCTAGCGTCTGTCGAGCGGCGCTATGGCTTGACGATAGATCCGGAAAATCGACCCGATCTGATAGTGCCCTTGCCAACCCCTATTGCAGGGGATCGCCAAGCCTTTGAGGAAAACCTGATTGAGGATTTTTCAGAACACCCTTGGGCAAATCTACCCGTTTTGGTGCATCTTTCCGTGCTTGACGGCGCAGAACAGGAGTTTGAAACGGACCCGCGTGCAATGGTATTGCCCGGTCGGCGCTTTTTCGATCCGGTCGCGGCGGCTGTGATTGAGCAACGACGTGATCTCCTATGGTCTCGTGCCAACAACCGTCGGATCAGCCAGATTTTACGCGCCACAGCCCATTTGCCCGAGGACCTGTTTCGCAACCAGACTGACGCCTTGCGTTTGCGCAAAGTGATCCGCCAATTGGAAACCTTTGCTACTTACGGCTTGAGCGATGAGATGCAAGAAGACCTCAGCCAAGAGATGTGGGATCTAGCGATCATCCTCGAAGAGGGAGATCTCGCGGATGCGGCAGAACGGATGCAACGCGCGCAGGAACGTTTGAACGAAGCGATCAAAAACGGTGCGTCGGACGAAGAGATCGCCGAATTGATGCGCGAATTGCGTCGCGCCACGGAAGACTATCTGCAGCAATTGTCGCGTCAGGCACAGCGTCAGCAAAACGAAAACAACGAAAACCAATCCGGCAACAACGATAATGCAATGCAGATGACCCAGGACGATCTGCAACGCATGATGGATCGGATTCAGGAGTTGATGGAGCAAGGCCGCATGGCTGAAGCGCAACAGGCGCTTCAAGAACTTCAGGAAATGATGGAGAACATGCGCGTCACCCAAAGCCAGCAAGGCCAGGGTGGGCAAAGCCCAGGCGAGCAAGCGATGGAAGGGCTGTCAGAAACCTTGCGCGAGCAACAAGGCCTGTCGGATCAGGCGTTCCGTGACTTGCAAGAACAGTTCAATCCCGACGCGCAAGCCGGTGAGAACGAAGGCAACGAGGGACGCAACGGCGGGCAGGGACGCGGACAAAGCCATGAGGGCCAGCAAGGTCAGGGCCAGGGAAATGGCGATCAACAGGGCGCTCAGAGCGGCGACCCATCTCAGGGTGAAGAAGGCAGTGACCCGCGAGGCTCTATAGCGGATCGCCAACAGGCCCTGCGCGATGAGTTGCAACGCCAGCAAGGCAACCTGCCGGGTGCCGGAACGCCCGAAGGCGAGGCGGCGCGAGACGCGCTGGATCGCGCAGGGCGCGCGATGGACGGAGCCGAAGAGGCTCTGCGCGAAAACGATCTGGCGGAAGCCATCGACAACCAAGGTCAGGCCATGGAAGCCCTGCGAGAGGGAATGCGCGCCTTGGGTGAGATGATGGCAGAAGAGGAAGGCAATCAACAGCCGGGGCAAGGAAACCAGCCTTCGGATCGCCGAGCAGAAAACCGCGATCCTCTCGGCCGCGAGTCCGGGAATTCCGGTACGAACGGGGATAACAGTCCGCTGGCGCTGAACGACGACGCTTACGGTCGCGCACGTGAGTTACTGGATGAAATCAGACGCCGCTCGGGCGAAACAGCTCGTCCGGAGGAAGAGAGGGACTATCTAAGACGTCTGCTGGATCGCTTTTGAGTGCGTTAACTGCTGCCGGATGAGGCAGCTGGTTCTAACCACGTCAGCAGGCCCTCAAACTGCCCATCGAGCCAGGCGCGCCACCCATCTACCATCTCGACATAGGCTGTAATCCCGGGTTCGGCCTGAGGCAAGGCGTTCGCGATTTCCGGCGCCAGGATGTAAATCAAAGTCAGAAGCGCCGCTAGGATAACCATTACGAAAAAGCCACGCCCAAAACTCTGACGCTCGCGGGCTTCAAATTGGGCTGTTTGGCCCGGATCATCTTCAGGTGAACGGTCTTCATTTGAACGTAGGGTGGAATTTATTTCTTCGATGTCTGGCAAAGGCGTGCCGACTGTTTCGGACGTTGCCGTTGAAGCGGGCGCCGTCTTCTCAGGCGCAGATCGGGCGTCATCTTCCAACATACGCGTTATGCGTTGGCCCGCCTCACGTGCCCTGTTTCTTGTATCGACCGTCTCTTCTGTGTCGTTCAGCCCGAGATCCGGCTGCGTCTCAACCGGGCCGGTTTCTTGATTCTGGCGTGCACGTACTTCGAATTCCGCCTCTTCTTGCAAAACACTGACAATAGCTGGGTCCAGCGACTTTCTAGCCGGTACCGGAGGCACATCTTCGACTGTTGCCAGTGCGTCTTTCTCAGCTTCCTGATCTGCTGGTTCAGGCGGCGCGTCTTGGATAATGTTTCTCGGTGCTGTGACCTCTGTAGGCTCTTCTACTACTGGCGCCGTCGGCGAGCTTTGTTCGGCGTCGCCTTCAGGGTGCGCCTGAAACCAAGTCTCCGAGCAGTTCGAACACTGCACATCACGCCCTTCAGGCGGCATTACGTCATCGGGCACGTCATATTGCGCGCCGCAATTCGGACATATTAAGCGCATTTTGAATTCTGCTCCACGGATAGCCCACTTCAGATCTTTTTGAAGCATCATATTGGCATGAAAGTCCTGCGAAAAGTGTTATCTATCAACAAAGCTAACAAGTGATGCATTGAAACCAGACCAACAGTGGGGCAAAACAACCCAACCATAAACGCGGGGGCCTTTGTGATAGAGCTGGAAAATGTGGCTTACAGCTATGGCGATGGCGCGCTTTTATCTGAAATATCGATGAAACTGGCGCCGGGGTCATTTTACTTTTTGACCGGCCCTTCTGGCGCTGGAAAGACCACATTTCTCAAACTGTGCTACGGCGCTTTGCTGCCGACTTCTGGCCAGATCACGTTTTTTGGCGAAGATTTGAGCAATCTGCAACGGGATGATATTGCGATGTTGCGACGCCGGACTGGTGTAGTTCACCAGGACTGCCGTTTTCTTGATCATCTCACGGTATCTGAAAACATTGCGTTGCCGCTGAGTGTTTCCGGGCGTCAAGACGAGGCTGAAGGCGGCGATTTGACGGAATTAATGGCCTGGGTCGGATTGACAGATCGCGCGGATGCTTTGCCACCGGAATTGTCCGGCGGGGAGCGCCAACGCGCCGCCTTGGCCCGCGCCGTTATCATGTCGCCAGAAATAGTGCTCGCCGATGAACCAACTGGCAACGTCGATTGGGAAATGTCACAGCGGTTGCTCCGGTTGCTTGTTGAACTGAACAAAATGGGCAAAACCGTTTTGATCGCGACACATGATCTGAGCCTGATCCGAGCCGCGAAAAGCCAGATACAGGCGCGCGTTCTCAGGATTGCAAATCGCCGGGTTCAGCTCGCGGGCGCGGATTTATGACAACGTCATTGCTTGGCATGTTGAACTTTGTGTTTGGTGACAGCCAGAGCGATCAAGTGGTGCCACCGTCCGGATTTACAGCGCAGTTGACCCTCTTTTCCGCCGGCGCCATGGCCTTTCTGGCGATTTTTGCCATGGCCCTGTCACTGGCTTCCGGCCGGCTGGCCGCGCGCTGGGGAGATGAATTGGCACGCTCATCAACAATCCGGATCGTGGCCCCCCAGGAACAGCGCGCGGCACAAACAGAGGCAGCCCTGGGCATTCTGGAAACAACAGCGGGGGTCGCCTTCGCCCGTGCCCTTGACAGCTCGGAACAGCAGGCATTACTGGCCCCATGGTTTGGCCCGGAACTGGATTTGACTACGTTGCCGGTCCCACAATTGATTGAAGTCATAGAAGAAAACAGCGGTTTCGATGCTGCCGGGTTGCGATTGCGCCTAGCTGCGGAAGTTCCCGGCGCTGTATTCGATGATCACACGCAATGGCGCGCGCCTCTGGTTCAGGCGGCGTCGCGATTGCGCCTGCTGGGGTGGGGTTCTGCCATACTGCTGGGGGTGACTATGGCGGCTATGGTTACGCTGGCGGCCAACGTAGCACTAGCTGCCAATGCGCAGATCATTGCCGTCTTGCGGCTTGTGGGTGCGACGGATCATTTCATCGCCTGGGCCTTTGTGCGCCGCTTTACGTTGCGGACCTTGAGCGGCGCCGTGGTGGGCACTGCCGTCGGCATGGGTGCGATACTATTGTTGCCGGCGGCATCGGAAAAAGGCGGCTTTCTCACCGGGCTTGGCTTTCAGGGCTGGCACTGGGCTTTGCCTTTGCTGATACCCTTGCTGGCCGCCGTGGTTGCCTTTGCCGCAACGGGCGCTGCTGCAAACCGCGCTCTTAAAAGGCTCGCCTGATGCTCCAATATGTTCGCTCCGCCCTTTTCATCGTACAGATGTACGTCGCGATGCCGATCATCGGGCTCGGATTTGCGCCCTGGGCCATGTTCAGCCGCAAAGGGGCCTATGCTGCCTGCAAAACCTATTCCCGCTATGTCTTCTGGACGGCGGGCTGGATGGTCGGAATGCGATGCGAAGTGCGCGGCACGCCGCCCTCGGGCGAAGCCTTGATTGCGGCCAAGCACCAGTCCTTTCTCGATATCATGATGATTTTCACGGCACTGCCTGCTGCGAAATTTATCATGAAAAAAGAGATACTTATGACGCCCGTCATCGGGCAATACGCCAAGCGCCTCGGCTGCGTCGCGGTGGATCGCGGCAAACGGGGTGCTGCGATTGACAAGATGGTGTCGGACGTGAACGCGGGTCGTGCCGCGCCCGGGCAACTGATCATCTATTCGCAGGGAACGCGCGTCGCGCCGGGCGCCAAAATGCCCTATAAAGTCGGCACGGCGATCCTCTATGAGCAGCTGGGGCAGCCTTGCGTGCCGGTGGCCACCAACGTGGGTGTGCTGTGGCCCAAGCGGGGGATGCTGCGCAAACCGGGCGTGGCGGTTGTCGAATTTCTGCCAGTGATCGAACCGGGGCTGGACCGCGCGACTTTCATGGCGTCGCTGGAAACGACGGTGGAAAAAACCTCCAACGACCTGATGCGGGAGGCAGGCTTCACCGGAAATGAAAACGGATAATCGGATGAGTTCACTTGCTTGCCATCCGCGAAAAGCGGTGTGAGGCAGCGGCCGGTTTGTCGCCCTATTTCGAGTGCCACGGGGCGGGGATTTTCGGGGAAATCCGATGTATGATTCGCGTGCACACCCTGTGCACAGAGTGTGCACCGATTTTGCGCGGGCCAAATTTCAGTCCCGCCGGATGATCCCGGTGATCGCTGCTGCGCCCAAGGCCGTGACGAGCCAGCCTGCGAGAGTAAAGAGCCACTGCGACCACCAGAGGTGATAGCCCCAAAACCCGCGCGTGTTTGACGGTGCCCATGCGGTGGTCTGGCTGATGTCGACAATGGGAATGACCAGATCGGCGGCATAAGCAAAAGAGTTGAAGCTTTCCCAATCCTGCCCTTGCGCGCCTTTGGCCACCCAAAGTGCTGCAGGATTGGCGGGCGGATCAAGGGCAGCGAAGTCCTGCCATTCGGCGGACAGGAGAATCGGGTCGGAGTTGGGCGCAAATGATCCTTCCTCCCAGGCCATGAAACCGATGGCCGTGGCGGTGAGCCAGAGCACGGCAAGTGTGATCACGCTGCGCTGCGGGTAATACCCGTATCCGACAACCCACGCCAAGAGGTAGTACCAGAGGATGGTGAGATAGTTTTTTTGGGTGATGATGATCCCGTCTGCGGGGTCACCGTTGTTCAAAACCCAAGTGGTTTCGAAGCGGTCGCGGTAAAGCAACTTTTCGCGCTCGGCCAGCACCGCGCTCGCGTCACTGTTATGGCCCATCTCGCGCAGCACTTTGGCAAGCTGGGTGTAGGGCTGGGGGAAGAACTCTCCCGCCCATGTGTCGCCTTTGGCCAACCATTTCAGGCGCGGTGCCGCATCGGTTGGCGCAGCAGAAATGCGGTCGTAGGTGAAACCATCAAGGACGAGTCTGCCCGCGTCGGGCCAGGAGGCGAGATCATCGACCAGATCCCCCACATGGGCGCTGGAGAGATGGAGTATTCCTTTGGGCAGAGAGGCATTGCGCCAGATTAAACCCTCTCTGATCTCGGCCTTTTGCAGGCTCAACGCGAATCCATTCGTTGCTGAGAAAGTCGCCCCTGTGCAGTCAAGCTGCCCGCCAATCCGTGCGCTGGAGAGTCTGATTTCACCCGTGGCGGTGCTGTTGCGCAGGAAGACGCTTCCGGTGACATTGATGCCTTGAGCGTTGAGGGCGGGCAGGGCGCTGCCATCCAGCGATAGCGCGTCGAATTTGGTTTGCAGGGCTCTAATAGGTTTGGCGAACTGGCAGTGGGATAGGCCCGTGGCTTTGCGGGCGGTTTCAAAACTGAGGTCAAGCGCTCTGGAGATATAGGCGCCTATGAGGTTAACCCCCCAACCATTGGCGGGGAAGTCCTTGCAGCCGCCGAGGATGAGGTAGCGCAGGAGGTTGGCGCGGATGTGGCGCTCGGGAGTGTTGGCGTTTGGCAGATTGCCGTCTTCCAAGATGCAGCCGTCGCCGGATTTGCAGTGATCCAGTAGTTTTTGCTCGGCCGTGGTCAAGGAGCGCAGTTGGTCGATGTCGACGTAAGTGCGGATGAGGGGCAAGGCGCGGCTCCGGGGAGGGATCCGCCGACCCTTGCGCGCCGGGGCGCTGAAATCAACCACAGAGTGCTCAATCGCGGGGCGCCGGGTTTGGGATTTAACAGATTGTTAGGGATGTGCCCCTAGGCACGGCGCCATCAGGGTTTCCATTTCGCGCGAAAGCGTCTAGGGACCGTAAAATTCGGGTCTGGCCGTGGCCGATCCGACGTATGACCCGACATCAGGATAAGAGACATGGTGCGAACAACGTTCCGCAGCTTCACTAAAAACCTTGCAATGACTGATTTGCGCTGGATGCCCGATGAGGGGTTTTCCGTGGCGCGGGTGCGCATCGAACTTTTGTCCGGGCTGACCGTGGCGCTGGCACTGGTGCCCGAGGCGGTGGCTTTTGCCTTTGTGGCCGGGGTGAACCCGCTGGTGGGGCTTTATGCGGCGTTTATTGTCGGGTTGATCACCGCCCTGATCGGGGGCCGACCGGGCATGATTTCCGGGGCCACGGGGGCTTTGGCCGTGGTGATGGTGGCGCTGGTGGCGCAGCATGGGGTTGAGTATCTTTTTGCCACGGTGGTGTTGATGGGGCTGTTGCAGATGTTTGCGGGCATCATGCAGTGGGGCAAGTTTATCCGGCTGGTGCCGCATCCGGTGATGTTGGGCTTTGTGAACGGGTTGGCGATCGTGATTTTCCTGGCGCAGATGAGCCAGTTCAAAGTGCCGGGCACGATTGTGAACACCGGGCATGGCATGTCGGGCGGCGAATGGCTGTCGGGGCAGCCGTTGTTCTTGATGCTGGCGCTGGTGGCGGCGACCATGGCGATCATCTGGGTGATGCCGCGGATTACGCGCGCGGTGCCCGCGCCTTTGGCGGGGATCGGGATTGTGGCCGCGGTGGTGATCGGTTTCGGGCTGGATGTGCCGCGTGTGGGCGATCTGGCGTCGATCCAGGGCGGGTTTCCGACCCTGCATATTCCGATGGTGCCGTTGAATTGGGACACGTTTCAGATCATCCTGCCCTATGCGGTCATTCTGGCGGCCATCGGGTTGATCGAGAGCCTGCTGACGCTGAACCTTGTGGGCGATATGACCAACAAGCGGGGCGGGGCGTCGCAGGAGTGTATCGCGCAGGGCGTGGCCAATACGGTGACCGGATTTTTCGGCGGTATGGGCGGTTGTGCGATGATCGGCCAGTCGATGATCAACGTCAAATCCGGCGGTCGGACGCGGGTGGCCGGCATTGCGGCGGCGGTGTTCTTGTTGCTGTTCATTCTGGTGGGCTCGTCGATCATTGAGCTTATTCCGCTGGCGGCGCTGGTGGGTGTGATGTTCATGGTGGTGATCGGGACATTTGCCTGGAACAGTCTGACGATCTTGCGCAAGGTGCCGTTGACGGATGCTTTTGTGATCCTGCTGGTGACGGCTGTCACGGTCTACGAAGACCTTGCCGTTGCGGTGGTTGTCGGTGTGATTGTCAGTGCGCTGGCCTATGCCTGGAACAATGCACGCCGTATCTATTCCAAGACCTATACGACGCCGGAAGGGGCGCGGGTGTACCAGATCCAGGGGCCGTTGTTTTTTGGGTCTTCGGAGGGATTTTCCGAGCTCTTTGATGTGCGTGGCGACCCGTCGGAAGTGATTGTCGATTTTGCCGACAGTCGGGTGGTGGATCAGTCTGCGCTGCAGGCGATTGAAGCGGTTGCGGGCAAATACGAAGATGTAGGCAAGCGGTTGCAGCTGCGCCATTTGAGCCCGGATTGTCACCGTTTGCTGACCAAGGCAGGCCATTTGATGGTCGATAGTGACGATGACCCTGAATATGAATTGGCCGTCAATTATCAGGTGCGCACGGGTATTCTGGGCGGCCATTGACCGCGAGCGGCGCTGTTGGCCAGAGGCCAAGACGCCCCGCCCGCCGTCCCATTGCGAGGACAGATCCAGAGGTTCTTGGCGCGGCGGGGTTTCCGTTGTCAGGTCTTGCGCGGATCATGTTCTGTCGTCAGGGCGTTCCAACTCGAAAAGCTCTGTCACCTGGGCATAATCGCGGTAACCCAACCGGCTGAGTGGTTGGAACGTGCGCACGTCAAACCGCCCGTCGACCAGCGCGTCATCGCGCAGATGCACGCCGACGACTTCGCCAAAGACAACGTGATTGCTTTGGCCTTTGGCGGCGATAATCTGCGTCATTCGGCATTCCAGAGACGCCGGGGCGTCGGCCACACGGGCGCAGTCGATTTCATTGCAGGCCGCTGACGTGATGCCCGCAGCGGCAAATTCATCGCTATCCTTGGGCAGCCCTGCCGAAGAGGCGTTCATCGCATCGCGCATGGCATAGGCCACGATGTTGACGCAAAACACGCCGGTTTCGCGAATGTTGGCCACCGAATCTTTGGTGTTATCCTGATCGCCTTTGGCGCCGGTGGAGGCGAACATCACCTGCGGCGGCGTGTAGGCTATGGCGTTGAAAAACGAATAGGGTGCCAGATTGTTGCGACCTTGGGCATCACGCGTGGAAATCCAACCAATGGGTCTTGGCGTGACAACGGCGTTGAAGGGGTTATGGGGCAGGCCGTGGCCTTCCTGGGGGCGATAGAACATTTTGGAACTCCTGATCGTTTGCAGCTCCTGTAACGCATGTGCTAGGGGCGGGCCACCTGAAACCAAAGCCGGGGCCGCGCAGTCGCCGTGTACCATTTGAACCCAGAAACTCTGCGGGATGTGCATGAGGTCGAAGCGCTCTTTGATCTGTGTTTCGCGCCGGGACGTGTGGCCTTGTCGTCTTACCGGTTAAGGGATGATGTCCCGTCTGTTGCACCGCTCAACCATGTGGCGCGCGACGGTGACGGGATTCTGGCCGGCGCGGTGCGGTTCTGGCCTGTGCGGGTGGGATCGGAGCAGGCCCTGCTCCTGGGGCCGATTGCCGTTCATCCAACGCGCCAGGGCGAGGGGTTGGCGGGCGAGTTGATCCAGCACGCCCTTGGCCGGGCGGTTGAGCTGGATTGGGCCAGGGTCATGCTGGTCGGCGATGCCCCTTACTATGCGCGGTTCGGGTTCGAAAAGCTCGACGGTGTGATCATGCCACCTCCAACGAATCCAGACCGGATTCTGGGCCGTGCACTTAAACCAGATGCCTGGTCAGGGATCCGTGGCGATGTCACCCGCTGGCACATGTCGCAAGCTGCGCCCGATTGAAATGCGCGGCCTGCCTGCCCATTTTGAAGGGGAAGGGACAGAATAATGGATGATATTTCGCAGATTGTGGTGGTTGATGTGGACGCTGAGCTGGATGCGTTGGCGCAGCGGTACAAGCGGGCAGGGGGTGGCGCAGTTGAGCTTTTGAACCTTGTTGGCGGGCACGCGGAGGGCCTATTGGACCGGCTGCCGACTGCTGCGCAATCCGGTCTGCAGGAAGCAACGCGGCGCGCGTTGGAACAGGCCATGAAGGCCGCCGGGTCCAGTCGCGATTTCATCCCCGACCAGAAACGCTGGGTGAACACTGCCGTGGGCACCGCCATGGGGGCGGTGGGGGGTGCGGGTGGATTGCCCACTGCGCTGGCAGAATTACCGGTGACGACCACCTTGCTGCTGCGCCTGATCCAGGGGGTGGCGGTCGAGCATGGGTTTGATCCCAACGCCGAGAGTGTCCGGTTCGATTGCATCGAGGTTTTTGCCTCTGCGGGGCCTTTGGCAGAGGATGATGGCGCGGATCTGGGGTTTTTGTCCGCGCGCGTCACGCTGACAGGTGCAGCCTTGCAGGGGTTGATTGCGCGTGTGGCGCCGCGGCTGGCGACCGTTTTGGGACAAAAGCTGGCGGCCCAAACCGTGCCGATTCTGGGCACGGTTGCGGGCGCGGCCGCCAATTATGCCTATACAAATTATTATCAGGAAATGGCACATGTGCACTTTGGCTTGCGCAAGCTGGCCATCGACGCGGATGTTCCAATAGAAAGACTGGCATCCCAATTGCGCGTCAAAATGCAAGGGCGACCTGTGAGTTGACCGCGCCTGAGTTTGTAAACAACACGGGTCCTGCCACAATATCCTGTGGCAAGGGGCGTTTTGCGGGCCATAAATTGTTGGAAAACACGTCGAAATGAGCCATATTTTGTTCAAGGTTCAAAATGATCTTTCTGGTCTCTTCTACATTTGGTGCGGTCCATTCCATGATTAAACAGTTGCCGATATCACTTGCAGGTGCAGGAAAACGGGACGTGCGGACCCAATTCGCGGCGCTGTGTTACCGGATCAAAAAGAAGAAAGTTCAGATCTTGCTGATCACCTCGCGCGGGACGCGGCGGTGGATCGTGCCCAAGGGATGGCCGATGGATGCCCGCACGCCGGCGGCCTCCGCCATGCAGGAAGCTTGGGAAGAAGCCGGGGTCCGTGGCACAACGAATGGCCGATGTCTGGGGATCTATTCTTTCAGCAAGGATACCGAAGGCTTGGGTGCCTTGCCCTGTCTGGCGATGGTTTATGCGGTGCAGGTGGAGACCTTGGCGGACGAATATCCTGAAGCCGGGCAAAGAATGCGCCAATGGATGTCGCGCAAAAAAGCAGCGCGTTTGGTCGAAGAGCCTGAATTAGCACGTATTTTGCGTGATTTCGACCCGCGCGAAGATGCGGGAACGGCTTGACGATGGGAAAGATGCAGGCCATTTGATAAACAAATGGTAACGGCTTTAGGGTACTCTGCTTAACATGATTCAATTTTCGCTCAAATGTGACGAAGAGCATGTTTTTGACAGCTGGTTTCAGTCTGCTTCCGCTTTTGACGCACTGAAAGCAGCGGGACATCTGTTCTGTACGGTTTGCGGCAGCAATGATGTGAGCAAAGCGATCATGGCACCCCGCGTATCGACGCAGGCTGAAGCGGCCCCAGAAAAGCCCTTGCAAACGGCGCAGTCAGATCAGGAAAAGGCCTTGACCAAAATGCGTCGCGAAGTGGAGAAAAACGCGGATTACGTCGGCCCGCGTTTTGCTGAAGAGGCGCGTTCCATGTATCTTGGGACCACGCCGGAGCGTGCGATCTATGGGGAAGCCAATGGCGCGGAGGCAAAGGCGCTGATTGACGATGGTGTTCCTGTGATGCCTTTGCCCTTTTTACCCAACCGAAAAGCGAACTAGACCTCATGACAGTTGTAATTACCGGAACCAGTCGCGGGATTGGCGCTGGCCTTGTGGCCGCATACATGGCGCGCGGCGCGGATGTGATCGGCACAACGCGACAGGGGCCGCATCGGCTCGATGTGACCGACCCGGCAAGCCATGCGGCCTTTGCCCACGGTTTGGACGGGCGCGCGGTGGACTTGCTCGTGTGCAACGCCGGCGTATATCTCGACAAGGGTCAGGGGTTGGAAGAGGGCTTCCCGGTGGCGCAGTGGGCGGACAGTTTTGCCACCAATGTAACGGGCGTGTTTTTATCCGTGCAATCGCTGTTGCCGAACCTCAGGGCCGCAAAAGCTGCAAAAATTGCCATCATCTCCTCGCAAATGGCGTCGTCCGAACGGGCACCGGGGGGCAGTTACATCTACCGCGCATCAAAGGCGGCGGCGCTCAATCTGGGACGCAACCTGGCCTCTGACCTCAAGGTTCAGGGCATTGCCGTGGGTATTTATCATCCGGGCTGGGTGCAAACGGACATGGGCGGGTCTGCGGCAGACATTGGCGTCGATGAAGCCGTTGCCGGGCTGGTCGCGCGGTTTGACGCGTTGAATATGTCGACCACGGGTGTTTTTGAGACTTGGGATGCGCGCGCGCACAGCTTTTGAACGGCGCATGTTTTAGCCCAAAGGAGGCGGCAAGCCGCCACGCGAAGCTGTCAGCTGCGCAGCGCAGCTGAATGGGTGCGCGCCTCGCACGGCAGAGTTCCACCAGAAAAACCTGTGTTGGCTTGTGTGTTGAGCCAACTGCGCGTACACCCGCCGCGACTAATGCGAGGGGCACATCATGCCTGTTTTGGTGATGAAATTTGGGGGCACGTCGGTGGCCACCCTGGACCGCATTCGGCGGGCGGCGAAACGCGTCGGGGTGGAGGTGGCAAAAGGCTACGATGTCATTGTGATCGTATCGGCCATGTCGGGCAAGACCAACGAGCTGGTGGGTTGGGTTGGCGAGACCTCGCCGCTCTATGATGCGCGCGAATATGATGCGGTTGTGTCCTCGGGCGAGAATGTGACAGCCGGGCTGATGGCGTTGACCTTGCAGGAGATGGATGTGCCGGCGCGCAGCTGGCAGGGCTGGCAGGTGCCGGTTCAGACCACCTCGGCGCACTCTGCCGCACGTATCGAAGACATCCCCCCCGCGAACATTCTGACCAAGTTTGCGGAAGGCATGCGGGTGGCGGTGGTTGCCGGTTTTCAAGGGGTGAGTCCGGAAGGGCGTATCACGACCTTGGGGCGGGGCGGATCAGACACCACGGCGGTGGCTTTCGCAGCGGCCTTTGAGGCGGAGCGCTGTGATATCTACACCGATGTCGATGGGGTTTACACAACAGACCCACGGGTGTCGCCCAAGGCGCGCAAACTGGATAAGATCTCTTTTGAGGAGATGTTGGAATTGGCCTCTCTGGGGGCCAAGGTTTTGCAGACGCGATCTGTCGAGCTGGCGATGCGGTACAAGGTCAAGCTGCGGGTGTTGAGCAGTTTTGAAGAGCAATCAGATGATGCGGGCACATTGGTCTGCGCCGAGGAGGAAATCATGGAAAGAAATGTGGTGGCCGGTGTGGCTTTTTCGCGGGACGAGGCCAAGATGACCCTTGTGAGTGTTGCTGACCGTCCCGGCATCGCGGCCAGTATCTTCACCGCGCTCAGTGACGGTGGGGTGAATGTCGATATGATCGTGCAAAACATCTCGGAAGAAGGGCGCACGGATATGACCTGGTCCTGCCCGACCGATCAAGTAGTTCGGGCGCAAAAAGCCGTGGCTGAAGCCAAGGAACAGGGCGTTATAAACTACCACGACGTGATTGCAGATACGGATGTGGCCAAGGTTTCAGTGGTGGGTATCGGGATGCGCAGCCATACGGGTGTGGCTGCTAAGATGTTTCAGGTGTTGAGTGCGGAAGGCATCAACATCAAGGTGATTACAACATCCGAGATCAAGATTTCTGTCTTGATTGACCGGAAATACATGGAACTCGCCGTACAGGCGCTGCATGATGCATTCGAGCTTGAAAAAGTGGCCTGATTTGCGCGCAAAGCGCATCAGAGCAGTTGATGGAGGAGGAGCGCGCGCGTGGCTGAACGTCAGGAGACTGGTTCGCGCAAGCTGCTAGGGCGGCTGCGAGACGCGATGGCGGGCAATGTCGAAGGGCAGGCGCGTCTGAACAAGATCACCCATTTGATTGCGGACAGCATGACTTGTGAAGTCTGCTCGATCTATCTGTTTCGCGACCAGGACACGCTTGAGCTTTGTGCCACCGAAGGCCTCAACCAGGACGCGGTGCACCAGACCCGGATGAAACTGGGCGAAGGCCTTGTGGGCATGGTTGCGCGGCGCAGGCAGGTGGTGAACACGGCGGATGCCCCGCAAACCAAGGGCTTTCGCTACATGCCCGAGACCGGCGAAGAGGTCTTTCCCAGTTTCCTCGGAGTGCCGATCCAGAGGCTCGGCGACGCGCTGGGCGTTCTGGTGGTGCAGTCCAGAAACGCGCGGGAATTCCTGCTGGATGAGGTTTATGCGCTGGAAGTCGTGGCGATGGTTCTGGCAGAGATGACGGAACTGGGTGCGTTTGTGGGCGAGGGGGCTGCGATGTCTGCGCGGCATTTGCAGCCAGCGATGTACCGCGGCACGGTCGGGCAAGAAGGTGCGGCGGAAGGACATGTCTGGCTGCACGAGCCGCGCGTTGTGGTGACCAACCCGATAGCGGATGACCCTGTGCGCGAGCTGGAACGGCTGCGCGAAGCGGTGGAGCAGCTGCGCGTTGGCGTCGACAAGATGCTGGAGATTGCCGGTAATCACGACAAAGATCAGCAACAAGTGCTGGAAGCCTACCGTATGTTTGCCAATTCCAAAGGCTGGATGCGGCGGATGGAGGAGGATATTGCCAACGGGCTTTCTGCCGAGGCTTCGGTTGAAAAGGAACAATCGCTGGCGCGTGCGCGCATGGGGCAGGTCACGGATAACTACCTGCGTGACCGGCTGAGTGATCTGGATGATCTCAGCAATCGGCTGCTGCGTATTTTAACCGGGCAAGGGGCAGATACCGGGGCGGAAATGCCTGCTGACCCGATCCTGATTGCACGTAACATCGGCCCGGCGGAGCTTTTGGAATATGGTCGCAGCCTCAAAGGCATCGTGCTGGAGGAAGGCTCGGTGGGCAGTCATGCGGCCATCGTGGCACGCGCCCTGGCGATTCCGTTGGTGGTGCATGCAAGCGGGGTGACCACCGAAGCCCTGAACGGGGACCATATCATGGTCGACGGCGAGCAAGGCATTGCGCATCTGCGCCCCGACGACACTGTGGTGGCGGCCTTTCGCGACAAGATCGCCATGCTGGCTGCCGCTCAAGAGCGCTATGCCTCGATCCGGGACAAACCCGCCGAAACACCCGATGGCGCGGTGATTTCCATGCATATGAACGCAGGCCTGATGGCGGATTTGCCGTCGCTGCCGAATTCCGGCGCCGAGGGCGTTGGGCTGTTCAGAACCGAACTGCAGTTTTTGGTGCGCGATAAGATGCCACGCAGGTCCGACCTGGTGGCGCTATATGCGCGGGTTCTGGATTCGGCAAAGGGCAAGCGCGTGGTGTTCCGAACGCTGGACATCGGCTCCGACAAAGTGCTGCCCTATATGAAGCCAAATGATGAGCCGAACCCGGCGTTGGGCTGGCGCGCCATACGGGTAGGTCTGGACAAGCCGGGCATCATGCGGATGCAGTTGCAAGCCTTGATCCGCGCAGCAGACGGGCGGCCACTGACGATCATGTTCCCCTTTGTGGCGCAGTTCGAGGAATACCGCGCCGCGCGCCGCCTTTTGGACAAGACAATGGCGGCAGAAGAACGGCTGGGTCATATCTTGCCCGAGCACATTGAGGTTGGCGCCATGCTGGAGACGCCCAGTCTGGCTTTTGCACCGGTCAAGTTCTTTGAGGAGGTCGATTTCCTGTCCATCGGGGGCAATGACCTGAAGCAGTTCTTCTTTGCGGCGGACCGCGAAAATGAACGGGTGCGGCGGCGTTATGATACGCTCAACGTGTCGTTTCTGAGTTTTCTGGAAGGGATCGTGGAGCGTTGTGCAAAGACCAACACTCCCGTGTCGTTCTGTGGTGAGGATGCCGGGCGCCCGGTGGAAGCCATGTGTCTGGCGGCCATCGGTTTGCGCAGCCTGTCGATGCGGCCAGCCTCCATTGGCCCGGTCAAAAGCCTGCTGCGGCGATCCGATCTGGACGCGGTACGCAAGGTCATCGCGGATGCGCGCCATCGCGGCGAGATGTCTGTGCGCCCCTCGGTCATGGAATGGTTGCGCACGCAGGGGTGACGCCGGTTCGATCAGCGGAACGGGGTTTTGCTGTCATCGTTACACGGCGCTTTTCCAGTACAGTTGCAGGTCAATGGCTCAACTGACAGGCGCATGACGCTTGAGGCCCGGAGACGGATGGGTGCCGTAGAGTAAAAGGCCCAGCCTCTGGTCTGGGTCTCACGCGCCATGCGCATGCGGATTTGGCAGGTCTTGATGCGCTCTTTGGCAGCGGCGGGGTCAACAGGTCAAACCGGGTCCTGAATTTGCGCGGTTTTTCAGGAGCTACGGAAACCTGTTGATCCGCACCAGAGGTCAGAGAAGGTCAGGCCTAGGCCGCACCGCCCTCCACCACTTGTGCGGGATGCTGCTCCGCCCAGGCCAGCAAAAACTCGGAAATGTTGCTGTCGCCGGTCAATTCCATTGCGCGGCGCGGCAGCAATACGCCCGCCTGCAAGGCCAGCTCAAGGCACGAAATGTAGTCGCGGTCTTGCCTTTGTGGGCAGTTTTCCGACCCGTGCAGGATGGTGGACAGAAGCGTGCCGCCGTAGCTGTTGACGTGATCCAGATCCGGTTTGAGCGAGAGCAGATAGGCCAACATATCCGGAAGGCCTTTCCACCCGGCCACCTGTACCGGTGTCAGCCCTTCGGTGTCCGGCCGGTCATTCTCAATCCCCAGTGCCACAAGACGTCGCACGTGGCCCAGTTTGCCTGGCAAATGCAAGATCATGCGAATGATGTTGCAATAGGCGTCGGGTACGTCTGCAGGGGACAAGCGGTGTGTTGTCGGCCCCTCCGCAGCGGCGGCCAGTGCCGTTTCAACGCGGGTGAGCGTGGTGTCCGCACCGCGTTCTTCCAGCAACCGGGCCAGCGCGGCATTGCCGAAGACACGTGCATAAGCATAGGGCGTGGCCCCTTCAAAGCGCCGGTTCGCATTGGCACCATTGTCCATGAGCAATGTGATCATCTCCGTCCCGGCCATTCTGCGCGCGGCCTGATGCAGGGCCGGCACAACCCAGGGTGCTTCGCCGCCCACATGCGACCCGTCGAAATCATCCACCCGAGCCCCATGGTCGATTAACATTTGCACGGCTGTGTTGTCGTGGAAATCCATGGCCCGAAGCAGAGCATTTGTGCCTTTTGGGTTGGCGCCATGCGACAGCAGCATCCGCAGGCCGTGGTGATGGCCCAATTCCGTCGCGTGATAAAGACTCTCGTCATCATTCGGGTTGGCGCCCTTCTCAAGCAGCCATTTTCCAAGGATCATATTGTCGGCATGTCCGATCGCAAAATAGAGCGGCGAAAGCCGGTAGTCATTGCCGTCATATACGGGCGCGCCTGCGTCGAGATCTGCGCCCCTATCCCGGAGCGCATCTGCGATGGCGATCATGTCATCGGCCAGGTCAGGCGCGTGATGGATCCACTTTGAACGGGCCAATATCGTCAGCGGCGGTGCCAGGTTGCCGATCAGTTCCGTGGCCAGATGCGGCTGGGTGGTGAGAAACTGCATCGTTTCCGTTTTGCGGTAAAGGCCCAGACAAAGCGCAAAATCGCCTTGCGCAAGGTCGGGGGTATCGTTCAGCAACTGATCTGCAACGCTGAAATGCCCTCGGGTCACGGCCAGTTTCAGACGCTGCCGTTTGGTGGCTTTGTCCATCCCGAGCATGTCAGCCGCGAATTTGAGCGCGGGCCAGGACGGGAAGCTGTTTTCGCGGGCGATGACATGCAGGTAGTCTGCGTGTTTGAGGGTCGCGCCATCGCGGCGCGGGGGGTAATTCGTGATCCGTTGACGGGCGTGTGTGTCACCAGCCAGATGTTTTTTGCGAAGGTTTTTTGCGTCGCGGCGCAGTTGGGTCAGTGATTTGGTCATCGGTGTCCTCATTTTCGGCCCGACGGTCCGCTGGGATCGGGCATGAGACATACCGAAGAGAGGTTGTCGATCTGAGTTCAGGGTGCCGATGACGGCTTTCCGCGGACCTGGAGGCTTACCCGAAAGCCTTCCCATTTTAGACTGCTGAAGCGCCCCTCGCAAGGTTCTTTGGGATACCGGGGGCCTGCGTCTGATCGTGCCGGTCTTTGTGCCACAGGGGACCCCGTCACCGGTGGTGAGGTTGCGATCTCAAGACCATGTGGATGCGGTCAATGGTCCGGCGCACATCGGGCAGGAACCGGTCTTCGTGATGCGTGACCAGCCATTGATCATGCATCAGATCGTCAATGAGCGGCGAAACTTGCGTTAACTCGGCGCATTGCGTGCCGATAAATGTGGGCAGCACGGCGCGGGCGGCACCGGCGCGCGCCAAGTCCAGCGCGTTGCGGGAGCTGGTGACTTCGATGGTATCCGCGCCTGTTGCCGCCGATTGCGTCCATTTTGCCGAAGGGGTCGCGCCGATCACCTGCGCCCAGGTTTCGCATGCGGCATCGCGGGCATAAACGGCGAATTGCACGCGGGCGACCTTGCGCCCGGCGAGGCCTGGGCCTTCGGGGCGGTGGTTGCGGATACCGATGAGGGCTTCGCGTCGGCCGATGTCGGCCACGGCGTCATCCGCGATAAAGCGCAAACGCACCGGGTCCGACCCTACGATCTGGCGGGCCTGTGCGCAGAGCAGATGCGTCACCCACAGCCCGGCAGAGACTTTGACCGTGGGGACGGAGGCTGTGGACCCAGCGCCAAGGCTTGCGTGCAACTGTGCCTCCAGTTCGGTGGCCTTGGTCAGAAGCGCCTGTCCTTCGTCGGTCAGCGCGTATCCCCGGGGCAGCCGCCGAAACAGCTCCTGACCCAGCCGACGTTCCAGAGCCAACATGCGCCGTCCCAGTGTCGGGGCGCTTTTTTGTGTTGATGCGGTGGCTGCTGCAAGGCCGCCGCCACGGGCCACGGCCAGAAACAGACGCAGATCGTCCCAGTCAAAGCTCATTTCATTCATGAAACGATCATTACAATACGTTTCATTTCATTGGAATGACCAAGCGGGTACTTCAGCACCAATTGCAAGAATTGGAGACACCAGATGACATTTTCCGACACAGGCATTCAACCACTGGGCATGGGGTGCTGGCCCATCGGAGGGGCCATGTATGCTGGCGACGCCTCTTTGGGTTACTCGCATGCAGATGACGGCGAGGCTATCCGCACGATCCATGCGGCGCTGGATCACGGGATCAGCCTGTTTGACACCGCCGCCGCCTATGGCGCGGGCCATTCGGAACGGTTGCTGGCGCAGGCGCTCAAGCATCGGCCGGAGGCTGTTGTGGTGACCAAGATCGGCATCGCCGTGGACGAAGACACCCGGCAGCTGACATTTGGGGACACCGATCCCGCGCGCGTTCTTCCGGCGATTGACGACTGTCTGCGACGGTTGGAGCGTGGGTGCATCGATTTGGTTTTGCTGCATGACAACAAACTGCCGGTCGCGGCGGCTGAACCGATATTCGAAGAGATGGAAAAGGCGCGTCTGGCTGGGAAAATAAAGGGCTTTGGCTGGAGCACGGATTTTTCGGACAGCGTGGCTGCGGTGGCCACGCGCCCGGGTTTTGAGGCGGTGGAACATGCGATGAACGTGTTTGTGGATGCGCCGCGCGTCCAGCAGGTGGTTCAGGCGCACAAGCTCGCAGCGCTCATTCGCTCGCCGCTGGCGATGGGGATGCTGACCGGCAAGTATGAGGCTGGGACAACCCTGCAAAGTGGCGACATCCGGGCCGGTTCGAACCTTGTGATAGACTACTTCAAGGACGCGCAGCCGAACCCGTATTTCCTGGAGAAACTCGATGCGGTGCGCGCCTTGCTGACCACGGACGGGCGATCTTTGGTGCAGGGGGCCATTGGGTGGCTCTGGGCCAAAGACAGTGCGAATATTCCCATTCCCGGCGCCCGAACGGTGGCGCAGATCGAAGGGATCGCCGGGGCATTGGCATTCGGGGCCTTGCCCTCGGGTGTGATGACGGAGATCGACGGGTTGATCGGACATGACCTGACTGTGCCCGAGCAGGAGTTGTAGGCCGTTGGTCGGGTTGGGTGTGCGGTGTCAGCCGCCGATCAACTGGGGCAGCGTCAGCGAGATGGCAGGCACAAAGGTGATCAGCATGAGCGCAATCAAGATGGCGATGTAGAACGGCCAGATGGTGCGCACGGCCTTTTCCATCGGCAGTTTGCCCACGGCGCAACCAACGAAGAGACAGGAGCCAACCGGTGGCGTGCACAGGCCGAGCCCCAGGTTGACCAGCAGGATCATCCCGAATTGCAGCGGGTCGATCCCAAGGGTATTGGCCACCGGCAAGAAGATCGGGGTGCAGATCAGGATCAGCGCCGCCATGTCCATGATCATGCCGAGCACCAGCAAGACCAGGTTAATCATCAGCAGGATCAAAATGGGGTTGTCCGTCAGCCCGGTCAGCAGATCGACGGTTTTATTGGGCACCCGGTAGAAGGTTAGCATATAGGCAAAGGCGCCAGCGCAGGCGATCAGGATCATGACCATGGCGGTTGTTTTCACCGCTTGAGCCACGGCGAGGCGAAACTTTTCCCAAGTGATTGAGCGGTAGACCAGCAGGGTTACGACGAAGGCGTAGATGGCGCCGAACGCACCGGATTCGGTCACGGTAAAAACGCCGGAGAGGACGCCGCCCACGATGATCACGGCGGTCAGGAGACCGGGAATGGCCCCGAAGAAGGCAAGGGCGAGCGCGGTCCAACCGGGGAAGGGTTCGGCCTGATAGCCGCGTTTGACGGCCACCAGATAGGCGGCGAGCGCAAGGCAGAGGCACATCAGGATGCCCGGCACAACGCCAGCGAGGAAAAGCTTCGAGATCGAGATGCCGCCGCCGGCGGCGATGGCGAAGATGATCATGTTGTGGCTGGGCGGGATGATGATGCCCGCGATGGAGGAGGTGACAGTGACATTGACCGCGTAGTCTGCGTCATAGCCCTTTTCCTTCATCACCGGCACCAGGATCGATCCGAGTGCGGAGATGTCGGCAATGGCTGAGCCTGAGATGCCGCCGAAGAGCATGGAGGAGAACACATTGACGATGCCGAGCCCGCCCCGCACCGCGCCAACGGCAGCGGAGGCAAAGCGCACAAGGCGCATTGCAATGCCGCCATGAAACATCAGCTCACCTGCAAAGATGAAGAAGGGGATCGCCATCAGGGCAAAGACGTTGATGCCGCTGACAATGCGCTGAAAGCCGATCATTAGCGGCAGGCCCTCGTACCAGAAGGCCGCGATGGCGGATATGCCGAGCGCAAAGGCCACCGGCGTGCCGATCGCCACGCAGAGGGCGAAAAGTCCCAAAAGAACCAAGAGGCCCATGCGTAATACCTATTCTATGCTGTCTGTTCGGGCGTCAACGCCCAGGGCCAGGCGGATGAGGTGGCCCAGTGAAAAGAGCAGGATAAGTGCGCCACCAATGGTCAGGGGCAAAGAGCGCAGCCCTTCCGGTAACTGGATCAAAGGGATGAGAGAGCCCCATTTAAAGAGGGTCAGCTGAGCGCCGTACCACAGCATGAGCCCGCCAAAACCGGCCATGGTCAGATCGGTTATGATGACAAAAACCTTGCGTACATGGGGTGGAACTGCGGTGCGCAGAACCGACACGGACAGATGTGTGTTTTCATGCACACCGACAGCGGCCCCCAAGAAGGCGATGAGCATGACCAGCAGCAGCGCCACCTGCTCCACCCAGGTGGGTGTCGCGTTCAGCACGTAACGGCCAAACACCAGCCAGCCGAATATGACGGTCAAAATCACCAGCGCGACGCCTGTCAAAACACGACAGACAAAGGCAAGCCCATCGAGGGTTGCGTCCATACGACGTAGAGCAGGGGGAAGTGTGGGGGCATCGCGCATTGAAACTCTCCGTGAAAAAAGCGCCCGGCTCCAGGCAATTGGGGCCGGGCGCTCTCAAATCATACAGGAAGCTTGATTATTCAGTGGCCTGAATGAGCTCCACCAAAGCGCGCAGATCCGGGTTCGTTTCAAAGTAGGCTTCATAGACCGGCGCCATGGCGGCTTGGAATGGTGCCTTGTCGGCGACTTCGTTGACGACCACACCTGCGGCTTCGACCGCCTCGCGGCTTGACGCTTCACGCGCGTTCCACAGGTCACGCTGCATCAAAGCTGATTCTTGTGCAGCTTCCAGCACAGCCGCTTTCATGTCATCCGACAGCGCGTTGAATGTGCCTGCATTGATACAAATGCACTCCGGAATGATCAGGTGCTGGGATAGCGAATAGTAGCCTGCAACTTCAAAGTGACCGGTAGATTCGTAAGAGGGCCAGTTGTTTTCCGCACCATCGACAACGCCGGTTTTCAACGCCTGATAGACTTCCGCAAAAGCCATCGGCGAAGGGTTTCCGCCCAGTTCGGAAATCATGCCGGTGAAGAGGTCGTTGTTCATTACACGCACCTTCATGCCTTCGACATCGGCTGGCGTGTTGATGGCTTTTTCACCGTTGTAGAAGGACCGCGCGCCGGCGTCATACCATGCCAAAGGCTGCAAGCCTTTTTCGGCCATGCCTGCCGCGATGGCTTTGCCGCCCTCACCGTCGAGCACCCGGAACATGTGGGGCACGTCTTTAAAGACAAAAGGCAAGGATACAACGTTGGCGGCGGCCGCAATGGGACCGATTGGGCCAAGGTTGAAATTGCCGATTTCGAGACCGCCCAGGCGTACCTGCTCGATCGCATCAGGCTGGCTGCCCAGGGTGCCGCCGTGGAACATCTGAAGCGTGATTTCGCCATTGGTCTTTTCAGCAAGTAGCTCGGCGAATTTGTCCATGGCGACGGTATTTGGATAGCCGTCCACGTGGATGTTCCAGCCGCGCCAGTTCTCTGCACTGGCCGCACATCCCAATACGGAAATGGCGACAGCTCCGATGAGTGTCTTGGTTAGTTTGTTGAACATGATGTCCTCCCTTTGGTTTTGACCCGGTTAAACCCGCCATCTGGTCCCTTGCAGCATTCAAAACAATTGCTGTGAATCGTGCCTGATTTTGGTGTAGGTCTGTATGGTCATGCTTAAAGGAAGACTAGTATACCAGAATTGTCAACTGGGAATGCGCGTGTGTTCACGCCGTTTGTTGAGCACCCAGATCTTGGCACCGGTCGAATCCCGGAATAGACAAAAACTGAAGGCAAAGATGCACGGCTCTTCGGAGGTCAAGCAGTCCCTCGCACAGGGCGGTCATTGTCGATGTTGAAAATCATACCATCCAAGAGCTCTTCGAGATCAGGGCGCGCAGCTGGGCCGTTAGAGATGTCCACAAGCATCAATGTGCCGTCCGGCTTTATCCCAAAGGCGCCCGGTTCGGCAAATCTGGTGGTGGTTTCCGCATCCGACAGTGGGTCGGAGACGTAGAGCCCCAAAGACCGCATCTGCGGTTCGGTCAGCCCGTGGCAAAGCTCGAAGTCCCATCCGAACTCCTCCTTGTCCGCGCGCGCTTTTTCCAGAGAATCAGCGGAGACGATCACAACATCGATTTTGGAGGTCCAGGCGGGTAGCACGGCGTTGAGCTTGTTCAAAAACCGTTTGCAGCGCGGGCAATGGCGCCCTCTGTAAACAAACAGCATGGTCCAGCGGTCCTTGGGATCACCAATAGAGATCGTCTCGCCCTGCAAATTTGGAAAGCTCAACGCACCAATGGGTGCCGCGACGCGGGGTTTTGGGTGGGTCATGGGGATGCCTTACGTGCTCTAGAGGTCCTGAAGTGTTTCACGTTCAAAGTAATTCGCATTGGTGACGGAAATCTGCTCGATTGTGTCGTCCAGCCGAGACAGGTGCCGCATGCCGGTTTCAACCGCTTTCTCGACATCGTGGCTTTTGACCGCCTCTGCCATCTCGCGGTGATCGGCCACAAGTTCGGGCATGCGATCGCCCTTTGACAGGCTGAGAATGCACAGCCGGTCTACTTTGGATTTTTCGGTCATGATCACGTCAAAGGCGAAACTGGCCTTCGCAATGGCGCATAGTGTTTTGTGAAATTCATAGTCGAGCCTGCCAAAAGCGTCGACGTCGTTGTCCTGGATCGCCTGTTCCTGAGCGGCAATGGCACGGTCCAGTTCTGCCGCACCCAGGGCATCGCATTGGCGCGCCGCGCGGCGTAAGACCTCCTGCTCGACAGCCGCGCGAACAAACCGAGATTTGACAATGGCGCGCGAAGAGAACCTTTTTACTTCTGTTGCGCGCTGCGGGCGGATCAGCAAAAGATCGAGGGTGGCCAGCCGGCTGAAAGCATCCCGTACCGGTTGACGCGAAACGCCGAATTGCGCAGCTATATCCGCCTCGGAGATTTTGTCGCCCGGGCGCAAACGCAAGGACAGGATTTCGTCATGAAGATGGTCAAATATCTCGTCGACGCTGGTGCGCCGTTCGCCCAATTGTGTTGCTTGCGCCATTGCGCCCTCTCCAATTTGCTACGTCCATCCATTTTGACACGGCTTAGGCAGGACTTGTGCCCGTGTCGGTGCGCCTGCACTTGAGATATGTAAGTATCGCCACAGTCGATACGCACTGGCATACCAGTTCACTGACTAGTATACCAGTCTCAACGCAAATGAGAAAGCTCCGGATGTGAAACTTGCCGGGCAAAACGCGATTCTGACCAGTGGGCATGTGACATCGGGCAGGCCGCCGCGCTGAATTGACCCGTTGTAGGCGCGAAAACTGCCAACAGTTCGTTTTCCAGCAGCACCGGTGCAGATGCTGCGGCATCGACGTACAGGTCTATAACCCGGGTGGCCAGACTGTCCGCAAGACCTGCTCCGAGATGCCGCGGGCGCTATGGAACGTGGTGATGGATTTGAACCTGACGAGCGCATCTGGATAGCCAAAGCCCGTCTCGCGTAGATGAAAACCGGTGCCATTATGAATTGGGCCAGTCAGTCCGAGCGTGATGGCGGTGGCACCGGCCAAACGGCTCGCCAACTTTGATGATACGACCAACTTGATTCTTGTTTCTAGCCTGCAGTGGCCCCCTATTGTTACCAGGGTCAACATTGCCACTCAAGGCGGCATGATCTTTGATGAGCCAGATTAGAGGGTCTTTGAGGCCAGAGGATCCCCTCGATCGCACGACTGACCGGGTGACCCGGCAAGATTTGCCGGATCTTTCAGAACTTTTGGTGATCGCCCTTTATTTCGCTCGAAACAGCGCAGTCAGTGCGCAGCATTCTCACGCGGATGTGCAATCGACCATTGTTACAAGTGGGTGATTTGGGCTGAGGCTCGTGGTTCGTGTTACAAAGGTGGGACTTGTGACAGTTTTGTTGTCCTTCAAATTTGCGCTGTGGCTGCGGGTATCGTGAACCTGGCACGCCTGCGGATTGTAACATGACGCGCCGCGATGATTTCCTGCGAAACAGTTAAAGATCGATTTGGCGGCCATGACCTGAGATCAACGTCGTTGCAGGCCCATGTGCAGCATTTCCGATGCGCTTTGCGCTTGCCGGTCGCGCAGGGTAATCGGAGCACTGCGGAAATGACAGCCCGGGGTGCGCGCTGAAGTGTGGCAAAGCACTGGAATTTGATTGTAGGTTCAGGGCAGCAGCACTGCGAGGGGCGTTCATGAAAAAGAAGACTTACAGCCAACTCCGTTCCGCGCGGTGGTTTGAACCGGATGATCTGAGGTCTTTCGGGCATCGGTCCCGGGCCATGCAGATGGGATTGTCACGTGAAGACTGGGACGGAAAACCGGTTATCGCCATTTTGAACACATGGTCCGAACTGCAGCCCTGTCACATGCATTTCAAGGACCGGGTCGAATTCGTCAAAAAAGGCGTGCTGCAGGCGGGGGGCATGCCGGTCGAAATTCCGGTGCACGCGCTGGGCGAACAATTGCTGAAACCGACGGCGATGCTCTACCGGAACATGGTTGCGATGGAGGTTGAAGAAGTGCTGCGGTCTCACCCGGTCGATGGCGCTGTTCTGATGGGCGGGTGCGACAAGTCCACCCCGGCACTTGTGATGGGGGCCGTCTCCATGGGGTTGCCGTTCATCTACCTGCCCGCCGGTCCCATGCTGCGCGGCAACTATGCGGGCAAGGTTCTGGGCTCTGGCGCCGATGCCTGGAAGTACTGGGATGAAAGGCGCGCAGGCCATATTTCGAAAGAGGAATGGCAGGGTGTCGAGGGCGGTATTGCGCGATCTTATGGGCATTGCATGACCATGGGGACCGCCAGCACCATGACCGCCATTGCGGAGGGGTTCGGTCTTTGCCTGCCCGGTGCGTCGTCCATTCCCGCCCCGGATGTGAACCATCAACGCATGAGTGCCGATTGCGGGCGCCGTATTGTGGATATGGTGTGGGAGGATCTGACGCCGGATCAGATCATCACCGAGGCAAGTACCCAAAATGCGGTCACGGTGGCAATGGCCACCGGGTGTTCCACTAATGCGATCATCCATTTGATCGCCATGGCGCGTCGGGCCGGGGTGCCGCTCGGGCTGGACGATCTGGATGCGATTGGGCGCACAACACCGGTGCTCGCCAATATCCGACCGTCTGGCAAAGACTACCTGATGGAAGATTTCTTCTATGCCGGTGGTCTGCCCGCGTTGATGGCGGAACTGGGCGACAAGTTGGATCGGCGTGTCCTGACGGTGACGGGCCAATCGCTGGGCAAGAACATCGAAAACGCGCAGAACTACAACAGCGACGTCATCCGTCCACTGGAGAATCCGGTCTATCACGAGGGGTCACTGGCGGTTCTGAAGGGCAATCTGGCACCGGATGGCGCGGTGATCAAACCGGCCGCGATGGACGCAAAATTCAGGGTGCATCGGGGGCCGGCACTGGTGGCCAATTCCTATGCGGAGATGAAGGCCATCATTGACGATGCGGATGCAGATATTACAGCAGATCATGTGTTGATCCTGCGCAATGCCGGTCCGCAAGGCGGCCCCGGGATGCCGGAATGGGGTATGATCCCGATGCCTTTGAAGCTGCTGAATGAAGGACACCGGGATATGGTGCGGCTGTCTGATGCCCGGATGAGCGGGACCAGTTATGGCGCGTGCATCCTGCATGTGGCGCCGGAGGCCTATGTCGGGGGCCCACTCGCCTTGATCGAGACCGGGGATATTATTGTTCTGGATGTCCCGAACCGGCGATTGGACGTGGAGTTGTCAGACGCAGAACTGGCGCGCCGTCGGGCAAATTGGCAGCAGCCAGAACCCCGTTATGCACGGGGCTATGGCTGGGTGTTCCTGAAGCACATCGAACAGGCGGACAAAGGCTGCGACTTCGATTTTCTCAAAACCGAGTTTGGCGCGCCGGTCTCTGAGCCTGAAATAAACTAGCGGGCCTCACTGGGCTTTCAGCTCAGCAATACCCCTCGATACCGATCCATTGCGCATGGGTGTAGCGGTCACCATGCGCCCAGCCGACCGGCAGTATTTCCTCAATGGCCCGCATCGTCTCAGGGGTCATCGCGACGTCACTGGCCGCGACGCAGTCTTTCAAATGAGCGGCGGAGCGTGTGCCGGGAATGGGGATCAGGTGGTCGCCTTGATTGAGGCACCAGGCCAGCGCCAAAGTGATCGGTGAAAGGCCCAAATCACCGGCGAGGGCTTTGAAACCTGCTATCTGTTGCAGGTTCTGACTGAAATTGGGTTCGGAAAAGCGCGGTGTGTCTTTTCTGAAGTGGCCCGGTTCGAATGTCGACGGGTCCGGCGGAACGGGGGCAAAAATGCCGCGCCCAAGCGGGGAAAAGGGGACAAACGCCACACCTAGCGCCGCGCAGGTCTGGATCATTCCCAACTCTGGCTGACGGGTCCAGAGGGAGTATTCGCTTTGCACCGCATCCACAGGGCCAACTGCATGTGCCCGGCGCAGAGAGGCAGGGGAAATCTCAGAAAACCCGACGCCGCCGATTTTCCCTTCGGTTTTGAAACGCAAAAGCGTTTCCATCACCTCCTCGATGGGCACATCCTGATCCCGGCGGTGCATGTAAAAGAGGTCGACATGGTCGAGGCCCAGTTTCGACAATGAGCCTTCGAGTTGGTCGCGCAGATACGCGGGTTTGTTGTTGAAACCGCGGATACCGGTTTCCGGATCGCGCCAGATACCTGCCTTGGTTGCAATCGTAAAACGGCCTGCATTTC
The DNA here is from genome assembly GCF_045106495.1 of Roseobacter sp. Lineage (GTDB taxonomy): Bacteria > Pseudomonadota > Alphaproteobacteria > Rhodobacterales > Rhodobacteraceae > Roseobacter. The sequence goes on from NZ_JBGCEQ010000008.1 coordinate 38,076, forward strand.
CTTTCAGAAACGTACCGATGATTGTCTCGGAAACGCCCATGCCATAAACATTCGCCGTGTCGAGAAAGGTCACCCCGAAATCCAGGGCCGCGGAAAGCGTGTTGTGGGCTTCGGCCTCGGTGGTCGGGCCGTAAGAGCCTCCGAAACTCCAGCACCCCAACCCCACTTCCGAAACTTTTTTCCCGTCCTGACGAATTTGGCGCTTTTTCATGGTGACCCTCATGTGGTGTTAATGGTATTTTTCATCGCCACACTAATCTTCAATCGTGCGGTGCGAACAGGCAAAAATGTCTGCGCCCTGAATGCGGGTGCGACGCGGGTCTATTGCTTGAAAGCGCGGGCGGTGATTTGAGTAGGGGAATTTCTGTGGTTTGAATGGGAGCAGATCGGATGGACAAGGACGACGCGAAAATGGAAGGCCGCATACATGGCGAGCAAATGGAACCGCCGCAACCTGATAATATGCTATTGCGGTTGCTCTTTATGCTGTTGATCGCCGTCATGATCTCGATGGCACAAACGATTTTGGGTGTCGCAACCGTGATCCAGTTTGTCATCATGCTGGTGAACAGCAACCAACCCAATGAACGGTTGGCCGAATTTGGAACGGATCTGGGGGTCTGGGTGGCCAAGGCCGCGCGGTATCAGACGGCTGCCAGCAATGTTAAACCCTGGCCCTGGAGCGAATTGGACTAGAGCCATCCGGCCGCGCGTCGCCCGGTATCAGCGTTCGACCAGAGCCGTCTAATCAGACTGAAACACGTTTGAGACTGGTTCACGCAAACAAGAAAAAGAGCCATTGCCAGACCGTGCGCTCAAAAAGACCAGTCGCAGGTGTCTTTGGCATAGAATTCCACGCTCTGAAGAGCTTCAATCGGTGCGATTTCACTTGCGACGGCCACCAGATCCGCAACTGAACCGCCGTCACCATCGCAGATTTCGGCGTTGGTATCGTACAATTTCTCGTCCAGCATATCCAACCAAAAGTCCCAGGTTTGCAGGTCGTCCGGGGCGTTTGTGGCCAGGCGTTTCGCCTGGTTCAAAGCCTTGTCGAGGCTGTGGTCCGTGGCATGGTAGTGCACGAGGTACATATCATAGGGCGCTAGGTTGCGGGCGGTTTCAAAGTTGATTTCGGCGTCTTCCGATCTGTCCATATCAAGCTGTGCACGGCCCAAATCGCTCCAGGCGTAGGGATCGAGTATATCGACATCCACAGCCTGCTTGAAATAATCAATCGCCTCATCGTATTGACCCAGGCTCTGCAGGGTCTGCGCCTGAACCGTGCGGATAAAACCCTCGTCGGGCGCAAGTCGTGCAGCTTGCTCCAGAACATCCATTGCTTCCAGCAGGATTTCGCCATCGTCCAGTTCGTAGCCCAGTTCCGACAGCGCTTCGCCTTGCAACAGGAGGGACTGCGCTCTGACTGAGTCGTGGTGCGCGGCGTTACGAGACCAAAAACTTTCACGCCTACGCAGGTCATCGCCAACCTCGATCGCGTTGACACTGCGCTCATAGGCCAGATCATAGTCCTGATCATCCAGCGCGATCACACCGAGGAGCGCAGCGGCCTCTTCGGCGCCTGGCCCACGCTGCAACAGCAGTTCCGTAGAGATACGGACCGCATTGGCTTTCCAGCCTTCATAGCCATCAAAATAGTCATATCTGGCGGCGACCAGGGGATCGATCTCCTCCTCCAGCAAGTGAAGTGCGGTCTCGTGGAAATAGTCTTCCATGCTGAGGTCTTCGATCGGGCCCGCTGAAATGACGCGCGTGCCCTCGCCGGAAAAGACGCGGATCCGGAGCGACAGTTCACTGTGCGTACACCCACTGGTCAGACAGACAAATTCACCCGCGATGCGCGTCTGTGGCAAATTGAAAAGGGACCGCAGAACCTGGGTGATCCTCTGCAACGACAGGCCCGATCCCGGTTCGACGATGTCGAGCTGGCGCGATGCAGTCTGAATGCGCACGTTCTTTTTGTTGTCACCCGTGAAATGACGGATGTCTTCAATCGCGTCCCAAAGCATGTTGGAGGCGACAAGACCGTTATACCCTTCCTTGTTCAGCGTTTCGGGGACGCCAATTTCTTCCAGCACAATCGGGGTCCGTGCCAGATCCCGAGCGGCAATGACGAGGATGGCAATGACCGCCAGAACGGTGAAAACGCTCAAAACGGCGGAGCGCAGGAACACCAGATTGGCCAGGATGCGGTCTTTGAGGGATGGTCCGTTGGCCGCTGTGGAACGTTTTCCTCCCCGTGTGGCAATTCTATCGTTTGGGTCTAGCATATCAGTTTCCGCAAAAATTTAGTCTGCGCTATTTCTTGCACGGTTTATCGTTTTCCGCGTAGTTATTTTTGCCCATTGCGACGGGCTTGGGGTGGCAAAAGCCGATAGTGCCGCATCTCGTACCAGACCACCTGACCCGGTTACATCGGGGCCAAGAATTGCACTGGTCGACCTATCCGGTCCGAAGCGGAGGGCAGCTGCCACGAATGTCTCCTTTTTTCAGCGTCCCAAGCATGGCATAAAAGAGCAGGGGTGCGCGCGCCGACGTAGTATGTCGAAGCGCAAAAAAAATGAAGCTGCTCCGGCCGGACCTGTGAGCTGCGTCGAGTGGCTGATTTGCTTGGGCGCGGATCCAGATCAGGCCTTCTTTGCACGGTGGGCCGTCAGCACGAATGGGGGATACCAATGGCATGTTTGATATCGATTGAAGGTACGGTTGCGTACCGTGCAGTCAATAATTCAAATGTAAACCGCATCGTGGTCTGGGGCACTGCACTGGACTGCACAGGTTTGACGGCAAATATCACATTCGGGGGCGATGAATTCCAGGCGTCTGCCAACTTTGTGGTGCCAGGCGGTTGGGTGGCATCCGTAGATGTATCCAACAGCGGGCTAAGCTGCGGGGAAATCGCCGATATAGACCTTGATGTCGTCTGCACGCAGGGCGGCGCCTGTAGCGCGCATACCAAGGTGGATGTTCTGCAGTGTCAGGCCGAAGGTGGCTGCCCGACCTGGGATAAGTTCAACGCCGCATTGGTGGACGCCAGCGATGCGGGTTGTATTGACGGTGCGCGACAAGTGCGGATAGAGGCGCGGTTGCCACCGGATGTCCCGCCCGGATTGGGCCCAATCTTCGCGCAGTTTTATACTCGCCCCATCGACGGGGAAGCGGAAATACCGTTGGCAGCGGTGGTGCCTGCGGCCGGTGAAACCATTTTTGCCGAAACCATGCTGTCCGGTGGTACCTACGCCTACGGGTTGCGCGTTTTTTCGCCAGAACCCTGCGAAGGGCCAACAGGGGTGATCGAAGTACCTGCGTGTCCTGGTGCAGAGTCGGATGATCCCGCGCTTTGCCCGCAAGTGACGCTGGGCAGTTTTTCCGTTGCAGAGCATTGTACGCCATCGCAGCAAAGGATGGTCACGGCATCGGCGGTGGTGACGCCGGAACCAGGGCATCCGGCCTCGGCACAGCTCGTTGTCAAGGACGTCGACACGGTTGTGTTGATCCTCGACAGTGCGGACGGCATGTCGGACGAGACGGTATTGAACGGAACTGGCCCGGTATCGCCCGGCGTTTATACCGTGGGTGTTGATGTCACTGATCCGCAAGCCTGCAATTACTCGGGCCAGCAAATGCGCGTGGCACTGTGCGGTGGCGGTGCGGACCCGGACAAGCCCGGTGGAGAAGTAGACCAGAACTGTCCTGAGATCACTTTGGATGCCGTCCAGGTATCCGATAGCTGCGCCGACGGGCAGCGGACGGTCACAGCCAGCGCTGCGGTGATGACGCAATCAGACTTTCCGGCTACAGCTGCGCTTGTGGTGAAGGACGGTGATGCAGTCATTGCCACGCTGGACAGTGTCGATGGAGCGACCGGGCCGGCGGATCTGGCTGGGAGCGCCGATCTTCCCCCCGGAGATTATTCGGTTGCGGTCGACGTGGCCGCGCCGTCGGGATGCAACGGCCAATCCGAACAGATCACAGTGGCACCATGCCCGGGTGAGGACACGGGCGGCGGGGACGGATTCCAGATCCCCTGGTGTCTGATCGCCTTGATTGTGGCTCTGGTGATCCTGATCCTGGGCGCGGTTGTCTTTGGCATCGCGTTCTGCGTGATCGGGTTTCTGACTAATCCCTATGCGATTGCCGTCGGCATAGCGGCCATCGTGATCGGTCTGATATTGCTTGTGCTGGGGAACATCTTGTTCCTGATCTGGTTGTTCACCTGCGGCAGTTGCCGTCTGAATTGCGGACATCTCAATTGGTTGCAAATCCTGTTCAGCACGTTGGCGGCAGGGTCGGCGGTTTTGGCCTTTATCGGTTGGCTGCTGGCGCAAGCCGGGCTGAGTGCGCTATGCTTTGTCGGTTGGGGGATTGATACGATTAACTTTGCTTTGCTGGCGCTGCTGGTCACCTATTGGCGCAAAGTCGCGGGATGCGATCCCTGGCCCCCCGGCTGGCCGCGCTGGTTGAGGATCACGCTCCCGCCCGCCTTGACCAATCTTTGCCGCCGCTAGTAATTGCATGACGTTAGAGGCCAATTGTACGCCGATGTCATGGACTGCGGCACTTGGTTTCAATGCGTTTAGAAACAAGCGTACCCATGAGAAAGGGCAGCCTTGCAGCGACTGCCCCTTCTCTTTACAGCGGCCCCTTGCATGGCCGGTGCGCCTATTTCACCGAGGCCATGAATGCATCTACGTCCTCAAGGGAAATATACCGCTGTTCCTCGGTGCCGCTGTCGGTAAAGCGCCACATCACAGCCGGGGCTGAGACATCGCCGTTGCCATCAAACCGGACGTTGCCAGTCGCCCCTTGGTACATCACCGTGCCGCCGCCAGAAAGGATTTCCTTTGCCTTGGCAAATCCTGCAGCATCGGCGCTGATGGGCATGCCTGCAGGGTCCGTCACAGTCTCGACCTTTGCGGCAATATCAGCGCCCGTCGCATCCTTGCCGGCCGCTTCCATCGCCAAAAGCGCGATCATTGTCGCGTCATAGCTGTTGGAAAGGCCCGGTCCATTGGGTTCTGTGCCGAACTTTGCAGAATACTGATCCACAAAAGCGGATGCGCTGTCGCTGCGGGGTGACGCCGTGTCCGTGCCGATTGTGTTGCCCAGATATTGCAGACCAACGTTATCGCGGAACTCATCTGACTTCAGAGCATTGGCGACGATCATGTTCTGCGTACCACCCAGCGACAGCCATTCCCGCACAACAGCCGTACCTTCCGTGGGATAAATCGCCAAATAGATGGCTTCCGGATCGCCTTTCAGAGCTTCCGTGACTTCAGCACGGTAGGACGGTTGCGCATCGTTGATGGCAATCGAGCCGGTGACAGAAATGCCCAAAGCTTCCAGATCCTTGGCCACCAGTTTGCCGATGTCCTGACCCCAGTCGTCGTTCTTGTAGAGAATGGCAACGGATTTGTATCCTTGATCCCGTGCCGCCATGGCCCCGACGGCGGCCTGTACGCCACTGGTTGCGAAGGTGCGGTAGAAAAGCCCCTCGGTCTTGCCTTCTTCCGACAGACCGGTGAAGGCTGTGGAAGATGAGCAGCACGACATCTGCATGACACCGGCGGGTACCGTGACAGAGGTCAGGATTGGCATCGACACGCCGCTGCTGACCGCCCCCAGCAGCAATTGGACACCATCCAGATCAACCAGCGCTTTGGCGGCATCTACGCCGACCTTTGGATCAACCTGGCTGTCGCGCAGCACCATCTCGATCTGGCAGCCCGCCACGCCACCGGCCTCATTGGCCAGATCGACCGCATATTGCGCCGTTGCCGCAATGGGCTTGCCCCAATCCACAGATGTGGGCAAGACCGCGCCGATTTTCGTGGTGCAGTCCTGCGCCAATGCGCCACCGCCCAGGGCCATCGTTGCCGTTGCGAGGCCAAGTGCGACCCCGATTTTTGTCAATTTCTTCGTCACGATCATTCTCCCGTTTTATGTTTGTGTCTTGGGGCGTCCCGATTGCGAGACAACCAGTTTTTCTGCGAACAGCCCTTGGGGTCGCCACAGCAGCATGCCGACAATGACGCAACCGATGAGGATGAATTGCAGCGATCCGGTGTAAAGCTGCACCTCCAGCGGCGCGAAACGTGACAGCGCCCAACCGCTCGCTGTCCAGGCTCCCCAGATCAGAAACGCCCCCATGATGGCCCCCTTGTTGTTGCCCGCGCCGCCGACGATCAGCATCGCCCAGATCTGAAACGTCAAAATGGGCAGCACGTCCTGAGGGCTAATGAAGGCATAGAAAGTTGCATAGAGTCCACCCGCCAGCCCCAGGATGACTGATCCGGTAATGAAGGCGGTAAGACGCACCCGCGTCGGGTTCTTGCCGAGCGATCTGGCGGCGGTTTCATCTTCGCGTATGGCGCGCAGCAACCGCCCGAAGGGGGAGCGGATCAGGCGTTCCAGAAAGAGGTAGGTTGCGATCATGAAGAGAAGAACAAAGATCAAGAACAGTATGTTATAAGTGAAACCATCCCCCAGAGCTTGTCGCAAAGGGCGCTCAAAACCGCGCAGACCCTTGGCTCCACCCGCAAGGCTTTCGGCGTTGCGCATCAGGTTTTCAAAGGCGACGGCAACACCAAAGGTCGCGATGGCCAGATAGTCATGGCGCAGGCGCAAGGTGAGGATGCCAACGATCCAGGCCAGGAGCCCTGCAATCACCATTCCGCCGAGGAGTGCCACTAAATAGGGCAGTTCAAACCCGCCCAGGTGATCAGATTGTGCCGTGCCGCCGAGGATCAGGGTGCCGTAGCCGCCTGCGCCAAAGAAGGCCACGACGCCGCCGTTGAAGAGCCCCGCGTTGCCCCATTGCAGGTTGAGGCCCAGCACAGCGATGGACAGGATCGCGGCAACCGTGGCAAAAAACACCAAATAGGACAGCAGCCCAATCATGTGCGTTCCTCGCCGAAAAGGCCGGAGGGGCGGATCATCAAAACGATCAGGATGATCAAGAAAGGGACCGAGGGGCTGTAACCTGAAGGCAGCACGACCAGCGCCATATTGGACGCGATGCCCACAAGAAAACCACCCAGTACCGCGCCGTAGATGCTGCCAATGCCGCCGACGATGGTGGCGGCAAAAATCGGCAATACCAGATCACGACCCAGCACGGGGTTGATTTGATTGTTGAGGCCGTAGAACACGCCCGCCGCCGCCGCGAGGCCGCCGCCGATGATCCAGATCAGCATGATCATTCGGCTGAGGTTGATACCCGAAACCTGTGCCAGTGCGGGGTTTTCGGCCACTGCGCGCAGGGCATAACCAAAAGTCGTGCGCGACAGCACCAGATGCAGGATCGCCATGATGACCAGCGCTGCGATCAGCGAAAAGACCTGATCGGGTTTGATCAGCAAAAGCGGATCGCGGCTGAGCACCGTGGCAAAGACGATGTCCTGAGAATATAGCTTGGAGTTCAATCCGAAAGACAGACCCAAGGCATTGCGGATGATCATGGCGACGCCAAAGGAGGCAAAGACCATAGACAACTCGCCACCCTTGCTGCGCACACGGCGAAAAACCAGCCGGTCGATCAAAACGGCTGACGCGCCAGTGAGCGCCATGGACAGGATCATCGCCAGCGACAACGCCCAGGTCAGACTCAACGGACCAACGGCATTGGCCAACGCGGGGTAGAGCCCTTTGAACAGCCCGTCGAACACCAGCGCTGAATAGGCACCGATCGACAATAGTTCTGCATGGCTGAAATTCGCGAACCGCAACATGTGCATGGCCATTGTCAAACCGATGGCCCCCAAGGACAGGATCGAGCCCACCAGTATGCCGTCGACAAGATGTTGTATCATGCCGGCGCCATGCGTTTGCCGCCCAGATAGATTTGTCCGACCACAGGATCGTTCATCAGATCTGCAGCGGTGCCGTCGACCTGGTTTCGCCCGTCCGCCAGAATATAGCAGTGATCCGCCAGCCGCAGCGCTTGTTTGACGTTCTGTTCCACAAGCAGAATTGTGACGCCCCTTTCGGTGAGCGCGCGGGCGTGTTCCAGCACTTCCTGTGCGGCCTTGGGCGAAAGACCGGCGGAAGGCTCGTCCATCAAGATCACCTTGGGTTTGATCGCCAACGCCATGGCCACCGCCAGAAACTGCCGTTGCCCTCCGGACAGTGACCCGGCTTTGTCGCGCTGCTTTTGCGCGAGGATCGGGAATTGCGCGAAGAGGGCGTCGCGCCGGGCTGGACCCTCCGGCCCGGTCTTGCGCAGGACCAGATCCAGATTTTGCCGGATGGTCAGACTGCGAAAAATATTGTCCGATTGCGGCATATAGGCGATGCCGTGCGCACCCATTTTATCCGGGCGCAGGTGTGTGATGACCGCGCCGTTGAGAAACACATCGCCGCCGGAGACGGGCACCAGACCGGCGATGGCTTTGATCAAGGTGGATTTTCCAGCGCCATTTGGTCCGATGATCACCGTGACCTTGCCCTCTTCGGCGGTCAGTGACACCGCGTTCAGGATCGGCAAATCCGGGATGTAACCGGCGACAACGCCGGATATTTGCAATGCGTCAGACATCCGTTTGCGCGCCTAAATAAGCATCCAGCAAGATCGGATTGTTTTGCGCCTCCTGCGCTGTACCCTCGAAAACGACCCGTCCTTCGGCCATGGCAATGATGGGATCGCAATGCTGCATCACGAAATCCATGTCGTGTTCGATGATCAGGAAGGTTTTGCCGCGCGCGTTCAACGCTTCGATCTTTTCGATCAGTACTTTCGTGAGGGAAGGGTTCACGCCCGCTGCCGGTTCATCCAGCAGGATCAGGTCCGGGTCACCCATCAGCACCCGCGCCAATTCCAGCAGTTTCTTTTGACCACCGGATAATTGCGCTGCCGCCTGATCGGCAAGACCCGCCAGCGTGACAAAGTCGAGCACCCCCAGGGCGCGCTCCCGGATGGCGGTTTCCTGTGCGCGCATCGGAGCGGATCGAAAGAAAGGGCCCAACAAATGCTCGCCGATTTGCGCCATCGGGGCGAGCATGACGTTTTCCAGCACGCTCATGCGGGCAAAGGGGCGGGGGATCTGGAAAGTGCGGCCCATACCCAAAGCAAAAAGTTTGTCCGGCGCAACGCGTGTAACATCCGCGCCGTTCAGGGCCACCTGTCCGGCATCCGGCGGCAGCATCCCCGTCAAAAGATTAAAAAGCGTCGTCTTCCCCGCGCCGTTCGGGCCGATCAGACCAGTGATGCTGCCGGTTTTGATATCCAGCGACACGTTGTCCACAGCCCGAAACGCGTCGAAGTCGCGGGCCACGCCACGCAAGGACAGGATCGGTTCAGCCATCCGTGCCCAGTACCTTGTCGTCTGGTTTGGTGTTGAGGTTGTATTTCATGATCCGCCCATGACGGCTGGTCCGATCCCGTTCCAACCCGTAAACATCGCCATTCGGCCCCTCAGCCTGCGAGAGCACAGCGCTCAATGTCGCATGATCCGCGTCATCCAGCGCCAGATCAAACACCTGCAGGGTTTGCGGCAAATGGCGCGCATAGCGCGCGCCGACAATGCAGGCGGCAACCTGGTTTTGGTCCAGCACCCACCGCGTGGCAACGGCGCTGAGTGAAACATTGTGGCGGTCGCCCACAAACTTCAACGCGCGCAACAAGGTCTGAAACCGGTCCCAGGGCCCGAATTCATCGATAATCAGTCGGTATTTGATCAGTGATCTGTTTTCGAAATCAAAGCCCGGATCCGGTTGACCAAGCCAGTTTTCTGTCAGGAAACCGCCCGCCAGAGTGCCGTAGCATAACAATTGAATGTCATGCGATGCAGACCACTCTGACATGCCGTTTTCAGGGCGGCGGTCCAGAACTGAATACTGCACTTGCGCCGAGGCGATATCATAGCCTGCGTCCAGAAACGGCTGAATTTGCTGACGGTCCCAGTTGGTGATTCCAAGGGTGCGTATTTTGCCCTTGGCTTGAAGGCTCTTGAGGATGTCCAACCCGGCGACGGCGTTGCCGAGGCTCAGATCCCACCAGAAAAACTGTACCAAATCCAGACTTTCGACCTGCAGCCGCCGCAAAGATCGATCAATGATCGCCTCGACTTCATGGGCGCGCAAATCGGACAGCCGCGTGAGGTCCGGGACCAGTTTTGTCTGTACGCAAATCCGGTTGGCCACCGTCGTACCGCGCCGCTGTCGCAGATCCGCGATAAAGGTCCCAATCATCTCTTCGACGCCGACATAGATGTCAGCGCAATCGAATGTGGTGATGCCTGCATCGACGAAGGCCTCCATGTCCCGGATCGCCGCGGCAGGGTCAACGGGCCCATGATCGCCGGCGAGTTGCCAGCCGCCTTTAATCACGCGGGATATGCGATGGCCCGGGCGCAAATCGCTTGTTTCAACGCTCATTGCGCGTCGGCTTTCCGCCAATAGGGAGTGGTGCGCTGATCTGGCAGGCCCGTTGTCTCTGCATGGTGGAAAAGCCGTTTCTCCCCGCGTGTGACCCTGAAACGCCCGCCACAATTGGGATCGGGACAGGCGATTTCCGCGTCTGTGGTCATCCAGTCCTGCGGGTCAGTGGCGCGTTGTTTGGCGGGCAGAAGCGGCAGCAAGGCGGCCAAAGCATACATCGACACTTTGCTGGGTTGGTCAAAAACCAGTAGCTCGCCCTCGACGCGGAAGCCTTCCCCCTCGATATGACGGCACACGGATGTACGGTCGCCGACAACGGTCTCGACCTTCAGATCATATAGCCAGAACGCATCTTTATCCGAGATCTCGTTCATCCCGCGCCTTTTGAAAATCTCCATGTCGGTAAGTCGACAAAATCCAGTATTTCCGAATTGTTGCGGGGTTCTTAGGGTGGTGTCAATCCGCTTGTGGTGCAAGGTGTCTCAGGTTCCATGTGCGGCCTGTTGAATGGACAATTGCGCCTGTCTGAACTTCGGCATAGCGTTTGCGAAGTGCATTCAAAACGGAGCTTCCAACATGTCCCACCCTGACCGCGTTGCGCTGAGCGACCGCTTGACGATCAGCCGGGCGCTTGTTGGGCTCTGGCAAGTGGCCGATATCGAAAAATCCGGTGAGGTCATGAACGCCGAAGCGGGTGCTGATCACCTCGCGGATTACCTGCAAGCTGGCTTCAACACTTTTGACATGGCGGATCACTACGGAAGCGCAGAATTGATCACGGGCGCTTTGCTGCGACGTGAGATCCCAGGCACAGACCGCCCGGTTGTATGTACCAAATGGTGTCCCAAACCTGGACCTATGACAAAAGAGGTGGTGCGTGCAGGGGTGATGGAACGGTTGCAACGTCTCGGGACGGATCGCGTTGATCTGCTGCAGTTTCACTGGTGGAGTTTTGAACACCCTGCGTGGCTCGATGCGCTGCATGAGATGACCAAGCTGCGCGAAGAAGGGTTGATCGGCGAAATCGGTGTGACCAACTTCGATGCAGCACATCTGCATGTGGCGCTCGCGGATTGCATCCCTGTGATCACCAACCAAGTCCCGTTTTCGTTGCTGGACCGTCGGGCGGCGGGACCGCTGGCGACGCTCTGTTCGCAAACCGGTGTGCGCTTGCTGGCCTATGGCACATTGGCAGGCGGCTTTCTATCTGAAAGGTGGCTGAATCAACCAGCGCCGGATGACATCGCCGATTGGAGCAAGATGAAATACAGTCGCTTTATCGATGTTGCGGGAGGATGGGATGCATTCCAGGCGGTGCTGAAGGTTGCGGCCGATGTCGCCCGGAAACACAAGGTTTCAGTTTCCAATGTGGCAACCCGATGGGTGTTGGAAAACACCGCGGTGGCTGGTGTGATCATTGGCGCCCGCCTTGGCGAAGATCAGCACCGCGCCGACAATCTCCGGATTTTTCAGTTTAAACTGGATGACGAAGACCGCGCCAGATTTGAAACTGTATTTGCCCGTACCCATCCACTGCCTGGCGATTGCGGAGATGAGTATCGCAAACCGCCGTTTTTGACAGCATCGGGCGATCTCAGCCACCATCTTGATGCAATGCCTAGCGCGGTTGCGGTGCAATCGGTACCCGGCCGACCGGACGAAACGCGTGTGCTGACGGGTAGCGAGTGGGAAGACATTGCCGGTTACTGTCGCGCTCATCGCATCGGCGATCGCATTTTAGTGTCGGGGACAACGGCCACGCAGGGCATCAGTGGCGTTGTGGCGCAGGGAAACGCTGAGGCACAAACGACTTTCATTCTCGACAAAATTGCATCTGCGCTTTCGGCGCTGGGCGCTTCAATGGAGGACGTGGTGCGGACGCGTGTGTATCTGACCGATGCCAACGACGTCGCATCGGTCTCGCGCGCGCATGGTCGGGTGTTCGGCGACATCAAACCTGCAAATACGCTTTTGGAGGTCGCCAATCTGATCGGAGACTACAAGGTTGAAATCGAAGCAGAAGCCATTCTGCAACCGGCTGAGCGATGATGAACTAGGCGTGTCGGACGTGCGCCTCACTTGGGTGTCATCGTTCGCTTGTAATGTGTGGAAGTAAGTCGCCAACAGATGCCAATGAGATCAATTAATTGGACTGTCCTTGCAGGCCAGCGTTGATCGAACTTTGAGTATTTGCCAAGCGATTGACGTCACAAGTTGGAAGCAGCGTCCGGAAACAACACGTCTTCGAGCTTGCGAATGGCCTCTTCCATGACAGCGGATGCTTCTTTGTTTTCCGCTTCTTGAAAGCACAATTTGATGTCTTCCAAAACGAATAAGGGCCAAAGCGGTTTTGGCAAAGATGCTTTGCGACGAAGTGGAACAACGTTCGATTGTGTCATGACCTAGTCAACTCCGTATTGCTCGTTCGAGCTTTGCCGCATCTCGGCCAGCATCTCTGCGATTTGCCCGTGGTTGGGAAAGGTTGTGAAATGCGCAACGACACCCAGTTGCTCCATAAGGTTATAAATCCATTTTGGATTGAAAACGGCAACGCTGAACAGGGGTGTGCCTTGCTCGCGTGCCAAAACGCTGACTTCTTCAAGTTCCTTGATGCTGTCTTTGTGACTGGGATCAGCCAGTACAATTACGCAATCAAATTGATTTTCGAGCAGCTGAGCGCAACCGGCATTCGCGTCTTCGCAAAACGGGTGGCATTCTGCCCGGCTCTTGAGTGTTTCAGGTATATTCTGCATACAACCGACAACGAGAACGCGATCGGTTGCCTCAGATCTTTCGTCAAAGGTCACGGGGCTTTTCCTACAATGTGATTTCAGTTTAATGTTTCAGTCATAGTTGCTGCCATCCAGGTCGCAGGCCAAGTGTCGAAGGCGTTCTGCCAAAAGCCCAAGTTGTACGACCCGCACGCCAGGATTGTTGACCGCTGCAATATCAGCAGCGGCATCAATCAATTCACCCGCTGCGCCGAGGTAAGCGCGATGCTTAAGTTCAGGAGACAGTGTCGCGGTCTTGACCGACACAAACGTCCGTACCGCTTCCATCAACGATGTTTCATAACCGGTGAATAAGTTGTCCAGGTCGTCTTGTGGACATGGCTTATTTTCGGATGCCATCCGGCACGTCTCCTCGCATTTAGCTGTGAAAGACCCGCTTTTATGGTTTTGAATCGAAAAGAATAGGTTATCTGGGGTTTGTAACGTGTTACAAATTCAAAAAATTACGACAAATCAATTGCCTGAATGATTTTCCAGCGCGCGCATCAAGCTGCTGTAGTAACCGATAATCCGGTCCGGTTCTTCTGTTTCGAGACATAACCGCGGTATTGTAATCGTAGCAAAGTGTGCTGGATCGAACCCGCCCCAATTTTGATCCTGCCGCGCAATAACGTCGGCCGCTTCTTTTGTGCGATCAAGCTGATTCAAGATCATGGCACGGCGCATGAAGGTGTAGGGTATTTGAAAAATACGCGCGGCGGCCTCTTCGGCAGCCAGAGCTTGCGTCCATTCTTCTCGGTAAGCGTGTAGCCAGCCGATCCACGTCAACGTCAACCACCGAATTGGATGATCTGCGGACAAGGCTTCGTCGAATGCAATTGCCGCTTTCAAGACGTCATCAGGTGCCACTGCGCAGGAGTACGGGATCACCAGATGCAAAAAGCGTGCCAGATCATGGGCTGGGTCCAATTCGATTACGCGTGCCATGGTGGCGCGGCTCTCTGCAATGCGGCCTGCGTGCCAGTGGGATTGCGCCACGTTAAAAACCACGTCTGGGTCCAGAGGCGACAGATCCATCGCGCGGCGGGCGTGATAAATTGCGCCTTCTTGGTTTTCGGCGGTATCTGCCGGGCCATGCACATTTGCCAAATAGGCAAGTTTGTCTGCCAGAACGGAATGCGCCGCGCCAAAATTGGGATCGCCTTCGAGCGCTTGCCTTGCAAAGGCTACGCGGGTTTCTTCCCAGACAACAGCGGATTGCGCGGTACCGGGGACCCAGGTGGCCAAAACGAAAAGAGCTTCAGGCGAGAGCGTGTCGGGATCAAGCTCTTCGAGCAGTTCCTTGGATGCGCCAAAGAGGCGAACGCGCAATTCCCGGGCAATGGAGTTCTCAATCGCCGCCATCAGCCCAGCAACGGAGCTTTCTTGCAGGGATTTGCTCCAGATCAATCGCTTGTTCGCAGTTTCAAAAAGCTCCGTCGTCGCGAGGAAGGATTTTTCATCCTCGATGATCGACAATCTGACCTCAAAACGAGGCGCCTGTCCGGCTGCGTTGGATCCGGACGCGTCAAGGATGGTAATGGTTTTGGATTTGGAAAGCGCATTGGAGAGGCTGGATTGAACTTGTGTTGCCACGTCTACCTCGGAACCCAGTGACCTCACAGCAACACTAATGGCGGCAGCGCTTTGTCCCGAATGGCGGCGCAGGTCATCCTGGAAAAAGATCAAACCAAAGCCGAAAAGGGCAACCAGAGCGGCAAGTCCGACTATGAGAGTTGATCTTCGCCGTGTCCGAGACGTGGAAACAGGTTCTGGAACAGTCTCAACTATGTTTGACCTGCGCAGCATTATGGTCGGGCGATAAGTACCTTTTGGGATATCAACAAAAATGCGCGTGGTTGCAAATTCACTGGCTTCGAAAAGCGCAAGTGCCGTGCGCAAACGTCCCATTTCCACCCTGACGACACTATCGGAGGCGGGATCGAAGTCCATTGGCTTGCCAAAGATGTCCAGGCCTATTGAATAGGCCTTCAACATGTCTCCCTGACCAAGAAACTCTGATCTTATCAGATGATTAAGCAACCGAATGCGACGCTTGCTGCGCCCCAATACCCCTGAGGCTTCCACTTGTGCGATGAATTCATCAAAGTCTGCTTCGTAAAAGTCACTTGAGAGCGTCAAAACAAGCCACCTCTAATGTGTCTTCGCGCACATGACAAAATCCAAAAAGGCGCGAGCTAAGTAATTCAACTCAGCATGACATATCACGCGTACAGAACAACCTTGAATGGTAGATCAGTGGGGATTCTTGGCTGGCTGAGCCTTGGATTCCGGCACCATTTTCTGTGTCCGTGATTGTAAAGCCAAGAACGCGAGATTTGCGGAGCTGGAAAACTCAGGATGACCCGACTTTGCTCTTTTGCAAGCAAAGTCATGCAACGCGTCCTGTATGGCCCAATGCAAGACCATATGTCAGCCATCGGTTTTTTTTCTTGTCAGGACTTCGACCGTAAGCCAATCGCTTTAGAAATCGCGGCCAATGTGTCTCGCCGCACACCGTCATCTTCAATTTCTGCTGCAATGACGTTAGCGAGAAAAATGTCGTGGCTGCGGACCAATCGATCATGGAAGGCATTTACGTTTGATGAAATGGTTGCCTGCAGGCGCAGCACGATTGCGGCGACAACATTGATCATGATTGCATTGGCCGCGCCAACGGCGGCAATAACCAGCTTGGAATTTTGCTCGGTTGCTGAACTGGCCACGACAGCGTTGATGGTCCAAATCGTGATGCATATACCCGCGATGATGCAGAGCACGGCGACACCAATGCTCACCCGGCTATTGAATTTATTCACGGCATAGTAGCTGCCCAGATTCCTTTGGTTGATCAACAGGAGTTTTCGCGCGCGAGATGCGTCGGGCTTGTCTTCCACAGGCATGATTTCATGCTCGATTTCCAACCGCTCAAGTTCGCGACGCGCACTTCGGGCAGACCTGAACCGGGTCAGAGCCCAGCCGAACAGAACCAGCCCGATCAACCCAATGGAAATAACCTCCAACTCATATTCATAGAGCTCGGCCTCAGTGTATCTGGTACCACCATGGTATTCCCGCAGGAAATCTTCGATGGAAAAACCAAACCATACCAGAAACGTCAGCGCCACTGAGCCCAATATGATGCCGGATGCCTCTGCGTATCGGGCGCGGTTACGTACAATGCGCATACGTTTGCGAGATACGATTTCACGGCCAAGAAAGCTAAGTCTGGTTTTTTGCGCTTCGACGTCGTTTTCCGCGTCGCTCAGGTCCAGACCGTAGAGTTCAGGACGTTCGAATTCGAGCCTTTCTGCTTCAAGGTCACGGGCCTCATCGCCTTTTCTCATAAACAGAAAAAGCAATATGACACTGCCAATCTGGGCAAAACTGATGACCTCAAAGCTCAGCCCCAAAGCCGCGCCCGGCACGGATAGCAACAGCAGCAGGATCGCGCAAACCAGATAGGCTTTCCACCAACGATCCACTTCGCGTTTTTGTACTACGAGATCATCGGCATGGGATTGAATGAGTTCTGAGGCTTTGGACATATTGAAAAGTGATCGAAGAAAAATGCGATAAAAGAACGCCGCGAAAAGCGCATTTTTCAATTAACCTACGCATTCGGCGCAAAATCAAGCATTATCTATAGTTGTAGGTCAGCGCTCCACATCGATCATACGATGTAGCTCGGTGTCGGTCCGGTGTCTTCTTCCTGCGCGCGCACATTGTCGTCGAATGACCCGGTTATGGCCATTTCATAGACAGTTTCGTCGCTCCAGTCGTAGATACCTGCGACGCGTTTTCCGTAGGCAATCTGTTTGGCGTATTTGATCTCGTTCTCATCGCGGGTTGCGGCTGGGGCCTGTGCCGGTGGTGGGTTGTTTGCTGGTGCGGGCGCAAGATCGGGCTGAGGCGGCGGATTGTTCGCAGGTGCGGGCGCCAGATCAGGCAGGGGCGGCGGATTGTTTGCCGGCGCTGGCGCAAGATCGGGCCGGGGCGGCGGGTTGTTTGCCGGTGCGGGCGCAAGATCGGGCAGGGGCGGCGGGTTGTTCGCTGGCGCGGGCGCAAGATCGGGACCATTTGCCGGTGCCGCACCGGCAGCATTAGGGTTTTGCTCTGGAGGTTTCTTGCCTAGGGTCTCAAACTGGTCCGCTGTCCGGACCGCCTTGGCACCAGCTATCCCGACGCCGCCCGCGCTGGCCACTGCCTTGGCTGTGCCGGCGGCAACTTCGGTTCCCGCCGAGATCGCAGAGAGGCCATCGACGAGCCCCGCCCCTGCAGAGAAACCGGCAGCGGCCACTTCGATCGCATGCGCAACCGCTGACAAACCACGCAGGCCCTTCACGAATACTGAAGGCTTTTTCCCGGTTTTTGCGTCAACCGCATCGGCGAGGGCCGTCGCCAATGCGCGCACCGATTTGGCAATGGCAAAAATCATCGAGGGGATTTTATAGAAAGACGTTGGGTCCGCCATCAAGGCACCCACGAGAGCCACACCCGCCTCAATCGTTCGAATGGTGTCTATGGCGGCAAGACGTTTACCCTCGGGTGCGTCTTCTTGATACATCAAGTACCCACGCCCGAATTTCAAAGCGCCCACAACCAGCGCCAGGATGGAGGGTACGACGAGGGGTACCGCACCGAATCCAACACCGGCGACCAAACCAGCCACGCCCGCAATAATGGTCAGGCTGGCTTCGGCCATCACCAGACCCGCCTTCATTTTTTGGGTAAGCGGGAGTTTAGGGAGCTTCAGTCGCTGTGCAACCGGTGCTGCGTTTTGCCACCGCGCTACAGTACTTCGGTTGCCTTGATGCATGACGCCATGCGGGGCCGCCTTGGCTTGCAGTGATCCCTGCCACCTTTGGTAATCCTTGCGCGACATCTGCGTCACGGAAGCGCCCATCTGTTGCGAATATGGAGTGTCGATGGGCGTGTTTTTTGCGCCTATCAAGGCGGGATATTGCACGGCCCCATGGTTTGGCACTTGGCGTTGCAATGGTGTCGAACCGCGCAAGCCGGCATATTTGCGCGGGTTTTGCCGGCTGTCCGCTGCCGTGCCATTGAGTTGGTGCATATGCGTGCGTGTTTCGGCGCGGGGCAAGGTTTCTATGTCGCGCTCGGAACCGGCGGCATCGGCGGCTGCTTGCAAACGAGCAATGCGTTGCACGGCGGGTTGTGTTTGGGCTTGTGCTTGCAATGAAAAGAGGCGGGTCGTGGTCGGAGCGCTGTGCCGCTGTTGGAATTGATCACCCGCGGTCGTGCTCGGGCCTCGTTGAGCGAGATCTTGCTTTTGCGACCGATGCTCCGCGTTCCTGCGTTCTTCCTGGGAGGCTGCCGCGTTTGACTTTGCCTGATATGTCACCGAGTTTTCCTTGTTTTGACACGAGGTAGCTGACTGTAAAATGATCAATAAAGTGAAAATTTTCGTAAATAATCTACTAATGCGCGAAAAAATTCAGACCTGGCCTGTTTCGGATACATTGAGCCGTTCAGCTGTCGTCAAGTACTGGCGTTCAGATTGACCCTGAAGTTTTTGAACGGCGGAAACCCATGTCAGTATTCGAGTATTGGAAGCGAAGCATGCAGTGCTTGAATTGCCATCTGCGTGCGGCATACTTAGGGGGAGTTGACATAACGCAAACAATCCGGATCAAAACCATCGCGATCCTTACATCGGACAATGGACGAATATGACATTCGATCAGTTCAAATCCGAAATGATCGCGCTGCTGCCGAGACTGCGCCGCTTTGCGCTCAGTCTGACGCAGTCTGGTCCAGATGCCGATGATTTGTTGCAGGATGCTTGCGCCACCGCCCTACAGAAATGGGAACAATATGATCCGGCGCAGCCGTTGGACCGTTGGATGTTTCGGGTCCTGCGCAATTTGTGGATTTCTGAGATTCGCAAACGCAGGGTCAGGTTAGGAGCAGGGCAGGTGGCCGCGGAGGAGGCAACTGAACTGCGCGTTGAAGACACGGCAACTGATACCATCGCGGCGAAACAGGTGCGGGGGCACGTTGAGGATTTGCCGGAAAACTTGTCGCAACCGCTCCTGCTGGTCTGCGCGGAAGGCTATAGTTACCGCGAAGTCTCGGAACTACTCGGCATTCCCATTGGGACCGTGATGAGCCGCATTCATCGCGCACGTACAACTCTCGTGTCCGGATTGTCCGCATTGGAAGGCGTCGCAGAATGACGGATCTATCAGTGACACTCAGCGCCTATCTGGATGGCGAATTGGCCCCAAGCGACGTCTCTGACATTGAAACGCGCCTTGACAGCGATCCCGCGCTCCAAGCGCAATTGGATGCTTTGATCCAGGCACACGTTGCCGCTGAAGAGCAGTTTGACGCCCAATTGTCGCAACCTATTCCCTTGTCGCTCGTCAAACAAATCAAGGACACGCCGCTGCCTGACATGCAGGCACCAGTGCGACCGGTTTGGGGGGCTTTGGCCGCGAGCCTTGTTGCCTTGCTTATTGGCGGCGCTGGTGGATATTTTTACAAAGATCAGTTGGTGCAGCAACAACCTGCCGAGTGGCTGGCTGCGGTTGCGGACTACCACGGAGTCTACGCCAGCCAGGGCCGCCACCTTGTGGAGGTTGGTGCCGAAGAGGCCGAGCACATTGAAACCTGGCTTGGTAATACCGTCGGTGCAACTTTCTCGATCCCGGATTTGAAGGAATTTGGGCTGACATTTGAGGGTGGTCGCCTGTTGGTAGCTAATGGCAAACCGGTGGCGCAATTGATGTACCGGCAGGAAGACGGCACAGTCATAGCGCTCTGCTTGCAACGCAGTGCCGCGTCTCACGATGGCCCACCGCAATTCAAAGAAACCTCGCTCAACGGCTTTGATTTTGTTTCCTGGCGCACTGATAGCACAGACTTCGTGGTGATCGGACCGAACGGTCAACCCAACCTGAATGCGGTCGCCATGCGCGCTGCTCTTGATATCTAGTCCTTAGATGCCAGGTTGGCCTGCGCGCTGCGCCTCTCAGGTTTGGAGACGGACTCCAACTCCTGTAAATTTTCGCCAAATGCGCGAATATTCTTGAAGCTCCAAACGTAATCCAACCAGCAACGGGGAAAGCCCTCGGAGCCAGAACACCATTTGGGTTATCAAAGGAGCACTGATTATAGATGTTTTGATAAACCCATGGCACGCTGTGCAGGTCGTCGTGGCTGCTGTATTGATGCTGCAGACATTTGCCGAAGCAAAGCTTATTGTTTTCACGGCTACTGGCAATGCACCCGATCAAATTCAACAGGAAGTGGATGATTTTTGAGACCGGCTCGGGGATTTGAACCCATTTGAGCCGTAAAACTTTGCCGATGGACGCCGACAGATTAATTGCGATGCGTCCCCTGATGCGATTTCGGACCCGAATGTGTTTCCACCCGAATTTTTTAACGGCGATGCGGCCTCTCGGACCCGAGGTATAGAGTTCAACGGAAATGATGAGGCTGCGAGCGGGGGAAAAGGCGCGACCGGATTTCAACTTTCATCCACTGCCGCATCGGGTCAACCGATTGAATTTGGTTTCGTAGAGAGTTTTCAAGCCTTCAGCCCGGAACGTTTGTTTGCGCCAACAGGTGGCACAGTTTTTGACGTTTTGTTTTTCGACCCGGTGGACCAAAAGACGCCCTCTGTGACCGATGGGTTCGGCGCGGTGTTTACCAATATAGTGGACAACGACAGCGTCTATTTAAGTTTCTACGATCAGAATGATGTCTTTCTGGTGCAGGAGTATGCGCGCGACTCCGATGCCGGTGGCTTGTCTTTTCTGGGCGCGTCTTTTGACAACAGCATTTTGTCCAAGGTAACCATTTCTGCGGGGTTGTCTGCAACCGGAAGCCCGTTTGCGAACGGCGAAAACGTCGTTGTTATGGATGCCTGCATTTTTGGCGAACCCATTGGCGTTGCGCCGGCCCCGGCTT
Source organism: Roseobacter sp. (assembly GCF_045106495.1). Lineage (GTDB taxonomy): Bacteria > Pseudomonadota > Alphaproteobacteria > Rhodobacterales > Rhodobacteraceae > Roseobacter. The sequence continues at coordinate 59,186 of NZ_JBGCEQ010000008.1, forward strand.
CAGTTTTTCTGCTTCTCAGTGCGTTCGTGCCGTTGGTTGTTAGAAATAGACGCAATATTAAAACGGCCTAGCATACGATCCAACGACTTTTGTTAACGAGTACGTCGCACGACGCGATACGGCCGATCCGGAACGCATGCCATGGCCCGTCAATGAGGCTCTAGCTTATGTCGGCCCAACTGTTTACGGCAACGTTTTTTGCGACCGCGCATCACTCGCCGTATCTGGAAAAAGAAACCGACGAAAGGTCTTCATTCGGCGATTGACCAGTGATTAGTTTGACGGCCAGTCGGGCGGTTTGCGGTGCCATGCCGAAACCATAGTGGCTGTGTCCAAAAGCGCCAAAGAGACCGTTGAATTTTCCAAGGGGCCCGATCGTCGGCAGGTTGTCCGGGTAGGAGGGACGCACCCCCATCCACTCCACTTGCGGTTCGGTATTAAGGCCGGGCAACAGACGTTTGGCCAAGGGCTGCAGGGCTTTGGCACGTGCGTAGTTGGGCGCTGCGTCCGGGTCGGCAAACTCTGCTGTGCCGGCAATCCGAACGCCGGTTGTCATTTCGCTTAGGATGATTTTGGCATCGCCGTCCGAAATCGAATTGTTGACGGTGACTTGTGGATCTTTGAAGATAAGGTGATAGCCGCGCTCTCCGATCAATGGCAGGTTTATGCCCAATGGTCTCAAGAGTTTGGAAGACCATGCGCCCGCAGCGAGGAGCAGCCGCTGGGCAAAGAGTTCACTCCCTTCGCACTGCAAAACAAATCCGCCGTTTTCCTTCGGGACAATGGCTTTCACGTTTTGGTGCAAGATCACGCCGCTCTGATTTTCAAAATGACGTGCCAGTACCTTGCATATCTCACCTGGATCCATGCAGCGGGACTGGTTTTTGGTAGCGACGCCAAAACGGATTTCCTTTGAAAGAAAAGGTTCGATTTCCCGTAGTTCGTCGCCGGTCAGAACTTCGAGCTTTGCGCCGTGGCGCTGTCTGAGGCGCGACCCGATGTCCTGTAAGTCTGGCCGCCTCGGACTGCGTGACACCGTGATCATATCGCTGCTGCGTAACAGATCCGGGCGACCGGCTTCCCCTAGAAGGCCTGCGTAAATCTCCTGATTGTCCCGCACGAGATAGGCCATCGCATTCGAGATCCGCGTGGCCTCTTTAGCGTTTGCATGTCGGAAAAACGCCGCGACCCAGGGCAATGTTGTCGGCAGATCGCGCCAGCGCACTTTTACAGGGCCGTGTGGGTCAAGAAACCATTTTGGAACGCTTTTCCATAGGCCGGGCAGAGCCTGCGGTACGACTGACCAGGGCGACACCACCCCGGCATTGCCATGCGAAGTTGCTGCACCGGGGGGAAGGCGGTCAACGATCGTGACCTGATACCCGGCCTTGATGGCTTCGAGGCCTGAACAAATACCGACAATACCTGCCCCTATGATGGTCAGTTTCTTCGCATCCACATCGCGTGGCACAGGGCCTGTCATGGGCTAGGCTTTCACACTTTTGTCGAAGCGCAAATACTGTCCCATTACAACAGGGGCCATGATCAGGATTGCGACGAGATCCGCCCCCAGACTTGGGGCAATAAAAATCAGCCCGGCAAAAGCGGAAAGCCAACGCTCCCACCAATGCAAGGGCGCAAACCAATATCCCACCACGGCAACCGAGAGCGAAATGACACCTGCGATGCAGCTTGAAGCCGTGTAGGAGAACTCCCAGAGGTCAAAACCGGTGGATGACACGAAAAGGAGCACCGGCGCGTAGACAAAGGCCATAGGCGCCACGACCTTGCCCAGCCCAAGGGTGAAGGCCGAGATGCCTGTGCGAAAGGGGTTGGAATTTGCAATCGCGGCTGCCGCGTAGGCGGAGGTGCAAACAGGCGGAGTGATTTCGGCCACGACCCCATAGTAGAGCACAAACATGTGGCTGGCGATCGGTGGCACTCCAAGCTGGGCCAGCGCGGGCTGCGCCACGGACACCAGCATGATATAGAGAGCCGTGGTTGGCACACCGGCACCCATCAGAATGCAGGCCAGCGCAATGAACACCAGGCTGATAAAGAGGGTCAGATCCTCGACTGTAAAGAGGGTCCAGTCCCCGAAAGTAAAAAGCCAGGCCAGATCATTGCCCAGGTTTGATGCCGCTTGCGTAACCATGAATCCGATGCGAAACCCGACACCAGTCGTATTGATGACCCCGATCACGATCCCTACAGCGGCCGAAGCGGCACCAACGGCCAAAGCGTATTTGACGCCGGTTTCGAATGTATCGCTCATTTCGGGTAGGGTGATCGGCTTTTGCGGATTGAGCGTTGCTATGATCGCACCCGCGATCAGGATCGCAGACATTGTCAGATCAAACCCGCCGCCAGTGAATTTCCAGACGACAAACCAGATGAATGCTGCGGCGTAAATCAGTGTCACGGGTTGTTTGAGGCGGCTCATGCCAGCCACGAGGGCCAATGAGATCCCGCAAAACGCCGACATATAAGGCGTGTAACCTGAAAAGAGCACGACAAGGAGGCCGATGAGAGGAACGATGTTTGCCCAGCCGTCACGCCAGACGGCTCCGAGGCGGGGAAGGGCTTCTTTGGCCAGACCTTTCAGGCCAAGCTTGCGCGCCATCAGGTGCACCACCGTGAAAACCCCGACATAATGCAACAAAGCCGGAAAGATCGCAGCGATAACGATGGTGGTATAAGGAAGCTCCAGAAACTCCGCCATGATGAAGGCCGCAGCGCCCATGATCGGGGGTGTGATCTGGCCTCCTGCCGAGGCCGCGGCCTCTACGCCGCCTGCAAAATGGCCGGGATACCCCAAACGTTTCATGTTTGGAATAGTCAGCGCCCCTGTAGACACGGTATTGGCCACTGAAGACCCTGAGATGGTTCCAAAGAAAGCCGAAGATACGACGGAAACCTTGGCTGGGCCCCCGGTGTAGCGGCCCGCAAGGATCGTGGCGTTATCGATGAAAAGCTGACCCAGACCTGTGCGCTGCGCGATTACGCCGAAGAGTACGAAATGGAACACGATTGTCGATACAACCCAGAGCGTGACCCCGAAAATGCCCTCCTGCGGGAAATACATCGAGGACACGAAGGTGTTGAATTTCACCCCGGGATGCTGGAGCAGCCCAGGAAAATAAGGGCCAAAGAGCGCATAGGAAATGAAAATGCTGATGATGAAAGGAAGGATCCAGCCCAAGGTTCGGCGCGCAATATCCAGCACCAGAACAATCAGGATGCAGCCAAAGAGCATGTCCCAGATATTGGGGTTGCCCATACGGAACGTCATTTCTTCGACGCCCAGCCATGAAATGCCGCGCCAGGCAAGGCCCAGATAAAGCGCGGATGCCACGCCCAAAACCATCAGCAGAATATCGAAGTACGGCACGCCCCCCAACCGTAGCGCGCCCGAATTCAGATCAAAGGACGCTTTGTTTCTGGTCATAGGGTAGAGCGCATAGGTCAGAATAAAGAGGCCGGTCAAATGCCAACCCATGTGCCAATAGTCCGGTGGCAAAGCAAAGCCCGCAGTCAGGTAGTGGTAAATCGCGTAGGTCAGAGCCACGTATCTGAGGAATTTTCCGAAGCCCGGTGTGACAGACCGTGTCGCCGCACCTTCGTCGTATTTTTTCTCAATCTCGGCGAGTTCTTCTTCCGTCAATTCCCGGAATTCATCAGATTTGTCTTGTGGCTGGTTCATGTCAGGCACCTTTTGCGCGCAATATGATCCGGTCTCGCCGGTTATCGCAGATAGTTATTCGAATTTGGAACTAAACTTGCACGACAACTGGGCCAGCCTCTCAAAAAAGGTGGGGCTCAATGCACAGATGAAGGACAATTTCGGAGGTTGTCAGGCGGCGTGAGAAACACAGCGCCGCCTGCATGTGCAAGGTCTGAAGATCGAAAGTCTACTCCAACAGTCCCGCTTCTTTGTAGAATTTTTCAGCGCCCGCGTGCAAAGGCACATCCAGAGCTGCTACGCCGTCGAGCGCGGTATCAGGTGTGATCTGCTTGCCTTTGGCATGGCCATTGTCGAGCAGTTTGCGCGTATTGTCATTCCAAAGCGCCTTGGTGATGCCATAGACAAGTTCTTCACTGAGATCAGAGGACACGACCAAAAGCGCAGAAACGGCGGGTGTTTTGACTTCGTAATCCACCCCTTCATAAACACCGGCAGGAATGGTCGACGGGATATAGGCTGGGATGACCTCGTTGATCTTTGCCAGGTCCTCGTCGCTGAAGCTGTGTAGCTCCATTCCCTTGGTTGTGGACAGTTGAACCATCGCAGAGACCGGCCAGCCCGCCGCGTAGAAATACGCGTCAATCTGACCATCCGCCAAACGTTCGGCCGATTGGCTATTGTTCAATTCAGCTTCTTCCATGTTGTCGCGCGTCACGCCCCACTCGGCCAGCATCTGCTCAACGGCGACCTGTGTACCAGAGCCCGCTTGTGCAATACCAACGCGCTTGCCTTCCAAATCACTGAGGTCGGCAATTGACTCGCCTTTGGGCATCACTAGGTGCAGATCTTCCGGATACAGATTGGCGACGATCCGCAGCTTTTCATGCGGTTTGCCATCGAATTTACCTTCTCCGAGGAACATGGAGCGCGTAACATCCGCCGCTGCCATGCCTGCTTCCAACTCGCCGTTTTGGACCGCAGTGTTATTGAATACGGACGCCGTTGTGGATTGCGCAATGGCGATCAAGCCCGGCACCCCACACTGGCCACCCTCGTCGCACGCGCGAGACCCGGGCGGTGAAGAAATGCCATTGGCGATTGTGCCACCGATCGGGAAATACGTTCCCCCGGCGCTGCCGGTTCCAATGCGAAAGAATGTTGGATCCTGCGCATATGCAACTGATGCGGCGCTTAGCAAAGCACCGGCAGCCAAGGCCTTAAAAGTCGTTCGATATTTCATTGGTTTTCCCCATTGTCGTTCTTTGTCACGTTCCGAGCTCTGATGGCTCAGATGGCATCAAGCAATCACATCCATGCGATAAACAAAAATTCTAAATTTTTTTAATTCCATAAATTTTGTCGATAGCTCATAATTTGGTCAGCAGAGCGTGGAGAGGTGCATGGATTTAAAGCAAATGACTGCATTTTGTGAGATAATTTTGTCAGGATCGGTCTCTGCGGCGGCTCGGAAAATCGGCAGGACGCAACCGGCCATCAGCCATCTGATCGTGAAGCTGGAAGACGAGATCGGCATGCCGCTGTTTGAGCGTCGCGGTGCGCGGCTGCACCCAGTGCCCGAGGCGGATTACCTGTTTCGCCAATGCAGCGACGTGTTGCAACATGTCAAAGAAATAGAGGCGACCATGCGGCGCATGCGCGACAGCTCAGATGGCGAATTGCGTCTTGTTTCAATGCCCGGTCCGACTGTCGAGTTTTTGCCGGGCCTTTTTGCAAGGCATTTTGGTGATAATTCCAAAGCGCAGATCACGATCGTGTCGCGTAGCTCCGAAGCTGTTCACCGTCTTATGGATGCGCAACAATTCGATCTTGGGATTGCGGACACGCTTGAATCGCTTCCCGCAGCGCAGGCGGCGATACGGCGCACGTTTCAGTTTCGAAGCGTTTGCGCGGTGCCAGCAACACACGTTTTGGCGCGAAAAGAAGTTGTGACCGTGCATGATCTACGTAACGAACCGCTGGCGTCTTTGCTGCCGGAGCATCATTCGACGCTGGACTTGACGGCCGCCTTTGCCGATATCGGGCATACGCCCAACTTTCGATTTGTTGGCCAGTTCTTTCTACCTCTTTTAAACTATGTGCGCATGGGCCTGGCCATTGCAATTGTTGACCCCATTGCGATGGGATCGTGGATGCGCAGCCAAACCCGGCCTGAAGAAATTCGGTTCCTCCCGTTTGAACCGCAACTGGATTTCAACGTCGATTTGATATCCCCCTCGGTCCGGATCAGCTCGACTCTGGCGAAGCGTTTTGAAACATGTCTGTTGGAAGAATTTGAAAAGATACAGCAACGGGTCTTTTGAAAGCCAAAGGCGGTGCATAATCAGGGACCTGGATCATGGCATACTTGCTGCAGGACCGATGCACGCCAACTTTTTGAGAGTTCATAAAACGGACGACGGATTCATGCATTATGTCAAAAGGAGACCTTGTCTAGGACGGGTGATGAAGCCGAACCGGAAAACCGTTTGTCATTTTCAAAATTTTGGCGCGAGCTATCGTTCTTCTTTTGCCAAAACCCCTGCCGGAGGGGCATCTTACCTAGGCATACTCAGAAACGGCCTTGATCCCAAAACACAGGCAGGTAAGGTTCAATTCGAAGTAAGAATTCATGATCAACGGACTAAGCCGTATGGGACTTGATCGAACCACTACCACAAAATCAGAGCAATTTTGAAAACAGAGGCAAAAAGCAACAATGAACCTTTTCAGAATAGCGACGATCCCTGTTTTGCTGATCTTCTCCGGCCCGGCCTTGTCACAAGACATAGCTGCGGGAGAAACCGTTTATAAGAAGTTTTGCCGAGCGTGTCATGGACCGACAGCGGCTGGTATGGCCAGTTTTCCAAAACTGGTTGGTCAGCCCGTCGAGTACCTGACATTGCGACTTGAGCAATACCGCGCCGGTGAAAAGGTGGGCCCCAACACAGCGCTTATGGCGCCTAACGCGACGAATCTGTCGGATGATGACATTGCGAATATCGCGGGCTTCATTGTGTCACTTGAATAAACATCCCAAACTTTTCCAAGATGTACGGGTGTCGGAAAACTGATCACCTACATTTGGTAGCATAACTTCCTTGAAGCACTGCAGTGCAAAGCCTACGCTGGAACGTCTGGACGGAGCAGAATTTCAAGTAAGAGTTGAGGCTGTTCTGCCAGACAACCATCTCGGGAGGATGAAATGACGAAAAGAGTTCAAGGCGGGATTGTCTCGCTCATCACAGGTGCGGTCCTGTGCGCTACAACAGCAATTGCACAGAACACGACAAGTTTGACCCACACAGTGGTATTGGATGGCTTGGAAAACCCATGGGACATGGCATTTCTCGACGACGGGACAATGCTTTTCACGGAGAAATGCAAAGGTCTCTCCGTCTTGATGCCGTCAGGCGACGTAAAGGCGTTGTTGGGCATGGGAGGCTCAGCTGGCTATGCGTCGACAGCAGATGATCTGTTTTGTGAAGGGCAGGCGGGCATGATGGGTGTCGCCTTCGATCCGAACTTTGCAGAGAACCGACGCATCTATGTCTATTCGACCTCCAACATGTCGGACCCGCATACCAATCGCCTGATGCGGCTGGTGGTGGCGGATGATTTCTCAAACGTATCTGACCGGACCGACATTGTGGATGATGTGCCTTATAAAATGGCCGCCTCCGATCACCCGTTTGGGGGACCGGGTGCGCATAACGGGGGGCGCGTTCGGTTTGGACCAGAAGGAAACCTGTGGCTGACCACCGGCGACACACATAATGAAGAAGTGCCGCAAAGCCCAACAATGATGGGTTCTAAGGTTCTGCGCATGGACACAGATGGTGCTGCTGCCGCGGGCAATACGCCACCGGATGGCTTTGACTCACGTACTTTCACCTACGGCCACCGAAATGTGCAAGGCATCGCCTTTCATCCTGGCACAGGCAATCCCATCGCAGCCGAACATGGCCCTTGGCATTCTGATGAGATCACCTTTCTGGTGAATGGCGGCAATGCGGGATGGGATCCACGTCCGAATATGGCGGGTCGCGGTGACTGCCCGGACGACTATTGCGGTTATAGTCCGAACCAGATGGAGGGCATGAACCGCTATGAGCGGGCGTCATTTATGTCGATGACCGATTTTGCCACCTATCCGGACGCCATGCCACCAATGTGGGACAACAACGGCTGGTCGCAAGGCACATCCTCGGCGGCGTTCCTTGAAGGTGATGCCTGGGGCGACTGGAATGGTAACATGGTTGTCGGTGTCATGGGTATCGGGTTTGGCGGTACCCCTCTTGGCCAGCGCATCGATGTGATTGAGCTGTCGGACGATGGCACGGAAGTGCTGGATGTAACCGAGATGACACTGCCTGAAGGCATGGAAGCGGGTCGCTTCCGGTCAGTTGTGCTGGGCCCGGATGGCAGCCTCTTTACTGCCATCGATGAAGGTATGATCCATAAACTCACGCCGTAATTGGACATGAAAAGACAATGCGCCACCTTCGGGTGGCGCTTTTTTGCGTCGCGGCGGGCAATTCACTTGCCAAAGAGGAGTGCATCCGGAAGTTCGAAACGTTGATCATCAACGCGTATGATGTGCACGCCACCTTCGAGTGACCAATCTGTGTCGTTGCCGACCCCAGACATTGTCGCGTTGGCGGCAACAAACTCACCATGTAAAAAATATAGTTGGCGCGTGAATCCGTTTGTAAAAGTCGCAACAACTGTTGCATCTCCGCCTGTGCTGCGGGACACGCCAACTGTGCAGGTGCCGAGCGTTTGGCCACGCTCTTGCGCGCAACCAACCGTGCCCGTGGCGTCGTAGTCACGCTTGCGAGCGCGTTGCCGGCTGTCATTTTCGCCCGTGGCAACTACCCCATCGGGGCCACGGGAAGGTGCCAACCCGTCGGCATGCACAAAGCCATGGCTGCGACCACGAAGCGGTTGTACTTCGCACCAAACTTTCGCTTCCTCGGCAATGCAGCCCAAATTTGTCAAAATGGCGCCCTGGGAAGCATCCGAAATTGTTCTCGCCGATGCCGATGGACCATCGTAAAGTTGCAAACCATGCTCGGCAGACACCTGCCAACGTCGGACGCCGCCTTCTTCCGGTGGTTTTTGAAAGGCGCTGATCATGGTCATATCAAGAGGATCTGCCTTGGCATAAGGAGTATGTGACACGCTGATCAGGAAAACCAAACTGGCAACAATTTGAAGGTGTTCGCGGTAACTGCGGACAAAGCCGATCATTGAATCATCTCTTGTTGGTGAATAGTCAAAGCTTCTTGACCGATGCCTCGACGGTTCCTCTGATGGGCGTCAGGGTAGAAGGTTCATCCTATTATCGCTATTATCTTATTGCGAGAGACTTCAGCCGAATTTGCAGGGTCGAGTCAAATGCCAGTGCTTGGTGAGGAGGCTGCAGTATTTCTTGGACGCACGTGCCCTGAACATTGAGAAGCGTAAAGTTGCACCTTTTGCATCAATTGGTGGCGTGTTTTGATCTTGACCCAAACACGCAACTACAGCTTGCTTAGGCGCAGGTGTGATTTTACGATGTTTGAAGAAAAAAGCCAGACCACTGCTCACTAGTTCATGGAATGCCAAAAATGGTAAGTAGCCCAACGAACCGTTTCGGCCGATCTATCTGCCCGCGGTGTAACTGGGTCTTTGATGGCTTTGAGAAATTTTGTTCTCAATGCGGCTGTAAACTGAAAGTGGGGACAAACGAAAAGAGCAATTTCGGCTTTTCGAACGAAGGCCGACCCTTTGTCGCGGAACGCAAGCTCGACATATCTGCGGAGCGAAAAGAAGTGACGATCCTTTTCGCGGACGTTGTCGGATCATACCAGTTGGTCGAAAATAATGATCCAGAGGACGCTCAAAAAGCATTGAACCCTATTCTCGAAGCCATGGCGGAAGCCGTTGAAACGCATGATGGCGTTGTCATGCAGTTCTTGGGTGACGGGATCATGGCGCTCTTTGGTGCACCGATTTCTTTGGAAGACCATGCGGTCGCTGGCGCGTTGGCCGCAATTCAAATCCAAGCAATCTTCGACAGCAAGGCTTTGCAGGTCGAGGGTTTGAACATCCAGGTCCGGATCGGTTTGAATTCTGGTGAGGCTGTCGTTGGTGTGTTTGGAAGTAAAAAGGTCAGCACCTATGGAGCGATCGGTGAAGCCGTCCATCTTGCCTCGCGCATGGAGCAGACAGCCAAGCCTGGCTGCATCTATTCCACCTTTGAGACCGTAAAACTGACCAACGGCAGAATACCCTTCACCTATGTTGGACCCATGAAGGTGAAAGGGGTGACGAAATCTGTACAGGTCTACAAGGTCGCACCGCACCCGCACAATGCGCCGGTCCTGATAGAGCCCGCAAGCAAGGAGCTTTCGAAGTTTGTCGGACGAGATGTCGAACTGGCACAACTGGATCGCATGTTGGGGCTTGTGGATCGGGGTGAATTGGCATGTGTCTCACTGATAGGAGATGCGGGCATTGGCAAGTCCAGACTTATTCGCGAGTTTCTTCAGCGACCGGCAGCCAGCCGATTTCTTGTATTAAAGAGCTACGCAAAATCCTATGCCAATACAGCACCTTACTATGCCATCATAGTGATGCTGCAGTCATATCTCGATATTTCTCCGGTTGATGCCAGCGAAGACATAAGAAACAAAATTCGCCTGCGTATGGAGGAGCTTTCGCTGGATCAGGACGATGTTGCAACTTCATTGCTGTACCTGTTTGACGCCCTTGAGCCTGATCATCCCTTCACTGCACTGGATTCAAACGCGCGCGCGAAAGCCATTGAAAACGCGATCGCCAGACTTTTGATTTTGCAAAGCGAATTGCAGCCAGTGATCGTTGTCTTCGAAGACCTCCATTGGATGGACATCGCTACGTCCGAGTTCATTCCTGATCTGGTGGAAAATGCCAAAGCGTCGCGGATGCTGATTATCGTCAGTTGCCGAAAAGGCCATGAGAACATTGTTCAATTGCCTGACGATAGCCTTCGTCTCACAATCAACCCTCTGGACAATGAGAGCGCGTCAATCCTGATTGGCAATATTTTCGGTGACAAGCCTGACACCAAACGACTGAACAATGGCCTGGTGCGAAAATGTGAAGGAAACCCGCTCTTTGCAGAAGAAATGGCCCGCGCCGCGATTGAGGATCGTGCACTTTGGGATGCTTGGGCCGAGACCAAGTCATCCGAGTTTGCAATGGAAACCAACCTGCCATCGACAGTGCGCACAATTTTGGCGTCACGGATTGACGGTCTTCCCAACCATTGCAAATTTCTGCTTCAAGTTGCATCGGTCATCGGGTTGACCGGGCCAATTGATTTGCTCATTGCCGTGGAAGGGGATCACCCCGGCGACCTGAGCGAAAGCTTTGACATTCTGAAAGAACGCGGGTTTGTGACTTTGAAAATCCAGAAAGACGACGCGTGGTATGTCTTTCGACATGTGTTGGTGCAAGAAGTCGCCTATGCCAGCCTGCTTTTGGAGTCGCGCAAAAACATCCACGCAGCCATCGTAGACGAGACGGAACGGGTTTTCTTTCAACAACTTGAACAGCACTCTGAAAGTTTGGCAAACCATGCGTTTCTTGGCGAAAACTGGCCAAAGGCTGTTGCTTACCTGCGCCGGTCTGGAGAAGCGGCCGCCGACCGAAATGCATTTGAACAGGCAGCCGCGTTTTATAACCGGGCCCTTGTTGCGATGCAGAAACTCCCAGCTGGGTCCGATAAGGCGACTTTGGAAATTGATCTCCGTTTTCTCCTTCGAAATGCCGTACAGCCGTTGGGAGATAGAAAGCAGATTTATGCGATCTTGCAAGAAGCACGGAAGCTGGCAGAAACCCACGGCGATCAATCAAGAAGTGGCTGGGTGCAGTCATACCTGACAGATCATTTCTGGATTGTGGGCGAATATGATCAATCCATTGAAGCGGGCAAACGTGCGCTTGAAATTGCAGAAACGACATCAGACCTCAAACTGCGGGTTGTGACAAACCTGCCGCTGGGTTTGTCCTATCACACCATCGGTGCCTACCGAAAAGCTGTGAGCCACTTTCAGTGGAACGCTAACGCGATGTCCAAAGACAACCCTGCAGAACGGTTCGGACTTTTCGTTTTGCCGCTGCCGTTTTCACAGAGTTTTATTGCCTGGAGCTTGGCGGAGTTGGGAGAATTCGAGGAAAGCCGAAAGGTGGGCGAGGCCGGGTTGTTGATTGCGCAGCAAGCCAGCCATCCTTTTAGCATCGGATACGCCTATCTGGGACTCGGCGTTGCGTCGCTTAGGCGTGGCATGACCGAACAAGCGATTGAAGAGTTTCAGCACGCACTAAGCGATCAGGCCTTTGCCGACAGCCCGGTCGGATTTTCGTTTGTAGCGCTTCATTTGGGCTATGCCTATGTGCTGAGCGGGCGCCCGGATGAAGGCATGGCGCTTTTAGAAAAAACAGTCACCCTTGCCAAGGAAAAGGGCTTTGTTGCGCGACATTCATTGCGTCTGGCCTATCTGAGCGATGCGCTTTTGGCGGTCAACAAGGGGGATGATGCCTTGCGCAGCGGGCAGCGTGCTGTCGATCTTGCCAAGTCGTTGGGCGAGCGTGCGAACGAAGCATTTGCACTTTACGTTCTCGGCCGCATCCATACCCGCGTCGGTGAAAAGAGCAAAGCCGAGGAATGCCTGCGATCATCGCTTGCATTGTCTGAAGCGCTTGGGTTGCTGCCAACAAAGGTGAACTGCCTAAACGAACTTGCGCTATTGTACAGTGACGTCGGCAAAACAAGTGAAGCGGACACTTTCGCGCGCCGCAGCATTCAGCTGAGCGAAGAATTGGGAATGATTTCGTTGCTGCCAAGCTAGAATTGGGCCGTTCGCAGGCTCCATTTTTTGAGTTCCTGCAAAATCACATCGTCCGGCAGTTCCCGAATATGATGTCGCGTCGATACCGCGCCAGGATCAAGATCAACAGCAGACTTGAGCAAGAGCGCCGCGAGGACTGGTTGATCGAGTTCGAGGTAACATATGCCAGCCATGTGATAGGCAATTGCTGAAGCCGGCGGGCCAATCATAGCGGCTTTGACGTAGGCATTCGCAGCCTCTGAGAAGTCCTTTCGTGCCATAAGAACCTGCCCCAATTCCAACCATCCTCTGGCTTCAAAGGGATCAACTTGCGTGACCTGATGGGCTCTTTCCAGCGCGGCGTCATGGTCCCCAAGCCAAATGGCTTCTTTGGTGCGGCTTTCGAGCAAGGGATGCAGGTTTTCCCGTCGCAGTAGCTCCTGCGCTTCGTTTGCAGGTTTCAGGGCTTTTGCAGCGGCCTCTGCTGCATCCATGACTTTTACAACATCCTGCTGATGACCGCGTCGCTGGGGAATAAATGCCGCGGCTCGATGGAAGCGGCTTTCGCATAGCGTGGCGTCAAACGCATTCGGCAAGCGGTGCAAGGCTGACAAATGTTCTGAGGCGCAGTCTTGCCAGGTCGTGAGTTCTGTTTCGCTTCCGCCGTTCTTTGCCAGATGGGTCAGAATTTTGATCGCGGCATCAAACCCGACTTGAGGGGCAACATTCGGCGAACGGGCCATATGCGCGAATGAACTGAGGTCCGCATGCCCGTAGTCTGAGACACGATTTGGCAGGCCAAGCACGTAGACAGCAGAGGCGCGCAAATAACTCAGTTGCGCATCGATCGGATCGGTCAAGTCGTCGTTTGACAGAGCTGGCAGGAGTTTTGGGATTACTTCGTAAAAACAAAGTGCGTGCAACAACAGTACAAGACGGCTGCGGTGGAGATTCGAAAGATCTTGCCACCGATCAAGGGCGACGCACATCTGGTCCCACTTCTGAGTGCGCAGATCCGAGGGGACCAAGCGCGGGTCTTCTGCAATGTATTGCGACTGGCCAAGCTCGGTCAGAGCCTGCGACCGAAACCGCCTTGGCAATGTACGCTGCAAAGCAAAGCGCGGCAGGTTGACGGAGTCAAATGCATGCCAATAGTGAGCGATGCTCTGCGCAAAAATCGGCCCTTCGTCGCTTTGTCCAAGGACAATGAAGGGCCGCAAAAGGCCAGCCGCCATAGAACCGGTCGCAACAGTACCGGGATTTGGGGTCAATATGTCAGATAGATTTGGCGCAGATTGCACAACCGGAACGATCTAACCAAACAGAGCACAAATCGCTTGATCAGATATCGAGCCAAAGTTCTTGCCACTCTCTGTTTTGCCCCAACATTCGTAGTCGTCTTTTAATTTTTCAAATTGTGACGCGTAGTTAGGTAGTTCTTCTGTTTCCCGAATATTTGCGATTGCCGGTTCCAGTATGTCCCACATCAATCCCACGGGTGTACAACTGTAGACTTTGTCTTGCTCCGCGCCCAGGTGCGAGATTGTCATGGCAAGTCTCTCCCAGATGCCGATCGCAATGCGAAGGTCTGCGTACTCAGAACAGTTTTTGTGCGTTGACCAAGCTTTGATGTCTTCAGGCTTGGCGAGTTGAATTTTGCTAATGGCTTTTTGATACTGAGTGCTGACCCGAAGTTCAGTAATATGCATCATAACATTGGCTGTTTCAGTCATAATATACCCCACTTTGCTAAATGAAAAAAGCTTAGCACAGCTTTTGCACTTCGACTACAAACAGGTTCGAAATGCATTCAGATGAGCAAAGTTCTACACTTAAATTGGTTTCCGCCGACGTGGAGCATGACGGCTTATGTCAAATTCAATGCTTTGCACGGGCAGATTGCAATTGATCAAAAATATCGCCAGTAGACGGAAACCATTTGTTGTACCGGCCGAAGATCTGCGGGAGGCCAATTTGGAACGACGAACTGCAATCAACATGATCATCCAGTGTTGATAGGGCGACCCGTAAATTTTTTCTTCAGGTAAGGTGCGCGCGGAGGAACCAGGCAAATTTTTCATGCTCTTGGCCCCGAGCGATGCACAGATCTTCGGTCAACGTATCACCATGAGACGCAGCCAGTTCACCCGCACCCGCCAGGGTGCTGGCCAACGTCATTTGAGCGTCAAGCATCCTTTGGATCATCTCCTTGTCGCTTGCCGTGCCTTCATGTTCTTTCACCTTCGACCGCTTCAGCATGCCCGCAAGGGTGCCCTCGGCAAAGGCGTCAATCGCGCGGATGCGTTCAGCCAGATCGTCCTGTGCGACAAAGTGATCTTCGTACATTTTCTGAAACAGATCATGCAAAGGACCAAAGGCCATCCCGGTCACGTTCCAGTGAAAGTTTTGGGCCAGCATTGTTGTTACGGCCGTTTCAGCGACGGCTTGGTTCAGGGCCTCGGCAATTTGTGTTTTTGCGTCAGTCGTCATTGCGGCTGCTGTCTGCGTCATCTGCGCACTCCTTTTCAGATTGAATTCGGCTGGCTGGCTGCGCGCTGGCTGGCTACGAGCAGAACATAAACCAGGATCCGAGCTTGCCAAGGCCTTTTTAGAATAATTCTAATCCAGAGGAAATCTGTCGGATATTCGCGCAATCAAAAATCGGATGTATCGGCGTTGCGAAGGGGCCACACGAGAACAAAGCAGAAAATTCAAGTTGGGATTTTCCTTGGACGCGAGTTTTTCAAAGCAACGCATCAGCCAGGCTTCGTCAAACGAAAGCTCTTCAACACCGGGTCGAAGCCAGATGATGGGCGTGTTCAGTGCGCCGCCAAGGCATTTCACCAAAGTATCGGTATAGGATTGCTTGGCGTTTTCTCCGTCCAGCGACAGCAATGCGCAAGCTTCAAAGATGTCTGTGCGGGCCGCAGCGCGACATGCAAGTGCTGCAAGACGCAGATGAGTGAGAATTTTCCTTGCACGGGGACCAAGGCGTAATCCGACAGGCGTCTCATTGTTCTTTGACGCCGATGCAGAGGAAGGAAGGAGCAGTGGCACCATGTCGCGGCTCTTTGACAAAACACGACGAGCGTAAGGGCTCGCCAAAATTAATTCCTGAGTATAGTTATAGGGTATAGTGGAGACTGCAATGATTCCTACACAATTTGGCTTAAATTTGAGTGTATTGATCTGCGCTCTTTGTACAACGGTCCTACGTGCGGATGACCTTCAGGACCTGCATCTTCAGTTTGTACCGCGCACAGATCAGGAAGTGGCGCGCATCGAAGCCATCATTGCACCAACGAATGATTTTTCGCGGCCAGAACAGTTTGAGGAAAATTCCGGCGGTGCGGCCACGGTGCGTCCAACCAGGACAAACAATGCGTTCAGTCAACCGTCCGCCAATATTTCCTTTGAAAAGGAACTGGAATTCAAGGTCGGCAATGGACTGTTCAAGAAGCTATGGGTGTCGTCCCCATCGTCGACTTTGGCCTCTGATGGTCTGGGTCCGCTCTACAACGCACGCTCCTGTCAGCGTTGTCATTTGAAAGACGGGCGCGGGCATCCGCCTGAAAACGTTGACGACTCCGCCACATCCCTGCTCATACGCCTTTCCATCCCGGACGAAACGGACATGATCGCAGAGATCGAAGGATACATTGCCACCCGGCCAGACCCGGTTTACGGCGGGCAGATCCAGGATTTTGGCATTGCCGGACACCCGGCGGAAGCACGTGTCCGAATTACATACACAGAAAAAACGCTCATCCTTTCTGACGGTGAAGAGGTCTCGCTGCGCAAACCGGACGTGGAACTCGTTGATCTGCGCTATGGACCGCTACACCCTGACGTGATGATCAGCGCAAGAGTTGCGCCACAGATGATCGGGTTAGGGTCACTTGGTGCTGTTCCGGCAGCCGACATTCTTGCGCGGGCGGATCCCGAGGACTCAGATGGTGATGGTATCTCGGGGCGGGCCAATGTTGTGATGTCTTCGGCCGATGAGCAACCCATGCTCGGGCGTTTCGGACTGAAAGCAGGAAAAGCAAGTGTTTGGGAGCAAACCGCGGGTGCTTTTAGCGGCGATATTGGTATTTCATCCTCGCTCAACCCGCAGGGTTTCGGCGATTGCACTGTTAAACAAACGCGCTGTCAGGCGGCACCGGATGGAAACACACGCGCGCATGACGATGCCGAAATCTCTGACGTGGGCCTGGAATTGGTGACGTATTATTCGGCCAATCTGGGCGTTCCGGCGCGGCGGGATGTTGGTGATCCCGAAGTGTTGCAGGGAAAGCAGGTGTTTTATGAAACTGGCTGCACAGCCTGCCACACGCCCAAACATGTGACGCATCGACTGAAAGATCAGCCGGAGCAAAGCTTCCAGCTGATTTGGCCCTACACGGACATGCTTTTGCACGACATGGGCCGAGGATTGGCGGACAACCGACCCGAAGGTCGGGCAACCGGGCAGGAATGGCGTACGCCACCCCTTTGGGGGATTGGATTGACCCAACAAGTGTCGGGTCACACCTACTTTTTGCATGACGGTCGCGCGCGCAATCTGCTGGAGGCCATTCTATGGCATGGCGGGGAAGCAGAAGCGGCAAAACAGCGGGTCGTAAACTTGCCAAAGATAGACCGTGACGCACTCATTCGATTTTTGGAGAGCTTGTGATGCGGTTTTTGGTCATAATTTACAGCGCTGTTCTGGCATCAACCTCTGCGTCGGCGGATTTGTCCACGGTTCGGGAAGATCATATAGTGCCGCGCTATGCGGCATTCGCAGAAGCGGCTGCAAAATTGAATAGCGTGGCGCGCAATGACTGTTCTGCGGAGGCAGTCTTGTCCGCCTACCACGAGGCTTATGACGCGTGGATTGCGATTAGCCACATACAGTTCGGCCCAATCGAAACGCGCGGCACTTCCCTGTCTCTGACATTTTGGCCGGATCCCAAAGACCGCACAGGGAAAGCATTGAACCGGCTTTTTTCCAATGAAGACGGAGCAGTATTTGTATCGGAAGAATTCGCCCAAGTGTCGGTTGCAGCACAGGGGTTTTCGGCGCTCGAACGGTTGCTGACGGAACCGCAGGGCAACACCCATTATGCCTGCGCCTTTATTGGGGCCATCGCGACACATATCGCTGGCGTGGCACAGGACCTGGCTGGCGACTGGCAGGGCAGTTACGGCGATCAATTCGCGCAGCCTGATGCGAGTTCTGAAGTGGCTTTTTCAACCGAAGAGGACGCGGAACGCGCTGTTTACACGTCGATTTCCACCGCTTTGGAATTCATGCATGATCAGAGGTTGGGCCGTCCTTTGGGCACATTCGACCGACCCCGCCCCTTACGTGCGGAAGCCCGCCGAACCGAGCGCAGCAGTCGTCATGTGTTGCTTGGGTTGCAAGCGACAAAGGATCTGACAAATGCATTCGTTGATGAGTCATTGCCAGATGTGAACAGGGCATTTGATGCTGCGATCGCGCGTGCTGAAACCTTGGACGACCCTGCGTTTTCAGGCGTCGCAGATCCGGCGCGCCGTTTCAAAATAGAAGTGCTGCAGCGCAGTCTGCGCGATGTGCAGGTACTGGTGGCAGAAAATGTAGGCGCGGCGCTTGGCATCAGCGCGGGCTTCAATTCTCTGGATGGAGACTGATATGCCCACCCGTCGCAGGTTTATCGGCGCAGCGGTTGCCGCAGTGGCGTGTCCCGCTCTTGGCTGGGCAGCGGCTGGTGCGCCGAGCCATCTTAGCGCAGCGCGCGCGGGTGACGGCAGCTACCATTTGCTGGGGTTGCGGAGCGACGGAGAAATTGCCTTCAGGCTTGGCTTGCCGGAGCGCGGTCACGCGGCGGCGGCACATCCTCACAAGGCTCAGGCTGTGGCTTTTGCCCGTCGGCCCGGTACCTTTGCGCTGGTTCTGGATTGCACCCACGGCGGGTTACAGCAGACGCTACAGACGCCCGTTGGGCGCCATTTCTACGGCCACGGCGCGTTTTCGCGCGATGGACAACTTTTGTTGACGACTGAAAACGACATCGCAACGGGTGCCGGGATCATTGGTTTGTGGCGGGTCGGGGAAACGTACCAACGCGTCGGCGAAATCACATCGAACGGCATCGGGCCGCACGAAATTGTTCGCTTGCCCGGAACGGACCATTTTGCCGTGGCAAATGGCGGCATCCGTACCCATCCGAAAACCGGCCGTGAAAAGCTCAACCTCGACAGTATGAAGCCAAACCTGACAATTCTCGACGCAAGCGGAACGTTTTTAGATATGGCAGAATTGCCAGACGAATGGCATAAAAACTCGCTGCGTCATATCTCCGCCTTCAAGGATGGAAGGGTCGCGTGCGCTTTCCAATGGCAAGGCGATCCCTATGCTGCCCCGTCGATTGCGGGACTCTATGCGCCGGGTGCAGGATTGCGGTTGATCGATATGAAGGCGCAGGTATTGCATCGGCTTGATGGCTATGCCGGCAGTATTGCTGCGCTGGGCTCTGATCACATTGGCGTCACCTTCCCGCGCGGGGATCTGGCGCAAGTCATTGATCTGAAATCACATAGAACAGTTTTGCTGCGCCGAGGCGACGTGTGCGGCATTGCGCGTGGGTCACATCAAACGCTGGTGACTGACGGTTTTGGCGGTGTCCATCATTTCAAAAACGACAAGTTCGAAACGCTGGCTCGGCATGGAGTGTCGTTTGACAATCACTTGGTTGCCGTCAGTTAGACTGGCTTAGATGTCGCCAGCTCGGCGCAAGATTGGCCGTTGTCGCAGCTAACGCAAGACCGGAAAACGGCATTTCTAGCCAATCCGACCTGGTGTCGCGAACCAACCCTGCGCCAGATCTTTGTTTATGCAATAAGGTTGTCGAAAAAGATGACGTTTTCATCCACCGTCAACTCATCTGCGGCGACGCCATTGAGCACCGCAATACTCTGACTGTTCACCGCGACGCTAACACCACCTGCGACGGCAGCAAAAGAAACTTCCGCTTCCGGATCAAAGCCAACGAGATGCAATTGATCCTGATTGGCGTTGAAATCGACTATCGTGTCTACGCCACTCTCGCCAAACTCAAAGACAAAGGAATCGTTGCCTTCGCCGCCGGACAATTCGTCGTCGTCATCACCACCCGAGATGATGTCGTTGCCGCGTCCGCCAAAAATTTCGTCGTTCCCGCTGCTTCCGTTGAGATTGTCTGCGCGGCTACCCCCGAACAATACATCGTCGTCTGCACCGCCATCGAGGAAGTCTTTGCCGCTTCCGCCTCTCAAGAGGTCATTGCCGCCTTCCCCGAGCAGAACATCGTTTCCTCTTTCGCCTTTCAGGTTGTCATCGCCCGCGCCGCCTGCGAGGCGATCATCATCTCGTCCGCCGTTCAAATCGTCATTGCCGTCGCCGCCAATCAGAAGGTCGTTTTTGCGCCCACCACGCAGGATATCATCCCCGTCACCGCCAAAAACCGTATCCGAGCCATGCCCGGACACGACGGTATCGTCACCTGATCCGGCTTCGATGGTATCGTCTCGCCGACCTGCACTTACGGTGTCGTTCCCCGCCCCGGCAATGGTCAGACCACCACCTTCTCGGCCCGTATTGATGGCATCATCCCCGCCACGCGTAAAAAGGGCGTCCCAGCGGATTTCAGCATTGGCAGCGACCTTTTTCCCAACTTCGAGACCGTTGAGGTTGCCATCCTGAATATGAATGCCGCCATAGAGTCGTGAAATGCCCGCTTCTTCGGCGGCCTCGGTTAGCGTGTTCCATTGCAGCACGACGGGTGGGCCACCACCGAATTCTTCAAAAGCCAGTTCATCTGTCTCGTAGCGGCCCAGAAGGTCAGTTCCTGCGACAGCATCGAGGTCGTAGTTGCTCAACGATGTCCCGTCGTAATATGTGTCGGAACCCACGAAACTGGCGATGGTTTTCGCTGCAGCCATTGAGAATGTTGAATGACCCGAGACATACTCGGGAAACGGTGGGGTGACAAATGTCACGTTTTGATAAGGTTGCCACTCTTGGCCCAAAATTTGCTGTGTGCCCTGATTGACACCGCCCCATGCATCAATGTTCTGATCATAAAACAAGTCGCGGATGGCCGATTGCGGGCGGACATAGTCATACGTGTATTTGGCCTCCCAGGTCGCGACGCCCGCATCGAAAACGGCGGCGTTCACGGCAAAGAACAGCTTGGCGTCCTCATCGATTCCATGCCCTTCGCGCAGCGCGATGTCCTGTGCAATCTGGTTCCAGTGTCCAGGAGGCGACTCCGTGCGCGGACCATCGGCCCATAACTCTGCGATGACCTTTTGCTTGGTTGTCAGACCAGCGGAAATTGCCATCACTTCCGCAATCTGGTCGCGATAGGCCTGATCGTTGGTTGTGACCATGCCTGTGCCGTCAACATAGGGTGAAAAATCGCCCAATTGCGGCGGGGCATCCGGACGGTATTGATCATTTGACGCCAGGGCAAAACTGTCCACGGATCCCCAGTGCGGCGTCAAAGCCTGTTGGTCCACATAGCTGTTAGGATCGGAGTTATCGATGATCGGCACACCGTTCGCATCTGTCACTGTTCCTGTCGCGACGCGTAAAGGTTGCCAGTGATTTGCGTCGAAATCGGCGCCGCCTGGGGCTGCATCAGAACCTGGTTCAGCAGAGTTGATCGGGGAATAGCCGGTGGTATCTTCAAAATCGTTTTCTGCGTTCGACCCATCATCGGCACGTGCTTCGAAGACGTTTTGAGCTGCTAATGTGCCAACCCCAGCAGCATTGCTCGTATCTGTCGACGCATCAGCGGGATTGTAACCCAGTTCCAACATGAATGCGTCGAACAGTGCCTGCTGACCTGGAAAAAGAGCGCTTAATGCTGAATAGGCGGCAAAGCTTACGGCTTCAGCCTTGTTGTCATCTGTGTTTGAGAGATCCGTATCGATCTCAGAGTAGTGCCCGTAGGCATCCGGGTCAAAAGCGGCCCAGGCATCGTAAACAGCCGAGCTTGCTAGGTGCAATTGATAGGTGGTTGCTGTGGGTTTGGCGCTTCCTTCGCGGATGGCTTCCAGGGTTAGTTCATTCCACTGCGCAACAATTGACTGTTCTTGAACAGACATACTAAATATCTCCAAATAATTTACTTTTCAAAAGTTTTTTTCAAAAGCACATAAAAATCTATGCGTTATGAGAATAGCGGAAAGTAACAATATTACCTAGCTTTTGTCGAAATGAGTTAACAGCGTAACGCAAGACTGAAGGATGAGACTTGCTGCGCGCCTCGAAAAGTGGCTGTTGGCATACATATTGGTCTTTCGGGTTTGGTTTTGTAACAAGTGACCTTCTCCTTGAAGCATCCAATCTACTGGCGGATTCATTGCGGCACCTCGGCGCCCTTCAAGGTTACCGCTAAGAAAATTAACCTTTGCGTTGACTCTTTGTTGATTCTGCCAAGGTGGCAGGTTCTTTCGCCCCCAAAGGCTGATTGCAATGAGATCGCAGCGGGGCAATCGCGTTCCATCATTCAAACCGCATCGGCGGCAGGTTGGAGGGCGTGTTGGATTTTACGAGCGGGTTGAAACTTGTCTTTTGTTCAAGATGAATACCGCGTGGCGCCGCGCCGCGTTTCGTCTACCGGGTTGGCCAGAATGACGGTTTGATGTGCCCGCTGATCACAGTCCATACGCGGGCACACCCTGCAATTGATGCCAATCTTGGTCATGCGAGCCGCCGCGATGCTGAGATCATCCGCATATCCAATCTCGCCCACATGATCCAGGCTGCACCCCATGGCCACGGCCAGTCGTACGTCTTGCGAGTGTCGCGTAAAACTCGGCCGATCCACAGTTCTGGAGAACACAAAAAACTGTGTTGCGTCGGGAAGCTCAACAAATTGCGGAACAATGCGACCGGGTGTTCGAAAGGAGGTGTGGACTTCCAGCCGGGGACAGGCGCCGCCATATTCCGCAAGCTGAAAATCGGTGGCATTAAAGCGTTTGGTGACATTGCCGGCCTTGTCTATCCGTAAAAAGAACAAGGGTACGCCTTTGGCGCCGGCGCGTTGCAAGGTGGTGGCGCGGTGGCAGGTCTGCTCAAAGCTGACGCCAAAACGCGTCGCCAGGTGATCGAAATCATACTTGCTGGCTTGCGCCTCATCTAAAAATGCTTGGTAAGGCATCAAAACGGCCGCAGCAAAGTAGTTTGCCAGTTCCACCCGGTAGCGCGCCCGGCCTCGCGGGTCCTCCAGTCCTGATCGCTTTAGGAGACCTTCGAGCAGGTCGTGATGCTCGATCAGAGCGGCAACATGGACAAGTTGAAACACGCGGTTGGGGTGATCCATCGCCTCCGAGAGGCGGACCTCTCCCGATGTGTCATCATATTCTCGCAACGTATTGGGCATTTCATCCGTTGGCACGACTCGCACGTTCAAACTCAGCTTGTGACGCAACCGTGACTTGAGGGCGTAATAAACGTCGTCGACCGGGACCTCTTTGCCCGCCCAAAAAGTTTCTGCAGCAGTCTCCAGCTCCGGGAAGTGGTTCTGCTGCGTACGAAAAAGGTTGTGGACGTTTGCCTCCGGCGACGCAGGGACAAGCGCCTCATTTCCGTCAGCCGTTCCGGCCAGGCTCATAAATTGGTCCGATACCGCGAGATAAGCGCGATGCAATTGCAGAAAGCTGTTGGCCAGATCGGGGCTGTGGGCCAGAGCGGCGCGCAATTGTGGCAGGTCTGGTCGCGCGGGTTCAAAGATTGGGTTTTGCAGGGCGGCACGCATATCGGCCAGTTTCGATGCTTCGTCATCCTTTGCGATGTCACGCCAGTCTACGCCGTAAGCCTCCATCAGTTTCAGAAGCACAGAGACCGAAACACTGCGCTCGTTTTTTTCAAGCAGGTTCACGTAAGAGGTGCTGATCCCCAGCGCCTTGCCCATTTGTGCTTGCGTTTGGTTTTGATCCACGCGCAGGCGTCTGAGGTGCGGTCCAATGAAGGTTTTCATATACTTTAGTAGCGCAATTTTTACAAATTTACAACTCTGATATTTGTAAATTTATGCGTTCACAGCATGACCCGGTTCCATTTCCGGATTCCCGTCATGGTGTGCATAAAGATTGCGAATCAAGGAGGAATTCGCATGCGAACAGGTCAAACACATCTCTTCATCCCCGGTCCAACCAATGTACCAGAATCAGTGAGGCAAGCTATGAACGTGCCCATGCAGGACATGCGGGCGCCGGATTTTGGAGATCTTACTTTAGGCCTGTTTGAGGATCTAAAAAGCGTTTTGCGGACCAAGACCGGGCGCGTGATGATGTATCCGGGATCGGGCACCGGTGCTTGGGAAGCCGCCATCACCAACACTCTGAATCCAGGTGACAAGGTTTTGATGTCTCGGTTTGGGCAATTCTCGACCCTTTGGGTAGAGATGGCTGAACGCCTCGGACTCGATGTAGAGGTGATTGACGTGCCATGGGGCGCCGGCGTTCCGGTCAAGGAATATGCCCGCCGGCTCGGCGCGGACTCAAAGGATGAGATCAAGGCGGTTTTTGTCACGCACAACGAAACTGCAACCGGGGTAACGTCGGATGTCGCGGCAGTTCGCCGTGTAATGGACGAGTGTTTTCACGATGCGTTGCTGTTTGTTGATGGCGTGTCTTCCGTCGCATCGATTGACTTCCGCATGGATGAATGGGGTGTAGATCTGGCCGTAACAGGTAGCCAGAAGGGGCTGATGTTGCCTGCAGGATTGGGCATCTTGGGTGTGAGTGAAAAGGCGTTGGAAGCTTCTCGACATGCGACCTCGCGCCGGGCCTATTTCGAATTCGATGACATGCTGAAGTTGAACGCGGATGGCTATTTCCCCTACACGCCGCCAACGCAGCTCTTCCATGGCCTGCGTGCGTCTCTTGATCGGATAAAGAATGAAGGCTTGGACAATGTGATCGCCCGCCATCACCGACTGGCCGAAGGTGTGCGCCTCGGAATTGCGGCTTGGGGTATGGATCTGGTGGCAGAGCATCACACACTGCATTCCGATACCGTATCTGCCGTTCGGGTGCCGGATCACGTAGATGCGCGCGACGTCTTGCGTATTGCATATGAGGATTACAACGCTTCCTTCGGCTCAGGCCTTGCGCGGCTGGCGGGTAAGGTTTTCCGCATCGGGCACCTAGGGGACATGAACGAAGGCATGTGCCTGACGGCTTTGTCGCTGGCCGAAATGTCACTGATGCGGGCAGGCGCTCAGATTCAACTGGGTTCAGGTGTCGGAGCCGCACAAAGCTGGTTTGCTCATCAGGATGAAATGCAAACTCCGTTGCAAGTCGCAGCCGAATAAACTCGTTCAAGTGCAAAGATAGATATCATGTCCCATACTTTACACCCGCTGCGCAAACAGCGTCTGCAACGCTCAGAACTCGCGGTTCCAGCCTCCAATACCACAATGATCGAAAAGGCCGCAGACAGCCCGGCAGATTACGTTTTCCTGGACCTTGAGGATGCAGTTGCGCCGCCCGAAAAGGAGCAGGCGCGAAAGAATGCGATCGAAGCGCTCAACGACATCAATTGGGCTGCCAAAGGCAAGACAGTATCAGTGCGGGTCAATGGTCTTGATACGCATTACATGTACCGTGATGTGGTCGATGTCATGGAACAAGCTGGCGACAAGGTTCATACCTTGCTGGTCCCAAAAGTCGGGGTGCCAGCTGATCTCTACATGGTGGAGGCCATGGTCAATCAGATCGAGCAGGGACAGGGTCTAAAGACAAGGGTTGGGCTTGAGGCGTTGATCGAAACTGCCTTGGGCATGGCCAATGTTGAGACAATCGCTCAATTTGGGGGCCGTTTGGAGGCGCTGCACTTCGGTGTGGCGGATTACGCCGCCTCCATGCGCGCCAGAACCGTCAACATTGGCGGCTTGAACCCGGACTATCCAGGGGATCAGTGGCATGCATCGATCACACGGATGGTCATTGCCTGCCGTGCCTTTGGGTTGCGTGCGATCGACGGGCCGTTTGGCGATTTTTCTGATCCCGAAGGCTACAAGGCCGGAGCAAAACGTGCGGCGGCCCTCGGATGCGAGGGCAAATGGGCCATCCACCCGAGCCAGGTCGCTCTCGCCAATGAGGTGTTCAGCCCGCCGACAACGGAGGTATCGAAGGCCGAGCGCATCATTGACGAGCTGCGCAAAGCAGAAATCGAAGGTCGTGGGGCCGCCTCATTGGACGGCAAGATGATCGACGCAGCATCAGAGAAAATGGCGCAGAATGTGATCGATGTGGCTAAGGCGATTGCTGCGCGGGTCTAGCGTAAAACAGGGGGAGGCGAAGATGGACATTCATGAATATCAAGCCAAGGAAATACTGGCAGGTTTCGGCGTGCCCGTGCCGCGGGGCGGTTTGGCTTATTCACCTGAACAGGCGGGCTATCGGGCACGCGAGCTTGGCGGCGAGGCTTGGGTTGTAAAAGCGCAAATCCACTCAGGCGGTCGTGGTGAAGCAGGTGGCGTGAAACTCTGTCGATCTGACGAAGAAGTGCGCTCCTACGCGAGCACCCTTTTTGGCAAGAATCTGGTGACCAAACAGACGGATGCGGCGGGAAAAGGAGTGTATCGTGTCTGGGTCGAAACTGCTTCTGACATCCAGCAAGAACTCTATCTGGGCTTTGTTCTCGACCGGAAGACCGAACGGATCATGATCGTTGCCTCCGCCCATGGCGGCATGGAAATTGAAGATCTGGCGGAGGATGATCCGGAAAGCCTGCGGCGTATGGTCATAGATCCGGCGGTTGGGCTTGCCGAATACCAAGCCCGAGAGCTTGCTTTTTCGCTTGGGCTTTTCGGTGGGCAGGTAGCGCAGATGGTGAGTGTCTTGCATGCATGTTACCGCGCCTATCGCGACCTTGACGCGATGATGGTGGAGATCAACCCGCTGGTCATCACAGGCACCGGGGACTTGGTCGCACTGGACGCCAAGATGAGCTTTGACACCAACGCGCTTTATCGTCGCCCGCAAGTTGCCGCGTTGCGTGATCCTGCGCAGGAAGACCCACGCGAAGCCACCGCGGCCGACAATGGGTTGGCCTATGTTGGATTGGATGGTGACATCGGTTGCATTATCAATGGTGCCGGTCTCGCGATGGCGACGATGGACATGATCAAGCTCTCAGGCGGCGAACCTGCGAACTTCCTTGATATTGGCGGCGGGGCCAGCCCGGAAAGGGTTTGTCAGGCCTTTCGAACGGTGCTGACCGATCGAAATGTGCAGGTGGTGTTGGTCAATATTTTTGCGGGCATCAACCGGTGTGACTGGATCGCGAAGGGCGTGGTGCAAGCTTACAAAGACGTCGGTCTGACCCTGCCTGTTGTTGTGCGTTTAGCAGGCACCAATGTGAAAGAGGGTCAAGAGATCGTGCGCGCCTCGGGCTTGCCCATTGTCACAGCCGATACATTGGCCGAAGCGGCGCAAGCCGCCGTCGCTCATCGTTGTACCCCAGTCGCCGCCTAAAGGAGGATCGAAAATGGCCATTCTGATCAATGAAACAACCAAAGTTTTGGTACAAGGCATTTCAGGTAGGATCGGACAATTCCACACCCAGGAAATGATCGAAGCTGGCACCAAGGTGGTAGCTGGTGTCACGCCGGGCAAAGGCGGTAGCAGCATATTGAACCGGCCTGTTTTTGACACTGTACGCGAGGCAGTACAGGCAACAGGTGCGCAAGCAAGCTTGCTTTTCGTTCCGCCACCCTTTGCTGCCGATGCCATGATGGAGGCCGCTGATGCTGGTATTCGGACGGCGGTTTGTGTGACCGACGGGATCCCCGCACAAGACATGATCCGCGTAAAACGGTTCCTGCGTCGCTATGCCAAAGACCGCAAGATGCGTCTCATTGGACCGAACTGTGCGGGAATGATTTCGCCAGGCAAAGGGTTCATGGGGATCATGCCGCCTCATATTTACATGCCGGGACGCGTCGGGATCGTCGGTCGGTCAGGCACCTTGGGATATGAGGCCGCCAGCCAGATGCAAGCTTTGGGTATCGGCGTGTCGACTTCCGTCGGCATTGGCGGCGACCCGATCAATGGTTCGTCCTTTCGCGACATCCTTGAGCTCTTCGAGGCCGACCCGGAAACGGATGCCGTCATGATGGTGGGCGAAATCGGAGGCCCGCAAGAGGCTGAGGCCGCAGCCTATGTGCGCGATCACATGAGCAAGCCGGTTGTGGCCTATGTGGCGGGGCTTTCCGCACCCAAAGGTCGGCAAATGGGCCACGCGGGCGCTATTATTTCCGCTTTCGGCGAAAGCGCGCAGGAAAAAGTTGAAATGCTCAGCGCGGTTGGCATCACCGTCGCACCAAATCCATCTTCGATGGGAGCAACTATGGCAGAGGTATTGTCACGAAAAATTGCAGCTTAAGTTTTTTGCCTTCTCCGAACCGTGGTGTGAAACACCAACGACGCCTTTTTTGAGACTAAGCCTGCTGGACTGTTAAAGTGTCGGCTGCGTGGGCATTGTTTACCTGGAGTTGTTCAGCACTCCAAGCTGGGTATTGTTTGGGTATGAGCTAAAAACTGGATGCTAACTGCTGCTGGTGCGCAGCATTTAAACTGGAAAGCTGGCGTCGGGGTATGAATTCACATCGCCGTACCGGATTGAGTCAGATAGGATTGAAAGCTGAGACGTAATCGCGCCTAGGAGGTTGCAACGCGTATCATCGAATATAGTGCTCAAAGTTGATTTCAGCGAACTCGCCAACTTGGCTGGCACGCAAAGTTTCTAAAATTGATGCGTGCCCTTTATAAAATGACGTAAATTTTGCTGAAATTGCTGGGTCTTTGAATGCAATCCCGTCTGCGAAATTAATTTCTTCTCAGAACTCCCGCCTTATGAGTTTTCGTGTTCGTTTCGCCTTTTTTTATCGGGTGTATGCGAGAGATTTTCAGGGGGGTCACCGGCATGAAGTTTCTGTATTTGAATTTATGTGCAGTGGTTTGTTTGCTGGCCGGATGCGGTGAATATGTTCCTGCGGACAAGTCCCCGCGTATTCTAGCAATGGGCGACTCCATGATGGCCTGGCATGCGGGCGATGACATGGGCGTTTCTGACGGCATTGAGCAGATCCTGGGCGAACCCGTTATCGATCGTTCGGTTGTGGGGGCTCGGGTTCTGTACAATTTGCCGATCAGCGGCGCGATGGGTCTGAACATCTCCAAACAATATGCAGCTGGTAATTGGGACTGGATCGTCATGAATGGTGGTGGAAATGACCTTTGGTTGGGCTGTGGCTGTTTAAAGTGTAATACCAAAATGGACAGGATGATCGCTGCGGATGGCGCGAGTGGGGAGATTGCGCGCAATGTGACTGCATTGCGCAAAACCGGTGCCCAGGTGATCTACATCGGATATCTGCGCAGCCCGGGCCGAGGTTCGATTATCGAGCATTGCCGCGAAGAGGCAAATGAGCTGGAGGCACGGATTGCAAGAATGGCGCAGGCTGATCCAGGCGTTCACTTCGTTTCGTTGCGCACCATGGTGCCACATGGCGACACCACGTTTCATGCTGGAGATCGGATTCATCCCTCTCCAAAAGCCAGCAGAGCTATTGCCGCGCGCGTGGCAGATATTATTTCGCAGTAGTTTGGGTACGGGTTGGTGCATGGTGCGGCAGCGAAACCTGTCCCATTTGCGCCAGCGTCAGACCAATTTCATCGGTAATCAACTGCCAGAACTGTGTCAGTCCCGCTTGGCCCCCAGCGGCAATGGCAAACTGCAGCGCACGACCGAAAAACACATAGTTCGCGCCCATGGCATAGGCCTTTACAACATCCTCTCCAGATCTGATTCCGGTGTCATAAAACAAGGGATAGCTGTCACCCAAGGCTGCCCGTATCCGCTTGAGTGCGAGGATGGGCGGTGGCGCAGAATCCAATTGTCTCCCGCCGTGGCTGGACACCTGTATCGCATCAATGCCTTCCGCTTTGAGACGTTTGGCGTCGTCAACATCGGTCACACCTTTTGCGACCAGATTGCCATCCCAGCGGTCGCGCAATTCTTTCAGGAAATCCCAATCGGCCAGGGCACGGCTTTCCGTACGATCAAAGGTGAATCCGTCTTGCTGGAAGTTTCCCAGATCAGGTGCACCTGCTATCAGGCTTGCGATGGACCATCGTGGGTGTAGGGCAAAATCGATGAATTGCATCGGTCCGATCCTAAAAGGCATTTTAAATCCTCGGCGCAGTTCACGCGGCCTGCGGCCAACCTCGGGAACATCCAACGTCATCACCAGAGTACGGTAGCCTGCCGTTTTCGCGCGATCCAAGAGTTTTTTTGTACCGCTGCCATCTCCGCTGAAATAGAGTTGGAACCAAGCATGACCTTCCGCAACTTCAATAATGCGCTCCATGCTGGTAGATGCAACGGTAGAGACGCCATGAGGCACCTGGTATTTGGCGGCCATTCGCGCCAGCATTAAATCCGCGCCGGGTCCCGACAGATTGCACATGCCCATGGGGCTGATTCCAAAGGGCGCTTGCCCCGCGTGGTCAAAGACCGGCATGCTCAGATCACGGTCTTTGACGTTCACCAATACGCGCGGTTGCAATTCGATGGCGCGTAACGCAGCGAGGTTGCGTTCTTCGGCAATACCTTCGCCCGCCGCACCATCAATGTAGTCAAAAACCATCCAAGGCAGACGCCGGCGCGCAAGGCGCCGGGCGTCGTTGTAGGAATGGATGGCGCTCGCGCTCAAGGCCCCTAGGCCTGTACGGACTTCATAAAGCGATCACGGATCACGGCCGGGTCCATTGTGATAACAGGCAGTTTAATGTTACCGCTGTCGCATTTCACAACAATGACTGTCATTTTCTTGCTGTCGATCGCCGCTTGCAGAACCTCGCCGGTGTCGATGTCCTGACATTCGACTACATTCTCACACCCGCAGGCTTTCGCAACCGCAGAGAGCGATGTTTTCTTGCCGGCATAGGTGGGTTGGTCGCCAGTCGAACCATAGCTGCCATTGTCGATGATCATCAGAATGTAGTTGTCGGCAACATTGTTTGCGATTGTTGGGAGCGTGCCGAGGTTGGTCAGCACTGAGCCGTCGCCGTCGATGGATATAACGGTTTTGTCCTGTGCCAAGGCGAGGCCGAGGCCAATAGAGGAAGATAACCCCATGGTGCCCAGCATGTAGAAATTAGTGGGCTGATCGTCGATCATATGCAGTTCTTGACTCGGCAGGCCGATGTTGCAAACGACCAGTTGGTCACGCAGGATGGGCGCAATTTCGCGCAGGATTTCAGAGCGGATCATTGGTCTCCGTAGCCTCCCCAGAAGGACGCATCCGTCAGGATGGCCACAGGTTTGTTGCACATGAACGTGTATTTCAGAATGGCATCAAGCTCATCCGCATCCGATTCCTTGTGGAAATGATAGGTCGGGATGAGCATTTGTTGCAGCAGAGCTTTCGTATGTACTGCCATTTCTACTTGGCAGGCTACGGGCTCACGTAACTCGCCCCGGTAGGAAATCAGCATCGGCAGAGGCATGCGATAGAATTGCGTTAATGTCGCCAAAGTGTTGATGGTGACACCGATGGCGGTGTTCTGCATGATGATCGCAGGTCGTTTGCCGCCCATAAACGCACCGGCGCAGAGCCCCATTCCTTCGTCTTCTTTGTTCGAGGGGATGTGATGGATTTCCTCGCGCGCTTCGACCTCGTCGATGACTCCGGCGAGCTGCTTGCAGGGCACGGTCGTGATAAATTCGACGCCATTGGCGACAAAGTCGTCCACAATTTTAGTGCTGATGTACACGTGTTTACTCCTCGTGTGCGAAAAAGAACTTTGAATCAGTGAGTTGTCAGTTTGTTTTTACCGAATGACGTAGACTGAGCAGGGTGCATGTCGCACCACGCGTGACGACGTTGAGCCTAGGAAATAGTCGCTCAGGCCGGGTTTGTGAGACCCAATGATGATGCAATCGGCGTCAATTTTCCGCGCATACTCCGTGATGGTGCGCCCGGCGGAACCTTGCAACATTACCGGTTCGACATCGCTCGTGCCTATAAGCCGATCCGCCAAGGTCTCACTGGCAGAGGCAAATGCTCGTTTTACAGCGTCTTCGGGAATAAACGCATTTACTGAACTGCTTGGGGTTTCATGGACGTGCACCGCAAAAATTTCGCCATCATCGCCACGCAGATGGCGGGCCATATCAAGTGCTTCCTTGCTGATGCCGTGGTCCAAGGCCAAAGCAACGATTATTTTCTTGTGCATTTCGGGTCCTTTCGGGATTGCGGGGCTCTGTATTTTCGTTGCCTAGGAGACAGGCGTCGCGTGTTCCGGAGTAAGGATGATTTTGGGCGCGGCAACCGATCCGGAACGTATGTCTTTGAAGGCCGCATGGCCGTCCGCCAAAGCGCGTTCTTCGATCCAATCCAGGTCGCCCAGGCTGCCCTCAAAAATGGCCGCAGCGGTCGCGGCAAAATCCGCAGCAGTATAAGTGTAGGTGCCAATGAAGGTGATTTCCTGTAGCGTCATGCGGCGGACGTCAAGGCCTCCGGTTGCTTCGCCGAGGCCAATATGCGCGATGACACCACCGGCGCGGGCCAGCGCACTACATGTTTCGCGAGTTGCGGCGTATCCGACACCGTCGATGACGAAATCGACTTCACCATCTGAAGGCATAGCATCCTCATTGGGCGCGCAAACTTCAAACCCGGCAACATCAGCCAGTGCAGACCGGCGTATTTCATTGGGTTCAATCACTGTGATGTCGCGTGCGCCCTGCGCTGCAAGCGACAAAGCCGCGCCGACGCCAATTGCGCCGCCCCCGATCACGGCACATCGCAGTTGGGACAGATTGCCTCCCAGAACGGATTTGCCCAAGCGCACCGCATGCCAGCCGCACGCAATAGGTTCCGCAAGCGCTGCATGCGCAAGCGACACATTATCGGGCACTGTGATCAGATTGCGGTGAGGCATGGCGACATATTCAGCAAAAGCACCTTCGCGGGGATGCATCGAAATGATCTCCCGGTGCGGGCACAGGTTTTCGCGTCTTGTGCGGCAATATGAGCAGTTCTGGCAAGCGACCAATGGATTGATTGTAACGCGGCGGCCCTTATTCGCACCGTTTGCTACCACGCCAGCAGCTTCATGGCCCAGTGTCAGCGGGGCGGGACGACGGGCGTCATGCCCAAGATAGGCGTGCATATCCGATCCACAAATCCCCGACGCGACAATGCGCACGAGTTCTTCGCCTTCTTGCGGTATCGGCATGGGGCGATCCGTGTAGGAAAGGACTTCGACGTCTGTGTAAACAAGGGCTTTCATTTGGCGGTGAAACCTCCATCGACAAAAAGTGTTTGCCCGGTGACATAGGCCGAGGCATCCGAGCAGAAGAACATCAAGGGGCCATCCAAATCGGCAGGCTCCCCATTGCGTCCGATACAAGTTTGATCGGCGTTGCGCTGCGCCAGAACAGGGTCGTTGAACACTGGGCCGGTCAACTCGGTGCGAAAGAAGCCCGGTGCCAATGCGTTGGCGGTGATGCCATCCGAAGACCATGCCTCTGCCATGGCGCGTGTCATCTGCTCCACCGCGCCCTTTGAGGCACCATAGCTTATGCCGCCCGGGAAGGCGCGGCGCGACTGAAGCGATGCGAAATTAACGATTCTACCCCATCTTTTGGCCTTCATTCCAGGGGCCATGGCCTGCGAAAGAAAGAACGGCGCGGCAAGGTTGAGGTTCAGGGTCATGTCCCACCCCGCATCTGATACGTCTTCGGCCTTTTGACGCGTGTTGATACCTGCTGCATTGATCAGGATATCGATGCCGCCGAAGGGTTTGGCGGCATCACGTGCGATATCATGCAACGCGTTTCTATCCGACAAGTCAGCCGTCAGATGCGCCGTCTCTCCTGGTGTTTGGTCGGACCAAGCGGCCAGGGCCTCCGTGCGACGGGCCAAACCCACCACGCGCGCACCTGCGTTGGCCAAGAGGCTCGCGGCTTGCTTGCCAAGGCCACTGCTGGCCCCGGTCACGCAAACAACTTTGTCGGTAACATCGAAAAGGCGCGTCACGTTCTCAATCAATCGCTGAAAGGTCAAAGTTCTCTTGCGGGAAGTACTTGTGCAGCCGCGCATCAGCGGACCGCGCGTGACCTTCCATGCCTTCGAGCCGTGAAATGCGCGCGGTGGCTTCGGCAACAGGCTTGGACCCTTCTCTTGTTGCGCGTTGCCATGTGACAATTTTCATGTATTTGTGCACCGATAACCCGCCCGTGTATTTTGCAGATTGCGATGTTGGAAGAACGTGGTTTGTGCCCGATGCCTTGTCTCCAAAAGCCACGGTCGTTTCTTCTCCCAGAAACAACGACCCGTAGCATTGCAAACGGTCAAGCCACCAGGGCAAATCAGCAGCCTGAACAGTCAGGTGTTCAGGGGCATAATCATCAGAGCAAACCGCCATTTCCTCGCGGTCTTCACAAACGATGACTTCCGCATAGTCACGCCATGCGGCTTCTGCATTGTCGCGGTTCAACTCGGGCAAATCTGCGATCAGCCCCGGGACGATTTCCATAACTTTCTCTGCCAGTTCGCGACTGTCGGTTACCAGCCAGACCGGGGAGTTGTAGCCATGCTCAGCCTGTCCGACCAGGTCGGTGGCCGCAATGAATGGGTCTGCGTCTTTGTCCGCCAGGATCAGACTATCCGTTGGGCCCGCGATCATATCGATCCCAACACGACCAAATAGGATCCGTTTGGCTTCCGCGACAAACTGGTTACCGGGACCGACAAGAATATCAGCCTTGGGCAACCCAAAGAGGCCAAAGGTCATGGCAGCTACGCCTTGCACTCCGCCCATTGAGAGAATTTTTGTCGCGCCGCAAAGATTGGCCGCGTAGATAATAGCGGGATTGATGCCGACGCCTGGGCGCGGGGGAGAACAGGCCGTGATGTGTTGGCATCCGGCAACTTTGGCCGTGGTCACGGTCATGATTGCGCTTGCGATATGGCTGTAGCGGCCACCGGGCACATAGCATCCTGCCGCGCGGCACGGTATCGCCTTTTGACCAGCAATCAGCCCCGGCACGACCTCCAACTCAACATCGCTCATTGTTGATTTTTGAGTTTCCGCGAAACGGCGCACATTGTCATGAGCAAATGCGATATCATCTTTCAGTTTTTGCGAAACCAGAACGGAGGCTGCGGCAATTTCCTCTTCGTTGAGGATAATGCTGCCTTGGTAATTATCGAATTTCTCGGCATATTTCAAAGCGGCGGCATCGCCACCAGCTTCAATGTCGTCAAGAATGTTCTGCACAGTTTCGCGGACATCGCCCGCGTCTGTCATCGCGGTTTTCGCAGCTTTTTTCAGATATTCACGGGCCATGAATCTCGATCCTGTCTAATGGTTTGGATTAGTTAACGTGGGGGATTTTTGGCTCTTTATCCCGCACAAAGGTGAGTTTGCTTCAAAACTTGCGGGATGTTTCATCTCTCGCAGCCCCATTGTGCGACGGTTTTTTCGCGCTGAGTCAAGCATTTGAAAGACAGTTCCCTCGGTTTACTCATTTCCTGTTTCGCAAGGCTGTGCGTTGGTCGGCAATTAAGCAAACGTGAGTCTCAAGACCAGCCAGATTGAAAACGTTAACGCCGTGTAAGCGCTTACATCGATTCTTGCAAGGGCTTACATTTTTGGTTTTGTCGTGAAACTGTTTTGCGCATGACAACGCAACTGGCTTCAGGCCCGAGTGAGTGAAAAACCGCGCATGAAAAAGAACACAACGCCAACTCTGGAAGATGTCGCGCGCATGGCCGGTGTGTCTACGGCCAGTATTTCGCGGGCTCTTAATGACCCGGACAAAGTGTCCAAACCGACACGCGAGCGGATTGATCAAGCCATCGATGTGTTGGGCTACACGCCTAACTTCGGCGCCCGTGCGCTGGCGTCGAACCGCACAAACACGGTGGGCGCCATTATTCCCAGCATGGCAAATGCAATGTTTGCCAGCGGATTGCAGGCTTTTCAGGAGGTGCTGTCGGAGGCCGGCGTCAACCTACTGGTTGCCAGTAGCGGGTATGACCCGAAAGAGGAACTTCGACAAATCAAGGCGCTTGTCACCCATGGCGCAGATGGGCTTCTCCTAATTGGCAATGAAAGACCGCAAGAAACCAAGGATTTTCTTGAAAAACGCAACCTGCCTTGCGTGCTCTCATGGTGTTTTAAGAAGGGGTCGGACCAATTCTTTGTCGGTTTCGACAACAAACAAGCGGCCTATGACGCGACATCCAGGGTCTTGGCCAAGGGTCATAGGCGGCTTGCCATGATTTGTGGGATACGCAGCGGGAACGACCGGGCACGGGACCGATGCGCGGGTGTTAAGGCAGCCATTGCTGATTTCGGTGGGGATGCGGTTTTGAGTGAGATCATTGAAGCCAAATACCGCCTTGAACACGGCGCTGAAGCCTTTGAACAGATCATGCAAGGCGGAACGGCTCCGACGGCGATCATTTGCGGAAACGATGTCCTTGCTGCAGGCGCCTTGATGCGCGCAAGAGATCTGAATGTGAACGTGCCGCGTAGCGTTTCGATTGTCGGGTTTGATGACATTGGCATAGCTTCTGTTGTAACGCCGCCATTGGCTACAGTGCGTGTCCCACAAATCGAAATGGGACGCACCGCAGCGCGGGTTCTGTTGGCGCGTTTGGCGGGTGAAGGCGTTCCCAATAGTGTGCAATTGAAAACGCAGTTCATAGATCGCGGGTCTTTGGGGACACCACCAATTTGAAATTCAATCCAGGGTAGGAACGCCAGGGCTTTTACTTGACAAAGATGTCCGCCTTCTTTTTCTGTCCTATTGGAAAACCTTTTGGAGGCCGCCTTGATGATGAAGACCCGAGCTGCTGTTGCTGTTGCTGCCGGACAGCCCTTGGAGATCATGGAGGTGAATCTTGAGGGTCCGCGCGCGGGAGAGGTTTTGGTTGAGATCAAGGCGACGGGCCTGTGCCACACGGATGAATTCACGCGGTCCGGCGATGATCCGGAGGGGATCTTTCCGGCCATTCTGGGCCATGAGGGTGCGGGCGTTGTGATCGAGGTGGGCGCGGGCGTGACCAGCCTTGAAGTGGGCGATCATGTGATCCCGCTCTACACACCTGAATGCCGCGAATGCGAGTACTGCCTGAACCCCAAGACCAACCTCTGTCAGAAGGTGCGCGCGACGCAGGGTGCGGGGCTTTTGCCCGACGGTTCGACCCGGTTTTCAATGCTGGATGGCACGCCGATCCACCACTATATGGGCTGCTCGACCTTCGCCAATCACACGGTTGTGCCCGAGATCGCGCTGGCAAAGGTCCGGAAAGACGCGCCGTTTGACAAGATCTGCTACATCGGCTGCGGCGTGACCACGGGCATCGGGGCGGTGATCAACACCGCCAAGGTCGAGATTGGCTCGACGGCGGCGGTCTTCGGGTTGGGCGGCATCGGTCTGAACGTGATCCAGGGTCTGCGCATGGCGGGCGCGGATCAGATCATCGGCGTGGATCTGAACGATGACAAGGAAAAGATGGGCCGCCATTTCGGCATGACGGATTTCGTGAACCCCTCGAAGGTTGAGGGGGATATGGTTGCGCATCTGGTCGAGCTGTCGGGCGGGGGTTGTGATTATACCTTCGATGCCACGGGCAATGTGAACGTGATGCGCACCGCTCTTGAGGCCGCGCATAAGGGCTGGGGCGAAAGCATCATCATCGGCGTCGCACCTGCGGGTGCCGAAATATCGACGCGGCCGTTTCAGCTGGTCACCGGCCGGGTCTGGCGCGGCACCGCATTTGGCGGTGCGAAAGGGCGCACGGATGTGCCCAAGATCGTCGATTGGTACATGGACGGCAAGATCGAGATCGACCCGATGATCACCCACAAACTGACGCTGGACGAGATCAACCACGGCTTCGACCTGATGCACCAGGGAAAGTCCATCCGCGCCGTCGTGGAGTTTTGAGGG
>NZ_JBGCEQ010000009.1:0-54372 GCF_045106495.1 Roseobacter sp.
GCCGCCGCGCTCTGTAATGCCCCCGAACACCCTTCATCCACCGGTGCAGTGTTGGCTTGGAACGCGCCCAAGCTGCGCTGCAAAATTACGGCGGCGATCATATGCTTCGCTTTTGCCGACGGCTGCCACCATCGCCGTCGAGATCAGCGGACCGATACTTGGAATAGTCGTGAGGCGTTGGCAGCTTTTTTCTGTTTTGCTCACGCCCGCAATCTCCGAGGTCGTCATTTTGACCCGCTCATCCATCAAATCCAATCCTGATGCAGATTGAAGAGTAGCTTGCGCATGCGACGAGATTTCATCGCTGCGGTTTTCCAAATTGATGAGGAGCGCGTTGCGTAACGATGCCAAGCCACGTCGGACTGTGATACCTTGCTCGTTGAGGGAAGAGCAGATCTGGTTGATCGTTGCAGTTCGACGCAGACGAGCCGGGATCGAACGCGAAAAAAAAGCTGCAGGTTTAGCCGATCCTGCTAAGGGAAGCAGCCATATTCATTAACCAGTGCTGCTGGACACATCAATGGCTGTTTTAACGCATGAGATTACTGTCGCTGCAGCTCAGCACCGACTTTTGGATTGACTGAAGGGCGAGCGCAATTGGCGAGAATTGCATTCGTCTTTCAATCCGAATGATCCGCTCGCGTGCAGGATTCAGTTAGTAGAGCTCAAATACGCTTTCAGTTTTTTAACCCCGCGATCAACTGCTGGAACTTCTCGCCTTGTACCGTGACGTGCGCTCGCAATAATTTCGCGGCAAGTTCAGAATCGCCTGATTTGAGGGCTTCAATGATCTCCTCGTGTTCGGCCAGTGATTGCGCCATGCGACCTCTGATGCGCAATTGGACGCGGCGATAGGGTTTCAACCGATTCTGCAGCCGCAGAACTTCGCTATGCAAATGAGAGTTTGTGGCTCCGCGATAAATTTCCTGATGAAACGTTTCGTTTTCTAGGTAGTAACCGGGTGCGTCTTGTCTTTCGACAGCCTCGCGACATTTCCCATTTGCATTAACGAGACGATCCAGCCCATCATCTGTCATTCTGACAGCAGCAAAGCGACCGCATGCGGCCTCTAATTCCGCCATCGTCTCGAACATTTCTAGCAATTCAACTGGTCCAGGTTGGCGCACAAAAACGCCTCGGCGAGGGATTTGCTCCGCCATTCCAGCCATCACCAGTCGCTGTAATGCTTCCCGAATTGGGGTCCGTGAAACGTTGAAATGTTCAGCGAGTTTGATCTCGTCCAGCCTTTGGCCATCCTCATATTCTCCTTGGAATACAAGCTCTTCCAATGCTTCGGCGATCTGTTCTGCACGTTTCAACTCCATTGGAAAACGATACTATGAAAGGCGATCGGGGCGCAAGATGTTTAATCTTGTATACAATAATATTGACTAAGGATGCAAAAATAGCGATGATTGCTTATTGCCGTACCCGAGGAGAGTCGGCTCACATATGGGAGGAAGCTATGAAAACGAAACTTCTAACGACTGTCGCGACGGTTGCGGCAATGAGTCTTGGCTCGCTGGTAAGCGCAAAAGAACTACGCCTGTCGCATCAATGGTCAAACAAAGACATTCGCAACCAAGTCGCGCAGATCGTAGCAGATGAGGTTGCGGCGGCCGATGTCGATCTGACCATCAAGATCTTTGGGTCAAAGTCACTGTTCAAGCCGCGCGAGCAATATCGCCCTCTGAGCCGTGGTCAGCTGGATATGACGGTCTTGCCTTTGAGCTACGCGGGTGGACAACAACCCGCCTTCAACCTGACCTTGATGCCGGGTCTGGTTAAGAACCACGACCACGCGGCGCGTTTGAGTAATTCTCCCTATATGGAGGCGCTGGAAGAGAAGATGGCTGAAGACGATGTTATGGTACTGGTGCACGGCTATCTGGCCGGCGGCTTTGTTGGTAAAGACAAGTGCATCACAAGCCCGGCTGATGTTGAGGGTCTTCAAACGCGTGCTGCTGGCAAAGCATTCGAACAAATGTTGGCAGGCGCCAACGCATCGATCACTTCGATGGCATCTTCCGAAATCTACAATGCGATGCAGACTGGCATTCTGAATGCTGCAAATACGTCGTCTTCGTCTTTCGTATCCTACCGGATATACGAGCAGGCGAGCTGCTATACTCCCGCCACCGAGGATGTTGCTCTTTGGTTCATGTATCAGCCACTTTTGATGAACAAATCGACCTTTGAAGACCTAAGTACCGAACAACAAGAGGCGCTGTTAGCCGCTTCGGCGAAGGCAGAAGCGTTCTATCTCCAAGAAGCAAAGAAGCAAGACGCCGCTTCGGTTGAAGTGTTCGAAAAAGCCGGTGTTGAAATCGCGCAGATGACTCCCGAGGACTTTGCGGAGTGGCGCGTACTGGCGCAGCAAACGTCCTATAAATTGTTTGTTGAGGATGTCCCGGACGGCCAAGAATTGCTGGATATGGCTCTCGCCGTCGAGTAGTTCCATTTACGGTGATCGCCGAGATCGGCGGTCGCCGACCCCAACAAATTTATCAATCCACGGAAGGAATGCTGACATGGCTAGCCAAAGCTCAGCCGCCGTTTCGCGTACGGGCAATAATCCCTTTCTGCGCGCTGTTGCGGCTCTCTCTACGCTCGCCGGTTGGTGCTCTGCGGCCATGATCGTTGCCGCAGTCGCCATCACCTGCCAAATGATCTTTGTGCGGTTTGTCCTGAACCAATCAACTGTTTGGCAAACGGAAGCTGTGGTTTACCTTGCCATTGGTGCCACTTTGATTGGGCTGCCTTACGTACAGCGCCTTCGAGGGCACGTGAACGTTGACCTGGTCCCGCTGGCCCTCTCCAGAAACGCTCGGTACTACATGTATCTGCTCACTATGGCGCTTTCGATCACCATTGTAGCGATCGTGCTCTTTTACGGATATGAGCATTGGCATCTTGCCTACGAGCGCAACTGGAAATCCGACACCATCTGGGCTGTCAGACTTTGGATTCCCTATCTTTCAATTCCCGTTGGGTTTGGCCTGTTCCTGCTGCAACTGATCGCTGATCTCGTGGCAGTCATCCTGAAAATTGACACACCATTTGGTTTGGAGGACGTATAGTGGACCCGATCCTACTTGGCGCTATTGTCGCCGTCGCCACAATCCTTGTCCTTTTTTCCGGTGTTTCTGTCGCTCTTGGACTTCTTATTGTTTCGACTGGCTTCTTGCTGATCTTTGATGGCTTACGCTCGCTCGAATTGATCCCCGAGATATTGTTTGGCAAACTCGATAATTTTGCACTTTTGTCGATCCCAATGTTTATCATCATGGGCTCGTCCATCGCTTCTACACGTGCAGGAGCCGATCTTTATGAAGCCCTCGAACGCTGGTTGACGCGCGTTCCCGGTGGTTTGGTCATCTCTAATCTCGGTGCCTGTGCGCTTTTTGCGGCGATGTCTGGGTCCAGCCCAGCCACCTGTGCCGCCATTGGCAAAATGGGCATTCCAGAAATGCGAAAGCGGGGCTATCCAGACGGCGTAGCCGCAGGGTCCATCGCGGCTGGGGGCACGTTGGGCATTCTGATACCACCATCGGTTACAATGATTGTTTACGGGATTGCGACAGAAACCTCGATTGGTCGACTCTTCCTTGCAGGTGTTCTGCCGGGTCTCTTGCTCGTAGTGCTTTTTATGGCGTGGTCGCTTTACTCAACTTGGCAGTCTGGCGACAAGCAGCTGCTGAGCGCAGGTAACTACACTTGGAAAGAAAAATTCGAGATCCTGCCCCGCGTGCTGCCGTTCTTGGCGATCATCGTCGGTGTTCTTTATGCAATGTATGGTGGTATTGCGACGCCGTCCGAGACGGCCGCCGTTGGGGCTCTGCTATGTCTGCTGATCGCTATGATCATCTACAAGCTTTGGAATCCAAAGGATCTCTGGGTTGTTCTGCGGGACAGCACCAAGGAAAGTGTGATGATCATGTTCATCATCGCCGCAGCTGGTGTGTTCTCTTACATGCTGTCGAGCCTGTTCATCACACAAGCGATCGCGGAATGGATTGGCACGCTTGATGTAAACCGTTGGGTGCTGATGACATTCGTCATGCTGTTCCTATTGGTGGCCGGTTTCTTCCTGCCACCGGTGGCTGTAATCCTGATGGCTGCGCCGATTTTGCTGCCGATCATCACTACGGCAGGTTTTGATCCTATCTGGTTTGCGGTCGTTCTGACCATCAACATGGAGATTGGGTTGATTTCACCGCCAGTGGGCTTGAACCTCTACGTGATCAACGGCATCGCGCCAGACATCTCGCTCAAGACCATCCTCAAAGGGTCACTTCCTTTCGTTGCCTGCATGGTGATTGCCATCATTCTTCTTTGCTTCTTTCCAGGCATCGCGACATGGCTGCCTGACTTCATTATGGGAGACGCGGTATGAGCTACTTCGGCGAACTGATTTCGACAATATTCGAACGGCGCTACCAAAAGGCACTCTCCAAAGAAGTCGACGGCCGGACGACATCGGATCTGTGTGATGCCCTGCTTAGTAGCCATGGTGAGGTGTCAGGTGTAACTCTGGCGCGGACCGTTCTGGATCGCTATGCGGCAATGAACACGGAAGAAAAAACGGCCTTCTTTGATTTCATGGCCCACGAGCTTGAGATCGATCCCGAAGAGGTTAGCAGCGCGCTGGAAGCGTATAAAAACAAACCTGGCAAAGACACATATCGCGCCTTTGCTTCAGCCTGCGAACCTCGGCGTCAGGAGTTGGCAAGACGTCTCAATCAAGTGCCAGGCGCAACCGGCCAATTGGTTCAGATGCGCAAAGACTTGTTGGGCATGATGAAGGAACGACCTGACCTTGAACCTTTGGATGTGGATTTCAAGCATTTGTTTGCCTCTTGGTTCAATCGAGGTTTTTTGGTGCTGCGTCCAATCGATTGGTCCAGCCCAGCTGAAATCTTGGAGAAAATCATTGCCTATGAGGCGGTTCATGAAATTGACAGTTGGGACGGCTTGCGACTCAGGTTGAAACCAACCGACCGTCGCTGCTTTGGCTTCTTTCACCCATCAATGGCTGATGAACCTCTCATTTTCGTCGAAGTCGCCCTGACAAAAGGTGTGCCAAGCTCTGTGCAGGATTTGCTCGCAGATGAACGCCATGAAATCGGGGCAGAAGATGCCGACACCGCCGTATTCTATTCGATTTCCAATTGCCAGTCTGGGCTTGCGGGTATCTCGTTTGGTAACTCGCTTATCAAACAAGTTGTGTCTGATCTGGCGAAAGACTTGCCGGGGCTCTCCACCTTTGTGACGCTTTCGCCAATCCCCGGTCTGAACAAGTGGCTTGAAGGACTTGATAAAGAGGTTTTGACAGCTGCAGACAACCAGGCATTGGCTGCGCACTATTTGCTTGAGGCAAAGCGATCTGACGGTATGCCGTTTGATCCCGTGGCGAGGTTCCATCTTGGTAATGGTGCCATGATTCATGCCGTTCATGCTGATGCCGATACGTCACCGAACGGACGCAATCAATCCAACGGGACAATGGTCAACTATCTCTATGACATCTCTCAAATCTCGCAGAACCACGAACAATTTGTCGGTGAAAAGACCGTGGTCGCATCCGCTGCAGTTAAGGCGCTGAGTGGGTCGGTGACACCCAAAAGCTAGGGAGCTTGAAAATGACAAACCCTTTGTATGATACACTTTTCGGGCAACATCAGGGCAAGACCACACCGTTTCTCGAGTTGGTAGATGGTACGATAGTCACACATAACGAATACCTTCAGCTGGCAGCGCAATATGCACATGCGTTTACCCAACTTGGCGTCAAGCCAGGCGACCGAGTCGCTGTTCAAATCGGCAAATCCCCTCAGGCTTTGGCAGTCTATGCAGCCTGTGTCCAAGCCGGAATTGTGTTTTTGCCGTTAAACACTGCGTACATCGCTGATGAAGTTTCCTACTTTGTCGAAAACAGCGGAGCGCGCGTTATTCTTTGTGATGGCAAACGATCCGAAGCATTGGAACCGATTGCACAATCAACCGGCGCAATTCTTGAAACGATGAACGACGACGGCAGCGGCAGTTTTGCGATGCAAGCTGAGGTCATGCCATCCGCTTTCGCAACGATTGACCGAGCCGAGGATGATTTGGCCGCGTTCCTTTATACGTCTGGGACCACAGGGCGATCCAAGGGGGCGATGCTGACTCAGGGCAATCTACTTTCAAACAGTAAAGCTCTGACAGATGAGTGGGTGTTCACATCTGACGATGTTCTTCTACACGCGCTGCCAATCTTCCACACACATGGGCTGTTTGTAGCGACAAACATATCGCTGCTGTCAGGGTGCAAGATCTTGTTCATGTCCAAGTTCGATCTGAACGTGATCAT
Source organism: Roseobacter sp. (assembly GCF_045106495.1). Classification (GTDB taxonomy): domain Bacteria; phylum Pseudomonadota; class Alphaproteobacteria; order Rhodobacterales; family Rhodobacteraceae; genus Roseobacter. The sequence continues at coordinate 6,353 of NZ_JBGCEQ010000009.1, forward strand.
TGAACAACTACCGAACGCGACCACTATGATGGGCGTGCCGACGTTTTACACCCGTCTGTTAGAGGACGAACGTTTCACGAGAGATCTGGCGCGGCATATGCGCTTGTTCGTCTCCGGCAGCGCACCGCTTCTGGCGGAGACGCATGTGCAGTTCGAGGAACGCACAGGTCACCGCATCCTTGAACGCTACGGTATGACCGAGACCAATATGAACACGTCCAATCCCTACAAGGGCGAGCGACGTGCCGGCACCGTTGGTTTCCCGCTGCCGGGTGTTGAAATCAAGATCACCGACAGCAACACCGGAGCGACCCTACAGCAGGGCGACATCGGGGAGATTGAGGTGCGCGGACCGAACGTTTTCAAAGGCTATTGGCAGATGCCAGACAAAACAGCCGCAGAACTGCGTGAAGATGGCTTCTTCGTTACCGGTGATCTTGGGCAGATCGATGACGACGGTTACTTGCACATCGTTGGCCGCAACAAAGACCTGATCATCTCAGGTGGATACAATATCTACCCAAAAGAGATCGAACTCCTTTTGGATAGCGAAGAAGGCGTACTTGAGAGTGCCGTCGTAGGAGTTCCGCATCCTGATTTTGGCGAAACTGTCGTGGGTTTTCTTGTTGCCGAAGGTGGAGCACAGCTTGACCTTGCTGCGATCAAGAAAAACATCGGAGCTTCGCTCGCGCGTTTCAAGCACCCACAAAAATTGATCGTAGTGCCCGAACTGCAACGCAACACGATGGGAAAAGTTCAAAAAAAAGCAATGCGCGAAGATTACAAAAACATGTTCGCACTGGCTTAGCCGCTTGCACGACTGCCGGCTCATCTCAAAGAGTTAGTATGGTCGGCTTGTTCATGACTGGTTGACAGCGATCGGATTGGAACCGAGCGGCTACGGTACCCGTTCACTCCGCCGGACAAAAGATGCGGAGATCTACCGCAAGACGGGCAACCTTCGTGCCGTACAACTTTTGCTTAGCCTCACGAATGTCGATAGCACTGTACGTTACCTCGGCGTTGAGTTGGAAGATGCTCTAAGTATTGCCGAACTTATCGACTTCCAAACCATGTTGATGGACGGCACCTGCCGTTCGCCAATTTCGACCCCACCTACGATCAAGTAGCGGCGAAAGCGAAGTGCGAGCCCACAGCGGAGTCGTCAATTTCCATTGCGCGCATGCAGAAGAATTCTCGCTGAACCAGCGTGAAAATCTTTTTTGCAACGCGCAGGAATTGCGTCAGTTCCGACAGTAAGCCGAAAACCTGAAACCGTGATTGCATACGACGAGCAGATATTGTTGTTGCTAGCTTCGGTGTTCACATAGGCAACTTCCCGCTCTTTGGTGCCCTTTAAGAGTTCCTCAGCGTTAAATCTAAGTCATTGCGCCTTAGTAGGACTTTGGCTCTGGCTCAACAAAGCCTTCACAATATCAATAAACAAACAAACATTAATGTTTGTTTCTGAGCGATATCTATGTTTAGCTTCCCTAACAGCGAGGAGGCTTGATGTGATCAGTGATACAAAAATCCAACGCGATACACTTCAGGATTCGAAGCGTCGAACCCAACTCCAGCGGTCAGCCGACACGATCGAGCGCCTGTCAAAGGCGACTATCACCCTCATGACTGAAGTGGGTTTCGTTAACATGACAACAACCAGCATCGCAAAACACGCAGGAGTGTCGCGTGGCGCAATGCTGCACCATTTCGCCAATAAGGTAGCGCTGGTCATCCACGCCACCGGCGAAATGTGGGGCGGCGTAGTCGCTTCAACAGACGAACTGCGCCAACAGTCTGATCCTGCCAATCCAGACCCAGAAGGTTTTGTCGAAGCACTTTGGGATGGGGCAATGGCCGAGACCCATGTCTCGGTGTCCGTTGATATAATGCTCGCCGCTCGTGGTGACCCTATCCTGAAGGCGCATTTGGATACATGGGTACGAAAGATGTTCGATAGCTACCGCGCCGCTGGGCGCCACGCTTTCAGTAAGGCAGAAATGTCGCGAACCGATTGCGACGCTTTGATCAACACCGTTGCCTCTACCCTGCGTGGCCAGCGTGTGGCTCAGATGCTGGAACCAAATCCTGAAGCAGCTAAAGCAGTTCGCGTGACACTGGCGCAGCTTCTCCGTGAACGTTTGCGAGACGTGGGACAATGACAGCGCTTCTTTCTGCCGAGGGCTTGTCACGTCGTTTCGGCGGGGTGCAAGCCGTGCAAAACATGAGGCTCGATGTCGATAGAGGTTCTATCACGGGTCTGATCGGCCCGAACGGAGCTGGCAAGTCGACACTGTTCAACCTGCTCAGCGGTGTCATCCGCCCGAACTCAGGTTCAGTTGCCTACAATGGGCAAGACGTTACCCGACTCGCGCCATTTCGTCGTGCGCGCCTGGGAATGATCCGCACTTTCCAGCTTGCGCGTGAATTCGGACGTCTCACTGTGCTCGAAAACCTGATGCTTTCGCCGCAAATGCAGCTGGGGGAACGGTTCTTGCCGCTCTTCGCGCGCCCCAAGGAAGTCGCCAAAATCGATGCCGAGGTTTATGCCCGCGCTGAAGAAGTAATGGAGATAGCCACCCTAATTCCGCTGCGCGACACTTACGCCGCCGATTTGTCCGGAGGGCAGAAAAAGCTACTGGAACTGGCGCGCACCTTGATGATCGACTGCGACCTGATCTTGCTCGATGAACCGGGTGCTGGTGTGAACCCTGCCTTGATGGGAACGCTGACGCAGATGATACGTCGCCTCAATTCCGAGCACGGAAAGACGTTCCTTATCGTGGAGCATGACATGGACCTAATTGCGCGGCTTTGTGATCCGGTGATCGTGATGACGGAAGGGACGTTCCTGACCGCAGGTCCTTTTGACACGATCCGAGATGATCCGCGCGTTGTCGAAGCTTACCTCGGGGGGACACTCGATGCCTGAGGCGATCTTGACTGTCGAAAACTTGCGCTCTGGCTATGGGCGCGCGGTCATCTGCGACGACATCGCATTGACGGTCGCAGCTGGCCACATCACCTGTATCATCGGCCCAAATGGTGCCGGTAAATCGACGTTGCTTAAGACAATCGCTGGGGTCATCCTGCCGATGGCCGGCAGTGTCCGCGTCGCCGGGTCCGAGATAGCAGGTCAGCCCGCGGCTCAAGTTGCGCGTTCTGGCATGGCCTATGTCCCGCAGGAGGCGAACGTCTTCAGAGCGCTGACCACACACGAAAATCTCGCCATGGGTGGTTGGATTGATGATAGACGCACCCATGCCTCTCGCGACAAAGCCTACGAGATGTTCCCCGACCTCAAACCGCTGGCCTATGTTCCCGCGGGCAATCTGTCGGGCGGTCAACGTCAGATGGTCGCTTTTGGGATGGCCCTGATGTTGGAGCCGCGCGTGCTGCTTCTTGATGAACCCTCCGCCGGTTTATCACCTTTGATGGTGGCGCAGATGTTTGACACGGTAAGCCGCGTTAACGCAGACGGCGTCGCCATTTTGATGGTCGAGCAGAACGCGGTGCAAGGCCTCAGAATTGCGCATGATGGGATCGTCATGGCGTCGGGCCGCATTGCGATGCACGCCCCCGCCGAAGAATTGCTTGCCTCCAAAGATGTATCAGAGCTCTATTTGGGATCGCGTGCATGAGCCTTCAGATTTTCCTCAACGCATTGGTGAATGCCGCCTTGATCGCGCCTCCCGCGATGGCTTTCTCGTTATTGTTCGGCATCCTGCGCTTCCCAAACTTTGCCATTGGCGGCTACATCACCGTCGGGGCATTCGCGGCATACGCGCTTAATGTGCAACTCGGGTGGCCACTCGCTTTGGCAGCGGCGGGCGCAATGGCATTCACCGGCTTTGTGGTTTGGTTAGCGCACGTGCTGGTTTTTCGCCCGATGGAGGCGCAATCCGCTGTGACGTTGTTGGTCGTATCCATCGCGCTGACGCTGATCTTGGAAAACGTGGTGAGGCTGTTCTTCTCGGCAGATGTGCGCGGCTTCAACATTCCACTGGAACGTCCGTGGAAATTCCTTGGTGCACGGATTACCAAAGAGCAGGTCGAGATTATCATCTGCGCTGTGGTTCTTGGCACCGGTCTTCACATTTTGCTGCGCCATACCCGGATCGGGCGCGCCATGCGTGCGGTCGCAGACAACCCGATGCTGGCGTCTATTCGGGGGGTCGATGCCGCAAAGGTCACTGCCTTTACGACGGTGTTATGTGGTGCAATTTTTGGGCTAACTGGCGTGTTTGCGGGGCTTGATTTGGTGATTGAGCCATTGGTCGGCTGGAACCTCACGATCCCAATATTTGCAGCCGCGATCCTTGGTGGCGTTGGGTCGCCCTATGGTGCGATCCTCGGCGCGTTGATGCTGGGACTGGCCGAAGAGTTAACCATTCTGGTGCTGCCTTCGACCTACAAGATCGGCGTCGGTTTCGTGATCATAGCCGTACTTCTTTTGGTACGTCCGCAAGGCTTGTTTGGCACGCCGGAGATCAAGAAATGAGCGCATATCTCATCTCCATGGCCACCTATGCGGGTTTCTTTATGATCCTCGCGCTGGCGCTGAACTTGCAGTGGGGCCTGACCGGCATGGTCAATTTCGGCATCGCAGGATTCTATGCCCTTGGCGCATATACCTCCGGTCTATTGTCAGCCAAAGCAGGTTGGCCTTTGGCGGCGACGATCCCCACCGCCATCCTCGCGGGACTGGTCGCAGGTGGGCTGGTCGCGCTATTGTCGATGCGATTGCGAGAGGACTTTCTCGCCATCGTCACCCTTGGTGTGGGCGAGATGATCCGCCTGGCGGTGCTCAACGAGGATCAGATTACAGAAGGTCCGCGCGGTTTACGTATTGACGCGCAACCTCTGCGGGAGGTGGTCAGCGCGGATGCCTATCCACTGTTCTATCTGTGCTTCGTCGCACTATGTGTCGCGATCACCTATCTGATCTGCGAGCGCATTCGCACCGGTCCGATGGGTCGTACCCTGCGAGCCATCCGCGAAGATGACGTTGTCGCGGGCGTGCTCGGTAAAAACGTGTTTCGTCATCGTGTCCAGATTTTCGCCATTGGCGGCGGTTTCATGGGGCTCGCGGGTGCTCTCTACGCGCATTACACGCAAAACATCAGCCCCGAGGTTTTCATGCCGATGGTCGCCATGTTCATCTGGATGTCCGTCATCGTCGGTGGCGCGGGCAACAATCGTGGCCTGCTGATTGGTGCCGGCACAGTGATCATGTTTCTGGAAGGCACGCGGTTCATCGGTGATGTGGCTCCATGGCTTGACGCCGAAAAGATGAGTGCAATGCGGATCATCATCATCGGTTTGTTGCTCATCGTCACGCTACGCGTGCGACCGCGTGGACTGCTGCCAGAGCCGAAATTTACCTACGATAAATCCAAAGATGCCGAACAACCGGCACATCCCAACATCTGACAAGGAGACCGAGACTATGACACTACGTTTAACGCGCCGCGGGATTTTAGCCGCTGGCACGGCAACGCTTTTCACGCCGGCAATCCTGCGTGCGCAAGAGGATTCAATTGCCGTGGGGTCGCTCACACCCAACACCGGCGGCGGTGGGCCATTCGGACCCAATATTACCGCGTCGCACAAACGCGTAGCGGATGCCGTGAACGCCTCCGGTGGTATTTTGGGGAGACAAATCCGCGTTTATCAGGAAAACTCGGAAACCAATCCAGAAACCGCCGTCCGTGCTGCTGACAAACTGATCAACGTCAACGGGGTCAGTGCAATTTTGGGAACGTGGTCCTCGTCCGTAACCTTGGGCGTTATGCCCAAATGTCAGGCTGCAGGTGTGGTCCAAATGTGCACGTCGTCGTCATCCGACATTCCGGTGGCCGACGAAAAAGGGTTGGTGTTTAACTTCCAGCCTCTATCGCCGATCTGGGGCCGCGCAATCGGCAATCTGGTCAAGGCGCGAGGCATTGAAAACTACGGGCTTATGGCGCTCAACAATGACTTTACACGCTCTATGATGGATGGGTTCATCGAGATCGTGGGAACTGATGCCCTGTTGATCGAGCCGTTCTATTATAACGCGCAACAGTCCAGTTACCGTTCGGAAGTAACGCAACTGATCGCCAACAATCCGCAGGCGGTCTTCATACCGTCGTATGTGACCGACTTCACTGCCGTCTATAAAGAGCTGTTCCGACAGGGCTATGAAGGCACTGTAATCACTACATCTTTGTCGACGGGCACGCAGTTTAAGGACGCTGTTGGCAACGCCTCAGAGGGGATTATCCACGGCTTCCCTGTTCCTGCCATCAACTCGTCCGCCTACAAGGAATACTTGGGCGAAGCTGGGTTGGAGGATACCGGGTCGGTGCAACACCCGTTCGGTACGGCGGGTCGAGATCAAATGACGACGCTTCTTTTGGCGATGGAAAAAGCAGGTGCAACAGACGGTCAAAGCGTGGCGAAAGCTGTCTGGGACGTCACCACGGGTGAGGGTAAAACCGTCGTCTATAACCTCGCTGACGGTCTGGCTGCACTGCGAGCAGGCGAAGAGATCAACTACTCTGGCGCCTCTGGTTCAATCGAGTTCGACGAAGAGGGCATGGTACTGGGCCGCGACTTCCAGCTGTCCGAGATCAAGGACGGTCAGGATGTTGTGATCGAACGCCTCGAATTCTAAGCTAACTGGGGGCCGTCAGCGGCCCCCACCTATTTCCAATAAGGAGACAGCTCAATGGCCCGCGTCAGCGATGTCGAAATTTCTCAAGTGCCAGAAGACGTACGCCCGATTTACGAACGCTATGCCCGCGACTACGGCCCGTTTCTCAATCAAGTGCGCGTTTTTGCCCACCGTCCACCAGCACTCAAGCATATCATGGGCCTGCTGCTAGAGTTTTCCGATGAGGCGGTTCTTCCTAAGCGCTATCTTGAAATCGCTTTGGTCACTGTGTCGACGATCAACCGCTGTGAATACTGCATCGCCCATCACGCCCCCCGCGCTATTCACCACGGTCTTCCAGAAGCCGCTGTTCTGGACATTCTTGGCGACACTCCAGACGGCTTCGACACGCTGGATCTATTGGTCCGCGACTACGCCGTTCAAGTGACCAACGATTTTAACCGGATGCGAGACGGCGTGTTCGTCGAGTTGAAAAAACACTTTAGCGAAGAACAGATCGTCGAACTGACGCTGCGCATTGCACTATGTGGATTCTTCAATCGCTTCAACGACGCATTGCAAATCGAAATGGAAGAGGGGGTGGAGCATATCCTGACCTAAGGATTGCTTCAGCAAAAATATGGCAGACCGCAGTAAGGAAGGCCTTTGGGCCTGGAAGCAAAGCGAAAACAACAATCGCATGATCGCCGCTCAAGGCGGGCAATTACTCGACGGACCCGGCAAGGGAGCCATACGTCTTGCGTATTTCGGTGGCTCATGCTTTCGGATCACTACTCCCTCTGGCGTGACGCTGATGATAGACCCTTGGCGCAATCCACCTTGGGGGGGCTGGGATTGGTACCTATATGACTTCCCGCGTTGCGAAGTTGATATCGGTCTGTCCACACACGCCCACTTCGATCACGACAATCTGCATGCTCTTCACGCCAGTACGTTGCTGGACCGGTTGATCGGGCGGTTCGAGTTCGCCGACGTTGCAGTCACGGGTATCGCTGACAAGCACGTATCTGACTCGACCCACAACAAATACGACTGGGCGGGTTTGACCCGTAAGTTAACCCCCATGGAAACCGTGCCACCAGATAATTGGCGATCCTTTGACAACTCCATCCTGATCATTGAAACTGCTGGACTGCGTATTCTTCATTGGGGTGACAACCGGCCCAATCCGCCCGACGAGGTATGGGAAGCCCTCGGTCAGGTTGACATTGCGCTGTTGCCCATCGACGGATCACCCCACGTACTGAGCTACCAGCAAATCGCCGATGTCCGCGCACGTCTAAAGCCGCGGATCACCGTGCCGCACCACTATTTTGTTTGGAACATCACTCACCGCGCATCAACCCTTTTGCCGCCCGACGACTGGATGGCGGACCACCGCAACGCACGGTTCACTAACGCAGGGGAAGTCACCTTAGTTGCAAGTCAAGTGAAGGCAGAAACCGACTTAGCACTGTGCTTCGGTCCCTGTGTCGCTTTCGACCCTGACACACAGCTACTGGCGAAATCCGGCGAGGTCGGCGCATAGGCTTCGCCAAAACAATTGGCGCATACAGATCAAACCTGACTGATGGAATTCCAACTGCACCAGCGCCTTTTTGCATGGGAGTCTTCAAATATGATACCTGAAGTTGTCACATTCGATTTACCGAAAGGTTGCTCTCGTTCGGAAACCTTGAAAAAAATATCGGCAGACCGCACCCGCATGGTCTAAAATCCAGCCCTCCTCCGACAGCACTTCTCATTCGAAGAGGCTCAATCGTTGGGTGGCGGTGTTTACGTATGGAAATCCATGCAAACGGCACAAATGATGGCTTCTGTGTTGCCGACTAACGCCTTGGCATTCAACTTTCGGCAATTCCGCTACCGCTTCCTAGCATCCGATACATAGACGATCAGGAAAGGACACATTGAATCATGACACCTTTCGGGCCCGGGCTTTGGCTTTTCGATGGCCCACCTGTAATGGGCGCGGCGGGCTTTCAGTTTCCCACGAGAATGGCCGTTGTTCGGCTTCCCGACGACGGTGGATTATGGCTCTGGTCGCCGGTCGCTCTGACACCGGAAATTCGAAATACGGTCGATGCTCTTGGGGCCGTCACTCATTTGGTTGCCCCCAACAATTTGCACTACAAGTTCCTTTCTGAATGGGCTGCTGCCTACCCAGACGCACGGGTTTACGGCGCACCTGGACTAACAGAACAAGTCGCGGGTACGGCGATTCACGCAACTTTGTGCAATGAACCAAACCCGGCTTGGGGTGGAGTGTTGGAACAAGTATTGGTGCGTGGAAACCGGATCACAACAGAGATGGTGTTTTTCCACCGCGGGTCGGCAACAGCGTTAGTGACGGACCTTGTGCAACAGATTCCAATAGGCTGGTTTAGCGGTTGGCGAGCAGTGGTAGCCAGACTAGACTTGATGACGGCCCCCATACCGTCCGTACCTCGCAAGTTCCGTATGGCGACGACAGACAAAACAAAAGCACGAGAAGATGTACAACGCATCTTGGAATGGCAAATCGATCGTCTTGTGATGGCTCATGGCGGTCCCTTGACCGCAAATGGAAAAAAAGCGCTGACGGAAGCTTTCGAGTGGTTAATCCGATAGACTGTACTTCCGTGCAATGTGCTCAACCAAGCTGACATTCGAGCGAGCGCCGCGAAGGCCCGATTTGTCCGCGTTGCAGACCTTGACGGCAGATGTTTGCTGCACTGCCGCTATACTTTTCGGCGAGCGCGAAAATTGGGCCGTTAACGACTGTTTTTGGTGTCTTGATTTGGTCCGCTGTCAGACGCGCGGTGCACGTTACTGCGATGTTATACTTCATATCGCGCTAGAAGGATCCCTTGGATGATCTCCGACAATTGAATAGACGATCGATATGATTTCGCTTGGTATTTCTAACCATAGGCTGGAAGTTGAGCTATATGATGACGCACTTGCTAATCTCTAGGAGGCTTATGTACAGCCATACTCGCGCTATGGCTGGATGTATTCGAACCATGTAGAACAGGCGGAAAATGTATTGATTTTGAGTTTTTTTGTCCAGAGTTTACAGCGCCGTTAGCAGAGCCAGAAGTCAAATAGACGGTATTCGCACTAGATCGAGATGTGCGGATTTAATCTGAGGTTTTGCTGTGACATAGCCTGCTATCGTGGCAACTTCAAAACGCGGGTAAGAGCCTAGATCCTGCCTCCCTCACTCATAGATTTTTTCATGACTTGCGTGTTTTTGGGAGCTCGGCTGGGTGTTTAAGTTTGTTCGGAGATAAAGACGCTCGACACAACAGGCTAATTTTGAACTGTTGTCCAAATATGGTTTTTGTGGAGAATTCTACCCGGTGGCGTCTAGTTTAGACGCTGAAGAATTTGGTTCGGTCGCCTCTTGACAGAACGGTTTACCATGCAGCGTTGTCGGCGTTTCATGGATCATAGCTACGACAATCGTCAGTGATGACGCGGAGGAACAACCAAACTGCAGCTTTGCAGGGCCGCCATCCTGTGGTGCTGGCCTTCACTGGATCGATCTCTTAACTCCTCCCACAAACGATGCTAGGATCGAAGCAACGCGCCGCGGTCGGCAAAACCTAGAGTTTGGCTCTGGATGGCGTGACCCTCTCAGGCGACAGCGCGAGAGCCCATAATGTGCGTAACCACATCCTGACGTGTGACCTCTTTAGTGGGAACCTGCGCATTGACTTCGCCGCTATGCATCACGGCGATGCTGTCGGCGCAGCGGAAGACATGCTCGAGATTGTGGCTGACCATGAGCACAGTCAGTCCCTGGTCGCGCAGGCGTTCGATGATCGTCAGAACCCGTTCGGTTTCCTCGACACCCAGTGCCGCCGTTGGTTCGTCCATGATGATCAGCCTCGCATCGGAATGGATGGCCCGACCGATTGCGACCGCTTGTCGCTGCCCTCCCGACATGACGAATGCGCTTGCGTAGGGATTTCCGATGCGTATTCCCACTCGCTCGGTCAGAACTTCCATCGCCTCCGCCCGCATGGTTGCTTTATCCAATACCTTGATGAGACCGCCGAAATACGACCTTATGCGCTCTCGGCCCAGAAAGAAGTTCTGGACAAGGTCAAATGTGCCGACCAGCGCCAGATCTTGATAGATGGCCTCAATCCCGAGGCTCCGCGCAGCTTCCGGGTTCGGGACGGTGATCTCCCGCCCCTTGAAAACAATAGTGCCGGAGGTCGGCGCATGCACGCCCATGATGGTCTTGATGAGCGTGGATTTTCCGGCCCCGTTGTCACCGACAAGGGCCGTCACGCTACCCTGCGCGACTTCCATCGAGGCACCACGCAGTGCTTGTACGCCGCCGAAGGATTTCTTGATGTCCCGCAGCGACAACAGCACCTCCCCCGCTTCGGCGGGGGAGGATTGGGATTCAGGTGACGTTGCCGTCACTTCTGCAGTTCCTTTTCAATCTCGGGCCAGTTTTCCATAAGGCGCAACGCACCCTCTGGCACTTTGGTCAGCACGTCATCGCGCGATGCGACCATCACCATATCGAGCGGATACTGCTTTTCGATCTCTTCACCCTTGGAATGGCGGGCAATAGCATCTGCGATATAGCGGCCGCTGGATTGACTGTCGCGGAAGATGGAACCGCGGATGAGGCCTTCCCAGATCATGTCGAGTTCTGGCGGCACAGCACCGAACCCGAAGACCTCGACACCGTCCTCGCCCATACCCTTAAGTGCATTCGCGACGCCCATGGCCATGGAACTGTTGCCGGCATAGACCGCCTTCACTTCCGGATTTGCGAGGATCAGCCGCTCGGTCGCGTCAAAGGCGCGAGCCTGTTCCCAATAGGCGTAATGTTCGAATCCGATTTCTATTCCCGCATCGCTCCACAGGTCGCGGGCGGTGCCTACGCGCTGCTCGGAAATCTGGTTTCCGGGCTCCGCGAACATCAACCCTACCTTGTCGCCCACAGCCAGAACGTTTTCCAGCGCCCATTTGGCCGTGACCTCGCCGCCCTCGGCGTGCGAATAGCCACTATAAGCCAGCACGTCGACGCCCGCATCCTCGGGGTGCACGTCGAGGTGATTCACGACGATGACTGGAACCCCCGCTTCATTTGCCGCCTGCAACGCTGGAACGATGCCGAAATAATCGATCGGGCCAACGATAATGTAGTCCATGTCGAGGGTGATGAGATCGTCGACGATGTCCAGTTGCTGTTGAACATTCGCTTCGGCGGTCGAGGCGCGGGCGATAAACTCGATGGCCACGCCCTGGCTTTCCATCTCTTCTTGAAAGGCCACGGCGAATTGGCCGAAGTAGTCTAGAGTATCATAGACTGGCGGCGCGAAGCCGATTTTTAGCGGGTCTTCCGCAGCAACGGCGCTGGTGCCAAACCCCATTGCCAGAGAAAATCCCACGGCAATCCCGTACAGTTGTTTCTTCATTTCAGTTCCTCCCATTTTGTCGGGCATACAAGTTTCCGACGACGTCCGGTCAACCGCTCGCCATGCCCCGGCGGCGGAAGCGGTAAAGCTGAATAGCGACGGCAACGACGAGGGTCGTTCCGATGACGATCTGCTGCCAGTAGAACGGCACACCCATCAAGAGCAGACCGTTTTCGGCGACACCGAGAAAAACGGCTCCGAAAAACGTGCCCAGGAGAGTGGCGTATCCGCCAAAAAGGAACGTGCCGCCGAGGACAACGACGGCGATGGCGTGAAGCTCCATTGTCGCCCCTAGCACAGCTTGTGCTGCATTGAGTCGCGCCACCAGCATAGCGCCAGCCAGCCCCGCCAGCGCACCGCACAGGATATAAGCCCCCATTTCATAACGGCGGACGCGGATACCGGCCCGAATAGCAGCACTACGATCACCACCGACCGCCAGCACATAGGTGCCAAAGCGGGTGCAGTTCATTAGAAAAGCGCCCAGAAGAACCACCACAAGTGCGATGGCACCTGCGGCGGGCAGTCCGAAGATCCGACCTTGCCCGATCCAGAGGAACTGTTCTGGGAAGTTGCGGACCTGGTCAGAGCCCATGACAAGATAGGCCAGTCCGCGAACGGCGGTGAGCGTTCCGAGTGTCACGATAAGTGGCGGCACTTTTAATGTAGTGACCGCAAATCCATTGACGCAGCCCACGGCGGCACCCACGCCGACTGCCGCGACGATCGCCATGATCGAGCCCAGCCCGTCACCGAATATGCCGCTCTTAAGAACAAGGCCGGCAACGCAACCTGCCAACGCCACCGTCGAACCGACGGAAAGGTCGATGCCGCGAGCCGCCATGACGATCGTCATGCCCGTGCCGAGGATCAGGAAAATGGCAATCTGACGGAACACGTTGAAGACATTCCGACCATCCACGAAGACCGGATTTATTACCGTGATCAGCACAACAAGCAACACAAGCGGCACCAGCAAACCAAGCGGAGGTACCAGCCCCGGGTTGCGTGCCAGAAAGCCAAAACCTTTTCCGGCTGAGGTTGGTGCATTCAGGTCAGCCGATGTCATTGTTCGCCGATTTCATTCTGTATTTCCTCCCAGCTGACGCGGTAATGCGCCAGCGCGGTTTCAGAAGCAAATTCACTACATAACTACACTAAGTCAAGATAATTAGTGAAGTAAACTCCCGAACCAGAATATCGGGCCTGCCGGGCGGAACTCATATTTTATTGTTTTCAAACCGATAAAGAGGAATCTAGCGATGAAAATCTCGAAGAATCGTTGGAGAAAAGTATCGTAACTTTACTTGATACCAGTTTTTAGTGCAGTTGAGCGGGTTGGAATACGCAAAGTGAAAGGAGGCACTGATGATTTCAGGTAATCCCGACGCCCGCCATCGTGCAGGCTACGCTTCCCGCCAGAATTCCTTTGCGTCGGCTCAGGGCCTCTTATGGGGACGGGATCGATCAAGCCGTCTGTCGCCGACAAGTTGAAACATGACGCAAAGGCAAGAAGGCTGACCCATCTCGACTTGAGTTGCCGGATCACTTGACAGATGACGCCGCGGACACGGGTTGCGCCGGCCGTGACGAAGGGCCCGACGTCAACGCCTTGGCAACGCGGTATTACACCGATCCGAATTTCAAGCTCGATACCTTTGTAAGACTTGAAGGCGTGGCAAAGTATTGGGCCTTCAAACACACCTGCCAGGCATGCCCGTCAAAACTCAAACGCTGCCTCAAGGCAGACTGCCGCTAGATCACCCGCGAACTCGTCCGAGATTTCCAAACCTTTACAGCGCGCTCAATGACAGATCACCGGAGGATCTTAGCAACGGCCTTATTGACGGGACTGCCTGAGTGGTATGTTCATTCCTGTCTTACATCCTTTCAGTAGTGATTGCGCGTAACGAAGGGCGGGAATGCGGGCGGCGACCGCAGCATTCGATGAGTCTGGCCAATGCCGGCAAACGGCCAACCTTGAAAGCGCTCCGACTGTGTAGGCTTCTATCATTTCTGATCAACCAACGCTTCTTCGAATTCGATGCCAAGGCGACTTGCTAGCGTCAAGTGCATTCTTTCGATTCAACAGGTCGCGCTTACGGTCTGCCCAAAGCAGCTGCTAGACAGGTGGTGCAAAAAAACAAGGGGCACTTTGTATTGTTGGAGAAAATCAAGAATTGACAGACAGTGGGGGATCAATGATGGTCGTACGATAAATTCCATATTTGGAATTTCTGATTCTAATTATGAAATATCCGTATGGACCCGACAAAACGTACCTTGCAAGTTCTTGAATACATCATGGCCGCGGGACCCGGGCCGATTAAGCAGGTGGATATCGCCCATGATTGTGGGATGCCGCCTGCGACTGTGAATCGTGTCATTCGGTCTTTGTCGGACTGGGGGTATCTGTTCCGCACAAGCGAAAAATACGTTGTGCGGAATTTCCGGCTGGACCGGAACGTTCCAATGTCAGAGGTCTATCTTGCCAAGCTAGACGACGCGATGCGCAGCTTGTCCGCTGAACTAAATGTGTCTGCCGAAGTTGTCGTGGTGGCCGGCCACGAACTTTTGTGGCATTCCAAGACTGACTATCCTGATCCAAACGTTGTGATCCGGGCAAACGTGGGCTTTCGCCGGTCGCTCTACGAATTGGATGTGTTGTCGCAACTTTACCTCAGCCGACTTGACTGGGACGAAGTTGAAGCACGGTTCTTCACTGACGGTTTCTATGAAACTTCGCGCGCGCGCGGGACAATCGCACCTTTGGCGGTTCAAGATGTAAAACATGTTTTGGATCAACGCCGCAAAGACACCTTTGTCGCCGATCTAAAGGGCAACCACGTCGGTATTCGCCGTTTTGCAACGGTCATTCAAGACCCTGAGGGGAAGTTCCTGCACTTGTTGGCCTTGGCTGAGCCTGCCGAAAAGGACAGCGCCCCCGCCAAGACATACCAAGACGCACTGTTGAAAGTGCGCACCGAGCTTTCAGAGCTTGTTTTCGAAGAAAGTGCTGCATCGCGACTGCAGCCAAAATACCACGTCTTGCCGATGCGCGGAGGATAAGCACGGCAGGCTTCATAATCTGGGAGGAAAAAATGAAGCATCTACTATCGACAACACTCGCATCCAGCATTGCGTTGGCAGCAGCGTTTGGTCCGGCGATGGCTCAAGCGGAAGAAATCAACGTCGTTATGTTCGGCATGCCTTATACCAACGGCTTGGCTAAACTCGCTGGAGATTTTGAGGCCGAGACGGGTATCAAAGCCAATATCGATGTGATCGGACAGGACGTTTTCGAAAACCGTATCACCTTGTCTTTCACAGGCGGTACAGGCGATATCGATGTTGTTCACACGCCTGTCATTCAGGTGCAGCGCTGGATTCAGGCCGGTTGGCTGCAGCCCATGACAGATTTGGTGTCCGAAGAGACGACCTCTGACATTCTAGCAGGACCGCTTGGTGCATATTCTGTGAACGGCGACCAATGGGCGCTGCCTTTCTTTGCTGGCGTGGGCCTGATGAGCTACCGCGAGGATTTGCTTGAGGCAGCTGGTGCCGATGTGCCTCAGACTTGGGAGGACATGCTCGACGTCGCAGCCAAGATTACAACCGACGATCAGGCGGCGATTGCGTTACGAGCTGTTCCGGGCCAGGGCTTTAACATGTTTATCTTCCCGATGGTCATGCGGGCGTATGGAGGGACGTTTTTTGCGGATTATGAAGGCGGCGATTTGACGCCTGCGATCAATTCGCCTGAGAACGCTGAAGCGCTGAAAATTTACACCCAGCTCATCAACGACTACGGCCCTGATGGCGCGGGTAATTTCAACTTTGCTGAGGTGAACGCGGCGGCAAAGAACGGTCAGATCGCATTTGCCGTCGAAGGCACAGGTATCATCAGTCAGATCGTTGACCCGGCACAAAGCCAATTCGCCGACGTAACTGGTATTGCGCTGCCTCCGGGTGGTCCTGCAGGTCGCTCTCCTGCGATCGGTGTGCACGGCATGGGTATCCCGGCAAGCGCGCCGAATGCCGAAGCTTCTGCCAAGTTCATTGAATGGGCGGTAAGCGCTGAGACTGTCGCCAAGATTGCAATGTCAGAATCTTTCCCGGACTTCACCACTGCATCCGTTGCTGAAAACGCTGAGGTCGTGGCGAAGTATGCCGATATTCACCCAGACTTCCTGACAACAAGGGTTGCAGCGCTTGATCTGGCGATCGGTCACTACCGTCCACTCATCCCAGAATGGCCTGCACTTGGTCAGGCTATTGGTGAAAGCGTGAACGCTGCGATCAACGGTCTGATGACGCCCGAAGAAGCGCTTGAGCAAGCCGAAGCGGACATGCGCGACATTCTCGGGCTTTAACTTAAGCTTTAGCTTACCGGCTGCCCAGCGGGGTTTCCTCGCTGGGCAAGCAATTGGGGTTCCGCATGTCAGATCACAACATTACCCGCCGTGGCGCAACTTACGAACTTCAACGTGGCTATCGGATGATGATGGTGCCTGCCGTTTTGGCGGTGGGAATTTTCGCTATCGTCCCGCTTGCGGGCATGTTTGGACTAGCCTTCAGCGACTACCACCTGATCCGTGGCACAAACTGGGAGTTCGGTTTCAAGAACTTTGCCAAGATGCTCTCGGACAAACGTTTGATGAATTCGATCTACGTGATGGCAGCCCTGTCATTCTTTGGGGTGGCCGCGCAAGTCATCATCGGCAGCGCAATTGCAGTAGGCTTGCAAAAAATCACCGGAAAGTGGCGCATTGGCCGGGTGCTCTTTTTGCTGCCCTATGCGGTGCCGCATGTGGCCGTCGCGCTAATTTGGCTGTCGCTGTTCACACCGACACTCTCGCCCATCAACGCGTTCTTCGATCTGTTCGGGATTACGATCCCAGCCTTCCTGACAAGTCAGTGGGGTGCGATTGCAGCGATCGTGATTGCCGATACGTGGACAAATTTCCCCTTTGCGATGCTGATCATCATGGCCGCATTGCAAGGGATTTCTCCTGATCTGGAGGAGGCCGCCGCCATTGATGGTGCAACCCGCATCAAGACGTTCATTTTCATCACACTACCGCTGTTGGCCCCTGCCTTGCTGATGGTGACGCTGTTTCGCTTTATCGACAGCCTAAAGCACTTCCCAATGATCTTTGTGATGACCAAGGGCGGCCCTGGTCGGTCTACACAGGCCACGAACTTTTATGCCTACGTGCAAACGTTCCAGAATTCCAACGTAGCCTACGGGGCCGCTGTTGCTGTGATGCTGTTCCTGATGGCCGCACTCATTGCCTACTACGTGGCAAAACTGAATCAGCGGGTGACAACATGATCGACAACAGCCGCGAGTTTCGGATCAAGCGCGGGTTTGGCCTGACGATGATGTTGGTCCTACTGATCTTTGCCGCGATCCCGACTCTTTGGGTGGTAATCCTGTCTTTCCGCTCCCCAATCGCAATTTTTCAGCCGATCTGGGAAAGCCCCTTTGCCCTCACGTTCGACAACTTTTTCAAGATCACCCGGTCGGATTTTCCAAGTGCCTTACTGAACTCTTTCATCACCGCTGGCCTGTCGACCCTGTTTGCAATGCTTGTCGGGGTTCCGGCTGGCTTCGCTCTCGCCAAAGCGCGGATGTCCGGTAAGTTTGTCGCCTCGTGGGTGTTGTTGCTGTTACGCATGGCACCGCCTGTGGGTTTTGTAATCCCGTTGTTCCTTCTCTACGTGAATGCGGGCCTGATCGACACCTATATTGGATTGGTCTTTGCCTACATGACCCTGACCCTCCCTTTGGTCACCTGGTCGATGTGGAATTCCTTTGCGCAGGTCCCCGATGAGTTGATCGAAGCCGCGATTATGGATGACGCGAGCCTGCTCAAGGCGTTTTTGCTGATCGCCCTGCCGGCCGCGCGCCCCGGAGCCGTGGCTGCCGCGATCCTGGCTTTCCTTGTGGCTTGGAATGACTTTTTCTATGCGCTGATCATCACTCGCTCGGGCACTGCCACGGCCCCCGTCGCGGTGATGAACTTCATCTCTTACGATAGCGTCGATTGGGCCTCGATCGCGGTGGCAAGCATTGCGCTGACGCTGCCGATCTTGCCGCTTATGGCGATTGCTAACCGCTACATCGTGCAATCCCTATCCGGTGCGGTGAAAGGATAATCAATGACCCAACGCCCAAATATCGTCTTCATCATCACCGATCAGCAGCGTTACGACACCATAGCGGCCCTTGGGTTCGATCATATGATCACGCCCAACCTTGATCGGCTGGCTGCGCGCGGCACCGCGTTTGAAAACATGTATATCACCTCGCCCTCTTGTGCGCCCTCGCGCGCCTCGCTGTTCACCGGGACCTATCCGCATACCAATGGTGTGTTTCGCAATGATGAGCCCTGGCAATATTGCTGGGTCAAGGATTTGGCCGAAGCAGGCTATCGCACCTGCAATGTCGGCAAGATGCACACGATGCCGATCGAAGGTGCCTTTGGCTTTCATGAACGTCATGTGACTGAAAACAAGGACCGCGATCATCCGAACCTGCCGTTCTATTTGGACAATTGGGACAAGGCCTATTTTCTGAGCGGGCTCGAAAAACCATCCCGCGTCACACAGCGGCGCAAGGACGGCTATGGCGATAAGCTGGGAGCTTGGGTGTGGGAGCATGATGAAGCGTTGCACCCTGATGTGTTTACTGGGCAGATGGCGAAGTGGTGGTTGAATCGCTACGCAGGCGATGGGCCGTACTTCTTGCAGGTAGGGCTGCCGGGACCACACCCACCCTATGACCCAACGCAAAAGTATCTCGATATGTACGCAGGGCGCCACCTGCCCGAAATGATCCCCCCGGACCCAGAGGCGCAGCCCGAAGCCCTGCAAGGCTTGCGGGACTTCATGCTGGGCGAAGATGCAGACGGCGTCGTTCATCTTCCCGCGGCCACCGCCGAACAGTCGCGCAGGCAACGGGCGCACTACTACGCCAACATGACGATGATCGACACCCAAGTGGGTGAAATCATCGACGCGATCGAAGCGCGGGGCGATCTGGATAACACGATCATCGTCTTCACCTCGGACCATGGGGATGCACTTGGCGATCATGGACATTCGCAGAAATGGAACATGTACCAATCCACGGTGCAGGTGCCTGCAATCGTGGCCGGGCCAGGTATTCCAACTGACAAACGTGTCGCTGACAACGTCGCCCTGTTTGATCTTGGCCCCACGGTTTTAGAGTGGGCACAGACGCATGTACCCGACTGGATGGAGGCGCAATCGCTTGTGCCCTATTTTTCAAGCGGACCTGATCCAGTGCGCACGAAAGTCTTTGCGGAGCATTCCAATGACGCTTTGCTGACGGGCACGCGCCTGATGACGATGCTGTTGGATGGGACAACAAAGCTGGTACATTTCGTGGACAGCGAAGACGGCCAGCTGTTTGATCTGGCGACCGATCCAACCGAACAAACCAACCTTTGGTTCGATCCCGTCCATGCCGACACAAAGGCACGTATGATCAATGACATATTGAAATGGCGCAGTGAAAGCGGGTTGAAAACGCAAGGGTTCATCGATGCCTGCGTGCGTGGCGCACATGCGATGATGTCTCCCCCACCCAATATGGTGCGCGGCCAACACAGAGAAGGAACTCGCTGAATGGGGCGTATCGAACTCAAGGGCGTCCAAAAGGAATTTGGCAGTGTGCATGTCATCCCGCCACTCGATCTTGGTATTGAAAACGGCGAATTTGTTGTTTTTGTCGGGCCGTCGGGCTGCGGGAAATCGACCTTATTGCGCTTGATCGCCGGGCTGGAGGACGTCACCGCTGGAGTGATCGAGATTGACGGCAAGGATGCCACAGACCTGTCCCCCGGCAAGCGTGGGCTGGCGATGGTATTCCAGTCCTATGCGCTTTACCCGCATTTGACCGTGGCCCAAAATATCGCCTTTCCGATGCGCATGGCGGGCTTGTCGCGCGACGAGCAGGCCCGCCGGATCGACAACGCGGCAGAAGTTTTGAACCTCACCGACTATCTGGGACGACGCCCCAAAGAACTTTCAGGCGGCCAGCGTCAACGGGTCGCGATTGGACGGGCCATTGTGCGTGAACCGGCGGCGTTCTTGTTCGATGAACCCTTATCCAATCTGGATGCAGCCCTGCGCGTTGGTATGCGGCAGGAAATCACCGAATTGCACAAGCGCTTAGAGACCACGATGATCTACGTCACCCATGATCAGGTCGAGGCGATGACCATGGCCGATAAGATCGTCGTGCTGAATGCGGGTGTGATCGAACAAATCGGCAGCCCGCTTGAGCTGTATGACACACCGTGCAATCTGTTCGTGGCCTCCTTTATCGGCTCGCCCAAGATGAACATCATTTCAGGGATTCAGGCCGACAAATATGGCGCGGCCTCCATCGGCATCCGTCCCGAACATCTAACCATTTCGACCGATAGCGGCGAATGGAAAGGCACCGCAGGCATTTCAGAGCACCTTGGCAGTGACACTTTTGTCCGAGTGACCGTGAACGGGATCGAAGATACCCTGACCATCCGCGCTCCAGGCAAGTTTCGGTTGGCAATAGGCGATACGGTTTATCTGTCGCCCGAATTGGAGAACCTGCACAAGTTTGATAAGTCAGGCGAAAGGATCACCTAGGCGGCGCAGAATGATGACATCAAAAACGGGTTGCTGCAGTCCTGCGCGTGCTGGTGAAAGACGCCGGCAAAATGACGAGGTTATTGTTAAAGGAACTGGGTCTTATGCCGGAGAATCTGTCGAAGTTCCCGGCGGCACAGCCTTAATTGGAACCGGCCTGCCACAGATCGCCGATGATGGCGAAAGCCCCGCGCGACACAAAAAAGTCAAGGCCTTCCGCATGTCATCCGGGACGATCACAAACGCTGACTTCGCAACGTTTGTCAGTGATACTGGCTATGTAACTGAAGCGGAACGCATCGGCTGGTCCTTCGTCTTTTTTTCGGATGTGCCAGAAGATCAAGGTGCTACCAAAGGCGTCGTTGGAACCGAATGGTGGCGCCTTGTTCATGGGGCAACTTGGCGCGCGCCCAACGGCGCAAAGAGTGAAACGCCGGCGCCTGACCACCCTGTTGTGCAGGTATCATGGAACGATGCCAGAGCCTATGTGCGCTGGTGCGGCGGGCGGCTGCCAACGGAGGTTGAATGGGAACATGCAGCACGAGGCGGTCTTGGGGATGTCCCGTTTCCATGGGGCGACGCCGAGCCGGATGATCACGCTAACATGCCATGCAACATCTGGCAGGGGGTCTTTCCGAACCAGAACACGGGACGCGACGGATTCACGCACACAGCGCCTGCGCACTCTTTTGCGCCGAACGCCTATGGTCTTTACAACATGGTCGGCAATATCTGGGAATGGACCTCTGAACCATTTCGAGTGAAGTCGCTCAAGAAGCGTGCTGCACACAAAATGCTTAGCATGAAGGGTCACAAGCTTCTAAAGGGCGGATCGTATCTGTGCCACCGCAGCTACTGCTACCGCTATCGGATCGCGGCACGCAGCGGGAACACACCTGACAGCGCGACGCCGCATCAGGGCTTTCGCGTGGTATGGGACGCGGCATGAGCGACAGACCCGACATCCTGTTGGTGGTTTTTGACAGCCTGTCAGCTCATGACCTGTGCCTACATCTGGATGATCTGCCAACACTGCGCGGGCTAATGGACGACAGTCTGAATTACACAAACGCCTATACCTGCTGCCCTGAAAGCAGCCCAAGCCGTGCGAGCCTGATGACGGGGCTCGACATCGGCGTACATGGTCTTTGGACTGATGGGGTTACGTTATCGTCGCGCGAAACCACGGTCTCAGAAGCCTTCGCCGCCCAAGGCTATCAAACGTGGCTTGTCGGGCGCAGACAACTTGCGGGGGTCTCAAACTGGACAACGGAACACGCGCGCAGGCTTGAATATCGCACTTTCGACTGGGCGCATGGACCGCTGCACCGGTCCCGACAAAATGCCTACCTGACGTGGTTACAGGCGCAAGCACCAGACGCATATGCCGCAATCTTTCCGCGTCAGCCAGACCCGGACGACACAGCCATTCCAAATGAGCAACGACAGGCGATGATGTCTCTGCCTGACGCGCTCAGTTTTAACGCTTGGGTTGCAGAACAGGCCCTTTCTCAGATAGGCGAAGCATCGTTCTTTGGCATTGCGGGTTTTGTCGTGGGGCAAACTTTGGGTGCTGGCCCAGCGCCTGTTGAAGCGCTTGATCTGCAATCCTTGCGGCAAGCGGACGCAGGTTTGGCAAGGGTTCTGAAATGCTTGCATAAGGACACTGTCGTAGTCGTCACTGCGGGGCGCGGCAGCGTGGCGTCCAAAGATGCGGCTGATGTCTTACGGGAACCCGCGGTCAAGGTGCCTTTGCTTGTTCGGACCGACAAAACGCACGCCATGGCCGTGGATGGCATTGTATCAACCATGGACGTTGCGGCGACGTTCTACGGATTGGCTGGCATGCAACCGCCGCAAAGGGTACAAGGCACGTCTTTGATCTCTGCCCCACCGAGGGGCTGGGCGCTAAGCCGCATGCGCAACCCCAGTTTACCAGAACAAACCGCATTGCGCGCTGAGCAGTGGAAGCTGGTCGTCACACATGGCTCACCTGATGCCACTCGCCTGTTTGACCTTGGCACAGATCCGCAAGAGACGAAAAATTTGGCCAAATCAGCAGATCATCTGGACAGGTTGGAAACCATGCTTGATCTGATGATCGACGCGCGTGTTGCCTTAGAAGACCGCCTCGAACCGCGGATCGCGAAATTCTGACCATGACAAAGCGCCCCAACATCCTGTTCATCTGCACCGATCAACAACGCGGCGACAGCCTTGGCTGCACCGGGGCAACCTGGGCCGTCACGCCCAATCTAGACCAATTGGCCCGCGAAGGTGCGTTGTTCGAAAACTGCTATGTGCAGAACCCGGTATGCAGCCCCTCACGCGCCTCACTGTTCACAGGGAAATACCCGTCCAATCACGGGCTTTATGCCAACGGTGTGCCTTTGCCCGAGGGCCAGCGCCTGTTCACGCGCACGCTGGCCGATGCGGGATATGATTGCGGTATGATCGGCAAACAGCACCTGTCTCCTTGCGATACTTGGCGAACAGAACCACGACACAATGACGGTTATCGCGTGTTCGAATGGGCGCATGGGTCGAACCATCGCGCGCTTGAAAACGACTACCACCGCTGGTTGCGAAAGACGCATCCTGATGTTTACCAGGGCATATTTCCAGACACGGGCGCGAACGAGAATACGGAATACAGCAATCGTGCACGCACCGGCACACCGATTGACCATGTGCCCGCCAAGGCGCATTACTCCCATTGGGTGGGAGAGCGGGCGATTGATTTCATCACGCACGAGCGCAACGACAACGAACCTTTCTTCTTGATGGCCAATTTCTTTGACCCGCATCATTCATTCGGTGCCCCGAAAGAATTCCGCGAAATGATCAATGCTGAAGCGATCCCAGCCCCTGTCACCAAGTCGGGGGAACTAGATGAAAAGCCAACACCGCATCGCGCGTATTCAGAGAAAAGCTACAGTGGCACAGCCCCTGGTTTTCAAGACTACTCTGCCGCCGAGATCAAAGAAATCCGCGCACAGTACTGGGCAATGATTGCACTGATAGATCATGAAGTAGGGCGGATCTTAAAGGCGCTTAAGGACTCAGGCGAACTGGACAACACCTTGGTGATATTCACCTCAGATCACGGTGAAATGCTGGGAAACCACCGTCAATTGCTGAAGGGTCCACAACTCTACGATGATCTGACTCGCGTGCCTCTGATCATTCGGTGGGCAGCTGCGGTGCCGTGTGGCAAGCGGGTACCAAATCCTGTGCAATGGATCGACCTGACCGCTACCATTCTTGACGCCTCGGGCTGTTCCCCCGGCGTCGGGGTACAAGGTGAAACACTCATCCCTCTTGCGTCCGGTCAAACGGAAAATTTCCGCCCATGGGCACTGAGCGAATACCGCTATTCCGGCTTTGCCACCGACCCTTTGATCATGACCACAATGCTGCGCTATGAGGATTGGAAACTGATCCTGTGGCATGGGCCGCCCGCCTGCGGGAATGCGCGGGATGGAGAGATGTACGACCTCACAAACGACCCTGATGAGTTGTGTAATCTCTTCAATAGCCCAGACCACATTGCGATGCGGCACAAAATGAAATGGCGCATGTGCGATGCAATGGCCGAAGCCGAAGACAAAACAAGGCAAGACAAGAGACTTTGGTGAACAGAGGGTTGCGCGCGATCCTTGAGCGATCTCATCGAGAAAATCTGGCTAATTGGACTCACGCCGCGCCATATACAGTACCGTGGTCTCTGTTGATCCGCATGGCTGCGGGTCTTATAGACACCGACCTCTTTGGCAGCGGTGTCCCGGTCATCTTGCCACAACGCGCAAATGCCTTTGTGATAGGCGATTTTCTTGGTCCAGCGCGGGTCATCGGTGTTTGTTGCTAGCCGCGTGAGAACATCGTGGGCCTTATGGAGATAGATGTACTTTGCATAACCGATTCCATATGAAAAGTTGTCGTACGCAAGAGAGCTATGTCCAGTAAAGGCATAAGTTGTGCATTTTGTTCCTTTCCCCCACCCCACGACCCTCACTCATTAATGCTGTCGGTTCATCCGGCGGGTCCTGACCATCCTCATTGGCGTCGACGATGGGCATTTTCAGTGTCGGTAATAATGCGACAATACTCGAAGAAAAAGTCTCGAACAGGCATCGTGACAACTGGTGCTAGCCCATGCTCAAGATTGTCCTGAGCAAGTTCTTCAACGGCTGCTCTTGCACTGTGAAGAAACTCATCGATGTCACCATTTCGGATACCCGCTGCATCTGCCCAATTTAATTGAGTTCGCTTGGAGTTAAGGGATCAAAGTGCCAATGCTGCGTTGTCGGCGTTTCATAGATCATAGCTACGACAATCATCAGTGACGCACTGAAAAAACGAAACTGCAGTTTTGGACTGCCGCCATCCTGAAGTGCTGACATGCGGTGGATCGATCTCATAATTCGCGCTCTCCCAAACGATCCTAGGATTGGATCAACGCGCCGAGGTCGGCAGAACCTAGGGATTGGCTTCTGGATGGAGCGATACTCTCAGGCGACTGCGCCGGAGCCCATGATAAGTGTGACCACGTCCTGACGCGTCATCTCGTTGATGGGGAACTGCGCATTGAATTCGCCTCTAAGTTCGGCCACTTCGAGATCGCGCAGCTGCAACGAATGTCGGGAAAGCGGGTGCAACCACAGAATTAAGATGATCGGAGATATGTCTCCTTTGGATCGCAAGCTCAGTCTTTAGTATCTTCCCCTTGGAGCTTGCTGGCCTCCAAGCTAACTCAATTCGACCATTCACGCTTAGCCTTGTGGGGTCAAACCGATAAAGCGTTCGCTCCTGAAGTTAAGAATGCGATAGAAATGCTCGCGCCCTTTGGCGGTGCGCGAGCAATTTCAATGTTGTTGCCTAGGTAAAAATTCCAAATTGGGCTAAGCTGCCAACCCTTCGGGTTTCTTGCCTGCTTCCAGATGAGCGATGAACCACGCTGGTTTGCGCCCCATACCAGACCAGGTCTGTTTCGGATTGTTGGGGTTCTTGTACTTCGCTTTCGATACCACCTTTGATTTCGCGGCCAGCTTGGGAGTTGTTTTCGCCACCGGTTTGCTTGCTGCGTCTGCTGCCGATTTGGAAACGGCTTTTGGCGCTACTTTGCGCTTCGGCTTGGTTGCCGCTTTGACCGCTGCCTTGGGAGCTGTTTTTGCCACCGGTTTGCTTGCTGCTTCTGCTGCCGATTTGGAAACGGCCTGTAGCGCTACTTTACGCTTCGACTTGGTTGCCGCCTTGACCGATGCCTTGGGAGCTGCTTTGCGTGTGACCTTCTTTGGCATCTTTGGGAGTTTCGCGTTGTGCAGACGAACTATTTCAGCAAATTCGACGCCGTGCTTCTTTGCGACTGCTTCCATCTGCGCAAGCGCTTCTTGGCGAGCCAGTTCCTGTCGCCGTTTCTCGATCTTCGCGCTCAGCTTGTCTAAATCGGATGCATTCATTTTGCTGACATCAACTGCCATGGGTAATTCCTTCTTTGCTATTTGACGCTGCTGCCATAGCAACAAGGGATGATTAAAATCTTAATGGCTAATCTGCTGCTGAGGTGGCACCCCCCCGAAATAATGAGGTGTTTGTCGGTAGGATTTTCAACGACAAACGAGGAGATTCTGACGAAACAATCGAAGTAGAGCGAAGCCAAGATCATGGTTACTTTGAACCAAGCGGAAAGCGGTGCGCCTATTGCGGACCTGTGCCGTAAGCATGGGCTGAGTACGGCCAGCTTTTACAAGTGGCGTGCTAATTATGGCGGCATGGAGGCGTCGTCTATCTCGCGGATCAAAGCGTGGGACGAAGAGAACAAGCGTCTCAAGAAGATGTATGCTGAGAATAGTATGCAGAATGATTTCCTGAAGGAATCTCTTGGAAAAAAGTGGTTAGGTCGTCTCAACGCAAAGAGATGGCCCAAGGCTTAGCAATCGAAGTGGACTTCTCGCTGCCATCAGAACGGATCGTGCGTACGTTGAACCACATCATCGGCTGGCGTGGCAAGCCGCTGGCCATTCGTGTATGCGCGCAGCAGTCAATTGCGGAATTGACGCTTTTGCCCCTCCAAATCATTGAACCCGACGGTCTGGACTCAGCCCTTAGGGCAGGGCTGTCTTGTTGCACAAACCCGCGCGTATAGGGGGGTTGCGCAACAGGATTTTGAGCAAGCTAAGCCATTGAATCTACGTTGCCGTCAGGCGTGTTGCGTAGTGGACCTGTTGCGAGACGTTATTGCGGAATCGGAGAGGTATTAACCATATCTCATCATCTGCGTAGCCAGTTGACCCGGCCAGCGATATTCATCAGTTGGGTGGACAGGAGTAATGATAATCATAACAGTGTTCCCACCGTCCGTTGTGATTTTGGAATAACTGGGAGCAATATGAAAGTTACCAGATTTTTGATACTTTTTTCATGTTGCCGTTTATCGTAAGCGCACAAGAGCTGTCAGATGTAAACGGTATTTGTCATCGTGCCATAGCTGGTAGTGACACAAACGTTTCTCATGGCGATGCAGGAGATGTAATTGTTGACCGCTTTGGGCAGGCTCTCAATTTCTGTGCAACAGTTTCTAGTTTTACTGATTGTATTGGCACAGCAAATGACGCTGCATTTCACGCGCTCGAAGTGGCGCGCAATAATATTGATAGCTCATTTTTGGCATCAACCCTTCCTGGAACAAAAGCAGCTTGGGAGGAATTTGAGGAATCCCTGGAGCGCATGCGAGATATGGAAGTGACAAGCGCTGATGATCAAATGGAGCGATTTAGAAAATCTTTCGAAGCATCTATGCTGAACAACGATCTTCTAAACTAGCCGGGAATTTTTCCTTTGGAAATTAACTATCATAAAGATGGCACTGTTAGCATCGACTACAGTTCTGGATCGGATTCTCTTCATTCGCGGATGGCGCGTCCAGCTTTCGAGGCACGTGTCCAAGAATTCAATGACCTTGTCACGTAGCAGTTAACGCGGTTCTTCTTCAAAGAGTGTGATAGTTGAGCGCATGCGCACTATTGCATGCTATCATGCATATGAAGTCGAGATTGTCCCCCGGTCCTGGGGTCAAAGTTCAGGAGGTCATGCTTCAAGACGAAGACAACTGGCTTGTTTTCGTCGAAGCCAAACCAATCGGTATCTGCCCAGGTTGCGGAATCCGAAGCCGCCATCGTCACGGCCAGCGCGCCCGTCAGTTGGCAGATTTGCCGATCCAAGGACGCACGGTAACGGTGAGGATGATGCTCACACGCTGGCAGTGTCGGCACCGAATGTGCAGGCGAAGGACATTCTCCAACCAGCATCCAACGGTTGCACTGCCAAATGCGCATCGGACTGCGAGAATGGCGGAAGTCGTGGGTCTCGTGGGTCATGGAATGGGTGGACGTCCGGCCGAAACTTTGTTGCATCGGCTGGGAATGCCGATCAGTGACACGACGATCCTGCGCCAGGTAAAGCGGGACAAACCAAAGACTTTGCAGGATGACGACGTTCGGGTGTTAGGTATTGATGATTGGAGCTGGCGGCGGTCTTCGCGCTACGGAACGATCATGGTGGATCTCGAGAAAAGATCTGTCGTCGATATTCTGGATGATCGCAGTGTTGAGAGCGTCAAAGCATGGCTGCAAGAACGCCCGTCGATCGAAGTCGTCAGCAGAGACCGTTGCGGTCTTTATGCGCAGGCTGCCCGGGAGGGCGCGCCTCAAGCCAGACAAGTGGCAGATCGATTTCATCTAGTCCAAAACCTTAAAGCAGCAATCAAGGCTCAAATGAGCTTTTGCGGACATGGAAATGTCCGGCCGATCTTGTCAGAAGACAAGTTAGCATGCGCAAGGTCACAAAAACACTTTGCCCGCTTGGCACACAGACAATCACGCAAAGAAATCTTCGATGAGCTTCACGCTTTGCGTCAACGTGGCCTGTCATATAGCGAGATTGGCAGGCGCACAGGCTATGACCGCCGCAGCGTCGCAAACTGGCTTTCTTCAAGTGCTCCCCGGGACCGCAAAAGGGCAGATTTGAAGACGACGTCTCCCTTGTATTTTGAGGAATTTCTCGCTGAGTGCTGGAAAAACGGAAATCGAAATGGCCGTCACCTATTCCATGACTTAAAGAACCGTGGCTACACCGGCAGTCGCCCAAATCTGGAACGTCTGTTGAAGGAATGGCGCAACCCCGAACCACCAAAGTCGGATGAAGCGCCGGTCGAGGTGTTTGAGCCCGTCCGCGATCCCGATACTGGTTACAAGATTTCGACGGACTTCGCCGCAACTCTGTGCATAAAGCCGAGGAGCAAATTGTCAGAAAGTCAGGCCAGAAAAGTCGAGGCACTGAAAAATGGCTCTGTGCCGTTTACAACCATGCGGGGCTTGGCCATGCGTTTCGATGGCATCCTGCGAAGCAGCAACCCGTGTTTGGTAGAAGATTGGATCGACGATGCGATTGAAACAGAACTTGTCGAAATGGTGCGGTTTGCCCGAGTTCTGCACCGAGATATCGAGGCCGTGTAGAATGCCGTGGAACTTCCATGGAGCAATGGCCAAGCTGAAGGGCAGATAAACCGCCTCAAAACACTGAAACGGTCCATGTATGGACGTGCAGGGCATGAACTTATGCGGGCAAGGATGCTGCCGCGAAATCACACTCTTTGAAGAAGAACCCTTTTAAGTGCTAAGTGACAGCTGGCATTACGTCGCGCCTGGAAAGCCCATGCAGAACGGCCTGGTCGAAAGCTTCAACGGAAGGATGCGCGAGGAATGCCTCAACGAACACCTGTTCCCGTCTCTGCGCCATGCCTGCCGCGTGATTGCGGCATGGCGCGCTGACTACAATCACCACCGGCCTCATTCCAGCCTCGCTGGTCTGACGCCACACGAATATGCTAACCGGTCAAATCGAGACCAAAACCTGAACAGAGCTAACCCTCTCGAAGTTGCACTGTCTAGCTACTAGATCGAACTTGGCAGTCGCTAATAAGTCGTGTTAGAAAACCTCGGACGAAACACGGAATAGTCTGAGGTTACCTATCAGTGCCGCTTGAGCTGACACAGAGGCAACGCCTCCTTGAATACCTGCATTCCCATGCGCCAGCACGCGCACGGGACCTTGAGAATGTTGGCGTCTCAGCAGCAACGATCTCACGCTCAGTGCGTTCCGGCGACATCCTTCAGCTTGGCCGAGGGCTCTACGGCCTGCCCGACAGCGCGCCCGATACGCACGAGAACCTGATCGAAGTCGCAAAGCGGGCACCAAAGGCTGTCATCGGCCTGACGTCGGCGCTGGCGTTTCACGGCATCACAGATCAACTGCCGCGTCGTGTTTGGATTGCGATTGGCGCCAAAGACTGGGAGCCGAAGATCACATATCCGAAGATCCGAACCGTCCGGTTCCGCGAACCCTATTTTTCGGGCGGCGTCGAGGAGCAAAGGGTGGGTGGTTCAGCGCTCAGAATGTATACGGTTCCCAAGACGCTTGCAGACGCGTTTCGGAACCAGCGCCTTGTCGATCGATCCGTCGCTATCGAAGCCCTCAAAGCCGCGATCGAACAAAGTAAGGCAACACCATCGGCGATTGCTGAGGCTGCGCAGACCTACGGTGCCTGGAACCAGATGCGCCCCTATCTCGAGGCCGTGACATCGAATGGCTGACACACCAAAGAACATCACGGCATCGGTGCGCCAAAGGCTTCTGAACCTTGCGCGCACGGAAGAGCAAGCCTTTGACGTCGTGCTGGTAGCCTTTGGCCTGGAGCGGCTCATCTACCGCTTGTCCATATCTGCGCATCGTGACCGCTTCGTCTTGAAAGGCGGTATGCTTGTAACACTTTGGACCAAGGACAGAGGTCGGTTTACCCGGGACGTGGATTTCTTGTCGTTCGGTGCTGAGGACGAGGAAACCCTGAAGGCGGTCATTGCCGAAATTCTCGCAATCGACGCAGAGGATGGCCTGGTCTTTGACGACGCCAACCTTATGGCAGCCCCGATCAGGTCTACGGCGGCATGCGCCTGAAGACGACTGCCTTCCTCGAAAAGACGCGGATCCCGATCACGATCGATGTCGGGTTCGGAGATGCGCTTGGAAACCCCGACTACGCGCTCGACTACGGCTCACTGCTCGACTTTCCGTCCGCTTCGGTGCGCGCCTACTCACCCGAAACGGTCATCGCAGAAAAACTCCAGGCCATCGTGGCACTCGGTATCATCAATGGTCGGATGAAGGATTACTATGACCTTTGGGCACTGCCGAAGGCCGTCGATCTCAATATGGACGAATTGCGGACCAGCATTGAGTAAACCTTTGAGCGACGTCAAACGAAGGTTCCGCAAACGCGACCGCCAGGACTGTCCGAGGCATGCGCCAGCGACGCGACAAAGTCTGCTCAGTGGCGCGCCTACGCCGAATCCACCGAGATCGAAGGCATGAGCCTCGCGGACGTCGTCGATGATATCTGGGCGATGCCTGAACCGATTTGCGCGCGCGTCGGTCGTGCAACCTGAGGAAACCAGACCTCAGGTTGTATTCGGACGTGTCAATCGAAAGTTGGCAGACATGCCCGACCACGCGCCATGACTCCCTTGCTATCCAGTGAATGCGCTGCGCCGCAAAGCGCCCATGAGTTATAGACCTCATTTCTATCCGCATGATACTCACCAGTTCACCTCCACCAATTCGGGTCCTGACGCTGCCTGAGCGCACAGTGTGCGCTAAACTTTCACTTTCGACAGTTTGCCGCGTCGTACGGTAACCTTAAGTTTTCATGTGATCCATTGATACCAGTAACTAGCGTCCGGGCATTCCTAACGCCTTCTTTGACTGACATATAATGCTGCCATTGGCAATTTTAACACCTCGACGCGAATGCCAGCACTACCACCTTTAGCGAACTCAAAGAAATTACTCCTCGCATGAAGGTCGGCTTTTAGGAACGCAAACGCGGCATTTGAGCACGCTGGCGAAGGTCTGCTTTGGGCCGTGAGCAGCATAGCGATTGCATTTCTTACAGTTAACCTTACTTGGCTCACTTGACGCTACCGAAGGTATGAAATACACCCGAATTCTGTTGAGCGGGCGTTGTGTAATGGTAAGACCTCAGCCTTCCAAGCTGATGATGCGGGTTCGATTCCCGCCGCCCGCTCCAAAAGCTTTGTTCCGGCAATTCGCTCGTAAAAATGTAACACTGTATCGTTTTTTCGAAAGTTAACTACTGCTCCGTGCTCGCGGAGCTCAGACATGTAACAACTATGACTTCCAAGCGAAATTCCTTTTCACAGCCTAACCGCTGGCTCTCCAAAATGTGAAGTTCAGAAAAGTCACAGAATCGATCAAAACTGTCGAAGCACCCCTCCTGAGCGGCTTGCGATGGCAGAAAACACAGCCATTGCAACACGATTGGTTTTCTTTTGCATTCGTCGCGACGCATCGAGTACTTGTTGTCGATATTCTATCCGTTCAAACGCTCGAAAAACGCTTTGCCCCTGCCCGCACTTTACGTGAGGGCGATGAGACACCGCGCGAGCAAAATACCAGAAGCACTTACGACCTAATGCAGATCGCTACACCGTGGCATCTTCGTTTACGACGTCCGCGAAGGATTTGAAGAACTTTGCCGCGAGCTTCTTTGCAGTACTCTGGATCAAACGACTGCCCAATTGTGCGAGTTTGCCGCCGATATCCGCTTTGGCCTGGTAGCGCAGAATTGTCGTATCCGGCCCATCTGCAGTCAATGTCACATCCGCACCGCCTTTCGCATGACCTGCCGCGCCGCCGTTACCTTGTCCCGACAAGGAAAACGCATCTGGCGCACCGGCTGTGTCCAACTGCACATTGCCGCTAAATTTGGCCTTCACTGGACCAACTTTCAGAACAACTTTAGCCTCTAATTCGGTGTCGGAATGTTTGATTAACTCCTCGCACCCGGGGATGCATTGCTGCAAAATCTCGGGATTGTTAAGCGCGGCATAGACCTGATCTTTTGGTGCATTAATGGTAATTTCGTCTGCCAGTTCCATAGTATGTCCTTCTTAGCAACATGGGAATTTGATGGCGGCCAAGTGCTCGGCCTGTTCCGGTGAAAGCGTCAGAATGCGGCGCAATCGCGCTGCGTTCCGTTTAAGCGTCTTCATTGGCTTACCTTTGGATTGTAACTTTTAAGGGCCTCATACGACTCAGCAGTATCCACATCCGTGTAAAAACCGGCAGACGCCAATTCATGAAACTGAATGTGTTCCGGGTGGTCGCGCGTAAACGCCTTGCAGCCAAGCGATTTTTCGTCCGCCAATAACAGTTCGCGCAAGACAGCAGGTACGACAATCGGATTGCCCCGCTGATCGCCCTGCTTTGGAATTGAGATGCGGTCAATGTCACCCGCATTATGCGCTGTGAGCAACAGACGCAGATCATTGCCCGTCAAAAGCGGTTGATCACCCAGTCCGATGAGCACAGCCATGGACCCATGTGCCTCGCGCAATCCACACGCCACTGATGTGGGTTGTCCATTGGCAAACTTCGGGTTGAAAACTGTTCTTGCGCAGCTGCCCGCGAGCGCAGCTTCAACTGCTTCGGCTTGATACCCTGTCACAACAAGGATGGGTTGGGTTGTCACCTCCTCGTAGATGTCCACGACGTGACGGATCATCGGCGTATCCCCAATTGGCAGTAACAGCTTGTTGCGCGCACCCATGCGGCGCGACAACCCCGCAGCCAATATGATCGCGGTGACATCACCCATCCGTTCGCCTCAATGTGCTTCGCCGTTCTTGTACAAGCTGTGCAAGGATCGACAGCGCGATTTCCTCTGGGGTAACCGCGCCCAAATCAAGCCCTGCTGGGGCTTTTACCCTTTCAACCTGCGTCCGCTCCAAACCCGCTTCGGTCAGTTTCTCAGCAAGCGACGCATACTTGCAACGACTGCCAACAAAGGCCAGGTAGTCGGGGTCTGCCGCCAGAGCAGTCTTCAAAGCATGCAAGTCGCCCTGACCTTGGGTGGCCACAACTACAAAGCGCTTCTGATGCGTCTTTTCCGAGTTTGTATCTGCGGTAATTGACCAATGGAACTGAGGCGCCAAATTGATGAGTGTCCGTGCCACGGGTGATGCGCCAATGACCACAAGTTGTGGTGATGGCAAGCAAGGCTCTATGAAAATGTCCACCGTCCCACGCGATGGGCAACCATTGCGCGCAAAATGAGTGCCGTCTACTTCATCCCCAGAAACGATGCCTTTCTCAGCCAGCAAGTCCTCTGGAGCGACTGACACAAGCTGAGGTGTGCCTTGCTGCAAAGCCTGCAAGGCCGCGCGTTTGACGGCACCCTTTGTGCATCCACCTCCCAACCAACCTTGCATGATCGTTCCGTCCGCGCGAAGCAACGCTTTGGCACCCGGCTTGGCTGCAGTTGAACCAGCCGTTCGCACGATCGTCGCAAAAGCAAAGGGCTCATCCCGTGCTCGCAACTCTTGCGCTGCTTCAGCCAGATCAGTTGACAGAATTTCGGCCGGGGTCATAGGGCTGCCAACTCCCGCTCCAGCGCGCCTAAATCGGCTAGCGTATTGGCCGCTTTAAAGACGTCGAGATAGGGCAATGCAGCAGCCATGCCTTCGGCCACTGGCGCATAGTCAGCCCAACCTTTTAGCGGGTTGAGCCAGATCACTTTGCAACCCCGCTTGCGCAGCTTTTCCAGCGCGGAAACCAGCACTTTGGGCGGCTCCGTATCATACCCGTCCGAAAGGATCAGAACGACGCTGCGTCCGTCAACAAACCGCTTGGCGTAGGTATCAGCAAAGCGCATCAGGGACGGTCCGATTTTGGAGCCACCGCCAAACCCATCCGCCATCAAGGACATCCGCCCAATGGCACGCATGGTATCCTTGTCCCGCAACGCTTCGGTAATCCGCACAAGGCGTGTGTGGAAAAGATAAGCATCGGCTGCGCTATCCGCGCGCATCAGACCTGCCAGAAAGGCCAAAAACACGCGCGCATAGACTGTCATTGAACCAGAAACATCACACAGTGCAACGATCTTGCGCGTTCTGTCCGGGCGCTTCTTGTGGATTAGGCAAACTGGCTCGCCACCTGTCGCAAGGCTCCGTCGGATGGTTTTGCGAAAATGCAATTGGTCGCCACTTCGAGCAGCAATCCGACGGCGAGATCTTTTGTCGCGTAAGGCCGCCCCCATCCGGCGGGCAACCTCTTCGGCCTCGGCTATGTCCTCGGGGCGAACCAAATCACGCAGATCGCGGCGCTTCAGATTTCGCTGCTGAGTGGCAATCAATTTGCCTGTGCCATCGCTTTCTGCCTCATCTCCGCTGGTATCAGGCGCAGTGGCCGATCCTGATGCACCGGTATCGTTGCCATCTGCCTCACGCGAAGAATGGACATCTTCGTTCATCGATTTTTTTCCATCGGCGATCACCTTGCGCCTGACCCTTCCCATGTCCATCCAGTAAGCGTCAAAAAGGTCATCGAAGCGATCTGCCTCTTCTTTACAGCCTGTACAAACGGCCCGCAGAGCACGGCGACTTTCTTCCGGGCGAATGGCATCCACATGGGTCAAGGCAGCCATCGCAATTTCCGCCTCGGCAACGCCCAGGCGCAGCCCGTTTTCACGCAAATGAGCGAAAAAACCTGCGATACGCGCTGTCGGACCAGGGTCACGACTTGCGAATTTCGTCACTCGGCTCATGCCGCACGTCCGGCGATGCGACCCGCAACTTCGGGCGTGATGTTTGCCTGATCGTTTTGCGTCTTGAGTAGCGTTGTCAGCGTCGATTGCAACACGGCAGGTTTTTCGGTCAGGTCAGCGATGCCCAACCCCATCAGGGCGGCGGCAAAATCCAGCATCTCGGCAACGCCGGGCGTCTTTTCCAATTCTTCTTCCCTCAGCTTTTGCACAAAGCCCACGATCTGATCGGCCAGATGCGCTTCGACATTGGGGCAGCGCGCTTTGAGAATTTCCAGCTCCGTGCTTCGATTGGGGTATTCGACATAAGTGTATAGGCACCGCCGGCGCAAGGCGTCCGATAGGTCGCGCGTGCCATTGGACGTTAGGATCACCATGGGTCGGGAGACGGCCTGGATCGTACCAAGTTCCGGGACGGACACTTGGAAATCAGACAGAATTTCCAAAAGATATGCCTCAAACTCTTCGTCAGCCCGATCAATTTCATCGATCAGTAAAACCGGCGGTTGGTCCTGCGTGATGGCTGCCAGCAAAGGCCTTTCCAACAGAAACTCTCGCGAGAAGATCCGCTGTTCGACAGCTCTGCCTGTCTCGCCATCTTCTGCGGCCGCCCGGATAGCCAGCAGTTGCCGTTGATAGTTCCATTCATAAATGGCTTGGGCCGCATCCAACCCTTCATAGCATTGCAAACGCAGCAAGCGGGTGTCCTTCACCAGCGCCAATGTGCGCGCGATTTCGGTCTTACCGACACCTGCGGCTCCTTCCAGCAGCAAGGGTCGGCCAAGCGACAGGGCCAATTGCAAAGCCACGGCCAAATCATTGGAGGCGACATAACCCTCGCCGGCCAAGGCGGATTTCAATTCTGTCCAGGTCATAGAGTGCTCCAGAGGGCGGGGTCGGGCCCCGCCCCTACCTTAGCCATGAAGACCCAGTTCATTGGCGGTTTTCCAAATTCGCCAGTGATCATGGGGCATATTCGTGTGCGTGTTTCCAAAAGGGCGGAAGGCGTCCTGAACCGCGTTTGAGAAGCAAGGCACACCACCCACGTGAGGGCTTTCACCCACGCCCTTTGCCCCGATGGGATGATGCGGGCTCGGGGTCACGGTATAGTCGGTTTCGTAGTTGGGTACTTCCCAAGCGGTCGGCAGGAAGAAATCCATCAGTGTGGCCGTCTTGCAATTGCCCATATCGTCATAGGCAATCTCTTGCCCAAGGGCGACAGCAAGCGCTTCGGTCAAACCTCCATGCACCTGACCTTCGATGATCATTGGGTTGATCCGCGTGCCGCAGTCATCCAACGCATAGAAACGACGGATTTCCGGCACGCCTGTATCGACGTCGATGTCCATGACACAGACATAGGCACCGAACGGGTAAGTCATATTGGGCGGATCGTAGTAACTTACCGCTTCCAATCCCGGCTCAAGCCCTGGAATGGCCTGATTGTAAGCGGCAAATGCGATTTCCTTCATAGTTTTGAACCGCTCTGGTGCGCCTTTGACAACGAACCGGTCCACGTCGAATTCCACATCGTTGTCGTGGACCTCCAATAGATAGGCCGCAATCATCTGCGCCTTTGCACGGATTTTGCGCCCTGCCATCGCAGTGGCAGCCCCCGCCACAGGAGTCGAGCGTGATCCATACGTTCCCAAACCATACGGTGCGGTATCTGTATCTCCTTCTTCGATGGTTATACTGTCTGCAGGCAAGCCAATTTCAGAGGCAAGTATCTGTGCGAATGTGGTCGCATGCCCCTGACCTTGGGATATCGTACCTAGGCGTGCAATGGCCGATCCTGTCGGGTGGATGCGGATCTCGCAACTGTCGAACATGCCAAGGCCCAGAATATCGCAATTCTTGACTGGACCGGCACCAACAATTTCCGTGAAGAATGACAGGCCGATCCCCATCAACTTACGGGTTTTCCCAGCTTTGAAGTCTTCGACACGCAGTGCTTGCTCGGCCCGCAAGCCCGTGTAGTCAACGGCCTTGAGCGCTTTGTCCCATGCGGTGTGGTAATCGCCGCTGTCATATTCCCAACCAAGTGCGGCGGTATATGGAAACTGTTCCTTTTTGATAAAGTTGATCCGCCGCAACTCTGCCGCATCCATATCGAGCTTGATGGCCAGAACCTCGACCATCCGTTCAATGAAATACACAGCCTCTGTCACACGGAACGAACAGCGATAGCTCACGCCGCCGGGGGCCTTGTTTGTATAAACCCCATCGACTTCCAGATAAGCCGTCGGGATATCATAAGACCCGGTGCAGATATTCATGAAACCAGCCGGGAACTTTGTCGGGTCAGCACAAGCGTCAAAGCCGCCGTGATCCGCCGTCACATGACATTGAAGAGCTGTAATCTTGCCCTCCTTGGTGGCCGATATCTTGCCCGTCATGTGATAATCGCGCGCGAAGGCAGTTGTCATCAGATTGTCCATCCGGTCTTCGATCCACTTGACCGGTTTTCCCGTAACAATCGAGGCCACGACCGAACAGACATAGCCCGGATAAGCGCCAACCTTGTTGCCGAAACCACCACCAATGTCGGGGGAAACCACGCGGATGTTGTGTTCTTCCAAGCCCGAAATCAGCGACACAATAGTTCGGATCGCATGTGGGGCCTGAAAGGTGCCCCAGAGCGTGAGTTTGCCGTTGACCTTGTCCATCGATGCCACGCATCCACAGGTTTCCAGGGGACAGGGGTGGGTCCGATGGTAGTACATAGATTCTTCGGCCACGACCTCAGCGTTTTCGATAACCTCTTCCGTGGGTGCTTTGTCCCCTGCCTCCCATGTAAAGATGTGGTTGGGGTGCGAGCGGGGACCATGAGCGCCATCAGGAATAGAGCCGTCTTCAGCCACCAGATCTTCACGCAATATGACATCGGATTTCAGAGATTCAAATGGATCAACGATAACCGGTAGCTCTTCATACTCAACTTCAACCAGCTCGATCCCGTCGGCCGCAGCAAAGCGGTCTTCGGCGACGACAAAGGCCACTTCCTGACCCTGGAAAAGCACTTTTCCATCGGCCAGCACCATTTGTTTGTCGCCGGCAAGGGTCGGCATCCAATGCAAACCGAGCGGTTCCAGATCAGCTGCGGTCAAAACAGCCAGTACGCCGGGAACCTCGAGGGCTGCTGCTGTGTCGATGCTTGTGATCCGAGCATGTGCATAGGGCGAGCGCACAAAGTCGCCAAACAGCATACCATCCAGTTTCAAGTCATCGACATAGTTGCCCTTGCCTTGCGTAAACCGGGCATCCTCCACGCGCTTGCGCGAACAGCCCATACCCTTGAGATTGGCAACGCGATCCTCACGGTTTTCCACTTCGTCCTTCATTGCGCGGCCTCCCTGGCTGTATTCATCTCAGCAGCGGCTGCCTGAATAGATTTGATGATGTTCTGATACCCGGTACAGCGGCAGATATTGCCAGCCATGCCAAACCGGATTTCTTCTTCCGTTGGGTTAGGGTTTTCTTCCAGCAATTTGGCCGCGCGAGTGATCATGCCGGGGGTGCAATAACCACATTGCAACCCGTGATACTCCTTAAACGCATTCTGCAGTGGGTGAAGATCGTCCGGTCCGCCAATGCCTTCAATGGTTGTGATCGCCGCTCCATCGGCTTGCACAGCAAACATGGTGCAGGATTTCACAGACTTGCCATCAATCGTGACGGTACAAGCCCCGCAATGAGAAGTCTCGCAGCCGATATGAGGGCCCGTTATGTTCAACCGCTCGCGCAACGTGTAAATCAATAACTCGCGCGGCTCGGCGAGAAATTCCTCGTCCTTGCCATTCACTTTGAGCTTGATGTGCATTTTCTTTGACATGGTTTCCTCCTTAGGCCCGCGACCAAGCGCGCGCGATGGCGCGACGCAAGATGACGCCCGCCACATGGTTTTTGAATGCGATAGGGCCGCGGTTGTCCTCGGTCGGATCGATGTCCTCGAGCATGGCCGCAACAGCAGCGTCCAAGGCCGCATCGTCGACAGCGGTGCCCACTAGGGCGTTGCCCGCAGCTTGCGAGTAAATCGGCGTGTCGCTCAGGTTTGTCATCGCGATGGCAGCTGAGACACAGGTAACGCCATCCTTGACGATCTGGACTGCTGCGGCTGCAGTCGCATAATCACCGATTTTGCGCTTTTGCTTCTCATAGGCATGCCCACCTTTGGGCAGCGGGATAGTTACCGCGGTTAGAACTTCTTCGTCCTCGCGTGCCGTCATGTAAGCTGCTTCGTAGAACGCGCGTGCGGGGATCTGTCGTTCGCCATCTGCTCCAATCACAGTAAAAACCGCGTCCAGACATTGCATCAAGCCCGGCATGTCATTGCCTGGATCTCCGTTTGCAATATTCCCTCCTACCGTGCCCATGTACCGCACTTGGGGATCCGCTATTTGCAAAGCTGCTTCGCGTAGGATTGGTGCCGCCTCTGACAATGAACCATGGTCAATGATATCGGCCTGTGTGACGAGAGCTCCGACGCGGATGCTGTCATCACCAATTTCAATTTCGGACATGCCGCCGACATCTTGCAAATCGATCAAATGCGGCACATCCGCCATGCGCAGCTTCATCATCGGGATAAGACTGTGCCCGCCGGCCATGACCCGCGCATCGTCTCCATGTTCCTCTAGAATAGATAGGACACCGGCCATGTCCTTGGGGCGATAATATTCAAATGCCGCTGGAATCATCGACTTTCTCCTCCCTTGAAGTGAATGTTCTGGCTTGGAGAGAAAACTGCATACGTCCGCATGCCGCAGCACTAGAAAATCAATGAAATACAGGTCTATTGCACGAAATGCGCCTGTCTAGACACGAACTGCGCCGGCCTCCGACGAAAGCGCATCCTGAATCGCCTTCAGTTTGGAACGGCTCACGGGTGCGGGCGGTAGATCCGCCCCATCAAATATACAACGCCCCTTGTCCTTGGTGCGTTCGAAACGCGATACTCGGGCAGGATTGACCAAATAACTGCGGTGCGTCTTCAAGAATCCTAACGGCAGCAATCGCCTGGACGCTTCGGTCACGGGCCAGACACAAAACAACTTTTCCTCGTCAGTGTAGATTTGTGTGTAGTGACCATCTGCTCGGACCAAAAGCACATCGTCTGACCGAATGAAAACCTTTCTTCCGTCGCGTTCACATGGGATCAGCTGCCCAGCGACGGCCTGTGAAACAGAGTCCGAGGCATGCTCCGGACTACGACTGCCTTTGACCTCC
This sequence comes from Roseobacter sp., assembly GCF_045106495.1. GTDB lineage: Bacteria > Pseudomonadota > Alphaproteobacteria > Rhodobacterales > Rhodobacteraceae > Roseobacter. The sequence continues at coordinate 47,010 of NZ_JBGCEQ010000009.1, forward strand.
ACGGGGACCAAATATGTCACGCTTACCCAGAGGCAGGCGCCAAAGATTACAAAGCTGAAAAAGATAACACCAAGCGCGAGAGTTTCGTTGGTCATGGACGGACCAAACTCTTCGACGCTCGGTTCCTGTACAAAGTTTGTGCCAGCCAAGGCAAGGAAATGCACAGAGCAAATGGCGATTGCGAAGCAACACGTCCCCAGCAGGATGTTACGGTTCGTACGGCGACCATACGCGATCCAAAATGCAAGCACGCACAAACCAATGGCAACAATGGATGAAAATATGACACCTGTCGGCGTATAGACCGCACGGCATAGCTCCAGGCCCGCCATGCCGATGTAATGCATCACCAGAATTCCCACACCAACAATCGCACCGGCAAGAGCGATAATCCTCGGCGTACGATCTGCGAAGTGTAAAAGGATAAGGGCCGCTGCCATCAGCAAGATCGCCGATAGGGCCGATACAAGCGTGATCGCCGCATCGTAGTAAAACAGAATGGGCAATTGCAATCCTAACATGGCCACGAAGTGCATCGCCCAGATGCCCCCACCCAAAGCAATGGATGCGAGAGCAATTGATACCTTTTTCTGAAACATCGGCTTTTGCGACAATTCACGGGTCAGCGAAAAGCCGGTGAACCCTGCGACGAGTGCGACGATGCAAGACATCGCAATCAAGAAAGTGCTGTGACTGACGTTTAAGAACTCCATGCGGTGCAAGATGACTAAGACTTCAGCACTTTGCAAACAGTCCAAGTCTCGCCAGTCTTTAATCTTGCTAGTCAAATTACAAAGCTTCTTGGCGCGGAATGACCAGCGTCATGAAACTTGGGATAACCTGAAGCTTCGCGTGGCATCCTCAACAGCGATCGAACTATAGCGAGTGCGCCGTTCGGCAAGTCGGAAGGCTTGGCGGCTCTCATCCATGTTTCTTTGGTGGACACATCCAATAGTGGCTAATCACTTCTGCGCTTTGATTGGTTGTGTATTTAACAGTTAGAACAATGCTTTATTGATGCCGCTTCAGCATAGGTTGACCGTACTTCTGGACCTTTAACTGAAGCTATCTGGCAAGGGATTGAAAACACCAGATAACCATGTGTTTCCTCGTTCGGTCGGCAGGAAATTTCTGGGCGCCAAGCCCTGGTTCCAAAAAATTCAAAGCACGCGATACTTTTGACACGCCGTACATTCTTCTTGTCACCAAAATTTGAAGAGTTGCGACTAATCCAATCCTTTTGACGGATGAAATCACGGCCAAAACGAGTGTGCTCCGTGTCAGGGTTCTCGTGCAAAGAGTCAATAAGATCAATGCAATGTGCGATGGAGATGTGCGCAAATGTGGCTGTTACAAAAAATCGGAACACTCTGCGGTCGCTCTTTCTTCTAACCTCCAAAGGCACTGTGGCTCCACAAGTCAACTACACTTCATCATTCCAACTTCCGTATAGCGCAGCGTTTTTCGCCTTGATCCTAGTATAAAGACCGATCTCGATCAGAAACTGAAAACTTAGAGTTAAACAGACAAAAGCCATGACCAGATCGCATTCTACGGGCATCCGATGTTGCACGTGAGATTTGGAATACCTCAAGTATGCCAGATGACAGATTGCTTCGCGAAGCAACTTACATGCTCGGGTTCGAACCGTGTCACGAAACGATTGCTATCCAGTCGGCAGCCTAGCCAAAGAAGCTGACAGTTGCCGCACCAACTAAGCTTGATCCCTTTGATCTGACTTAACAAAGACTTTAGCCAAAAATCCGGTCATGCTGCTCAGCTTTGGCATCCATACTGAGAGTACCATCGCCTTTCGGCAAACATATCGTGAAGCACGTGCCATTCGATCCCGTCATGGCGAGTTCCAATGTACCACCATGCCCTTTGATCAATTCAGCTGAAATCGCGAGGCCCAGGCCAGAACCGCCTTTGCTTGCGCCACCCTGAAATGGCGTAAAAAGATGTTCTTGGGCTTTCGGAGGCAGACCTGGGCCTGTGTCCATCACATCGATCCACCAAGCCGCCTCATCTTCACGTCCCGTCACACTGATCTCGCCAGGCGCACCTTTGGCGATCAAGGCTTGCCGGGCGTTCCGGACAAGATTGGCTAAGACCCGATAGAGTTGTTCTGGATCCGCGCGCACGCTCATGCCCGCCGGTACATCGCAGGAAAAGGATGCGTCAAACTCACCAACCGCCAAGCGCTCGCTCTCAATGACTTCCTCTACCAAATCAGCCAATGGCAACAAAGTTAGAGTTGGGCTTGGTTCTGCAGCCTTGCCAAAAGCCAGCGTGCTTTCGCACAGATGCACTGCGCGCGTAATCGATCCAACCAGTTTAGGCGCCATACGTTTGACGGCAGGGTCTTCACTCATTTCGATGCGATCGGTAAAAAGTTGTGCAGTCGTGAGAATATTGCGCAAATCGTGGCTGATTTTACTGACGGCACTGCCCAGTTGCGCCAGACGCTCCTTTTGCCGCAATGCCTGTGTGAGATCGGTTTCAAGTGTTTGCAAAGCTTCCTCTGCTTCGCGCAACTCGGTGACGCCAGCCGTAGGGGCAATGATCCGCCGCGCGTCTTCGGGAGCAGCAGCGTAGTTCTGCATATGGCCCACGACACCCTTGATTGGCTTGAGCAAGAGCGCGCGCATGGCCAAAAACAACAAGAAGGCGGTGAAAATCGAAATGACTGCCGACAGGATCAGAATGCGAATGCCATAGTCGATCATTGCGGCCCGCAAGGGATCGGTGTCCATTGTGATTTCTATCAAAAGGCCCGCGTCTCTTACCGGTGCGCCAATAACCCGAATAACCTGGTTTTCGCTGGCCACAAAACGGGTCAGCGCGTCCCTTATCAACACTGCGGCGTTGTTGTTGCGCATGTCGTATGTTTGCGAGATCGGTTGTGGCAATTCTGAAGACAACATCAACTGACGCACCTGATCTCGGCGCAAGACCACATTGAAAACGCCCGCATTTTCAAGTAGTTCAGCTTCCAACTCGCGGTCGATCATATCATCCGCCAACAACGCCAAAGAAGCAATCTGCGCGCGTTCAAGTCGGTTCATCAGATAGTCTTCGCGAAAACGCGCAATGGACGGCACGAAAATCAACACCTCGGCCAACATCACGAAAACCGTTGTAAGAATGACAAGCCGTCCAGAAAGCGAATTCAACATATCAACAACACGGTTTCATGGCACGAAGCGCTGAACAAGCCCCACAAGCTTTTTGACTGTGGGACTTTCGAATAGACGGGGACTGAAGTAGGCGCCCGCAGCCCGCTTGTTAACCTCTCCGATTGTAGGATAGGGGGCCACCATCGCGGCGATCTGGCCCATCTTCATCCGGTTCGCCAAAGCCAAAGCCCATAGGTTGATCAATTCACCAGCTTGATACCCGACAATTGAAGCGCCAACCGGACGGCCTTTGACTACCATGACCTTGATAAAGCCGGTGGTTTTACGTTCTGCGATGGCACGATCATTATGATTATAGGGAAACCGCACCACTTCCAGGTTGATCCCGTGCTCATTCTTGGCCTCTGTTTCCGTCATCCCGACCTGCGCCAATTCCGGGTCTGTATATGTCACCCAAGGAATATGTGTGGTTTTTGCCTTTGATGGCAGTGCAAAAAGCATCGAACGGATGATCACACCTGCATGATAACCTGCCACATGGGTAAATTGCATGCCGCCGGCCGCATCACCAATGGCGTAGACGCGTCGGTTCGTGGTGCGCAGACCGGCATCGACCTTGATTCCGCGCCCGTTGGTTTCAATCCCCGCTGCTTCCAAATTCAGCTTGGCGGTATTGGTCCGTCGACCGACCGCCATCAACAGATGCGTGCCTTTGATGGAACGGCCATCTTCGGCAACAATCTCAATGGCCCCGGCTTTGCCTTTTATTTCGGAGGCCGTGGCACCTTCTTCGATCACAACTCCTTCGTCACGCAGTGCGTTCAGAACAACCTCAGCGAGTTCAGGGTCGTCTTTGCCCAGGACTTTGGCGCCTTCGACAATTGTGACCTGGCTGCCCAGCCTGACATGTGCCTGCGCCATTTCAACGCCAATGGGGCCGCCGCCAATGATCAGCAGATGTTTGGGTGCCGTCCGCAAATCAAACAGGGTTTCATTTGTCTCATAGGGCACAGCCTCCAGACCGGGGATGGCCGGCACCAAGGGCGAAGACCCTGTCGCAATGACGATCCGCCGCGCTTGTATTACCGTCTCGCCAGCCTGTACTTCGGTCGGTGAAATGAAATGCCCAAATGCGCGGATCACCTTGACGCCAAAACCTTCAAAACGTTCTTGACTATCGACCGGGGCGATCTGTGCGATCACATCCGCGACATGATCTTTGGCCGCAGCATAATTCGCGCTTCCTGAAGCGTTTTCGATCCCAAACGGAGATGCATGGCGTTGTGCATGTGCGGCCTTTGCACTGGCCAGCAAGGCTTTGGAAGGTACACAGCCGTAATTCAGGCAGTCGCCGCCCATCTTGTGCCCCTCGAGCAGCACGACGTCAGCGCCCATTTGGGACGCGCCAGCTGCCACTGATAGCCCGCCGGAACCGGCGCCAATGACCAAGATGTCCGTCTTCAATCGGGTCACTTTGTCAGGTCTTTCTTACCTGCTATTGTTTTGATCACCACTGGAAGCAACGACAAGGCGCTCAAACCCAAGATGGGCAGCAAGATATGTGGCTCAAAAATCAGGCCGAAATTTGGGCTCTCTCCCCGTGCAAAGACCTCTCCAAGCCCGGCCCCAACGGAAGAATACACCAGCGACCCGGGAATAATCCCCAAAAAGGTCGAAATCACAAATCGGTGCAACGGCACGGCCAGAAAAGCGGGGATTAGGTTGGCCATGAAAAATGGCACTGCCGGCACAAGACGAATGAAAAACAGCATTGACCACTGGTTTTCGTCCAAACCCTTTTTGATCTTGTTTATGCTGCCTTGAGACGCGTCCATGCGCGCTTTGAGCTTGTCGCCAAGTCCGTGGCGTGCGGCCATAAAGATGATGGCGGCCCCCAACGTTGCCCCGGTGACGCTAAAAAACGATCCCGCAATGGTGCCGAAAAGGAAACCACCGGTGAGGGTTGCGACCAAGGCACCCGGCAATGAAAAACCAACAATGGCCACGTAAGCCAATACAAATCCGACAACGGTCAACAAGTAATGACTGTCGCGAAAGGTAATCAGCGCATCACGGTTGTCGCGCAGCGCGTCGAAACTCAGATAGTCGCGCAGTGTCAAAGCCCCCACGACCGCAACGACCAGGATTATGACCAGGGGCAGATGGCGCGTTGCGCCGGGTTTTGCTTCTTCAGTCATATCCGACACTTTGTGACCTTTCACGCTGCGGGTTACAATTCCAAAGGTAAATGACCGCTTTCGTTGCGTTTCGATAGAGCGATCACGGGTGCTTGATCCATCGTGACGAATCCGTGGGTTTGACCGTCGAAAACTCAAGATAACTGAAACAAGTTGATTTTTTGCCATCGCAGAAGGTTAAAATTGTTGCAATACAGGGGAAAATTGCAAATGCAGGGTTTGACTTGAACCGCGGAGCACTTTAGAGCACGGGCTTCGGATAACATCTGACGGTCAGCGATTCCGCGCGACCTGTCGGCAGACATGGAGACGGAGCGATGAAACGCACCTTTCAACCCTCGAACCTTGTGCGCAAACGGCGCCACGGTTTTCGCGCGCGTATGGCCACCAAAGCGGGTCGTAAGATCATCAACGCGCGCCGCGCCCAAGGCCGGAAATCTTTGAGCGCTTAGTTGCGCCTTTGACCAGTTCCGACATCATGACACCGCCGAAAGATTCTTCGTCAGGCCACGCTGCCGCCGGAGATGCCCTTTCGGCGGTTTCTTTCCGTTTTACGCCCCTCACAAAACGCGCGGATTTCCAACGCGCTTCGCGATCGCCCCGCGTTGTGACAGATGGGTTTATTCTGCAAATGCGTCGTCGCGCTATCGGTGAAGCCACTGGCATGCGCGTCGGTTTTACTTGTTCCAAAAAGGTCGGCAACGCAGTGGCGCGCAATCGTGCGAAACGGCGGCTACGAGAAATTGCGCGGCTAGTATTGGAGGAGCGCGGACGTGACGACACAGACTACGTTCTGATCGGGCGCCACAAAACGACTGCTGTATTGCCTTTTGAACAACTGCGAACGGACTTGATCAGAGCTTTGAACACCCTTCATGGCAAATCAAAGTGACCCTTCTCGCCCGCGTTCTCTCTATGCCGGTTTACACGTATCGTCTGCTTTTCAGCCCTTGGGTTGGACACAATTGCCGTTTTCAACCCACCTGCAGCGCCTACGCGCTCGAAGCTCTGCAAAAACACGGGGGTGTAAAAGGAAGCATTTTGGCGTTGAGACGGTTGTCCCGATGCCATCCATGGGGCAGCAACGGCTATGATCCTGTCCCTGACGCGAAAGACTGAAGCTGTTTTTGTCCCGCACCTTTGAAGCGAAGTTTGCAAAACCAAGACCCACAACATTCTTTTGCCTGTGCACATTTTCGAAAAATTGGCGTCGTATTAAGTCTAAGTCGAAAATGAACCAGCACGAGTTAGGATCTGCATTGAGCAAGAGCCTGAAAAACGAAATGGGCCTGTTTTGAGCGTTGCTTGCCAGGGACTTTAAAGGGTGTCGCCTAATTCTGGTCTGGTCAGAATTGAAAATCGCGATCTTTCGTATTTAAATTGCAGCTCAAAGGCGACCCTTAGCAACGTCACTTCACTTGGGGGTAGCCAAAGCTGCCACTGCGACTCCCTCCTCAACTGCGCCATCCGTCAGCGCAAGTTCACTGAAATCCCAAAGTTTGGAGTCAAGCAAATGCGACGGACGCGCATTCTGAAGGGCTCGGAACATGACTTGCCGGCGTCCGGGATGATTTTTCTCCCAGCTGTCGAGGATCTGCTTCACCTGTTGACGTTGCAGTCCATCCTGGCTTCCGCATAGATCGCATGGAATGATTGGATAGCTCATTTCCCGAGCGAAGCGCTCGCAGTCCTGTTCAGCCACATGGGCGAGCGGTCGTAATACAAAAAGATCCCCCTCTTCATTCACCAGCTTTGGCGGCATCGTGGCCAGCCGTCCCCCGTGAAAGATGTTCATAAAGAAGGTCTCCAGAATATCATCCCGATGATGACCCAGTACAACGGCGCTGCACCCTTCTTCACGGGCGATGCGGTAAAGATTGCCACGGCGCAAGCGCGAGCATAGCGCACAAAAAGTTCGCCCCTGAGGTACCTTGTCAATTACGATCGAATAGGTGTCTTGATATTCGATGCGGTGCGGCACGCCCATCTTTTTCAAAAAAGCAGGCAAAACGGTGGCCGGAAAGC
>NZ_JBGCEQ010000010.1:0-313904 GCF_045106495.1 Roseobacter sp.
GTTTCCTGCGCGTGGATCATGATGTCAGTGGCCTGACCCTGATACCCACCCGAAGGCTGGTGCACCATGACGCGCGAATTGGGCAGCGAAAACCGCATGCCTGCTTCTCCAGCAGCCAAAAGCAGAGATCCCATGGAAGCCGCCTGCCCGATGACCAATGTGGACACCTTGGGCTTGATGTACTGCATCGTATCGTAGATCGACAGGCCGGAGGTCACAACACCACCAGGCGAGTTGATGTACATCGAAATTTCCTTGGATGGGTTCTCCGCTTCAAGGTGCAGAAGCTGCGCCACGATCAGCTGTGACATGCCATCATGGACCGGCCCGGAGAGAAAGATGATCCGCTCTTTCAACAGCCGCGAAAAGATGTCGTATGCACGCTCGCCCCGGCTGGTTTGTTCCACAACCATGGGGACAAGATTCATATAGGTGTCGATGGGATCGTTCATGAGGGGTGCCTGTTCTTTAGTGTTCGCACAGACCATACTCTGCGAACCGTTACCTAAATCTTAGTATTGGCAAACGGGGGCTGCAAGGGGCACCGGTTCAATCTTAGGTAATCGTGTTGAACAAACAGCACTGCGCCTTAGGTGCCCTTGCATGAACGCATTGAAAACATTCCCACCCACCCGTACGGCGGCGCTGGAAAACCTGTCAAAATTCGTGCCAAAAGCCGGTCGTGACTACGCCAGCCGCCGCAATTACGATCTGGGTGCGCAGCGCCACACAGGTGTCTCCAACCTCTCACCCTATCTACGCTGCCGTTTGATCACGGAACAAGATGTGCTGCAGGCCGTCCTGGCCCGCCATTCACCGGCTGCATCTGAGAAATTTGTGCAGGAGGTTTTCTGGCGCACCTACTGGAAAGGCTGGCTCGAATTGCGCCCCACCGTCTGGGATCAATACTGCGCGGCGCTGCAAAGGGATTACGACGGTTTGCAAACGCAATCAGGGCTCCGCAAACAATGGGAAACCGCCTGCCGTGGAGACACAGGCATCGAATGCTTTGACCACTGGGCTCGGGAATTGACCGATACCGGGTATCTGCACAACCACGCCCGAATGTGGTTTGCCTCGATCTGGGTCTTCACATTGCACCTGCCCTGGACCTTGGGTGCAGACTTCTTCTTGCGCCATTTGCTGGATGGAGATCCGGCTTCCAACACTTTGAGCTGGCGGTGGGTAACCGGCCAGCAGACCATTGGCAAAACCTATCTGGCTCGCGCCAGCAACATCGCAAAATACACCGAAGGGCGGTTTGCGCCAGTGGGGCTGGCATCCCATGCAGCACCCCTGCCCGCAGAGCCTCTGCCCCAGCCCCGTGCCCTGCCCAACATGGCGGCGCCGAAAAGTGGGTCGAAGACAGGCCTGCTATTGCATACAGAGGACCTCAGCCCCGGTTTCCTTCTCAACCAGATCGCGCCCGCCCATACCGCGACCCTTGTGGTCCATAACGGGTTCAGCCCCCTCATACCGGCACCGCACCTGAACGCGTTTAGAGAAGCGGCCATGGCCGATACAACAACCCGGTGGCGCGACAGGCTGGGAGGGGAACCAACGCCAGTGTCCACCGTCGATGAGATCATCGCCTGGACCAAACAGCAAGACCTGCAACAGATCGTGACAGCCCATGCACCTGTGGGACCAATTGCCGCAATCTTGGAAAATCTAGATCGGGATCCGCGTGCGCCGACTTTGGTGCGGCTGAAACGCGCTTATGACAACCGGGCTTGGCCTTTGGCAACAAAGGGTTTTTTTCCGTTTCGGAAAAACATTCCCAAACTTGTTGCAGAGCTGGTTTGATTTCTCCTTGTCGTTGAAGTTACACTCGTCACGGGAAACCCAAAAAACAAGCCTGACCCGTCACGCAGCCGTTACACGGCGCGGGCATATGAGGCACAAAAAGGCGGCGCTTCATTGTGACCGCTCGTTTTAACCTAGCCACCAACAGAGGACGCAAATGGACCGCAAGGAAATAATCAACGACCCCAGCATCGGAAACAAAGCAGAGGCCTACGAGGCTTTTGACGATATTCCGACAAATTCCAACCTGAGCCGCACCATCGGTGATGTGATCAACCGGCGCTATGGCCGTCGCGACATGCTCAAGGGCTTCCTGGGTGTGACCGCAACAACCGCACTTTTCGGAACCTCTGCGATGATTGCGCCGAAACAGGCCGCCGCAAGTGCTGCGGGTCGCTACAACTTCAAAGAACTGACATGGGGCAATGACGAAGAGCACCACATTGCGGAAGGTTACAACGCCGATATCCTGCTGCGGTGGGGCGACCCGATCACGGCTGATGCGCCGGAGTTCGATGTGCAGAACCAGACCGCCGAAGCGCAGCTCAAGCAGTTTGGCTACAACAACGACTATGTGGGCTTCACGGCGCTGAACGACGCGGGCACCCGCGGTCTGCTGTGTGTGAACCACGAATACACCAACGAAGAGGTCATGTTCCCCGGTCTGGGCCGCCAAGACCGCGACGGCTTCAAGGGCATGACCAAGGAATTGGTCGACATCGAAATGGCCGCACATGGTGGAAGTGTGGTGGAAATCGCACAAGGCGACGACGGCAAATGGGCGTTGGTGCGCGACAGCCAATACAACCGTCGCATTACGCCGCATAGCACGGAAATGACCATTGACGGCCCCGCCGCCGGTCACGACCGGATGAAAACCAATGCGGATCCCGAGGGCATGACCGTGATCGGAACCGTCAACAACTGTGCTGGCGGCATGACGCCCTGGGGCACCTACCTGATGGCCGAAGAAAACTTCCACGGCTATTTCTGGACCGATGTGGTCGATGGAGAGGACAAGCCGGACGTTTCTGCCCAGTCCGAAGCCGCCAATATGAAGCGCTACGGCGTGCCGGGACGTTGGTACGCCTGGGGTCAGCATCACGATCGCTGGAACATCGACAAGGAACCCAACGAGCCGAACCGTTGGGGCTGGATCGTCGAGGTAGACCCGCGCAACCCTGACGCCGCACCGATCAAGCACACCGCTCTGGGCCGGTTCCGCCACGAGGGGGCGGAAACAACCGTCTCCTCCAGCGGTAAACTGGTGGTCTATTCCGGCGACGACAACCGCTTTGACTATCAGTACAAATACGTCTCCGGCGGCACGGTGACTGATGAAACCGGTGTGTTCGGCAGTTCGCTCTTCTCAGATGGCACGCTTTATGTGGCGCGCTTTGACGAGGATGGCACCGTCGCATGGATGCCGTTGGTGCACGGAGAAGGCCCGCTCACCGCAGAGAATGGTTTCAACAGCCAGGCGGACGTGATGATCGATACGCGCATTGCGGCGGACCTGCTGGGCGCTACGCCGATGGACCGTCCGGAAGACGCGCAGCCCGGGCCCAACGGCACCGCCTACATCATGCTGACCAACAACACCCGTCGGACAGCGGATCAGGTGAATGCGGCCAACCCGCGCCCCGAAAGCTCCTTTGGTCATATCATCGAGATCAAGGAAGACGGTGGGGACCACGCGGCTGACAAGGGCACCTGGTCCATTCTGGTCAAATGTGGCGACCCGACCATCGAAGAGGTCGGCGCTCAGTGGAACCCCGAAACTTCCGAAAACGGCTGGTTCGGCTCGCCCGACAACTGCGCGTTTGACGCGGATGGGCGGCTGTGGATTTCCACCGATCAGGGTTCGAGCTGGGGTAAAACTGGCAAATCGGACGGGCTCTATGGCTTGGAGACCGATGGCGATCTGCGCGGTACGTCCAAGCTCTTCTTCCGCTGCCCAGTTGGCGGAGAGTTATGCGGTCCTTACTTCCACGATAACGGCGAAACGCTGTTCCTCGCGGTTCAGCACCCCGGCACGGATGGCACAAAGGACTTCAAGGGCTTCGAGCGCGACTCGACCTTCGAGGATCCGGCGACCCGTTGGCCGGACTTTGATGACGCTATGCCGCCGCGCCCCTCTGTGGTCGTGGTCACGAAACAAGGTGGTGGAAAAATCGCCATCTAGCGCCTTTTCTTAAAGTCATTGAAAAACGTCGGGCCCCGTTTCCCCAGCGGGGCCCTGTTTTTTGCCATTTACAGATCGCGTGCATCAAGTTCGCTCAAAACGCGGGGACGCGCCTCTCAGCCCTGACAAAAAGTCAAATTCTTCCGGCCAGACAAGCGTTGAACAGCTAAACTTCGAAGGCCGCTTCGTGTCTTCATGGCGGTAGAAAACATAGACGGATCGCATCACAATCCGCCACCTGTTTGCCGCAACAGAATCGCATCCGTTGCGACGCGCCTGGGGGTGTTTTCCAATCCTCCTTGGCACGTCACCCCATCAGCGAATGCGCAATCCGCTGTCGTGGGCGAAAACCATCGCGCGTCTAGGTTCAAAGCTTATGTCTACGGTGTCTCCCGCCACCGCACGCTCATCACCACGCTCTTCGGCAATGATGCGCTCGCCCGTTCTGGCAACGAGATGCAGATAGGAAACCCCACCAAGCGCCTCCGAAAGATCGGCGTTTAAATCTCCCTTGTTGATGTGAACCTCGATGTGCTCGGGGCGCACACCCAGAGTGATCTTTGTCCCAACGGCAGGCAAATCGGCGTCCAACGCCACACTGCGCCCCAACGCCGGCACATCCACGCCACCGTCGCTGACCACGCCATCGAGAAAATTCATCGCCGGCGACCCGATAAATCCCGCAACAAATTTGTTGTCCGGGTTACGATAAAGCTCCAGAGGTGCGCCCACCTGCTCAATCCGCCCAGCCCGCAAAACAACGATTTTGTCCGCCAGCGTCATCGCTTCGACCTGATCATGGGTCACATAGACCATGGTTGCGCCGATATCCTTGTGCAGACGGGCAATCTCCACCCGCATCTCCACCCGCAATTCCGCGTCCAGATTGGACAGCGGTTCGTCAAACAGGAACACCTCCGGCCCGCGCACAATGGCCCGCCCAATGGCCACCCGCTGGCGCTGCCCACCCGAAAGCGCTTTGGGCTTGCGCTCCAAATATTCGTCAAGCTTCAGAATATCCGACGCGCCTTTGACCTTCTGCTGAATCTCCGCCTTGGGCACGCCGTTCATCTTGAGGCCAAAGCCCATGTTTTCCTCAACCGTCATATGCGGATAAAGCGCATAAGTTTGGAACACCATCGCAACCCCGCGCTCTGACGGGTCCATCTTTGTGACATCGCGCGAGCCAATGTGGATTTGACCGTCACTGGTCTCCTCCAATCCCGCGATCATGCGCAACAGCGTGGATTTGCCGCAGCCCGAGGGCCCCACAAAGACACAAAACTCACCGTCCTCAACCTGAAGATCTACCCCATGGATCACTTGCACATCACCATAGCGTTTGATGGCATTGTTCAGCGTTACACCTGTCATTGTTTTAAGTCCCTGTGTTTTGAAGGTCTGTGTTTTGTTGATTGCTATCCGGAAAGCGCCAGGCCTGGGCCTCGACGGCAATGGCGTCGGCGGTCCGAGCCAGTCGCGGGGCCCAGGTTTCCAGTTGCTCCAGGCTGGCGGTCTTGAGCGAACCGGTGATCGACATCGCGCCCAGAACACGTCCTCGGTCCGTCAAAATAGGCTGCGCGACACAAATGATGTCTGGTTCATGTTCTTCGCGGTCAAAGGCATACCCGCGGTGACGGATCGCCTCCAGTTCTGCACGAAGCGCTTCCGGCGTCGTGTAAGTATGTTCCGTAAACTGATGAAACGACTGCTGCGCGATCACGCGCGCCAGTTCTTCCGGCCGCAAAAACGCCAGCATGGCCTTGCCGACGCCGGTGCAATAGGCTGGTCCAACCTTTCCGGCATCGCTATACATTTCAATCGGTTGTGCTGCGTTCCTCTTGTCAACATAGAGCACCTGCGCGTTGTCGAGTTGCGCCAGATGCACGGTATGACCGGTTTCAGAACTCAGCTGATCGAGAAAGGGCCGCGCAATCGGTGCCAACGAACTCTGGGTCCAGGCCGCATGGGCCAAACGCACCAGACGGACACCCAAACTATAGGTCTGACGCTCCGGCTCATAGGCCAACATGCCCTGATTCGTCAGCGTCTGCAGAAACCGATAAAGCGTCGCCTTTGGGAACTCACTGGCTTCAAGCAGGGTGCCAAAGCGCACAGGACGGCCGTAGGCCGCGACCTGATCCAGGACATCCAAGGCTTTCCCAACGGTTCCGTCACCGGACATTTTTCTTGACCTCCCGTTTTACGTACGACCCTCACCCTTCGGATAAATTCTTAAACATCAGTTATTTAAGATCTTACCCGGCTCCCCGAGCGGCGCCTGTGTTCTGCAGTTTCCCGAAGAACACTGTTGACAGAGTAAGCAGATTGCAGTGTAGTTTTCAATATATAAAACTCGGTTTCAAATAATGGAACCAAATGACAGTCGAATATCTGGACACGCACCTTAGGGAGGACACCATGCGTTTCACCACCACCTCAATGCTCATGGCATTGGCAGGATCAACCATGCTTGCCGGCGCTGCTGCGGCGGATTTGTCAGGCGATCTGAAGATTTTCCTCGATACATCTAACCCCGCACCCCGCGCGACCATGGAAAAGATGATCGGCGATTTTGCAGCGCTGCATCCAGATCTGAATGTCGAAACAACGGTGATCGACCGCGAAGCCTATAAAACGCAGATCCGCAACTTCCTGACTGCGGACTCGCCTGATGTTGCCACATGGTACGCCGCCAACCGGATGACACCCTACGTATCCGCAGGGTTGTTCGAAGACGTGTCCGACCTCTGGGCGGAGCCTGAAATTGCCGAAAACCTCGCCTCCACCAAAGGCGCGATGACGATTGATGGCAAACAGTGGGGCGTTCCCTACACCTACTACCAATGGGGCATCTACTACCGCAAGGACATCTACGAAGAACTGGGCCTGAACGAACCGGCAAACTTTGAAGAGATGAAATCCAACTGTCAGGTGATCATCGATTCGGGACGCAAATGCTACACCATCGGCACCAAGAACTATTGGACTGCGGGCGGCTGGTTCGACTATCTGAACATGCGGACCCACGGGTTTGATTTCCACATGGAACTGGCCAGCGGTACCGTGAAATGGACAGACGACCGGGTGCGCGAAACTTTTGCCAACTGGCGTGCCTTGCTCGACATGGGTGCCTTTGTCGACAACCACCAGTCCTACAGCTGGCAGGAATCGCTGCCCGCCATTGTTTCGGGAGAAGCGGCGGCCATTCTAAAGGGCAACTTTGCAGTGGCACCACTGCGCGAAGCCGGTCTGGATGACAGCAAGCTGGACTTTTACCAGTTTCCAGCGATCACCGAAGGCGTGGCCATGGCCGAAGATGCGCCGACAGACACCTTCCACATTCCTGCCAATGCCTCCAACAAGGACAATGCCCGCGAATTCCTGCGGTTTGTTGTCTCGGCCAATGTTCAGACCGAAATCAACAATGGTTCGAACCTGGGGCAGCTTCCCGTTAACGCGGGTTCCGCAGTGGACGATGATAAATTCCTGAACGAAGGCTTCACCATGCTGTCTGAAAACAGCCCCGGCGGTGTGGCGCAGTTCTTTGACCGCGACTTCCCCGCTGAAATGGCCGCAGAAGCCATGCAGGGCCTGCAGGAATTCATGGTCTTCCCGGACAACCTGGACGACATTCTGAACCGCCTCGATAAGGTTCAGGAACGCGTCTACAAATAACCAAGTATCGGCCGGGCGGCTCCCAAACGCCCGGCCCTTTTCCGGCTCATTCGCGCGCGCGACCCGGTCTCGCGTTCGCATGCGCCGCCGCACTCAGGCCCCTGCACCGACCGAGGAGAAGCTTCGATGACAGCTATGGACCCCGACACCACAACCGAGCGCCCCGCGCGCAGTTGGTACAAACGCAACGAAATCGCCGTCACGCCCTGGCTTTTTCTTGCGCCAGCGATCCTCTTCTTTCTCTTTTACGTGCTCTGGCCAATCTATCAGAGCTTCGTGGTCTCGTTCTACGCTTGGGACGGTCTGGGCGAAGCCACTTACGTCGGTATGTCCAATTACGTAGAACTGATGGACGACAGCGCTTTTGAAGTATCGCTGTGGAACAATCTGAAATGGCTGCTTTTTTACCTGCTGGCGATCCCCGGTGGGCTCTTCATTGCCCTTTTCCTCAACCAGACCGTAACCGGCATTCGTATTTACAAATCCCTGTTCTTCTTCCCTTTCGTGCTCAGCCAGGTGGTGGTTGGTCTGGTGTTTTCCTGGTTCTATCTGCCCAACGAGGGGCTCTTGAACAACATCCTGGGCTTTTTCGGTGTCGACGCGATCAACGTGCTGGGAGATCCGACATTGGCGACCTACGGCATCATCGCTGCCGGTCTCTGGCCACAGACTGCCTATTGCATGATCCTCTACCTCACCGGCCTCAACGCGGTGGACCCCGAACAGATCGAAGCCGGGCGTCTCGATAACGCCAAAGGCTGGAAGATGCTCTGGTACATCATCATCCCGCAACTCAAACCCGCCACTTTCATCGCCTTCGTGGTGACCATCATCGGCGCTTTGCGGTCCTTTGACCTGATCTCGATTATGACCAACGGTGGCCCATTTGGGCAAACCCGCGTGCTGTCATTCTACATGTTCGAAAAGGCGCTGTCGGAATATGGGTTCCGCATGGGGTATGGCGCGGCCATCGCCGTGGTGCTTTTCCTGATCATGCTGGTCTTCATCACCTACTTCCTGTGGTCCATGTGGTCCGAGGAGCGCAGACGATGAGCCTTCGCAAACGGGTTGAAGCGGTATGCGCAACGTTGCCGGGGTCGGAAAAATCCGACCCTTGGGGGGGTGGGCATGACGCCTGGAAAGTCGGTGGCAAAATGTATGCCTGCATTGGTGCCAAACTGCCCGGTGTCTCTGTGAAAACCGCTGACATCGAAACCGCTGCCCTGTTGATCGACGCCGGTGTGGGCATTAAAGCCCCCTATTTTCACCGAAGTTGGATCAACCTACCCGAACAAACCGATGACAGTGAACTACGCCACCGGCTTGTCACATCCTATGACATCGTTCGCGCCGGTCTGACGAAAAAGGCACAAGCCGCATTGCCCGCCCGAGAGGAGGCCTGAAATGTTCCCTACTCCGATTGAAAAAACCCCGCGCTCCTGGCAGTTGACCTACCAGTCTCTGCTGCCACTGGCGCTGGTCATGTGGCTCTTGCCGCTGATCGCCGTGGCCGTGTTCTCGATCAAACCGGCGGTGGACTTTACTCAGGGCAACTACTGGGGCATGCCGTCCTCGTTTGAGCTCTTCAACAATTACGGGCAGGTGTTTTTCAACTCCGATATGCCACGTTACATGATGAATTCGGTGTTGATCACGGTGCCCACCGTGATCGGGGCCGTGACCCTCTCCTGCCTCGCGGGCTTCGCGCTGGGCATCTATAAATTCAAAGCCAACATCTGGGTTTTCTTTATGTTCGTGGCGGGTAACTTCGTGCCCTTCCAGATCCTGATGGTGCCTGTGCGCGACCTTACGCTCGACATGGGGCTCTATAATACCAAAACCGGATTGGTCCTCTTTCACGTGGCCTTCCAGACAGGGTTTTGCACGCTTTTCATGCGCAACTTCATCCGCGCATTGCCCTACGAACTGATCGAAGCCGCCCGCGTCGAAGGCATCGCCGAGTGGAAGATCTTCTGGTACGTGGTCATCCCCCTGATGAAACCAGCAATCGCTGCGCTGTCGGTGCTGATCTTCACTTTCATCTGGAACGATTACTTCTGGGCGGTGGTGCTGACGCAGGGCCCTGAAAGCCAACCCGTGACCGCCGGTATCACCAGCTTCAACGCGCAGTTCCGCGCCGCGTATCACCTGATGAGTGCAGGCAGCATCGTCGCCGCCCTGCCCCCGGTATTGATGTTCTTCCTGATGCAGAAACACTTCATCGCAGGGCTGACCCTCGGGGCCGTAAAGTGATCCAATGCTGGCGGCTGGACGACGCACGCCAGACACTGGCGCTCGCCTCACAAGGCGGGCGCTGCCCACAAGTAATCTACTGGGGCCCGCCCCTGCCCGAGTACGAGGACCTCGCGCAGGTCGCAGACACCGCTGCACTGGATGTCACCGGTGGCATGCTGGATCAAAACCCGGATCTGTCACTCTGTCCTGAAGCCGCGCGCAGTTTTCCCGGCCAACCGGGCATGGTCGTGCGGGATCAGGACGGCACCCCACTCTTGCCCAAATTCAAACTGCAATCGGTCGACACCCACGACTGTGGTCTCGCCGTCACCTGTTATGACAAAGACAACCGGCTGACGTATGTCGCTCGGTTCGAGCTGGACCCAGAAACCCATGTGATCGCGATGACATCGCAGCTCAACGCCGACCGCCCCTTACACTTGCATTGGCTGGCGGCACCCGTGCTGCCCGCGCCGCAACACTCGGACGAAATGATCGATCTGGCTGGACGTTGGTGCGGAGAATTCCAGCTCAATCGCACCGCGTGGTCTCCTGGCATCCGGTACCGTGAAAACCGCACCGGCCGCACCGGGCACGAGCATTTTCCGGGCCTGTTGGTCCCTTGCCATGGCGCCACCAATGCCAGCGGCGAAGCCTTCGCCTTTCACTACGGCTGGTCCGGCGGGCACCGGATGATTGCCGAAGAGCTGCCTGATGGCCGTCGTCAGATCCAGTTCGGCCACGCCGCCCGCATGGAAACCGCCCCGGCCACCGAGTTCCGCACCGCCCCGCTCTATGCGGTCTATTCCTCGGATGGGTTGAACGGCTGTGCAGTGTCTTTCCAACGGCATCTGCGCGACCGGATCGTCACCTGGACCAAACCCGGACGCCCGCGCCCGGTGCACTACAACTGCTGGGAAGCGGTTTATTTCCAGCACGACATGCCGGTTCTGCAGGACATTGCCGCCCGCGCCGCCAAGCTGGGAGCGGAGCGCTTTGTGCTGGATGACGGCTGGTTCGGCCAGCGCGACGATGACACCTCTTCCCTGAGCGACTGGGAGGTCGATCCCCGCAAGTACCCGGATGGGCTGGCCCCGCTGATTGACTATGTGCATGGGCAAGGCATGAGTTTTGGCATCTGGTTTGAACCGGAAATGATCAACCCCAATTCCAACATTCATCGCGCCCATCCCGACTGGGCGCTGGGGGCCGAAGACCAGATCCTGGGGCGTCAGCAAAAAGCGTTGAATATGGCGCTGCCGGAGGTGCGCGCATTTCTCTATGAGCGGATCGCAGCCCTCTTGGCCACGCACCCCATCGACTACATCAAATGGGACCACAACCGGGTCTTGCCGATGCCCGATGCCGCCCAGACACGCGGGTCATATGCGCTGATTGACCAGTTGCGCGCCGATTTTCCGGACGTGGAGATCGAAAGCTGCGCCTCAGGTGGCGGACGCATCGATTTCGGCATTCTCAGCCGCACGCAACGGGTGTGGCTCTCTGACAGCAACGACGCGCTGGAACGGTTGAAGATGCAGCACAACGCAGCGCTCTTCATCCCCTCCGCCGTGACCGGCAGCCACGTCGGCCCGCGGCATTGTCATACTTCCGGGCGCCATCTCGACATCGAGTTTCGGGCCTGGGTTGCTGCGCAACGCCATATGGGGTTTGAGATGGACCCGCGCGAATTGACCGGTGATGAAGCCGCCGTGCTCGCCGATGTCACAGCCTGGTGGAAGGCTAACCGCGACTGGATGTATGCCGCTGACATCCTGCGGCTCGATGCCTCCGACCCTTCGGTAATTGCCGAACAACAGCAGGCCCGCGACGGCAGCCAGTTCGTGGTTTTTGTCGGCAAGTCCGGCACATCGCCGCAAATCGCGCCCCGCCCGTTGCGGCTGACCCGATTGGAACCCACTGCACGTTACGAAATTAGCCTGCGCAACCGCGCGTCTGCCATGGGGCTGTCGCGCGGGAAACTCGCGCTTAAAGACGGCACCGTGACCCTGACCGGTGCCACACTTATGAGCAACGGCCTGACCTTGCCATGGAGTTTCCCTGAAAGTATGTGGGTGCTGGAAGGAAGGCGGCTGTGAGCCGTTGCAGTCCCGCCCGCGACGCGCAGAAAAAGTCATACGTTTTGTGCACAGTTTGTGCACGGAAATCACATCCTATCTCAGAGGTACTCTGATGACCCAGAACGCAATTTTCCACGACCTCAAAGGGGCCTCCATTTACATAACAGGGGGCGGTTCCGGCATTGGCGCGGACCTCACCGACGGGTTTCTGGCCCAAGGTGCAAATGTGGCGTTCATCGGACGCTCGGATGCCAGCGCCTTTGTCGATGAGATGGCGGAAAAGCACGGTCGCGCGCCGGTGTTTTTCCAAGGTGACATCACCGATACCGAAGGTCTGCGCAAAACCATCACAGCCGCCGAAGAAGTGCATGGCCCGATCGATGCTCTGGTGTCAAATGCCGCCAATGACCGGCGCCACAACTGGTTGGAACTCACGCCCGAAGACTGGGATTTTCTGTTATCTGTCAATCTCAAAGCCTATTTCTTTGCCGCCCAAGCTGTGGCGCCCGGGATGATCAAAAGGGGCTCGGGAGCGATCATTAATTTCAGCTCCATCAGCTACATGATGGGCAATGCAGGCTACCCGGCCTATACTGCGGCTAATGGCGGCATCACTGCCATGACCCGCTCTTTGGCGCGCGAGCTTGGCCCTGACGGCATCCGCGTAAATGCTCTGGCGCCCGGCTGGGTTTTGACACCCAAACAACTGGACAAATGGGCGACACCAGAAGCTTTGGCAGCACATCTGGAGCGCCAATGTCTGAAAACCCACCTTGAACCGCAAGACGTTGTGGATGCGGTTTTGTTCCTTGCCTCAAAGACAAGCCGAATGATGACTGGACAATGCATGGTTGTTGATGGCGGAGTGGTAACAACGGGATGAAGGCATGAGCAAGGACAGCGCACCGGACTGGATCGCCGTGGATTGGGGTACAACCAATCTGCGTGTCTTTGCAATGCAAGGCGCAACCGTTTGCAAACGCGCGCAGTCAGAAGACGGTATGGGGCGGCTGGCCGCAGCGGAGTTCGAGCCCGCGCTGCGGTCGCTGGTCGGCGATTGGCTGAAGGACGGCAACCTCCCCGTTATCGCCTGCGGTATGGTCGGATCTCGCCAGGGCTGGGTCGAAGCCCCCTACCGTTCCGTGCCCTGCACACCGCTTGCCGAAGCCCTCACTGCCGCGCCCACAACCAATGGGTTAGATGTACGCGTCGTTTCTGGTCTGTCCCAATCCTCACCGGCCGATGTGATGCGCGGCGAGGAAACCCAGATCGCAGGGTTCTTGCAACTTAATCCCGGTTGGGACGGCGTCTTGTGCCTGCCAGGCACCCATACCAAATGGGTTTTGCTAAGTGCCGGCGAAGTGATCAGTTTCCAAACTTTCATGTCTGGCGAACTCTTTGCCCTGATCAGCGAAAAATCCGTTTTACGTCATAGTGTTGCGGAGGACGGTTGGGACAGCGCTGCTTTTGAGACTGCGATCAACGATGCGATGTCCCACCCGGAACGGCTGGCCGCGCGATTGTTTGGTCTGCGGGCAAATAACCTGTTGCATCAAACCACGGCACCCATCACCCGTGCGACGCTCTCCGGCCTTTTGATCGGGTCTGAGCTTGCCGCCGCCCGCGCCTACTGGCTGGGCCAGAAAATTGCGATATTGGGCACCGGAAAACAGGCCCGCGCCTATCAATCCGCTCTGCGCCCGCAAGGTGTCGAGGCCATGCTGGTGGATACGGAACGCGCAACCCTCGCGGGTTTGACCGCTGCTTACAGAAACACAAAGGCTCTCACATGACATTGCCCCTGATCGCCATTTTGCGCGGCATCACGCCTCCTGAAGCCACCGCAGTGGCCCAGACCCTTCTGGACGCGGGCATCACTCGGATCGAAGTTCCGATGAATTCCCCAGACCCTTTGACGAGCATTGCCAACCTGGTGCAGGCGTTTGGCGATCGCGCACTCATTGGCGCAGGCACGGTTTTGAGCGTCGCCGAAGTTGATGCGGTCGCGAAAGCGGGGGGCCAACTGATTGTGTCGCCCAATTGCGATGTGGAAGTCATCAAGGCAACCAAACTTCATGGCATGCAAAGCTGGCCCGGGATCTTCACGCCGACGGAAGCGTTTGCCGCTTTAAAGGCTGGCGCAGATGGGCTGAAACTTTTTCCAGGTGCCATGGCGGGCACAGCCGGATTGGCGGCGATGCGCCCTATCTTGCCCAAAGGCACGCTTGTGTTTGCGGTCGGCGGCGCGGGACCTGAAAACTTCGACGATTGGATCGCGGCAAGTGCGGACGGGTTTGGTTTGGGTTCCGCCATTTACAAACCGAACATGACGCCCGCAGATGTCGCAACCCGCGCGCAGAGGATTGTCGAGGCCTACAAACAGGCCACCGCGTGACACCTTCGGTCTATGACGCCCGGCGATGCCAGCTCGGCGAAGGGCCACTTTGGCATCCATTGCGCAAACAACTGTTCTGGTTTGATATTTTGGGCAAAAAACTACTGAGCCAAACGAAGAAGGGGGCTGTGGAATGGGAGTTTGACGCACCTGTCTCTGCAGCCGGCTGGTTGGATTTTGAGACATTGCTCATCGCCTCATCAACGGGTCTGTGGCAGTTCGACCTAGCGGATGGCAGCAAGTCACTGTTGGCATCTCTCGAACAAACAAATGCAATGACACGCTCCAACGATGGTCGCGCTGATCCCTGGGGCGGGTTCTGGATCGGAACCATGGGGATTGACGCACAGCCCGGCGCCGGCGCTGTTTACCGATACCATCAAGGGCAATTGCGAAAGCTCTTTGGCCAGATCACAATCTCCAACGCCATCTGCTTTGCGCCCAACCGGCAGTTTGCTTATTTCACGGATACCGCCGAGGCAAAACTGATGCAGGTGCCGTTGGATCGGGCGGGTTGGCCCGCCGGAAATACCACGGTTTTAATCGACTTCCGTCCTGACAACATGAACCCCGACGGTGCAATTGTTGATGCCCAAAGCGCACTGTGGATCGCGCTTTGGGGAGCTGGTCGGGTCGCCTCATACTCAGCTGACGGCGTTTTCCAGCACAGCATTGAAGTGCCCGCAGCCCATACCACCTGCCCAGCTTTTGGAGGCGAAGAGATGACAACTCTTTTTGTGACCAGTGCGATGCAAGGCATCGATTCCAAAGAAATTCAAGAAAACACCAGTCATGGTCAGACTTTTGCGATCGCCAACGCAGGTGAAGGGCGCGCCGAGCCAAAGGTGATCTTGTGAAACGCGCATTAGGTGTTTGCTACTACCCCGAACACTGGCCTGAAGACATGTGGGCGCGCGATGCTGCCCGTATGGTCGAGAACGGCCTCTCCTGGGTCCGGATTGGCGAGTTCGCTTGGAGCCGGATGGAACCCACACCCGGCAATTTCACCTTTGAATGGCTCGACCGCGCGATCGAAACACTCAGCAAAGCGGGCCTCAAGATCATCCTAGGGACACCAACCTGCACGCCCCCTCGATGGATGCTGGACAGGTTTCCAGATATGCTGTCACTGGACGCTCAAGGGCATCCGCGCAAATTTGGATCGCGGCGGCACTATTGCTTTAGCCATGCGGGCTACCGCGCAGCCAGCGGCGACATCGCACAGATTCTGGGTGACCGCTACGGGCATGATCCACGTATCCTCGCTTGGCAAATCGACAATGAATACGGGTGTCACGACACGATAATCTCCTACTCGGAAGCGGCGCGGGATGCATTTCGCCTTTGGCTGGCCGAGCGGTATCAAACCATAGATGCGCTCAACATTGCCTGGGGCAACGTGTTCTGGTCCATGGAGTATCGAAGTTTCGACGAAATCGACCTGCCCAACCTGACTGTCACGCAATCCAATCCGAGCCACGAAATGGCCTTTCGGCGTTTCAGCTCAGATCAAGTGGTGCGCTACCACGAGGTACAGGTCGCAGCCCTACGCGCCCGTACTGATGCGCCTTTGATCCACAACTATATGGGTCGGGTACTGGATTTTGATCACTTCGACGTCGGGGCCTCCATAGATATCGCAAGTTGGGACAGCTATCCCATTGGCTTTCTGTCTGATCGGCTGGAAAGCAGCGAAACCTACAAAACCCGCTATCTCCAGCAGGGAGATCCGGACATGCAGGCCTTCCACCACGATCTATACCGTGCGGTAGGCAAAGAAGGACGATGGTGGGTGATGGAGCAGCAACCCGGCCCGGTGAATTGGGCGCCACACAATCCCGCGCCGCTGCCGGGGATGATACGCCTGTGGAGTTGGGAAGCCTTTGCCCATGGAGCAGAAGTGGTGAGCTACTTTCGCTGGCGTCAGGCCCCGTTTGCACAAGAACAAATGCACGCCGGATTGCGCCGACCCGATGATAGCGCAGCCCCCGGTCTGGCGGAGGCCGCACAGGTGGCGCGCGAGATCGCTGAAATGCCCGAAATTGCCGCCAAGAAATCCGATGTGGCCTTGATATTCGATTACCCTTCCGAATGGGCTTGGGCCACCTTGCCTCAAGGAAAAGGCTTCAGCTATTTTCGTTTGATGCTGGATGCTTACCGGGCCTTGCGAAAGCGCGGTTTGTCGATCGACATTGTGCCCTCGACAGTGTCGGATCTGTCGGAATACAAACTGGTGTTGGCGCCGGGATTGGCTCATTTCCCGGACGGACTTATGCGTGCTCTGGGAAACACCGTTTCGTTGATCGGCCCGCGTGCCAATGCAGTTTCAGCGGAGCTGTCTATCCCCATGCCTATGGGCCCGAATATTCCCGGTATTGATGTCACCGTCGTGTCTGTTGAAAGCCTTCCCGCTTCGGTGGTTCGCCCCGTCAAAGGCGGTGGCGCGGTCCAGCACTGGGTTGAAACACTCGAAGGACAGGCGGACACACTATTTGAAAGCGAAGCCGGGGCTCCCATTTTAAAAACCACGGGCAATCAGCACTATTTGGGCGCTTGGCCCGACGCAGATTTATGGGACCGCATTATCGTCAATCTAAGCAAAAGAGCGCAGTTTCCCACGCGAAAATTACCCGAAGGTTTGCGCTTGCGACACACAGAAACACATCTTTTCGCGTTCAATTACAGCACAGAAACCGTGGACCTTGACGGGAAATCCATACCGCCTACTGGCGTCACGTGGTGGCCAAACTAAGATGGCGACCTGGCATAGGCCAAGCAACCCAAAAGGGCGGCTTCATCTTGAGTAATCACGGATATGGCCACCGGCGGCAGGGTTGATTTAACAGTTGGCTGTGCGCTGACGGTTTCTATGAAAATCGCGCGCGCGGGGCTGTCCAACAGTGCTCGAACAACAGAACCGGCCAAAAAGATACCGCCCGACGGCATGTAAAGCAGTCGCAAATCCTGCACGTATTCCCCTAACATGCGCGCAAATATCGCGCGGCTGGCAATGGCATTTACATCACCAGAACAGGCTTCTTCCAGAACGACGCGCGCATCGACAGCGGCACAGCCGGTTGCTTCGCTGTGGAGGCGGGACAATCCGGGCCCGGACAGCACATCTTCTACGCATCTGACCCAATCGGCAGACCGGCCGAGGAACTTCTCCAGAGGGTCTTTCATACGACTGGGCAAGCTGACCAAACCTGCCTCAGCCAACAGACATGACACACCTGCTGCATGAGACAAGACCGGGCTTACATTAAAGCCAGTGCCTATGCCTATGACCAGACGCTGCATCTGCGCCGCTGACCCTGTTTCGGCTTGGACGACAGGTCGTAGACCGCCTTCGTCCAGACTATCAAGAGCGTAGCCCAAAGCCGCAAGATCATTCATGAGGTTGACGCCTTGCAGTCCATGGTCCGACGCCAGCCGCCGCGCGTCAAATTGCCAGTCCCGGTTTGTCAGCCGCGCCGTCACGCCATCACCGGGTCCAGCAACCGCAACGGTCAGCGCTTCGATCTTGGCAACCTTGACATCCGCCAAGTAAGCAATGAGAGCGGCATCAAAACTGGCATAACCATCGTTTTGAAACCGACGTGTCAGGGATGCGTCTATGGTGCCGCGTCTGGCGCAAGCAAACCGAACGTTTGTTCCACCAACATCTGCCAGAATTTGTGCCATCGTTGCATGCCCTTAAACAAATCGGCTTACGTAGTTTTCCAAGATTTCCTGTTGGCCCGACCGGGGTTGTGGATCTATTCCGCCCGACGCAACACGCGCCTCAATGACTTCAAGCGTATCAGAGGTTAGCAAGCTTTTCGCGGCAACCTCATCCCAGCCTGCATAACGTGCCGCCCTGGCTTCTTCCAAACCGCCATCTTCCATCATTGTCGCCGCCGCTTTGAGACCACGCGCGCAGATGTCCATGGCGCCCACATGCGCTGCGATCAGATCTAACGGATCAAGACTTTGCCTGCGCAGCTTCGCATCGAAATTAGTACCACCCGTGGTGAAACCGCCGGCCTTGAGCACCTCATAATAGGCCAGTGCAGCCTCGGGAACATTGTTTGGGAACTGATCTGTATCCCACCCGGATTGGTAATCATTTCGGTTCATGTCGATGGAGCCAAAAATGCCCAATGCCGAGGCTGTTGCCAACTCGTGTTCAAAGCTATGCCCCGCTAGGATAGCATGTCCTTGCTCAATGTTCATCTGCACTTCGCCTTCAAGACCAAACTCCTTGAGGAACCCGTAAACAGTGCAAACATCATAGTCGTACTGATGTTTTGTTGGTTCCTGTGGTTTGGGCTCGATCAGAATGGCTCCCTTGAAGCCAATTTTGTGCTTATAGTCGACGACCATCTGCAAAAACCGACCGGCCTGTACGCGTTCGCGCGCAAGGTCAGTATTCAACAGAGTCTCATAGCCTTCGCGCCCCCCCCAAAGCACGTAGTTTTCCCCGCCCAGCTTATGGGTGGCATCGATACAGTTTTTAACCGTCGCGGCCGACCAGGCGAAAACTTCAGGATCGGGATTGGTGGCGGCACCTGACATAAAGCGCCGGTGCGAAAAGAGATTGGCCGTGCCCCAAAGCAGCGCAGGCCC
Source organism: Roseobacter sp. (assembly GCF_045106495.1). GTDB lineage: Bacteria > Pseudomonadota > Alphaproteobacteria > Rhodobacterales > Rhodobacteraceae > Roseobacter. Next base: position 18,989 of record NZ_JBGCEQ010000010.1, read on the forward strand.
ACCAGCCTCCATTTTACCGCCCAGATAGTCGATGATCTCTTCAAAGTTGCGCTTACTGGCGGCAAAACTATCACCTTCAGGTCGGATATCCGCGTCGTGCCAGCAATAGAAGGGCTGTCCGAGAATTTCGAACATCTCGAACGCAACATCCGCTTTGAGCCGCGCCAGATCCATAGTATCGCCGAACCAAGGACGCTCGAAGGTTTGTCCGCCGAAAGGATCCATGCCCGGCCATGCAAAACTGTGCCACCAGGCAACAGCAAACCGCAAATGGTCTTCCATCCGTTTACCGGCGACAATTTCATCCGCGTTGTAGTGACGATAGGCCAACTGATCCGCAGGCGCGTTCGGGTTATAGGTAACGGGTGAAATACCCGCGAAAAAGTCGGTCATAGAGTCTCCTTGAGGGCGCGATAGGCAGCACGGTACTGCGCGTGACCGGCGCGGAACGCCTCACTCAGTACTGGATTTGGGAATATCGTGTGATCTGTATCAGGGGCTACGGCCAATTCTGGCCCTGCATCGTTTGCGGCCATTTGGGCCAGGCGCGCGGCCCCGAATGCGCCGCCAAAATCGCCAGCTTTAGGCACATCAATTGGCATGTCCAAAAGGGTAGCCAGAATGTTCAACCAGTAGTCCGACAGGCTACCGCCACCGACCGCAACCAGGCTATTGATCTGTGTCCCTGTGCCGCGCAGCGCATCGTAACAGTCCTTAAAAGCGAAACTGACCCCTTCGAGAACCGCGCGCGTACCTGCTGTCTGATCGGTTGCATGACCCAGGCCCAAGAACGCACCGCGCGCTGCGGCGTCATTGTGCGGCGTGCGTTCGCCACCCAAATATGGCAGAAACAGCGTTTCGGATGGGGCTGCCAGTGCACCAAGATTTTGTGTGAGCGATTTTGCATCAGAGCCCACCAGGTTTGCAAACCAGTTGAGCGCATCTGTGCATGCCAGAATGACGCCCATCTGATGCCAGGTGTTTGGCAACGCATGACAGAAGGTGTGCACGGCACTTGGCGCGTCAGGTTGATAGGCGGGCGAGGCTGCAAACAGTACGCCGGAGGTGCCTAGTGATATAAACGCCTGCCCCGGTTTGACCACGCCCATACCCACGGCAGCGGCGGCATTGTCTCCCGCACCGCCCGCCACGATCACCCCCTTCGGCAACCCCCACCGCGCGGCCAGGGTGTCACGCAATACACCAGATACCTGTGAGCCTTCCACGAGCCTGGGCATATGTTCCCGGGTTAGGGCAGACGCCTCCAAAAGCGCGTCAGACCAATCGCGTCTGCCGGTATCAAGCCAACTGGTGCCAGCCGCATCGGACATCTCCGAGACAGCTTCGCCGATCAGCCATAGGCGCAGGTAGTCTTTGGGTAACAAGACCTTGCGCATTTTTTGCCAGACTTCGGGTTCGTTTTCACGCACCCAGGCTACTTTGGGCGCGGTAAAGCCTGGAAACACGATGTTACCTGATATGTCGCGCCATTTCGGATCGTCATCCAAGCTGGCCGCCTGCCGGTGACTGCGGGTGTCATTCCAAAGCATACAAGGGCGCAGAACATCTCCTGCTGCATCCAGTAGCGTCGCCCCATGCATCTGGCCGCTCAGGCCAATAGCACGCAAGCCCTTCAAGTCATGCTGCCCGGCCAACTCAGACATCACCGCCTCCGCAGCAGCAAGCCAATCCGCCGGATTCTGCTCTGACCAACCGGATTGAGGCCGTGTCACGCTCAGAGGCGCTGTTGCCTCTGCGCATAAAGTTTGATTGTCGTCGATCAGCACCGCCTTAAGCCCGGAAGTGCCAAGATCTAACCCAAGATACATGGTCTAGGCCGCCTGATCCGGTTTCTTACCCATGATAATCATGCTCAGAATGTCATCCTCGGTTACGTCCTCGACACGTTCTGTGCCGATCATTTTGCCGTTTTTCATAACCGATACACGATCACAAAGATCCAGCATTTCGCGCGTGTCATGCGAGATAAGGAAAATGCCGAGACCCTGTTTCTTCAACTCCTGAATCAACTCGGCGACCATTTGCGTTTCGTGCACGCCAAGGGCGGCCGTTGGTTCATCCATGATCAGGATTTTGGCATTGAAATAGACCGCGCGGGCAATCGCCACGGATTGACGTTGCCCCCCCGACAAGGCGCTCACCGGCTCCTTGAGTTTTTTGAAATTGGGATTGAGGCGCGCCATGATTTTGGCGGTCTCATTCTCCATCTTTGCGTCATCCACGAAACCCATACCGGTCACCAATTCGCGACCAAGAAACAGATTGGAAGCTGCGTCCAGATTGTCGGCCAAAGCCAGTGTCTGGTAAATCGTTTCGATATTGTAGTCCCGCGCGTCTCGCGGGCTGGCGATCTCGGCTTTCTCACCATTGATCCAGATCTCTCCACCGTCTTTTTGGTATGCGCCTGCGAGGATTTTGATCAACGTGGATTTACCGGCGCCATTGTGGCCCAGCAGGCCCACGACCTCACCTGGATATAGGTCAAGGCTGACATGGTCGACGGCGCGAATACCACCAAAGGAAATTGAGATGTCCTTGAGTTGAACAAGCGGGGTGTCTGTACGTTGGGTTGTCATGATCGTTCCCCTTACTTGGATTTGGCACGGTAAAGAATGTCAAGGAAGACCGCCAGAACAAGGACCGAGCCCACCACAATCTGTTGCATTGCGGCGTCGAAGCCGATGAGTACCATGCCGGTTTGAAGCGATTGCATGACAAGCGCGCCAAGAATGGCGCCATAGATTGTCCCCACCCCACCTGCGAGAGATGTTCCGCCGATGACAGCGGCAGCAATTACGTAAAGCTCATCCAATGTCCCCAAGGCATTTGTCGCGGAGCCAAGTCGAGCGGAGGCCACAACGGCGGAAAGCCCTGCCAATGCACCCATCAAGGCAAAAATTTTCACCGTCATCCAGCGCGTGTTGATACCTGCCAGCTCCGCCGCCTCGGGGTTACCACCGATGGCGTAGACATAGCGTCCGAAGCGCGAGCGCGACATCAGGATCGTCATGAAAATCGCAACCGCCACAAGTATGAGAACCGGAATGGCAAATCCGTGCGATATGAAGAGACCTTCAGGAGGGATTTCGACATTATTGGCCTCGGCATAACGCCGCACAATGCCGCGTGGCCAGGGGTAGGCATTGACCAGCAGAACGGATCCAATCACGGCACCACAGCCGACAACAGCGATAAAACTCTCGGCCCAGATCGGACGCTGTTGGATATGAAAGACGCGACGCTTGCGGCGTCCCATCACGATCAGCCCAAGAACGGCGGCGCATCCCAGTATGCCGACTAACCAACTGCCCGCGGAGCCAATAGCGCCGTAAGGTCCGCCGCCGAGAAGAGCGAAGGTAGGATCCACAGGTGAAATCGTTTCGCCGCGCGCAACAAGAAAAGCAGCACCGCGCCAAACCAGCAGACCACCCAGCGTTACGATGAAGGCAGGGATCTTGCCATAAGCGATCAACGCGCCATGAAAAGCGCCAATGAATGTGCCGCAGGAGATGCCTACAAGAATTGCGATGATCCAGATCAGCGGATGGCCAAGCCCTAGGTACTGCGGCAGAATATTAACCTGGACGACGCCCATGACGATCGCGCAAAACCCTAAAACCGATCCAACCGACAAATCGATATGTCGCGTGATGATCACAAGCACCATGCCGGTTGCCATGATCCCAATTGAGGCTGTCTGAACAGATAAGTTCCACAGATTGCGAGGCGTCAGAAAGAAGCCGCCGCCACGGAACATCTGGCCGTAAAGGTGAAAGCCCACCCAAATTAATGCCAGAGCGCCCAGCATGCCCAAAAGGCGAGTGTCCAGTTCGGTATCCCGGAAAAAGCGGGCGATGACGCCTTCTTTTTCGGGCTCCGCGCCAGAGTTTTGCGATGTTTGATCTGTCATGTGTCAGCGCCTCAAGCAGAATATGCGTCTCCGTTCTGCGCAGTCGAGCGCAGGGAAAAGCAGATGGGCATTTTAGAAAATGAGAGCACCGGGCGCGGTTACCTGCGCCCGGCAAATTCAGCTCAAATCAGCAACCAGCGACGCCAGCTTGTGCACCGGCACAGGCTTTTTCTTGCGAAATATGGCCAGCATCAATTGCTTGGCTTAGGTTACCGGCCGTGATTGGTGTTGGTGTGAGGAAAATTGCATTCATTTCAACGCCATTTTCGCCACCAGACCACTTAACCGCATCCTTGACGTCTGCCAAAGCTGTGCCGTTCGCCAGATCCATTGCGATGTTAGCTGCCGCTGCCCCCAAAGCACGGGAGTTTTTCCAAACCGATACAGTCTGTTCGCCACGTGCTACGCGATTCAGAGCCGCATGATCGCCGTCTTGACCGCCAACGGGAATGCTCAGTCCTTGCGCTGCAAGGGCTGCAATTGCGCCGCCTGCCATACCATCGTTCTGGGACAAGACCGCGTCAATTTTGTTGTCATTTGCGGTCAGAATCTGCTCCATGTTTTTCTGAGCATTGTCCGGTTTCCAACCATCGGTGAAGGCTTCACCAACAATATTAATTTCGCCTGACTCAACTTTGTCGCCGATGACTTCCATCATGCCTTCCAACAGGAAACCGGCGTTCGGGTCACCTTTGTCACCTTTGATGATGGCAAAGTTACCGCTGGGCTGAGCCGCAACAACGGTCTCCGCGATGATCCGCCCTACGCCTTTGTTGTCGAATGTCAGGTAAAAAGCGCGTTCATCTTCGATCAGACGGTCATAACCGACCACCGGAATGCCCTCTGCATCTGCTTTATCCACAGCAGGACCAACCGCGTCTTTGTCCACGGACAGGATGATCAGCGCATCAGCGCCCTGCGCAATCAGCGCTTCAACGTCTGTGAGCTGTTTTGCGGCTGACGCTTGCGCGTCGGCGGACATATATGTGGCGCCTGCAGCGTTCAAAGCCGCCTTGATCGCCGCTTCATCTGTTTTCCAGCGCTCTTCCTGGAAATTGGACCAGCTAACGCCGATTTTCAGGTCTTGCGCATAGGCTGTGGTGCAAAGGGCGGCCGATACGGCAACACCCAGAATAGTGATCTTCTTCATTATATCCTCCCAATGGGACAGTTCGATTAACTGTTGATGCCGTTTTTTGTATTGGCATGCTTAAAAGGATTGACTGTTTTAATTCAGCTGTCAAAATAAATTTATGCGCAGTAAGCTAAAAAATCGGGCGAACTCCGAAATTATCAAAGAAATATCAGATTTTTCTGATTTATTTCTCCTGTTATTTTCGGCGAGTAAATAAATGAATATCGAGATTCCTCAACCTGATCACTCCGATTCATCCCTTGGGTGCGGACCGATTCGCCCTGAACCCGACGCATCCGGCGCAAGTCTGCGGCACCGCGTTTTCGAGTCCGTGCGTTCCGCTGGACAGATTTCGCGCATTGATCTGGCCAAGCAGCTGCGAGTCAGTCCTGCATCAATTACGGCGCTCGTGGGTGAGTTGCTGGATCTGGGGTTGCTCCGTGAAAGCCAGGATACCACACGCGCCTCTGCAAGGGGTCGTCCTCCCGTCGCTCTCTCCGTTCAACCTGATGCTGGGTATGTCGTCGGGATCAAGCTTGCCCGCTCACAGCACACAGCCCTTCTCGTCGACGCGGCGGGTCGCCCTTTGGCTCAGGCCAGCCTCCCATGTGCGCACCGTCGGCGGTCGTTGGCACAGATACTCGACGAAACCGGAGAAGTTCTGGACGCGCTTCTGAAGGAAGCAGATCTCGCGCGTGCGGACATCGCCTGCATTGGATTGGGAATGCCGGGCATGATTGATCACGCGACTGGCCAGATGGTTTGGTCGCCGTTGCTGATCGAACGAGACCTCCCTCTACGCACTTTGGCGGAAGATGCGTTTGGCGTTCCAGTGGCCGTCGACAACGACGCCAATCTTGTCACCCTTGCCGAGCTTTGGTTTGGAAAAGGACGTGCTATGGCGGATTTTGCGGTGGTCACAATTGAACAGGGCGTGGGGATGGGTTTGGTGATCAACCACCGGCTCTACCGCGGTGCAGGATCCCTCGGGATGGAACTGGGTCATACCAAGGTACAAATGGATGGCGCGCTTTGCCAATGTGGACAGCGCGGATGTCTGGAAGCATACATCGCGGATTATGCACTGGTACGCGAAGCTTCTACGGCGCTGGATCCTACAGACTATGCCAATTCGGCCCCTGACGTGATGTTGCAACAGCTTTATGAACAGGCAAAAGCAGGCAATGAGGCCGCGCGCGTTATTTTTCGAAGAGCCGGGCGGTTTCTTGCGCTTGGATTGGCCAACGTTGTCAATCTTTTCGATCCTCCGCTAATCATTCTGGCCGGGGAACGCATGCAATATGACTATCTTTATGCCGACGATGTTCTGCGTGAAATGCACAGCCTTTCGCTGAACCGAGACGCCACGCCACAACAGGTTGAGACCCACGCCTGGGGCGATCTGATGTGGGCGCATGGCGCGGCGGCACTGGCGCTTTCCGACATCGCGGATGCAATGGCCGAGCAACAAGGATGAGAGTGCTTGCTTTGTGTCTGATGGCGCGAACCGCCAGCGCTGATGTTGTGTTCGAAAACTTGTCGGCCAATCTGCCGGAACACCAATATACGGGTGGATGGGAGCATTTTGTGGGCGGTGGCGTGGCAGTATTTGATTGCAACGGCGACACTTTACCCGACCTCGTAGCGGCTGGCGGTGACACGCCGGCAGCTCTTTTCATTAATCGCGGCAATATGCAGTTTGCCAGCGGTCCCCTGCCTGTCTTGACTGACACAACCGGAGCGTATCCTTTGGACGTGGATGCAGATGGACACCTTGATCTCATGGTGCTGCGGGTGGGCGAAAATCAATTGTTGCAAGGCGACGGGAACTGTGGCTTCGCACCTGCGAATGACACCTGGGGTTATGAGCCGCAGGATAAATGGTCCACTTCCTTTTCTGCCACATGGCAAGCTGGGCAACTGGTCATGGCTGTTGGCAATTACGTTGACCGGGCCGACCCTGAGGGCCCTTTCGAGGCTTGTGATGACAACGCGCTCTACTACTGGAAGGAAGAGAAATTTGACGGGACGCCCCTCGCTCCGGGGTTCTGCGCCCTATCGATGCTCTTTGCCCGGGATGCCAGCGGTCAAACACGCCTGCGTGTCTCAAACGACCGTCACTACTATGTGCGTGACGGGTCCGAGCAGATGTATGACCTGAAACTAGGGCGATTTCTGACACCCGACGATGGTTGGGAACGGGTCAGGCTTTGGGGCATGGGGATTGCTAGTCGTGACATCACGGGCGATGGGCGCGCCGAGGTCATGCTGACCTCCATGGGCGACCAGCTTATGCAGATCGCAGGCTCCGACGGGCTCTACACCCGCGCGCCCTTTAGCTTGGGCACGTATGCGCAGCGCCCACACCTCGGAGATGAGGGGCGGCCATCTACCGGCTGGCATGCCGAATTTGGCGATTTAAACAATGACGCGCGGCCCGATCTGTTCATCGCGAAAGGAAACGTGGATCAAATGCCCGGGCTTGCGATGGAAGACCCTAATTCCCTTCTGATTCAGCAACCGGATGGCACCTTTGCCGAGCTCTCAGTTGAAGCTGGCGTTGCAACCATGGATCGTTCCCGTGGCGCTTCGCTGGTGGATCTGGATGCCGACGGTCTGTTGGATTTGGTGGTGATGAACCGTCGCGCGCCGATGGAACTCTACCGTAATGCTACCTCCGCTACAGGGCACTGGCTGGTCGTGGACCTGTCCATGACAGGCGACAATTCACATGCTGTGGGTGCTCTGATCGAACTAACAGCCGGTGGCGTCACTCAAACACAGGAAATCACCGTAGGCGGCGGTCATGCAGGTGGTCAGGCCGGACCCTTGCACTTTGGTCTCGGCGAAGCCCTCGTCGCCGACTTGAAAGTGACTTGGCCCGACGGACAGGTTGCGCACTACAAGAACATCTCGGCGGATCAGCGATTGGATCTGACGCCCTAACGATCTATGGCAAGCCCGCTCGGCACCGCTTCCGGTACACCCAACCTGCCTTTGAGCGCAATCGGGTCACTGAGTTGACCCAGAAATTCCACCAAGGCCGCAATATCTTCGCCCCTCAACGACACAGGTTTCACTCTGATAGAGGCTTGCAAAGCGGCTTGCTCGGCAGGATCGTTCAAATGCCGCCAATCATCGGCATCGGGCAGATCCGGCAGAGTTACGGTTGCAGGATCGAACCGATCCAAAGCCTTTGACGGCGCCGCGTGATCCAGAATAAAGCGTGCCAGATCGTCGTGGCTACCCGTGTGCCCATAAGGACTGGTATGAGCCACATTCCGCAACGACGGCGTTCTGAAAGCATAGGCGTCTTCCTCCCGTCCAGTGACCCGCATCCGCCCCAAATCGCGTACGTGGGTTTCGAAGCGCGCGGCTTTGCCCGGCCCGAACTGCGGAACGCCCATGCTGTGAAATGCGTGATCCGTCTGAAACTTGCCCGCATGGCAACTGCTGCATCCGGCTTCACCATAAAACAGGTTCATCCCCTGCACAGCAAGACCGGGCAATTCGGTTGCCCCTCGCAAATAGGCGTCAAAGGGACTTGTGTCAGAACGCCACTCAAAGGCGACAAAAGCCGCAATCGCATCAGAGATATCGGTGAAGGTCAGCGCCTGCGCATCGGGGAAGGCTGCCGCGATCAGCCGTGCATAACCCGGTGTCTCTGACACCCTAGCGCTCAACCTAGCCCACGCTCCATCCGGCCCTGTGATGCGCCCTTGGCGCACTGCCTGCGACACATCGTTCTCGCTGTAGTGACCGGCCATCTCATCGGCGCTGAGCACTGGGAACATCGTCTGTGCGGACAGCAAATTGGCAAACCCCTGGGTCATTTCCGCGCCCATTGGCGTACGCAATCCGCCCGGTTTTTTGGGATCCACTTCGATGCGGCCATCGTTGAACATGCGTGTAAACTCATGGGCGCCAAGATTGAATAGTGCGGGTGCGTTTCGCGGAATGCGCTGTTCTGGGGTATTGTCAACGCTGGCACGCCTTTCTGGGCCCAAGCCGATCCCGCCTTCGCCAAGAGACAGTGCCACACCATCTGCAGTCGCAAATTTTGGGTGATGGCAGGTGGCGCAGGAAATATTGCGGTTTCCAGACAAGATCGGGTCGTAGAACAACATCTGGCCCAACTGGACCTCTGACATGCTCAGTTGCATATAGTCGGCATCGGTAATCGGTGGCGGCACGTCAGCCCAGGCTGAGACACCAATGCAGGTCACAAAAAAGAATCCAAATATGCGCATCACTGGTGTCCGAACCACTTCACTTGTTTCCAGTACGAAGAGAACGCCAGACCGCGCGCCCATTTCGTCTGTTTCGGATGAGCCATAACCTCCAAACCATCTCCCCCCAGGATTACTTAGCATCTCGACAAACTATCTTTGAACATCAATGTCAGTGCCCTAAAAGCAGGGCAAGACCTCCGCTACGTCCTGGTGCATTCTTTCAATCTCGGGTTGCGGGGTTGTCCCGAGCGTCGCACTGTTCATACCAAGAAAACAAATATGGAAATGGGTCAACAAGGCACCGATCGATTTCGCAACCCGAGCCTGGAAACGACACCTACCAATTAGTTGCGGAGCAGTATGCAATAATTTCCCCGAACAATCCCGGCACGAACCCCAATCTGCTCGCAATGCAACAATTTGGCCCAATTCCAGGGTCTTTGAGAAAAATTCATTGCAGGAACGCATTTCGCGCCCTGCGTCAAGCCCGCACGACACAAGCGGTTTTCAAGTTTTTACGTCTGGTTCAATGCGCCCGATCAAAGCCTGCATGTTCGTGATCTCGATGACGGCACTGCGCACCTTTTCAAGCGCAAAATCGACATCAAGCCCGTGATCAGCATCCGTTGGCGCGTAATGTTCCAGATACACGCGCAGCGTTGCCCCTTCGGTACCTGTACCGGACAAGCGCAACACCGCCCTTGCGCTGCCTTCAAAACCAATGCGCAGACCCTGATTGTGACTGACTGACCCGTCCACTGGATCGTGGTAAGTAAACTCATCCGCGGAAGTGACTTCAAGCCCAGCCACCGAGGTGCCCACCAAGTCTTTCAGCTTGCTGCGTAGCGTTTTCACAAGGGCATTGGCCTTTTCGACTGGCACCGCTTCGTAATCGTGACGGGAGTAGTAATTGCGCCCGTAAGTGGCCCAGTGATCCGCCATAACCTCAGCGACGGATTGCTGTCTTTCCGCCAAAATGTTCAACCACAAAAGCACCGCCCAGAGACCATCTTTTTCGCGAACGTGGTCTGAGCCGGTCCCGGCGCTCTCCTCGCCACAAAGCGTCACTTTTCCAGCATCAAGCAGATTACCAAAGAACTTCCACCCCGTAGGCGTCTCAAAACACGCCAACCCAAGACGCTCCGCGACTCTATCGCTGGCTGCGCTGGTCGGCATGGATCGCGCGACACCTACCAACCCGTCCTTGTAGCCCGGCGCAAGATGCGCATTAGCGGCCAAAACGGCGAGACTGTCGGACGGTGTCACGTAAGCGCCCCGCCCCACAATCATGTTCCGGTCGCCATCGCCATCGGAAGCCGCACCAAAATCGGGTGACGCATCAGACATCATTTCATCCATTAGGACATTGGCCCAAACCGGGTTTGGATCAGGATGACCCCCGCCGAAATCCTCACTTGGGACGGCGTTTATGACAGTGCCCTTGGGTGCCCCCAATGCCCCCTCGAGAATAGCGCGCGCATAAGGCCCCGTAACAGCATGCATGGCATCAAAACGCATCGAAAATCCTGATGCAAACAGTGCGCGGATCTTGGCAAAGTTGAAAAGGGTCTCCATCAGCGCCTGATACTCGACAACTGGATCCACAATTTCGATTTGCATATCACCAATGCGCGATGATCCAATAGCAGAAAGATCAACGTCCGTTGTCTCGGCAATTCGATATTCGGTAATGGCCCGTGTCTCGTCAAACATTGCCTGAGTGATACCTTCCGGTGCAGGGCCTCCGTTGCATACGTTGTATTTGATCCCGAAATCTGCATCGATCCCACCGGGATTGTGGCTTGCCGACAGCACAAAGCCGCCATCTGTGTTCCTCTGGCGGATCAAGTTCGATACAGCAGGTGTGGACAGTAACCCAGCCTGTCCCACAATGACACTTGACGCGCCATTGGCCGCGGCCATTTTCAGCATGATCTGAATGGCCTCACGATTGAAGTATCGCCCGTCACCACCAATGACGAAGGTTTTCCCTGACGCACCTCCGATAGCATTTAGCGTCGATTGTACAAAGCATTCCAAATATCCAGGTTCCATGAAAACTCGGGTCTTTTTTCGCAACCCCGACGTCCCGGGTTTCTGGCCTTCAAATGGGCCTTTTGAAATGGATTGAATGATCATGAGATGTCCTTTCAAATGGTCTTTGCCGGAATGCTGCGCCCTGACGATGCCATCGCTTTGGCCGTATGTCGCAATCCGCGATGATGCGCCAAGTCAGGGATCGAAATCGGTGTTTTGCGACGCCAGTTTGGGTGTTCGTCAATGGTACCTGGCAAGTTTTGCGCGTCGCGCACGCCAATCACATCATCCAATTGCACTGCCACTAATGCCGTTGGACCTTCTGCGAGATTACCATGGACTCTGGCGGCTAAATCTTGCGAGCTGAGTGCGTTCAGTTCGGGCACCGAGACGCCCATTAAATTGGCGATTGCACTCTGTCGCCGTGTCTTTTCATCAGCCTGCGCCGCGGTGTCGATCCACCCCAACCGGTGCCACCAATCAATGTCATCCGCCTCCCAGAATCCGGTGATTGTCGGAGTGTCATGTGTCCCGAAACACGCCAAGGTCTGCGGTCGCAAATCTTCAGTTTTGCGAAACTGGTCGTTTTCGGTTTTTTCGTACTGCACGACGGTGTATCCGTAGAAACCTCTGGATGCCATTTTTTCCCGGAAACCATCAGGAACCAACCCAAGGTCTTCTCCAACAATCACAGTGCCCGCAAGATGCGCTTCAAGTGAAATAAGCGCCAAAAGAGACTGGAAAGGCTGGCGTATATACCCGCCTGCCGCGCCGTTTTCTGGAATCCAATAGCTGCGGTTTAGCCCCAAGGCATGGTCTATCCGCAAAACCCCGCAACTGCGCATAGCTTGCCGCAAAATCTGACGCAGCGGCTGGTACTTTTGTGCTGCCAGTTTCCCCGGTGCGTAGGCCGCCAATTGCCAATTCTGACCCGCCGGACTGAGGTGATCCGGCGGAGCGCCGAGCGATACACCTCGCGCCAAACAATCCGCTGCACCCCATGCTTCCGCGCCATCGAGACGCGCACCCACGGCGAGATCCAAGTAAAGACCCAAGCCCATACCGCTGTTTTTACAGCGTTTATGAGCGTCTTCGAGTTGGCATGCAGCCAACCATTGCAACCAAACATGAAACGACGAGTCTGCATCTGACGCGTTCGTGCGCGCTGAATTCGGTGTCTGAAAGCCATGCTCCCATTTGCGCCAATCGGCGCCCATGGTTTCACTCAATGTCTCGAACAGCGCGAAATCGGCCAGAGCCTGTCCGCCAGCCCGAGTAAACTCCGCCAAAGCGGTGCGCGTTTCCGGTGACGCCTGTGTTTGGAATTCCTCAAAAGCCGCACGCAACATAGCTCGCTGCCGCTGACCGAAAGCAAAATAGTCAATAAAGCTGGTGTTTGTTGTTTGCTCCCGATTATGTACTGCACAATGCGGAATGTGGTCCAAACTGATATGATTACTGTTTAGAAATCCGCGGTGCGAAGGTGAATACGGGCTGAAAGTTTCTTCCGCCGCCCATCCTAAGACGTGAACAGGATTTATTCCGACAAATCCCGCGCCCGTCGCACCTAGAACCTCGCCAAGATTTGACAGGTCTTCAAAATTTCCCACCCCGAGATTGTGCTGGGAAGTCAAACCATAAAGCGCAGCCACAACACCCCATGTGCGGTCCGTTCCCGCAACATCTCGTAAAGATGGCGTCTGCAGCGGTGCGGCAATCAGTGTAGCGTGTTGCGTATCGATCCCGGATTGAATGAGCAGATCATGAACCCCGAGTGGCAGAGCGGGCAAACGAATGTCCCCTTCGCTTCGCCCCTCTGCGAAAACGATCCCTTTTTCTTCAAGAACCACCTGCCAAACTACTGATCGATCACAGGCGACGGTTTGGGGCTGGTCAGCTAGAATCACAACGTCTCGGAGCAAAATGCGTTCGGCTTCCTGTGCCTGCAACTCGGCCAATGTTTCCCGCAATTCACCGTCGGTTTCGATGCTCAACCCGGTTGCCCGGATCAGCGCGCGTTGGGTTTCCGGGTCGGTTTGTCGTGTGGCACCACCCAAGTCCGTAAATTCAGGAATAACACCACATATCCCAGCGATCTCTGCAAGAACCTTATCCGAGTTCATCGGCTTTGCTCAGGCAGCAAGGCCAATGCCACCACCGAAGGGCCTTCGACGGAAATCGTAGCCGTGCGTATTGGTGTCCGTTCGAGGGCGTCATTGGACGTGTCCATGCAAACCGACCAGTAGTAGTTTGGCGGCGCGGTCGGTATGCGAACATCGGCGGAAGTTTGAGCACGGTTGAAAATGGCGAAGATCGCATCATCGTCTTCTGCGCTCAAAGGCGCCTCAGCAGACGCGCGCACCATCATGCAAAGGCTGGACAAACCAGGATCACGCCAATTCAGTGGATGACCTTTGAAGTCAACCCATTCCACATCTGGTAAGCCATCGGCCGCCCTTCGCGCTGCATGTAGAAACCGCGATTGTCGCAGAACGCGATGAGATTTGCGCAAGCCAGACAGGGTCGCCACAAATTCCGTCATTTCAGGATCTGCACTTGCCCACTCTAACCAAGAAATCTCGTTGTCCTGGCAATAGGCATTGTTGTTTCCATTTTGCGTGTTGCCGATCTCATCGCCCGCCAACAACATCGGAGTGCCTTGTGACAGAAACAATGTCGCCAGCATGTTGCGCTGCCGACGTTTGCGCATGGATCTAATAGCCGGGTCCGATGATGGGCCCTCGACACCGCAATTGTCGGAATGGTTTGTGTTGTGACCATCTTGGTTGTTTTCACCGTTGGCCTCGTTGTGCCGATGCGCATATTGGGTGATGTCAGCCAGTGTGAACCCGTCATGCGCCGCCAGAAAATTGACAGACGACCATGCACGCCGCCCGCCCCGATCAAATTCACCTGCAGACCCCAGTAAACGTGCGCCCAATTCCTGAGCGCTATGGGCATCGCCTTTCCAGAAGCGACGTACCGTGTCCCGGTAAGCATCGTTCCATTCTCCAAATTTCGGAGGGAATTGACCCAATCTGTAACCACCCGGACCAATGTCCCAGGGTTCCGCTATCATCTTCACTCCTGCCAGCACCGGATCTTGCCGCAGCGCGTCCAGGAAACCGCCGTGCATGTCAAAACCATGATCTTCTCTGGCAAGTGTGGTCGCGAGATCAAATCGAAACCCGTCGATGCCCATGCATTCAACCCAAAACCGAAGCGAATCCATTACCATTCGCAGCACATAGGGGTTTGCGACATTCACGGTATTGCCCGTGCCCGTGTCATTGACGTAGTAGCGCGGCTGGCCGCTGAGCAAACGGTAATAAGAAGCGTTGTCCAACCCGCGAAAACACAGGGTGGGGCCGCGATGGTCGCCTTCCGCAGTATGGTTGTAGACCACGTCAAGAACAACCTCAATGTCCGCCTCATGAAAGCGACGCACCATCTCGCGAAAACCAGCAATACCTTCAAGTCCAAAATAACGCGGCTCAGGCGCAAAAAAGCTGATTGTGTTGTAACCCCAATAGTTTGACAGTTTTTTCTCCAGCAAAAAACCATCGTTCATAAAGCCATGTATAGGCAACAGCTCAATGGCCGTGACACCGATTTTCTGCAGGTGGTCGATGACCGCATTCGAAGCCAGGCCTTCATAGGTGCCACGCACATTTTCGGCAATGCCAGGGTGCATTTGAGTGAGCCCTTTAACATGCGCCTCATAGATCAACGTATCTTCCCAAGAGTGACCCAAACGATCCGTGATCGCTTCAAACATTTGTGGATCAGAGACAACGGACTTGGGAACAAAGCGGCCAGAATCTCGGCTGTCAAAGGACAAATCCTGTGCACTTGAATTTGCGTCATATCCCAGCAGAATCGGATCATTGATCCAACGCCCGCGCCATTCTCGGGTGTAGGGATCCAACAACAGTTTGTTGGCATTGAACCGATGACCGTGCTCGGGGGCATAGGCTCCGTGTGCACGATAGCCATAGAGCGTGCCGACTGGCAGACCCGCAACATAACCGTGCCAGATCTCTCCTGTTCGTTCCGGCAGTGTCAGCCGCGCCATTTCATGCGCGCCATCAGGTGAATAGAGACACAACTCCATCTTGGTTGCGTTTGCGGAAAACACCGCAAAATTCACGCCCTCACCGTCGAAAATAGCACCTAATCGATGTGGTATTCCGGAAGAAATGTCATATCCCATGCGGAACAATCCTAAGCCGAATGCGTGCCGGTCAGGCTGGTATAGATATCTTTATAGGCTTGTGCCGAGACATCCCACCCCACCGGATGCCGCATCGCGCGCCGGATCATGCCGGCCCAGACAGACGGTTGTTCATAGAGATCGCAGGTTCTCAGGATCGCCTGCTCCAATGCATCTATGGTCACCGGCGCAAACTGCACGCCGGTTGCGCATTTGGTCATCAAAGCTGCCTCGTTTGCATCGATGACCGTGTCCGCCAATCCGCCGGTTCGGGCAACAACAGGTAAAGTGCCGTAGCGCAAACCATATAGCTGGGTTAGTCCGCAAGGTTCGAACCTTGACGGGATCAGAATGGCATCACAACCACCCTGCATTAGGTGCGAGAGTGGTTCGTCGTAACCGATAATCACACCAACAGATCCAGGGTGCGCCTGTGCCGCAGCAACGAAACCGTTTTCTAAAGCCTTATCACCGTTGCCCAACACGGCCAGCTTGGCGCCCCGTGCTGCCATAACAGGAAGCGCCTCCAAAACCAGATCGAGTCCCTTTTGCGTCGTCAATCGGCTGATAATGCAAAAAACAGGCCCATCCGTATCGTTTTCCAGGCCAAAACGCCGCAGAACTTCCGCCCGGTTTTGCGCTTTTTGCTTAAGACGACGCGCCGAATAAGGAGCCACCAGCAGATCGTCTTCCTCCGGACTCCAGACATCCAGATCAATCCCATTTAGAATGCCGCATAAATCAGAGGAACGCGCCTGCAAAAGTCCTTCTAGACCCATGCCAAATTCCGGCAACATAAGTTCGCGCGCATAGGTTGGACTGACGGTTGTGATTTTGTCGCAAAATGCAATTCCCGCCTTCAAAAACCCGATCTGTCCAAAGAACTCCATACCCTCAGGGGTATAGGACTCCGACGACAAGCCCAACTCCGTCATCAATGTCGGGTCAAACAAGCCTTGAAACGCAATATTGTGAATGGTGAGCACGGATGGCGGGGTGCGTTCCCCGCGTTGTCGCAAGTAAACTGGCACCAGCCCCGCTTGCCAGTCGTGTGCATGCACGACATCTGGGCGCCACCCCTGCACTCCCTGCACGGCAATCTCGGCTGCAACAAAAGACAGCGCGGAGAAACGCTGTGCGTTGTCAGACCAATCTTCCCCATCAGGCCCAATATATATGTTTCCAGGTCGATCAAACAGATGTGGAGCGTCTAACAAAAGCAATTCAATACCATCAGACTGACACGCGACGACGCGGGCGGCCCCGCCTTGTAATGTCTCACTTTGCCACACCGTTTCGCCCTTTGATGCTAGATCTTTCAGGGCGGGATAAACCGGCAAAAGAACACGCGCCGTAACGTCCAGAGCAGCAAGCGCTTTCGGGACCGCGCCGATCACGTCAGCCAACCCGCCTGTTTTTACAAAAGGCGCGCATTCAGATGCAACAAAGAGAATTTTCACGTCAGCTGTCCAATGCGTCAATCATCTGCTGTGTTATAAGGCAAACACCATTGTCCGAGCGACGGAACCGTTTTGCATCCGCCGCCGGGTCTTCGCCCACAACCAGTCCTTGCGGAATGACGACACCCCTGTCAATCACTACATTTGTTAATCTGGCTTTGCGATTAATCTCGACATAAGGCAGAGCCACAACACCATTCAATTGCGAAAAAGAATGCGTTTTGACTCCAGTAAACAACAAACACCGATCCAATCGTGATCCTGAGATGATGCACCCGCCAGAGACCATTGAGGAAACGGCATGCCCTCGGCGGCCCTCCTCATTGTGGATGAATTTCGCCGGGGCTGTTAGTTCAGAATAGGTCCAAATCGGCCATTCATTGTCATAAAGATCTAATTCAGGTTTGAAATCAGTCAGATCGATGTTTGCCTGCCAGAACGCATCAATGGTGCCCACATCGCGCCAATATGCCTTTTCTTCCAAACCCGAGCGCACACAAGATCTGCTGAACGGATGCGCCACAGCCTTGCCTTCACGCACGACCCGCGGGATGACGTCGCCGCCAAAGTCATGGTTGTAGTCGGGGTCCTCCGCGCATTCATCCAGTAACTTGAACAAGTACTCAGTTGCAAACACGTAGATGCCCATGCTGGCCAAGGCATGGTCAGGATGACCCGGCATGGCGGGTGGATCACTGGGTTTTTCAACGAACTCAAGAATACGGTCTTCTGTATCTACCTTCATCACGCCAAAACCCCGCGCTTCCATCCGAGGCACTTCAATGCATCCAACCGTGACATCTGCGCCGCTCTTGACATGGTGCCGGATCATCTGCGCGTAATCCTGTTTATAGATGTGGTCACCTGCCAGAATGATCATGTATTTCGGGCCATAGCCTTCAATGATGTCTCGGTTTTGGGCAACGGCGTCTGCCGTTCCCTTGTACCAGTTTTCATTTCCCATTTGCTGAGACGCTGGCAGTATATCCAGCGACTCATTGCGTTCGGCACGAAAGAAGCTCCACCCGCGTTGCAAGTGTCGGACCAGCGAATGGGCTTTGTATTGCGTTGCCACACCAATGCGTCGGATGCCGGAATTCACCGCATTAGAAAGAGGAAAGTCGATGATCCTACTTTTGCCACCAAAATACATGGCCGGTTTGGCCCGCCTGTCTGACAGTTCATAAAGCCTGCTCCCGCGGCCACCGGCCAGAACAAACGCCATTGTTTGCTGCGCAAGTCTTTGTGTTTCTCGATCCATTGGTCTTCCTCCCCCCAAAAGGATAAGTTTTTCGAACAGGTGCTTTAACGCTCCAATTCAAAAAACAAAGTTGTCAAAGGCGGAACAGTGACTTTGATCGATTGCGCCCGGCCGGACGCCGCAACCTGTTCACTGTGAACACCTCCCAAGTTTCCCTGACCGTCGCCTCCATAGAACTCGGAGTTCGTATTGAGACGCTCGACCCAATGGCCGTCCTCCGGCACACCAATGCGACGGTTTTCGCGTGCCACAGGCGTAAAATTCGATACCACGAGCATAGGCGGCGCTTTCGCATCACCGCGGCGCACCCAAGCAAAAACGGACTCGTCGGCATTATTCTCTTCGATCCATTCAAATCCGTCGCGCCTGGTATCCAGAGCATATAACGCAGAATGGCTGCAGTAGAGTTTGTTAAGATCGCGGACCAGTGCTTGCATACCCACATGCGGAGGTAAGTCGAGCAAATGCCAATCGAGACTACTGTCATGGTTCCATTCGACACCTTGTGCGAATTCGCAGCCCATGAACAACAGCTTCTTTCCCGGATGCCCCCACATAAAACCATAGTAGGCGCGCAGGTTGGCGAACTTCTCGGCACCCTGGCCCGGCATTTTGTCCAGCAGCGATTTCTTTCCATGTACCACTTCATCGTGGCTTAGCGGCAATATGAAGTTTTCCGAGAAAGCGTAGTGCAGTCCGAAAGTCATTTTGGAATGATGGAATTTCCGGTGCACCGGATCCTCGGCCATGTAGCTGAGTGTGTCATTCATCCAACCCATGTTCCATTTGAACCCGAAACCCAAGCCACCAGCATCTGCCGGCGCGCTCACCCCTGGAAAAGCAGTAGATTCTTCAGCGACGGTCATAATGCCGTCCACTTCGCCATAGGTGGTCGTATTCATGTTTTGCAAAAACGCAATGGCTTCGAGATTTTCGCGACCACCGTCCTTGTTGGGAATCCATTCTCCCGCTTTGCGACTGTAGTCCCGATAGAGCATGGAGGCCACGGCATCGACACGCAACCCATCCAAATGGTGTTCCTGCAGCCAATAAAGTGCGTTTGCGATCAGATAGTTAGAAACCTCCGCACGCCCATAGTTAAACACCATTGTGTTCCAATCAGGGTGGAAGCCTTCCTTTGGATCAGCGTGCTCATACAGGGCCGTACCATCAAATTTAGCCAATCCGTGCGCGTCTTCGGGAAAATGCCCAGGCACCCAGTCCAGGATCACCCCAATTCCGGCGTCGTGAGCGGCCTCTACGAAAGCGCGAAACTCTTCCGGCGTACCGTGCCGGATTGTTGGCGCAAATAGCCCAACCGGTTGATACCCCCATGAGCCGTCAAACGGAAACTCCGATATTGGCATCAGCTCGATGTGGGTAAAGCCCATGTCTTTGACGTAGCTGACCAATTGGGTGGCGTGCTCATGGTAACTCAACGGTCGATTGTTCTCTTCCGGCACGCGCCGCCAAGACCCCAGATGGACCTCATAGATCGAGATAGGTTGATCAAACCGCTGGACCGCTGCGCGTCTGGACAACCAAGCGGTGTCTTTCCAGTCATATCCCGCCAGTTTGCGCACCACGGATCCCGTGCGCGGCGGATGCTCGGCACCAAACCCAACGGGATCGGCTTTTTGCGGCAAAAGTTGCCGGTCTGCGCCCAGAACTTCGAATTTGTAGACTTCCCCCTCGCTGATTGCGGGCACGAAGATCTCCCACACACCTGTTTGCCCACGCCTGCGCAACAAATGCCGCCTACCATCCCAAGCGTTGAAATCCCCAACGACCGAAACGCGTGCAGCATTGGGTGCCCAAACCGCGAAATGCGTGCCTGCGACATCCTCATGCTCCATCACATGTGCACCCAGGACGTGCCACAGCTGGCGGTGTGTTCCTTCGCCCAACAAGTATTCGTCCCACGCTCCCATAACCGGGCCAAACCGGTAAGGATCATCGTGGATCCAATGGTGTGCATCTTGCGTCACACTCAGATGGTAGGCAAAACGTTTCTTGCGTCGACCTGCTGTTCCTTCGAACAGCCCAGTCGTGTCCGACACCGGCGTGAGTGAGGTGATCTTTCGCCCGGTTTTCGCATCCAACACGTCAATGTTCTGCGCGTCGGGCACAAAGGCGCGCACGACTAGCTTTCCGTCTTCTTCGTGCAATCCCAATACGGAAAACGGGTCTCCGTGACAGCCAGCGACGATATCTTGTGCGTCCTGCGGTGCTAGTGCCACGCGAGGTCTCCTTTCTAAGCCACGTCTTGACGTGCGCTTCTTGACGCAACCAGACTTGGGGTTTTCCAGATATCACGTGCATATCCGCTAATGGTACGGTCGGAAGAGAACCAACCCACACGCGCCGTATTCAGTGCCGCCATTCGCGTCCACGCATTTTTATCAGCAAAGGCTTTGTCAACCACGCGTTGGGTGTCAAAATAACTGTCGAAGTCACAGGTCACCAAGAAATAATCATGGTTCATCAAGCCCTGCACCAAGCCTTGGTAACGCTGCTTTTCGCCAGGAGAAAAAATCCCGCTTTCAATTTGACCAAGAACCTTCATCAGACGTGGGCTGGCTTGAACGGCGCGTCTTGCATATTCTGGTACGGCACGCCGCGCCGTGACTTCTGCAGCCGTTAGACCGAAAAGAAAAAAGTTGTCCGCGCCCACGCATTCTCGAATCTCGACATTTGCGCCATCCAATGTGCCGATTGTCGGCGCGCCATTGAGAGCAAATTTCATGTTGCCAGTGCCAGAGGCTTCTTTGCCAGCGGTCGAAATCTGTTCCGACAAATCCGTCGCCGGGATCAGAATCTCGGCCATCGAAACGTTGTAGTTTTCGGGGTAGACGATCTGCAGATAGTCCTTGGTAATCGGATCGGCATTGATCACTTTGGCTGCATCGTTAATCAGGTGAATGATTTCTTTAGCCACGACATACCCCGGCGCCGCTTTTCCTCCAAAGATTTTGACCCGTGGTGTCCAGTCGGCATTTGGATTTTCTCGGATATCGTTCCAAAGAGCGACGGTTTCCAGAAGGTTCATCAGCTGACGCTTGTATTCATGGATGCGTTTGATCTGGACGTCGAACATGGCGTCCGGGTTCAAGACAACCCCGTCTCGGGTATGCAGCCAACTGCAAAGGCGCGCCTTGTTGGCATCTTTTGCTTTCTGGAACTCTTCAATGAATGCCGCATCGCCTACGTGCACGCTCAGTCCGTCGAGCTGTTGCAAGTCGTCCGGCCAACTGGTTCCAATCGTGTCGTTGATCAGGTTTCGAAGCGGTGGGTTGCATGAGTACAGCCAGCGGCGCGGTGTAATTCCGTTGGTCTGGTTGATGATCCGACCCGGATAGTCGCGATGCAAATCGGCAAAAACGGTTTCTTTGACCAATTCGGAGTGCAGTGCGGAAACACCGTTTACATGATGCGCCATGACAAAGGCGAGCTCGCCCATTTTCACTTCGCCATGCTCCAATATTCGGATCGCACTGTCTGTCGCAGCAAGATGCGCAGCTTCGATCAGCTGTATGATACGATGGTGACGCGGCAACACCCGGATGAAGAGGTCTTCAGGCCAGCGTTCCAGTGCCTCAGGCAAAAGTGTGTGGTTGGTATAGGCCAGACAGCCGCGGGCCGTCTTTATTGCCTGATTCACTTCGAAACCATGCTCGTCCATCAAGAGACGGACAAGCTCAGGCCCGGCAATCGCCGGATGTGTGTCGTTCAGCTGAATCGCAACGTGATCTGGCAGGTCACGCAGTTCGCCGCCCTCGCTTAGAAAGCGACGCAAAAGATCCTGAAGCGATGCAGAGGTAAAGAAATACTCCTGTTTGAGCCGCAACTCCTTGCCGACATCTGTCGTATCATCAGGATAAAGCACGCGGCTGATGGTCCTTGCTAGTGCCTCTGGTGCGCTCGCGCCCATGTAGTCGCCCCGATTGAAACTATCGAGATCAAACGCCGCTGTCGGTTTTGCCGCCCACAACCGCAGCGTATTCGCCCACCGCCCCTGCCATCCCACAACCGGAGTGTCATAGGCCGAGGCCATAACCGTTTCAGCCGCGCGCCATTTGGTTTGACCGTCTTTCTCTAGAACCTCGCCGCCAAAATGAATTGCGTAGCTCACCTCGGGGCGTTCAAATTCCCATGCATGGCGCTGCGCCAGCCAAGTTTCGGCTGTCTCCATCTGTGCGCCGTCTTCGAAATGCTGCTCAAAAAGCCCATGTTCGTAGCGGATGCCATAGCCATACGCCGGTATGCCCAAAGTCGAGAGTGAATCCATGAAACAAGCGGCCAACCGGCCCAATCCACCGTTGCCCAAAGCAGCATCCGGCTCATTGGCAACAACAGATGCATAGTCTTGACCCAACCCTTGCAGACTTTGTTCTGCAACCTCTTCGAGCCCAAGGTTGACCGCAACGTCCTCAATAAGGCGGCCGATCAGGAATTCCATAGAAAGGTAATAAACCCGCTTGCCGCGCGCCTCATAGGTTTTGCGCGTGCTTTCAAACCAAGGGTCCACAACACGATCGCGCAACGCCAAAGACAAGGACATGCGCCAATCATACAGAGCGGCATGGCTTTCATCTTTGCCAAGCGAATGTTTGAGGTGCCGCAAAATATCGGCGGTGAACTCTTGAACTGAAACTGGAGGGACACTGGATGGGGACATGTGATCTCTTTGCTGTGGAGTGATGCTTACGGGGGATAGCGCCTTGGACCTTCTCGAGTCCTAGCAGTTTTTCTTGTTTGGCATAAACCTGTTTATGGCAGCTCGTGCGCCCAGGGTGGATTGGCACCAGCACGTGATACGGTCACTGCTGCTACAGCAGCGCCATGGCGCAACGCGTCATCCATTGCGGCTGTGTCAATTTGCTTCAGTTCTTTTTTGCTCAGCAGGTTCTTTTCAGCAAGTTTTGCAATCACACCTGCATTAAATGTATCACCGGCACCCACAGTATCGACGATAGGTACCCTTTGCGCGGGCACTGCGATCTTCTCCCCATTGGCAAAGAACGCGTTTGCGCCCTCTGCTCCTCGCGTCACAATCACGATTTGCGGTCCCTGCGCACAAAGTACTTGAGCTTTTTCTTCCAGATTTTCCGGACCCGGCTTGATCCAATCCAGATCCTCGTCGGACACTTTGACGATATTTGCAACGGCAAGCATTTTTTCCAATCGGGCGCGATATGGTTTTTCGGCTCGTATAAAAGCGGCACGAACGTTGGGGTCCATAAAAATGAGATTGTCGGTCGCTTCGCGCACAGCAAGGGCGGCATAAAAATCGGCGCAAGGTTCGCTGATCAAGCTGATCCCGCCAAAATAGAGGGCTGTGGTTTTCTTCGGAATGTCAGGTAATTGCTCCGGTGTAAGACTACAGCCAGCCGTGTTTTCATCGTAAAACGTATATCGCGCCTGACCTTCGTTCAGCTCGACAAACGCCAGCGTAGTTGGCAAGTCCGAGCGGATCGCCAAGCTGCTGTCAACACGGCTTTCAACCAATGACTGCTCCAGTTGATGGCCAAAAAGGTCGCGGGACAGACCCGTTAGAAATGCAGTATCGATCCCAAGCCGTCCCAACGCAATGGCTGTGTTAAACACGGCTCCGCCTGCATGGGGCACAAACCCCTTTTTTCCGTGATCGGAAACCGCTGGGATCATGTCTATGAGCGCTTCACCGCAACATAAAATCATCGTCGGGCTCCTTGTAAGACCGTAAGTTTCCCGTATCGCGCCACGGTTGAGTTATTGTTAACAACGCGCCTAAGTCAAATACCATTTTTCGATGGCCGCAAGGCAAATCAACCAGCACCCCCCGACCGCGCAGGCGTAGTGGTCGAGAAAGCATCCCCGGAAAGATATCGGCCCAGCGTGGCTTCTACACCGACACTCTGAAGTGACGCCAGACAGGAAGCGAAGACGACGCAAAACCTATCATTTGTCGCTAGAGTTCCGTAGATCGTATCTTGCCGCAGCCATACCGTCGGGTCCGATTGCGCCGCCAATGCCACAGGGTGCAATGCAGACCAATTCGGGTCATTCGCCGAAATCTCCGCGCCGTCGTCTGTTCTGCCCCCGCAATAACGGCACCACAAAGCGGATGCCAGCGCAAGACCAACAGGATTATGACCTTGCTCCACGTTGTCTCTTACGGATGGTATAGTGAACTTTGGTTGCCGGTTCGATCCATCGTGACATAGCCTGGTAATCTGATCAGCAACGCCCGGGTTCTCAAAGCGACGGCAAATCATGTCCATATACTGCATAGGAGTAAACCCGGTGACATCCGGAACCAGATGCAACACGTCGTCGGCAAGAACCTTGCGTAAAAACCCCAGTATCACCGGAGTTTTGATTGCGTCATGAACGAACTCGATGCCCATCAATGCGGCTGGATAGGCGAGGATAGCATGCCCACCGTTCAAGATACGGATTTTCATCCGCTCATAATCATGAATATCGTCAGTAAAGGTGACACCCACTTCTTCCAATGCAGGCCGGCCATTAACGAAGTTGTCTTCCAGCACCCATTGCCGGAAAGGTTCGCAAAAAACCGGAAAGTTATCGGCAATTCCGAAGTGTTCTGCCAGCGTTGCGCGCTCGCGTTCTCCTGTGGCGGGCGTAATCCTGTCGACCATGCCATTGGGAAAGCTCACGTGATCACCAATCCATGCTGCCAGATCAGCATCGATGGCATGCGCGATCCCCATAACAGCAGTCTTGGTCGCATCACCATTCCCCGGCAGGTTGTCACAAGACATGACTGTGAAGGGTGCGATACCAAGCGATTTGCGCGCACTCAATGCAGAAACGATACCTCCGAACACCGTATGCGCCGACCCGGGTGTTGCAATATCTGCAGCCACCGGCGGGTGAAGGAGATCAAATGCGCCTGTTGCGCTGTCGACAAAATAGCCGCCTTCCGTGACCGTCAACGAAACGATCCGCGTCTCCGGGTCCGTCATTTGCGCCAAAACCGCCGCATTGGTAGCCGGATCCACCGGCAGGAATTGGGTCATACAGCCAACAACACTGGCAGATAACGCATCCCCATCCATCTCGACCACTGAGTAGAGCCAATCTTGCTCCGAAAGCTCTTCGCGCATTCGCGCGTCCGGCGCACGCACGCCAGCTCCACAAATGCCCCAAGCAGGATCGCTTCCCAGATTGTGTAAAGCGTCCAGGTAGATCGCCTGATGGGCTCGGTGAAAATTACCGACACCCACATGCAAAATCCCAGGGCGCAACGCCGAACGATCATACGATGGGCGATTGATTTCCGAGGACAAGCGCGGAAGTGATGCTTCGCTCAATTTGATCATATCAACTCATCCAATTCCCACCATCCACATTGTAGGTCTGTGCCACGATGTAGTCGGCCTCGGCAGTCGCCAGGAAGATCGCCATACCCGTCAAGTCGTCTGCCGTCCCCATGCGCCCGTAAGGAACCTCGGTGCCGACCTGGCGCTTTTTTTCGCCCTTGGGGCGTTTTTCGTATTTTGCAAAACGCGCATCGACCTCGTCCCAATGCGCGCCATCCACCACCCCGGGGGCGATAGCATTTACATTGATCCCGTGTGGGATCAGGCTCAGACCGGCCGATTGCGTTAAACTGATAACTGCCGCTTTGGTGGCGCAATAAGCGGTGACTGCGGCCTCACCACGTCGCCCGGCCTGGCTGGCCATATTGATGATCTTGCCCCCATTGCCTTGTGCGATCATCTGCCGAGCAGCCGCCTGCATCATGAAAAGGCATCCCGAAACATTGATCGCAAACAAACGATCATAGCTGTCTCTGGTCACATCCGTTATCGGCGCGAGATCAAAAACAGCGGCATTGTTGATGAGGATATCCAAACCGCCCAATTCTGCCTGGATCTCCGCCAAACAGGCGTCGATAGATGCTTGCCGCGCGACATCAAGCTCCAGCGCGGTGGCGTTTTGACCCAGCTCCTGCGCGGCCGCTTCCGCCGATTTGACGTCAAGGTCTGCCAACACCACCCGTGCACCTTCACGCACATAGGCTTGGGCAAATGCCAAACCTATGCCACGTGCCGCACCTGTGATGAGAGCCGTTTTACCCGTCAGTCGGTTCAAAGTGTCAAACCCTGAGCGTCAAAACGATGCACGCGTTCTTCTTGCGGGGTCATATAGATTTTTTCGCCGTAGTTCACCTTGAGGTCGCCACTGGCGCGCACATTGATCATACTACCGTCTGCAAGTTTGACGTGCAGAAATGTATCTGATCCCAGGTGCTCTGTTACGCCAACCGTGCCTTCCCACTCGCCACTGTCGGAGGACACCTGAACATGTTCAGGTCGGATGCCGATACTGTCCGCGTTGCGCTTTGATGCAGACCCGCCAGTTATGAAGTTCATTTTCGGGCTGCCTATGAAACCCGCCACGAACTTGTTGATCGGGTGCTCATAGAGTTCCAATGGGCTGCCCACCTGCTCAATATAACCATCGTGCAAAACCACGATTTTATCGGCCATGGTCATTGCTTCGACCTGATCGTGGGTCACATAAATCATCGTGGTCGACAGCGACTTATGCAAATCGCAGATCTCCAGACGCATGTTCACCCGCAAGGCAGCATCGAGGTTCGACAAAGGCTCATCAAACAAGAACGCCGATGGCTCCCGCACAATCGCGCGGCCAATGGCTACCCGTTGTCGTTGGCCACCAGAAAGCTGCCCGGGGCGGCGATCCAGGTAGTCCGTCAAATTCAGGACCTTGGCCGCAGCGTCGATCCGCTTGTTCGCCTCGCCCGGATCCATTCCTGCCATTTTCAGCGGGAACATGATGTTCTTGCGCACGGACATATGCGGGTACAGTGCGTAGGATTGAAAAACCATCGCCAGCCCGCGTTTTGCCGGAGAGGCATTTGTGGCATCTGTGCCATCAATGTCGATCGCCCCGCCGCTGAGATCCTCGAGACCAGCAATCAGGCGCAACAGGGTAGATTTACCGCAGCCCGACGGACCAACAAAGACAACAAACTCGCCGTCGTTTATTTGCAAATCCAAGGGTGGAATGACCTCCACATCGCCGAAGCTTTTGGAGACTTGATTGAGTGTAATGCTTCCCATGGTCGTATTCCTTTACTTCACCGCGCCGAACGTCAGGCCGCGAACGAGTTGCTTCTGGCTGAACCAGCCCATGATGAGAATTGGTGCGATGGCCATCGTTGAGGCCGCCGAGAGTTTCGCGTAAAACAAGCCTTCCGGGCTGGAATAGCTCGCGATGAACGCCGTCAACGGAGCCGCTTTTGCCGCCGTCAGATTGAGCGTCCAGAAAGCTTCATTCCAGGCCAGAATGAAATTCAACAACAAGGTCGAGGCGATACCCGGAATTGCCATTGGCGTCAGAACATAGAGGATTTCATCCTTCAGGGATGCCCCGTCCATCCGCGCTGCTTCGAGGATCTCACCAGGAATTTCGCGGAAGTAGGTATATAGCATCCAGATGATGATAGGCAGGTTGATCAGCATCAAGACGATGGTCAGACCAATGCGCGTATCGAGAAGGCCCATTTTGATGAATATCAGGTAGATCGGATAAAGAACCCCGACCGCTGGCAGCATCTTGGTGGACAACATCCACAGAAGAATGTCCTTGGTCCGCTTGGAGGGCACAAAAGCCATGGACCAGGCGGCAGGTACCGCGACGATCAGGCCCAGAATGGTCGACCCTCCGGCAATGAACACCGAATTCCACAGGAAACGCATGTAGTTGGAGCGTTCCTGCACCACCGAGTAATTCTCCAGCGTCCAATCGAAGAACAGGAAAACCGGAGGATTACTGATGGCCTGGGCTTCGGTTTTGAAACTGGTCAAGATCGTCCACAAAATGGGGAAGAAGATGGTCAGACCGATTGCCCATGCAATTGCAGTATTCAGAGCCTTACGATTGTTAGTGACAGCACGTGCCATGATTATTTGCTCCTCACGCGTCCAGGTTTTTGCCAACGATGCGCATCAGGAAGATGGCAACGATATTGGCAAGAATGATGGCATACACACCGCCCGCAGACCCTAATCCCACGTTTTGGCTTTCCAACACGCGTTGGAAAATCAGATAGGAGAGTGTCTTGGTGCCAAATGCGCCGCCGGTGGTGACGAAAATCTCTGCAAAGATGGACAACAGGAAAATCGTCTGGATCAGCACGACAATGGTGATTGCACGCGCCAGGTGCGGCAAGATGAGATACCAAAAGCGGCTCATAAAGGGCGCACCGTCCATCTCAGCTGCTTCCAGTTGCTCTCTGTCAAGAGATTGAACCGCCGTGAGAAGGATCAACGTCGCGAAGGGCAGCCATTGCCAACTGACAATCATCACAATGGATTGCATCGAGGCCTGGCTGAGCCATTCGACCGGTACTGCGCCAAAGAACTTCCAGATATAGGCGAAAAGCCCGTTGACCGGATCCATAAACATGTTTTTCCACACCAGAGCGGAAACAGTCGGCATGACAAAGAAGGGTGCAATGACGAGGATCCTGACAACGCCTTGGCCCCACATTGGCTGATCCAGCAGTAAAGCCAAAATAATGCCAAGGACAATCGTGATCACGAGAACGCCGCCCACAATAATCAAAGTCGCCTGCACACTGGGCCAGAAAGCGCTGGAGCCGATAAACCGCGTATAGTTTTCAAAGCCAGCCCATCCCAGATCGCCGCCACGCAGGGGCAAGTATTTACGGAATGAGAACCAAAGAGTCATCGTCAGCGGTACTAACATCCAACCCAAAAGAAGGATCACAGCGGGCGCCATCATTATTCTTGCTGCTGATCGGGATTGTTGAGTCGCCATAACACATCTCCTCTGTTGACGGCCGCATGAGCCATCCAGAATTAGTCAATCGAAGGGAACGAGTGGTGCGCGTCCAGTGGGCGGGCGAGCCGCCCACTGGTAGTAGGATAGAGCCTAGGCTTATCGGTAACCGGCCGCTTCCATGGCATCGTTGGTCAGCGCTTGCGCCTTGGCAAGAGCTTCTTCCACGGTTTGCTGACCGGCATAAACTGCCGAGAACTCTTGGCTTACTTCTGTTGCAATTCCGGCAAATTCTGGAATGGCAACAAACTGAATACCGACATATGGTACCGGCTTCACAGTCGGGTTTGTCGGATCAGCTGCGTTGATGGAATCCAGCGTGGTTTGTGCGAAAGGCACAGCCTGATAATCTGGATTCTCATAAAGAGACGTCCGCGCACCCGGAGGTACGTTGGCCCAACCCTCTTTCGCTGCTACCAGCTCGATGTAGTCTTTGGAGGTCGCCCATTCGATAAACTGCTTGGCTGCCTCTTCTTTCTGGGTACCACCTGGAATGGCGAGTGCCCAAGCCCAAAGCCAGTTGGCCCGCTTACCAAGTCCGGTATCGGGGGCCAAAGCAAATCCGACTTTGTCTGCCACAGTTGAATCGTCTGGACTGGTAACAAAAGACGCTGCAACAGTGGCGTCAATCCACATGCCGCACTTGCCCTGTTGGAATAGCGACAGGTTTTCATTGAAACCATTCGTTGCATAGCCGGGAGGTCCGAACTCAGACATCAAATCTACGTAGAAGTTCAGTGCATTGGCCCATTCAGGCTGATCAAACTGCGCATTCCAGTCTTCGTCAAACCAACGGGCACCGAATGAATTAGCTGTTACAGTGATGAAGGCGCCGCCCTCACCCCAACCGGCTTTACCACGCAGGCAAACACCGTTGATCTCGTTGTCTCGGTCGGTCATTGCCGCGGCAGCTTCGCGTATGAAATCCCAGGTCGGGGCGTCCGGCATTTCCAGTCCGGCCTTTTCCATCAGGTCAGTGCGATACATGACCATCGAGCTTTCGCCATAGAAAGGCGCCGCATAAAGCGTTCCGTCGTGCGAAAGACCGCTGCGCATTGCGGGCAGGATGTCGTCGACATCATATTCTTCGGAAAGGCCATCAAGAGGGATAAGCCAACCGTTGGCGCCCCAGATTGGCGCTTCATACATACCGATTGTGGTAATATCGAACGAACCGCCTTTGGTGGAAATATCCGTGGTCACCCGTTGACGCAGTACGTTTTCTTCTAATGTCACCCATTCGACTTCATGGCCGGTTTTGGCCGTAAAGTCATCCGTATACCCCTGCATACGGATCATGTCGCCATTGTTAACCGTTGCAATTGTAATTGTTTCGGCCGTAGCTGCCGTTGACAACGCAGCAATAGCGCAGGCGCCCATAAGGCGACTTACTTTATAGTTCATGAGTTCCTCCCAAAACATATACATGAGCTTTTGCTCATTATGACGACAATTATTCATCCCATGACGGGTTCGAGTCAACGATTTTCTGCGATTCAACCAAGAATAGTTCAATTTTGCGCTAGCAAATGACGTGCTGAGACTTCGTCCGTTATCAATCCTGAAAAAAGCCGGCCAGTCAGGGCGGCAGATAGCGCCTTGTACTTACTGGGCCCCGCCGCAATACAAACCACCGGCGATCCCGAAGCATCAACACGCACACCATTGATCAGCGCGTTTGAACCACCGTCAAAATATCGCCCCTTCTCATCAAAAGCCCATCCGACAATTTCACCGACTGCGCCTCTATCAAGTAGCGAATCAATGCCTGACTGATCAATGAACCCATCGATTATGATTGGAGCGGTATGCGAAATATCACCGATACCAACAAAGGCAATGTCGCTTTCTCTGGCCAGCTTTAGAGCAGTTTGCACATGTCGCAAACCAAGATGGAAATCCCGATCCTCCTTGCTTTCCGCATTGAGAGGTAAAGCCAAGGGATAGTGACGCGCGCCCACTCGATCCGCAAGCCGCATGATAACCTGATAGATGGTTGCCGACCCATCGCTGGCTGCATTTCCGATCAGGGAAACCAGTTTGTGGTTCGGACATTCAAGCGTTGGCATTTCGTCCACTACTTTGCGAAGAGTTCGCCCAGTTCCAAGCGCCACCACCAGCTCTTTATTGTTGCGCAGAACGCGCTCGATCTCTTTGGCAGCCACAGGCGCAACTGATTTGACTGGATCGACCCCTTCGGGCAACGACGGAGCTACGCGCGCAAGCGTCAGACCAAACCGCTCCTTCAAATCGCGCTCGAGTTCCAGGCAGGCGGCGATCGGGTGGTTGAGACGTACGCCAATCAATCCGTCCGCCGACGCACGCGCAACCAATCGCTGCGCGCGTTGACGCGATATACCCAACTCGCGCGCGATATGGTCTTGGGTCATTCCGGCCAGATAATACATCCAGCCCGCACGTGCCGCCAGATCAATGGCGGATTCCTCGGTGCCTGACTTAGCTGCCATGAGTCTCTCCGTCAGCGCGATTTCCAATACTGGGTACCTGCGCGATTAATTCTTCAAACGTACCGACAGTGAAATGAGGCCCTTGCGGAAACCCTTTAATCTCGATGCCAAACTTGGTCATCTTGCGCATATGCGACGCGCCTGTAAACCAGACGGTGCACATTTGCGCAGATAAGGCTGCCTGAAGACCGACGCTACTGTCTTCTACAACAAGGCATTTGTCAGGGTGCACGCCCATCTTGTCAGCGACATGCAGAAAGAGATCGGGTGCAGGTTTGCCATGTGCCACTTCAGACGCCGTGAAAACACGGTCCGCAAAACGCGCGCTGACACCAGTCAGATGAAGCGACCGGGAGACACGGATCGGGCTGCTGGAAGTGGCAATACAAAACGGGATCACCAAGTGATCGAGCAACGTTTCCAGCCCATCGACCAAGCGTAAATCAGTTTCGAACTTGTCGAAGAGTCTTTGACGGTAATCGCTTTCAAACTGCGGCGGCAGGCGCACACCAAACAACTCAAACACGCTACCTGCGACTGTTGGGAAACTACGGCCCAAAAAATGCTCCCGTACGAACGCAACGTCGATTTGAATCTCCCACCCCTTCAGGAGATCAATCAATGTAAGCGCGCTGATTACCTCACTGTCGATGACCACCCCATCGCAATCCAGAATAAGAAGTTCGGGTTCAAATTCTGTATCCTTGTAAGTGAATGTGCCGTCTTGGCGCACGCTTTGTCCCTCCGATGAGGTTAGGAACATCGCCAGTTGCGCGCGGTATATCAACCACAAAAGCCCAAACTGCGGGTCAGGCTTTCAAAGTGCTGGCCTCTTTGGCCAGTGTTTCGATCGCCGCCCAATCGCCTGATTGGACCATGGCGTTCGGTGCAACCCAACTGCCACCAGCACAAATCACATTGGGCAGTGACAAGTAGCTTTCAGCATTCGCCGGGCTCACGCCGCCCGTAGGACAGAAGGCAATTTGCGGCAGGGGTGCACCAATTGCTTTTAGCGCTGCTGCGCCGCCAGAAGCCTCCGCAGGGAAGAATTTCAATACATCGTAACCGCGCTCAAACAACCGCATGGCCTCTGACGCTGTGGCTGCACCCGCCAGCAAAGGCAGATCCTCGGCTTCGCAAGCCGCCAACAAGGCATCAGTCGCACCGGGTGAGACACCAAACTTAGCGCCTGCAGCCTTTGCATTTTTCACATCTTGCACAGTTACCAATGTGCCTGCCCCGACGACGCCCCCGGGGACCTGCGCCATCTGCGCAATCACGTCCAGAGCCATTGGCGTGCGCAGGGTAACCTCAAGAGCTGGTAATCCACCTGCCACCAAAGCTTCTGCAAGCGGTTTGGCGTGGTCGACATCGTTGACAACCAGAACCGGGACAATCGGGGCCAATCCACAAATCTCGCGTGCTTGTTTGCTGGCGTCTTGCGGTGTCATCCAGTTTCCTTCCTAAAATAGCACGCTTGCGCCGGTATCGGCCGTGCCGACAGAGCGGCGGAATTGCGCGAACAGCTCGCGCCCAATCCCAAATTCATTTGCGCCCAAATTAATGCGTACAGGTTCGCGCGCCAGCACACCGTCTGTCAGGATGTTCAAATCTCCGGTCACTGCATCCACGCGCAATATGTCACCGTCGCGTAATTTGGAAATCGCGCCGCCGTCGAGGGCTTCTGGGCTGACATGGATCGCGGCGGGAACAGAGCCTGAGGCACCCGACATGCGCCCATCGGTGACCAGCGCCACGTTTATGCCCTTTGCTTGCAGGTTTTTCAGCAAAGGCGTGAGACTGTGAAGCTCCGGCATACCATTGGCTTTCGGCCCCTGAAAGCGCACGACGACGACCGTATCTTCAACAATCTCGCCCGCCTTGCACGCCACCTTGACCTCTTCCTGATCATTGAAAATACGCACCGGCGCTTCAACGATCTGATGTTCTGGTTTCACAGCCGAAACCTTCATAACAGCGTTGCCTAATGATCCATTGAGACGCTTGAGACCGCCTGTCGATTGAAACGGGTCTGCAGCGGGGCGCACGATTTTCTGGTTTAAACTCTCTGCGGTGCCGGCTTCCCAAACGACTTTTCCGTCGCGCAATTTGGGTTCCTGTGTGTATGTTTCAAGGCCGCCGCCGCCTACCGTTTTTGTATCAGGATGCAAAAGCCCCGCGCCCAGAAGTTCATGGATCAGAAAACCAAGCCCGCCAGCAGCGTGGAAATGGTTCACATCCGCGAGACCGTTTGGATAAACCCGCGCCAGCAATGGCGTGACTTCCGACAGGTCGGAAAAATCCTGCCAGTCGAGGATGATCCCACCGGCCCGTGCCATGGCCACGAGATGGATCAACAAATTGGTCGAACCGCCGGTCGCGTTCAATCCGATGATGCCGTTCACATAAGCTTTCTCATCGAGCACATCGCATACAGGCAGGTAGTTTTCACCCAGATCAGACAGTGACAACGCGCGCTGCGCGCCTGCTTTAGTCAGGGCGTCGCGCAGCCCTGTGTTCGGTGTCACAAAACTGGAGCCCGGCATATGCATGCCCATAAACTCCATGAGCATCTGATTTGTATTGGCCGTGCCATAAAACGTACAGGTACCCGGCCCGTGATAAGCGGCCATTTCCGCCTTCATCAAGGCATCTCGCCCCACTTCGCCCGCGGCAAACTTCTGGCGCACCTGGCCCTTTTCATCATTGGACAAGCCGGTCGTCATGGGCCCGGCTGGCAGAAAAACCGTCGGAACATGCCCAAATGTCTGTGCGGCGATGATCAGTCCCGGCACGATCTTGTCGCATACGCCCAAGTAGACCGCGGCGTCGAAAGTGTTGTGGCTCATGGCAATGCCGGTCGCCATGGCAATCAGATCGCGCGAAAAAAGGCTCAGCTCCATGCCAGGCTCACCTTGGGTGACACCATCACACATTGCCGGTACGCCCCCCGCAACCTGCGCGGTAGCACCGACTTCTCGCGCCGCCTGGCGGATCAAGTCGGGAAATCGTTCAAACGGCTGATGCGCTGAGAGCATGTCATTGTAGGTGGTGATGATGCCGAGGTTGCCCGCGCTTTCGTTCACCAGAGCCGATTGATCCTGTCCAGCACCCGCATAGGCATGGGCTTGACCACTGCAGCTGAGATGCCCGCGCGCCGGTCCTTTGGAGCGAGCAGCCGCCATCCGGTTGAGATAGTCGCTGCGTGGCCCTTCACTGCGCGCAATGATGCGGTCTGTCACGCGGGCAATCGTGTCATTCAACGTCATTTGCTTATCCTCAAAACCGATTTGCCCAGACCAAGGTCCAAGCTTTTAGAAGTCAGGTTTTCGACAGTTCTGCCAATCTGCGACCCGTATCGATCATACGGTTGGCAAACCCCCATTCGTTGTCATACCAGCTGACAACACGCACCAGCCCATCTTGCGTGACGCTCGTTTGTGGTGCGGCAAAGCTCGATGAATGCGGGTCATGATTGTAGTCGATGGATACAGTTGGGTCAGTCTCATATGACAGAATACCTTTCAACTCACCCTCTGCTGCTTCTTTGATCGCATCATTAATACCGTCTTTTGTCGCAGGTTTTTCCGGCATGAAGGCCAGATCTACCAAGGAAACGTTTGGCGTCGGCACCCGCACGGCAGACCCTTCAAGTCGCCCTTCAAGATGCGGCAAAACCAGAGAAATTGCCTTGGCAGCGCCGGTAGATGTCGGCACCATTGAAAGCGCCGCAGCCCGTCCACGATAGAGGTCCTTGTGCGGCGCGTCATGCGACGGTTGATCCCCGGTATAGGCATGGATCGTGGTCATGTAACCGGTCTTGATCCCGAACGCCTTGTCCAGAACATAGGCAACCGGAGCCAGACAGTTGGTGGTGCAGGAGGCGTTGGAAATGACGATGTCGTCCTTGGTCATATCCTTGTGGTTCACACCGAATACTACCGTCCTGTCGGCACCAGCACCCGGCGCCGAAATCAAAACTCGGCGCGACCCGTTTTCGAGGTGTTGGGCGGCTTTCTCTCGCGCGGTGAAAAGCCCGGTGCACTCCATCGCAACATCCACACCCTCCCAAGGCAATTCGGCCGGGTTTCGGATTGCCGTCACTTGAATGCTATGGCCGTTGACCACCAGCGCATCACCCTTGACTGCAACGTCTGCTTTGAAGCGACCATGCACGCTGTCATATTTCAAAAGATGCGCGAGAGTTTCGGGAGACGACAAGTCGTTGATTGCGATGACCTCGACATCCGAGATCTGGTTTTCAACCAATGCGCGCAACACACCGCGCCCGATGCGACCAAAACCGTTAATTGCGACTGCGTGAGACATCTTCTTCCTCCAGAATGCATTCTGCTGCGCGCCCAAGAGCGCAAAAAGGGACTTGTTAGCGCTAACGATCATATTCCACCAGAAATATCAATGGCAGAATTTACCGTGGCTCCAAGATTTTTTACCGACGTACTAAGGCACAATAGAAAGGAGCGCCAAGGCTATCATACAGGTAGAGCGACACAACAACAGGATTATGATTGTTCCTGCGCCATCATTTCCGCTTCAGTTGAGGCCGTCCGTGTTTTCAAAAGCCACATCACAAGGCAGGCTCTCAGCGATGCAGCGACGGGCGTTTGCAAGATCGTTGCCTTCTGCACGCGCCATGGCGTCTTTTGGCGCAAGGCCTTCGGCCAACCAACGGTCCACGAGCCTTTGACGAAGAACGGTTTCGGGAACCGTGAGGTTCACCTTCAAATCCCAAAGATTTGACAGGTTGCGCCAGTCAGGAGCGTCCAGCAAAAGGTAGTTGCCTTCCACGATAACAGTGTCGCATTCCGTGTCCAGTACACCCGCACCCGCGATGGCAATATCACGGGATCTGTCAAACACCGGGTAGTAGACTGGTGTCTCGGCACCCAAAGCCGCCACAAGCCGCCCAAACCCTTGTGAATCAAAGGTTTCGGGCGCCCCTTTGCGGTCCAGCAAACCCATCTCGCGTAGCAATCGATTGTCCAGATGAAATCCATCCATGGGCACAACCTGAGTGCTCGTGCCACAGTCGCTCAGCCACTGCGCAAGTCGATCAGCCAATGTGGATTTGCCGCTGCCCGGAGCCCCTGCCAGAGCGACGACGCACCTTTTGGATTTCCTTGGCGTTGCTAGAACGCGCTCGCATAACGCAGAGAATGAGGTCGATTGCTTGCTCAAGCTGCAATCGCTTCGGTGGGAGGTTCCTTTGCGCCGGTCATGAAGGCCACTGCGTCGGACATTGTATAGTCCTTTGGATCAATCACGCAGAGGCGTTTGCCCAGCCTATGTACGTGAATCCGGTCAGCCACTTCAAAGACATGTGGCATATTGTGACTGATCAGTATAATCGGAATGCCACGCGATTTCACATCCAGGATCAATTCCAGCACCCTGCGTGATTCCTTGACACCAAGGGCCGCGGTCGGTTCATCCAGAATAATAACCTTCGATCCAAACGCCGCGGCGCGCGCCACGGCCACGCCTTGACGTTGACCTCCCGACAAGGTTTCCACCGCCTGATTGATGTTCTGGATCGTCATGAGACCAAGCTCAGTCAGCTTGTCCCGCGCCAGACGTTCCATTTCGGCTCGGTCCAATTGCCGTAGCCATTTCCCCCGAAATCCCGGTTTGCGAATTTCGCGACCCATGAACATGTTATCGGCGATCGACAAAGCGGGCGACATGGCAAGCGTCTGGTAAACCGTCTCGATGCCCTCATTGCGTGCATCAATGGGCGAGGTGAAATTGACTTTTCGCCCTTCGAGCCAAACCTCACCTTCATCCGGGATCACTGCGCCTGAGACCGCTTTAATGAGCGATGACTTTCCCGCGCCATTGTCCCCAATGACAGCCAGGATCTCACCGGGCATCAAATCAAAATCACAACGATCAAGTGCCGTGACTTTGCCATAGCGTTTGACCAGATTGCGTCCTTTAAGAATGGGTTCCATCAGACCGATACCTTTCTGATCCATTGATCCACGCCTACCGCTGCGATGATCAAAACGCCGATAAGCAGATACGTCCATTGTGCGTCAGCACCCATGAGCCGCAAACCCAGCGTGAAAACACCAACTATTAGCGCGCCAAAAAGTGTGCCCATGATTGATCCTCGCCCGCCGAAAAGGGAAATGCCACCGATCACCACCGCTGTGATGCTTTCGATATTGGCAAGTTGGCCGGAGGTGGGTGAAACCGATCCGATCCGCCCCACCAACGCCCACCCCGCGAAGGCACAAATCAGACCAGCTAGCATATATACTGAGATCAGCGTGCGTTTGACATCAACCCCAGACAGCTCGGCCGCCTCCGGGTCGTCGCCTACTGCGTAGACGTGCCGCCCCCAAGCTGTCTGCTTGAGCGCA
Organism: Roseobacter sp.; assembly: GCF_045106495.1. Classification (GTDB taxonomy): domain Bacteria; phylum Pseudomonadota; class Alphaproteobacteria; order Rhodobacterales; family Rhodobacteraceae; genus Roseobacter. Next base: position 56,954 of record NZ_JBGCEQ010000010.1, read on the forward strand.
TATGCCAGCACAAAAACGAGCAAGAGCATGAAGACAACACCAAAGGTCAGACGCGCAGCACCCAGTTGGATTGTGTTTCCGAAGAATTGCAACAAAGGAGCCTGTGCCTCGATATCCTGAGACCGAATGGTTTCATTCGCGGAGTAGAGAAAGTTTGTGGCCAGAACGATCTGCCACATACCCAGCGTGACAATGAAGGGCGGCAGCTTGACGCGTGCCACGAGCCAGCCGTTTATGAAACCAAGCAAGGTGCCGCAGAGCAAGCCGCAAGCAACTGATATTTCCACCGGGATGCCATATCGGAAGGTGAATTGCCCCATAACCACAGAAGACATCACCATGATGGCGCCCACACTGAGATCAATACCAGCTGTTAGGATCACCAAACTCTGAGCCGCTGCCACGATGCCCACGATCTGAACCTGTTGCAAGATCAGCGTCAGCGCAAAGGGCGAGAAAAATTTTGTACCCAGCAAAAGCCCGAAAATCACGATAGATGCGACCAGAACGATCAGCGGGACAAGCGAGGGATTGACATGAAGCAAGTGCTGGATCGTACCAACAATGCCGCGGTGTGAATCTTCGAATTCGGCAACCGCTTCTGGACTGCGGTTCAGATCGCTCTCAAAATCTTGCGTTTTTCCGGGTACCTCAGACACGTTTTCCCCTCCCCTTCAACGGGTATTCGCCCATTCAATTGTTTTGCTAGCTTGTCAGACCGGAACAAAACCGCAGCGGTCAAATGCGACGCGCGTTCAAACGCGCGCCGCCGAACATGAGGTTTATCCCCAGCAGAGGTCTTTTCCTTCCGATACGGAGATGGATTCCACACCGTCAGCAGGAGCATCCGTGACAAGGGCAACGCCTGTATCAAAAAACTCTTTGCCGGGTGACGGCTCAGGTTTTACGCCGTTATCCGCCCAGTTCTTAATGGCCTCAACGCCCAATGCCGCCATTAACAAGGGGTATTGCTGCGATGTCGCACCAATCACACCATCTGCCACATTTTGCACACCGGGGCAGCCACCGTCGACTGAAACGATCAAAACGTCGTTTTCGCGCCCAATCGCTTTCAGCGCTTCGTACGCGCCAGCGGCGGCAGGTTCATTAATGGTGTGGACCACATTGATGGTAGGATCCTTGGCAAGCAGGTTCTCCATCGCGCGGCGCCCGCCCTCTTCGTTACCGTCCGTAACATCGCTACCCACAATACGGGCGTCATCCTCATCACCGATCACATTCGGATCTGCCAAGTCTATCCCAAATCCATCGAGAAAACCTTGATTTCGCAAAACATCGACCGTTGGTTGGCTAACATTAAGGTCGAGCGTAGCAATTTTCGCGCTTGCCGCAGCATCGCCGAGTTGCGCGCGTGCCCATTCCCCGATCAAAACTCCGGCTTTGTAGTTGTCCGTGGCAAAGGTTGCATCAGCAGCATCGATTGGCTCCAATGGCGTGTCGAGCGCAATAACCAACAGGCCTGCATCGCGCGCTTGCGTCACAGCAGACACGATCGAAGATGTATCAGAAGCCGTGATCAAAATGCCCTTGGCGCCATCCAGAATACAAGTTTCGATTGCTTGGACCTGCGTTTCATGATCACCATCAACCTTGCCTGCAAATGACTTGAGCGTCATGCCAAGCTCGGCCGCTTTGGCTTCCGCACCTTCCTTCATTTTTACAAAGAACGGATTGGTGTCCGTTTTAGTGATCAGGCAAGCAGAGACGCCGTGGCCATCCGCGAGGGCGATGCTACTAGTTGCGCCCAAAGCGCTGAGACCCAGAATCGTACTGGCGAGCAGATTTTTCATGATTTCCTCCCAAGGAACATTCAGTTTCTTTTCTAAGGCACTTTCGATGCGCCTTCCCCTGCCGAAATTTCCCCTGCAGGTGTTGGCAAAGACACATCATTTCGGATCACCTGTCAATAAATAAATAAACTTGATTTATTAATTAGGTTGATTGATATTTGCCGAAGTAAATTGAGCATGGACGACCTTATGGATGGTAACAAGGTCAAAGGTTTGAGCAGTGGCGTAAATCAACGCGGGGTTCGTGATTATAACGAACGCCTGTTGCTTTCCATGTTTATGCGACACGGCCCTGTTCCAGGGAGTAATCTGGCTCGGATGGCTGGCCTTTCGCCGCAAACTGTGTCGGTAATTCTAAGAAAATTAGAAAAGGACGGCCTTCTTGTCCGCGGTGCTCCGCAACGTGGCAAGGTTGGAAAACCATCCATTCCGATGGATTTGTCACCCGAAGGCGTTTTTGCTTTTGGCCTGAAAATCGGACGTCGCAGTGCTGAATTGCTGCTCCTTAACTTCAAGGGTCACGTCCTCAAACAACTATATCTTTCCTACCCCTATCCAACGCCTGGAACTGTGTTTGCGTTTCTTGCAGATGGGATAGATCAATTGATGGAAGAGATGAGCGCGGCACAACAGTCGCGCATTTGCGGAATTGGGATCGCATCACCTTTTGAATTGTGGAAATGGCACGATCTGTCCGGGTCAGCGAGCGAAGACTTTAGCTCATGGAAGGACACGGAATTTACAGCAGAGGTGGCCAAATTTAGCACCTTGCCAGTTTTCGCCTGCAATGATGCGACGGCAGCCTGTCGTGCCGAACATCTTTATGGGCTGGGCAAGGAATATCGGGACTACGCCTATTTCTATATCGGGTCTTTTATCGGGGGTGGAGTTGTTCTGAATCACACAGTTTTCGAAGGCAATCAAGGCAATGCCGGGGCGCTGGGTGCCCTGCGCAGTACCGGTCCTTTGGGGGAAAGCCGGCAACTGATCGACGTGGCTTCCTTGCATCTTCTCGAAGGTCGCCTTGTGGAAGGCGGTCTCGATCCCAAGCAGTTGTGGCAATTGCCACAAGATTGGGACGCTTTGACTCGCTTTGTCGACCCTTGGATTGGCCAAACCGCTCAGGAACTGGCCAAAGCCGCCCTTTCCATTTGCTCGGTTATCGATTTTGAAGCCATCTTGATCGATGGTGCCTTTCCGGATGCGGTGCGCACCGAACTGGTGGAACGCGTGCGTCGCTACCTGAATACACAGGACACAAGGGGCTTGCTTCCGCCGCGGATAGAAGAAGGCGCAATTGGTTTTAACGCACGGGCCATTGGTGCGGCAAGCGGGCCCATTTTTTCGCAGTTCTTCCTGAACACCAATGCCGGATTGTCGTCAGTCTGAGGTTTTACAAGGCCAGTTGCATGGCCGCCACCAACGCTTTTGTGCTGAGAACGCAAGGATTGGCCTTCATTGATGATGCCCCGGCGGCCTCCTCAGCGATCTCTTCCAGGCTGATGTCGTTGGAAATCCACGCTAGCAGTCGGGGAACATGCCATTGATCCAAAGTACGGGGCAATACTTTAAAAACCTGATCGGTTTGGAGCCTCAATCCCTGCCCCAACCAAGAAGCCACGTCATCCAACCTTTCAATGTTTTGCCCATTTGCCTTTAGAGCTGTTTTGTTAGCTTCAAGGATCGGTCCCATCAGGCGACCGCATATCAAACCATGTGGCGCACAAAGGCGACCGCCCAGAACGCCGGCGAGCCCGTGCACCGCGCCCAGCCCTGAATTGGCAAGCGCAAGACCGCTCGAAAGGCTGACATAAGCCATGTCATCGCGCGCCTGCCTGTCTTCTCCAAGTGCCAATTGCCCCAGCGCTTTGGCTCCAAGCGGAATTGCTGCGCGACACAGTGCATCTGTCAACAGGTTTGCACGACACGAGATGTAGGGTTCGATCACTTGCGTCAACGCGTCCAAACCTGACAACAATGTTTGCTCCCGCGGCAATCCATCCGTCAGCGCCGGATCGACAACGGCAAGATTGGCCACCATACGGGCGTCACGCAGACTGACCTTGCGTCCGGCCGTCGGTACCGCAATGACGGTATTTTTTGTTATCTCAGCGCCCGTGCCCGATGTGGTTGGGGCCGCAATGAAGGGCAAAGGACTACTTTCGAGAGGCAGCGCCAACCCGACACCTTCCAGATGATCAAAAAGCGTGCCAGACGCGGGCAACATCGCCGCAACTACTTTACCAAGATCAATTGTGGCGCCACCGCCCACGGCGACCACAACATCTACATCTGCCGCGCGGCCTGTTTCTAGTGCAGCTTCGACATCTGCAACGGTAGGTTCACCGACGCTAAAGATGGATGTTACCCCACCGCCGTTCTCGCGCAGGTCATTCTCCAGCGTGTCTACCCAAGGAACCGAGCGCCCACGCACAAGCAAAACTTTGCTCCCGAACGCGAGGGTGCTTGCCGCAATCTGATCACGGGTGCCGCGGCCAAAAGCGATGCGCCCCGGAGCAGCAAATTCAAAGGATTGCAGGTTCAAAACCGCAAGGTCGCATCGACCGCGCGCTTCCAGGCTGCATATTTCGCGCTGCGGTCGCCCGCGTCCATTTGCGGCGAAAACTGCCGCTCCAAAGCCCAGCCTTTGGCAAAGTCTGCTTGATCGGGATAAATGCCAGCGCGCTGCCCTGCGAGCCACGCGGCACCCAGTGCCGTTGTTTCCAGAACTTGAGGGCGGTCCACAGGCGCGTCGATGACATCGGAGAGAAACTGCATTGCCCAATCTGAAGCAGACATGCCCCCATCAACGCGCAATGTGGCTCTTGCGCCACTGCCTTGCCAATCCGCTTGCATCGCCTCCAGCAAATCTCGCGTCTGATACCCGACGCTTTCCAAGGCTGCCTTGGCGTATTCTTCCGGTCCCGAATTCCGGGTCAACCCAAACACAGCGCCCCGGCATTCTGCATTCCAATATGGTGCGCCCAGCCCAACAAAGGCAGGTACAAGCACGACGTTCTGATTGGGATCCGCCTGTTCTGCCAAGGGCTGCGTCTCCGCAGCGTCGCGAATGATCTTGAGACCGTCACGCAGCCATTGCACCACGGCACCTGCCACAAATATCGACCCTTCCAGCGCATATGTTGGCTTACCGTCCAGTTGATAGGCGATGGTCGTCAGCAAACGGTTGTGAGAGGCCACCGCTGTTTCGCCTGTGTTCAACAAGGCAAAACAGCCCGTCCCGTAGGTAGACTTCAACATGCCCGGTTCAAAACATGCCTGCCCGATCGTCGCCGCCTGCTGATCGCCCGCGACGCCCAAAATAGGGATCGGTCGACCAAACAGATCCGGGCGCGTGGTGCCGAAATCTGCCGCGCAATCCTTGCCCTCGGGCAACATCTGCAACGGAATGTCAAAGAGCTCACAGATCGATGTGCTCCAGCGTCCTTTGTGGATGTCGTACAGAGAGGTACGCGCAGCATTGGTGGCATCGGTCACATGCGCGGCGCCCCCTGTGAGCTTCCAGATCAGAAAGCTGTCTACCGTACCAAAGAGCAGTTCGCCGTTCTTGGCCCGCGCACGCGACCCTTCCACATGATCCAATATCCATTTGAGTTTAGTGCCAGAGAAATAGGGGTCTGCCAGCAAACCTGTTTTGGCGGTGATCATCTTGTCATGACCCGCATCACGCAACTTGCGGCAATAATCTGCAGTGCGGCGATCCTGCCAGACGATGGCGTTGTAAATGGGTTCCCCTGTTGCCTTGTCCCAGACAACCACGGTTTCGCGCTGATTGGTGATGCCAATGGCCGCGATATCATCCGGTCCCAAACCCGCCTTTTCGATGGCCGCACGGCATGTCCCTGCCGTCGTTGACCACAAGTCCCCCGGATCATGCTCGACCCAGCCGCTGTCAGGGAAACGCTGCGGGAGCTCTTCTTGTGCGCTGGATCTGATTTTCATCTCTCCGTCAAATACGATTGCGCGTGATGACGTGGTTCCTTGATCAATCGCAAGGATATGGGTCATGATTTCCCCCGGATGTTGTTTCATTCTTTGGAGCAATTCTGCCCACGAAAAAGCCGGGGCGCAAGCAAGCGCCCCGGCTCAATGTCAAAGACTTACTGCCAGGACTTGATCAGCTCGTCGTAGCTAACTGTCATTGGCTCTTCGTCTTCGTTCTCCAGTTTCGGATAGGGCGCGCCCGGCTGGCTAAACCAGTGCTCCGCGTCCATTTCCTCGTTCAGAACCGGGCCAAGATCGCCTTGGACACCAGCACGCTCGAGGCGCTCAAGCACTTTCTCCTGATCTGCGCACAGAGCATCCAGTGCTTCCTGAGGGGTTTTCGCACCGGACATGGCGTCGCCGATGTTCTGCCACCACAACTGTGCCAGTTTAGGATAGTCTGGAACGTTTGTGCCCGTTGGTGACCACGCAACCCGTGCAGGGGAACGGTAAAATTCCACCAAGCCACCCAGTTTGTCCGCACGATCGGTGAAATGATCACTGTCGATTGTGGACTCGCGGATGAACGTCAGGCCTACGTCGGACTTCTTGAGGTCAACAGTTTTGGATACCACGAACTGCGCGTAGAGCCACGCAGCTTTGGCACGATCAACAGGTGTGGATTCCATAAGCGTCCAGCTGCCCGCGTCCTGGTAGCCGATCTTCTGGCCTTCTTTCCAGTATACGCCGTGTGGGCTGGGTGCCATGCGCCATTTGGGGGTGCCATCTTCGTTCATCACTGGCAGATCAGGTACCACGGTTGCTGCTGTAAAGGCCGTGTACCAGAACATTTGCTGGGCAACGTTGCCTTGTGCCGGGATGGGACCCGCTTCGCCAAAAGTCATACCCGCAGCGGCAGGTGGCGAATACTTCTGCAGCCATTCGATGGCCTTCGTCACCGCGTAGACAGCCGCTGGCGAATTGGTCGCTCCGCCGCGTGCTACACAGGAACCTGTTGGCTGCGAGTTTTCGTTCACACGAATGCCCCACTCGTCAACAGGCAGACCGTTCGGCTCACCGACGTCGCCCATGCCTGCCATGGACATCCACGCGTCAGTATAGCGCCAACCCAGGGACGGGTCTTTCTTCCCGTAGTCCATGTTGCCAAAGACTTCGCCTTCCACGCCGAGACGCGACAAGTCACGACCGGTGAAGAATTCCGCGATATCCTCGTAGGCAGTCCAATTCACCGGAACACCCAGATCATAGCCGTATTTCTCTTTGAAATCAGCCTTGTTCTGTTCGTCGTTGAACCAATCATAGCGGAACCAATAGAGGTTCGCGAACTGCTGCGTCGGAAGCTGGTACAGCTTGCCATCAGGTCCGGTAGTGAAGGATGTGCCGATGAAATCATCGACGTCCAGAGTTGACAGGGTCACATCCGCGCCCTCTCCAGCCATCCAGTCGGTCAGGTTGCGCACCTGCTGGTAGCGCCAATGGGTACCAATCAGGTCGCTGTCGTTCACATAGGCGTCATAGATGTTTTCGCCCGATTGCATCTGCGTTTGCAGTTTCTCTACAACATCGCCTTCGCCGATCAGGTCATGTGTGACCTTGATGCCGGTGATGGCGGTGAAGGCAGGTGCCAGAACCTGGCTTTCGTATTCATGGGTTGTGATCGTCTCTGAGACAACCTTGATCTCCATGCCCTCAAAGGGCGCCGCTGCGTCGACGAAAAACTGCATCTCCGCTTCTTGTGCAGCACGGTCGAGCACGGAAAGACCGGCGATCTCGTTATCGAGAAACGCATTCGCCGCCTCCATGTCGGCCCAGGCCGGCAGCGCCATGCACGCAACCATTGCGCCCACGGCTGTGGTTGATTTTAGTGAAAAGTTCATGTGAGTCCTCCCAAGACATTATTGAACTGTTTTGATCTGGTGGCCCGGAAACCCCCGGGCAACCAACCTTCCCGTCTACACCCAGCGGAAGACCGCAAAGGCGTAAGCAAGGCACGCCAACAGCGCATAGGGCTGTGGTGCGACCTCAAGACCCAGCCAGATCAAATTGATAAAGGCCGAGCCCAACAGCGTGATGAACAAACGATCACCGCGCGTTGTTTCGATGCGGAGAATACCCACACGGGGCGTCTCCGGGTACTTGATGGCGAGTATCGTGAAAATGATCAACAAAGATGCGATCACGCCAAAGAATAGTGCTGTCGGTATGGTCCATGCCATCCATGCCATGATTTTATGTCCCCTCGTCTTTGCTGTCGTATGCCATAAACCTTTTTAGGATCTCGAGCAGATCTGTGTATTCCTTGAAGCGAAGCTCCCAGGTCGATCCATTCGACATGCTAAATGAAATCTGGTTCTTGGGCATCACGGTGTTGGCCCAGCAGACCTGTGCGAAGTTGATGTAGTCGGGCGGATGAGCGTCCTGTCGACCCCCATGTGAGATAAACACAGCGGAGCATTTGCTCGAGAATATCTGGAATACACCCATCACACCCTCCCCAGGGCAAAACCCTTAGCGATGTAGTTGCGCACGAAATAGATCACCAGCGCGCCGGGTACGATGGTCAGCACTCCTGCCGCCGCCAGTACGCCCCAATCAATGCCCGCCGCCCCTTGGGTCCGTGTCATGATCGCGGCAATGGGTTTGGCATCCACGGTGGTCAGTGTGCGGCTCAGCAGCAGTTCCACCCATGAGAACATGAAGCAGAAGAAGGCAGCAACTCCAATGCCTGACGCGATCAAGGGTGTAAAAATGCGGATGAAGAAACGCGGGAACGAATAGCCGTCAAGGTATGCTGTCTCATCGATCTCCTTGGGAACGCCGCGCATAAAACCTTCGAGAATCCAAACCGCCAGCGGGACGTTGAAAAGACAATGCGCCAAAGCCACCGCAATGTGCGTGTCAAAAAGGCCCACCGAAGAATACAGCTGGAAGAACGGCAGAGCAAAAACGGCTGGTGGCGCCATGCGGTTGGTGAGCAACCAGAAGAACAGGTGCTTGTCGCCCATGAATGAATACCGGCTGAAGGCATAAGCGGCGGGCAACGCCACGGTCAGGCTGATTACGGTGTTCATGACAACGTAGATCAACGAATTGACGTAACCGATGTACCAGCTCTCGTCCGTCAGAATCTTTGTGTAGTTCGCAAGTGTCAGATCCCGAGGCCAAAGTGAAAAAGCCCCCAGTATCTCAGTATTCGTCTTCAGGCTCATGTTGATCAGCCAGTAGATCGGCAAAAGCAAGAACAGTAAATAAAGGCCCATTACGACGGCTGAACCGTTGATTTTAGGCATTTTGCGCCGCGATGTCTTTGCAGCATCGACGACCATGTGAGCGGGGTTCGACGCTTGCATGCTGGTATCGGTCATTATACACCATCCCTTTTGTCAAGGTTGGTCATCACTGTATAAAAGACCCAAGAGATCAGAAGGATAACCAAGAAGTACATGATCGAGAAAGCGGCGGCAGGACCAAGATCAAACTGGCCCAACGCCATTTTCACAAGGTCGATCGACAAGAAGGTCGTGGCGTTTCCTGGTCCACCGCCAGTCACAACAAAGGGCTCGGTGTAGATCATGAAACTGTCCATGAAGCGCAACAGAATTGCAATCATCAGAACCCCCGCCATCTTGGGCAGTTCGATGTAGCGAAACACGGCCCACCGGCTGGCCTGATCGATTTTTGCCGCTTGGTAATAAGCGTCCGGAATCGATTGCAATCCGGCGTAGGCCAAAAGCGCCACCAGTGACGTCCAGTGCCAGACATCCATCACAATGACCGTCACCCAGGCCGCCACGATGTCCTGTGTATAGTTGTAGGAAATACCCAACTTATCAAGCGTGTATCCCAAAAGGCCAATGTCGACGCGTCCGAAGATTTGCCAGATTGTGCCGACCACATTCCATGGGATCAGCAATGGCAGGGACATCAAAACCAGACAGAAGGACGCCCAAAACCCGCTTTTGGGCATGTGCAAGGCCACATAAATGCCCAAGGGAACTTCAATGGCCAGAATGATCCCGGAGAACGTCAACTGGCGCCAAAGGGCATTCCACATCCGCTCTTCTTCCAGCATATCCTTGAACCAGCCAATGCCGTTCCAGAAAAACTGGTTGTTCCCAAAAGTGTCTTGAACCGAGTAGTTCACCACCGTCATCAACGGAATCACAGCCGAAAACGCGACCAGCAAAAGCACTGGCAAGACCAAAAACCATGCCTTTTGATTGACTGTCTTGTTCATCAGGCGGCCTCCCCCTCAGGTGTGATCCGCCAGTCGTTGGCGTAGACGTTGATCCCGTCAGGATCAAAAGTAATATGTTGCAAACCATCGGAAATTACGTCGCCTTCGCCGGCGATGGCGCTGATTTCGCGACCTTCGACGTCCAGCCGAACGATTTTGTGACGGCCGACATCTTCTACGCGCTTTACGAGCGCGGGCACGCCTGAGCCTGAAGCGTTGAGCTTGACAAACTCTGGCCGCACACCGACCTGCAGCCTGCCTTGCGTCGGCGCATATCCTGAACCCAATGGCACTGAAGCGCCTGCGATTTGAGCCACCGCGCCATCAATCTGGGCCTCAAAGAGGTTCATGCCCGGTGAGCCGATAAAATACCCAACAAAGGTATGGGCAGGGCGTTCGAACAATTCCTGCGGCGTTCCAATCTGCACAACACGCCCGTCGTACATCACGACAACTTTGTCTGCGAATGTCAGCGCTTCGGTTTGGTCATGGGTCACATAAATCATCGTGTGGCCAAATTCATGATGCAGAGATTTCAGCTGCGTGCGCAGTTCCCATTTCATATGCGGGTCAATCACGGTGAGCGGTTCGTCGAAAAGGAGCGCATTGACATCTTCGCGCACCATGCCGCGCCCCAGTGAAATCTTCTGCTTGGCGTCAGCCGTGAGACCACGGGCCTTGCGGTTCAGCTCTTCTTCCATGCCGATCATTTTTGCGATCTGGTTCACACGCGATGCAACATAGGTCGGGTCAGCCCCACGGTTACGCAACGGAAACGCCAGGTTATCCCGAACCGTCATAGTGTCATAGACCACCGGAAACTGGAACACCTGTGCAATGTTGCGCTCAGTAGTGGGCGCGTGCGTCACGTCCTGGTCATTGAACAGAATGCGGCCCTGACTGGGATGCAGCAGACCTGAAATGATGTTGAGCAATGTGGATTTGCCGCAGCCCGACGCGCCCAACAAGGCATAAGCCTCGCCATCGACCCAATCATGGTTGAGCTCCTTGAGAGCAAAATCATCTTCGGACGAAGGTTTGGGCAAATAGGAATGGGCCAGGTTATCAAGCGTGATCTTCGCCATTATGCCGCCTCCGCGTAGGGTGCTGTGGCCACAAGGTTGCCGTCATCGTCAAAGATATAAACGTGGGCCGGATCCAGAAATACGTCCAAGTCTTGACCGGGCTCCAGAGTCTGAACGCCGTGTACAAGACCCACCCACCTTTCGCCATGATGCTCAAGATGCACAAAAGTTTCAGACCCGGTAATTTCCGTCACGGTCAGTTTCGTCGAAAAGACCATACTTCCTGCCACATGCGGCGATAATTCCAGATGGTTTGGTCTGAACCCCGCAGTGTAAGGCCCGTCAGCAAGATTTTCGGCTCCTGCCGGTGTAGACATCGCTTGCCCATCGCCAAAAGACAGCGCGCCATCTTTCTTGATGATTTTGAGAAAATTCATCGGTGGATCAGAAAACACACGCGCCGTCGTTGCATTGATTGGCTTACGATAAACCGCAGGGGTCAGACCAAATTGCGTGACTCTCCCCTCCCACAGTGTCGCCGTATTGCCGCCCAACAACAGTGCCTCTTCCGGCTCTGTTGTCGCGTAGACGAATATAGATCCAGATTCCTCAAATATCTTTGGGATTTCTGCGCGCAATTCCTCGCGCAGTTTATAGTCCAGATTGGCGAGAGGCTCATCCAAGAGGACCAAACCTGCGTTTTTTACCAAAGCTCGGGCCAAGGCACATCTTTGCTGTTGGCCACCCGACAGTTCGAGTGGTTTGCGGTCCAGCATTGGTGTCAATTTCATCAAGTCTGCCGTTTCCCGCACGCGCTTATCGATCTCAGCGCGGGATTGACCCAACAGCCGCATCGGCGAGGCAATGTTGTCGAATACCGACATCGACGGATAATTGATGAACTGCTGGTAGACCATTGCAACTTTGCGGTCCTGCACCCGCATTCCGGTCACGTCTTCACCATTCCAGATCACGCGGCCGGTCGCTGGAACATCCAGTCCAGCCATCAGCCGCATCAGCGATGTCTTGCCCGATAGCGTCGACCCCAGAAGGACGTTCATTGTGCCCTTTTGAAGCTCTATCTCTGTTGGATAGATGTGGGTTTCCCCGCCAACAGTTTTAGACACACCTTCCAAAATCAAGGTCATGCCTGTCCCCCATTTTTACTCCGCTGCCTTACTGGTTTGTCCATTAGGATCAGACCGCAGGAAAACCTCCAATGCAGCAATTTCTTTTTCCGTTAGTCGCAACCCGAGTTTGTTGCGCCGCCAAACGATGTCCTCTGCGGAGCGCGCATATTCATGTTTCTCCAACCAACGCACTTCGCGTTCAGTCAGTGTTGCACCAAAGCCCTCTCCCAGATCAGCCTCTTCCTTCGCATCCGCCAATACATCCCATGCTTCAGTACCATAGGCACGCACGAGCCTCTTGCTCCAGAAATCCGACAAGAACGGATAGTCGTCGCGCAGGCGCGCAACCAACGCATCAAAACCATCAACGGCAAAATCACCGCCTGGCAAAGCGACACCCGCCGTCCAGTGCCCCGAAGTCCCGGGAAAAAACGGCACGATCTTGTCCATCGCATCTTCCGCGAGCTTGCGGTAGGTTGTTATCTTGCCACCAAAAACGTTCAAAATCGGGGCGCCCCCTGTGCTGTCCACGTTCAAGGTGTAGTCGCGCGTGGCAGCCGTTGCGCTACTGGCACCGTCATCATAGAGCGGGCGAACACCGGAATAGGTCCAGACAACATCAGATGATCCAATGTCCTCTTTGAGGTACTGGTTGATGAAATCAATCAGATATGACTGCTCTTCAGACGTGCATTCGGGCTTTACACCCGGCTCGCTATGCTCTGCATCCGTCGTACCGATCAATGTGAAGTCCGTTTCATAGGGGATGGCAAAAATAATGCGGCCGTCCGTTCCTTGAAAAAAATAACATTTTTCGTGGTCATAGAGCTTTTTGGTGACGATATGACTGCCGCGTACCAAACGCACGCCTTCGGTGGAATTGATACGTACTTTTTGCTGGATAATATCCCCGACCCAAGGCCCACCTGCGTTCACCAACATGCGAGCATTCAAGGTCGTGGTCTGGGCGTTTTCAACGTCTTCCAGCGTCACTTCCCAATGATCGTCAATCCTTGTCGCGCTGACAACTTTGGTGCGCACCATGATGTCAGCCCCGCGCGCCGCGGCATCACGCGCATTCAACACCACCAGACGCGAGTCCTCGATCCAGCAATCGGAGTACTCGAACGCTTTCTTAAAACGGTCATCGATGGGCGCGCCTTCCGGACTTCCGCGCAATGCCAGTGTCTTGGTTGCCGGTAGGATTTTGCGCCCCCCAAGGTTGTCGTAGAGCATTAGGCCAAAGCGGATCAGCCACGCTGGGCGTCGCCCTTTCATCCATGGCATGACCGTGTTGAGGATCCGTGACGTTGGCGTGGCACCCTCAAACCGCATGTCCTTGTGGTAAGGCAGAACGAACCGCATGGGCCAGCTGATGTGCGGCATCGCCTTAAGCAAAACCTCACGCTCCGCTAGCGCATGACGCACCAAGTTGATCTCGAAGTACTCAAGGTACCGTAGACCGCCATGGAACAGTTTCGTCGACGCTGAAGAGGTTGCGGAGGCGAGATCATTCATCTCAGCCAGAGCCACGCTCATGCCACGACCAGCCGCGTCGCGCGCGATACCACATCCGTTGATGCCGCCACCAATGACGAAGAGATCGTAGGTATGTTCTGAAGTATGCGTTTCCGACACTAGACCCCCCAATCTTGGTGTGCGTTATACGAGGCAAGCAGTAACGCGTAGCGTATCAACGTTCAAGCGTTATTTTTCGTTTATGTTCGTTTTTGCTCGAAAACCATCGCACCCCTGACATCCGGGTATTGATGGGTTTTCCGAGAAGCGATTGGAGTCTTTGCGTTTTTCGCCATTTGCGTGTCATCCAAGTAGCATGATGTTATGGGCGGTTACTCCTTACCTAGAGCAACTTTCCTTACAAATATGGTGGAAACTCAATGCCGTTTCGGGTATCCCGCTCTCGGGAGACCCTACATGTCACAAACATTTCGCCACCCTGACATTCTGAAAATTGCGCAACGCGAAGGCAAAGTAACGGTCGAAGGATTGGCTGATCACTTTGGAGTAACGCTGCAAACAATACGCCGCGACCTTACAGAATTGGCCGAAACGAACAAACTCGAACGTGTTCATGGAGGCGCAATTTTACCCTCCGGCACTACCAACATTGAATACGATGAGCGGCGAAACCTGAACCAGGCATCCAAACTGGCCATGGCTCGCGCCTGCGCACAACAGATCCCACAAAGCTGCTCCATTTTCATGAACATCGGGACCAGCACCGAGGCCGTCGCACGCGAGCTACTGCAGCACCGTGATTTGATGGTCGTTACCAACAACATGAACATTGCCAACATTCTTGTAGACAATCCGGAATGTCAGGTCGTGGTTACTGGCGGGGCCTTGCGCCGCTCGGACAGCGGCTTGGTCGGAAAGATCACAATCGACACCATCAAACAGTTCAAATTTGACATCGCTGTGATCGGATGCTCCGCGCTGGATGAAGACGGAGACCTTCTGGATTTTGACATTCAGGAAGTCGGTGTCAGCCAGTCGATCATCGCGCAGTCGCGCAAGTGTTTCCTTGTGGCAGACCATTCAAAATTTAGCCGTGCTGCACCTGCACGTATTGCTTCTATGCAAGACTTGTCCGTCGTATTTACAGATAAAGATTTGCCAGACCCGCTGCGAGACCGTTGCCTGTCTTGGGGCACAAACGTTGTAGTCACCAACTAGCCGGTCGCGCGCCTATCCGATCGGCAAAGCCATATTTTCCATTTTCCGCAACAGATCCACAAACCCCGCAACTTGATGTTTTGCCGTTGCCGCCCCCTTTTCAGCGGTCGCCAAATGCGCTTCTCCAACAGTGCCCGACGGATTGAGATCGCTAGCGATCCAGCCATAAGAAACAGGGCCGATTGGCGAAATCGCCGTGTGCTCCGCTGTGGATCGATAGTCTTTGGCTTGCCCCATATCTACGGTTGCTGGTCGGAAATGTAACATCAACGAAGTTTCGACATCGCCGCCATGGATGCCAAATTGGTCTTCCTGTTGAGAATACAGTCCCTCCGGCCTACCAAAGGACCCCCATTGGCATTTGACCGCCAGCATGGCCGCTTGCACCCGCAGTTCGCGAGACAGGATTGACACCAAATCGAGGTTGCCCCCATGGGAATTTACGATTGCGATCTTTCGGATGCCTGCGCGCGCCACGGATAGACCGATCTCCGTCCAGACGGCCAAGGCTGTGGCCGCCGAAAGAGTGAGCGTGCCCGCGGCCCACAAGTGCTCGTTGGATTTGCCCACAGCTTGCAGAGGCAGGATGCGAAGGTCCATGTCGTCGGGCGCTTGTCGGCGCAGCTCTTCCAACATCCCCTGCCCGATCAATGTGTCTGTTCCAACGGGCAAATGCGGTCCGTGCTGCTCAATCGCAGCAGTGGGCAAGATCGCAATTGTTTTCATTGGATCGATGTCAGCAAAATCTGGGGCTCGAAAATCGGCCCAATCGTGGGGCGTGCTCATCGCGCGAAATCCAACATAGAAAACGCAACACTTTCGATGTCCAAACCCATACAATGACCCTGATTTGGGCGTATCGCCGGGCACGTCATGCGTTGGCCTCCTTGCTCTGTAGACGCGGCGTTCCCACAAATTTCTCCATCTTCCGTCCGACCCGCGCCAGATGGGCGCGCCGCGATGCCTCAGTAGAACTATCCATCAAATAGTGAGCGGCATAAACTGTCTTGCACCTTTTCGCACAGATCGCCCTGATCCCGCGCAAAATGATGCGCTTGCCCGGCGCGCCGATCAACTGCGTCAACCCCCAACTGGCTCCACAAGTGGTAAAAACACCCAGTCGCGTAATGTGGGTCAAACCGGGGCGGATGTTGTCGTTTTCCCCGTCGGGCATTAAAAACGCGACTTCCGGCAGCAAAACGCGGTCCATCCATCCCTTGAGCATCGCCGGCATCCCGTACCACCACGTTGGATAGACAAAAATTAGCGTGTCACACCACAAAACATCACTTGTTGCCTCAAGCACGGGCGCTCGGTTTTGCAGGGCATCTTCATAGTGATCGAGCTCAATCGCCGTTAGTACAGGTGCAAAACCTAATTGATAAAGGTCATGTACACGCACTTCGGCGCTAACATCCTGCAGTTTCTGCAAGACCTGATCGCGGACGGCAGCAGTGAAGCTTGTTTTCTTCGGATGGCAATAAACCACAAGCGCGCGCATTCAAAATGCCTCCATCTCGGCGCGCACCCGCAAAAGAAATTTGGTGCGCTGCTCCTGCGTCACTCTGTTCATGTCATAGAGAGCCAAGTAACGCATTTTATCTGGTCGACACACATGCCACACGGCACGGGTGACCGATTTCCGCGGTGGGTCGCCCACCATCAGCGCACGCATTCGGGTGCCACCATATGTCGTCACAGCTGCCAGTTTGCGAATGTTGCGCAGGTTCGGAACCACTTTCCCCTCTTCAAGTTTAAAGGAAATTCCGGGCAAAAACACCCTGTCCAGAAACCCTTTGAGAATGGCAGGATACCCGAAATTCCATACCGGAAAAACCATGACCATAGCGTCCGCAGCCCTCAAGCGCGCGACATAATCCGCAACGGGTTCCGTATTTGTGGCTTCGTCGTGATAGCCGCGCCGTTCCTCTGCCGTCAGAACCGGTGAGAAGCCTTCCACATTCAGGTCACAATCATCGACCTGCCAACCGCGCGATGTCAGGCTCTCTACCACGCCGTTATGCAGGGCCGCTGAAAAACTCTCGGCACAAGGATGCGCGAAGAGAACCATTGCTCGCGCCATTACTCGGCTGCGCGCAATTTGGGATAGCTGTACATTTGCTCAAACGACCAGTTCGGATCGTCCCAGGCAATCATTTTTCCCGGGTTGAGCAAACCTTTTGGATCGGCTTCACGTTTGAAAGTCAATTGTCGGTCATCCACCGTTTGCCGCCCGCCTTCTTCAAGAGTGTAGCGGTGCGGATTGAATACCATGGCCCCTGCGTCCTCGTGAATTTTCACGATCTCATCGAGACGTTCTTCAGACGTGAACTTGACCAGGCTGAGCCCGGCAAACATCACTTTGCCGTTTTCCTTGAGAATCTCCAGATGTTGCAAGACTTCCGGGCTGAGTGCATCACGCATCTTTTTGATCAGCTCGAGGTGTTGTGGAAATCCATAACGGACCTGCAAGTAGGTAATAGATGGGTCAACCTTCAATGCCCGCAGGGTCGTATGATTCCATCCGTATTCAAATACTATGCCCGGCCCCCGCTCCCAATCAGAGGCATCGCTGCGATAAATCAATTGCACGGTGGGGCGGCGGCCTAGGAAAGTCATGAACCCGTCCATCGAATGCGGCGCGACCATCAAACCGATGAGATTGGTTTCCCGGCCGACATGAGGGGCGACACGTTGAAAAAAATCCTTGGCAATAGGCGCTTCAAAGACGGTGGCCAATTTGATCAGGATACCATCCTCATTGGCCAGCGCTTCCGCAAACCGCGCTGCCTCCATGAAGTCATCTGTGGCAACAAACATCTCGACCCATTCATAGGCCGGGGCGAGTGGCATCTCGACCTCGGTGATGATCCCGTTGGTACCATAGGCATGGCTGACGCGCGCAAGATCCTCTCCCTGGAACTCCAAAACGCGCGGTTCTTCCTCCATGGTCACAACGCGCAGGCGTATGATATTGCCCAGATCTCGCAGGGACCCCCATGTGCAAGAACCCACGCCACCGGACCCACCGGCGATAAAACCGCCGATCGTGGCCGTGGCCCATGTGGAAGAAAACATACGGATTTCCTGCCCGGAGTGCGCCTTGCAGGCCGCATCAAGATCTTTGAGCAAACACCCCGGTTCCACAATGACACGGCCGGGTAGAATCTCCCGCACTGCTGCCATGTGGCGCAAATGCATAACGCATCCACCTGCTAGCGGCATCGCCTGGCCATAGTTGCCTGTCCCCGCACCCCGTGTAGTTACGGGCACGTCATGGCGATAGCATGCTTTCAAAACCTCGATGACCTCGGCCTCGTTACGCGGGCTGACAACGAAATCGGCAACGACATCATCCAGCCGCGCCTTGAGCACCGGGGAGTACCAAAAGAAATCGCGGCTTTTCGATTTGACCGCAGCGGCGTTTTCTTCGAGATCCAGATGTGACAGGGCAGCTTTTGCAGCGGCGATATTCGGGGTCATGACATCCTCATAAATGGGTCAAGTTCAGCGTAATCCGGCAGTGTTCTGTCAATCTGAACGCCCGCCCGCAGCACCATGCGGTCCGCCTGCGGGCGCGCAAAGAGTTCGGTCCAACTGCGCGCGCGACATATCACCAGATCGGCCGGTGCGCCCGGCGCAATGCTCGGGGCGTCGAACCCGCAGGCCTTTGCCGGATTTGTAACAAAGGCATGCGACCAATCCAGCGCTGCATGATCCAGATGGCTGATACGTGTGGCTTCGCGCATCACCTCGATCATATCAAGATCACCGTAGGCATAGAACGGATCACGCGTGTTATCCGAGGCAAAGGAGACATTGATACCACGCGCCTTCATTTCATGCACCAGAGTGACGCCGCGCCCGCGCGGCGTGCCGGCCTGCCTGTCTTGCAGGTAAAGATTGCACATCGGCAGTGACACGACATTGAGGCCCGCTCGTGCCACCAGATCCATTGTATCCTCGGCACGCGCTGGGTCTTGTGTGGAAAGTGAGCAGAGATGTCCGACCGTTACAGGCGCATCAAACCCCATTTCCAAAACCGCCAACGCAACGACGCGCAGGGTCTCCGAAGATGGGTCCAGTGTTTCGTCAACATGGAAATCCGCCGACAGTCCGCGAGCCCGCGCCATTTCAAAAAATACTCTGACCCGGTCTTCAATATCGGGTACAGGATAAGCGACCATGCCCAGAACGCCATCCGCTTCGGCCACCAAATCGGCGGTATGTGCAAAGGCACCATCGGCCGAGACATGATCGCATCCCACAAGGCAGGCGGCTTGCAAATCAATCCGGCCCTTCCATTCTGTGCGCAGCTCTTTGAACACGGGCCACGAGATGTCGTCCTGGGGCGGAATACTGTCGAGATGTGTGCGAAGAGCCCGCGTTCCATGCGCATAGGAACAGCGCATCGCAAAATCCATACGAGCGGCCACATCTTCTGCCGTCCAATGGGCTTGCCTATCCGCGCCCACAGTGGCGAGCGCCCCCTCAAAACTGCCATCCGGATTGGCGGCACGGGGCCAGATATGGCCCTTGTCCAAATGCGTGTGCATGTCGACAAAAGCCGGGAATACCATTGCGCCCTTCATGTCAACCAACTGCCCCGGCTGGTTGGAGATTTCACCGTCTCGGATATGCAAGGTGATGGCAGACAGATCACCATCGCCGCCCAGGAAACAATCGGGCACCGTGAGGTTTTGCAAGGTCAAGGGGCCACTCGGCAATGTCGTAAAACCCATCATCTGTCCCGCTTCAAGGCACTTTCATGCCACTTGCGCAGCAACATGTGGCTCAGGAAACTCAAACCGGCGAAAATAATCACACCGGTGACCGCAATGAGGATCAGGGCTGCGAACATGCGCGGAATATTCAACCTGTAGCCTGCTTCCAGTATTCGGAATGCCAGCCCTGACTTCAACCCTCCCGTGCCCGCTACATATTCGGCAACCACGGCGCCAATGAGTGACAACCCACCCGCGATGCGCAACCCGCCTAAAAAATAAGGCAGCGCAGATGGCAGCTGCAAGAAACGTAGTGTTTGCCAACGCGAGGCACCATAAATCCGGAACAGGTCGCGCAGATTGTGATCCGCCGAGTTGAGCCCAAGTGTTGTATTACTTAGCACAGGGAAAAATGCCACCAGCCAAGCACATAAAAGCAGGCCCGCAATACGGCTGTCGACATAGATGAAAATCAGCGGCGCGATTGCTACAATCGGCGTGACCTGCAAGATGACTGCATAGGGGTAGAAACTCATTTCGACCAAACGCGATTGAGTGAACAACACCGCCAAACCAACACCACCAATGACAGCTACCGCCAAAGCCATCAGGGTAATCTGCACCGTGACCAGCAAGGCCTCAAACAATATAGCCCAGTCTTTGATAAGCGTCTCAAACACAAGGCCGGGACCGGGCAGAATATAGTGCGGAATTTCGTTCCACACTACGATACGGTCCCAGGTTACGAGCATCGCAACCAACACAACAAGCGGCAGAACCCATTTGCCAAATTTTTCGAATCTACGGCGTCGCTGACGCATGGTTTCATCCGCGTCGACAGCCGCCAAGGGAGGCGTGGGATCTGCCAGGCTCATGCAGCCTCTCCCATAGCCTGATGCAGCGCATCCGTCGCACGACGGGTATACGCCGCGTATTCTGCAGATGTTCGAAAATGGGCATCCCGGGGATAGGGTGCGTCGACCTCTAGTTCTGAAATCACGCGACCCGGCCGGGCAGCCATTACTACGATACGGTCTGACAAAAAGACAGATTCGAACACCGAGTGGGTCACAAATACCACCGTGCACCCGATCGCCGCTTTCAATTTCAGCAAATCATTGTTCAACTTGAACCGGGTAATTTCATCCAATGCCGCAAAGGGCTCATCCATCAAAATAAGCCTCGGTCGCGTCACCATGGCTCGCGCAATAGAGACCCGCATCTTCATCCCGCCCGACAATTCCCGCGGGTAACTATCGTGAAAGTTCTCCAATCCCACAAGTTTGAGCGCTTCGTGCACATCGTCCTTGACGGTACCATACGGTTTGCCCCGCAGACGAAAAGGCAACCAGACGTTCTGCGCAACCGTGGCCCACGGCATCAAAGTGGGTTCCTGAAACACAACACCCAGATCGCCCGTATCATGGCCACCTGACCACTTGATCCGGCCGGCAGTCGGGCTGAGAAGATCAGCAATGAGGCGCAGTGCTGTGGACTTCCCGCAACCCGATGGCCCCAACAACGATATGAAATCTCCCTCGCACACCTGCAACGACATGCCTTCCAAAGCCACTATGTTGCCATTGAACGTTTTATCGACCTGCGCCATTCGCAGTAATTCAGGTCGCGATCCTAGTGGCTTTGGTGTTTGCGTCATCTTCCCCTCTTAAGCCACATGCGCAAGAGCGCTGTCGTCGTGTTGATGATCGATCAGGGTTTGATGTCCTTGCCTACAGACTTGTTCGTAAATTCAAGCGTGTAGGCCGCTTTCCAATCCAGACCCTCGTCCAGCACGCCCGAGGCAACCATTTTTTCGTAAAAGTCTCCGATGACCTCGTCGGTCATCGATCCAATTCCGGTTTCCAAGGCGGTCCCACTGTCTACTATGCCCTGTTCCAACATCATCTTCTTGGCAAATTCGATCTTGTCCTGAGACATGTCCGGATTCGCAGCCAGTATCATCTCATCTGCTCCAGAACTGTCGCCATAAAGATAGTTGTACCATCCGGTCAATGAGCCGTCCACGAAACAGGACACTTTCTCGGGATCACTTTCAATCGTCCCGGCCATGGTTTCAATGGTGGTTGCATAAGACGAGTATCCCGCATCGGCGATCAAGAAAACATTAGGTTCAAACCCTGCCTCTTTCAAAACCGCATAGGGTTCCGAACTGAGATAGCCTTGCATGCCCTTTTCTTTGTCCGCAATGAAGGGCGCCGGGTTGAACGTGTAGGGCAAACGCTGTTCGACGGTGAACCCATGCTCGGCGATCATCCACTGGTAATAGGACGTGAACCCGTTGTCGCCGATCAAAAGAGTCAGATCTTTCAGGTCTTCCCAGCTTTCAGCTTCGCCGGGATGAGCAAGTATAACTTGTGGGTGTTTCTGGAAAATCGCCGCCACGGAAACCACAGGAATGCCTTCTTTGACTGCGTTGAAGGCCTGCAACATATCTCCGCCCATGTGGAAATCGATCTTGCCTGCCAGCATCAGCGCGCGGTTGTTCACTTGCGGACCACCGGAAATAATCTCCACATCCAGGCCGCATTCGGCGTAGGTGCCGTCCGCAACGGATTGGTAAAAGCCTCCGTGTTCTGCCTGAGCCAGCCAGTTTGTTCCGAAAACGACGGGTGTCAGGTGACCGTCTGCGTAGCTGGCGGAAGCACAGAAACTCAAGGCACAAACGAGATGGGGAATTTTTGAATTAGTCATGACAACCTCCGATTTGTCTTTGGCGCAAACCGTCCGAAGCGGGCTGCGAGAAGGAAACCCCGCCGCCACCGAAAAGCCAGCACACTCCAATATTCGCCTAATTGTTAGGCGCTTTCCACGGAATTGTTGGAAATTTCACCAATTTGCGTCTACAATTTCAAAACACGACGCACGTCAAAGATGCAAACGTAGGTTTTGTTAGTTGGCTGGTCGGGTCACATCGACCCAACAAGCAACGCAAGTTTCAATATCTTTGGCCGCAAAGGCAATCCAGACGCGATCTCCGGACCGATTGGACACCAGGATCGACGGGTCTTTCGGTGTAGGCCCCGACCATATGGTACAATTTCCCCGAAAGTCCGTTTCCGACCAGGATTTATTCATGGAACAAAGTTCGAAGCCGAGGTCTTGTTGACCAATGATTTCATCCGTTCCACAACCTCGGTCAATGTAGATGGCGAGCGCAAATTTCTTACTTGCCTCAATGGCTTCTTCAAATGGATTCACACAACCCGTACCGTCAACAGAATGATCAAGTTGCGCTTTAATGTCATCCAATGAAACGCCAAAACTGTCCTCGCCCGGATTCTTCTCAACGAAACGCGCCTGCACGCCGATTTCGGTGACACCAACACAGAAATCTAACAACACTTGAGCAATCGACGCAGCGTCACGGCCAGACAACTCGCCACTGCTGCTATTCGAAGCAGCGAAGTCTTTGTCATTTTCTAATGAAAGACGCAAAAGCCTGCGTTCTGCGGCATACAAAACGATACGCTTTTCGTCACCCGCAGAGATGTGCAAGGCGCGCGGCAACACGGTTCTGTCTATTTCTTGCAAAACAGTGTTCAGCGCCCCGTTCGGCTCTGAGACGACGATTTTCCGGTTGCCGTCATGCGCCGATGTTGGAGCGGATTGCAATTCCTTCAATAAACTGCGCAAACGGTCGGTTTCTTGAACATTGTGGTCTGACATTTACCGCGCCCCTCGCGCAATCTGAACCAACAGATCTGCGCCGTCTGCGATTATCTTACGAAGAGGTATTTCCAGATCGCATTCCACGCAAAGGGCTTCATTCATTGCGAGGGGTAATCTGATGAAACATTTAAGTCTTTCCGAGTCAAAAGTCACCGCATGCTGCGCTAACGGCTCCGTGCAAGCGGGTTTGTGAGAGCGACAATCAAAAGGACTTTTGGCGAAGCAATGAATTGCCGCCCGGCATAAATCATCGAGGTTTTCCTGAGCGGTTGGCCGTGTGGCACTGTGAGCAAGCACCGTTCCAGTATCTAAATCGGCGAAGATCACAACGAAACTACCCTCGAAACCACTACGAAATCGGTGGAGGAGATCAGGTATGGTCATTTCACCCGCAGCCATTGAATCCGCACTTGCACTTCGCCCTTTCAAGATGCGTAAGGCATAGCGTCAGATCATGTTGTTTGGGTTAATACATTCAGGAGAATTTTGGGCTTAGGCTCAACGTTTCAACGGCTTCTGTAAAATCATCGGTCCGAGCTCTCACAGTTTTTGCCACAGGTCGACGCGGCACAACGCGACCGTTGTCAGCATCCTGCTTACAGACTTCAAGGTCGCCCGTTGGACCAGTTTCTTCAGGTTTCGAAATGCATTCCAGCTCGAAAGGTTCGGTCGTTTCGCCTTTGGCGATGCCATGAGTCAAATCAGCGACAATATCGAGGAAATCAGTAACAAATGCTTCGGCTCCGCTACATTCCCACTGATCCGGATCATCCGCCGCATCGCGCGCAAGCGTCAAAGACATTAGGCAACACTTTGCAAACACATTTTCGGTTTCTGCGGTTACACGTTTCAGGACCTTGCTGCGATCTTTCTCTGAAATTAGCATGTCCGCACGGGTCAGCAACAAGATCGATTTCTCTTGTATATGCGCTGGAACGGTTTCCCAGACTGCCGCCTCGCTTTGTCGCCAGGCTTGAGTGGCCGGAGTGCACCAAATCACCGCATCGGCAAAAGGCAAAATGCGCGCCCAGACGTCCGCTGGCATATTCGGGTCAGAAATCCCGGGCATATCAATGATATCGCACATCTGAAGTATTTGTTCCTGCCTCTGGATGCGAATGAAAGCAGTGTTTTCCGAAGAGATCTTCTGCGGTTTTTCGAGATCGCATTCCGAGTCATTACCTTCCAAATCGATGATCGCAGCGGTACCAGTCCCATAACTGATCCAGACCGGCGGCAATTGCGTGGCAATGACCTGCATAGGCAGCGGGTCGGAACCTATCATGAGATTGGCAAGTGTGCTCTTTCCGGCGCTGAACTCGCCCATCAACGCAATCCGCGGTCGTGTTCGGTCGCCAATTTGGTCATAAAACGCCAACTTCTTATGGGACGATCTTTCAGATGTCATAACACGTACTCGTTCAGTGTTTTCAATGTGTTGTCCAATAAGACCAGCTGATCAGAATGCTCGGGGCCATCAGAGAGCCGCTGCTGCGTAACGGAATCTGCCGATTGATCAAAGGTCGCAAAGACAGAGCTTTGGTCGTGTATAAAAGCCTCAAACGCTTCCAATGCGACCTCCTTGACCGATCGCGCCAATTCGCAGCGCATTTCATCAATCAAAGGATTGGTCTCCGCCTTAATAAGCTCACGAAACTTTACTGTATGGGCCTTGTAACCCCGCTTTTGCAGCCACCACCGCTTCCACCAGTTACCATTCAGATCGAGCGCAATCGTCCTGCCCAATGTCACCGGAGCTGGCATCGGCGGTGCGGAGGGCAATGCCGTGTTTATTTGCTCATGCGTCACGCCAAATGCTCGTGTATTCAATTCAGCGTAGTCATCCGCAGTCTGTTTTATCGCCGCATCAAAAGACGACCTGAGCTTTCGTGCGAACACCTTGTGAGAAGACCTAAGAAGCGTGCGAAGCCCAGCCGGATCATATTGCCAGGGCGTTCCATCCCCATTTTCTTCCAAATGAACGATTAACGTCGCAGTCGCACGATCCAGAAAATTCTCCTGCACCCTGCCTAATCGATCGGAAAACTCTTCCAGGATTGTACCGAACAAATCGGTCAACTCGGTCTTCCGAGAGATGGCTATTTCCGAAACACGGACGCGCGCTGCAGCAATTTCGAGCTTGTCAATCGGATTGACACAGCCTTGACGGTCGCTCATCTGATACGTCGCTGAAATCGCACTGGCTAAATTCGAACCACTTTTGCCTATACGATCAAACGTAGCCGCAGCAACGCCTTGAGCAATGCGATTGGAAAGCGCCAATTGCAAAGCTGGCACACCCGATGAAGCCCATGCACGTTTGACCGGATCATCCAATTCTTGCTGGGACAACACGTTATTCAAATCAGATGCGTCGGACCATTCTAAAAGCGCCTTTGCGCTCGGCTTAGGCAAATCTGACAATCTGCCGTCCAACGCATATCCTGCCCAAAGTGCACTTCCGAAAATCACCTGCGCATCCTGCGGTCCTTTGTGTAAAGCCAGCGTTTCCGCAATGCTCCTTGCGATCTGAGGAATCTGGACCGAAGGTTCGGCCAACTCGTCGATCCGGTTCACGAAAATAACGATGTCGCGCGATTTTACATTTGAAATCAAACGGATCAACGCCAGGTCTGTGGATGCCAAGGCCTGGTGGGCTGACAACACCACGACGCAAAGACGGCTATCACGGATTGATCGAATGGTGATCTGTTCGCGCATCATGAAGGTATCGTTAACGCCGGGTGTATCACGTACACAGAGCGGTAGGGGCAACGCCGGACGCACCATGCTCAAATCGGCAGATTTGGTAATGTCCGCGAAGCGACCCTGCTCGTTCGAAGTGTCAGCATCGTCAGCGTCGTGTTCGTCGCCCAAACAAACATAACGTTCGATCAGTTGCTTATCAAAATAGCCGTAATCACGCTGTTGTCCCAGAAGTACTTCGAACTTTTGACCCAGGCGTTTCAATGACTTTTCGCGCATTTCCGCAGCTTGGGCTATGATTTTTTCCAGTTCATCATCGGCCCCTGCGCGGCTGGCCATTTCACCAATGCGCCCGCCGCCGGTTACCAAACGGTCCCATTCGTCTGGGTCAAAAAACCGAAATGATGCGCTCTCCTTGAAACCAGAGTCCGGAGGCGAAAGGTGCAATGATGTCACGACCGAGGTCCAGGGGTTTACGTCTGCCGGTAACAGATCAGGTCGTCCGATCAGTGCATTCACGAGCGATGTCTTGCCAGATTTGATTTGCCCGATCATGGTCACACTTGGCTCAAATGCATCGAGTTGCCGCACCAGGCGATCCACCCGTTTTACGGTTCTTTCATTTCCCAGTGGTTGTAGAGATTCAAGTGCGGCGCGCAGGCTGTCTCGGGCGGCAGCAACATCGGCCAATGGCGCAAGCCCCATGCTCAATAGCTGACCGTGTATCGCTTCCTTGAATTCACCTGGTACAACTGCGTTCAGAGCGTTCATGACGCTAATTCTCCACCTTTGCACAGATCAAGTGCATAAGATTTTAAGGTCAGATTTTGGGAAACCAACGTCATGAATTCCTTCCGTTGTTTGGAAATGCGCATGCCTAGAATGCCGGTTAATTGTGCTTTGATTGTGGCCAGGCGCTGATGCCACCAAGAATAGTCACTAGAGTTTTAACCAAGAACCCGGCATTCCAAGTCTTGCTTCAGCTGTAAGATCACGGCAGCAGCATCTGCGGCAGACTTCAAATTGCCTTCAAGGCCCATTAAGACAACCTTATCACTGGCCTCCGACAGATCATCCCGCCAAGCATCAAATGACGGTTCATTTGCTAGTGCCTCGTCAGCTACGGCCACGAGACCCTCCGCGATTGCACCACAACACGCAAGGACAGCCTCGGCGTCGTGAACTAGTACTCCATCAGACAAAGCTGTTGCCTCTGGCAACCGGGACTTGAGTAATTCCAAAGCTTGTTCGTAAGCGGGAGCCGACGCGCTCTGTTTTGGGTTTTGTGCTTTGGAACCATCGTTAGAGGACGACGGCTGAGCGCGATGGCGTTCCAGAAACAAAAGCGTGCTGTCCAGATCGGCGCGCTGACCAGATGCAGCAATGTTGGACAGTGCTTGCGCAAGAGCTTTGACACCACTTTTTGCCAGTTCGGTCTCATGGATCACGCCTTTTGTTTTCAAAACCTCACATGTTTGGAAAGTCGACGTCGGGAAAAAGCTGTGAAATTCTTCTGCAGCAATGGCTTGCAACGCGTTGATGTGGAGTGATAAATCGCCGGTTTCACCATGCTGATCCGCCTTGGTCAGCACCAGAAGACTGTGATCCTTGAGGTGCTCAGAGGCTTCCTGCCAAATGGCCAACTCAACGGCCGAAAACTCTTGGGTGCACCATACCACGACATCCGCCTGATCCATGGCCTCGCGAAGATTTGCTTCCCAATCTGCGCTGTTTCCGCCGTTCACATCCGTCAGAGTAATGGTTTCGAGCAGAGGATGAGCAATAGCTGTGTGGCGGCATGTATCCGTTTCGGCGCAGGCAGCCGCGTGCTTGTAGCTGCGATGCAGCTCGTTTCCTTCGTTCGGTAAAAACTGATTCAAGAGGACACTACACAACTGTGACTTTCCAACGCCCCGTGGGCCCAAAACAATCACGCGTACGCCAGTTTGCAGTCTCTTCAAAAGCCGATTGGCCTGCTGCTTGGCAGCTGCGGTCAATGAACAGGTTGCGATGACCTGCTGCAAGTCCGTCATCACACTTTCGCGGGTAGAATTATCCAACACGGCGGATATTCTCGGCGTTGGCGCTGGCATTGCTGCATTTTGCCTCTCGCAGTTTCACGACTGAAAATGAAACGTTGTCCAGATCCGGATCATTCAGACCATGTATTCGCTCCAGCAAATGATCTGCGATTTCGGCACTTGGAGCGTCTCGTCTACTCGTCAACACCCGCGCAATTTCACTCTCTTCTAAGAACTGAAGACCATCGCTGGCGATGATCAGAGTATCACCTGGACGCAACTCCATAGGATCTCTTGGACTGTCAATCTTTGGTATGTCTTCGCCAAAAAGAACGGAGGTGAGCGTGTTGCGATCCGGATGCTTCAAAGCTTCGCACTCATCTAGCAACCCTGACTTGACCATGAAATCGATTTGCGGCGCCATCGAGTGATCTTCGTTGAGTTGAGACAAGCGACCATTGCGAAAAAGATACAAAGGCGAGTCCCCAATCGAAATCCAATGGAGTTCTGTGCCAATGATCACCATTGCCACCAAAGTGGCCCCCATTCCCTTAGTTTCAGGGTGGATACTTACATAATCGCGCAGGCAGGCGTTTGCAACCATGGCGGCGTCATATAGATTTGCGCTCACCGTTGTTTTGAAAGCCTCGACATTGCCGCGCTGAAACATCAACTCGCTGAAAACCTCAGTGACGACAATTTTGCTGGCCACATCCCCTGCCGCGTGTCCCCCCATACCATCAGCAAGCACCGCGACACCCACCTCAGAGCCGCGGGAAAAGTCGGCAATCACCGCATCTTCCTGATAGCTCCGCTGGCCCTTGCTCAGCGCCGATGCCGCGTCAAAATCAAACGGCGGGCGCATCGCCGCCCCCTGTCATGTCCCATTGGAAGTCGGTGCCGCACAAGGCCACAAAGCGCAACGTGGTCTCACCAATCCGAAGCAGGTCGGCATGGTGCAACTCCTCCGTGCTCAATACCGGGCGCGCATTGCGCCGAATAATGTTCGATTTTCCGCCATGGCCAATGTAGAATTTGTTTTCCTCATCGTCATAAGCAATGGCCGCGTGGTTACAGCGAGATATGCTGTTGTCACCGAAATCCAGTTTAATGACCTGATCATCGCCGCGACCAATCATCGAAGCACCGCGGAAGATGGTAAATGAATGACCGGCACCAGGACCCTCAACAACAATAAGCCATCCGACGGGAAATTTTCCGTTTTGCGGTTTTGCCGTTGCGTTCTGCGCATTGCCAATTGGGTCAATGGTGCTTGGCTCAGACGGATTGAACCCAAGCATGCGGGTTTTGACACGTCCGGCACGACGGCCGGCTCGACCCGCGACAGGGTCCGGTACACTGGACAATACACTCGGCTCAGACAAGTCCACTGGCGCGGAGGCCTCTGCACGGGCTTCGTTCTTCCCGCCGCCATTCAGTTCCTGAAGTTGTTTTTGGGCAAAGGCAACGAGTGCGGGATTGCTGTCCTGCACAGGTGCCTCCTCTCTTGAAGTTGGCTCTACAGCTGAGTCTTTGGAAACTGTTTCGTCTGCGAAGATGTTTCGGATTTCTGCTGCGCTTTCCTCTGTTTCGTCAAGATCAGCAGTCGGTTCCAGTTGAACCTCGCCAGCCTTGTTGCGCAAGTTTGGTGCGGGTTCCGGCACATTGGTCTGTGCCAGAACGGCAGCGATGTTCGCAGCGTCATCGTCCTTATCAAGATCCTCTGACAAATTGTCTGACGCGACCAACGAATCATGCTCGGTTGTTTCTGGCTTTTTGATTGGCTGTTCTGCTTTTGAATGCGCCTGCAAATGATCCTTATCCTTTTTAATGAACCCCAGTTGGCCCATCAAATCACTGTTGGCGTCCAATTCATTGCCTGCGGCCAATCGTTCTGCTTCTTCGGCCACGACAAATGGATCCAAAGGCAACACTCGATGATCCGAGGTTTCCATAAAAGCCGCGCGCAATGCCTCGTCGTCCAGCCCGTTGTCGCTCGTGGCTGGTGTTGATTGATTTTGAAAAACCTTCCGGAAGAGTGTCATATCGTGCCTTTCCAATATCGCCTGCTGTGTAGTGGCCCAAAGAACCCGGGGCCCTTGTGAGATCGATGGCTTCGAAAAATCACGAAGCTCAGCCTCCCGTGGTGTAAATTTTGTTGGTCGTCCAATATCCGTAATTTTCGCCCATAGAGATCAGTTGCTCCACAGTGACCCCGCGAACGTTTTCGAACTCCAATGCAGCCTGACCCAACATGAAGTAGGCAACCAGAATGACGGGCAGTGTTGCCACCCGGCGCCAGTTGGTGTGTCGCTTTTCTGAACGCTCCGAGGCCATAAGCAGGTCGAAGTCCCGCTGTGAAATCACATCCGGCAAGGTTTTTCGTTTACTGTTCGTCCTCTGATCAGATCCGGCAACTGGTGTCGGTCTTGGTGTCGATATCTCTTCTTTGAATATGCGACTCTTCGTGGTTACAACTGCCGCCGGTGTCACGACGACTCTGGATGTGGTGTCAGAGGTCGAACCGCACACCGAGCGCGGGCAGGAGACGTCGAGGGACTCTGCGTCACTTGTTTGAGCTCTTTTTGAGTTCATATCTGAAGAGTCCATTAATGTTTCGGACAGCGCGGGCTGCGCGTCGCAACTTGCTGCGTCATCTTTATAGAGATCGCTCAAAAACGCCGCGTCATATTTGGGATCGACAGGTTTTTCATCGGTTTGCAGCGTTGGTTCTTCAACCTCAATCGGCATTAATGCAGGCGCATTCTTTCCCGATTGCGCATGGTCAACCTCATCCTGCATCGACTGCAACAGATTGCTGATTTTCAAGTCGATCGTCTGATCATCAAGCACCTGCTCGCGTGCCCTTTCCGTCCGTTTGCCGGGATCAATCATCAGGATCCACTCGTCGGCGGACTGGATGCGATCCGCAGGCACGATGTTCATTGCTTTGTCGATAGCGGCCAGAAAATCATCATCATATTCCGGAAATCGTCCGCGTAGCGGTCTGAACAAGTCGGGTTCATTAGACGCAAGCGCGGCAAGGCGCGCCTGGCTGTTGGGCGGCGCTTCACCAGAAATCAGGTGGGTCAGAGATGCCGCCAAAGCATAGAGATCGCTGCAAGGATATTGCTGGCTGCCCGCAACGTAGAATTCCTGTGGAGAGTAGCCGTCTTTGACGACCAATACGGCAGACAAGACCCGACTTTTCCGACTGGCCTCTTCGCGGGCCGCGCCGAAATCGATCAAGACCGGTCGTCCCGAGGTGGCGACCAAAATATTGTCAGGCGAGATATCGCGATGCAGCAAATCTTGACCATGAACATGCGCGATCGCATCCAGCAATGACAGCGTAAAACTACTAATCTGCGCCGGTGTCATCTCAGGCGATCCGCTTTCGATCACTTCCAGCAGGTCTTTGCCATCAATAAGGTCCAGCGCCATATACGCGGTTTCATTATATTCAAAAACCTGGTGCACGCCGACAACGCTCGGGTGGTTCAAGCGGGAAAGAGCGTGGGCTTCGCGGATGAACAAGGCAACTGTGGAGCGAAAGTCGTTGAGGTAGTTGCGCGTTCTTGCGCGAACCGTTTTGTTGACACGGCTGCAGAAAGCCTCGGGAAAGCACTCCTTGATGACCACCATTCTGTTAAGACTGTCCTTGGCCAGATAAGTAATCCCAAAGCCGCCGCTACTCAGGTAACGCACAATCTCATATTGACCGCTCAGCAGTTTGCTGCCCGGAGCGAGCGCCTCGCTATTGGTTTCATCAGAGAATGTTGCGTCTTGAATGTTCATCGCACTTTCGTTTTTCCGCTTTTCGCCAGCCGCTTTTCCTGTCTGAAACGACAGTTGTCGGCG
Organism: Roseobacter sp.; assembly: GCF_045106495.1. Lineage (GTDB taxonomy): Bacteria > Pseudomonadota > Alphaproteobacteria > Rhodobacterales > Rhodobacteraceae > Roseobacter. The sequence continues at coordinate 88,822 of NZ_JBGCEQ010000010.1, forward strand.
CAGGACCATACAATGGAGAAAGTCGAAAAGCTGTGTCCAAAACATGGCCAGCCCGCGGAAGACCCGTGCAAAAAAGCAAGAAGTTTACAGAATTTTAAGGGCGGGTCCCACAGTTCTGAGCACAAAAAAGCCCACCTGCAAAAGCTGCAGGCGGGCGTTTGGCTTGACGCGATGGCAGCTAGGTTTAAAGCGCAACCCGAGTGGCTTTACCCTGTTTCACAGCCTGATCCGCAGCGACTGCAGCGACTGCCAGATCCTGCAAACCGACGCCTGTGCCGTCAAAAAGCGTGATTTCCTCCGCAGTACTGCGCCCTGGATGATCTCCGTTGATGACTGCGCCGATAGGGGTAATTTTTTCTTCGGAAATCAGCCTGGACGCAACCGCATGCTGCGCCTCTCCGATTGTGACGGATTGCGCGATCTCATCAGCAAAAACGGCTGCATCAACGAGAATAGCGGGGTCGATCTCTTGTTTTCCCTTGGTATCGGTACCCATGCAGGCGATATGGGTGCCCGGTTTGATCCAGCCCTTCATGATCAAGGGTTCAAAAGCAGAAGTGATCGTGATGATCACGTCCGCCTGCGCACCCAACTCTTCCTGCGTGACGGCCTCGAAATCCAAGCCAATCTCTTTTGCTACCTCGCCGAGTTTTGGCAGCATTTCCGGATGGGGGTTCCAGGCGACCACTTTCTCGAAGTCTCGCTGTTGCGCCGCAGCGCGCAGTTGGAAAGTGGATTGATGCCCCGCACCGACCATACCTAGCACCTTGGAATCCTTGCGCGACAAATGGGCGATAGAGACCGATGAGGATGCAGCCGTGCGAACTGCGGTCAGGTAGTTGCCACCAACCAGCGCCTGCAACATGCCCGTGTCGGGATCGAACAAAAAAATCGTGGACTGGTGGTTGGTCAACCCCTTGTCCATGTTGCCCGGCCAATATCCACCCGATTTAACCCCTAGCGTTTTGCCAGCTTTGTCAAATCCGGATTTGAAACCATATAGGGCGTCCGCGTAGCCGATGGCTTCGCGAATAACCGGGAAATTGTAGGCATCCCCTTTCGCCATGGCAGCAAAAACCGCCTCGACCGCATCAAAAGCGTCTTCGCTATTCACTACTTCTGCGCAGACATCTTCGCCCACAATCAACAATCCTTCGGACATTTAGGATTTCCCGTTTTTTAGTTCCAAAAACAAACGCGCCCAGAACCCCGGGCGCGCGCGTGAATTCATGGCTTCGTCGGCTCAATAGGCTTTGCCACGTGCCGATACGGGCCAAAGCGTTTCAACCTTTCCGCCGCGGACGCCAACGTACCAATCATGCACATTGCAGGTGGGATCACAGTGGCCCGGTACGAGTTTTAACTTGTCGTTGACCTTCAACGCGCCTTCCGGGTCGGACACCACACCGTGTTCGTCGGAACACTTGACGTACGCCACATCTGTGCGGCCAAAAATGACCGGTAAACCGGAATCAACGGATTGCGCTTTCAGGCCTGCGTCCACGATCGCCTTGTCGGCCTTTGCGTGGCTCATCACAGATGTCAGAATGAACAGGGCGTTTTCCCATTCCCCCTCATCAATGCGATTGCCATTTTCGTCCAGGATACGGCCATAGTCCGCGTCCATGAACGCATAGGATCCGCATTGCAGCTCATTGAAAACGCCTGAGTTGCCTTCGAAATAGTACGACCCGGTGCCGCCACCCCCGACGATGTCGCACTCAAGACCAACAGATTTCAGAGCATCCACCGCATCTTTTACCTGTGCAACGGCAATTTCGATCTTGGCTTTTCGGTCCGCATAGCTATCCAAGTGTTGCATCGCGCCTTGATAGGCCTGCAAACCTGCGAATTTCAAACCAGGAGCGGCATCGATTGCCTTCGCAATCTCCACTACCGCTGGAGTTGTCGTGACGCCACATCGGCCCGCGCCGCAATCGATCTCTACCAGACACTCGATTTGCGTCCCATGGAGCGTCGCTGCGTCGGACAGGTCAGTGACATTTTCGACATCATCCACGCAACAGATTGTGCGCGCTCCCAGTTTGGGCATACGAGCCAAACGGTCAATTTTTTCAGGCTGGCGTACTTGATTGGAGACCAGAACGTCTCGAATGCCTCCCCGCGCGAAGACCTCCGCCTCGGACACTTTCTGACAGCATACGCCGCAGCTGCCGCCCAGTTTTTCCTGCAGTAGGGCAACATCGACGGATTTATGCATCTTACCATGAACACGATGACGCATGCCGTGCGCCTTTGCCCAATCGCCCATCTTCTTGATGTTGCGTTCCAAGGCGTCCAGATCCAGCACCAGGCTGGGAGTCTGGATTTGCGCCTCGTCCATGCCAATGGCCGCCGGGATGTCGAAACCCACTTCAAAGTCGTCAAAGTTCACTTGTTTGTTCATTTTGCGTCCTCCCTTAGCCCGCAATCCAGGGCAATTTGTTCATGTCTACGTTGCCGCCGGTGATAATCACGCCCACACGCTTACCCCGGAATACCTCCGGGTTACGCAGAATCGTCGCCATCGGCACAGCACAGCTTGGTTCAATTACGATCTTCATCCGTTCCCAGGTCAATTTCATGGCATCGATGATTTCCTTTTCGGATGCTGTCAGCACATCGGTCACGAAGTTTGAAACGAAGTGCCAAGTGTTCTCCTTCAAAGGCACTTTGAGCCCATCGGCAATGGTGACCGGCGCATCATCCGCAATGATGTGACCGGCCCGAAAAGAGCGCGCCGCATCGTCCGCCTGATCCGGCTCAGCCGCATAAATCACTATCTTGGGCGCGAGATTCGACAGAGTCAGGCAAGTCCCGGAAATCATACCCCCTCCACCAATGGGGGCAATGACGGCATCCAGTTCATCCACCTGATCCAGCAGTTCCAACGAGCATGTCGCCTGCCCCGCAATCACCCGCGGGTCGTTGTAAGGATGCACAAACTCCGCACCTGTCTCTGCTTGTACCTCTGCAAAAATGGCTTCGCGGCTTGTTGTCGAGGGCGCGCATTCGGTAATGATTCCGCCATATCCACGCACCGCCGCCTTTTTGGCTTCAGGCGCAGTACTGGGCATGACAACGTGGCACGGGATACCCCGACGTCCAGCCGCGTAGCTTAAAGACAGTGCATGATTGCCCGAAGAATGGGTTGCGACACCCTTTTGCGCCATCTCATCCGACAGACCAAACACGGCATTTGATGCTCCACGCACTTTAAAAGCCCCGGCTTTTTGAAAGTTCTCGCACTTAAAGAACAACTCAGCTCCCGTCAGATCATTGAAAAAGCTGGAAGTCAGTACCGGGGTTTGATGGATATAGGGCTTAATGCGATCGTGTGCCGCGCGTACATGCGCGATGGTCAGATCGAGCCCAGTCAATGTGTCCAGCATGCGGTGATCTCCTTAAGCAGCGGTCAGAATCAGTGAGGCGCGATGCTTGCGCAAGTGGTCCTGTGCTGCGGCAACGCCGCTTCCCAACTCGATGGGATAGTCGAGATCGGCCATGGCCATTTCCATTGTAGCCAAACCGGACAGAACCATCACGTCTGTCAGGCTGCCCAGGTGACCAATGCGAAACGCCTTGCCGTTCATTTCCCCAAGTCCTATGCCAAATGACACGCCGTAGGCATTGAAAGCCTGATCGGTAAGGGCATTGCTGTCGAACCCTTCAGGCACATAGATCGCGCTGACCGTGTCTGAGTACAGCTCCGGGCCTTGCGCAACCAGCTCAAGACCCCAGGCCTGAACAGCGCGCCGCACGCCTTCAGCAAGGCGGAAGTGGCGCGCATATACATTTTGCAAACCCTCCTCAAATAGCATTTTCAAACTTTCGCGCATGCCGTAAATTAGCTGCAAAGGTGGCGTGTAGGGAAAGCTACCCTCCGCATTTGCCCCCAGCATGTCGCGAAAATCGAAAAATGTTCTATGCAGCTTCGCGTTTTGCATTGCGTCCAGGGCCTTCGGGCTGACGCCTAAAATGGCCATGCCAGTGGCTAACATGAACCCCTTTTGCGAGCCAGACACCGCTATATCGACGCCCCAATCATCCATCTTGAATTCCATAGACGCCAATGAACTTACACAATCCACAAATAACATCGCCGGATGGCTGGCCGCGTTCATTGCGTCCCGCACCCTGCCAATATCGGATTTCACTCCGGTCGCCGTTTCGTTGTGTGTCACCAGCACCGCTTTGATTTTGTGATCGGTGTCTGCCGTGAGAGCGGCTTCAAATTTATCGGCCGGCGCGCCTGACCCCCAAGCGCATTCGATAATCTGAACGTCAAGTTCGTGACGTTGGCAGAGATCGATCCAACGGTGGCTGAACATTCCGTAGCGCGCCACCAGCACCTTGTCTCCCGGGCTCAAGGTATTGCATATGGCAGCTTCCCATCCACCTGTGCCGCTTGCAGGAAAAGTGATAATCTGCCCGTCGACAGTTCCAAAAACAGTCTTGGTCTGCTCAAGGACCGGGGTCAGCGTCTCAACAAAATCCGGGGCGCGATGGTCACGCGTCTGGACATTCATAGCCGCCCGCAACCGATCGGGTATGTTGGTCGGCCCGGGAATAAAAAGTGGGTTTTGATCTGACATGCTAACTTCTCCTCGCTCTAACTACAATTAAAGCATCCTGTTCAGATTTCAACTTTCTTGAAAATTATTTTCATTTTCTGATTTAATTCTTTAATATAATGTTTTTATTGTATTTTCCTTTTTTCAATAGTTTTTTATTTTTATAATTGAAAAGATTTCTCATTCATGCAATTAGTGGGCGAAAGCAAAACGGGTTGGTAATGTCCATTGTAAAACGTCAGCGCGGACGTCCAAAGTCACAGTTTCGAGAAAGCTCTGCAGGCACTTTGCAGTCGCTTGATCGCGCGCTTGGCATTCTGACTGCCGTATCGCGCGCTGACCGCGCGAAGCTCACCGACCTATCACTTTCTATCGGCGTGCCTACCGCGACGACCCATCGCATCCTGACGACACTACAAAAACACGGATTCGTCGCGTTCGACGATGAGCATCAGGATTGGGTCATTGGAATTGAAGCCTATAGAACCGGCATCTCATTCATGAACCGCACGGGTCTAAATGCAATAAGTCGTCCGGTTATGCGACAGCTGATGGAGCAGACCGGAGAAACAGCAAATCTTGCTATTCCAGACGGAGCAGAAGTCGTTTTCGTGGAGCAGGTAGAGACGCAGAACCCGATCCGGGCTTTCTTTGCGCGCGGAACGCGCACATCAATGCATGCCTCTGGCACCGGGAAGGCAATCCTTTCAGCGCTCCCGCCCGAACGCGTCCGCAAGCTCCTCTTGGGGGCAGGGTTGACCAGTTTCACAGAGAAAACATTGGTCACGCCAGACGCGCTTTTTGCAGACCTGGAACAGACTGACATCAGAGGCTGGTCTTTCGATCAAGAAGAACGCCATGCTGGCATGTCTTGTATCGGCGCGGTGATTTATGACGAACATGCCGATCCGGTCGCGGGGGTGTCCATTTCCGGACCCAGTTCACGATTTGAGGCCCAACGGGTGCCAACACTTGGCGCAACTGTCGCCAAGGCAGCGCACGAGATTACCAGCCTGATCGGAGGGTGCATGCCTTGTCGCAAAACCACCGATTCAATACAGACAGAGGTGCCGAATTCAACAGGTGCACAAGCCACTTAAACAACGCAGGAGGGTACGTGCCGAAAGCGGGCACAGAAAAACAACAGGAAAACCGGTCACTTCACTTGTGAGTTGAACTAACGATTTGTTTTTCTGACTGATTTTGCTTGCCAGCACACTTTCACACGTTACTTTACGACGTGGAAAATTGGAGATTGGTTGCGCTCAATGGACTAAGGAGGGTCCTGATGGCACGCGCTGGTTATGCGCTCAACCAAATTTTCCGTAGTTTTGAAGGTTGGGTATATTACGTGCCCACATTACAGTCGGGCACTTAACGCCCATTCCTAGGGAGGAAACATGACAGACAATCTTAATCGTAGAAAATTCCTGCGCGGCTCTGCTGTCGCCGGTGCAGCTGCTCTTGCCACACCGGCCATTGCGGATGGCCATGGCGTCACATTGAAAATGCAAGCTGCCTGGGGCGGCGGTATTTTTCTTGAGAATGCACAGTCCTTTGCTGCGCGCGTTAACGAGATGAGCGGTGGCTCCCTGACAATCGAGGTGTTGTCTGTGGATGCGGTTGTCAAAACCAGCCAAATGCAGGATGCGGTGCACCGCGGCGTTCTGGATGCAGCACACTATGTTCCCGCTTATTGGTACGGTAAATCCAAAGCCGCATCGCTCTTTGGTACCGGCCCATGCTTTGGATGGTCGAGCCAGGAAGTCTTGGGCTGGGTCTACGCGGGCGGTGGCCAAGAGCTTTTTGACGAACTGATGGACAATTTGCGCCTCAATGTTGTGTCCTTCTTCAACTCGCCCATGCCAGCACAACCTCTGGGTTGGTTCAACGAGCAGATCACCGATGCATCCCAAATGAGCGGCTTGAAATACCGTACCGTTGGTTTGGCGGCTGACGTCCTTCTTGAAATGGGCATGTCCGTGGTTCAATTGCCCGGTGGTGAAATCCAGCCAGCGATGAAATCAGGTCTGATTGATGCAGCTGAATTCAACAATCCTACGTCCGACCGCGACTTCGGGATGCAGGATGTCTCCAAGCACTATCACCTGGCGTCGTTCCACCAGAGCCAAGAGTTCTTCGAGGTCACCATCAATAAGGACAAGTTCAACGCCCTGTCCGATGATCATAAGGCGATCATCAAGAACGCGTCGATGGCCGAAAACTCGGGCTTCTACTGGGGTAACACCAAGCGCTATTCTGATGACCTGTTGAAACTGCAAGAAACAGACGGTGTGAACGTATACCGCACACCGGACTCGGTGATGGCTGCACAGCTCGAAGCCTGGGACAAGGTTGCCGACCGTATTGCCGGTGACGATCCGTTCTTTGCGAAAGTCATGGAGTCCCAGAAGGCTTATGCCAAGGACGTCATGAACTATCTCAACCTGAACCAGCCTGACTACAAGCTGGCTTATAACCACTACTTCGGTTGAGTTAGGTCTCAGTAAAAGCGAGTACGGGCGCCCACGCGGAGTGCCCGGCCTCTAATGCGCTGACCGGGCATCCCGACACCCGCCCGCTCAACTCTGACAGGGAAACCAAGAACAATGAAATTCGTTCACGCCATCGAAGGATTGAGCCTTTGGGTCGGCAGAGCATTCGGCTGGTGTATTTTGATTCTGACACTCTCTGTGTCTTATGAGGTCTTTGTGCGCTACGTACTCAATGCCCCAACGGTTTGGGCCTTTGACATGATGATCCAGATGTATGGTGCGCTATTTTTGATGTGCGGCGCTTACGCACTGGCACAGGATACGCATGTGCGTGCCGATGTTGTCTATCGCCTCTTCCCCGTCAAAGTGCAGGCCGGTCTCGATTTCCTGCTGTATTTCCTTTTCTTTTTTCCCGGTATCATGGCCTTGGTCTGGTTCGGGTACGAGATCGCCTCGGACAGCTGGCGCTACAAAGAAGTCAGTTTCAACAGCCCGGCGAGTATCCAGATCTATTTCTTCAAATCACTGATTCCGGTTGCGGGAGTATTGTTGATGATCCAGGGCATTGCAGAACTGGTGCGTTGCGTGATGGCGCTGCGAACCGGTGTCTGGCCAGAACGGCTGGCGGATGTGAAAGAAACCGAAGATTTGCTCTCGGAGGCAGATGTCGCAAGCATCCAAGCCATTCATCCCGGCAAAAAATAACCAAGCGCAGCAGGCAGAAAGACACGAAAAATGACAAACCCCGAAGTCGCCCTCTTGATGCTGGGCCTGTTTATCGTGCTGGTTTTGCTCGGTTTTCCGATTGCCTTTACCCTTTTGGCAATGGGCGTGGCCTTTGGCTATTATGCTTACCACCAAGGCCATCCGATCGAGACCTTCAGCGATATCTTCAACAACAATATCTTCTATCTGCTGAACCAGAATACCTACTCGGTGATGGAAAACCCGACCCTTGTCGCCATTCCTCTGTTCCTCTTCATGGGGTATGTGGTCGAGCGCGCCAATATCGTCGATAAACTCTTTTTCTCTCTCTATCAGGCGGCGCGTAACCTGCCGGGTTCTCTGGCGATCGCGGCCTTGTTGACTTGCGCAGTGTTCTCGACGGCGTCCGGGATCGTGGGAGCGGTCGTCACCTTGATGGGGTTGTTGGCTTTCCCGGCCATGGCCAATGCAAACTACAACAAAAGCTTCGCGGCAGGCGTGATTTGCGCGGGCGGGACGCTCGGTATCCTGATACCGCCATCGATCATGCTGATCGTTTACTCGGCTATTGCTGACCTGTCGCCCTTGCGTCTGTACGCGGCGGCAGTGTTTCCGGGACTGCTATTGGCTGGGCTCTACATTGTCTACGTGATCGTGAGGGTTTATTTCAATCCGGCTCTGGCGCCGAAACCTACATCTGATGATGTCCCGCCGCCGCGCGAAATTTACTGGAACCTGCTGGTTAGTTTCGTTCCTCTGACGGTGTTAATCGCGCTTGTTCTCGGATCCATTTTGGGCGGCCTTGCCACCCCTGCCGAAGCTGCTGCAATGGGTGCGCTTGGCGGCATGGTTCTGGCTGTGCTCTACCGTTCCATGACTTGGACCAAACTGAAGGAAAGCGTGTTTCTGACGGCCAAGGCCACCGCCATGGTCTGCTGGCTCTTCGTTGGATCCTGGACCTTCGCTTCGGTGTTTTCCTATCTCGGCGGTCATGACATCATCGCCGACTGGGTAGGAGGGATGGACCTCGAACCATGGGAATTCCTTGTCCTCGCTCAGATCATCATCTTTCTGCTGGGCTGGCCGCTGGAATGGTCAGAGATCCTAATCATCTTTGTGCCGATCTTTCTGCCCCTTCTGGAAGTCTTTGGCGTCAATCCATATTTCTTTGCGATGTTGGTGGCACTTAATCTTCAAACCTCGTTTCTGACGCCACCTATGGCCATGTCAGCCTACTATCTCAAAGGGGTGTTGAAAAAACAGATCGAGTTGATGGAGATTTTCCGAGGAATTATGCCCTATTTGGGCATCGTGATTTTCACGATGGTTTTAATGTACCAATTCCCCGGCATTGCCCTGTGGTTCCCAGACTATCTTTTCGGCACATACGTCCCTTGAAGATCAAGCCACATACACTCACAGCTACGGAGGCGGGGCAATTCATCGCCTCCGGACAGCTTAAATCAGTGCAACTGGTGCAATCCTGCCTCGATCAAATCACGAAAACAGAAGGAGCCATTCACGCCTGGGCGTATCTGGATCCGGAAGCTGCCTTGTCACAAGCGGCCACTTGCGACGCGCTACGACAAAAAGGGCTTGCGACCGGACCCCTGCACGGGATTCCGGTTGCCCTGAAAGACATCATTGACACGCGTGACATGCCAACGGAACGCGGCACGCCCATTTTCAAGGGTCGCCAAAGCGAAGACGACGCCCGGATCGTGGAATACCTGCGCGAAGCGGGCGCGGTGATCATGGGCAAGACCGTGACCACCGAGCTAGCCTTCGTGCACGCCAATGAAACCCGAAACCCGCATAATCCCGAACGCTCCCCGGGAGGCTCTTCCAGCGGGTCGGCTGCTGCGGTTGCCGCAGAGCACGTCCCGCTGGCGATTGGCACACAGACCAATGGCTCGGTGATCCGACCCGCCTCGTTCTGCGGCACCTTCGGGTTCAAACCTACGCGCGGGACATTACCGCGCACCGGTGTTTTGCAGACGTCTCAATCTCTTGACCAGATTGGCAGCTTTGCGCGAAGCTTGGAGGACACGGCGCTCCTGGCGGATGCTATCGCCGGATATGATCAACGCGATCCGGAAAGCTATTCGCATGCGCGCCCGGCCATGGCCAAAGGCTCCAAGCAGGATGCGCCGCTTGATCCCGATTTTGCCTGGTTCAACCTGCCCTTCTACGACCGTCTCTCCGAAGCCACGAGCGAAGGGTTCGAAGGTGTGATGGAGATCATGGGTGACCGTGTGACACGCATGGACCCGGCAAATCAACTGTCTAACCTGGTTGCTGTTCAGGCCCGTATTCATGAATACGAAATCGCACTACATCTGGCGGAGGTCTTCGACGGTCACTGGGATCAAATCAGCGAGACGCTCAAACCCATCATCACCCGTGCGCGAAAAATCAGTGCCGCTGAATATCAAGACGCGCTCGCCGTCAAAGCTTCCGCTGAGGCATTTTTCGACGATTTCTTTATTGAATTCGATGCCATCATCGCACCCGCGGCCGCTGGCGAAGCACCTGAGTTTGGAAATGGGACAGGCGATCCGATTTTTTGTACACTTTGGACACTGGCCGGCCTGCCTTGCGTCACCCTGCCCCTTTTGGTTGGAGAAACCGGCTTGCCGATTGGCGTTCAATTGATCGGGCCTGCAAAAAAAGACGACCGCTTGCTGCGCACCGCGCGTTGGCTGCAAAACCACATCGCGGCCGCCGCCGCCTGAGAAAGAGGACATCACGATGTCATACACAGTCAAATTGATTATGGGCCTGATAGGCACCGCTCTCTTGGTGACGTTCATAGGCGGGCTGTCCAAGAGCATATCATCCGGGTTTGCCGGGTTTTGGGGTGGATTTCCCTTCATGGTCATCGCGATCATCGTCTGCGGCATGGCGATCTATGACTACTGGGATGAATGTGTCCGAAAGAAGTAAACCATGACGAAACCCCGCCTCTGGATTACCCGCCGCCTATCAGATGCCACCCTTGAGCGCGCGGCGCGCGACTATGATGTCGTGATCAACCACGAAGACACACCTGGCAGCGCGGATGAATTGGTGACCGCCAGCGCCGAATTTGACGCGATCATCCCCTGCCACTCCGAACACTTCACCGCGGAAGTGGCTGCCAAATTAGATCCGCGACTGAGGATCATCGCCAATCATTCCGTCGGTGTGGATCATTGCGACTTGCCGTCGCTGAAAGAGCGCGGGATTGTGGTTACCAACACACCCGATGTATTATCCGATGCTACAGCGGAATTGGCCATGCTGTTGATGCTGGGCGCAGCACGGCACGCGGTTGCAGGGGACCGTATTGTGCGCAGTGGGCAATGGGATTTCTGGTCGCCTTCATTCATGGTTGGCAAACAGGTCACCGGTGCACGACTTGGTATTGTCGGTATGGGGCGTGTAGGTCAGGCTTTTGCGACCAAGGCGCGCGGCTTTGACATGGAAATCCACTATTTCAACCGGTCTGAACTGCCCGAGGTACAGGCGAAAGGTGCCATTTATCACAGCACGGTCGAAAGCCTGTTGGAAGTCGCTGATTTCCTGTCTCTCCACTGCCCCGCCACGCCAGTAACAACCAATTTAATGAACGCAGAACGCTTAGCCTTGCTGCCAAAGGGGGCCGTGATGGTAAACTCGGCACGCGGCGCATTGGTGGACGAAAGCGCCCTGCTCCACGCTTTGAAACAAGGCGATCTTGCTGCTGCTGGACTGGATTGTTTTCAGATCGAGCCTGGCGGTAATCCAGAGTTTGCGGCGCATGACAACATATTCATGCTGCCCCATATCGGATCTGCCACCACCCGCACGCGCGATGCCATGGGGTTCCGCGCGCTGGACAACCTCGATGCGTTCTTTGCTGGCGAAACGCCAAAAGATCAATTGTGATCGTCAATCGGTGAAAAGCGTCCGGTAATCGGCACGCAAGACATTCTTTTGCACCTTGCCCATCGTGTTTCGTGGCAATTCCGGTAGAACCACCAGCTTGCGAGGGTGTTTGAACCGAGCCAGATGGTCACGCGCTGCCGTCTCAATCGTGTTCAAATCCACGTGCTGATCTTTTTCGATAACCAGAAACCCCACAACCGTTTCACCGAAATCCGGGTGGGGCACACCTACTACAGCGCTCTCCAGAACCCCGGGTTGATCATCCAGAAAGGTTTCAATTTCTTTGGGGTAAATGTTGTAGCCGCCCGAGATGATCAGGTCTTTGATGCGGCCCACAATCTGGACATAGCCTTGTTCATCGATCAAGCCCAAATCACCGGTGATGAAAAAACCGTCTTCTCGCAGTTCGTCGCGCGTTTTTTCGGGCATTTGCCAATACCCCTTGAAAACATTGGGACCACGGACTTCGATTTGACCAATCTCTCCGTCTGGCAGGGTCTCCCCTGTCTCGGCGTCTGTGATTTTCAGTTCTACATCGGGTAGCGGGAACCCGACCGTACCAGGCTTGCGCTCACCTTCATATGGGTTGGACGTGCTCATATTTGTCTCGGTCATGCCGTAGCGTTCCAGAATACGGTGACCCGTGCGGGCCTCGAACTGTGCATGCGTTTCTGCCAGCAAAGGCGCGCTTCCAGAGATAAACAGACGCACATGAGAAACCAGCGCGCTATCAAAGCGCGGGTCGTGCAATAGCCTGGTATAGAAAGTCGGCACACCCATCATTGTCGTCGCTTTGGGCAAGTGCTCAATTGTCTGATCGACGTCAAATTTCGGCATGAAAATCATCGGACAACCAGCTAGAAGCGACACATTTGTCGCCACAAATAGCCCATGTGTGTGGAAAATGGGAAGCGCATGAAAAAGCACATCCTCTTTTGAAAATTGCCAGATCTCCACAAGAGTCTGCGCATTGGACAGCAGGTTCGTCTGTGTCAGCATTGCTCCCTTGGAACGACCGGTCGTGCCAGAGGTATAGAGAAAAGCGGCAAGGTCATCCGCCGCACGCGCAACGGTTTCGAATTGATCTGACACCGCATCGGCACGGTCCTGCAAGCTTCCCGACCCAGAGGCACTCAGCGTTTCCAATGCGGCGCCTGCAGACCTGGCAATGGTCGCGCACGCTGCCTCTGTGCTCGGATCGCAAATGAGCAGGCGCGCGCCACTGTCTTCCACGAAATAGCCAAGTTCGGGTGCAGTATAGCCGGTGTTCAACGGCAAAAATATCAATCCGCTTTGGACCGCCGCTGCGTAGACAGCCAGCGAATGTGGTGATTTTTCCGCCTGTATTGCCAGTCGGTCACCCGGTTTCAATCCGATGTCGGAGAATACGTTGGCGTAACGGGCCACCAATTTCAAAAAACTGCCGTGCCCGAGAACCGACCCATCAGGCAAGTGCAAAAAAACGGTATCCTTGCCGCAGTGGCATTCAAAAAGCGTGTCGAAAAGCGGATTGATCATAGAGTTGCCTTCAGTGCGTTTTTTCGACCAGCTTGCGTTTAGAGACTGCGTTGATTTTGATGTCACCAAACATTTGCCACACTTCTTGTGAGCTTACCAAGGGCATGTTGCTGATGCTCAGAACATGCGTCGAAAGGTGCCACAGTCTCATCCGGCTTCACCGCGTCAAGACGCGTAAATGCAGGCCCTGCCAATTGTCTCACCGCCTGAATGCTCAAAACGCAGGTCCCATTACGGCGTCAGGTAGCCAGGTTGCCAAGCCTGGAAAGAGGCACAGCAAAATGATCGCAATCACCATGCAGGCAACAAAGGGCAAAGATCCCATCAGAATTGTTTTGAGCGAGATATCCGGTGCGATGCCATTGATCACGTAGAGGTTCAAACCCACCGGCGGGCTTATCAGGCCGATCTCCATGTTGATGGTCAACACGACCGCAAACCAGATCGGATCGAAACCCGCCGTGGTGATGATCGGCAACAGGATCGGGGCTGCCATCAGGATCACGGCGACGGGTGGCAGGAAGAAGCCTGCGATCAGCAGAAAGACGTTGACTGTGCCCATGAGAACCCAACGGTTCACGTCAAGCGTTCCAATCCACTCCGCGATGGATTGGGTTATGAAAAGGCTCGACAACATGTAGGAGAAAACTCCGGCAGCGGCGATGATGAAGAGGATCATCACGCTTTCCTTGGTACTGTCTCGCAGCACAGCCCATAGCGCTGCGGGATGCCACAGCCTGTAGATGATCATCGCGATGAGCAGGCACAACAGGGCACCCACCGCAGCAGTCTCCGATGGCGTGGCGATCCCGCCGTACATTGCATAAAGCACACCGATGATGATGCCGATGAATGGCAAGACACGTGGCAGGATTTCAAACTTTTCGCGCCAGGAATAGCTGCGCGCGCTCAAAAGCCCTGCATCGCCCGACTTCCATGTGGAATAGAGCGACCAAGCCATGAAGAGCGTCACTAACAGCAAACCGGGAATGACGCCTGCGAGAAACAACCGACCGATCGAGGTTTCTGTGGCGATGCCGTAGACGATCATTGTGACGGAAGGTGGGATCAGAATGCCCAAAGTCCCACCCGCCGCAATAGAGCCCGCGGCGACTCCGTCCGGATACCCACGCTTGCGCATTTCGGGAATACCCATTTTGCCAATTGCGGCGCATGTGGCCGGGCTGGAGCCGGACATCGCAGCAAAGAGCGCGCAAGCGCCCAGATTGGAGATGACCAGACCGCCAGGTACCCGTGTCAGCCATCTTTCCAAGGCTTCGTAGAGGTCGGCACCCGCCCTTGTCGAGGCAATCGACGAGCCCATGATGATGAACATCGGGATCGAGAGCAGCGCGAAGTTGTCGAGCTTGCCAAAGAGGATTTCGGGCATCAACTCAAGACTGCGCATGCCGTCAAAGATGATCAGGAAGCCAGCAGAGACGATCAAAAGGCCAATGGCCACCGACACGCCCGAAAACAGCACAATGATCGTGGCGACAGCCACCAAGGCGCCTAAGGACAATGGATCCATCAGTTGTTCTCCAGACCGAACGGCGTCTCAGCCCCGGTCAAAACGCCCACAAGGTCCGCAATGAGCTGGAGCATCAACAGTCCGAAACCGACGGGCAGCGCCAGGTAAGGAATCCACAACCGGACGCCCCAAACCGTGTCGGATTTCCATCCGCGCTCCCAAGCGAAATGCCAATAGTCAAACCCGTACCACAACATAACCGCAATTATCGCGATGGACAGCGACAGGGTGAGCACCGCCATCGCCCGCCGCGCCTTTGCGGGCATAGCAAGGGGGATCAGATCCACATTGACGTGCCCTCGCAAGCGCTGCACATAGGCGAGCCCCACCAGAGTGGCGCCGATGACCAGATAGACCACCATTTCTGTTTGCCAGACAGTTGAGCCATTCAGCACGAACCGCACGAATATCATCTGGCATGTGATCGCCACTGCAGTCACGATCATCGCGGCCGAGCACCAACCGGCAACCGTCGACAATGCCGCCACGGCGCGTAGAAACGGATGATCTCCGACTTGTGTATTGGCGGCGGATTTTTGACCGGCCATGAAGGTATCCTACGCGCAAATAGCTTGGACAAAACGGGCGGTGACAGTCACCGCCCGTGTCAGGTCATTCGACGGCCAAAGCCATGTCCAGCAACGCTTGCCCGTCAGGAACCTCATCGACAAAGGCCTTGAAGGATGTCTCCGTCGCAATTGCCTGCCACGCAGCGAAGTCCTCCGCCGTCATTTCCGCAATTTCGACCCCCGCGTCCTTGAAGACTTTGACAGAAGCGGCGTCCTGCTTTTTGGCCTCATCCAGATAAAAGGCTTCGGCTTTTGCAGAAGCTTCGCGTAACGCAGATTGTTGCGCTTCGGACAAACCTTCGAAAGTCGACTTATTCATCAATACCGGCTGGTACATGAACCAGAGCGCCACGTCGGATGCAGGGGTATAGCAAGCCACCTGCTCGTAGATGCGATAAGACACAAAAGACGAAGATGACGTGTTAGCCGCGGTCAAAACGCCTGTCTGCATGGCGTTGTAGATCTCCGAAGACGCCATCGACGCAATGGAAGCGCCTGCTCCGGCAAGCATCTGCTCGAATGCTTTCCCGGCAGCGCGGGTCTGCTGACCCACCACATCTTCGGGTTTCGTGATGCATTTGTCTTTGCCGACGAAACCGCCTGCCAAATACCCGTGTACCAGCACGATCACATCATCATCGGCCATTTTCGCTTCCAACGCATCCATGAACGGGCTGTCGCTCAATCGCGCCGCATGGTCGTGATTTTTGACCAGACCGGGCATCAGAGTGAGGTTGTAGGCAGGCTGTTGTCCTCCAGCGTAGCTGAGCGGCAAGACTGTCATGTCCAACTGACCACGGCTTAAGGGTTTGTATTGCTCGCGCGGTTTAAAGAGGGATTTTGACCCGAAGATCTTGATTTCAAGATCCACGTCAGCCGCTGCAACTTCGTCAGCGATAATCTGCGCCACCTGGTGGCGCACGTCCTTGTTAGACCATTGATGCGAAAGACGCAGCTCTGTTGACTGAGCTGAGCCAGCGACGGTCGCAAAGGCTGCTACGAATGCAGCAGAAAGCAGTTTGAATTTCATGATATCCTCCCAGATCGCTGGTTTTTTGTGACCAGCTCGATTACGAGCATTCAGTGCCTCACATTCAGAGTCAACGGTTTTGTATGTAATAATGTCATTGTTGCGTGCAAAAGGAATGCCTATGTTATGCTCATGGAAACAAGACACGCCGACAGGATTGCCGACGCTTTGGAAGAGCTGGTTTTTACCGGCCAGTTCAACGATGGCGACCGACTTGATGAGATCAGGTTGTCAAAGCAGTTTGGCGTATCGCGCACCCCGATCCGCGAAGCGTTGCAACGACTTGTAGCCTCCGGCATCGCCGAGCAACTTCCGAGGCGCGGTGTGTTTGTAAGACAGCCCGGTCCAATTGAGTTGATGGAAATGTTCGAGACCATGTCCGAGATCGAAGGTGTTTGCGGACGCTTGGCGGCGTTGCGGATCTCGGACCAAGCGCTGCACGATCTGGACAGTGCAAATGTTCTGTGTCGTGCAGCCGTAACGTCCAATGATACCGATGCCTACTACCTGGAAAACGAGCGCTTTCATCACACCATCTATGCTCAATCCGGCAATAGCTACCTGGCCGGTCAAGCCGTGCGTCTGCATCGAAGGCTCAAACCGTTCCGGCGTCTTCAGTTACGCCTGCGCGGTCGTATGGCGCAATCCATGCAGGAACACGAAGACATCGTTTTTGCTTTGCGCGCCGGCGATCAAACCCAAGCAGAAAAAGCGCTGCGCGATCACGTTGGTATTCAAGGTGAAAAGTTCCGTCATCTCATGAACGAACTCAGAACCGCCGCACAGTAGCGTTAGTCGAGCCGGACGGCTGCTCCGGATCCTTGGTCAGCGGCCGAAAACCCGGCCTCTTTAAGGGCGAAACTTGCGCTGATCGAAATGACGATCATGGCGAGACATGCCAGAGCTATTTCTTTCATGTGGAGCTTGCCTTGGATTTTGCTTCTTCAACTTCTGCAGTCCAGATGCTGTGGTGTTCCCGCGCCCATTGCAATTCCACCTCGCCTTTGCCCATGGCGTCATAGGCACCCTCCATACCCACAGAACCGATGTAGATATGTGCAATCACAATCGCCATAAGAACAAAACTGACGATGGCGTGCCAAAGTTGCGCATATTGCATTTCTTCATGTGGCGTGAGGGCCGTATTCAGCTCTCCTAAACCGACCAGCTGCGGCAGGCCGACTGCATTGAGTTTTTCAAAAGTCGCAGCGAACATGGGAAGCTCGAAGGGAAAGAGCAAAGACAGTCCAGATGCGGCGATAGACCCGCCGAGCACGATAACCGACCAAAAGATCAGTTTTTGGCCAGCGTTGAACTTTTTCGCAGGCGGATGACCACCGCCAAAAATACCGCCGCCTGTGAGTATCCAGTTGATATCCGTACGGTCCGGCAGATTGTGGACCACCCAGAAAACGAAGACCAGAACCAGCGCCAGAATGAAAGCCCAGGAAACATTGTTATGCACCCACTTGGACGCTACCGCGACAATGGCAAATGCCTCGTGACCAAAGAGCGGAATGAACAGCTTGCGCCCGGCCAGTGTGATTAAACCGGTGATGCCTAACAGAATAAAGGACCCGGCCAAAAGCCAATGGGCGAACCTTTCCGCAGACTTGAAGCGCAGAATGGTGCGGCCTGTCTTTTCGCCATCGATCCTGATCTTACCTCGGATCAGGTAAAAAAGCGCCAATAGCACAATCATGCCGCCAAGTAACCACGACCCGTAAGTCAGCAGAGGACCTTCACGAAAGATCAGCCAACGCATGCCACCATCCTGGATCAGCACATCTGCCGCTGGACCGCGCACTTGCGTGGTAATCGCCGCAGAATTGAACCGATAGGCTCGCCAGAGGTCGGGATCCGAAGCCCCCCCGAGCGTACCAAGTTGGTCCGTGGTTGGCTTAGCTTTTGCCGGATTACCGGTTACGTCACTGCGGAAACTGTTGTCCAGCTTCAGTCCTTCTTGACGTTTCATGATATCTTCGAGCGTTTGCGCCCCGCCAGTCGCGCTACGGTCCGCCGGCGCAGCTTCTTCTTGCGCATGAACCGGCAGCGAAAGGACCAAAGTGAACACCAAAAGACATAGAATACGGAGCATGGGCATTTCCAACCTGGCTGAGACGTTCAGGGCGGCCCGATTGAGCCGCCCCGGAGTTAAAATCTTGTCAAAGAGCAGCGTATCAACCGCCCTTTTGATCGTAGGCAGTCCCCCACCCCCAGGCACCAGATCCGAAGCCACGTGCCACAACGCGCTCACGATAGATGTTTGCGACAATGTCACCATCGCCAGCCAGCAGTGCCTTTGTCGCGCACATCTCCGCGCAGATCGGCAACTTGCCTTCTGCAATGCGGTTGCGACCGTATTTAGCGAATTCGGCAGTGGAGTTGTTTTCTTCGGGGCCACCGGCACAGAAGGTACATTTGTCCATCTTGCCACGCGATCCGAAATTGCCCGCTTGAGGGAATTGCGGAGCGCCGAAGGGACAAGCGTAGAAACAGTATCCGCAACCAATACAGAGGTCCTTGGAGTGCAGAACGACACCCTCTTCATTCTGATAGAAGCAATCCACCGGACACACGGCCATACACGGCGCGTCGGAACAGTGCATGCATGCCACGGAAATCGACCGTTCCCCGGGTGAGCCATCATTTATGGTGACGACCTTCCGGCGGTTGATGCCCCATGGCACTTCGTGTTCATTTTTCCAGGCTGTTACGCAGGCGTTGCATTCGATGCAGCGTTCGGCGTCGACGAGAAATTTTGCTCTAGCGGCCATTGTTCATACTCCCCTTATGCTGCCCAGATTTTGCAAAGAGTGGCTTTTGTCTCTTGCATCTGCGTTACGCTGTCATAGCCATAGGTCTGTGCTGTGTTGGTACTTTCACCCAACACATATGGGTCGGCGCCTGCGGGGTATTTATCCCTCAAATCAACACCTTCCATGTGCCCGCCAAAGTGGAACGGCATGAAGGCCACACCGCTTTCAACCCGCTCGGTAACCATGGCCATCACCTTGACCTTGCCCCCTTCCGGACCTTCGACCCAAACCTGTTCGCCATCCCGAATACCAAGGTTGTTGGCATCGCGGGTGTTCACTTCGACAAACATATCTTGCTGCAACTCAGCGAGCCATGGATTCGAGCGTGTCTCATCACCCCCGCCTTCATATTCGACAAGACGGCCAGAGGTCAGCACCATCGGATATTCCTCCGAAAAATCCTGATCCTGAATCGACTTGTACATCGTCGGCAGACGCCAGAACTTCTTGTCCTCATAGGTCGGGTAGTCGGCCACGAGGTCACGACGGTTGGTGTAAAGCGGCTCGCGGTGTATCGGCACCGGATCTGGGAATGTCCAGACAACCGCGCGGGCTTTGGCGTTGCCGAAAGGCGAACAGCCATGTTTGATCGCGACCCGTTGGATCCCGCCGGAAAGATCAGTTTTCCAGTTGGTCTTTGGCCCTGCGACAGCATCGATCGCTGCGCGTTCATCTGCTGTCAGATCGCCGTCCCATCCCAAGTCCATGAGCATTTGCATGGTAAATTCAGGGTATCCGTCCTGAATTTCAGCACCCGGGTTTGAAACACCTTCCGCCAGCAGATTATCCCCATCCCTTTCGACGCCAAAGCGGGCTCGGAAAGACAGGCCGCCCTCCGCGACTGGAACCGACATATCGTATAGATTTGGCGTGCCGGGGTGATTCATCTCAGGCGTGCCCCAGCTTGGCCAAGGCAGGCCGTAGAAGTCACCATCTGCTGGTCCACCGACCGCCCTCAGAGACGTGCGGTCAAAGGTATGCTGGTTGGCCATGTGCAACTTTAGGCGCTCAGGCGATTGACCGGTGTACCCGATTGTCCACATACCGCGGTTGAACTCTCGCGTGATGTCTTCAATAACAGGCTCTTCGCCATCCATGGCGATGTTGCGGAACAGTTTGTCGTGAAAGTCAAACTTCTTGGCAAACATCGAAATGATTGTGTGGTCAGGCAGCGATTCAAAAAGCGGCTCAACCACCTTGTCCCGCCACTGCAAAGACCGGTTCGACGCGGTCACGGACCCACGTGTTTCGAACTGAGTACAAGCTGGCAAAAGATACACGCCATCCTGCCGGTCCTGCAACACGGCGGTGACCGTTGGATACGGGTCCACCACGACCAACATGTCCAATTTCTCCATCGCCGTCTTCATTTCTTTCTGACGGGTCTGAGAGTTTGGTGCGTGGCCCCAAAGCACCATAGCGCGGGTATTGTCGGGCTGGTCGATGTTCTCCTTGTCTTCCAGAACGCCATCAATCCAGCGAGACACCGGGATACCGGTTTCGTTCATCATCATGCGATCGGTACCGTCTTTGCCAGCGCCCTCCATGACAGAGAAACGGCCTTGCAACCATTCCAGGTCTTCTTCCCAGACCCGCGCCCAATGAGCCCAAGACCCAGGTTTCAGGCCATAGTAACCCGGCAGCGTATTCGCCAGGACGCCAAGGTCCGTTGCGCCTTGCACGTTGTCGTGACCGCGGAAGATGTTGGTACCGCCGCCTGCCGTACCCATATTGCCAAGAGCCAGCTGCAGGACACAATACGCACGCGTATTGTTATTGCCGTTTGTGTGCTGCGTGCCACCCATGCACCAGATAACCGTGCCGGGGCGATTATTGGCCAATGTCCGTGCCACCCGCTTGAGCTGGCTGCCCGGCGCACCGGTCACCCGCTCAACTTCTTCCGGAGTCCACTTTGCAACCTCGGCTTTGATCTGATCCATACCCCAGACACGGGTACGGATGAACTCTTTGTCTTCCCACTCGTTCTCGAAAATGTGGTAGAGGATGCCCCACACCAGTGCCACGTCCGTACCAGGCCGGAACCGTACATATTCATCAGCATGTGCTGCTGTGCGCGTGAACCGAGGATCACACACAATGAAAGGCGCGTTGTTTTGCTCTTTCGCTTTGAGCATGTGCAGTAGCGACACAGGATGCGCTTCGGCAGGGTTGCCGCCAATCAAGAACATCGCTTTGGAATTGTGGATGTCATTGTAGCTGTTGGTCATGGCGCCGTAGCCCCATGTGTTTGCCACACCGGCCACTGTTGTCGAGTGACAAATCCGCGCCTGGTGATCGACGTTGTTGGTTCCCCAATAAGCGGCGAACTTGCGGAAAAGATAGGCCTGTTCGTTGTTCGACTTCGCCGAGCCCAGCCAATAGACAGAATCCGGTCCGCTTTCTTCACGGATTTTCATCATGCCGTCGCCGATCTCGTTGATCGCCTGCTCCCAGGAGATGCGCACCCATTCGCCATTTTCTTTTTTCATGGGGTATTTCAAGCGACGTTCGCCATGCGCATGTTCGCGTACCGCGGCACCTTTGGCACAATGTGCACCGAGGTTGAACGGGCTGTCCCAGCCAGGTTCCTGCCCTACCCAGACACCATTTGATACTTCGGCTATGACGGTACACCCAACAGAACAGTGTGTGCACACCGATTTGATGGTTTCAACCGCCCCACTCACAGCTGCCGCAGCCGAGGCCTGCGTCACAGAGCCACCTGTCGCCGAGATTGCCGCCAACCCGCCGATGGCGAGCCCTGATCCACGCAAGAACGCGCGGCGATCTACTGATTTCGAACCGACGTTGGTCAGGATGTTTGTGCTTCCCGCCCGATGTGAGACCCGATTGGTCTTTTTCCTTAGCATGGTTTCCTCCCTTGCTGCCCCATTCAGGTGGCTAGGTTATATAGTGTCGCTCAGCTCAAGCACTGAAGCGCGTATGGCCTCAAAAGCGCGTGCTGTCGAAGTATGCCCGTGTGTGTGCGGTGTCTTGCATCGTCTCCGCCGTTGGATCTACAGGAGAGGCTTCAGCAGAACTTGTCCCCGCCGCAACCACTACAACCGCAGCTGGCGCAGCTGTGCTTGCCAGTTTCAGAAAATCCCGACGACTTGTGTCGCCTTCAGACGTCTTTGCCATGTCTACTTCTCCCTTTCATCTGTGTCGGGCGGCGTCCCGCCCCTTGTGGCAGATCAGTCTGCCGTCATTCTGAATGCTTCTTTCTCGATCGCCATAAATTCGCGCCCTACGGCTCCCACTGATGCATAGAGTACCGACGTCTTCGCGGCCTCCAGATCAGCATAGAAATGCGTGGCCCAGGGCGCGACATGATTGTTGAAGAACGTGCGCTGCTGATCCAGACTGACAGGCGCGCCGAAGCGACCAACGATCATACTGCCCATCATTTCCATCAGCGATGCCATACTGTCCTCTGGCTCGAATACGTTGTCTGCCCGGGTCATTTGCAATGAGACCATGTCCCTGCGCAGATTGGCCAGAGGTTTTTCGTTTAGGAACCCTGTCAGGTAGTAACTGGCATAGGGCAGCAATTCACCACGCCCGAGTCCAATAAAGAGAGCGTTGAACTCACGCTCTGCCGATTTGGGTTTTGTTGCCTTTGCCACTCGGGCCAGACCGTTTATTGCCTCACCGATCGGGCTTTGATCTCCAGCTAGGGCGCTTGTTTGCTCCAAGAGCACCTGGTCCGCTGGACGCGCCAACAACAAGCCCAGGTAGTTGTAGAGATCCGCGCGCAAGCGGTCTTCGGCGGAAACGTCAAGGGATTGCGCGGCTGCAGTCATGCCTGCGCCTCCTCAAACCGAAACCGCATCCTTTGCGGCGCGACAGCTATTTCAACCGCTTCGCCTGCTTCAACCAGTGGCTTTTCCAGCGGCGCACTTTCTGCAACTGATGGCTCGGTCATATCTTCTTCAACGGCTTCCCGATCTTCGACTTCTTGGTTTTCGGCCTCGTCAACCGCATGCTCTGCGGCATCTTGTTGGCGCGCTACTTCTTCAAGATGTGCCATCATGCCCTTGCCCACCTTATAGGCTGTTTTGATCGGTTCCGCCAGCAGCATCGCCGCGCGATAGTCGTCGTCGTATTCGTTTAGTCCATCAACGCATGCCAAAACCGGATTGCTGCGCCAGAGCTTGCGCAATGCCTTGTTTTTTAAATGTTCAGGTACTTCCTTGGCCAAAAACGCCGTGAAATCATCGCCCGCTTCCATCCCATCTGGATCGGGCAGACCCAATTCCTGCAAAATTTCTGCGTCGTCTTTGCTTGGCTGCGCTTCTGCGCGTTTAGCCGCGACGTCAGCCAAATCCACGCGGGCCTCCGCCTCTGCTTCGGCTTGCACTGCGGCTCGGCGGCGCGCCCAGAATGATTGCGGATTGGTCACTCGGCACCCTCCCGCGTCATTGTCGTCGGGGCCCGGTACACATCAGACGCTTGCGAAATGCGAGCATCACCGACACCATTGTCTTTGCGATCAATACGCAACTTGTCGCGACGGCGCTTTACGAATTCTTCCTCGACGTGATGCTCCGCAACAAATGCTGCCACCCACTCCAGAACAGATGTCGGCATCGACACGCGCTCAACTGTCTCTTCGCCACTGTCGCAGTAATCCTGCGCCTCGTAAGGCGAAGCCGTGACTTTCAGAATGTCCAAGGGCGCATCATCATCCGCGTCTTCCGCATCCCGCATGACAACATAGATAGAAGGCTGTTGCGATTGAAGCTCATGTACGTAGGCTTCGGTGTCCGACACATACAGTGTCAAATCAACTGTTGAGGCGTGGTATTCTGAGACATCACCATCCTGGCGCAAAAGTTTCCAGGATGCTTGTGGAGCGCCCGGCAGAACAGAGGTCGCAGTCCACACCCATTTGGCCCAAGCTGTAACACCAGGCGACTGGCGCAAAACCACACCAAGCTTCACACTTTGTGAATTCGGATAGACGACTCCCAAGGTTGCTCCCCAACACGCACTGACTGTTTGATTACCTTACCAAATCATCCTCAGTATCCTAGAAAAATGTGTGCCGTAGCATGCATAAACTCTCGCGATCCAACCACCGGCATGTCTTGCATTGCGCCAAGGGCATGAAAAACCACGGGTTTGTCGATATTGCATATTCCGTTGTACCATAAAAAAACTGACGCAAAGACCCGAAAATGCTGCGCCGTGACCGCATGCAGGGTCGAATCCAGTTTACGCGCCGCTAAATACCTGAATAGCTATGGTTCGGCGCAGGCCAGCTGGGGTGCTGGAGCGAAACGCGCTTTGGGGGAAAAATGAGTAAATCAATTATTCTGTGCGATTGCTTGGGCAGCCAGTCGATTGATGCCGAAACGCTTTCTAGAGCAACAGGTCTGGAGTGTTCAAAAATGTTCACCCACGCATGCGGCGCACAAATTGAGCAGACGGCTGCTCTTATGGCCGAAGGCGACGTGCTGATGGCCTGTCAACAGGAAGCGCGATTGTTTGAAGAATTGGCCCAGGAAATCGGCGCACCAATCCCCGGGTTTGTTGATCTGCGCGACCGTGCCGGATGGAGCGATGACGCCACCAAAGCCGCGCCAAAAATGGCCGCCCTAGCAGCTGAAGCTAAGATCGGACGCCCGGCTGAACGCACGTTGGATGTGGTGTCGAATGGTGCTTGCCTGATTATAGGGTCCAGTGATGCTGCCCTTCAAGCTGCGCAAGATCTTGCCTCCGCACTCGCCGTTACGCTGCTGGTAGCAGAGCCGCACGACGTTATCCCGGGGCAACCCTTCGAAACAGTGAGTGGAAGGCTCAACCGCGCAAAGGGCTCTTTGGGTCAATTCAGCCTGCGCATCGATCGGTTCCAACAGATCGTAGCCGGAGGTAGGGGTGCGGCAACTTGGACACCGGCAAGGGATGCTGCTCTGACGGAATGCGATGTCATTCTGGATCTCAGTGGCGACAGTCCCTTGTTCCCGGCACCGGAAAAACGCGATGGATATCTTCGTGCGGATCCCGGCAGTTCTACCGCAGTTGCAAAGGTTATGCTTGAAGCCTCGACCATGATCGGGACCTTTGAAAAGCCACTTTTCGTCCGGCTTGAAGAATCGTTGTGTGCGCACTCCAGAGCGGAACAGCCCGCTTGTTCCAAATGCCTCGACATTTGCCCTACAAGCGCGATCACATCTGCGGGCGAGCATGTGACCCTTGATCCCATGATCTGTGCAGGCTGTGGCGCTTGCGCCGCACTCTGCCCCTCCAGCGCCATTACCTATGACGCACCACCGGTTGCTGACGTATTTGCGCGCTTAAACACGCTGGCCGGCACGTATCGAAAAGCAGGCGGGGAAGCGCCACGCTTGCTGGTACACGACGACACATTCGGATCGGAGCTGATCTCCTTGTCCGCCCGGTTTGGCCGTGGTCTCCCTGCGGAGGTTATTCCCCTATCGGTTTCTGCACTTGCCGGTTTTGGGCATGCGGAAATGCTGGCAGCTTTGGCCTGCGGGTTTGGCCAAGTCTCGATTGTGCTGGCGCCGCGTACGGAACGCCCGGCGCTGGAAAGCGAGACAGCTCTGGCCTGTGCGATTGCCGGGAGAGAAGCCGTACACCTGATCGATGTGGATGATCCCGATGGCTTGAGTGACGCGCTTTATGAGCGCGGGGAATTGGAAATCGTCGGCACACCGATTTTGCCACTTGGAACGCGCCGGCAAGTCACGCGACTGGCGGCTCAGGCACTGCGGCCCGAAACGCCTGTTATCGATCTTCCCGACGCCGCGCCTTACGGCGCTGTTCTGGTGGATCAGGACGCCTGCACGCTGTGTCTGTCTTGTGTCTCGCTGTGTCCTGCTGGCGCCCTTGGCGACAACCCGGACAAGCCACAATTGCGTTTTGAAGAAAACGCATGCCTGCAATGTGGGTTGTGCGCCAACATCTGCCCGGAAGATGCCATAACTCTGGCGCCACAACTTAACCTCACTGATGCGGCACTAACCCAGAAAGTCATGCATGAAGAAGAGCCCTTTCCCTGCGTGGAATGCGGTGCTCTTTTTGGATCGAAGTCCACGGTCGAACGCATCATGGAAAAACTGGCTGGCAAACATGCGATGTTTTCAAACCCGCAAACCGCACGGATGATCCAGATGTGCGACAATTGCCGTATCCAGGCGCAATATCACTCTGAAAACAATCCGTTTGCGGGTAAGCCGCGGCCGCAAGTGCGCACAACCGATGACTATCTGAGCAAGCGCAAGGATCACTGAGTTTGCAAAGGAGCCCCAAGATCAGCAGGCGCTATGATGGCGACATATGCAAGGATGGCATCAAGGTCGGCTTGCGTCATTTCCATCGGTACGATGGGTGGCGGCAGACTTGGATCAAACGGGTCGGTGATATCTTCGATTTGGGTAAAACTGGGATGCGGGTTGCGCAGATGGAAAGTTTGAAACCGATCATCCCAGTCTGTCAAACTGCGAAGAACAGCAAAAGAAGGTGTCGCACCCATTCCGTTCATGCGGTTCTTTTCATTGATCACATGGCACCGGCCACACATCGAAAGCGACAGAGTCTCTCCTTCTGCGACATCGCCGTCGAAATCGACAACCGGTACCGCAACAGCCGCCGCCACTTGCGTAGAGAACGGACTGCCGTCGGGCGCAATGAAGCTTTCAATGGTACGCTTGCCAATGTCCGAGCGCAGCCATGTCGCGAAACGTTCCGCGCGTGCGTCGCCTTCATGTTCAAACGACCACTGCTTACCCAATCCCACAAAGAGAGTTTGGCCCCCTTGCGTGAAGCGCATCTGGGCAGCTTCATCTTCCCCCACACGGGTGATGCGCACACCGGTTTTCAACACGAAACGCGGCACGACAAATTGGGCGAAACCCGATTGTTCCAAAACGTTTGGCACGGCAAGCCGCAAGTCTTCTTCGGCTGCCAAGGGGCGCAGAACGCCGATGAAAATCAAGGTCGCCAACAAGATCCGCACAAGCACTCCCCAATTCCGCCGGACAGAGGTTCAGCCTAGAACCAGCTCCGCGCCACCGTCAAGTTTTCAAAATGCACCGCCCAAAAGCGCCAAAAGGAACCCAATATGAGTGAAGATTTCAACATGTCGATGCGAAAATTTCTCAAGCAGGTCGGCGTCACCTCCCAGCAAGCCATTGAAGAGGCCATGCGTAACGCCGGTGACACGGACAACAAGACCTATACCGCGAAAGTCGTTCTGACCGTCGACGGGCTGGATCTGGAACATGTCGTGACTGGTGAGATCACCGGCCACCGGGACGGATAAGATACAAATGAGCCTGACTCGAGACGACGTTCTAAAGATCCTCAAGACGGTAACCGATCCGGTGACCGAAACCGATATCATGGCCGCTGGGTTGGTCAAAGCGCTGACTGTAAGCGACACAAGTGACGTGCGCTTTGTTATTGAGGTTCCGCCCTCGCAGGCGGCCCTCTATGCCGAGGTACAAGCCGCGGCGGAAACGGCTGTCAAGGCGCTTGATGGTGTAGGGACCGTATCCGTGGTCATGACCGCGCATAGCACCCCTTCCGCCCCGCCTAATCTGAAGCCGCAAAAGTCTTCCGCCCCTTCTGGACCGCAGAAAATCGCAGGCATCGACCGGATCCTGGCCATCGCTTCGGGAAAGGGCGGTGTCGGGAAATCGACCGTCGCGTCCAACATAGCCTGCGCTCTGGCAGCAGAAGGCCGCCGCGTCGGCTTGCTGGATGCGGACGTTTATGGCCCGTCGCAACCCCGCATGCTCGGTGTTTCGGGGCGACCCTCCTCTCCCGATGGCAAAACGATCCTTCCGATGCGCAATTTCGGCGTGACCATGATGTCCATTGGGTTGATGACAAATGACGATCAGGCCGTTGTCTGGCGCGGACCCATGTTGATGGGCGCACTGCAGCAAATGATGAATCAGGTGCAATGGGGCGCGCTGGACGTGCTGATTGTTGACCTGCCCCCAGGCACGGGCGATGTGCAAATGACATTGGCGCAAAAAGCCCATGTCGACGGCGCAATTATCGTCTCTACTCCGCAGGATGTCGCTTTACTGGATGCACGCAAAGGGATCGATATGTTCAATCAGTTGGGCACGCCGATCCTGGGCATGATTGAGAATATGTCGACTCACATCTGTTCCAAATGCGGCTACGAAGAGCATGTGTTCGGGCACGGAGGGGTTGCAACCGAAGCCGAAAAGCTGGGCGTACCATTGATGGCAGAAATCCCCTTGCATCTTGACATTCGGATTGCGGCGGATGGCGGTGCTCCGATTGTCGTATCAAAGCCCGACAGCGCGCAGGCAGAAGCCTTTCGGGATGTGGCACGGGCGCTCATTGCTGACGGAAAAGCATGAGCGGTCCGGGGTTTCCACCCCTTTTTCAAGGGCTTGCAACAGCTGGAGCTGATCCCTTCGATGTCGCGCGCAGCGAGGCTGATGCAGGGTGCGATGCCGGTCTGGTGGCGTATGACATCACGCTGGACCGCCTCCGCGCCGCCTTGGTCTTTGCCCCGGAAGTTTCCCTGCGCGACGCCATGATCATGCTACCCATTTGCGGGATAGGTTTTCAGAACGCACTGGGGGCCTTGGCGCCGCCCGAAGTTTCCGTGCATCTGGCGTGGCAAGGCGACATCCGAGTGAACGGTGCGGTCTGCGGTGCGCTCAAAGTGGCTGCTGCGCCACATGACGCGGACCGCGCTCCCAATTGGCTTGTCGTCGGGCTAACGCTCACACTTTGGTCTGACGCGGCTGACGCAGGCACAACCCCCGATCAAACAACCCTCTTTGACGAAGGGTGCAGCGAAGTTGACGCAACCCACCTTTTGGAAGCATGGGTGCGCCATACGCTTGTCTGGATTAATCGCTGGGAAGAGGATGGCGTCAAACCCGTTCATGACGAATGGACGGGGCTGGTACATGGTGTCTCACAGCAGATCGACATAGACGGCTCCAGCGGCACGTTTTTGGGTGTTGACGAAAACTTCGGTTTGCTGTTGCAGCAGGATGATCAGACACAGATCATGTCGATGATGCGAAATTTGACGGAGGTCTCATGAAACTGGCTCGGGCTATTCACTTTGACGATAGCGATACACGCGTTTTTCACAGCCCTGCGCGCACCGGCGAGTGGTGCATTTCAGGCGGTTTCGAGTTTTCCAATTGGTCCGAAGGGGATCTGGTTGGTAAGGCAAAACAGGCCTTCACCAACGGTTGGATGGGGTTGGAGACCTTTGGTCGCGTGAGCTTCGTCGCGGTAACACAGATCGAGGAAAACGAGCGCGATGGGATCGCCGCAACGCTCGCGCGGCATTTCGTGGAAATCTATGGCGCGCCCTCGGTCGAGTCCGCCATGGGAGTTGCCCTGGAAGAAATCAACCAGATGCTGGCGCTCTGCGACGATCAGGATTTCAATACTCTGCTGACCGTCACACGTGAATTGACCGAAGCCGGCGTGAAAGAGAGCTATCGGATGATTGAACCGCAGGATGCAGGCATTGAGCAATTTGCGATCCATGGGTCACTGGACGAAGAGCCGCATCAACACTAACCTCACTCCGACTTGGCGTTAAACGTAAACAGCGTCTCTCCATCGATCGTGTAATTATTGATCATATCTGCAGCGCGTGGGCTGGTTAGCCAGTTTTCGAGCAGCACGGCAAGATCATTGCGTACATGTGCGTGTTTTTCTGGGTTGACCGCCAGATACGCATATTGATTGAAGAGCGCCGGATCACCGGCATAAAGCAGCGACAAATTGGCCTTGTTACCAAAATTCAACCAACTCGCCCGGTCCGCCAGGATATAGGCATCCAGGCCTGCGGCAGTGTTCAGGCTCGCTCCCATGCCTGCGCCTACTTCATGATACCATGCACCAAAAAGCTCTGGGTCCAACTCCGCTGAGCGCCAGAGAGCGCGTTCCTTTTTGTAGGTGCCGCTGTCATCGCCTCGGCTGACAAAAGCCGGTTCAGCCGTACCGATCCGCCTTAAGGCATCTGCTGCCGATTGTGCACCACCTGCATCCGCAGGGTCGTCTTTAGGCCCAATTAGCACAAAATCATTGTACATGATTTCGCGTCGGTACGTGCCATAGCCTTCGATGACAAACTGCTCTTCCGCGGCACGCGAATGCACCAGAATAGCGTCTACATCCCCCGCCTTGCCCAGACGCAGCGCTTGCCCGGTTCCCACCACCAGCAATTGTACATCAAGATCAAGGTCCTGCTTGATGGTCGGCAACAGGACATCTGCAAGACCAGAGTTTTCAAAAGACGTCGTCACGGCCAGCTTGATCTCTTGCGCCAAAACGGCAGTGGACAAAATACTCGCCACAAAGAAGCTGATGATACGGGCGATCATATGATGATGTCTCCTCTGAAAAACGCCTGTAGCTCAGCGGTGCGCGGCGCTTTGAAAAACGGGTCCGCTGCGCCCGTTTCATGCACAACGCCGTGCAGCATGAATATAGCATCGCTCGCCAGCCGCCGCGCTTGACCCAGATCATGAGTTGTCATGATAATCTTAGTTTTTCCGCGCAAGGCATCGTGCAAAATAGTTTCGATTTCTCGTGTCGACGCGCCATCAAGATTTGCACAGGGTTCATCCAGAAACAACACATCCGGCTTGCGGATCAACGCACGCGCTAGCGCCAGTTTTTGTTTTTCTCCTCCCGATAATCGGGTGGCCTGAAGGCTGATACGGTCGGCAAGACCGATCCGGTTTGTCCATTTTTCAACCTGATCCTCAATTTGCGCGCGCGGGGCGCCGCTCAGTTTCAGCGGATACTTGAGATTGTCTGCCACGGTGCGCCTCAGCATGATCGGTGTCTGAAACACATAGGACTGACGGTGGCGCGCTTCAGCTTCAGGCACAGACCATGTCGTCACTCCTTTGCTGAGCCGTTCCACCCCGTGCATCACCCGCAACAAAGTAGTCTTGCCGCTGCCGTTGGGACCGATGATCATGGTCAGACCCTCTGGTTGAAGCGTCAAGTTGACTGGCCCCAAAAGACGTTTGCCACGTCGGTACACGGCAACGTCCGCCAGTGTCAGAGGCAGGATCGAACTCACCACCGTCCCTCCCGCTCCGTGCGCGACAACCAATGGATCGCGATGTTTATGCCAACGGCCAAAGCGATCAGCACAAATCCCAAGGCCAACGCCAATGCAAAATCTCCCTTGCCGGTTTCCAATGCGATGGCTGTGGTCAAAACGCGGGTGGCATTGTCGATGTTACCGCCCACAATCATGATGGCGCCGACCTCGCCAATGGCGCGCCCGAACCCGGCCAACGAGGCCGTCAAGAGGTTGCGCCGCCCGTCCCAGATCAGCGTCTTTATGCGTTGCCAGTTGGTGGTATTCAGCGAGATCAGCAAGTCATGGTATTCCGCCCAAAGCTCGCGCATCGCCTGATGGGTGATGGAAGCAATGAGCGGTGTAATGATCACGACCTGCGCGATGATCATCGCCGATGGGGTAAACAGTAGACCTAGGACGCCAAAGGGACCGGAACGTGACAACAGAATATAAACGATCAAGCCAACCACGACCGGTGGCAGCCCCATGAGCGCATTCAGCAAAGATATGGTTAGCCGCCGATAGCGAAACCTGCGGATCGCCAAAAAGGTCCCAAAGGGCAGCGCGATGACCGAGGAAATAACCAGCGCAGACAGGCTCACCTGCAGAGACCTCAGGCTGATGCTCATCAGATCAGGGTCCAGGCTCACCACCAGCCGGAACGCCGACACCAGACCTTCGTAGATATCGTTCATGTCTCAGGCCGGCTCATAAGCAATGCGTTCAAAACTAAGTTGCTTCGTCCTATGACATGCGCCGCAGCAGCGCAATGAGATCAGACCAGTTCGGCGTCGGTCATGATCTCGACCAAGGCGGGCCCCTTGTGGTTCAATGCCTCGGTGATCGCAGCTTCGACGTCTGCCGGATCTGTGACTTTGACGCCATGCCCCCCGCACAGCCGGGCAAAGGCCGCAAAGCCCGGGTTTTGCAGGTCCGTTTCCCAGACCGGCCATTCGCCTGAACGCTGTTCTTTGGAAATTTTACCGAGTTCGCCGTTGTGGAGAAGAATATGCGTAATATCCATCCCGTATTTGACCGCCGTGGTGAACTCCATGGGGTATTGTCCAAAGCCGCCGTCGCCCGAGATGGATACCACCTTGCAGCCTTTTAGGTCTGATTTGTCCTGCGTCGCGGCCCAAGCTCCCAAGGCTGCAGGCAAACCAAAGCCGATGGAGCCGAGATAGCCCGACATCAACACCCGTTGCGTTCCTTTTGTTTCCAGATAGCGTCCAAAGGAATAGGTGTTGTTTCCCACATCGACGGCAAAAATTGTGTTGTCCGGCACCAGCCGCCCCAAAGCCTCAAAAATTGCGAAGGAGTGGATGCCGCGACCTGCGTCTTCCTCTAGCCGATGTTGCTTTTCACGCCGCCAAATATCCCAACGGTCAACAAGTTCTGAAATCTGGTCTGCCCCATTCGGATTGATGCATTCGGCCTGGGAAATGGCCGTGCAGAACGCGCCAACATCGCCCCAGATCGGCAATTTCACTGGATGAAATTTTCCCAACTGCATGCGCTCGTGATCCACTTGAATGATGTCTTTGCTGCGCTCGATCCCTGTGTGATTGGAAAAACTGGTGCCCAAGGCAATGATCAGGTCGGCTTCATTCATGAACCAACTGGCTATGGGCGTGCCGGAGCGGCCCAATACACCGCCGGCGCAGCGATGACTGTCTGGCAGCAATCCTTTGGCTTTAAATGTAGTCAGCACTGGTGTTCCGAGTTTTTCCGCCAACGCAGCGATGTCGTGCCGCATCGGATAAGCTCCGTGGCCCACGACAATGATCGGCCGTTTGGCTGATTTGATCAGGGCAGCCGCTTTGTCAATCTCGCTTTGCGCAGGAAGAACAGGCGCTTGGGTCACCCGCCCTTCCGGTGCACCCGCCGCCTGATCCGAGGCATTGGTTTGGACATCGTCAGGAAAAATAAGATGCGCCACATCTTGTTCGACAATGGCAGTCTTGCAAGCAAGCGAAGCAAGCTCTGCATGGTTGGAACTACCGAGCACAGGTTGTGAAAAACGGGTGACCGCCTGAAAGGCTGACACCAGATCAATGTCCTGAAACGCCCCGGGACCCATAACTTGAGTTTGCACTTGGCCGGTCATTGCCAGAACCGGAGCGCGGTCCACTTTCGCATCCCAAAGTCCGGTCAACAGGTTCGTCGCCCCCGGCCCTGCGATTGTCAAACAAGCCGCTGGCGTACCTGTAAGTTTTCCATAGGCCGAAGCTGCAAAGGCCGCAGCCCCCTCGTGACGAATCCCAAAATACCGCATTCTTCCATCAACAACGGCCAACCTGATGGCATCGGACAATCCCAAGTTTGAATGCCCCACCATGCCAAAGACGGATTGCACACCCCAGTTGGCAATCGTTTCAACCATCACATCCGTGACGGTACGTACATGTGGCGGTTCGGCCGGAATACCTACAAATATATCACCGTCCCGTATGTCGATGGGATAGATGTCCTGCCCGCTGTCTTCGTGGCCACCGGGTGGTTTACCGGTCAGCGGATCGAAGTCCCAGCCGTGCCAGGGGCAGCGGATCCAGCATTTGCCGTCGATGCCCTTTTCGATGGAGCCCTCGCCAAGTGGCCCTCTTTGATGCGGGCAATGATTGTTCATGGCAGCCCATTGCCCATCAAAATGAACAAGGCAGATGGAAGTTGTCCGCGCCGTGACCGTTTTCACACGTCCTTCGGGCAGGTGATCGGTATGACCAACGCGGATCCAGTCGAGGGTTTCATCACTCATGGGGTTCTCCTGCATCGCGCGCGCTTGTGAAAAAATCGTATAATTTCTGGGCTATTGTCAAAATGCCAAAACATCCCAGTGCCCAGATCAGCAGTTCGAAAGGGGCGGCATTGGTTCCGCGGACCCATTGGCCCACAAGCCCGCCTTGAGGGCGCAAGGCTTCCCAGCCAAAGAGGCCCGGGCGTGGCCAAAGAGACAGGTACCAAAACCGCGAAAGGTAGAAAAAAATTGCGGCCAACAAGGCTACGACAAGGATCATAATGAGCCGACGCGTCATTCCAATAGCTCCATCGTATCCGGATCGAGCCGAAGAACCAGCAAATCGCCACGCCGCTCCACTTCTCCCTCAAGCGAGATGTATTGCGCCACGTAGTGATAAGCTTCTTGCGGCAGATGCCCGCCGTCTGGCCCGGTGATCAATAGAAATTCCGACCCCTCAACCGGATGTGTGGAGACAAAAACCGGCGGCACCCCTCCGATGAGACAGAGGTTGGCACAAGCTTTGTGTGCCAGCCCACGACCCGGTCGCATGGCGCCCGCGAGGCACTTGCCGTCACAGATTTCCCCGGCCAGTTTCCAACGTCCGAGCTGTTCGGTTTTGACCTCCGGGGCATCTCCTTCAACCGCGTCGAGCCCATTCTTGCCGCCTCGTAACTGCATCATATCCAGATCGCCACGTTCCAGTATGACACCCGAGACCTGTGCAAGTTGTCCCTCCAAAGGAATGGCCCGGCTTTCCACACTGGTCTTGCCGGTGCCAGCCAGCATAAGTGTGTGTCCTTTCTTGATCAGCTCATTGCCTTCGGTCACGCGCAGCAATGGATAGGGGGTCAGTTCTACAACGCCGGTGACAGTTTGCCGCCCATAATCAAAACGAAAGGCGCCCTCGCCCGGATTGTCTTGCGCCACGCCCAACGCCAAGCCGAACCCTGCAAGGCCGCTAACGAAAAGCACGCAAACCGCAAGTAAAAGACCGCGAAGATTCTTGGGCGTTGGCAAATAGCCCACAAAGAAGGGCTTGTTTTCATTGCTCATGGTGTAACCTCCCTGCCCGGCACAGGAACCGGCTCAACATAGGTGCCCGGCGCGTTTGCGCGCGTATCAACCATGACAGAGCTGCCTTCGATTTTCAGATTGTAGGTAGGGACCATTTCCGTGAACGGCGCGGGCGAGCGGCCGGACGCCACATCATATTGGAACCCATGCCAAGGGCAGGTGACCAGACAATCGATGATCTTGCCCTCGCCCAAGGGTCCATTTTGATGTGCACAGGCATTCGAGATGGCGCTGAGTTTGTCTGCGTTCAGATAAACGGCCACACGCTCGCCACTTGCCAAGAGTTTTATCTTGGCAAAACCGTCGGTCATTTCGGACAGATCACAGACAAGCACCCAATCCTGCGGATCCGCCTGGAGCGCGCGATCTGACCTGCGCTCGTGCAGAGCAGCCAAAAGGTGCAGCGCCCCGACCGCACCAGCCCCGCCCAAGAAAATTACGGTGAAAGCATGATTTTGTTGATCCTGTAGGATTCCGAACGACACATGCGCCACCACGGAAAGATAAGCAGGGTAAACAAGATAGTGGATACGCTTCCAAACCGGAGGGCTGAGAAATTTCATCCAGAAATCATGGCTTGTGGCCGCTAAGACAATCAGAACAACAAGTGCAAAGATGCCAAAGACTTCGAAGGGGAAGCCCGCCAATTGTCCATAGCTTGTATTGGCGAAAAGCAGTGCTTCGTATTTGTTCGAATTGGAAAAGGCAAAATACCAATCAATGATGTAACCTGCGTGAGTGATAGCAACAAAAACCGTCATCACGCCGAAATGGCGCCGATTGTAGAGCAATGGTAAAAACCGGGGATCCAGCCGGGCCAGCGGGCCAATACACAATATCACCGTGAGCATCACAAAGGCACAAGCGCCAAAGGCGCGGGCATTGTGCACCTGCGCGTTGAT
The DNA here is from genome assembly GCF_045106495.1 of Roseobacter sp. Classification (GTDB taxonomy): domain Bacteria; phylum Pseudomonadota; class Alphaproteobacteria; order Rhodobacterales; family Rhodobacteraceae; genus Roseobacter. The sequence continues at coordinate 124,767 of NZ_JBGCEQ010000010.1, forward strand.
CGGGCGCTCATGGCTCAGAATACCGGGCGCTGCATAGAGAAACACGTAAAGAAACAACCCGACGCCCAAGAGCATCACCGCGTCATAGATGTATTTGTTGTTGTTCCACTGAACAGGAATGTATTTCACGCTCATTGGCTGACCTCCGCCGGTGCCGACAACAACAATGGGGCAATGTCGGCAGGCCAGACCTGGCGTAGACTTAGGCCTGTCAGGATGATTGCACAAATGCCTATGGGCAGGATCCACCCTACCGCGAAATGGGCCTTGCGCGGCGGATCGTAGCGGTTTTGCCAGTTTTCACTTTCGGTCTCGTAGAGGTACCAGCGCCAAAGCACCAGCGGCCAGATGACCAAAACACCTGGGATCAGGAGCGGACGAAAAATATAGGCGTCCCGGGCGTCTTCGTCGATCCGGTCCATGCCAATCGTTAGAAATACCGCGGCCACAACCGCACCAATGCTGCCCCAAATGCGCAACCCCATCAGGATCGCTTCGGCTTGATTCATGCGACGCCTCCGAATGTAACGCCGGAGATGGCCGACATGTCTTTTTTCCAGGTCGTCAGGTCGTCCTGGTTGAACTGCGACAGATGCGTATGTCCGCAGGCCCGCGCCATCACTTGCATCAACTCAACCGAGGCTTCAAAGAAATTCGCCAGCTGCCGCGCGGATTTATCAACCACAATGCGACTGACAAGATGCGGTTTTTGCGTCGCTATCCCAACAGGGCAATTGTTGGTATGGCAGGCGCGCATGGCCAGACAGCCAATCGCCTGCATCGCCGCATTTGAAACCGCAATCGCATCAGCACCCATAGCCATCGCCTTGATGAAGTCTGCGGGTTTGCGCAAGCCACCGGTGATCACTAACGATATGTCATCGCGCTCCAAACGGTCCAAATGCGCGCGAGCACGGGCCAGCGCTGGAATGGTCGGCACTGAAATGTTGTTGCGGAAAATGATCGGTGCCGCGCCGGTGCCTCCGCCACGCCCGTCCAGAATGATGTAATCAACACCAACTTGCAGCGCGGCATCTATGTCCCGTTCTATGTGTTGCGCGCTCAGCTTGTAGCCAATGGGAATACCGCCCGTCCGGTCACGCACTTCATCCGCGAAGTCCTTGATTTGCGCGGGATCCGCCCAGTCCGGGAAACGGGGTGGTGAAATGGCATCCTGGCCCTCTTTCAGCCCTCTCACATCGGCAATCTTGCCCTTGACCTTGGCACCGGGCAAATGCCCGCCTGTTCCGGTTTTGGCACCCTGCCCGCCTTTGAAATGGAACGCCTGAACTTTGTCCAGTTTGTCCCAGCTAAAGCCAAAGCGTGCAGATGCCAACTCATAGAAATAGCGCGAATTGGCTTCTTGCTCTTCCGGCAGCATGCCACCTTCGCCCGAACATATGCCGGTACCTGCCAATTCGGCCCCGCGCGCCAACGCCACCTTTGCAGGTTCCGACAAAGCACCAAAGGACATATCCGAGACAAAAAGGGGAATCTCCAATCGCAAGGGTTTTTGCGCATTCGGCCCAATAATGATTTCTGTTCCAACCGCGGCATCCTCCAGCAGCGGCGGCTTGGCAAGCTGCGCTGTGAGAAGTTGGATGTCATCCCAATCGGGCAGTTCCGCCCGCAACACACCCATGGCGTCTACACGCCCATGATGCCCGGTCTTGCTCAGACCATCCCGAGCATATTGCTGGATAAGACCGGTATAGGGTTCACCGGTATCACTATGGCTAGGGTCCGCATAAAGCCCCAGGTAAGCGTCTCGGTTGTAGGGTTGTGGGTTGTCATGGCCCCATTGATCAATCTCGTCGGCATCCACCATGAGCTGGTCGCCGTCGACCCATGACTTGAACTTGGGCAAGGCTTCCTCGTTGGCATAAGACGACACACCGCTGTCAAGTCGGTAATCCCAGTCGTGCACCCCGCAAATGAGATCTTTGCCGCGCACATGCCCATCTGACATTAACGCCCCGCGATGTAAGCACCTTCCATAGAAAACCGATATGTCATCATCAAATCGCACCACAACCAGATCGACCTCGCCCACGATCGCATACTGGGGGTCGCGATCCGGCAATGTGCTGATCGTCGCTATGGGTGTCGGTGTCATTTCATATTCCTTGTCTACCTGAATGAGGTGCCCTTTGACCGGGTATCATTGCTGGGTGGATTACATCAACTTGCGACAGGTCGCTGGCACAAGCCAAATCACTTTTTTCTGTACAGTGAAATTTTAGCATATGCGTAATGCAGTTGCGCTGTTGTGTCTTGCGGCAACTCCACCAGCCGTTGGCTCTACTTGCGTTCTAAAGCTTCAACGGGAACCTTGGCATATGTATATAACAATCCGCAATTGACTTAGGTATCCGCGTCGGAGGACATCAAAGGATTGGTTTTCACCGCCCGCACTCCCGCGCGCGCAATCGCCACGATTGTCAACAACGTCAGAGTCCAGAAAAACCACGTGATCGGACCCCGCAAAAGGATCATCGGATCACTGCCTGACATCAGCATGGCCTGTCTGAAATTGTCTTCCAGCAAGGGCCCAAGGATAAAGGCGATCAGGAAAGGGGCTGCAGGGATATGGTACCGCACCATCAGATACCCAACCCAGCCCATGACAAACATGACGCCAACATCAAAGATGTTATTGTTTACCGCAAAAACTCCGTAAATACAGAGTACCAATACGGCAGGGATCAGAATGCGTTTGGGAATGTCGGCAACATATTTGAAACCACGAATGGCCACCGATCCAATCATGAACAGGAAGAAGGAACTCACAATCAGACCGATGAAAAGCCCGTAGATGATATCCACATTCAGAATGAACATCATCGGCCCCGGTTGCAGACCGTGAACCATGAAAGCGCCGATGATGATTGCCGTGATCACATCGCCTGGCACCCCTAGCGCCAAAAGCGGGATCAGCGTCGCCCCGGCCACGCCGTTATTACCCGCCTCAGAGGCGGCAACCCCTTCGATTTCACCCTTGCCGAAATTGTCTTTGTTTTTCGAGGTACGCCGCGCTTCTGAATAGCTCAGAAAAGCCGAAGGGGCCGCGCCGATGCCTGGGATGGAGCCCAAGAATACGCCAATGAAACTGCCCCGCAGGATGGATTTGAAACTGCGACGGTAGTCTGCCCAGGTGACCCAATTCTTGCCAAGACTGCGCGCTTTGCCCACATGCGCGGTGGGGTGCCAGACCATGGCCAGAATTTCCGGGATCGCAAAAAGACCAATCAAAACGGCAATAAAATTTAATCCGCCCATCATATTGGGGTCACCGAAGGTAAAACGATTGGTGCCATAGACCAGATCCAGCCCTATGGTCGCCAGCAAAAGTCCAAGAAGTGCAGAAAGCGCGCCGCGCAAAAGGCTCTCCCCGGAAACGCCGGCGATGATGGTCAGGGAAAACAGGATGAGTGTAAAAAACTCAGGCGGTCCGAAGCTGAGCGCAAAGGACGCCAACCAACCAGCAAATAGGATAAGAGCCAGGTTCGAGACAACATCCGCCGTGCATGAAGCCCAGAGTGCCATGCCCAAAGCCCGCCCCGCCTCACCCTTTTCCGCCAAGGGATAGCCATCGAGGATGGTGGCGGAAGAGGCTGGAGTGCCGGGTGTTTTGATAAGAATGGCCGGTATGGATCCGCCAAAAATTCCACCCTTGTAGACGCCCAGCAAAAGAAGAATGCCAGTTATAGGTTGCATGGCAAAGGTAAAAGGCAAGGTCAGGGCCACGGCCATGGTTGCCGACATGCCCGGGATTGCGCCACCAACTACACCGATGGCGACACCGACAAAGAGGGCTAGAAAAGACTCGATGTTACCTACCAGGCTGAGACCCGCGGCGATGCTGTCGAGAAAACTCATGGCAACCTCAAAAACTCACCCTGGGGAATGGCAACCCCTGCCACATGGGCAAAGAATGCATAGAGCACCAAGGGAATAACCAGGGCACAAACAACGGCCGTGATCGGATGCCGAGTGCGGACCAGAAACGCGCTGGCGAGAAAGACCAACATGGACGTCAGCACCATACCTAACCGGGGCAAAAGATACATCGTCAGCGCCATGATGATCGCCATACCGAGCAATCGCAGCCACGCCGCGCCAGGATCATCAACCGGTGAATTGACAGGCTTATCAGCGGCGGGCAACCTTATGCCCGAAAAAACCAAGCCCAGCCCGGCCAAACCGGTGAAACCGGCAAGGGTATAGGGCCAGAAAAGCGGCGACAAAACGATGTTGCCGACATTGCTGGGCGAAGACACCCATGAAGGGATCGCGTAAAGCGTCAGAAAGAGGGCTGCGACAACGGCCCCAAGGCCCAGTCGTAATTGCACCTGTCGCTGCGTCATATCCCCCCCTTTTTGCAAACCACCGGGTTTGAACGAAAAACGCCGGGGTGCTTTGCCACCCGGCGTCAAACCTTAAAGACTGTTCGGCGCTTTTGACCTAGCCTTCAATTCTCATGCCCAATTCGTCAACAAGTTTCCGAAAGGTATTGTATTGTGCATCGATGAAGGCATTTGCGTCTTCGGGTGACATTAGCTCAATTACCGATCCGCGCGTCGTCATCTTTTCCAAGAACCCTGCGTCCTGCGTAGCTGCTGCCATCCAGGTACCCCATTTGTCTGCAACGTCATCGGGCAGGCCGTCCGGCCCGGCGATCCCGGTCCATCCCACCAACTGGTGCAACGCGGGTTTACCAAGATCGGCGGCTGTCGGCACATCAAAGCCGGCAACAGGTTCTTTGGTGGTGACCATTAAAGGTACCAATTGCTTGTTTGCCACAAAACTGGAAATGGCCGAAGAATTGGTGCAGAGGAAGGTCGCCGTACCGTTCAAAACGGCGGTTGCGGCGGCGCCGCCGCCTTTTTGCGGAATATGCGTGGTTTGGGTCAGCGGTTCAGCAACACCGAATTCCTTCAACACCATGACCGCAGCAAGATGCAAAAGCGAGCCGACGCCTGATGAGGAATAGGTCACGCCGCCCTCGTCCACCTTGGCAATCAATTCTTCCATTGAAGTAATGCCCGACGACGGGCTGACCGCACAGGCGACGGGATTAATTTCATAGACCGTCACGAACCGAAAATCGTCAAGCGTATAGGGCAATGTTGCCTTCATCGCCGGGTTCACCGAATGCGACCCCACGCGGGCGAACAACATGGTGTAGCCGTCCTCTTTGGCGTTTTGTACCGCGACAGAGCCTGTCGCACCACCGGCACCCGTTACGTTCGCCATGACGAGAGGCTTACCGACCGCCGCGCCCAAAGGTTCGGCAATTGTGCGCGCCGAGATGTCAGTAGCGCCGCCTGCTCCATATGGAATGACCATATTGATCGGTCGCTCAGGATATTCCGCGAATGCCCCGCTTGCGACCCCAACGCCCAAGGCGAAGATCGCTCCTATTGATTTGAATGACATCATATTCCTCCCAGAATGACCGGCCTTTGAAGCTCCCCAGGGCGCGGCCGATGACGCCCTTGACAATTGGTAACGTTAAGACATGCTTTATAGTAGTAATAATATATTACAAACTTCGTTAGCATTGCTAACAATAAAGGCCGAATTTGAATGTCCATTCGCACGCTGCGTACGCTCATTGCAGTAGACGATCACAATACGTTTAGCGCCGCAGCAGATGCTGTCTTTGTCACCCATGCTGCCGTCAGCCAACAAATGCGGGCGTTGGAGGAGACATGGGGTGTCCAACTATTTGACCGTTCAAGGCGCACCCCTGAATTAACACCTGTTGGTCGCGCGTTGGTCGCCAAAGCCCGCGAAGTCGTCCGCGCCTATGACCAGATGTTACCTTCCGTTTTGGGCGAAAACGGCGTCAGCGGCGAAGTCCGGCTGGGCGCACTACCAACAACGCTGACAACACTTGTGCCATCTGCCATTTCGATGCTCGTAAACAGCTACCCAACCGTGAGGGTAAGGTTATTCCCCGGGCTGACCAATCAGCTGGTGTCGCAACTGGAGCGCGGTGCATTGGATGCTGCCATTGTGTCACGTCCTCAGCTTTTGCCGACCGGCTTTGAGTTTCGGCAGATCGCAGAAGAACCCCTACAGCTGTTGGCGTCCTTGGACACAGACAGCGACGATCCTTTTGAGCTGATTGCCAAACACCCATTCATTCGTTTCAATCGGGAGGCAGTCGTCGGACACATGATCGAAAGCTGGCTTCAGACGAAAAACATCAGGGTAGTCGAAGCCATGGAACTGGATGGCTTGGAAGCCATTTCGAGCATGGTCTACGCCAATTTGGGCGTGGCAATTGCGCCGAAACGTGCCGTACAATCTGCCAGTCCACTGCCTCTGAAACGACTGTCTCTTGGCGAAGATGCCCCGATCAGGCGCCTCGGACTGACGTTTGCACAAGATACCGCGCGCGGCCGTGTCTTGACTGAATTGCATCGCTTTTGCCTTCAATCTGTCAGCATCGGTGCGTTTGGTGACACAGTTCTATCTGCGCCAAAATGACATCGCACGAGATTACCTATCTGGTCATTGGCGGCCTTGCCGGCGGCTTCATCAATGGGTTGGCGGGCTTTGGCACGTCGCTCTTTGCTCTTGGCTTTTTTCTGACCGTCATTCCGCCCGTCGAAGCCGTGGCCATCACCGTTTCAATTTCCGTGATCAGTGGTTTGCAAGGCTTGTGGATCGTACGCCATTCGGTGACTCGGAATCCACGCCGCCTGATGCGGTTCTTGCTCCCTGCCCTGCTTGGCATCCCAATTGGCGTCGCGTCGCTCAAGCAAATTGATGTATCCGTTCTGAAATACCTGATCGCCTTCTTCCTCATTCTTTACGGTGGGTTTTTCACGTTGCGACGCAATTTGCCGAAGATCGAACGACCGACCCCGCTGGTTGATATGATTGTGGGGTTTTTTGCGGGTATTTTTGGCGGGGCGGCCTCATTGTCTGGTGCTTTGCCGACCATGTGGTGTGCGATGCGCGCCTGGCCGAAATACGAAACGCGCGCGGTGCTGCAACCGTTCAACGTAATTGTGTTAGCTTCAACCGCCGCAATGCTCGCATGGGACGGCGCATACCATGCCGAGACGCTGTTCCAATTGTGTGTTGCAATGCCAGCAGCTGTGGTCGCAGCGCAATTCGGAATCTTTATTTTTCACAAATTGAACGACGAGTTTTTCCGCCGGTTGTTGATCGCAATTTGCTTAGCCTCTGGGACTTTATTGTTTATGCGAGAATTGCTTTGACACGAATAGACTTTCACCAGCGTCATGGTCCGCGGCTCTTTGTTAGGTATATTTCCCGAATTTTTTAACTTCCCAACTGATTTTATCGCCATTTTGGCTAGAGGTGGCACTGATACTTGCAGACCCGCCTCCGCCTGTGCACTCCGGTAACAACGAAACAGAGATTTAGCCTATGACTTCGTCAGATCGGTCGTCCGTTTCGCCGTAGCGTTTCAGAACAGCGGGCTTGGTGCCTTCGTAAACTCGATCAAGGTTCTTCACGATCTTGGCGTTTTCACGTTCGAACAGGCAGTCGCCCTGAAGGTCTGACGCAACAATGAAAGGACCCATGCGTTTTGCACGAATGACCCACATGGCTTGTGCAATTCCCAGTTCCTCATGCCAATGCACGGCCTCAACCGTTTCGACACCGCGCCCCAAAGGCGCACCGGTGCCGTACCCGACCGTGGACAGATATACCGCGCCATTGGGCACAAAGTATTCTTTATAGTCCTTGGAAGACATCCCGCCTTTGCCAATAATCAGCCGCGCACCGGTCTTGGCCATCCATTCGGGCAACCACTTGGCAAATCGGAAACTGGCTGTGGCCGTGACGGCGCCAAGGTCAAAAGACCCATCTTCACGGATCACCGCCGCCGGTGAACAATGAAAATTCGCCGCACTTTGAGACGGCAATTCCATAGGGATGTTGGCCTTGTCGTCGAGCGCCCGCATGTAGACACCCTCGCGAGCGGTGTAGATCAAGCCGTCCAGATAGACGATATCCCCCAAACGCAAGTCTGCGATCGCTTCGGCGCTGGGGGTGGTTGAGAGCGTAACTTCACGCAGTTTCATTCCGCGGCCTCCCGGGTTGGTTCCCATTCAACGGTTTCTCGACGCTGGTAGTCGGTGAACCAGTCAGGATCCGTTCGATGTTCCACACGTCCGTTGGGAAACAGCCGTGCCACAGCCCGGCGTGAAGACAGACAAAAGGCATGGACCGACATCTGCATACCTCCAGTATGGCAATACCCAACTTCAATATTGCAGTCTATCACCATGTTTTTGCCAACAAACCCCATTGCACCCATACCGATGGAGTTCCCAATCTCCTTGAATTCGTCTTCCATCTCAGCGATTCTGGGATCAGGATTTCGGCTGCCGACGGTTCGCAAAACCGATGCCCGTTTGCCCAGAACCATGCATGTGTCTTTCGAGCCGCCAATTCCGATCCCGATGATGGCTGGCTGACAGGCAAGCCCGCGTTTGCCAAAAGCCACCAAACTGTCGAGGTAAAAGCGTTTAATGCCTTGAATACCATCAGATGGAAACAGCATCCGGTAGTCGGTGCCAAAGAGCCCACCTTTGTGGACCGTGATCAAATCAATCCAATCACCGTCGGGCTCGAAGCCGTATTCAATCTCCGGCGCACCGATGCCCACGTTGTTATTGTGGTCTGTGCGCCATAACGGATGAACCCGGTTGGGTCGCAGTGGCACCTTGGACGTGGCATTGGCCGTCGCTCGGCGCAAGGCCGCCTCCAAGGCGATGGGCCCTCCCTCGACACGCGCGTCATTGCCCATTTTGACGAACCAACGTGGCACGCCAGTATCACCGCACATGGCACGGCGGTCCTCCTTGGCCGCCTCGTAGTTCTCAAGCATTGCTTTTAAAACAAAGGACGAAAGATCACCGTCTTCGGTTTTTGCCGCCTGTCGCAGCCCGTCAAGATAGTCCTGCGGTATCTCGATTGCGGCCTTGTCCATCAAGGTTTCCGCTGTCGTCTGGATCAGGTCAATTGAAATCATTGCGCTGCCACCAAGGTTTCGGGCGCACCATCGGGCAGGATTGTGTCACCTGGTCTGACAATCGAGAAATCAACGTCTTCCCGTGTAACTTTAACGTCCGCCCCAACTTTTTGCGTAACCGTATAGTAAGAAGCGTACATGTCGCCCGGCTGAGGAAAATCTTCGCGAAAATGTGCTCCACGTGAATTCTCCCGTGCCAGACCAGCCTTGGCAATCACCCGCGATACTTCACAAAGGCTCGCCATATTCAACCAGTCATGCCACGTCAAATTGAACGCGAGGTTGTCTGGAGCAACGCCCACCTCCCAAAGGTCACGTTCTATCGTTTCTACCCGCCCCAAACCGCGGTTCAAACCCGCCGCATCCCGCATCACGCCAACATCTTCCCACATGGCTTCCTGCAACCGATTGCGCAAAGGTTGCACGAAATCTGGCGGCCGTGAAAGTGGATGGCAGGCACGGGTGTATTCGGCTGCAAGAAAGTCTTCATCCGGATCGCGCAAGGCGCCCATGGCGCGGATGTCAGCGCCCATCGTATCTCCTGCGATGCCGCCATAAACCGTAGAGTTCGCAACACCATTGCCGCCTAGCCGATTGGACCCATGCGCGCCCCCCGCGTCTTCACCTGCCACATAAAGCCCTTCCAGAGCAGTACGTGTATCGACATCAACAACCACCCCACCCATGAAATAATGGGCGGTTGGCACAACTTCGACAAGGCCGCCAGCCAGATCAAAGCCACTGTCTTCACAGCGTTTGACCATGCCTTTGAATTTTGCGCGCACATTGTCGGGACCGAGATGGGACATCGAGATGAACATGCCCACCTGACCGGGATCGTTGCTTTTTCGCATCTCGGCATAGATCCCGCGACTGACTACATCGCGCGTTGCACGCTCGCCTTTGTGGTCATAATCAAACATGAAGCGTTGCCCGGACCCGTTGAGCAATTGCCCCCCCGCACCGCGTAAACCCTCTTCGAGCACCGTTCCCGTCATTCGGCTATGCGCGCCTGCGAGCAGGCCGGTCGGGTGGAACTGCACCATTTCCATATCGCGCAACGGCAGACCGACCCGCAGTGCCATAGCAAGCCCATCCATGGTCTTGTCACCGCTTGGCGTATGGTACTTGTACATGGTTGGACCGCCGCCGGTCGCCATCAAAACCGCCTTGGCACGCACAAATCGGAATTTTCCGGTGCGCATGTCGATCATCAGAACGCCAGCCAGTGCAGAGCCATCCTTTGTCGGTATCAACCCAACCGCGCGGTGTTCTTGCAGCTTTTCCATAGGTCTGCTCAAGACCTGCTCCATCAACCGGTTGATGATCTCGATGCCCGTCAGATCCCCTTTGTGCACAGTGCGGTCAGCCGTTTGGCCAGCGAAAGCCTTTTGATGTAGCGAACCGTCAGCATTACGGTCAAAAAAGCAGCCGATTTCGTTTTCCAATTCCCGAACGCGCGTCACCGCCTCTGAGCACAACCGCCAGGCCATATCCTGATTGGGCAACCATTTGCCGCCTTCAATCGTGTCCATAAAATGCCGCTCGACTGTATCGCCCCCTCCCAGAGCCACGTTATAGCCACCCTGGACCATGCGCGTGCAACCGCACTTGCCAATCAAGCCTTTGACCGCAATGGTGATTTTGGTGCCAACTGGCGCTGATTGTTGGGCATGTAAAGCGGCAAATAGACCCGCGCCACCGGTTCCTAGGATCAGAATGTCGGTATCATGGCGTTCAATGTCTTGGATCATTCTTTACACCACCTGCAAAAAAAACGTGCCGGATATAAGAATAGCTGCACCCAGAGCCCCTGCGGCCAGCGTCTTTTGCGGGGCAGACCAAGGCAGCCATTCCAGCGCCATCAGTCGCAACCCCCCGAAAACATGTACAGCCAAAAGGAAAACCAAACCAAACTCTGCGAGCTTTACAATAGGTTGTTCAGAAAACGTTAGAAACCGATTTAACTTCTCTGGCTGGTTCAGGGCGAACGAAAGCACCCAGAAGTGTAGCGGCAGAAACAAGGCCAGCGCTACGCCGGACGCACGATGCAGAACGAAAGCAAGCCAAAGGGGATGCGCGCGCGCGGGTTTCATAAGCCGCCTGTCCAAGTGACTGCGACAACTGCCTGTCCTCCCATGACCAGCAAAAGGAGCCCTGTACACCAGGTGACGACGTCCAGCGCCCGACCACTCAGACCCATTGTTTCAAAAGTGATCACCCGTAGACCAATGGCGGCGTGAACCGACACAGCCAAGACAAAAGACCCGTAAAACGCAAACCACAGAAGCGATCCTTGAGTCCGTCCCAAAATTTCTTCCGCCGACAGACCACCTTGGACCGCGTAAATCATCACGGCTATATGTCCCAGCGTCAGTGGCGCCATGATCAAGGCGCTTATGCGTTGCAACATGTATAGCCTCAGGTCGAGCATGATTACTTACGCCTGCCGAAAAATGACTTGGTTGTTTCGCGTTTCAAACCCGCGATTGCGGACATGGGGTCGAGGTCGTTGGGACAATATGCCGTGCAACTGCCCATCGAATGGCAGTTGTGGCATCCCCCAGACCCCGAAACTGCATCGAGGATGGCACCCCGATTACCGTGTTTTTCGTCATTGCACAGAGTCCAGGCGCGTTGCAGCGCCGCGGGACCAAGGTAGTCTGGATTGCCGGAAACCGTGTCGCACGCCGCGTAGCAAATGGAGCAATTGATACATTCAATACCGGCACTCGCCTCAACTCTTGCGCTGTCACCCGGATCGACCAAAACAATGGGGTCCTGGCGCGAAGCGCTTGGGGTATGCGTTCCACCGGCAGCAACCCATTTGTCGAAAAAGGGATCCATGTCCGTTGCTAAATCTTTGATAACAGGAAGGTTACGAAGCGGAGCGATTGTCACTTTGCGGTTTTTAAGCACCTTTTTTACATGAGTGCGGCAGGACCAGCGCGGTTGCCCATTCACCATCATTGCGCAGGATCCACACATGCCAACGCGGCAAGCAAACCGATAAGTTAGCGTAGGATCAGCATATTGTTGTATCCATGAAACCACGTCCAGTACCGTCTGGTTATCCTGTGCTGGCACATCAAAATCCTGAAACTTGCCAGCCTCTCCCGTACCCCGCCAAACCGAGACTTGCAGAGTGTCGGCTTGTCCATTCATTGGAATTTCCCGGCTTGTGACTAATGGCAACGCGCTTATGATATAAGCGCCATAATTGCTAACGAGAAGGAATAATTTCTTATGAATTGTGTAAGAAAAACTTACATAAATTGGGCAAATGCTGATGTCTGAACTCTCCCTCGATCAGCTTTTTACTCAGCGTTTTGGGGAGACACCGAGTGTGCCAAAGGCGCTGTCCGCAAACTCAGCCCTGCAACGCATCGCATCGCGCGGTTCGTGCCGGCGCTTTACGTCTCAACCGGTCGATCCGGCTATGTTGGAAGCTCTTTGTGCAGCCGCCCTTTGCGCGCCCTCCAAAAGTGATCTGCAACAGCGCGACATTCTCATCGTGACAGATCCGCTGCTTTTGCAAAACCTGAAGTCGCAGCTCAGCGCTCAACACTGGATCGAAAACACACCTGCAATGGTCGTGTTTCTCGCCAACAACAGGCGCCAGAGACAAATGCAATCGTGGCACAATCAGCCTTTCCCGAATGATCATTTGGACGCTTTTTTCAATGCCAGCGTAGACGCAGGCATAGCTCTTGCATTCTTTATGGCCGCCGCCGAAATGACGGGATTGGGCTGTTGCCCCATCAGCACAATTCGCAACCACATGAGTGAAGTTCAAAGGTTCTTGCGCCTACCAGATCATGTTTTTCCGATTGCCGGGATGGCGATAGGGCACCCGGCGCAACCACCAACGATCAGCGCCCGTCTGCAATTGTCGAAAACGGTGCACCTCAATCAGTTTTCGGATGTCACTCCGCAGGACCTGCACTCCTACGACGAAAGGCGATTGGACGGGGCAGATGGAAAAGGCTGGTCCGCCGACAAGGCGGAGATGTATGCCTTCCCTCAGCGAGTTGATTTTGCTGACTTTATTCGAAGCATCGGCTTTTCACTTGATTGAAAAACCGACCATAACTTAAAAAGCGCAAGCATAGCTCAGACGCTTGAAGCAAATGCGATGCGGTATTTGTATAAATCTTTTTTACTTTGGATATGCGCTTTTTTGCGTGAACCCAAATTTCAGTCGTCATGCGTCAAAAAAAGTGCTCAAGCCTCTTGTGATTATCATTATTTCCGATATTCATGAAATATGGAAAAAGAGTCAATTTCATGTTTTGTAGTTCTAAGCCATCCACAACGGCTTGCCGTTTTCCGGATGCTGATGCGCAGGTATCCAGATCAGGTTCCCGCTGGAGAAATCGCTGATGCTTTGGGGCTGAAAGCATCAACAACGTCAGTATATCTTTCGGCTTTGAACTCAGCGAAGCTCATCACACAAACCCGACATGGCACCTCTTTGCGGTATCAAGCTGATACAGGAGTAGCCGCAGCATTGGTTGACTTTCTCTTCAATGATTGCTGTCGCGGTCGCCCGGACTTGTGCCCGCCATTAAAAGCGTTATCGCGCAAGGACGAGGCGTCCGCGAGCTCCACCACCCCCTATAACGTCCTTTTTATCTGCACTGGAAACTCTGCAAGGTCGATTTTCGCAGAGAGCATTTTGCGCGAGTTGGATGCATCACGATTCAATGCCTACTCGGCGGGCACCGCTCCAGGCTCCGAGTTGAACCCGTTTGCCTTGGAAATGCTGGATTCGAAAAACCATGACACATCGATGTTACGCTCAAAGCATATCTCGGAGTTTCAATCCGCCAAAGCGCCAAAGATGGATTTTGTCTTTACCGTATGCAATCGCGCCGCAAATGAAAAATGCCCCAGTTGGGACGGCCAACCGATCAGTGGTCATTGGGGGGTACCAGATCCGGTACAGGCGCAGGGTAGCCTGATTGAACGTCGATTGGCGTTCCAACAAACCTATGGTGCACTGCGAAACCGCATCATGGCATTTGCAGCCTTGCCACTCGAAACCCAGACACGATTATCGTTACAAGCCGCCGTCGATGACATTGCGGCATCAGATCTTGAAGGACCTTTTCAATGACTGTCTATGCGCTCAACGGTCTAGGACGTATAGGAAAACTCGCCCTACGCCCCTTGTTGGAACGTGGCGCCAAAATAGCCTGGATCAACGATGCGGTTGGCGATCCGGCAATGCATGCACATCTGTTGGAGTTCGACACGGTACATGGACGCTGGCCTGCCGAATTCAGCGTGGATGCGGACAGCATCACCGTCGACGGCACGCGCCTACCCGTCCACAACGAGACGCAATTGGATCGGTTGCCCTTAGAGGGCGTTGATATTGTGATCGATTGCACCGGAGTGTTTAAGACCGAAGCCAAGCTTGCGCCCTATTTCAATGCAGGTGTGAAAAAAGTTGTGGTTTCGGCGCCGGTCAAAGACGGGCCGACGGCAAATGTGGTTTTTGGCGTCAACAATGACGCCTACGAACCTGCAAAGCACAGCATTGTAACCGCCGCCAGCTGCACGACCAATTGTATCGCCCCCGTGGTCAAGGTTGTGCATGAAAATATCGGGATCAAACATGGCTCGATCACGACGATCCATGATGTGACCAACACTCAGACCATCGTGGACCGGCCCGCCAAAGATCTGCGCCGCGCGCGCTCTGCGTTGAACTCGTTGATCCCGACAACGACAGGCAGCGCCACAGCGATCACGCTAATTTATCCTGAATTAGCCGGACGTCTCAACGGCCATGCAGTGTGGGTTCCGTTGCTCAATGCGTCGCTGACGGACTGCGTTTTCGAGTTGGAGCGCGCAACCACTGCGCAAGAAGTCAACGCGTTCTTCGAAGCCGCGGCCAATGGACCCCTCAATGGCATATTGGGATATGAGACCCGACCTCTGGTCAGCGCGGATTACACCAATGACCCGCGATCGGGGATTGTCGATGCACCCTCCACCATGGTGATTAACGGCACACAGCTCAAAGTCTATGTCTGGTATGACAATGAATGGGGCTACACCAACCGGCTGGTAGATGTGGCCTTCATGGTCGGCGACAGCCTGTGAACACGCCGCACGCAGGTGCTGCCTATGTTGCGGTCACGGCTGCCTATTGGGCCTTCATGCTCACGGATGGTGCGCTGCGCATGCTGGTGCTTTTGCATTTCCACATGCTTGGCTTTTCACCGGTACAATTGGCCTACCTTTTTGTGCTTTATGAAATCGCCGGAGTTGTCACCAATCTCAGTGCGGGGTGGCTTGCCGCCCGTTTCGGGCTCACCTCAACGCTTTATGCTGGTCTCGCCTTGCAGGTCGCTGCCTTGGTTGCATTGGCCCAGCTTGACCCGGCATGGGCGATCTCTGTTTCGGTTGTTTTCGTCATGGCAGTTCAAGGTGCGTCGGGTGTCGCCAAGGATCTGGCCAAGATGAGCGCTAAATCCGCTGTCAAACTGCTGGCCCCGACGGAGCAAGGCGGACTGTTTCGATGGGTCGCATTACTTACTGGCTCGAAGAACGCGGTGAAAGGTTTGGGCTTTTTACTTGGCGCCGTTTTGCTCGGCACTGTAGGGTTGAAGACCGCTGTGCTAGGGATGGCGCTGGTTCTGACATGTATCCTCGTCTTGGTTGTCCTCAAAATGCCCGCGGGCCTGCCCACGGGGCGAAAAGACGCAAAATTTCGTGAGGTGTTTTCAAAAAACGCGAATGTGAACTGGCTCAGCTTTGCTCGCGTCTTTCTCTTTGCCGCCCGTGACGTCTGGTTCGTTGTGGGCATCTCCATCTATTTCTACGCCGTTTTGTCGGATGGCTCCGTCGCAGGCAACCGCACCGCGTTTTTCACCATCGGCAGTTTCATGGCGCTCTGGATTATCCTCTACGGTGCCGTACAAGCGGCTGCGCCAAAACTACTCAAGGCAAACGCACGACCTGAGGTCGCGCTCATCAACAGTGCGCGCTACTGGAACGCCAGCCTGATCGCGATCCCAGCTTTGTTGGCGGTTTTGGTTTATCTCGCGCGGGACCCTGCGCCCTGGCTCACGGTCACGGTGATCCTGGGATTGTTGATCTTTGGTGCGCTCTTTGCTGTCAACTCGGCGCTGCATTCCTATCTGATCCTTACGTTCAGCACAGGCGCGCGTGTCACGATGGACGTCGGGTACTACTATATGGCAAACGCCTTGGGCCGTTTGATGGGCACTGTGATGTCTGGGCTCAGTTACCAATTCGGCGGCGTGTCACTCTGTCTGGCCACAGCGGCGGTTCTTTTGGTGTTTAGTTCAATAGGAGCCGCGCGCTTGCGCCCCCTGTCTTCTGACGCCGCCACCGCCCCTTCAACCTAGCCCGTGCTGGTGGCCAGTATGCGGCTGATTTCTTTCAAAGACCGACCTGACTCCCTTTGCCACCCGGCAAAAGCCACTTGAACAGCCTTCATAGCCCCCTTTGACGAAGGCGGTTTGTCAATTACGCCTTCAGCGATCAGGCGTGCAGTCACATCACGGGACAAAATAAATCCATCCACGCCCATGAATCGCAAAAAATACTGTCCAGTCGCACCGCCCAACCGTGTGCCTTCTGCCTTCAGATGGGCCAGCAAACCGGCGAAGTCCTTGGCAGCGAAGTCTCCCGCAAAACGACCAAAACCGCCGTGTTTTTCTGATTCTTCACGCACGAAGACGGCATTTTCCTGAACCGCTCTGATTTTCGGACCATGGCGTACGATAGATTTGTCGGAGATTAAGGCGTCAAACCAAACGTCATCCATCATCGAACAAGCACCGGGATCGAACCTTTTGAACGCAACCTCAAAGCCTGGCCACATGGCCTCGACCACCTTCCAATTGAACCCTGCGTTGAAAATCGCACGACTCATGGCGGCCAACCATCTGTCGTCTGTAATTTGCGCCAGAGCATCTAGCGGTTTGGCAAGTTCAAACCCGTCAAAAACAGCCTCAACCGATCCTTTTCGACCGATGCTGATCTCCAAAATTTCATCAAGTGTTCGCATTCGAGCCCCCTTTGATCTCGGCCGCAAGCTTATCCGCTTTCGCCCACCAGCCGTATGGGTTTTCTTTCACACCCGTCGTGCGGAAATCACACCCTGCAGGCCGCGATAAATAGCCACCCTCTTGCAACATCTTGCTTGCTGCAAGAGGGTGGTTTCTATGAACTCCGAACCCACCTTGTTGGCCTGCTATGTCACGCGTGACCGGTCTTGTGCCACAATGCGCAGTGCGGGCTCATGACACTTGGTACTTTGCGATATGCGCTCCAATTTGCGATTCAAATATGCCTCTGCCTTTACGTGTTGGCGCCCTCTGTTCGTGCTGCCGATACAGTAGTCTTTGCCGCCGCCAGTTTGAAGACGGCGCTGGACGAAATTGTGGAGGAGTACGACGGCCGAACAGAATCAAAAACCGTGGTGTCTTATTTAGGCACGCCGGTACTGGCACGTCAGATCACGCAAGGTGCGCCGGCAGACGTAATCATCTCTGCCAGTCCAGACTGGATGAATTGGCTCGAAGCAGAAAACGCCATTGAATCTGGCAGTCGGTTTGATTTTCTGGGAAACCAGCTTGTCCTGATCCAGAATCGTCAGGCTGTGCAAAATCAATCAACAACAGCCACATCTCTGCTGGAAACCGTTAGAAAAGACCGGATCGCTATGGCTCTTGTCGATGCTGTACCGGCTGGCATTTACGGCAAATCGGCCTTGATCTCATTTCGCGCTTGGGAGGAATTGGAGGCACAAGTCGTACAAACCGACAATGCACGCGCAGCCTTGGCGTTGGTTGCAAAAGGTGCCGCTCCATTTGGTATAGTTTATGCTACTGATGCAAAAGCCGAACCACGAGTCAGCGTGGCGCTGACGTTCCCACCGGAGAGCCATGCCAAAATCATCTACCCCGCGGCCATTGTTGCTGGTCGCGCAACGGATCCGGCGCTGCTTTTCGTTGCGCACCTGCGCGGCGCCGAAGCGAAAGCAATATTCGAAAAACACGGCTTTAACGTGCTCGGTACTGCACCATGACGGATTGGCTGGGGCCTGAAGAATGGCGCGCTGTCGCTCTCTCCCTCAAAGTGTCATTTTGGGCCACAATGCTCAGCCTGCCGATTGGGCTCTGGGTTGCGTTTGTCTTGGCGCGGTGTGATTTTCCCGGCAAACAAATCCTGAACGGGCTTGTGCACCTGCCTCTGATCCTGCCGCCGGTTGTGACCGGTTACATTCTTCTGGCAACCTTCGGCATTCAGGGGCCCATCGGCAGCGCTTTGCAGGAAATTGGCATCGTTTTTGCTTTTCGGTGGACAGGTGCGGCACTGGCAGCCGCCGTCATGGCATTCCCGTTGATGGTGCGGGCCATGAGACTTTCAATCGAAGCGGTAGACCCCAAACTGGAAGAGGCCGCAGGCACGCTTGGCGCGTCAGGTCTTTGGGTTTTCTTGACGGTCACTCTGCCGCTGATCCTGCCGGGCGTCATCGCAGGGGCCATTCTTGCTTTTGCCAAAGCCATGGGCGAGTTTGGTGCAACGATTACCTTCGTATCAAACATACCCGGTCAGACCCAAACCGTACCTTCCGCAATATATGCGTTTTTGCAAATACCCGATGGCGAGGCGTCCGCCTGGCGATTGGTCATCGTTTCCGTCGTCATTGCCATGACCGCGCTTTTGCTCTCTGAATGGTTGGCCCGCAGACCCGTCGCGCAGCGAGGCAGCGCATGACGCTTTCCGTTTCTTTACGCCACAAGTTCGAGGGCTTTGACCTATCCGTGGATTTCGAAGCCCCGCCTGGAATCACAGTGCTTTTTGGTCGTTCAGGCGCGGGGAAATCCACTATTATCAACGCCGTGGCGGGGCTACTGAAACCCGATCATGGTCGGGTTGCGACCCAAGACTGGGTACTCTTTGACACCGATCGGCAACAATGGGTCGCGCCGCACAAACGCAGGCTCGGCTACATCTTTCAGGACGCGCGCCTTTTTCCCCATATGACTGTACGCCAGAACCTTCTCTACGGACGTTGGTTTGCGCCAAAGTCGGAACCACGCGACGAAATGGACAAGATTGTCGAGATGCTCGGCATAGGCCATCTGTTGGCTCGCCGGCCTGCAGCTCTGTCGGGTGGAGAAAAGCAGCGTGTCGCCATTGGCCGCGCACTTTTGGCTAATCCCAAAATCATACTGGCAGATGAGCCGCTGGCCTCCCTCGACGAACCCCGCAAGGCAGAAATTTTGCCCTACTTCGAGCGCATCCGCGATGAGGTATCTGTGCCCATTCTCTACGTCAGCCACGCGGCTGCCGAAGTGGCGCGGCTGGCGACAACCGTCGTGGCACTGGACGGCGGAAGCGTGGCCCGTCATGGCCCGGCGTCGGAAGTTCTAAGCGACCCAACGGTAATTCCCTTGGGCGTCCGCTCAGTCGGAGCGGTCGTCGAAGCGCGGGTAAGGGAACATCACGCTGATGGTTTGAGTACACTGGACGCCGAAGGGGCGCCGCTGCTCCTGCCGCATGTCAATCATCCGCCCGGCACATCAATGCGGGTTTGGATTGAAGCGCAGGACGTCATGCTCGCCACCGAACGCCCCAATGGGATCTCAGCTCTGAATGTGCTCGATGTCACCGTGCGTGAGGTCCGCTTCGGGGCAGGCCCCGGCGCAATTGTACAGCTGTCCTTTGGGAACGCATTCATCCTTGCCAGGGTGACTAGGCGGTCAGCCCAAGCCCTCGACTTGCAACCGGGCCGCAAGATTCATGCGGTGCTCAAAGCCGTTTCAATCGCACGTGATGCCGTGGGCTAAGGCGGCCAGGCTCAATAGTCAGACACCAGCAGATGCAGCGGCGCTTCGTCTTCTGTGATCTTTGAAAAGCGACCGATCGGCATTTCAAACACATTATCAGTACGGTCATCGTTCACCGTGGACACTTCGCCGATCAAGCAGTCGGCTTTCTCAGCCCAAAACGCATGCCATATCCCTGGCATCAGCGTGACACTTTCGCCTGGCAGTAAGCGCAGTCGCGTCCCGGCCTCAAAGCTCCGCACGACACCGTCACAGGGCACGGTGACCTTTGCGTCACGATCAATGGTCCCTTCGGCGTCTGGCGCAAAGAGTTCGATGATCAAATCACCGCCGCCACGGTTGATGATGTCTTCGGCTTTGATGTTGTGGCGATGCATCGGAGAGAGTTGGTTTTCCCGTGAAATCATGATCTTTTCGGCGTAAAGCATGCCTCTCCCCGCGCCCAGATCTTCAACCGCACCGTTACGGGTGGTGAACAGAAATAGGCCCATTTCGTCGAAACGCCCTTCACCGTAGTCGGTAATGTCCCATCCCAAACCGCGTGAGCGCAATGGTTCTGCTTCTGCGCTACGCTGCTTTTCGGGCGCCCAATAGGCAAAGGGCGGCAAAATGTGGCCAAAACTGCGGACAAAGGCATCGCCAGCTTTGAGGATTTCATTGACGTCGGATCTGTTCATGGCGTGTCCTACTCCTGCCGCATGGCCCTGATGTTTTGCACATGCCAGAACTGTCGCGACCTCTCAAGATGAATAAATGGCACAAAGCGATCTTCAGCCAGTTCATGTTTGTGCATGGCATCCAATCCAATCCATGGGTTGAATTGTCAGTAAAATATCAAGGGACCACACCAAGCACCAAGTAGGTGGGTTGTTCAAACGCTTGTGACGTCTTTCACATAAAGCACCCAATGCTCACCGTCATAGTCCCACCCTTCTTTTCGATTCTATCTCGGGCCTGTATCCGAAAGCCGAGTTTCTCGTAGAGGCGCCGCGCCGGATTGATGTCACCGGTAATCAAGCTAACCCGATCATATCCAGATGCACGTGCCTTGGCTTCTGCATGGGCCAAAAGCATAGTCCCTGCCCCTTTGCACCGGGCGCGCTCATCTGTGGCAAGCACATTGATGTACCAGCTTGGCACCGCCAAATTCTCCAACGCTACCAAAGGCTTGAATAAGTTTGGAACAACTTCCATATCCTTGGCACTTGTTTCTTCGGTGATCGGGTAGGAGACCAGCGCGGAAACAACTTCTCCTGCAACCCGCACTACGTCCGCATTTCGAAAGGAAAATCCGCCGGTATCGCGGGATGCGCGCGCGGTACCGATGTCCATTAATGACTCACTGCCAACTTGCATGGATTGCCATGCAACCAACGGCAACCCATCACCTGCAATCACGATCAATTCGGCCAAACGCGCCGTGTCCGCTTTGGTGGCAGGTTGCGGTGTTTGTATCAAATCGTCCAACATGTAGCTCTCCCAGAATGACGCGCACTGCTTTGAACAAACAGCGCGACTTGATCGGTTTTAGTATTCAAAAAAATGCGTCGCTTTTGCGAATGCCGCGCTGGTGGGCATGTTCTGTCTTTGAAATCGGCAAAGGCTCGACCGCGCCAGAGACACAAGTTTTGTCGCTGGATGCAACGGTCACACTGGCATATGCAATGAAAGCTATGGCGATACAGATATTGTATTTAAACATGTTTTTCCCTTTTAATGTAATGCTTTGATCCGGCAGTGCTGCGGTCAGGCCTGCGCCTTATGACCCGCTGCCAGGCAGATGTCTGTGATCTGTGACACAACAGCCGCCCATGACCTTGATGTTCGCAAGAATGTCGAAGTGAGCATGATTAAACGGACCCAACTCTGTTGATCGCCACTGTTAGGCCGAACGCAATGATCAAACTACATGGCTCGTGTCCGATACGTTTGCTCGCGAACCGCCAACCCGCGGGGCGCAATAGTTTTCGCCGTTCAAAACATCCCGAAATTGATCTGGGTAGGAGCAGTCGATCACATAGCGGATCGGAAACCCACCGGCATTGCGGACCACTTCGTAAATTGCTTCTGCTAACGACTGAACGGAAGGCAAGCAACCTTCGGTTTCAAGCGCAAAAGCGACCGCACCAGGTAAGTCGCAATCCCACGCTGCTAACACCATACCTGCCGCTTCGCCTACATGCGTGAAGGTCTTGGCGCTGACCATTTCCGCATCCGCCAAAACGCGCATTTGCGTCCAATGTACCATTCGCGCCATGACAGGGTCAAATCGAGCCCCAGAATCTTGGGAGGCGCCAGCAGTTTCTACGAAACCGATCAAGACAACCAGCAAATCATCGTTCTCGTTTCGATCACGAAGAGTTTTTATGAAGCCTGCGTCGTGCGAGTACAGAGCAATGATCTCGTCTTTGCAAAATCGCAAATAAGCGGCCCAAGCCATTCCAGCCCGCCATGTCGTCGTGTCCATGACAAAATCGCACACCGTTTTGCCAGCGAGAGCAGTTTGCCGCTCCGAGTACGCGGTCAACGCCGTGCGCCCTTCGGCACCTTCCACAAGGCGCACTGTCGAAAAAAGGGGATGATCAAAGCCTTTTTCAAAAGTCATGAAGGAGTCCAACCCGCCATCTGAAAGGCAATAACGAAGTGTTCTCGCATAACCGTCCAAGCGCATTTTGAACCTCCATTTACTACTATGAAGCCAATATGCGGTGTAGCCTCACGTTGATGAAAGTGAACGCGTGGTACACATCAATTAGTTATTTTGTTAATTTGGAACAATTGCTTGCAGGAAACTGATCAACGCGTTTTGCAAATCGATGGTGTCAAGTAGACCTATAGTACAGCCGTGAGGTCAAATAAGCACAAAATCGGAAACCGCATCAGCTGGTCACCACATCGCGCAAAGCTCCGTCCAGCCCGAAGGCTATCGACGCCACGTTGATAGAAGAAATCCTAATGGCAGCGCCAATCGCTTTGGGTGTTTTACCAGAACGACGATAAGAACCAACTTTTCGCGCGCCATGATCCAAGGCTGTATCAAACTGAGGGCTGCTTTGCGATGATCTGTTCGGTCGTGCCCGCCAGCTGCATGGCGTCCGATTGCAGGCCATTTCAATTGGATTGAAACCACCCGCAGAGTATTTGGAAGATAAGCCGACTGCGCACCCGGTTTGTGTCACAGCGACCGGCAACTATCGGACTGTCTGTTTGGAGCCGGCGTCAGCGAGCTGGACCGTCAGGCCATTCTGTTCCAACAATGGCTATTCAAGATTCAGGAAATCAGCGCGCCATAAGTGCATCTACCTCCGCCCGCGTCGGCATTGCGGGTGCTGTTCCTTGTCGCGTAACGGAAATTCCAGCTGTTGCGCATCCGATCCGAACTGCTTCAAGGGCGGGTTTACCCTCCGCCAAAGCAGCCGCAAATCCGCCGTTAAACGCATCCCCTGCACCGGTGGTTTCCACAACCTTGCCTGCTTTGACTGCAGGCACCAAACCGTGACCGTCCAGATATGCGCCCCGTTCGCCCATTGTGATGATGGGAACCTTTACCCCCAGACCACGCAGGGCTGCAGCTGCGCGACCCGCGTCATCTTCTGTCTCAACCGCGATACCTGTCAGCGCCTCGCACTCGGTTTCATTCGGCGTGACGTAATCACACAGGGCCAGCATCCCATTTGGTAGTTTCGCTGCCGGCGCCGGATTGAGAATGCTGACAACCCCAGCCTCCCGGGCAATCTGGAGCGCGCGCACTGCCGCGTCCATTGGTTGTTCCAACTGGGTCACAAAGACGTTGGAACTGCGGATGACTGCTGCTTTAGCCTCGACATCAGCCTCGCTAATCAACGCCGCCGCACCCGGAGCGATGATGATCGCATTGTCGCCAGAGCTTTCCTCAATGAAGATATAGGCCGCCCCTGTGTAGCTTTCTGCGATTTGATCGACGTGGGCCGTGACACCTGCCGAGGCCCATGTCTCCAATGCCAGTTTGGCAAAATCATCCTGGCCCAATTTGGTTATCATATGGGTATCCGCCCCAATTTGGGCGCAGGCCACAGCTTGATTGGAACCTTTACCACCCGGCCCCAACGCAAATGAGTTTCCCAAGACTGTCTCACCCATGCGCGGCATGCGGTCCGCGCGATAAGCGGTATCGGCGACGAAGACGCCGAGGATTGCAACCTTTCCCATGCTTCAGCTCTCGGTTTCCGGCGGGATCACCCCTTTTCGCAGTGCAAAGCATCCATAGAAGCGACGCTCACCAGTTTGGATAACAGCATAGGCCTTTTTGGCCCGATCATAGAAGCTGAACCGTTCAACTCCGAGCATCGTGGGTCCGCCAACGGTGCTTACCTCTGCCTGTACCTCCTGCATGACCGGCAGCACTGTATCTGGCTCGCCAACCACTTCCATTCGCGCCGCCGCGTCGTCCACAAAGGTATCTATCGGATAAACCGAAAGCACGGCACGGACGACTTCGGCCGCAGTGCAATCAATGCGCAGCACCTCGCCTAATACGGTTTGTCGCGCTATGCTGTCGGCAGGAAAATTGGTGTCTGATAAAATCAAGTCGTCGCCGTGCCCCATGGCGTGCAGCGCGTAAAGCACATCGGCATTCAAGATCGGATCTATCCCTTTAAGCATATTCTGTCCCTCCCAATTATTTTTTCAAATCGTTTTGCACGCAGTCAGCCAGTGCCTCACCGATGGCCGCATGTGCTGTTGCAGCCAAATGTATACCGTCAATCGGGTCAACCGTTGCTTTTTTCCCCATATCAGCAAAAGCGATTCCCTGACGCTTCGCAACCTGCTCCAAGAGCGCAGGCAAGGCGCGCGACTTTTCCGCGGCCCCCTCAAAAATTTGCTCGAAAACGCCAGTTTCCATGACCGGAACAGGCGCCACAAGCAGAACAGTCGGTGGCGTCCCTTTTGGTCCGCTGTCACTGCCAAGGATCTCTTTCACCAGCCGTTGCACGCCCAGCGCGATGTCATTGGCAGACAGGCTGAACCGCGCTTTGAGGTCATTCGTGCCCAACATGACGATGACCACGTCAACCGGGCGGTGACTTTCCAAAATGGCCTGCAATGACCGCAAGCCGTTTTTGTGCGCCCCTTCGATCGGATCATCAAAGACGGATGTGCGACCGGGATGACCTTCCGCAACTACGTCAAACTCACCACCTAACGCGTTGGCCATAACGGAAGGCCAGCGCAAGGGCTTATCAAGCCGGCG
Source organism: Roseobacter sp. (assembly GCF_045106495.1). GTDB lineage: Bacteria > Pseudomonadota > Alphaproteobacteria > Rhodobacterales > Rhodobacteraceae > Roseobacter. The sequence continues at coordinate 149,863 of NZ_JBGCEQ010000010.1, forward strand.
CATATCAGAGATATTGCGCATGGCGCGCGTACCGTGCGTATTGCTATCGCCAAAACAAAGAACAGTATACGTGGACATTGCGCTTACGCAATCCTGTGACCGGCCGCGGCGTCAAAGCAATGCAAATGATCAACATCTGGAGCGAGGTGAATGATCTGCCCCGGTGCAAAGGCGTGGCGCTCTCGAAACACGGCCGTAATGTCCTGGCCTGCAAAACGCAGAAACACCATTGTTTCTGAACCGGTCGGTTCGACGACCTTGACTTCCATGGGCAAACCTTCGCTCTGGCCAACCAAGTTAAGATGTTCAGGACGCACACCCAAACGCATCTCGCCCTTGTAAGCGTTAAGGCCACCCAGCGGCACGCGGTGACCTGCCAATTCCGCCACACCTTCGTTGATCGTAGCCGACAGAAGGTTCATTGACGGGGCACCGATAAAAGTGGCTACAAATTCATTGGCAGGATTGTCATATAGCTCAAGCGGTGTGCCGATTTGTTCAATTCTACCCGCCTGCATCACGACAATACGGTCGGCGAGCGTCATGGCTTCAATCTGGTCATGGGTCACGAACACAGTTGTGGTTTTCAAGCGCTGATGCAGTTCTTTGATTTCCGTGCGCATTTGTATCCGCAGTTTCGCATCCAGGTTCGACAAGGGCTCGTCAAACAAGAAAACTTGGGGATCGCGCACAATCGCACGGCCCATTGCCACCCTTTGGCGCTGGCCGCCCGAAAGATGTCGCGGTTTGCGATCGAGGTATTCCGTCAGGCTCAGTATTTCGGCGGCTTCTTTCACGCGTCGCTCGATTTCCGATCGGTCGGCCTTGGCAACCTTGAGCGCAAAACCCATGTTTTCCGCAACAGATTTATGCGGATAAAGTGCATAGGTCTGGAAAACCATCGCAATGTCACGCTGGGCCGGCGGCAGGTTGTTGACCACGCGTTCACCAATGGCGATGGTCCCGCCGTTGATGGGTTCAAGCCCCGCGATCATGCGTAGCAACGTGGATTTGCCGCATCCCGACGGGCCAACCAACGCCACGAATTCCCCATCGGCAATATCGACGTTCAAACCATGTATGACCTCAGTTGCTCCATAGGATTTCCTGATGTCCTGAATTTTGACGCCTGCCATTCGCAGTCTTCCCCCCGACTTCGAATTTTGATGCTAGACAAAGGGGTTTACGTTGTCCACGCCCGGCAGGCAGCTTTTGTTGACTTAAGGTAATTCTAGACCATAGTGATGTCTCGTCGGGGGATCGTGTGACGTCAAAATCGCTAAAAATCGCCATTGTCATGCGCACTGTATCCCCCATCGATGAAACGTATCACCACGTCCCGGGAGGATGGAAATGAAAGTAGACCTTTATAATTATATCAAGGCGGCACAGAAGATGAACCGTCGCCAGATGCTGAAAGGCACCGCTGCGGTGGGGGCCGTCGCGATGATGCCAAAAGCTGCCGCCTATGCAGATGGGCACGCAAACGTACGCGCTGAAATTCTCAAAATTCCTGGCGTAGGTGCAGGTTCGCCCACGGACAGCGACTGGCAAAAAGTGGGTGAAATGTGCCTTGCCGCCACAAAGGAAAATGTGGCCGAAGGCGAATTTGACGGCGTTGAACTGACCTTCATGGGATTGAACAACCAAAACCTGCACAACTTTCTTTTTCGCGGATTTTTGAAGCCGTGGGAGGCTTACACTGGCGCGACAATCAACTGGATTGATCTGGCGCAGGCCGATTACAATGCGCGTCTGCAACAGTCTATTGCCACCGGCACAGTAGATTTTGACATAATCGAAATGGGTGCGCCCTTTGAGGGCGACGTTCTGGGACGGGGCATGGCATCAGAGATGCCTGACTGGGTCAAAGACCAGATCGATATGGACGACTATGTGGACTATCTGAAAGCCCCGGTCGGCACATGGGATGGTAAAACCTATCGCGTGTCGATTGACGGCGACACCCATACATTCGCCTATCGCAAAGACTACTATGAAAGCGAAGAATTGGCGCAGGCCTGGGCAGATGCGGGCAACACGACGCCCTGGGAACAGCCCACGACATGGGAAGCGGTCAACGCGCAATCCAAATTTCTTGTGGGCAAGACCGATCCGCTCACCGGTCTGGATGCGCATGGATATCTGGACCCGCTCAAAGGATGGGGCGGTTTTGGCTTCTACTTCCTTGAGAACCGCGCAGCGCCCTATGCCAAGCACCCGGATGATCCGGCATGGCTCTTCGACCCCGAGACCATGAAACCGCGGGTCAACAATCCTGCCTTCGTACAGGCTATTCAGGACGTGATGGACTTGATCGCGGCCAATGCCTACCCTGCTGACCAGATCAACGCAGACCCGGGAACAACCGCATTCCAGCAATTCCTGGCGGGTACTGGCGGAATGCTGAACTGGTGGGGCGATGTCGGGTCTTCGGCACGCACGTCCGACACGTCCGTTGTTGGCGATGTTGTTGGCTTCGACATCAACCCTGGCTCGGAACGGGTTTGGAATTCACAATCCGGCGCCTGGGAAGACACGCCAAACGTATCGCCAAACAATGCTTACATTGGCTGGGGCGTCTACGTTATGGCAACCGTTGAAGGCGACGAAAAGAAAAAGAAGGCCGCCTGGTCTGCCGCTGCTCACTTGGGGGGCAAAGACCTGTCGCTTTGGGCCTCAGCCTATCCATCTGGTTTCCAGCCATACCGGAATTCGCACTTCCAGTTTGAGGAATGGGAAGAAGCCGGATACGACCGTGCCTTTGTTGAAGATTACCTTGGCTCCAACGCAGACAGCTACAACCACCCGAATGCCGCAATTGAACCACGCATTCCGGGCATCTTCCAATACTATTCTGTTGCCGAAGATGAACTGGCCAAAGGCTATGCTGGGCAATACGCCTCTGCTCAAGAGACCGCTGATGCTATTGCAGCGGCTTGGGAAAAAATCACGGATCAAATTGGTCGGGACAGCCAGATAGCGCTCTACAAGGCGTCGCTTGGTTTGTAACGAAACCGTACAGACAAACGAAAAGGCGCAGCGGTTCGCTGCGCCTTTTTTGTCCATGTGCGATTAATCCGTCAACCAACAACCTCTCCGACGAGCATTTCCGGGGTGCCACTATAAAACTCGGAAATATCTGCCACGACCGGCGCGGCAGCGGCCATCGCGGCGCCAAAAGCTGCCTGATCCTTGAAAAGGATCGTTGCAATCACGTGATACCCGGCCGGCGCATCATCTGCTCCTGCCAGCCCTTTTGTAACTACGGTACTCGCAATGTGAGCACCCATGTGCTTGTCGAGCAAATCCATATGGGTCGACAAATAGTAGTTGTGGTCAAAAGTTGTCTCTGCTTTGGCAGGGTACATAACTTGCAGCGAAACGCTCATTCGGTCCTCCTCTTGCATCAAGTGTCCGCGAAGTTAGTCAAAGAACCATCCGAAGGTACAGCAAAAACGCCGAAACACCCGACATGCAAAAGAAAATGACCTACGACGATTTTCGTGGTTAACAGTTTGCGCATTGCCCGCTAACGTCTCGGAATGAATAGCGAAGGCGACTTACTCCACACGGTCACAGCCGATAACATCACCGATGCTCGCAGACGTTTCGGCCGTAGTCTGGTCTGGGCAACGGCCCTGCTTTTTGTTGCCCTTGCCGCGCTGCAATTCATGCATGACACGGGTCGCATCGAAATCGGGTTCGACACATGGCGGCCGGTGCTCTTTGCCTATCTGCTCTGGGCAACAGCGCTTTGCGCGGCACAGGTGATCGTGAATGGGGAAAAAGGCAAACGCACTTTGTTTGTTTTGCCAGCGGCACTTTTCGTCATCAGCCTTGTAGTATTCCCGCTGCTCTTTGCACTCTATGTGTCCTTCACAGATTGGAACCTCGCGTCCTTAAACGGCCCGCAGCCCAATGGTTGGGACAACATGCGCCAGATGTGGAACGACGCATTTTACTAGAAAAAAAAAAAAAACATGGTGTATTATGTTGCCGCCGTCAGCGTGGAATATGTTATCGCCTTTGGCTTGGCACTCTTGCTGAATGCGCAGATACGCGCGCGCAAATTTTTCCGCGTGGTGTTTTTGCTGCCCCTCATGTTGAGTCCCGTGGCGGTCAGTTGGATGGTTGGCAAATCGATGATGGAGCCGCGTTTTGGCCCTCTCGCCCGACTGGCCCGCGAATTGGGGTGGGACAAACCTAGCTTTTTCGGATCACCCGAACTGGCCCGTTTTGTGATTATGGCGATGGATGCATGGACCTTTATTCCCTTCATGATGATCATGCTGCTCGCTGGTTTGCAGGCCCTGCCCCGTGAAGTCATCGAAGCCTCTAAGGTAGATGGGGCTACGGGTTGGCAAAGCTTCAAGGAAGTTGTTTTCCCGCTGATGCTGCCGGTCTCTGTCACAGCCATCGTGATCCGGATTATCTTTAAACTGAAGCTCGCGGACATCATTATCAATGTCACCTCAGGCGGCCCGGGAGGTGCCACGGATTCCGTCACCAGCTTCATTTTCCGCGAATACAGGGATCGGTCCAATGTCGGCTACGGCACACTTTTGGCGATGGTCTACCTGGTTTTGATTGTGATCTTTATCACGGTGCTGCTTAAGCTGGTGAGCCGATTTATGGAGCGTCCTGCATGAGCGCCATTTTTAAAGAACACGAGTCAGACCGCAAAGTTCAAGTCAAATGGTGGACCAGCCGAGTAGCGATTTACGCAGCCTTAGTCACATGGGCGATCATCTGTCTGTTCCCGATCTTCTGGACATTGACGACCTCTTTCAAACTGGCGCCCGATGTGATGCGCGGCAACATGATCCCCTGGTGGGATTTTACGCCCAAGTGGAAGGGCTGGGAGAGTCTCGGCCTATCGCCGCGCCTAATTGGTGAAATCTCGACTGTGCGCGAGGAGTTTCTCAAACGTTTCTGGAATTCCGCCATTGTCGCGGTGTCAGCTTCATTGCTGGCCGTGATCCTTGGATCACTGGCCGCATATGGGTTGTCTCGGTTCAACTACCGCTTCGGCTTTATGCGCAATTCCGACATCTCATTCTTTTTCCTTAGTCAGATGATCTTGCCGCCAGTGGTTTTGGCCCTGCCCTTTCTGGTTCTCTACAAATCGCTCGACCTGCTCGACAGCCGAGTCGGCTTGATCCTGCTCTATACGCTCATGGTTTTACCCATCGTGATCTGGATCATGCGGGACCAGTTTCAGGGCATTCCGGTGGAATTGGAGGAAGCTGCACTGGTCGACGGGTTGGGCATTTGGGGGGCCTTTGTGCAAATTGTGTTGCCGATCGCCCTGCCTGGCATGGTGGCCGCGTTCATCCTCAGCCTCGTACTTTGTTGGAACGAGTATTTCTTTGCTGCCCTGCTGACCTCCACGGACGCTAAAACCTTGCCGGTAATGGTGGCATCACAAACCGGTTCACAAGGCATCAACTGGTGGTCCATGGCTGCGCTGTCTTCTGCAGCCATTTTACCGCTGGTCGTTGTTGCGATTTTCCTCGAGAAGTACATCATCAAGGGCATGGCCGCGGGGGCGGTAAAGTAGATCTTTTTGTTTTTTTGAGCGGGACCGGATTGCCTGAAACGGACGAACTGGCACAACAATAGGTTAAATCTCGTCATCTGCAGATTTTTGCTGCCTCTGCAGTGTAACAGCCCTAACAATCAATACGCGTGCGATTCGGTCCTGAATTGGGATCTCCACGTTCAAAACAACACGCGGTGATTAGAACACTCGCTGCTGCTCGAAATCTACGGCGTCAATTCTGCGGCGATGTCTTTGGTCTGTTCATAGAGCCTGCGAAAAAGCGCATAATGCTTTTCATAGGTGGGATTGGGAACCGCCCGCACGGTCTCCTGTACCGGATTCCACCGCGCGATATCCCCACGATTGACCGCGCCAATCGCCAAAGCCGCCAGAAAAGCGTCGCCGTAGCTCGCGCCCAGTGTTTTTTTGCAAACCATCTGATCGATACCAGTGATGTCGGAGGTGGCCTGGAGCCACAGACGGTTTTTCGTCCCACCGCCGACCGCCATCAGCCGTGACGGTCGCTGCCCCAATGCAGCAAAGGTGTCAGTAACATGACGCGTGCCAAAGGCGATCCCTTCGATAAGCGCGCGGTACATATCACCACGCTGATGTGTCAGATTCAGACCAAAGAAGGCTCCCTTGGCATCCACGTCGTGGATCGGTGTCCGCTCTCCAGAAAAATAGGGCAGAAACAGCAAGCCATTGGCACCCGGAGGGGAGGCTAATGCTTCTTCGGCCAACACGGAAAAGGCCTCCGCCACGGTCAAATCGCGCGCCATTTGATCGCGAAACCAATGCGTGAGCGTCCCGGATGTCGCTAACCCAGCCAAGGAAGCGTGTTCGCCTTCAAAAAGCCAGGGCGCATACCAAATCGCGGCATCGCTGACCTGTTTCTGGCTGTGCAGGATCATAAAGATCGTAGAGCCATACATCATCATCATGTCGCCCGGCTGATCCACCCCCACCGAGAATGCCTCCGCCGCCGCGTCAATCGTCCCGGCCGTGACCGGTGTACCCTCCGTCAACCCAGTTGCCTGTGCCGCCTGGGCAGTAATCTGCCCCGCGATCTCATGTGACCACATCAGACGCGGTAACTTGTTTAAGGGCACGATGTCATTGGCAAGATCATCAACCCAAGACTGGGCCGCAACGTCATAGAGCGGAGAGAAATTGGCGGCCGTGTAGTGATCGATGACAACCTCACCAGCCAGCCGTTGTACCAGAAAACTGGTTGAGGTCAGGATGTGTGCGGTGTTTTCGAAAATCTCTGGCCGCTGCCGTTTGAGCCAAAGGATTTTTGGCCCAACGGATTGTGAGGTCAGGGCATTGCCGCAGCGTTGGATAATCGTCTCTTCTCCGATGCGCGCCGTCAGGTCGCGCACCTCTACTTCTGCCCGCCCGTCCACACCGTAAAGAATCCCATTCATCAAAGGCGTGCCGTTTGCATCCACTGGCAACATGCACGGGCCAATAGCACTGCAGGCGACGGCCTTGATATCAATCGCGTCAACACCGCTATCCGCCAGTAGTTTTTTGCAGACAAAAACGAAGTCGCCCCACCAATCCTCTTCCGGGCGGTGCTCGGCCCAACCGGGCTGCGGGACCAGCATTTCATGCCCACGCGCCGCCTGCGCAATCACTTTTCCTTCGAAATCTACCAGCACCCCCTTGGTCTCATAGGTGCCAATGTCGATGCCCAGTGTGTAACTCATCACGTATAATCATCCCGTCTCAAGGAAAAATCAGGTCCGATCTGCGCCAATGCCGCGGACAGCAATTCTGTCAATGAAACGAGGTCACGCAAATCACATAACTCACGCGCGGAATGGGAATATCGCATCGGAAAACCCAGATCGATTGCCGCGACGCCCCGCCCGACTAGCTGCACATAGGACAGATCGGTCAGTACTCCCGTTTGCGCCGAGCGTTGCAAGGAAATACCTGTCGCCGTGGCCGTCGTTTCGAAGAGATCGACCATGGCAGGATGGGGGATCACCCCGTTCAGCGTACCGCGCCCGTGAAACGAATAGAGACTCATGCCGGGACCACCGCCCAGCATCATGTCACCGCGTGCGGCCATATCTGGCGTATCACTGGCAAGCATCAGGTCAATCTGAATGGCAATATCCGGTTGTAGCTGTTGCGCGACCGGTTGCGCGCCGCGCAAGTTAAACTCCTCTTGCACGGTAAAGGCGAGGTGTACGGGTGGGCCACTGCGGCGTTTTTTCAAAGCACGTGCGACCTCCAGCAAAACGGCGCACCCGGCCCGATCATCCACACTGGTACCACTTATGCGATCCGCCCCCATTACCGCCGCGCGCGGTGCGTAGACTAAAGGCACACCAATTTTGACGCCGTGATCCTCCGCCATTTGACGCGTCGAAAACCCTGCGTCCACAAAAAGCTCGGGAACCGGATGAACTTTGTATTTCTCATCCGGCGTGGTGGCGTGGTGGCTTTTGTTTGTGATAATACCACTTAGATCACGGCCCTCGCCCAAACAGATCAGCACCTCTTGTGCTGCCAGCGCCCGTTCCGGCACACCTCCCAAGCGCTCCAACTGAAGCAATCCGTTTTCTTCAATGCGGCGCACGACAAATCCCAGTTGATCCATATGCGCAAACAGCATCACCGAGGGTCCGTCTCCGTCGAAAGTCGCGACCAGATTGCCAAGTCGGTCGGTCTCGCTGGCAACATCCATTTCATCCAAACGGGTGCGTATGGCGCGACGCACACGGTCCTCGTGACCCGATAATCCCGGCACCTGCATCAGAGCCAAAAGATCGTTTTTGATACGCTCCTTCATCCGCGCGATGCTCTGGCGCGGTCCATGAAATCAGAGGCGCGGTCTGGGTCCACAGCTTTCCATGTATCGCCATCCACCTTGAGAGATGATCCGACAATGCAGCCGTCTGCGATCTGCAAGACCTCTGCAACGGTCTCATGTTTGACCCCGGTGTTGGCCAATACAGGCGTATCAGGCACCACCGCTTTTACCGCTTCTAGATCGGAGAGTGCTGCGGCTTCGCCGGTGATCTGACCCGAAACAAGCACTGCGTCTGGGATCGAGGAAAACACCGCAGAACGCGCACGATCTGCCAAGGGCCGTGTATCAAGAGAATGGGCAAATTCAGCTGAAACATTAAAGAGCATTGCCATATCAGAACGCCCCAGCTTGTCGCGATAACGTACCGCCTGCCCGGCATTCGGGGACCACAAACCCATGTCGGAGGCATAGGTTCCGGTGAAAATTTCGCGCACAAATGCGGCGCCGCTTGTTGCACCAACGGCCACGCTAGCCATGGGATCCCACAGCATATTCACGCCGAAAGGCACTGTAATTTCGTGGCGCAGCTGACCAATGACATAGGCCATCATGGCGGTAGACGCACGATCCACCTCAAACTCATAGGGCCGATCATTTTCATTGCCAAACATAACAGCATCGAAACCGGCCCCTTGCAATGCATGCAGATCTGCGCGAGCCGCCTTCACCAGATCAAAGTCAGGATCGTAAAGCGGCGTACCAGGCAAGGCTCCCAGATGTACCATGCCAATGACAGGTTTTGGCGTCGTGAATATCGCATTGAAACGTTGAGTCATGCCCTCTCCCTTTTGCTCGGGTCAACTTAGATTTTGTGGTCTGTTCACGCAAAGGGAAAGTGGTCTATTGTCCGACCAAACATCTGGGAGTTTGGCATGACACTGAAAACGCGACATTGGGACCGGCTGGGCAACGGGGGTGTCACCTTCACCGAGCTAGGGTTTGGGACGGCCCCCCTGGGCAATCTTTACAAAGCGATTTCCGACGAAGAGGCCCGCGCTACCCTGAATGCAGCATGGGAAGGTGGCGTGCGGTATTTCGATACAGCGCCTCTCTATGGACTAGGGTTATCGGAAACACGGCTCAATCCGTTTTTGCGCGGCAAACCCCGTGATGAATATGTGCTCTCCAGCAAGGTAGGACGCCTGATCCAGCAATGCGCCCCGGAACATCGCGCCGGTGTTGGCAAATGGTTTGAAGTGCCGCAGCGGCGCGAGCAATTTGACTATACATACGATGGCGTGATGCGCTCGGTGGAACATTCGTTTTCGCGCCTTGGCGTAGATCGGATCGACATCCTTTACGTGCACGATCTGTGCATCTTCAGTCATGGATCCAAAGAAGTCTCAGACATGCGGATCGAAGAGTTTTTTGGTGGGCGGGGTTATGACGCCATGGTGTCCTTGCGCGATCAGGGCATGATCAAGGCCATTGGTGGCGGCGTAAACGAGTGGGAAGTCTGCCAAACGCTGGCAGAGCGCGGGGATTTCGATCTCTTTCTTCTGGCCGGGCGTTACACGCTTCTGGAGCAAGAGGCGCTCAACAGCTTTCTGCCACTTTGCGAAAAACGCGGCATTGGCATCGTCACGGGCGGGCCCTACAATTCGGGAATTCTGGCGACCGGTGCCAAGCCCGGCGCCTACTACAATTATGATCCCGCCCCGCAAAACATAATAGACCGTGTCAATGCAATCGACGCTGTCTGCCAGGATCACGGGGTGCGCATGGTGGATGCTGCGTTTCAGTTTCCGCTGCGGCACCCATGCCATGTCGCTGTGATCCCCGGAGGTCAGGGCGTATCGGAAATGCACGCCAACCTGAACGCCGCGCAAGCCGTGATCCCCGATGGCCTCTGGGATGCACTGAAGGCCAAAGGATTGATGCGCGAGGATGCGCCAACGTGAAGATAGACGCGCACCAGCACTACTGGCAGCCAGCGCGCAGTGACTATGATTGGATGCCGCAGGATAATCCCACATTGAACAGGGCCTATGGTCCCGCCGATCTTGCACCCTCTTTGCGGCGTCACGGCATTGAGGGTACCGTTCTGGTTCAGGCGGCGGCGACGGTGGCAGAAACAGAATATATGCTAGGCCTTGCCGATGCCACACCAAGCGTCAAGGGCGTGGTCGGCTGGATTAACTTTGAAGACAGCGGCGACCTGCAACATCTGAAAAGACTGGCAAATCACCCGAAGTTTCTGGGTGTTCGCCCGATGATCCAGGATATCCCGGACGTCGACTGGATGCTGAAGGACAACATCCAATGGGCCTTCCAAGCCATCGTTGATCTGGATCTGACCTTCGACGCCTTGGGGTTCCCTCAGCACTTGAAGAATTTCGATACACTACTGTCGAGATATCCAACAATGCGTGTGGTCATCGACCACATCATGAAACCCCACATACGGGATGCGATGGCAGGCCAAGAGGCATTTTCCGATTGGGCTATTGGCATGTCGCGGCTCGCGCATCGGACGGGTACTTATTGCAAGCTTTCCGGAATGGTTACTGAAGCCTCAGAAGGCTGGACTATTAATGATCTGCGCCCTTTTGCCAATCACGTGATCTCCGCCTTTGGACCGTCAAGGGTAATGTGGGGATCAGATTGGCCGGTCTGCCGTCTGCAGGCAGAATATGACATTTGGCACGACACGGCCCTAGGCCTGACTGCCCATTTGAACGCGCAGGAACGCACGGAGATTTTTGGCGGCAGTGCTGCGCGGTTCTACCGTTTGGACTGAGTGGCGAAACCCGCAAGATGGCTGGTACGAGAACATTCCGGGTATTGCGCGGTTGTGAATCATGCGCGGGCGATCTAGATGGTTGGCCCCGTTTCCGAAACGGAAACCCCAGCACGGCCACAACCAGCTAAGGTACAAACAAATTACCACGGAATCCGAGCCGCTTGGCAAGAACACCGGTGGAAGATATCAATTAGGTCAGACCAGTTCGAGCAACAACTTGGGATGGTTTCGACATGCGCGCTTGAATCTTCCAAACATCAGTTCCTGTTCCAAAAACCAGCATTCCCACGTAATCCAAACCGCAAGCATGATCCGCCCATGGCGCGGCTAAGGTTGCGACTGTTCGCGTCGAGAAGTTTGAGAGCATCCTGCTTTGCAGCGTTGAACATTGTTCTTCTCAATCCGTACAAGACGGGACACACCGATGCACGGTTGCGTTTGCTCAAAAAGCGACTGCGAGACTTCGAAGATGGGCTTCTGTTGACCTCAAAAAAGGCGCGATTTTTCCTCAGACATTATGACACCCCTCTTGTTGGAGAATTGACCCCCCGTCCAATCTGGCGCACGGTCGGATCATGAAAATTCTGACAAACCCATTTCGTGGCCACGGGCTGCCTCATCCTGATTTGGAGGATGTTCCAGCGCCCAGTGTCGCCTCTCAGAAGCCTGTGGATATGTTGAAGCGATGCCCCCGCGCAGAAGTGTCGCCACTTTTGACCTCGCAAGCGCTCGCGGCGCAATGTGAAGTGGCAGAGGTCACAATCAAGGACGAACGCGCGCGCATGGGTCTGGGTAGCTTCAAAGCACTAGGCGCGGCCTATGTCGTCGCCTGCGATCATGCCGCAGGAAAGGCTGCAGGAACTACTTACATCACGGCAAGCGCCGGCAATCACGGCATGTCAGTTGCGGCGGGCGCGGCTGCCTTTGGTGCGCGTTCTATCGTGTACATTGCACAGACTGTTCCAGAGGCTTTTGCGGACAGGCTGAAGCAGGAAGGGTCGGAAGTGGTGCGCGAAGGCGATAATTATGAGGCTAGCATGCAAGCGGCTGCAAAAGCCGCCAAGGATCAAGGCGCGGTGTTGTTATCTGACAGTTCCTGGCCTGGATATTTGGAACGTCCACACCGCTTGATGGAAGGTTATCTTGCGCTGATGGCGGAAGTATTCACGCAAATTGAAGCGCAGCCTACACATATCTTTTTGCAGGCGGGGGTTGGCGGGCTAGCTGGCGCGGCAGCCGCGATAGCGCGTGATCATTGGGGAGATGGACCGCTGGTCATTGTGGTTGAGCCTGAATTTGCCCCAGCCCTTATCACTTCAATTGACAAGGCGGAGCCCGCACAAACGACGGGTCCGGCATCGCAAATGGGGCGTTTGGATTGCAAGGAGCCTTCGCTCATCGCACTCAAAGGTTTATCCAAGGACGCCGATTTTTTTGTGACGCTCAGTGAAGATGAAGGGCGCGCAGGTGCCGACGCTGCAGCCCAGGTCGAACTTAAGAGTACACCTTCTGGTGCGGCAGGTCTGGCGGCCCTGATCGCCAGCCCGCCACATCGCGCAGCGCTTGCGTTAGATCATCAGTCCCGCGTCTTGCTCATTCTGAGTGAAGGACCGGAAGGGTGATCGCCAAAGATCGTGGGTTTCCCACAGAAGAATACCGCCAAAGGGTCACGCGCGCGCAAGAGCTAATGAACGCCTCCGATCTGGACGCGCTTTTGCTGACCACCGAGCCTGAGGTGCGTTATTTTACCGGGTTTCTCACACGTTTTTGGGAGAGCCCGACCCGACCCTGGTTTGTGCTGTTGCCACAATCAACCGACCCCATTGCCATTATTCCCTCAATTGGAAGCCATTTGATGGGGCAAAGCTGGATTGACGATATCCGCACCTGGCGGTCGCCGGACTATTCAGACGATGGCGTTTCGCTTTTGGCTGCCTGCATCATGGAGCAAGTTTCCGCGAAAGGCCGCATCGGTGTCCCCAGCGGAACCGAAAGCCACCTGCGTATGCCGCTGTCATCCTGGACTGCGCTGCAATCCCGGATTGGGTTACGTAAAATGGTCTGCGATAAGAGCATCGTCCGCAACTTACGGATGATCAAATCAGATCGCGAGATTGCAAAAATACGCGAAACCTGCGCGATCGCGAACCGCAGCTTTGCGCGTGTGGCAGAGATTGCGCATGTCGGCGCCGCGCTGGACACTGTTTTCCGACGGTTTCAAATGCTTTGCCTTGAAGAAGGCGCCGATTGGGTCGGCTATCTTGCTGGCGCCGCAGGCCCCGGCGGATACGGCGATGTCATTTCGCCAGCAACTCCAGATCCGCTACGCTCGGGCGATGTTTTGATGTTGGACACGGGTTTGGTGCGGGATGGGTATTACTGCGACTTTGACCGCAATTTTGCCGTGGGCCCAATTGCGGCTGAAGCAGAAGAGGCATATGTGAAACTGCTTGACGCCTCCGCGGCGGCTTTTGACAAGGCCCGTCCGGGCGTAACCGCAGCGGAGTTGTTTCACTGCATGGACCAGATCGTGACCGGTGGAGCAGGTGGATCCGACGCTGGGCGCATGGGCCATGGGCTGGGGATGCAACTGACAGAATGGCCATCACTGATCGCGCAGGATGAGACAGTGCTCGCCCCGGGCATGGTTCTGACGCTTGAGCCAGGAGTTTCAATCGCGCCAGGCCAAACGCTGGTGCATGAAGAAGACATCGTGATCACAGAAAATGGCGCTGCCTATCTCTCCGCGCCTGCACCACGCCACATGCGGGAGCTCGCGTAATGGCAGAACAGGTATTCTCCTATTCGGTTCTGAAGAGCCTCCCCCCACAACTCGGCCTGATCGTCTTGCAATCCGATGTGACGCTAGAAGACGACTTGCGCGCATTGTTACCGGCATCGGTCAGCCTGCGCGTCTCAAGGGTGCCCTCGGCCACCACCGTCAGTACTGAGACCCTTTCGCAAATGGAGCATCACCTGAAGGCCGCGGCAAGCCTGCTACCCCGCGGCGTCAACTTTGATGTCATCGGCTACGGCTGCACTTCCGGAACGGCACAGATCGGTGCCACGCGTGTTGCAGAGTGCATACGTGAAGGCACCGAAGCAAAGGCGGTGACGGAACCCGTCTCCGCGCTTTTCGCGGCATGTAAAGCCCTGCAAGTCAATCGCATCGCTTTACTGTCGCCGTATGTGGAGAGCGTATCCGGGCAGTTGCGTAAAACTCTTGGCGATCAAGGCATAAAAACGCCCGTCTTCGGATCTTTTGCCGAAGAGGAAGAGGCCAAAGTTGCGCGCATTGATGCGGCATCGATAAAAAACGCGGCACTTCGACTGATGGCGGCCAAGGATGTGGACGCCTTGTTTTTATCCTGCACAAACCTGCGCACTCTGGATGTCATTCCACAATTGCAACGGAAGCTTGGCGTGCCGGTGCTGAGCAGCAATCTGGTTTTGGGATGGCACCTGCTGATGTCTGCAGGGGCAATTCCTCCCGAGGTTTTGCCCGGTGATCTTCTTTAAATCACCCGTCGTAAATGTAGCCAATTCCGCGAACAGTCCGAATGATGGTCGGTTTCTGCGGGTTACTCTCGATCTTTCGGCGCAACCGGGAAATCCGAATATCAATGCTTCGATCGAAGGGGTCCCAAGAGCGGTCATGGGCCTGTTCGAGGAGTTGATCTCGATTGAGCACACGCGACTTATTCTCTGCAAATACACGGAGCAGGCTGAATTCCATAGCCGTCAAGGGCACGTCCTCCCCGGACTCGGAAAATAATTTTGCCGCTTCAAGGTCAAGCGTAAATGCCCCGAATGTGGCGGTTTTTCCAACCTTTGCCGATGTGTCCGGCACAATGTCAGGCACTCGTTTGCGACGCAAAACAGCTTTGACTCGGGCTTCAAGCTCGCGCAGATCAACCGGTTTTGCCAAATAGTCATCAGCTCCCATTTCCAAACCGAGGATGCGGTCGATCACTTCACCCGCAGCCGTCAACATTACAACTGCTACCGGATTTTCGGGCCGAAGCCCCCTAAGAAGCGACAACCCGTCTTCTCCCGGCATGTTGATATCCAGTAGGATCAAGTCAATTTCGTGAGCCTCGAGTTGCGCCCGCAAGGTTGTTCCGTTCTCAGCTACAACAACTTCAAACCCACGACGTACAAGGTATTCTCGCAGCATATCACGCACGTCCGGCTCGTCGTCACAAACCAGAATTTTCGGTTGGACGTCACTCATGCCTGCGCTCCCACGTTGTTCAGAATGTCTGCAACAAAAGATCGCAGTTCCCTTGGCGACACCGGTTTTTCAAGAAACGGGCGTTGGGCTTCTTTCAAGAAGCTTTGCGACGCGGTGCCCATGGTGTCTCCGGTCACAAACCCGATCCGTGTGACCAGAGCCGGAAAATCGCTTTTGATAGCGTCGAAAAATCCTCGGCCATCCACTTCCGGCATGTTGAGATCGCTCAAGATCAGGTTGTACTCGGCTTGCGCCAGCATCTCGAGACCCAGCGCAGCTTCATTTACAACATCCACTGCATACCCTGCGCGGGTCAATATTTCAGCATTAAGGTCTGCAACATCCGCTTCGTCGTCCACAATTAGAATTCGGGCTGGCAAATCCGTTGGCCTAGCCTCAATGGGTTTGCACGCCGCTTCAAGTTGCGCCTGTGTCAGTGTCGGCAATGCGATCAAAAATCGGGCCCCAACCTTTTTGCTCTTATCTATTGTGATGGCACCTTTGTGGGACATGATAATTCGGTGACAAATCGTGAGACCAATGCCTGTGCCTTCGCCCACATCCTTTGTTGTAAAAAATGGCTCAAATATACGGGAGTGCTGGGCGTCGGGTATGCCCGGTCCATTGTCTTCGACTTCAATGACCGCGCTTTGCCCGTTGCGGGATGCACGCGTGCGTACCGTGACTCTGTCGCCAGTTTCCGTGATTTGTATCGCCTGCGCGGCGTTCAAAAGCAAATTCAACACCACCTGCGTGATCTGATCGCTATCTGCTTCGCATCTGGGCAGATCCTCAGCGAGCTCATAATCGATTTCCAGCGTATTTCCCAAGTCGCCATAGCGCGCCACATCAACGGCAATGCGCACAATCTCGTTTATGTCGGTAACCTCCATTTTTGAGGGTTGTTGCCGGGCCATTGACAGGAAGGTTTTGACGATCTTGGCACACCGTTCCGCCGCTCCACTGATTTTATCAACCTGCCGCAACATGTCGGCGTCCTGTGTGTCTTCACGCAACATCAACGAGTGCCCGACCACGACTGAAAGAGGGTTGTTCAACTCATGTGCCACGCCAGCAAGCAGTTCCCCCAACGCCGACATTTTCTCGTTTTGATAGATCGCTTCGCGCTGCGTTGTAAGTTGAGCCTCAACTTTCAACTCTTCGGTCAAATCCCGAGAGTGCGTGACGATCGTAGGGTGTCCATTAAATCGGATCAGGCGTGCTGAGACTGCACACCAAATGGCCACACCATCTCGATTGTAAAATTGCGCTTTAAATTCCTTCACGAGGCCGTATTTATGGATCTCTGCCAGAAACTTCTCTCGGTCCCTCTTGTTGACATAGTATTCTTCGGGTGGTTTCGCTTCGCCGAACAACGCTGTGGTTTCAGGGCTGGAAAACAATGTCTCACCCGTCTGCAAATCCAGCATACGAATGGGCGCCGGACAAGCTTGCAAAACCTGCCGGATCAAAGCGTCGCGCTCCATTTCTTCTGACAAATCAGTGTAGGCCGACACGACACAGGCTCGACCGGTGAATTCAACGATGCGCCCTGCTGCCGAAGCTTCGAATTCCGTCCCATCAAAACGCCGGCACAGAACATTCGACGGCTGACTAGCACTGTTTTCATGCAGCGTTTCAATATACCCCAAATACCCTTTTCTGGTGGGATGGTGTTGAAAGGCATGGGTTGTTTCGCCAAATATCGAGCGGGCCTCTTGCGAGCGATAGATGATCTTTCCGTCATCCAGTTGCGACAGAACAATCGCGACAGGGCTGGTATCCAAAACCGTGGCCAGCAAGGTTTCGCGATCATGTACTATCGCATCAGTAGTATGCTGTTCGGAAACGTCACTTCGAGTGACGATACATCCTCCATCTAATGCAGGTTTGAATCGCACCAAATATGTGCGCCCGTCAAAGTGCTCTGCAATGACATCTCGTTCAAAATTCACGCGATGAATGGACGCGCGGTTGAGAAAAGCCTGTTTGTCACCAAAGGGGTCAACAAATTCGCCTTTGTCCAGACACGCTGAGAGAATGTCATCCCATGGTGTTCCTGGTACTATCAGTTCGGCAATTCTCGGAAACATGTCGACATACTGCTGATTGCACGTGACCAATACGTTGTCGCAATCGAAAACGGCCACACCCTCGGACACCGCTTCGAGCGCATCGCGCAAAGCTACAACGTTATCGCCTTTGGTGCATTGGGTCGTCTGATCCATGTCGCCACTCTAGTTCTGTATTGTTTCAGTCTATTTTCACGCCAGCGTTCAATTGTTTCAATTGTTTCTAAGGTTTGTTCGCTTCCACTTTACGGCATCCGGATACCTTATTGTTTAATATCATTTTTTTACTTTTCTTTGGATTTTCTTGACTGAGATAAAATTGAAACATGAATCCCAATAAGACGACATCAGACTGCAACACGAGACCGCCAGAACCAGATGCATCGGATTTGAATGATCCGACTTTTTGAACTGAAACTCTGTGATGAGAAGGAGTAACGCCCATGACCGTTTCAGCCACAAATTCGATGATACGGGCTCAATGTGCGGGACATATCACCATTCAATCGGTGATTAAGTCAGTCACAAACCTACTGCCGAGCCTGCGCCGTCGCCTGCCAAGCTACAACAGTGTGTCCGCGCTGGATGATCGCCTGCTGCAAGACATCGGCGTGCGCAGCATGAAGGAATTGGGTTTCGACCACCGCGACCACCTCCACCAACTCGTTCGCAGGTTTTGAACCAAATACCCTTCTCTTTGGCAGCGCCAGAAAAAAGTGCTGCCCTCTATATGAAAGACTTTCCAATGACCAAACGATTTGACTCAATACTGGACACTGTCGGCAACACGCCCGTCGTTCGCATCCAAAAACTTGGCCCCCAGCATGTGGATCTCTACGTCAAACTCGAAGCTTTTAATCCGATGGGCTCCGTCAAGGACCGCCTTGCCGTGGGTGTGATCGAAGCAGCCGAACAGGACGGCTCGTTGCGCCCGGGCCAAACGATCGTTGAGGCCACCAGTGGAAACACCGGCATCGGGCTTGCCATGGTCTGCGCACAAAAAGGCTACCCATTGGTTGTGACCATGGCAGAAAGTTTCAGTGTCGAACGCCGCAAACTCATGCGTTTTCTGGGCGTACAAGTGGTTCTGACGCCCGCATCTGAAAAAGGTACGGGCATGGTCCGAAAAGCCCGAGAGTTGGCCGAGACGCATGGTTGGTTTCAGTCACGTCAATTCGAAAACCCTGCAAATGCGGCTTATCATGAGGCAACGACGGCTGTTGAAATTGCGCGAGATTTTGAAAACATCGGGTTGGACTACTGGGTGTCCGGTTTTGGCACGGGCGGCACAATCAATGGTGTTGCCCGAGGACTAAAACGCCTGAGCCCCACTACTCAAATCGTCGCGGCCGAGCCCGACAACGCCGCTCTGCTCAGCAGTGGTATTGTGCAACCTTTCCAAGCGGACGGTAGCCCGGCGGAAAGCCACCCCGTTTTTCACCCTCACGTGATGCAGGGTTGGACACCTGATTTCATATCCAAACTCACGAATGATGTGTTGCAGGCGGGAAACATTGATCAGGTTCAGCCCGTGCCAGGCGCCGCAGCGATGGTCATGGCCAAAGCGCTTGCACGACAGGAAGGTATTTTCTGCGGTGTCAGTGGCGGCGCAACTTTTGCTGCCGCCATGGAGGTTGCCAAGAGAGCGCCGGAGGGAGCAACGATCCTAGCCATGATACCCGACACAGGTGAACGGTACCTTTCGACGCCTCTGTTCGAAGATGTCCCGATCGAGATGACTCAATCCGAAAAGACCCTCTCGATGTCGACACCAAGCGCAAGATATGATGCGCCTCAGACCCTTTCCGCCCAGGTATAATGACCAAAAGCCAATCAAAAATGACTTGCCGCCCAGTTCCCATTGGGCAGTCTTTTTCTTTTGTGGCGTTGATGATCGTTATGCGAAAAGCGGACATAAAAATGAAACATCTGAAACGAATAGGGCGGCTAAGTGATGTCACAAAGAGATATCTCCTCGGCAGGCATGTCACACGGTTCAAGCACGTGGCCAGGCCATTCTCGTCCCAATGATTAGCTTTTCACCGCGGCCAGCTAACTCCCGCCATCGATCCGGCAACCACAGAAACAAAAATGGAAATTCAAATTGTCAAAAAGACCACAAAAATCGCAACGAACGGCGTCGATGTCCCCAAATTATTGGGCACTATTGCAGCGGTCCGCGCGCAACCTGATCCGGCGAATTTCACATTTCGCGACAGTGCCGATTGGTTGAGCGATACACATTGCCGTTTGAGCTTTAACGGCTGCGGCTGTGCGGTAGGCATCATAGGTGGATAGTGATGACACTACTCCGGGGCGTGGCGGAAATAGAGCCCCATCGCCGCTTGAATATTTGCTGTCGACCTTGGCAACTTGAATCCCGCAGGGTTCGGGAACATTGCCTCCGCACACCAGATAAAACTTGCCACCTTAAGACCAGCGTTGAGGCCAACATGGATGAGCAACGAGTCCCTGGCTTCACCGATCAGGTGCGCAATCGATTGGACACAACACGCACCCACTTCAAAACATCTAGGGACGCACCCGTCACTGGTCTGGAATTGATCGTGAGATAAACGATGGCTGGCGCGATCATCTTTGGCGTGCAACCCCGCAAAACATGCCACGTGCCACCAAGGGTTTTCTTGATAAATGCGGTGCTTGGCAAACACCGATTCACTGAAAAGACTACAGATTATTGATTTCATATCGAAAACCGTGAAATAAAAGACAGTCTCAATTTCCGTAGACGCAGGAAGCGCCGGACTGGCTTGCCACCATCACCTGGCACGCAAGAGTTTTGATCACGTGCTTTCTGAGCATGGAAACCTGGACCAAAAATGGTTGCAGGAACGTTGGTTGTCGCTGCACCTGTTAACACTGATTTCGATCGCCCGTTCGCCTGGACTTGCCTTGGCCGGGGCGCAACCGGCCGATTTCATGCACAAACACTGTCGCGGAATTCTTGCACTGCTAATGTCGAAGCTTCAGCGTGCCGGACACTTTGTGCACATCCGTTCTATCAGTATCCCAATCCAGATCGGGATACAGGGTGACGACGCATCGCTAGACCTGGTATGATCAATGTTTGATCGTCGCTACGGGAGTTTGCGATACAGCGCAAAATTCCGATTTCGCGATGAAAGTCGACGCGTCAAATCACCATGTCACGCACAAATACTATCAAAACTCCTACAAAACTGCACTCGGCGATGTGCTCGTTGTTGGATTTTCGACCAAAGGCATACAACTGCCACATGTAACGCTGGCCACGGGACACGACGTGACCCTTTGTTCGGGTCGTCAAGCTCAAGCCTCGCGGCACTGCTGGGGCCGCGGCATCGTGTATTAGTGCCACAGAAGCGGTTACCTCAGCCGCCCGGAAAGCCGATGCGCCGCTATCTTTACTGTTGCAGAATCCTTCTTTTCAGCTTGCCGGGCGTAGCCATCAAGTAACCCAGAAACTAGCTACTTTTTTTGCTAGCGGTGGCCTTACATATGGTCGCGCACGAGTAGCTATCGCAAACTAAGTGTTTGTCAGATTTGATTTGGGCGCCTGTGTCACGGTGCCACCGGCTGGGTGTGAGCGGATGCTAAACAAGATCGACCGTTTCAATGCGGACCAAAAGATCAATGCGCCGCCACTAGACCACCCGAACGGTTCGTCGATGTCCCGCGCGCCGAACCCACCAAACTCACCCTTGCCGCTGGCAACAAAAACGGCGCTCTGGGTAGCAAGAAGACGAAGAAACTACAGTTGGCTCCATGTTCTCGCTATTGAAGCCTCTGACCATTTGAACAAATGACCAGTGCAACGGCTGCTCGCGGTCTGTTTCCCATTGGGCTTTGGTCTATGCGCTGCTGCGACTCTTCCCTAATCGACGGCGTCGCCGATGACGCCGGTTACATCGCGCAGCGCTTCGTTCGGCTTCTCGAAACTGCCCCGAAAAGAAGTTCAAAAAGAACCTTCGCATGAAACAATTCCTTCAAAACCACTAACGCTATGATGCAATCATCTTTGGCGCACGTGTTTTGGTCATCGGTTGGGCGGCACGCGACGCGGACATGTAGTCGACTCATCTGTTGAAGCGTCACGGCGTGACACAACTCCGCAAGAGGGCCTTTTAAAACAGATCAAAGACGGAGATACGACTTCGATCCGGAGCACCACTTTTCAATATCTCTCTAAAACCACTGTGAATCCAACGTAACCTACGCATCCGGTTGGCGCCCTTTATGCACCACGACGCACTGTGTTGGACCGCCTACATGCGAAAGCCGTATGCAATGCAGGCACCGAGTTTCGTTTCAAAACGACCTTCAAATACCCGCTGACTATTCATGGAACAAAAGCGCGCTTCACGATGCGGAACTGCTCACCAGAGTCGACTGAGACTTTCTCCGCAAACCTTGCAAGCATATCAACATGTCCGAGGTAGCCCGTCGACGGAGTTATTTGATAATTCGGATTAAAATCCCGAATTCACGTCATCCATGGAGGAGATACAATAACCGCACAGGCTTCTCAATGCGGTAATGAAAACAGAACAAGACTGGTTGATTTCGAGTTATCAATCCCGTCCCGTATAACATGCAATCCGGCCTGAAACACTTGAAACAAAACATAAGTGTTTCAGACATCTGGCTGAAATGGAGCAGCGCTACTTTCGGGTCAAAGAGAGAATACGAAAGACCCAGATATGCCTGTTCCTATTGCCCTAAAATCCTGTCCTCAAGCAGACAATCGTCCAACCGTTGTAGCCTTGCATGGCTCAGCGAGCCATTCCGGCCAATGGCGTCAATTGGTAACCGATCTTCAAGATAGATACCGGGTTTTAACACCCGATTTGTGTGGCTACGGTGCCGCTGCAACACACAGCGACCACGGACCCATAACCCTCCAGGAGATTGCACGGGCGCTTTTGCCCGTGATCGCGACTTCGTCGGAACCGGTGCACTTGATCGGCCATTCCTTTGGCGGTGCCGTTGCTTTGAAAATTGCCAGCATGTGGCCGGAAAAAGTGCTTAGTTTAACATTGGTGGATCCAGCAGCTTTCAACGTGGTCTGGAACGCCTACGGTATCTCTACGCCGCATACCATGGCGTTCAATCAAGCGGTCCGAGAGTCGCGCAATGCGCTGAAAACCGGCGCCTCGGGAAAAGCCATGCAAATATTTTTCGATTTCTGGTGTGGTCAGGATGCGTGGAGCCAAGCCGACGTTCGCCTGCGCTCTCAGCTCGCCACCTCAGCGCACCAAATGCATAACGACTATGTGGCGTTGGTGTCTGATCGCTTTACAAAGGCGGACGCCACTGCAGTGCGTTGTCCGGTAACATGTGTAACGGGAACCGCGTCTCCCGTAGAGATTCAGCATATTGCCGATGTAATGGCTTTGAAGTTGCGCCGTTTTGAACATCGTCTTGTTCAGGATGCGACCCACATGGCGGCCGTAACTGATCCCGATTTGATCAACCCAATAATCGGCGAAATTCTTGATAATGTTGATACCCGGTGGCACAGATGTAGACGCGCAGCCTGATTTTCGGCGCATAAGATATGAATGGTGACTGCCTTGGAACAAACTCTTTTCGAAAAATACGGCGGCTTTTCGACAATCAGCAGAATAGTAATGGCACTCTATGAGCGGTTGCTTGATGATGATGACGTTGGCCCGTATTTTGATGATGTCGACATGCCGAAGCTGATGGATCACCAAACAAAGTTCGTCTCTGCGCTGATGGGCGGCCCGGCCTCCTTTTCCGACGCCCATATTGAACGGGCACATCAGCACCTCATTGTCAGGGATGCAGATTTTGATCGTTTGAAAGAATTGGTCGATGCCACCTTGTCTGATTTCAACCTGCAACGCGTGGATATCGATACCGTTCTGAAGTCCTTTGAAGACCGGCGTTCCTTGCTTGTGAGGCCCCAAAATGTCGATTGAAGCGATCAATGAACAACTGTTACGCGCCATTGGCGTGGGCGTGGCTTTGGTTGACCTTTCGGAAATGAGCGTTGGCTTTCGCAATGATACCTTTGCCGAATGGTTCGGCGAGCGGGGCACCGCGACAAGATTGGCCGAGCTTTTCCCAGCACTTGATTTGGATGCGTTGCAAACCAATTTGGGGTCGGACAACAAACACACCACAGAGGCATCTTTCAAGGTGCGTCGCCGCACCATGACAGTTGCGATGGAGTTTAACCGAGCCAAGGATTCCGGCGACCAGATTGCGGTGCTGGTGTGTCAGAACATTACCCGCATCAAGGAGCTGGAGTCGATGATCGACAGCTATTCGGTGATGGTCGAGCGAAACACACGCGACATCAAAAGGGAAAAGGAGCAGGTTGAAAAACTACTTCTGGATATGATGCCCCGCGCGGCATATGAAGAGTACAAATCCTTTGGCATCGTCGCACCCCGGATTTTTGAACCTGTTTCGGTGTTAGCCCTTGATTTCGCCGGATTTGATCTCTTGCTCGGCCAACATGATCCTGCGGTGATTGTCAGTGATCTCAATGACATATACAGCGCGCTGGATCGAATTGGCGAGCAGTTCGGCTGCCAACGTATCCGCACCCATGGTGACAGCTATGTATCGGTTTCCGGCGTGCCCGACCCTGAAACGGACCATGCTCTGGCCGTGTCCAACGCAGCCGTGCGTTTCCTGCGTTATCTGGCGCAACGCAACGCTAGTCATCCCATCCAATGGCAACCTCGGATCGGCTTGGCCACAGGCAGTGTCATAGGTTCCGTGGTCGGTGTTCAGCGCTACATTTATGATGTCTTCGGGCCTGCAGTGACACGGGCTGTGATGTTACGACGTGCCTCTCATCCGATGTCGATACTGGCTGACAATGGCATGGTCGAGGATCTGGACGAGACCTTTGCAACAGAAACACAAGATCCGGTAGACAGTTCAGGCGCCGTACGTTTGTCAGAGGCTTGCGCTACCACCGCGACGGCTGGATAGCGACGTGGCACGGCCGGCCGCCCTCGAACCTCTCTTTTTGGAAATACTCGCCAGGTTGAGTGATGGCGTGGTTATTTTTGATGCGGACGCTTTGCTGCGCATGGCAAACAGCGCGTTTCAAAAAATGAACCCGCGCTTGGGCAGCTTTTTGTCAGAAGGCACTACCTGGGACATCTTCTTGCGTGAAGCCCAAAACAGCGGCTGTTATCCTCCCGAGATTTGCAAGCGGCTTTCCATCATCGAAGCCGATCTTATAGGCACAATGGATGACGGATATCGGGTCATCACGCCTGCCGGACCTGGTCTCTCTTATGTGATCCATCTCAATTCCAGCTCGGATGGAGGATTTATCCTGACCCAGACCGAGCGCGCCAATGATGATGTTTCGCAGGACGCGGAAAGCGAAGTCGAGGTTTTGCTTGGTAAAGTGTTGGAAGCCTGCCCCGCTTGCCTAACCATGTCGCGCATCGGTGATGGCCAGGTGATCTACCGGTCGCCTGCCGCAACTGCGCTTCTTGGACCCGCAAAAAGCAGTTTCTCGCATTTTGCTAAACGAGCGGAACGCGCGGATTTCATCACCGCACTGCTTCCCGATGCGCGCGTGGATGACATGCGCGTCACAGGTATCCGGGCGGATGGCACAGAGTTCCCGGCCGGTATTTCGGCCCGTCTGATTGAATATCGCGGTGAGGACGTGATCGTATCAAACATGGAAGACCTGACCAGTATCCTCGCCGTACAGGCGGAGCTTGCGAAAAAGCGTACTGAAGTGTTTCAGGCAGAAAAAATGTCCGCTCTCGGAGAGTTGCTGGCCGGTGTTGCGCATGAGTTGAACAACCCACTTTCCATTATCGTGGGCAATACCGAAATGTTGATCGAAGATCTTGAGGGCACCCAACACGTCAATCGCGTTGACAAGATGGCAACGGCAGCGGAGCGTTGTGTGAAAATCGTACGTTCCTTCTTGGCCATGGCCCGTCAGGAACCGTTGCACCCCAAACCCACGTCCGCCCATGACATCGTTCAGACAGCTCTTGACGCGGTGGGCACGCTCACCGGCAATGGTACTTTAGAGATTTCTGTGGAGTTGCCGGAAGATTTGCCAGATCTGATGGTTGACGAGCTGCAGATATCGCAAGTGGTAATCAACCTGCTCACAAATGCCATTCACGCTATTCTTGACAGCGAAACTGGCGACAAAATCAAACTCACTGGCTTCTCGGAACTGGCTACAGGCACAGTCACGCTAACCATAGCTGACAATGGTCCAGGAATTGACGAAAACATCGTTACGCGAATTTTTGATCCTCTTTTCACAACCAAGGATGTCGGCAAGGGCACCGGAGTCGGTCTTGCATTTTGTCACCGTGTCGTGTCGGCGCATGGTGGTGCCATTGCACTTTTGCAAAGCGACACGCCCGGCGCTGTTTTCAACGTGACGTTGCCTCAAGCCTTGTTCCGTTAACACGGATAAGGAGGACTACCACGGAAATGGCCTGTGGATACTTCATTAAGAACACTCGGAACCTGCGCAAAGGGCATGCGTTTTTGACATGAATTTAACCACGTAACACTGCGAAAACACTTTAGATTGACGCAAACGACTCGCCCATAGATAATATAAGATAAGAATCTTTCCCGCTGCACCGAAAGGCTGGGTTTTATGAGTGTCAGTAAAGTCAGGTTATCTTGTCTGACCGCAGCCGCGATAAGCGCAAGCGGTGCTTCGCTATTGGCACAATCAGCGCAAGAATGGGAATATCAGATAACGCCATATCTTTGGGGCGCCGGGCAAACGGGTCAAGTGCAATATGGACCCGGTGTGCCACCTGTAGATATTGATCTTAGTTTTTCTGACATACTTGAGAATCTTGATCTTGCAGGCATGATCATTTTCAGTGCAAACAAAGGCCGCTATGGCCTGACCTTCGACTATCAATATGTGAACGTGGGCATGGGTGGGGCCACGCCTGGAACTGATTTTGGCAACGCCGATGTCAATTCAATTTTGTCGCTGGGAACAGTGCTGGGTGAATACCGCATCAGAAACACCAACGAGACCTCTCTCTGGGCTGGCGGAGGATTGCGCTACTGGAACGTGTCGACGGACCTGAGTCTCACAGCAGGCACTCAACCAGCGATCAGTGCTTCGTCAGGCGACAATTGGTTTGACCCCATGCTGGGCTTACGAGGCCGCACGAGCATATCAGACAAATGGTTTGCAACAGGATGGGCTTATGCTGGCGGTTTCGGCGCCGGTTCTGAGTCCATGGTCGATGTACTTGGTGGTGTCGGCTACGACTTTACTGACGCAGTATCAGGCGTTTTTGGATATCGCTACCTTTCCGTCGATCGAGAAGAACCCGGGTTCTCATACGACGTCGAACAGCAGGGATTTATGGCAGGCGTGTCATTCAATTTCTGACGTCCGGATGTGTCACAGTGCCGATACCTCTGACGAAAATGTATAACCAGCAGCAAGCCGTTATTTGACTAGTTGAGTGCGGCTTGCATCCGCGCTGAGCTGCAAAAACACTTCTGCGCGTATTCCGTTTTGCGGATAGCGTCTGCACTATATCCAACGGCTATTCCGCAGTCTTCTCGTGCCGCTCCTGCCATTTGAAAAGCAGCGCCATCTCGCCGGGACGCTGCGAGTGCATCAAAGGACTGAACTGCCTCTGTCAAACGAGCCACCAGATCTGTCTGCAGCTCTTCGCCAACCGAGGCAGGCGTCAGCGGAATCTCGCGATACGTGCGACATGCGTTCATTATCTCGCCCAATGTGACTGTCACTCTGCGATTTCGGCGCTCAGGTCCAGCAACACTAACCAGCAGCTCGCGCTCGCCGCGCGATGCCACGCTACCGATCCGATTGACAGGCACACCCTGTGCTTCCAGCGCAGCAGCGACACGCTCTGCACGACGCTGACCCAAATTATCATTGTAACCAAAGGACCCTACAGCATCGGTAAACCCAACCACGACTGTCGGTTTGTAGCTTTGACGTTCTTTCAGCTGCTGCGCGATCTGCGCGACATCTTCCAAACCTTGTGCATCCAACCTATCGGAATCAAAATCAAAATTTATAGTACCAAATTCTTGTGCCGAGGCCGAGGAGGCAAAGAGCAGCAAAATAACAGCAAGCGCACGATAGAGCATAAAAGACCCACTTTCTGATAATTTTTTGAAGGGATATTGCACTGTCTGCTCAGTTGCAACAAGACTGCAACCAACAGTAGTATATCAAACTTGTAACACTTGCGTGTCAATGCGTGAGGGATACGTAAGCGGTAGAAGACAATGAACAACAAGGTATCAAGAAAAAAAAATCTCATACCCGTAATCGCTTTTTGGGCGACGTCGGTATTCGGTCAACAAACCAGTGCTCTTTCACTGGAAGACTCGATCCTCTTTGTTCTTGAAACTAATCCGGAGATCAAGGCCGCCGAGGCCAACAAGCAAGCGATTGAATTTGAACTTGATCAAGCCCGCAGTTTTTGGGCGCCTCGGGTCGAACTCGAAGGACGATCAGAGGGCAGCTACAACAACGGGACACGCACGTCAGATCTCACGGCTGCTGACGATGGCCTTTTCGGTTATGAAGTTTCCGCACGGATCACGCAGCGCTTATATGATGGCAAGTCGACGCGTTCGGAAATTGAACGCCAAGCCTACAGAATTGATGCGGCTGCATTTCGCGTTTTGGAACGCTCCGAGTTTCTGTCTTTGGAAGCCATTCGTGTCTATAGTGAGGTTCTGCGCACGCAGGCCCTGACCGAAAAAGCCCGGGTCAATCTGGAATACCACCGCGAGGTGCTTGGCAGGATTCAAAGCGCCTTTGACAATGGTGTTCTGGGCATTGCCGATCTGCAACAGGCTGAGGAACGGTTATTTCTGGCAGAAGACACGTTGATTGAGTTTGAATTGACCGATCAGGATGCACGCATCTTGTTTTTGGAAACCGTCGGGGTAACACCGGAAAATCTCAACCCCGTGCCGGATGTCGGCGGCAGACTGCCAAGCAGCTTGGATCAGACGCTTGCCACAGCTTGGCGCAGAAATCCCACGATCCTGTTCTTTCAGTCCGACATCGGCGCAGCAGAAGCCCTGTCAAGACAAGCGAATGCCAATCGATACCCAACACTCGATTTGGAAGCCAAAACCCGTTACGGCGAGGATGTCAGCGGATTTGAAGGTGAGGTCAATGAAGGTTCTATCGGTTTGGTGTTGCGATACGAGATCCAAGGCAACCGCAAGCGCGGCCAACGTGAAGAACAAATCCGGCGCGTCAGTGAACAACGCGCGCGCCTCTTGACGCAGACTCGTTTGGTTGAGCGCGAAGTCCGTCAATCCTGGGCGAACCTGGAATCGACCCAACGACGCGTCAAGATTTTGTCACGGCAAGCGGAGCTTTCGCGCGAATTGCTGGCCTCATACGAACAAGAATTTGATGTCGGCGCCCGGTCGCTCATTGATGTTTTGAATACGCAAAATGCCCTGTTTCAGGCTGAAACTAATCTTTTGAACACCCAATCACTTGAAGTGTTCGTGAAGTACCGTTTGCTCGCTGCTGCGGGAACACTCTTGTCAGCTCTGGGCATCACCCCGCCGGAAGACAGCGCAGCTTATGCCGTGAATGAACAAGGTGCGCCGGGGCTGCACACGCCAGGGGACAAAGCGCGGGACGACGCGATCAGTTTTCGTGACTGGCGCCGGAGTTTGCCGTCGGATTGACGCACGAGACGGAGGTCTGACATTTCCCAGCCGCCCAGCCAGAAAAAATCGCGTGCCGCACATGTTTCGGCGCGTTTGATCGCGAACGATGGCCAATCTGACACGCCGGCAAATGAAGATCCAGACTGGGGATTTGATCCGCAACCGAGCGATCCATTGGCGGCCAGCCTGGCCGAAGCCATGCGTATGGCAGGACGAGATGTGGCGGTTGAAGTTCTTGTCAACGGGATCGCATTGCCACCAGATGGGCGCTTGACCCCTGCGCTCGCGATTACGGCAGCGGATCGGAACGGCGTTCAGGCGCGTCTGATACGTCGTCAACTAGCCGACGTATCGGATGACGTCCTGCCCGTCATCCTGTTGTTGCGCGGTAAAGACGCATGTGTGCTCCGCGCGCGACATCCAGACGGTTCCTTTGAAATCCTTAGGCCAAGCCAGTCCTCGGACCCGCTCATAGCGACCAAGTCCGATCTGGAAGACAGCTACATGGGCCACGCTATCGTCTTGCAAAAACACGTGGAAATGCCGACGCAAACCACCTCTGGCAATTCTCCCCGGCACTGGCTCTGGAGTGCTTTGCGACCCTATTGGACAGAGTATGCACAGGTCATTCTGGCTTCCATTTTGATTAACTTGCTGGCACTGGTTGTGCCACTCTTTACCATGAACGTGTATGACCGGGTCTTTCCCAACGCGGCGCTGATCACCCTGTGGTCGCTCGTTGCGGGCGTCGGATTGGCGCTCGTCTTTGACGCTTTGCTCAAACTGGTGCGTGCCGGGGTCATCGACCGCATCGGACGCAAAGTCGACCGCGTGGTTTCAGCTACAGTCTTCCGCCATGTGGCAAACCTGCAATTGGATGGCGATACGCCGCAGTCCAGCACGCTGATGAACACGCTCAAAGACTACGAACAGGTTGCTGAATTTTTTTCGTCTCAAACGCTGGCAAACCTGATTGATCTCGTTTTTGCCATACTGTTTATCCTGCTGATTTATTACATTGGCGGACCGCTCGCCCTACCGCCAGCCCTGGCGCTCGGGTTGGTACTGATAATGGGACTAATGATCTTGCGCCCTTTGCGCAACGCATCGGAGAAGAACCGCGCAACCGGTGGCGCCAAAACATCGGTTGCGGCTGAATCCGTAGCCGAAATTGAAACGCTAAAAGCCATTTCAGGTCAAAGCCGCATGCAGTCCCGCTGGGAAAGTCAAAGCGCCCTGGCCGCGCAGGCACAAGCCAAAAGCCGACGGCTGGCGACATTTGCCACGACAATCACGGCTTTGGCTACACAGGCCTCATCGATCGGCATCGTTGTCATTGGTGTCTACCTGGCCCTGGATGGTCAGATCACCATGGGAGCTGTGATTGCAGCAATGATCCTTTCGGGGCGCGCCTTGGCGCCCACTGCAGCGGTTACAGGGCTTTTTGTGCGCGGCAGCTTTGCGCTGTCGACCTTGCGCTCACTGGATGAGCTTATGAAAAGACCTTCCGATGCAGACGCTCGCACCCGCGCAATAAATACGACATCGCGCACCGGCATGCTGGAGCTCAAGAAGGTGTCGCTCACCTATCATGGTTCCGTTTTGCCAGCCCTCAAGGATGTGAGTATGCGTGTCCCGGCGGAAAGCCATCTGGGTGTCATTGGTCCAATAGGCGCGGGCAAAACATCCCTTATCCGCGTCATGGCCGGCCTTTGGCCCGCCAGTGAAGGATTGCTTTTGCTGGACGGCCTGAACACGCAACAAATCGCCCCTGCGACACTGCGCAACATGGTGCAACTGGTGCCGCAGGAACCGGTGTTGTTTTCCGGATCACTTGCGGAAAACATTGCGTTTGGTTTGCCGGGTGCACGTGATGAAGACATTTTGCGCGCCTCTCGTGACGCGGGCGTTGACCGCATTGCCGCCGCACATCCCGACGGGTTCGCCATGCAGATATCGGAACGCGGCCGCAATCTGTCGGGCGGTCAGCGACAGATGGTGGCGCTGGCGCGCGCCTTGCTGCCACAACCGCGCGTTTTGATACTGGATGAGCCAACCTCCTCCATGGACATGCAATCGGAAGCGCTATTCATCGCCGGTGTGGAACGGGCGTTGCAACGACGCCCAATGACACTCATCATCTCTACACACCGTATGGCGCTCCTGCAGCTTGTCACGCAGGTTGCTGTGCTATCGGGGGGCGTATTGCAACAACATGGACCAAAGGACGCGGTTCTAGCAAAGCTCAAAAACGCAAACTCGGATGTGCCTTCATGAGCGGATCGGAATGGCAATTCGAAGGTGATAATGCAGCGGCCGATGCGCGAAGCGGATGGCACCTGACCCTTTTCCTGATCCTGCTGGTGACATTTGCTGGTGTGGCGATTGCCTGGGCAAGCTGGGCGCGTGTCGAAGTAGTGGCCCGCGCGACGGGTGTTGTGGTGCCATCAGGACGCGCCCGCAATATTGAAAGCCTTGAGGGCGGTATCGTGCGCGAGATCCTGATTTCCGAGGGTGACACGGTCGAAGCGGGCCAAGTTCTGATCCGCATTGACGACATTGGCGCCTCAGCCAGTCTTGGAGAAATCACGGCACGGGGGGATGCGCTGCGCGCCCGCGCCTTGCGGCTTGAGGCGGAATTGAAGCAGGAAGACGCGCCTGACTTTTCAGTCCTCGGTCTTGCGCCCGATAGCCCCTTGGCTTTGCGTGAGCTGGCGCTTTTTGACAGCCGCCAGGCCGCTGATCTGTCGCAACGCACCATCCTGATGTCTCAGGTCAGTCAACGCGCGCAGGAGATAGAAGAATTGACCAATGCGCAGGCCAGAAACGACGAAAGCCTGGCATTGCTTGACGAAGAAATCCAGTTGCGCGCGGACTCTGGCGTCGTGCCTAGAGCGCAGATCATCCCGATCGAACGCGAAAGGACCGTCAAACGTCAGGAACGCGATGGTGTAATCAGTCGACGGGCGCAAGCTGTGACGGCGCTAGAAGAAGCCGAAGCACGCGTTAAAGAGCTAAATCTGAACCGACGTGCCGAAATCAATGCAGAGCGGTCCGAGACCCTTAACGAGCTGAGCATTATTGACGAAAGCCTCAAACGCGCCTCGGATGTGCTTGAGCGCACCAGCCTGCGCGCGCCCGTGGGCGGGATCGTGTCGGTCTTAAACGTCAACACGCTGATGTCTGTGATCGCGCCCGGCGAGGAAGTCGCACGCATTGTACCGGCGGGTGACAAGCTCGAAGTCGAGGCACGCGTGCGCCCCGAGGACATCGCGTTCATTCGGCTCGATCTGCCGGCCAAGGTAAAGCTTACGTCGTTTGATTTTACCATTTACGGCGCGCTGGACGGCACAGTCGTCCGTATTGGCGCGGATGCGGAACGCGATGAAACCACCGGTGAGACCTACTTTCCGATCATTGTGCGGACACAAACCAATACGCTGACACGGAACGACGAGACCAATGAGATACGCACAGGTATGGTAGCATCCGTCGACATATTGACCGGCGAGCGCACTGTTCTGGACTATTTATTAAAACCGTTGCGCAAGGCCCGCCTGGAAGCCTTGCGCGAGCGATAAACTAGAGAACAGCAGTCTGAGCTGCCCCGGCGCTGTCTTCGAATATCACTTCGACCTGCGCAGGCATGCCGCCACCTGCGGCGGCTATATTGAACGCAGTGACGCCGCCGACATCCAGCTCGCCTGTGGCGGCATCATAGCTTGCCAGACCCGTAATATCGTTTACGCCATTGATGACCTGGCTCAGGTCAACCTGATCTCCCGCGCCAAAGTCTGTAATGACATCTGCAATGTCGATCGGACCGGAGGACAGCACAAAATCATCAGCGCCGCCGCCTCCGGTAAGCGTATCCAAACCAACGCCGCCTTCCAGAACATCATCGTCGGCACCACCATTCAGAACATCAGAATATCCCGACCCAATGACGATGTCTTCGCCGTCACCCAGATTGACGGTGAACCCGGATGTTGCCCCTCTGAGGTCGACAAAATCGCTGCCCCCCATCAGTTCGAATTCGGTAATACCGTCGTAGGGACGATCTGCGGCATCCCATATGACCCCATCGTCGCCGTCGGTGCCTTTGGCGACCGTGCCACCGAGAGACGCATCGCCTGTGACATCTGACAGGATCGCTCGCGTGGTACCATCCGTGCCTATGCTTGTTGTGCCGCTGTCTTGCATTTGCAAAGTGTCAAAGTCCAGCTCAGCAACATTGGCCGTTCGCGCTGGGGCTCCACTGCTGTCAACGACATCGTATTCCAGAATTGGCGTTCCAACGTAACCTGCCGGCACTGTGATCGTCACGTCTTCTCCCAACACCTGGATGCCGACATTTGGATCAGGCGAGGTCAGGTTTTCCACAATGAGCGGAGTATCGGCATCCACTGCATTTGCCGTCAGATCACTGAATGACACGACCAAGGATGTTTCGAACGTTTGCGGCACATCCACGGTTCCTGTGACTTCTGGCGGCGTGTTGATGTTGACATCAAGGGCGACGGGTCCCGATGTTCCGTGATTTGTCGTCGCTGTCACTGTGCCTGCGATTGGGTCCGCAAAAGCCGCTGGCACCGTTAGTGAGAGCGCCGCCACCATCAATGCAAAATCCGCAGGCGCAATTGCACCACGGGTGAGCGTCAAAGATTGTCTGTCGGCGGACAAAACGCCATCCGATGGTGCAATACCGATCGCCAAAGGTGCATCAAACTGAATTGCCGCCTCTTCCAACGTCTCGGAAGGCGTAGTTTGGATGTCGGTGACCACAGCGTTGATGCCCAAAGGCACAGCAAACGCACTGCTTTCGACCAGTAACACGTCAACCGGTGCGGTTGTCAGCGCCAGATCAATTTCGCCCGACAGGGTAAGCTCATAGTTTTCAGTGACATCGCCGCCTTCGTTGGTTGTTGCTCGCACCGTCGCAGCAAGCGGCGTTCCGTTTGTGGAAAAATCTGTCGGGAAAGTGATGGCAAGAGCTGCAAACTCGGTTGCTGACCCGGTAAATGACAAGGTACCTGACACCGCGACAGGCACACCGCCGGTGGAATAGGTTGTCCCAGCGGGCACCCCTGTCAGCGTGAAAGTGACCGTGTCAACGGTCTCGGAGCCGTCGCCATCACTGATGTTCAGCGCCACGTTGGAAGACGGCATGACCGTCACGGGCGCATCGGTCTCCGGTGCATCTAGCACCAGATCGGTAACGGAAATACTCAGGTCCGGTGTTGGTGTTATGGCAAGATCCAGTGACGCCGCGTCTGATCCTTCGGTGTCCGTATAGCTGTAAAGGGCGCTTGTGTCTGATGATACGGCAATCACGCTGAGCCCTGCCGTCCCGGAAAAATCTGGGGCCGGAACAAACGTTACCACCCCTGTTGGCACATAGGTTGCACCGTTTGCATCTGCGGGCGCGCTCAACACACCCGGTATGGTGACAATGCCGTTGACAGGGACAGTTTGCGATACACCGTCGATGAAAACCGCACTGCCCTGCGGTACCGTCACCTCGAAGGAAAGAGTTTCATGCGGATCAGGTGTCGTGCCTTCCAGATCCAATGTATAGATCGTACCATCATCCTCGACACCGCCTGTAGGTGAAATATCTGCGGTCACCGTGGGTTTGTCGGCATCCGGCAGGACACGCAGCAGAAATTGCGAGGATCCGGTCGCCTGGTCGGCATTCTCGAGCTCAAGTGAATTGACGCTGATGTTGATCGGCACTTCGGCCAGGATGCTCGGATCCAGGCTGTCTGGAGTCCTGGCATGTTCGTCGGCCAATCCGATCGTTACGGTGGCAAAATTCGCCTCGGACACGGTGAAAGTACCGTCACCGTTGTCGATCACATTACCCGAGAGCACCACGTAATCAGGAAGTGGACCAATCACCGCAGACACGGCCTCTGATCCGTCTGTATCAGGGCCGACACCCGGTAGGATAATGCTCGACAACAACTGTGGCTTGTCTTCGACAATTGTCACAATGGGGACGGGATCCAGCGGGTTGGTCACCAATGGCAGACCTGTTTCCGTCGGCGTGCTATCGGGATTGAACTGAAACACCGGCGTGTCGGCGACGGGCACGACGTCAATGGTGCGCCTGACCGTGTTGGTTAAGGTCGTATTGTCGATCTCTTCCGAAGTCGCAGAGACCGTCATAGTCAGCGGACCGCTGTAATTAGGCGTCGGACGTACTTCGAGCCCGGCGATTTCTGCAGGTGTCAGCGTATATTGCGTTCCACTGCCGCCATCCGGCGCGATCAGACCGCTCGTCCCGAAGAGTTGCGCGCCCGGATCCCCACCAAGGGTGATCACGATGTCGCCGGTTTGTCTTTCGCCGCCATCTTCACTCGAAATCTGAATGTTGGCCACAAAGGCGCTGTCTTCGAGAATAGACGCAGGCCCACCGATTTCGATCGTCGGTCCATCCACCACAGGGTTGATGACGGTGACAAACTGCCCCGCACCCGTTGTGAATTCGTTACAGGTATAGTTGTTCAACAGCGTAGTGAATTCGATGTTCGCAAGCGCATCATAAGGGTCTGCCGATCCAAATGTCTCGCTTGGATCAAAGGGGTTGGACGGAGAGGACTGATGTGGCGGCGGAGTATAAATGATACCGCCCGAGGTTTCGGTACCTGCCGAACTGATCTGTGCGAAATCGATCACATATTGGCCCGTCACAGGGTCAAACAGGACTGCGCTTGAAGGTTGACCAGAAAGCGTTGCACCCGGTGGAATGGTCAGGCCAAGACCAAAATCTCCGGTCACACCGAGTGGTAGGGTGACCAGATCATTGATCGATGTCCAAGGGCCACTTGGCACCAGCTCAATCGTGAAGAGACTGGCCGTATCTTCTTCTCCCGTGCCCACGAGCCTCAGTTCGGGCATCGGCAGCATGCGCGGATCATCGGGCGGGCAATCCACCGGCGGGCCAACGTTACCTGACGGCAGGACCAACAGAGCGAAGTCCTCAGACTGGACGCTGCCGCCCGGGAGCGCATCAATGGCATCCAACACATCCTGGATTGTCACGGAAGGGCCAATGCTCGGAATACTTGACGTTTCCGCATCGGCTTCGAGCACAATCGCATTGAATGTCATATTGTAGTAGGTGGGCTCCGACACCCCGGATGGACGGGTGACCAGATTGCTCAATTGCGCGTCGGACACGAGGTAGCTGCCCCCCGACGGGTCAATGGGCGTGCCGCCGGAAAACGAGATACCCGCCGGGATGTCGGTAATGATGTAGTAAATGGTTTCGGAACCATCCGGCGCGCCGCCCGCGAAGGTGATCTCTGTGCGCTCGCCGGACAGCGGATCTGCCGCAGTGAAGGGGTCGGCAATGCCAGCAAAACCGTTCTGCAAAGCAGTATCGCTGAGCCTTTGCGTCAATTGGAAAACAGTGTCGTCATAGCCAGCATAGGCATAGACCAGATCAGAGTTGGTAATACCATCGGTTGTCCCAGTAGGCTGATACACCGCATTGATCAAAGCCGCATCGATCCCTCCGGGCGTTGCATCGGGGTCGGCTTGTTGAACCTCTACAATGGGCGTGTCGGCGATGCCCTTGATGTTCACCGTCACCGTGCCTGTGTTTGTTGTCGTCGCCAGAGGGTTTGGCGGATCCAAAGGATCAAGAGGGTCAATTTGCTCTTCGTAGACCGCAGTCACGTCAAAGGTAACGGTTTCACTGCTGTCTTTACCCGTAAGCACATGAAGCGTCGTCGCCTGTGCGGGCGTCACGGAGTACGTACCTGGTGCACCGGGTTCCGGCAGGATTTCGTTACTGTAAGTGGGATCTCCCGCGCCATCGACGCCAATTTGATTGGGCGCGCCGTCAAAAAAGCGCGGCATGCGACCCTGGGCATCGGCACTGACATTGGTGATCACATACGGCTCGACAATCACCTCCGGAGAGCCCGGCGAGTTGCCTGCGTTGTCGATGATGTTACCGTCGAGTTGCACCAGCACGGCAATATCTTCTCTGGCTGATACGGTTTCACTCGGATTGCCGCCATCCGCCGCCGGTGTCACGATAATTTCCACGTTCGACAGCTTTGTCGAACCGGTCCCGCCGCCGTCTGCTTCACGGGTGACAATATCTACTTCAATCGGGATCTTGCCTGCAAAGTGCTGTGGCACGCCACGGAGTTCCACTGCAAGCCATTGATCGTTTTCAAGGCTCCAGTCATTCGTGCCATCACCGTTCAAGCTTGTGAGTAGCGCCGGCACTTTCGGCCCGGTCGGGTTTGAAAGATCGGGCACATAGACCGTGATGCCGGACGGGATGCCGCGCAACACTGTGGAAATGATGGTCTCTGATCCGTCCATGTCGTCGATGAAGGGGGTAAATGCAAATGGCAGCACACCACCCGCGGCATCGACGTCCTGTTCACTGCCAATCTGAAAAGCGATGACCTGACCAAAGTTGTTCACCGGGTCAACATCCACATCCACCGTAACATCGGCGCTGCGGCTGACAGTGGTGATGGTGTTATTGTCCTGAACTGTCAGTTTGAAATTCAGGTCACCTCCAAAGAAGCTACCGTCTGCCGCAAAAGGATCACCATTGGCGCGGTCCACATCATAGTCTTCATAGACAGCCGGGTAGACGGCAACAGAGGCTTTGAAATCGCGAACATCCGGCTCAAATGTGATGGTCAATTCACCCGTCGTTGCATCGTAGGACGCGCTTTCGATCTTGGCGAATTCAGCGGCTGAAATCGGGCCGCTTCCGTCCAGAGCAAAGAAGTAAGAGGCGTCAAGAACCACGTTTGACGTCGTCTCAGTCACGCCGATCCAGGATGATGGCAAGTTGGACACAACCAGCATGTCCAATTCTTCGGATCCATCCTTGTCTGGTGTGGTGCCCTCGAGATGCAAGAACGCCTGTACCTGACCCGGGCCAGACCCATCTGCGGTACTTTCCAGCAGCGTTAGCGTTTCTTGTGCCGCCTCCGAGACATCAACCTCCTGCGCCAGCGCTTCGGCAAGAACACTTTGCGTCCTGCCCGAGCCTACAAAGTCACCATTGGTCACAAAAACGCCTGCCTTCAGCTCGGCATCCACAGTAGGTCTTACGGTAACAACGGTCTGGAAGTCCTGGCTGGCAAAATTGTCCGACGTATCGTTTTCGACGTCACCTGTCCGTGTTTCGCTCCAGTTAACAGTGCCATCAAGTGTGGCCACGCCGGAGAAGTCTCCGGGGAAATTCAGTCGCAGGTTTGTGATGGCTTCTTCAAACTCGGCATTTGTTGCGGTCGCAGCTCTGGCGATGATAAACGCAACGCTTGTGTCACTTGGAACCGTATCAATCTGAGTCACTTCGACAAAACTCTGTCGCCCCCGGAAATCCAGCCGCAAATCCCCATCTGTGGCCGGATCATAGATATCGCTCTCGGTTTCAACCGTCAGCGTAAAGGTCACAGTATCTAGACTCTCGGACCCATCCAAATCCGTCAACTCCAGGCGCCGGAATCCTGCATCGGCAAATCCGCGCGTCACAAAGCTTTCGTCAGTCACGACATCGCGGTTGACCAGAATGAGACGGTCCACGACCGCATCCACGTCGACATCCACTGTGTCCTGTGCCGTCGCGGTGTTGTCTGCAAGGCCTGCAGCGGTGTCCACAGACGTCACTGTTGCGAGCAGGTCTGAGCCCAGAAGGGTCTCAACATCACGGTCATCATTTGACGCGGGCGTCACCCGCAAAGCCGCATCAAATGTGAAAGCACCGGGGTTCAGAACAACAGTCAGCGTCGTGCCATTGATTGTGGCACTGTCAATGTCACTGGCGCCCTGCTCAAACAACGCAATGCTTACAGGACCATCTCCGGCCCGAAGCCACCCGGCCGGAACATTTTCAATTGTGACTTCGCGCAGCGTTTCCGATCCATCCTGATCCGGCGTCGCGGCATTGATCTGCAACAGAAAAGAGGCGTCTTCTTTGACGACGAAATTATCTGCGCTTACCTCTTCCACTGGCGTTTCGCTGCCATCGACACTTAAGGTGATGACCGGCTCGGCCACTGGAGTGACACTGACCAGAAAGGATGTGCTTTGCCCGGCAGCACCGGTTTCGTTGGTCACAACCGTCGGCGTGACTGTGATGATACCAGAAAAATGTTCCGCCAAACTGGTGATTTGCAGTGCCGACAGGCCGGTTGCATCACCGGTCCACGTATTTGCTGTAGACGACAGTTCTGTGCCATCGGACAGGAATGTTGATCCATCCGCGGAAAGTCCTGTGAAAGCCACAGAGATATCGCCCTCGATGGTCTCTGATCCATCGACGTCTGTGATGGCGACGGCTAGGCCCAAATCAATCGGTGCGCCGAAATCTTCGATCACGGTCGGTTCAGACCCGGTGATCGACACATCCCCCTCTTCGCTTACCGTGACAAAGAATGTATCCGCCGCGACACCACCATCTGGCGTGACAATGGTCTCGCCATTCTGCTGCGCTTCGTCAGTGGTGAAAGTGACAGTACCTGAGATCGTCGACGCCGGGCTATCGGTGGAAAAATCATCTGGCAAGCGCACGACAATCTGCTCGTAAGCACCGATTGAAGTAACTGAAAGCGGGAAAGTACCGCCGTTGATGGCTGCATAAACACCGCCATTGTTGAATGATATCTGGCTGCCTGCAGGCAACCCGGTCATTGCAACCTCAATCAACACGATCGTGTCCGAACCATCCGCGTCGCTGGCTGCCGCGGTGAGTGCATCCGCCAAAAGGAACTGCACCGGAGCCTGCGATGTCGCATCCGAATCTGACACGCCTGGCGCATCGTTCTCGGACAGGGTCAAAGCCCGCGGCCCGGACAATGTGATATCGCCTTCTGGTGCTACCGTGACCTCAAAATCGTCTGAGGCGGAGCCACCTTCGTTTGTCAGAGCCGTGACCGTTCCGGTCAGAGTGCTGCCGGGTGCCTGAGTTGAGAAATCGGCGGGCAACCTAATGATCAACGCGTCATATTGAGCCAGCGTGCCGGTAAAATTCAACGTCGCTGGCGCGTTGATAAAGGTCACGCCATCGGTTGAAAACTCAGTTCCGGCGGGCAGCGTGTCGAATGTGACTTGGACTTCGGTCACCGTTTCGGAGCCATCCGCATCCGTCGCTTGCGGCGCCAAGTAGTCGGAGGGCAGGAACGCTACAGGTGCGTCGGTTTCCTGCAAATCAGCCGTGCCGATGACGTCAATGCCCACATCACCTTCTGGTGTGATCCGCAAACTTACGGGTGTTGGGCCATTTGATCCTTCGTTTGAAGTCGCTGCAATCGTCCCGGTCAGTACCCCGCCTGGCAAAGCCGTGCCGTTGACGGATTCCGTCGAATAATCAGTTGGAAAAGTGAGGCTTAGTGCAGCGTATTCAGCCGCCGTCCCAGTAAAGCTGAAATTGCCACCTGTGGCAGGGTCATAGGTAACGGTAGCCGTCGGCACGTTTTGCGCTACAACCCCGGCCGGCAGGTTGGACAAAACAAGTGTGACCGTTTCCAGCACTTCTGCAGGCAGAGCCGGGTCATTGTCACTGATGCTGACAACCCAGTTTGCCGACGGTGTCACCACAATCGACGCGTCGGTTTCGGCGGCCAATAACTCTGTGACGGCTATATCAACATCCCCTGTGGGCGCGATTGAAATGCTCTGCGATGATGTAACACTGCCTTCGTTGTTGGTGGCCGTAATGACGGATGTAACCTCTCCTGAATAATCACCCGGGAACTTGGCTGTCAGGGCATTGGCCTCAGCCGGCGTTCCTTCCCAGACCGCAGTTCCGGCAGTGAAGCTCCCAGTCGAGAAAACCACGCCGTCGGGAAGATCCGTAAACGCGATGGAGACCACCGTGCCGACTTCCGAGCCATCGATGTCATCGACAAAAACATTGAGCCCGAGGTCTACGGTGACGCCTGCCCCATCAATGCCATCACCATCCTCAAACGCCGCGACGGCCGGTGCCTCAACTACGATATCTGGCGTGGACTGGACAACCAGATCAAAACTCTGGGCACCACTTGCGCCTTCATCTGTTGTCGCGCTGAGCTCGCCGGTGATGGTTGCTCCAATATTGCTGTTCGAGAAATCCGCGGGCAGCTCCAATTGCAGTTGCTCGTATTCCGCAAGCGTGCCTGTAAAGGCAAAAGGACCGGTTACCGGTGTAAACGTAAGGCCGCCATCTGTGGAAATTCGGCTACCTTGCGGAAAGCCGGTCAACACAAGGTCGACCTGATCCACGCTCTCGGACCCATCTGCATCCGTCGCCACTGGCGTCAGACCATCGGCTAGACGCACAATAACCGGCCCATCTGTTTCAATGGCGGTGAGAACCCCCGGGCCGACAAAACCCAAGTCACCTTCCGGCTCGACTGCAATGGGGAAATTGAGTGTAGACCCGCCGCCGAAATTTGAACTCGCGACAAGCGTCACATCGAGATCACCCGGCGGCCCGTCAACGCGGCTTTCAGTGGAGAAATCTGTTGGGAACGTAAGCGACAACGCTGCAAATTCCTCTGGCGTCCCGGTAAAGGTAAATGTCTGGGTTGTACCATTAGACGCAAAAGCGCCATTACTTGCGACTGTACCCAGCGGCAGGTTCGGGATGGTGATCGAAATCTCGGTGATTTCTTCACCGTCGCTCGCATTGCCCGCCGTAATGTCGACGAAATCTGCAAACTGGAAGCCAAGCGCGCCATCTGTCTCGATCAATCGAAGCTCGGCCGTCACTTCGATATCGACATCAGACGGGCCAATTCCATCCACACCCGCGTCACGCTCCCGAAATTCCGGGAAGGCAAAATCCGTGGGCGGCAACAGCGGCGATATGCCGATCCCGTCTAATGGGTCGCCGATATCGACTGGTTCTTGCGCGCCGGACCCGCCCGCGCGACCGGTAGCGGAATCAGCAAAGGCGAAAAGGCTAAGTTCAATGGCATCTGCAATGGTTTGCCAGTCACCCGGATCCAGCGCGACAGAAATTATGTTCTGCGACGGAATGCTCAATTTGTCGGATGTCAGCAGGAAGTCGCCCTTTGCGCCGTCCAACAGACCGACAATCCGACCATCCGGTTGAACAAAAAGCAGGTCGTCGCCCAGAATTAGCGGTTTCGTCAATACGGTCCCGTCAGGTAGGAGCACTTCCGTTTTCGAAGAAGCATCAACGTAGACCATGGCGTCATTAACTTGACCGTCTTTGAAACCGGAGACCATTTCCGCCAGTTCTTGCTGCGTTGTGGCACTGGAAACTTCAAACTTGTCACTCAATCGACCATACCTCAAAATGATGTAAAAACATCATGTTACCGTTGCGGAAATTGCAATTCGGCAGGCGCGTGATCGAACATCTAGGCTGAGGCCTGATACGGAGCGCCATTTTGACGTCCATTTCGTGGTGCCTCGAACCGCCAAAAGTCGCAGAGATCACAAGGAGTTTCCGACGCAATTCCAGATAAGATTACAATTTAATGCAATTCACATCAATTTTGAATGAATTTTTCGGTTAATCGCTTGGATTTGGTGTCAGATTTTACAGTGTTGTTTTTGGGTCTCAGCAAAAGTGCCTACCCATTTTAAGGAGATGTCTGCGATCAACACTCTTCTTAAGCGAGAAAACCACTGTCATCGCGTAAAAAAGGAGTGCACAAATCCCTGCACTCCTCAATGATCCTGTTTCGGCGATCCTGTTCCG
This sequence comes from Roseobacter sp., assembly GCF_045106495.1. Classification (GTDB taxonomy): domain Bacteria; phylum Pseudomonadota; class Alphaproteobacteria; order Rhodobacterales; family Rhodobacteraceae; genus Roseobacter. The sequence goes on from NZ_JBGCEQ010000010.1 coordinate 192,674, forward strand.
TCGAAACTACTTCCAGCCGACTTCGTTGAATATTTTCTGAGCCTCTGGGACATTCTTGGCAACTGCGGATAAGTCAACGCCGTCAGGTTTGAAGTCACCCAGTTTCGCAACACTCTCGCTCAACGGCACGCCGGGTACGGCTGGGAATTCGTCGTTGCCGGCGGAAAAATACTGCTGCGCCTGATCTGAAGCGAGGTATTCCAAGAACTTCACTGCGTTTTCATAGTTTGGCGCATTGGCAGCAACCCCGCCGCCGGACAAATTCATATGGGCTCCTTCTGCGTCCTGCGCAGGAAAGACCCAACCGATCGTATCGATGGCTTCCGTAACACCAGAAACGTCGCGGCGCAGGGCGCGCGCAAAATAATAAGTGTTTGAAATCGAAATATCGCATTGACCAGACACAAGGCCGCGCAGCTGATCGGTGTCTCCACCTTCTGGATCTCGTGCAAAATTGTCCACCACGCCCTGAGCCCAAGCTGTCGCTGCTTCTTTACCATGGTTTTCAATCACTGACGCCAGCAGAGTCTGGCTATAGACATTGGAAGACGACCGATGACACACCATGCCATTGTATTTCGGATCTGCTAATGAAACGTAGTCCATAGGCGGTTCAGCAACATCGGCTTTATCGTAGAAAATGATCCGCGCACGTTGGGAAAACCCGAACCACTGATTGTCGCTGTCCTGCAAATTGGATGGGATGCGATCTTCAAGAATTTCACTCTCTATCGATTGCAAAACACCGGCATCCTTGGCACGTTCCAACCGAGAGGTATCGACCGTCAGCAAGATATCAGCCGGTGAATTTGCACCTTCCGCTTCCATGCGCGCAATCAATTCATCGGCTTTGCCCTCAATGCGATTGATTGTAATCCCAGTCATATCTGTAAAATCTGAATACAAGCGTTCGTCGGTATCATAGTGACGCGACGAGTATAAGTTAACTTCCCCTTCTGCATGTGCTGTTGGAACCGCGGCCACTAATGCGGTGGTGGCGAGCGCGATGACTGAAGCTGGTGCGGTTATCGACATTGATGTCTCCCGTATGATAAATAATTCTTACTGTTTTACTCAATTACCTATTTCAACTCGGAAATCAACATAGCTGATTAAAATACTCGGAATTAATTTTAACATTTGCCGCTGAAACCAAAAAATCCAGCGTACCGCTTCTTTTCCCGTCGATGAGGTTTTCGACTGTTGCCAAGGTGCTCCATCGGCTCTGCGACCATGCCGCCATACAACCTTAGTGCCGTAGCGTCGTTTGACAAAGCAGCATCGCAAGGGATGAAAACACATTGAAAATGGTAGTTATTCACGCTTTGGTGAACATCCTAAAGGAGCCACCAATTCTATGCCAACTATCAAGGACGTTGCACGCGAAGCAGATGTTTCCGTTGGGACAGTATCCAAGGTTTTATCCAAAGACGCTACGGTAAAGCAAACCTTGCGGGAACGGGTACTGCATGCTGTGGAAACGCTGAACTACAAGCCCAACCTCGCGGCACGCGCGTTGCGGACCAACAAGGCCAACATCATAGGTCTTGTCGTCCCTGACATAACCAATCCGTTTTTTGCCCAGCTCGCCAAGAACATTGAGGCCGAAGCGGCCAAGTCATCAACGACCGTCATGCTGGCCAATTCCGATGAAGATCCTGAAATTGAAGCGCGACAGGTGCAAGCACTGCTGGACCAAACCCCTCGCGGTTTGATCATCGTGGGCTCGGTTCACCAAATGACGCATGATATCTCAACACAGGTCCCCATCGTCTCTGTGGATCGGCGGTATGGGTCTTATCAACTGATCTCGACAAACCACGAAGCCGGTGCTGCCAGTGTTGCAGACCATCTTTTCGCTCTGGGCCACCGACGCATCGCATATATCTCCGGGCCCCAATGCACCGAAGTAGGACGATTGCGCAAAAAAGGTTTTTGCGACCGGATCATAGAGTTAGCGACTCCTTGTGATCCCGTTGAACTGACCCTTCGAGAAGGACACTTTGACTACAAGTCAGGCGAAAACATCGCTTGCTCACTGGTCAAGGGCAGTCCCGCTGCACCTTTTACCGCCATTGCTGCGGCCAGCGACCAACAAGCGATTGGCGCTCTGCGTGCAGCGCGCGATCTTGGCATCGCTGTCCCGGATCAGATTTCGATCACGGGGTTCGACGACATCGCTCTCGCACAGCTGATCACTCCTAGGCTCACAACTGTGTCACAGCCAACCGCGGAAATCGCTTGCAGTGCCGTTCGATGTTTGTTGTCGGACGCGGATGCTGCAAAAGATGACCAACTGATCGAAGCGGAGCTGCAAATTCGAGGTTCTACCGGGCCGGTACTTTCACCTTAAGCGCGCGACCCGATTTCTTGGCTGATCTTCCCGGCAACTGGCTGCAAAAGTCGCGCCCAGCCCTTATTCTAAAAAACGATAAAGTCTTTCTTGCCATAACCGCGTCGGCGCGCGCAGACTTCATATCCTTCGCGGTCTCCGTCGTCATTGGTGTTACCTTCAAGCGTCTGAAACGAGCCGGCTTCTGCTAAGGTGACCAACCCGACGTGCGTCCAGTCCGTTGAGGTACGCCGCACCAGAAAAAGTGACCCGGCAGGCAACGAATCTGCGTTCGCATCACGTTCTGCCAGAAACAACCCCGCACTCTTAGCCTGCGCGGCCAGACTATCACAGGAGAACGAGCCTTTGATCGGCATAGGCACCGCAAGCTTTTCTGCCGCTTGTTCCATACAAAAAGTCGTGAATCCTGCGCACCATGCCCAGGGCTTTCCCTCATTACCCCTCATATACATGCGCACCCATGGCCCGGAGTTGGCGCCGCCAACTTCCAGCGGGTGCTGCGCGAGATGCGCTTTGGCATAGGCGACAACCGTGTCGGAAAAGCTCATGTTCTTCTTGATCTTGGGGCTTAGCACGGCAATCATCGGAGCCACCATCTTTTGATGTGTTGCAGCATCGACGACACCAGTGACTGGCAGTTTTTTCGATTTCTGAAAGTCTTTTACCGCGTCGGCGGTCACCCCGCCAAAGTCGGCATCGACGGCAACTTGATGATTGTGCAGACACAACCATTCCTGTACTCGACGGGCGGCCATGCCCCGCTTGCCCGAAGCGATATTGCCCGGAAAGGCGACTTCCTTTTCAATCCAGCCGGAAAGCTGAGAAATATCTGTGTCAAAAGTGAACATTTTCAGACCTCGTTATTTGAAGGGTGATTGCAGGTGCGCCAAAACTCAGAAACTGTGATCCTGACATGGTAAAACTGGCAGTCGTCTCATGAATGCAACTCGCAATATCTGGCTTTTGGTTTTTGGACTGGTGTGTTTGACCGCGGGCATATTCTGGAAAAACCTACCGGCGGCCAGCGTCGAAAGTTTGGTTGAAGATGCTGCCTCCCGTCAGCTGAACCGTCCCGTTGCTGTGAAGGTCGACCTGAAAAATGAGATCGATGGTTGGGTTTTTGTTTGTGGCGTCGTAACCGAACCGGATGGTTCCGATCTGAAAATCGAGAGCGAAGGATCCGAAGCCGCGTATGAAAGTGACAATTTTTGCGCCTTGGCGAAAGTGCAGGGCAAGCAGGAGCTTTTTGAATTTGATTTTGGGTCCACTGACATGCCCGCGATGGATTGGTTGGAGCGATATGACTTAAGCACGGATATTCTGACGGCCGGCGAGGGCTAAGTTGCGCGCTCCGACCAGGCCCTTCCGGATCTCCCTCAACGAAGCGCATCTCCTGTCTGCGCTAGATACGCATACCGCCGAGTCCTGCATCCTATAGGCCCACGGCTGCAAATGCTGCATTGACAACAAGGCTGATCAATCCGACGCGAAACTGCTCAAGTTTTTGTTTAGCCAAACCTTTTGCCTTCAATGCGTTGAGCTCGGCCAGGCCTTCGAGACTGCGGATCAGAAGGTTGAACTCGCTTTTTGTCAAATGACCCTGAGACAGCGCTTCTGTCCATTTGGGTAGCTTTTCACGTGCAAGCTCTATGAATTCGGATGCATCCTTCTTTGCCGGTTCCTGCCAGTCAGAAAACAGGTTTTTTGCCAAATCCCCCGCGCCCTCCTGAACTGCGTCCGAGAATCCGTCCCAAGCATCATCAAGATTTGGCATAGTCAGCCTCCCCCACTGCCAAGTGATTTACGACCGGTTTCAAGCTCAATAATTCGGTCAAACTGCAGCGTCAGTACGGTCAAGAACTCATCAACAAAGAATTGGCTCATGCGCTTATTTGGCGCTTTGCGCCACTGGTTGACAAAATCTGCCAGCGAACCGCCATCCGGGTCCACTATGATCGCCCATTGTTTGGCGGTGGATTGAGACGCCTCCTTGCCGCGCCCCTTGGCAAACTCAAATGCCGACGCTGCATCCACCAGAAGCACCTCTGCCGTTTGTTCGTGTTTCGTGTACGATTCAGTGCCCTTGGCAACCAAAGCCAAGCTGCGGGCTTTGAGAGACGTTGCTTGTCTGTAGGCCTCTGCTGAATAAGGATCGGCCAGTTGACCGCAGCCCGCTAAAAGCGCAAAGACCAGTCCGAAAATCCCAAAAAAGCGTATTGGAGTTCGAATCAAATACATCGTTAAAGTCTCCCACCCCGAGGTCCGCCAATCATGAAAAATATTGGGCGGTAAAAAAATAAATGCCCCCCAAAAATCATGCTGAGGATGCTACCTAGAAGAGAACACGAAGAGATTTGTGTCAAGGCTCACGTTCACGGCCATGCCATACAGCCGGACAGACAAGACCACGATGCGGAGGGAAATAGCGACCTAACATTCTGATTCAGTTGCCATTCACCAAGATATTGAGATGTGCCAAAGAAGTTGTCTTCAAAAAGTGATCTATCCGCATCTTGGGATCACAACCCGGGAAATTGTCGGGAAAACCAGTGAACGAGCCGAAAAGAACAGCACTGATAGGAGCGCCCTTGTTCCGGGAACAAACAGTAAAGAGCCTCCGAGCATGTGTGCGGTTCCGGCAAAGCCGAACTAACGTGCAGGCGCGCTTACGAAAAGCGAGCCGGCATCAAAAGCCCTTGTTGGACCCGCTTGCGCGTTCGTATGGCTCAAACACACTGGTCACTCTTCATAGAAACGCTTGGCTTTCGGATGCATACGCAATTGCACCGGTCGGTAGGGTTTCATTTCACCCAAGTGTGACACCCGATCGGCTTTCAGACGCGTCTCTACCGAAGGATGCAATGGAAAGCCAATGTCCACGATGCGAGGTTCGACCGGCCATTTTTTCCCGAACCGGCCAAACTTGAAAGCATAGGTTTCTTCGTGCTGCATACCCAGCGGGTCGGGCGTCACCCGCAACATCTCATCATTTATTATGATGTCCGGCACGCAGTCTCTCAGCTCTTCAATCATCCAGTGCAGTGCGATGTCACTTAGTCTCGATTCAGGTTCAGGGTAACTGCCTCCCACGTCACTATGACACCCCGGAAACCAAACTTGCTTGAGCCACTGCGGTTTGCGACCAGCTGTTTTTTCAGCTTCCGTGGCCATGCCCCATTTCACCCGTGGAAACTCACTGCGTTGTTCATCTATCGCAAGCGCGTGTCGGGCAAATTGCACATCTGAATCCAGCCACTTATCGTAGTTTTTCCGGTTCCAAACCGCGTGATGTCCGTGTTTCCAGATCGATGGCCAATCGCTGATGTTTCCAATCTTGAGCGGGTTGTCTTCGTCCGGTGAGAAATACTTGAACTGAGACCAGCGCAGCTGCGCGTATTGTACGAGAATAACTCCGAGCAAAGCCGCAATCAGGCCAACGATCATCCAATGTGTTGCAGCCGCAATCATGACAATCAACGTAATGGCCAGCACCGCGATAACAGCCAGTGTTGCAAGCAAAATCATTCCGTTTCCGAGGGCTGCAACAGTATCAAAAACACCAATAAAATGCGGTTGCACGTTTCCTTGCACGCTCTCTGGGTTATCCGGCTCAAAGCTACTGTATTTCACACGAAATCTGCGGCCCAATTCCTCACGTCGGCTGAAATACGGTTCTTGCCCGCGTGGATAGCCATTTCCGTGATTATAGACAAAATTGACGGCGTCACTGGCGATTTTCCGCAGACCTGCCCCGTGGCGTGGGACCGGTGAACCGTCCTCCATTTGGGTCGGAATGCCACATAGATTCATGACATTGGCCACGGCGCGCACGGTGTAGGCACCACGCGAGAAACCAAACAGCAAGATTTTATCACCGGGTTCGTAGTAAGAAATGATCTTTTCATAGCAATCAATCACATTCTCATCGATCCCGGTGCCCACGGCTGACGAAATGACATTGCGAAACCGCTTCATGCTAAACCGCGCCGTTTCGCCTGTCCCCAAACCTGGATCATAAAAGCAGACCTGATCAAACGGACTAATCGGCGACGATGGGCCAGGGCGCATCGCACGGTACATTTTGTAAATGTTGGACAGAAGCTGATCCGGCCGCAGCCCGCCCACCTGCCCAGTGCCGTCTGAAAAGATTAGAATGTTCTTTGGCATCTTCGCCCCGGTGGTGTCGCGTTAACGTCAATATTCACACAGACCGGGCATCGGTCAAACACTCAGTCAAACTATAGAATCTATTTAGGATTCTGCCACAGACAACGCGCAGGATACGGTGGCAAAACAAGTCATCAGGTCTGCGAAACCGAGGATTGCTCAAAATCGAGTGAAAAGCCTTCACAACTCAACTTTCGTTGTCGCTTCAGGTAAGTTTTTGATTACCCGATCTTAATAGCCGGTGTGGGCTTGCGTGCATGTCAGGGTTAGGACGATCTCGCCGACCAAGATACCAATTTTCAGAATTTCGTAACGGGTCGCTGCTACTCCAAAAGCGAAACTGCGCAGAATACAGAGCGCAAAATGGATTTTGATCCGTCCCGATCGACACCGCAACGTTACCAAGTATAGGGAACACCACGATGCAAAAGTTTTTTAGCAACATGCGAATTGGCGTCAAACTTCCGGTTATCATGACTCTTTTGGTGGCCTTGGCGATCGTGGTACTTACCGTCGCCAATGCATCGTCCACCAGGAAATTGCTGACGTTAGACGCACAAGAAAAACTCGAAAGCATTGCGATGCTCAAGGCAAGCCGCATCGACTCCTTGATGAACAATATCGATCGCGATATCAGACTGCGTGCAAATGCGCCTTCAACAAGTCAAGCGTTAATCGCATTGGCTGACGGCTATGCATCGGTGGAAAACCCAGAGGAAACCCTGCGTCGGGTCTACGTTACAGAAAATGAACATCCGCTTGGCGAAAAGGACTTACTCGTCAAAGCTGATACGGGTTCCAGCTACGGTTTTATACACGCGATCTACCATCCAATTTTCGATGAATTGCAAAACGAAATGCAATACTATGACGTGTTTCTTTTCGACACCGAAGGGAACCTCGTCTACAGCGTATTTAAAGAGAACGATTTCGCCACGAATATGCTTTCAGGTGAATGGAGCACATCGGGACTGGCTGAAGCCTTTCGGCTTGGGATGGAATTGGGGCCGGAAGATCCATCCGAATTTGTCGATTTTGCTCCCTATGCGCCAAGTGCTATGGCACCTGCCGCCTTCACATCACGCCCTGTCTTCAACGAACAAGGCACACTTTTAGGCGTGCTTGCGTATCAAATGCCGATTGGACAACTCAACCAGGCAGCAAGTGCTCTGCAAGGCTTGGGCGAAACCGCTGACGGTTATTTGGTCGGCGCCGACTTGCTGATGCGCACGGACTCCCCTCTTTCTGAAGCTAATGACATTCTGAACACCGTTGTTGACAACGAAGCTGTCGCTAACGGGTTGAATGGCCAGTCCGGAAATTTTCAAACGATCGGTCATACCGGATCGGACGTCATGGGGTTCTACGTGCCACTTGAATTCAATGGCACGCGCTGGGTTGCGATTGTGCAGCAAAACGTGGACGAAGTTTTCATGGGTTTGCGCAAGGCGCTACTAGAGGACGCCCTCATATCAGCAGCCATTTTTGTTGGTGTACTTGCCATTTCAATATTCTTCTCGCGTAGCATTACGCAGCCGGTTCAAAGACTGACCAACTCTGTCAACCAAGTAGCAAACGGTGAATTGGCGACCGATGTGCCTGGAACAGAACGCGGTGACGAAGTTGGCGAATTGGCACGTGCCGCAGAAGTCTTCAGACAAAATTCCTTACGAATCGAAAAAATGAATGAAGAGCAACAGGCCGCAAACGAAAAGATGGCTGAAATGAATGCGGAACGCGAAAAGGCGGCGGAGCGCGAGCTTCAATTGGCCCGTGAAAAAGAGGAAGCAGACAAGGTAGCGGCAGAAGAACGTGACAAGATGATGCGTAACCTCGGCTTGGCGTTTGGCGAAGTTGTCAACGATGCTATCGCCGGCAAGTTTTCCAGTCGTGTAGACTCCAATTTTGATGATGAAACGCTAATTGAGCTGTCCAATAACATAAACATGCTCATGGAAGCCGTAGATGATGGGCTTTCCAAAACTGGTGCTCTTTTGGCTCAGGTCGCAAAAGGAGATCTCTCTCAACGAATGGAGGGTGACTTTCAAGGCGCGTTTCTGGATTTACAAAACAATACCAATGATATGATCGACTCTCTAGCCTCACTGATTGGCGGCATTTCTGAAAGTGGGTCGACTCTGTCTGGGTCATCAAGCGAGCTACAAGAAACGGCTGATGTGCTATCGCGCCAAGCCGAGCAAAATGCTGCTTCAGTGGAGGAAACTTCCGCGGCCTTGGAACAACTGTCTGCTAGTGTAAAACAGGTCAACACTAACATTTCAGGCGTCAGCCAAAGTGCTCAGGAGGCTCGGAAAACTGCTTCGACGAGTGAAACGATAGCTGCGAAGGCGGCGTCCTCGATGGACAAAATAGCAGATGGCTCAAAGGAAATCGCCCGTGTAATCGGCGTAATCAACGACATATCTTTCCAAATCAACTTGCTGGCTCTTAACGCTGGTGTTGAAGCCGCCCGCGCCGGCGAAGCAGGAAGAGGGTTTTCTGTTGTTGCCTCAGAGGTTCGCCAACTGGCCCAAAGAGCAAGTGACGCGGCAAAAGAGATTGCGGACGTTATCACGCAAAGCGATCTTGCCGTGGCTGAAGGGGTCACAAACGTTGCCAGCGCCAAAGACTCACTAGAAGCTATTGCCCAGACCGTTGTGAATATATCTGAGAACGTAGATATCGTAACAACAGCCATTTCCGAGCAATCAGCGGGCATTAACGAAATCACTTCCGCTGTATCGCAAATCGACAGCAACACACAAAAACAAGCTGCCGCTTTTGAAGAAGTCACCGCATCCAGTCATGTTCTGGCCAAAGAAGCGCAAGATCTAAGAAGTGCTACAAGCAGATTCAACGTCGGCAAAGACACATATAGCGCGCCCTCGCCAGTTGAACAAAGAACAGAAGTGGAAAAGAAAGCCCAACCCACTATCCAAAAGGCAGTCGGAGCTGAGCAGTTTGATGGATGGGACGAGTTTTGAGAAACGACGATTATCCAGGGCTAAAAGCCTAAACGTCCTCGTCGGTGACAGAGACACTAACTTTGCTGATCTGCAATTGAGTTACTTCAGTGACAAAAAGCAGTTGCATGCCAAGCATCGCTGTCACCTACAAAATCATGGACAAGGTCAACACCATTTCGACTAACTCTGGGATCAAAGTCGTCAAACCGGCCAACTGCTAGGGCTCACTTTCTGTTGACGTTGGCTCGAAAAAGGAACGGCTGTCGACGTTACGCCCGACGGCGAAAACTCATCTACCCCAAATTTCAGAATATGCCTCGCGGTATGGTGTGTCAGGGTCAAAAGTGTTGCTATCTCCCATATTGGCAAGTCCATTCTGTGTAACAAGTGCAGGCGAAGTTACATACCCCGAACATGGCTCTTGCTGAATTGCTCTGTTCAATTCATCCACCAATTGCCAACCTTGCAAATTAAGTGGCTCTGCAACGGTAATCGCCTGATATTGTGCGCTCCGAATGCGTTGAAATGCGGCTTCTGAACCATCACCGGCAGATCCTGCTTTCGGAGAAGCGTCACCTGAAATCCCCGCCGCCGCGAGAGCAGGTCCCATAAAATCAAAATAGAGGTCGTTGATCGCCAGCGCGTGCGTCCAACTTGCACCATGTTTTTGGAGCAGACTCGTGGTTAAAGGTCCCATACGGCTCGATGTATCTGCAATAGGTGTGTCGACATATTCAAGCACCGTACCACCCATCACTTCGATGGTCTCTTTGATGCGGTCCGCCTTGTCGATTGCAATTTGATAGGTCGAATCTGTGAAAATAACCACTCCCACGTTTTCTCCGCCATCTTCCATCGCCCATTGCGCCGCGACTTCGGAAACTGACATTGCATCCGTAGAAACATTAGCGAAAATGCCGCCCGGTGCATCGCACCCAATTTTGGGGCCGGAATGCCAAGCCACCATTGGGATGTTCGCATCAGCGACCCCCTCCAATGCAGCTTGTTGTTCAACCGCATCAAACCCATTTATCACGATGCCGTCAGGCTGCAAAGCAAGCGCCTGACCAATGGCCCCTGTCCTACCCTGTACAGAACCGGACCCATCTAGAACTCTGACCTCCCAGCCAATTTTTGCAGCGGCTTCCTCAACTCCATTTGTGACACCGAGGATTCCGCCATTTTTCAGATCACCAGCTAGAACAACAATCATTTTGTCCTCTGCTGCTTTCGGACCAGATGTTGGTCCATCGAATTTGGTTTCTGCAGAAGCGGGCAAACATAGCCCCGCCATCACCGTACTCGCGATCAGCGCACCAATTAATGTTCGTTTTTTCATTTTTTCCTCCCAGTTTTGAATTCTTGTCACCGTTTGCTTGCACCTTTGCGGCGTTGTGCATAGCCAGCGATGCCGATGGCAATCAGCAAAGTTACACCGTTGAACAACGGTTCGACCCAAAAAGAGCCGCCAAATTGCTGGATGCCGGAAATGCCAACGGCCAGAATTGCCACGCCGACAATCGTTCCCCATACATTCACCCGACCCGGTTTAATGGTTGTCGAGCCCAGAAATGCACCCACCAGTGCAGGCAATAGAAATTCCAGGCCGACCGAGGCTTGGCCAATACGTAATTTTGCTGCCAGCAAAACGCCAGCAAGTGCCGTCATCGCGCCCGAAGCGACAAATGCGCCTATCACGTATTTACGGGTTGGAATGCCATTGAGTTGCGCCGCGCGCTGGTTGGCCCCAATGGCATATAGGTAACGACCCACAGGCGTATATTCGAGCACAATCCACATCAAGAAAGTAATCGCGACCAAATAGTAGCCTGTTATCGGCAACCCAAATACGAATGTCGTGTTGAGCGCATAAAACCCATCGGGAAGCACGCCAACCATTTGGCGGCCCCCGGTATGCCAAAGCGCCAGCGCGTAAAGAACTGTGCCCGTTCCCAGTGTCGCAATGAAACTGTCGATCTTGGCGACTTCGACCAAAAGACCGTTAAGGAACCCTGCAAAAGCGCCCAATAACAAGACGACAACAACCGCCAACGGCCAAGGCAGGCCGAGCATTGTCTGCAAGCTTATTGCCAAGATATGCCAAAGCACAATGCCGTACCCGACGGTCAGATCGATCCGGCCCGCTGCCATCGGTATCATTGCGCCAAGAGATAGGAGTGCAATGATTGCTTTGTCCGAAATAATTGCCCGCAGATTGAGTAAGGTTGGGAAGGTGTTGGGCAGCAGGATCGAAAACAGCAGGATCAGAAAAACAGTCAGGATCACGAGGCCGTAAACCGGCAACAATCGCGCCAGTCGTTTTGTCCGGCTCAGAGTTTTCAGTTCTGCTCGCGTGGGTTCCAAGGCGCTGGATTCAAGGGATTGCATCTGGTTGCTCCTTTGCCGAAGCTATGTTGCCGGCAGACGCCGATTGAATAAGGTTTTCCGTCGACAACTGCGTCCCGGTGAGTTCTTTGACCAGTCTGCCTTGGCTGAAAACGATCGCGCGGTGACATATCGTGGCGATCTCTTCGAAATCTGTAGACACGATCAAGATGCCAACGCCGTGGGCGAGGGCCCGGTTAAGCAAGGCGTAAATTTCCGACTTCGCGCCGACATCCACGCCTGCTGTTGGGTCCTCGCAAATCAACAGTTTGCGTTTCGTCGCCAACCAGCGTCCGATCACGACTTTTTGCTGGTTTCCACCAGAAAGCGCTTCAATTGCCAGGTCAGGATCATTGGGTGACAGCCCCAGATCAGAGCCAATCTGCGCCGCATCTTTTGCCTCTTTGCGAGACGACATCAAGTTCAGCAACCCACGTCCGATCGCGGCAGGATTAAGGAATGTGTTTTCCCGGATAGTCAGGTTCATGGCCACTGACTCTTCCGTACGGTCTCGCGCAACGAGCCCAATACCCGAACGTAAAGCACCTTGCGACGAGGTTAAATCTGGTTGTTCGCCATCGAGAAGGATATCACCGGAAAATGCCGCCAAACCAAAAAGGGCGCGCGAAATCACCTCGTGCCCCGCTCCTCTGAGACCGACAAGCCCCACAATCTCATCGCGTCGGAGCGTGATCGACAAAGGCCCAATTGCACCGACTGTCATGTCTCGCAGGTTTAATATGCTATCGCCCGGCGCGCCTTGGGATTTTATTGTGGAGCGTGTTTTTCTGCCCACGATTTTCTGCACCAATTCTTCGGGCGTTGTGTGTTCAATGCGGCGAACGCCCACCATCTTTCCGTCTCGTAAAATCGCAACCCGGTCAGCAATGCGAAATATTTCATCCAATCGGTGACTGACGTAGATCATCCCGACACCCCGTTCCCGCAATGGCCGCAAAGCTTTGAAAAGCCGCTCGACCTCATCTGCAGGCAAAGAGGCGGTTGGTTCATCCAACACCAAAAATTCGCTGTCCACGGCCAGAGCGCGAGCGATGGCCACAAGTGACTTCTCCGTGCGCGTCAGGTCTTCAATCCGGCTTGACGGATCAAAGTCGCACTCGACCAGCTGCAACGCCTTGACAGCAAATGCTTCGACATCATGCCACCGAATGAACCCGCCTTTTTGAGAGTAACCCAAAGCCAGAGCAATATTCTCAGCGACCGTCATCCATTCTATCAAGCCTAAATCCTGGTGAATGAATGCAACTTTTTGGCGTTCTCCAAATCCGGCTGGACGGTGCAAATACGGTTCACCATCAATCAAAACGCGTCCCGAGTCCGGCTGGTGAATTCCACCCAATACTTTGATCAGGGTCGATTTGCCCGCGCCGTTCTCGCCCAAAAGCGCAACAATCTCGCTGCGTCCGACAGACAAGGACACATCTTTCAGCGCGTAAGTCCCGCCAAAAGCTTTGTCGATCCCATCAAAGAAAAGACCCTTGTGAAGGCTTTCCGTCATGATCCTCCCCCCAAAGCACCTTTCGGCACCGACGTTAGAGTAAATCCAAATAGAGTTGAGTTACCCGTAACGTTATGCCATGGTCGCCCCCAATAGTAGAAACTGTCAAGCCTAAAGTTACCGGTAACGTAAGCTCATATGAGATGGATGAAAAAAACAATAAAAACAGCAAGATAAACCTATCTGAGGTTGCAAAAGCTGCTGGTGTCTCCAAAATGACCGCTAGTCGCGTTCTGCGCGGTGATGGCGGATATTCGAAAAAAACCGAAGCGAAGGTCATGGCGAAAGTCGACCAGCTTGGTTACCTGCCGAATCGATTGGCAAGTGTTTTTGCCGGCGACCAGAATTCTACTTTCATCGGCGTATCCATTCCTGATCTGGGCAATGAAGTATTTGCTCAGGTGCTGGAAGGCATCGATCGGAAACTGGGTTCCTTCGGACATCAAACCGTTTTGGGATTGACCCAACACGCGGCCCAGGAAGAGGAAAACTGGATCCGTACGGTTCTGTCTTGGCAACCCGCTGGACTGATCCTCACCGGACGATCCCATTCACCCCGTTCCCATGACATGTTGCGAAATGCGGGCATCCCAGTTGTGGAAATCTGGGACCTGAATTCGAGTCCGCTGGACATGAGCGTTGGCATCAATCATTTCGATTGCGGCTTTGACGTCGGTCGTTTTCTAATTGGACGTGGGTATAAATCCGTTGGCTTTGTTGGCACTTCCCATGACACGGCAAATGCAGCAACCTCCCGGTTGGATGGCTTTACCAAAGCAATAAATGACGGCGGTGGCCAGGTTACAAAACAACTTTGTCTGCATGACACAGCCAGCTTTTACCCCGGCTTTTATGGCACGGAGCAATTGTTGGCCGCAGAAAGTGGATTGGAATGTATCTTTTACCAAAATGATTCCATGGCTTTTGGCGGGCTTCAGTTCTGCGAACAAATTGGGTTAGATGTGCCGCGTGACATTGGCATTGCGGGTTGGGGCGATCTTGCTATTGCTTCGGTATTGAAACGTAGGTTGACGTCGGTGCACGTGTCCCATCTAAAGCTTGGTCAGACCGCTGCGGAAATGATGCTGGCGCGTTTGTCCGGCGAGCCGGTCATCGCGTGTAAAGACATCGGCTTTCGCTTGATCCCCGGTGCGACCGTACGCCAAACGATTTTGTAGGCTACCGCAACAGCGTCACAAAAGGAGCCCTATGCCATGCCCATGGAAACCTATTTGGTCTATTTGGCCGCCGTCGCCGTGTTCTTTGCAACCCCGCCAGATACCAGCCAACTGCTGATCATATCAAACAGTATTCAGCACGGGTTACGCAAAAGTCTGTTTACAATTTTGGGCGATCTGACCGCAAACTGCTTGCAAATGATGGCTGCGGCCTTTGGTCTGGCAGCCGTCATTGCGACATCTGCCAGTGCATTTGTTTGGATCAAATGGTTGGGGGTCGCCTATCTGATCTGGATCGGTTTCCAATTGATCTTTGCCACCTACAAACCAGACGGAATTCAGGCGAGCGAAACAAAATCATCTTTGCGCCTTTTTCGACAGGGTTTCGTAACATCCATGGCAAATCCATTTGCGGTTGTTTTCTTCGGTGCGCTGTTTCCGCAATTCATTGATCCGTTGCAGACGGTCTGGCCACAACTCATTGTTCTAGGGCTGACGTACATTGTCATCGATGGCACAATACTTTTGCTATGGGGATGGCTCGGTATCCGGTCCGCGCGAGCGCTCAAACGATCCTCCTTCGGTGTGGTAAACAAGCTCTGCGGAGCGCTGATGATTGCGGCTGCTGCGCTATTGGCCACCAAAGACTTTCAACCGCAAAAATAGGGCATTTGTCTTGCGCAAGACCCGCTCAGGTCTTTGATTGAACGGGGCATCGCAAGCTCGATCTTCTTTGCACACCTATCCCGGCACACACCATCAAACCCGCGCTGTCACTTCGTCGCAATAAGCACGTTCCATGCGCGGTTTCTAAACAGGGGTTTTTCCGGGCTGCCTCCTGCCGATTGCAACGTTAGAGTGCTCGCATGACTGTCCTTCCAAACTTGTTCGTCAATTGGTTTGCCCGAAAAGGCTGGCACATCCACCCGCATCAGCAGCAAATGCTGGACCGCGCCAGCGTTTCCGCAATCTTGCTGATTGCACCCACGGGTGGTGGTAAAACACTGGCCGGATTTCTGCCCACTCTCGTTGATCTTTCGGAGAATAGGCACAAAGGTTTACATACGCTCTACATTTCCCCGCTCAAGGCATTGGCTGCTGATATCAAACGAAATCTGACGACACCGGTCACAGAGTTGGCGCTCGATATCCGCGTCGAGGACCGAACTGGGGACACACCCGCCAGTCGCAAGAAACGGCAACGCACCGATCCACCGCATATTTTGCTCACCACGCCGGAGAGCCTTGCCTTGCTGACGTCCTACGAGGATGCACCGCACATATTCAAAGGCCTCAAGCGGGTTGTGGTCGACGAAATCCACGCGCTTGCAGAATCCAAACGCGGCGATCAGCTGATGCTCGCGTTAGGCCGGTTGCAACGTCTTTGCCCGGACCTGCGTCGGGTCGGGCTTTCTGCAACGGTTGAAAACCCGCAAGCCATTGCGCATTTCCTCGCACGTCATCCGGACCCTTGCGACATTCTCCTTGCGGACCCCGGACCTGCGCCTGACATTTCGATGCTGACAACACCTCAGGCGCCGCCGTGGTCAGGCGGAAATGCGGCCTATGCTATTCCTGACGTGCTGGAAGCGGTCCGGAAACACAAAACAACGCTGATCTTTCACAACACACGCGCGCAAGCAGAGATCTTCTTTCACAATTTGTGGCTGGCCAATGAGGATGGACTCCCAATAGGCATCCATCACGGATCATTGGACCGTCAACAGCGCGAAAGAGTTGAGGGAGCCATGGTACGCGGCGAGTTACGCGCCATAGTCTGTACGGGCAGCCTCGATCTGGGCATCGACTGGGGGGACGTAGATCTGGTGATCCAGATCGGCGCACCAAAGAATGTGAAGCGACTGGTACAACGGATCGGTCGGGCCAATCACCGTTACAACGCACCTTCAAAAGCCTTGCTGGTACCCGCAAATCGCTTTGAAGTCGTGGAATGTGTGGCCGCGCTCGAGGCTGTTCGCGCTGGCGAGCTGGATGGCAATCCACGTGGGTCCGGGCCGCGCGACGTACTCTGCCAGCATATTCTGATCACTGCGGCTGCGGGTCCTTTTGAGGCTGACGCGCTCTACAAGGAAGTCCTGACAGTTGGTGCTTACGCCGGATTGAGCCATGCGCAATTTGAAGCCTGTCTGGAATTTTGCGCCACCGGCGGATATGCCTTGCGCGCTTACGATCAATGGCAGCGCCTGCAACAGCGTGCCGACGGCCTCTGGCAGCTGCGCGATCCAAGAGCGGCACAAAAGATCCGCATGAACATCGGGACAATACAGGATACCGACACTCTGAAAGTGCGCCTGAAACGCAGTCGCGGCGGCAAACCATTGGGTGAAGTTGAAGAGGGCTTCGCAGCTTCGCTCACACCCGGCGACACGTTCCTAATTGGTGGCCAGATCGTGCGATACGAAGGTCTGCGGGACATGACCGTTGAGGTCAGTCGAAATGCTGCCAAAAAACCAAAAGTGGCCACCTTCATGGGAACCAAGTTTGCAACTTCGACCCAGCTAAGTGCGCGAATTGTGGGCATGTTTCAACAATCAGATTGGCCGGAATTGCCCGCCCATACCGCCGATTGGCTGGCTTTGCAGCGCCGCATCAGCGAATTGCCAAAGCCCGGACGTCTGCTGATCGAGAGCTTTCCCCATGATGGACGCGAACAAACGGTCATTTATGGCTTTGCCGGTCGGAACGCGCAGCAGACTCTGGGCCTTTTGTTGACCAAGCGGATGGAAGAGATGGGGCTGAACCCTATGGGATTTGTGGCCACGGATTACGCAACACTGATTTGGGGGTTGGATGCGCTTTCGGACCCTGCCCCGCTGTTTGATCTGAATGCGTTGCATGTCGGGCTGGACACATGGCTTGCCGGAAACGCGGTCATGAAACGTACCTTTCGTGCCAGCGCCACAATTGCCGGGCTCATTCAACGAAACACGCCTTCTGCGCGCAAATCCGGACGACAAGCAACCTTCAGTTCGGACATCCTATATGACACGTTACACAAGTACGATCGCGATCATCTCTTGCTGGACATCACCCGAGAGGAAGCTCTCCGGGGGCTTATCGATTTTGGACGAATCGAAGAAATGGTGCAGCGTATTTCGGGCCGTATCGACCATTTGAAGCTGGAACGAGTCACACCGCTGGCAGCACCGCTTTTCCTGGAAATGGGTCGTGTACCGGTCAAAGGTGCCGCGGAGGAGAGATTGTTGGCCGAAGAAGCCGCAAGGCTGATGGAAACCGCAGGTCTTGATAACATCACTGCAAGCCACGGCACTGCGACCTAGTCGCAAATGTGTCTTTGAACCGCTTGCAACCTTCCAAAAGATGCGCGATGAACAAATCATGAACTTGTATGGTTTCACCTTCGCGTCTGCGGCGCTCCAGGCTTTCGGCTCGGGCGCATTGTGGTGGCCTGAGGAAAAACTGCTCTGCGTCTCCGATCTGCATCTTGGAAAATCCGAAAGGGTCGCGCGCCGTACGGGGCAGTCCCTTCCACCCTATGAAACCCGCGACACTCTGGCACGTCTTGCGGCAGATCTGGAACTCTCAAAGGCCCGCACAGTGGTCTGTCTTGGAGACAGCTTTGACGATCTGCAAGCCGCAGCCACGCTTCCCGAAGAGGAACGCTTGTGGATCACGCAATTGCAAGCAGGCCGCCGGTGGATCTGGATTGAAGGCAATCACGATCCCGGTCCTATTGAATTTGGGGGTGAGCACCTGCGTGAACTGGCCGTTGGCCCGCTGTCGTTCCGTCATATTGCAAGTGACAACCCCGCCGGGGAAGTGTCGGGGCATTATCATCCCAAAGCCGAGATCCAGACTCGCAGACGGCGGATCTCGCGACCTGCTTTTTTGTGCGATGACCAACGTTTGATACTGCCCGCCTATGGGACCTATACCGGTGGTCTGCGCAGCGACAGCGACGTTTTAAACCAACTGATGGGGCCAAAAGCGCTTGCCATTCTGACCGGTCCCATGCCCACTTGCGTACCCATGCCGCGATAGGGGTTTCACATGGACAATGCCAACCGAACACGGATCGAAGAGAGTTTTGCTGCGCAAAGCATGATGTGTACGCTGGGTGCCAAGCTATACAGCATCGACCTGGCCCAAGCCGTGATCACCGCCCCGATTTTGCCTGGTGCATTGCAGCAGCAAGGGTTTGGCCATGCCGGGTTGACGTTTTCGATTGGTGACAGCGCGGCGGGCTATGCAGCTTTGACAACCTTGCCGCTGGACAGCGAAGTCGTGACCGCAGAGATCAAGATCAACCTTCTGGCCCCCGCTAAGGGCGATTTTCTGCGTGCCACCGGCCGGGTGGTCAAACCCGGCAAGCGGCTGATCGTGGTAACGGCTGAGGTACATGCCATTGCTGCCGGAGAAGAGACCCTGGTTGCGGTCCTGCTTGGCACAATGGTGCCTGTTCCGGTTTGAGTGTTATGCTGTCAGGCCCGTCGGTTCCGGCAAGCCATTGGCGCGGCAACAGGCCGTGACGGTATTGGCCAGCAAACAGGCGATGGTCATGGGACCCACGCCACCCGGCACCGGCGTGATGGCTCCCGCGACCGCAGCACAGCTGTCGTAATCTACATCGCCGACGAGGCGCGTTTTGCCCTCACCTTTCTCCGGCGCGTCCAATCGGTTGATGCCCACATCAATTACCGTCGCGCCCGGTTTGATCCAGTCGCCGGGCACCATTTCGGGTCGCCCGACCGCCGCCACGACGATATCTGCGCGGCGTACCACATCGGGCAAATCCTTTGTGCGGCTGTGCGCGATGGTCACGGTACAGCTATCGCCCAGCAACAGCTGCGCCATCGGTTTGCCGACAATATTTGAACGCCCGATCACAACCGCATCCATTCCCGAGAGGCTACCGTGATGATCGCGCAGCATCATCAGGCAGCCCAACGGCGTGCAAGGTACCATGGATTTCTGACCCGTTCCGAGAAGACCCACATTGGAAATATGAAACCCATCCACGTCTTTTGCAGGCGCGATGGAGTTGATCACCAGATCTTCGTCCAGGTGCTTAGGTAGCGGCAGTTGCACGAGAATGCCGTGGATCTTAGGATCCGTATTAAGCTGATCAATCACCGCCAACAAATCGTCTTCGGAGGTATCCGCATCCAGCTTGTGCTCCACCGACTTCATGCCCACCTCGATGGTCTGCTTGCCTTTGGAGCGCACATAGACCTGGCTCGCCGGATCCTCGCCAACCAAGACCACAGCCAGCCCGGGCGTGATTCCATGGTCGGCTTTGAGTTGGGTAACATGTTCTGCAACTTGCCCGCGCACTGTTGCTGCAAAGGCTTTTCCGTTGATGATCGTGGCTGGCATCTATTTTCTTCCTATTGTCGTTTGAAGGTCACCTTGTGGGACCATGAGTGACCGTCGCTGATCACCAGTTCGTCAAACTGCATCAACTGCAGCAAATCGTAAAAGGTCGCGACATATTCGAGCTCTTCTTGCCGAAAGAATCCGCCCTGTCGGACTGAAACCGTCAACTGGGCCATGATCGCACGCGCGCGGTACAGGGTGGAGAATACCTCGTCGTCCAATGCAACCAGTATCAATGTATTGGCGCCCTCGCCTTTCCCGAAAAACACAAACCGCGGACTTTCGGGCGCATCCAGCTGGGCGGTGGTCAGTACGTTTATGAAATCTATGCGTACTGCCTTGCCAGCGCCCTGACTGGCGCGCACCACCCGATCAAAATCCTCTTCCGAGGTAATCTCCGGGTAGTAATATCCTACGTATCGCTCTTGAGCAGCAACAGCCCCGGCAATTAGTAGCGCAAACAATACGGCAATTGATCTGGTCATCATGGTCTCCCTAAATGTCATGACGCTCAGCTTGCGGGGTACATGGTCGGGGGGCAACCCAATATAAGCCCCCCGCTCTTGATCGTCACGGCTTTTGATCAAAAGAGACCTTCGACATCTCCGTCTGCGTTCAGCTTGATGTTTTCAGCTGAAGGAACACGCGGTAGGCCGGGCATGGTCATGATCTCACCGCAGATCGCCACCACAAATCCGGCACCCGCACTCAGACGCACTTCACGTACCGGGATATCAAACCCTGTTGGCGCGCCGCGCTCGTTGGGGTCGGTGGTAAAGCTATACTGCGTTTTGGCCATACAGACCGGCAGATTACCATACCCCTGATCTTCCCAATCCTTGAGCTGGTTGAGGATTTTCTGATCCATCACGGCGGCATCCGCACGATAGATTTTGGTGGCGATCGTGTTGATCTTATCGGCAAGGCTCATCTCATCAGGATAGATCGGCGCAAAATTGCCCTCTCCCTTTTCGATGGTTTCAACGACCTTGGTTGCCAGATCCGCAGACCCTTCAGAGCCCAATTCCCAGTGACGCGACAAAATCGCTTCGGATCCCTGGCTTGCCACGTAATCCTTGACCGCCTGTACTTCGGCATCGGTATCCGTGACAAAATGGTTGATCGCAACCACAACCGGTACGCCAAAGGACTTTACGTTCTCGATATGACGACCGAGGTTGGCACAGCCGCTTTTCACCGCTTCCACGTTTTCCGCACCAAGGTCGGCCTTCGCCACGCCCCCATTCATTTTCATCGCCCGCACCGTGGCAACAACAACAACACAGGACGGTGTTAAGCCAGCTTTGCGGCATTTGATGTTGAGGAATTTCTCTGCACCAAGATCCGCGCCAAAGCCCGCCTCTGTCACCACGTAATCCGCCAGTTTCAGCGCCGTGGTTGTGGCAATCACCGAATTGCAACCATGCGCGATATTCGCAAACGGTCCACCGTGCACAAAGGCCGGGTTGTTTTCCAGCGTCTGCACCAGGTTCGGTTGCATCGCATCTTTCAGCAGAACAGTCATCGCACCATCTGCTTTGATATCGCGCGCATCGACGGGGGTTTTGTCGCGGCGGTAGGCCACGATCATATCGCCCAGGCGTTTTTGCAGGTCGTTCAGATCTTTCGACAGGCACAGGATCGCCATGACCTCGGAGGCCACTGTGATGTCGAAGCCTGCCTCGCGCGGGAAACCATTGGCCACGCCGCCCAGCGACGCGGTGATCTGACGCAGCGCCCGGTCGTTCATGTCGACCACGCGGCGCCAGACCACGCGGCGTGTATCGATCTCGAGTGCATTCCCCCAGTAGATGTGGTTGTCGATCATCGCGGAAAGCAGCGAGTGTGCCGAAGTGATGGCGTGGAAATCGCCGGTGAAATGCAGGTTCATTTCTTCCATCGGTACGATCTGCGCATAGCCACCGCCAGCGGCACCGCCCTTCATGCCAAAGTTCGGGCCAAGCGAGGCTTCGCGTATACAAACGGCGGCTTTCTTGCCAATACGGTTGAGACCATCACCCAAGCCGACAGTCGTTGTTGTTTTTCCTTCGCCGGCAGGCGTCGGGTTGATTGCTGTTACGAGGATCAGCTTGCCGTCTTCTTTTCCTTGAACAGAGTTGATGAACTTCTGGCTGACCTTCGCCTTGTCATGGCCGTAGGGCAGCAGGTCATCGCTGGAAATACCCAGTTTCGCACCGATCTCTTGAATTGGTTGCTTGCTCGCTTCTCGCGCAATTTCGATGTCGGTCTTGTAAGCCATGAATCAGTCCCCAATGAAGTGCCGTATAAGGCAATGTTGCTGCGTCCTGCATACGAGCGTGCTGAAGTTGGCAGAAGAGCAATTCCGACATTTCCGCATGATGTTGCGGCGGAGAACAGTCTAATCGTTTCTTTTCGGAAACGAATGTTACGTACGCGCATCTTCAAAATGCTTCCAAATCGGCTGATCAGGAATGTGCAAGGTTACTGTATCCCCCTGTGCCACCGGCCCTTCCCGTTCAACCCAGGCCGTTACGCCGCGCCGGTTCTTTGCTGCAGGTTTGAACGCCGGTCCAAAACCGGGGCGGTCTTTTTCAATTTCACGACCGGGATAAATGCAGGGTCGGTTTTCCATGTCGATGGCAATGCTGGCGCCGCTTTGAAACTGCAGACGCGACGAAGGTGGCACGTGGCTGAAATCAGGGATGCCCTCAATCACCAACGACGCACCTATCCACGCCGGATCCATTTCGCTCAAACCCATCTCGCCGGCGATCTGCGCCAGCTCTTCGACCGAAAGAACTGAGAGTTGCCTCACATTACGTATTTCGGTGCCTTTCGGGTATTGCGCTTTGGTCCGCACGCAGGCCGGACGGGTCAGACCGCCATGGCATTCGCCATCGATGCCTGTGAACTTCAACTCTGCCGCTGAAAGCGTCTCGGCCCGCAAAGTTGCGTCACTGTCAATGACACGGCCCAACCATGTGACGGTACCGCAAAAAGATGTTGGCATAAGCGCGGGCATTTTTTGAACTCCTGTTCTGGCGACGTCCCAATCTGATCAAAGCTCCGACAAAATGAAAAGGCCCTGCAGGAGCAGGGCCTCATGACTTTTTGTGATGTCACCAGCTTGCCGGTGTGATCATGCCGAAGGTTCGGGCTCCAGACCACCGCCCGCGGGTGGCGTCTTTTTGCTCTTTGCCTTGGCCTTCGGGATGCCCGTTACGCTCGGTGCCGACCCGCTGTCGGGTTTGTCTCCTTCATCCTCAGGCGGAACGGGAGGTTCACCGTCCATCACCCGTTTGATCTCGTCACCGGTCAGTGTTTCGTACTCCAACAAACCCTGTGCCAGACGTTCAAACTCTGTCTCGCGCTCGACAATAATCTTGAGTGCCCTGTCGTAGCCATCCTGAATGAAGCGACGCACTTCCTCCTCGACGGTTTCCTTGGTATTGGCCGACACTGAAAATCCTGCTGTGGCGCCTTGATAGCCCTGGGCCGCCTCGGAATAGTCAATGTTGCCGACTTTGTCGGACATACCCCACTGCAAGACCATCGCACGGGCCAGCGCGGAAGCCTGCATGATGTCTCCCGCAGGTCCGTTGGATACAGAATCCGGACCATACTTGTGGATCTCCGCCGCCTTGCCAGCCATTGTCATAGCCAAACGCTGATGGCATTCGTCCTTGAACATGTTCAAACGGTCCATTTCCGGCAGGCTCATCACCATTCCCAAGGCGCCGCCGCGCGGAATGATCGTCGCCTTGTACACTGGGTCGCATTTTGGCAGCGTCATTCCCACCAAGGCATGGCCCGCTTCATGATAGGCGGTCATTTCCTTTTGTTCCGGCGTCATCACCATGGAGCGGCGTTCTGCACCCATCATGATCTTGTCTTTGGCTTGTTCGAAATCGATCATAGTGACAAACCTGCGACCGACACGCGCAGCGCCAAGTGCGGCCTCATTCACAAGGTTGGCCAGATCAGCGCCAGAAAAGCCGGGCGTGCCGCGCGCAATGATCCGCAGGTCAACATCAGGACCCAGAGGTGTCTTGCGGGCGTGAACACCCAGGATCTTCTCGCGTCCCTTGATGTCCGGGTTGCCCACGGTGACCTGTCGGTCAAAGCGACCGGGGCGCAACAAGGCAGGGTCCAACACGTCTTTGCGGTTGGTTGCCGCAATAATGATAACGCCCTCATTGGCCTCGAAACCATCCATCTCTACCAAGAGTTGGTTTAGGGTCTGCTCGCGTTCGTCGTTGCCGCCGCCATATCCGGCTCCCCGATGACGGCCAACTGCATCAATTTCATCGATGAAAACAATACATGGCGCGTTTTTCTTGGCCTGCTCGAACATGTCGCGCACACGCGATGCACCCACACCAACGAACATTTCAACAAAATCCGACCCCGAGATCGTGAAGAATGGTACACCGGCTTCGCCAGCAATGGCGCGGGCCAAAAGTGTTTTACCCGTTCCGGGAGGGCCCTCAAGCAAGGCGCCTTTGGGAATTTTGCCGCCCAATCGGCTGAATTTCTGAGGATTACGCAGAAATTCGACAATCTCCTCGAGCTCCTCTTTGGCCTCATCGATTCCTGCGACGTCATCAAATGTCACGCGCCCATGCTTTTCGGTCAGCATCTTGGCCTTGGATTTGCCAAACCCCATGGCGCCGCCCTTGCCGCCCCCTTGCATACGGTTCATGAAATATACCCACACGCCGATCAGCAGCAGGAAGGGCAACAGAGACATCAAAAAGGTTTGAAACCCGGATTGCTGTTGTTGTTCCGCCCTGACAGCAATGTTGTTGTCGATCAAAAGCCCAGTTATTTCGGCGTCTTCCGGTTTGATCGCGACATAGTCAACACCATCATCCTGACGGAAACGTACTTGTTCGCCATCCAGCGTCACGTTGCTCACGGAACCGGACTCGACGGCATTTACAAATTCTGAATAGCTGATTTCGCGACTTTGCAGCGTGCTGCCTGGGCCACTGAACAGGTTAAACAGTGCCAGGATCAACAGGAACAGAACGACCCAAAAGGCGATATTGCGTGCATTGCCCAACGAAATTCTCCCAAAAATGCGCGTGGTGCGCACCGTCACGGTACCACCACCCGATTAAGATAGACACTGTACCGGTGAGTTCAATGCGATAAAAGCCCGGAAAAGAAAGCTTCTTTACCTACTTCCAACCGCGCGCACCATCCATTTTCATGTCCAGCATGGGGTGCAGCGACGAGATCTGCACCGTTCCACACAGCCGGCATGCTCAACAACACGTCGCGCGGCAGGCCAACTTTGCGCCAGTCAGGCACCTGCAGCAATCCTTCCGCGCCGAGCGCGCCGATATGTGTCGCGGTCCCTTTTGAACGGGTGTGCATTCGCCAGCGGCGATCCCAAAGACCGTTCAGCCCACAGGTGTGCGCCTCTACCGGCTTGTACTCTCGAAAGACCCAAACCGCATTTCTAGTGCGCGCCACCTGACAGCCGTCCACAGTCGCGTTCACGCCTTGTTTTAAAGAAAAAATGGCCCCCAAAACGGCTTTGCGACGCGGCGCATATGCCGCACCGCTGATCCAACCAAGAGCGCCCAAAAGTATGCGGCGGGCAATTTCATCCGGTAATTTCTCGTAACTTTGCCAATCCAAACGCACGGCCCCACTTTCGACGGTTGCCGCCGACTTGGCCGCCGCCGCCGTCTGCCAGCTCAGTGCTTCGCGCGCAGAGGACATGTTGGAGGCAACTTGCCCCAACGCCGTGGTGTTGATGCCCAGCGGCTCCAAGACTTCCAGAGCCCGCCTGATTTTTACCCGGTCAAATCGGTTGTCTTCGTTGCTGGGATCTTCACACCATGTGACGTTACGTCGCCTTAGGTTTTCCTGCAAATCTCTGCGCCGGACATTCAAAAATGGCCGGACCCAAGTGACACCGTTCTGCATGCGTTGGGGTGCCATCCCCGACAGTCCCTCGACGCCCGCGCCGCGCGCCAAACGCATCAAGACCGTTTCGGCCTGATCATCGGCCGTATGCCCAAGGGCGACCATCTGGATGTCCTGCGCAAGCGCCCAGTCCGAGATCAGTCGATATCGGGCCAGCCGTGCTTCGTTTTGCAGGTTGCCGTGTGAAGATCGATCAGTCCATCGTGCAATGCAGTGAGACAGATCGAGATCCTTGCACAAATGCGCTACAAAATCTGCTTCCTCTGCAGCCTCCGCACGCAAACCGTGATCGACCGTGATCACATGCAAGCGTGTACCATGAATTTGCGAGAATTCGTGAAGCATGAAAAGTAGGGCCACCGAGTCGCTGCCGCCCGATACGGCAACGCCCAGAGTTTCTGGCGGCCCCGGCAGCAGATGTTCCGCCAAAATGCTGCCCAAGTCTAGCGACGCCACATCATACACAACCGAGTGTTTGCATCTCGGAGCGGGCCTGTTGCGCCGCCGGATCGGATGGGAAACGCAAGCCGACCTCACCCAACGTGATGCATGCCTCTTGCGTTTGCCCCAAGCCTCCGAGCGATCGGCCCAGGCGAAAAAGGGACTGCGGGGCAACGGGTCCCGTAGGATCCACGCTAAAACTGCTGAGGTAAGCGCGCGCCGCCTCACGCGTGTCTCCGAGGCCTTCCAGCGCTTCGCCGCGCCCGAGATCTGCACCTGCAGCAAGAGGGCCGCCGGGATAGGTCTGGCTAAAGGTCGAAAACAGTTCGGCCGCACGCTGAAAATCGCCTTCTGACAGGGCAGATTGCGCTTTTTTGAAGTCTTCCTCTTCGCCGACCGCCAACTGTGTCGATCCTTCCGGGATTACCGGGGCACTGCCTGCACCGGGCACAGGTGCTGCTGTGGGTTCACCCGCCTCACCACCCAAAGTCGTGTTCTGACCCAGAGCGGCGATGTCACCACCCTCAAGCTCGACCAATCGAAACTCCAAGTCGCCGATACGGTTTGTACCATCTTCGACGATGCGATTGATGCGGAATTCAAGCTCTTCCGTCTTGGACGTCAAGCGCTGCATTTCAGCCTCGATCACATTCATCCGGTCCAAAACAGTCGCTCCAGATGTATCTACCGACGGTCCCCCTGTCGTCGAAAGCTCGCGCCGCAACTTCTGGATTTCGACATAAAGCACGGTCATCTCCTGACGGATGTCCGCCAGGGTTTGATCATCCTGCGCTGAAGCCGCGAAAGGCAAGAGCGCGGCAAGAACGATGGCAGGTGCGAAAAAACGCATGATGCT
This sequence comes from Roseobacter sp., assembly GCF_045106495.1. Classification (GTDB taxonomy): domain Bacteria; phylum Pseudomonadota; class Alphaproteobacteria; order Rhodobacterales; family Rhodobacteraceae; genus Roseobacter. The sequence goes on from NZ_JBGCEQ010000010.1 coordinate 219,819, forward strand.
ACCCTGTCAAGCCACCGGCCAAGACCGTCACCGCACGGCGGTTCTTGGCATAGCAGGCCTCGTTTGAACAAATCTCGATTGGACGCTCTTTACCATAGCTCACAGTACGCAAACGCGTACCGGCAACACCTCTTGAAATCAGGTATTCGCGCGCCGCATTGGCGCGTCGCGCACCTAGCGCCACGTTGTACTCCCGCGTGCCCTGTTCGTCTGCGTGACCCTCGATGATCGCGGTGAAGTCCGTGTTTGTAAGCAACCAGGTCGCCTGACCATCAAGAACCACGCGCCCCTCTTGAGTCAGCGTCGATTGATCGACGGCGAAAAGCACCCGGTCTCCAACGGCCTGATTAAAGTACGCCGCCGATGTCGGATCGTTTGCGCTACCAGGGACAATCGGTCCTCCAGCGCCGTCAACACCTCCGCCCGACCCATCACCGCCCAAACGGCTTGGGTCCGTACAAGCCGCAAGCGCCAAGCCTGCAACAAGGAGAAGAATTTTTGCTTTTGTGTTCATGCTCTCTGCCTTTGGAATTCTAGATTTTCGTCGTTGTTTTGTTGGTGTTTTACCACAATTCAAACCGCATGGAAACGGCACGCATGGCGTCATTTCTGCAACGGCGACCACGAAGGATCGGACCCCCCATCCGGTGTGGGCACGGGGCGCAGGTTTCGCCCCGAGATATCAACGGAATACAGTGTGGAACGACCGCCTGCACCTTGCGTCTCACGCGTAAACATGATCACGCGGCCGTTGGGAGCCCAAGTGGGGCCTTCATCCAGAAAAGATGCCGTTAAAAGACGTTCTTCCGCACCATCAGTACGCATTACGCCGATATGAAACCTTCCGCCGTTTTGTTTGGTGAAGGCGATTAAATCGCCACGTGGCGACCATACGGGCGTACCATAACGCCCCGGACCAAAAGAAATCCGCTGCGCCTCGCCACCACCAGCAGGCATAATGTAAAGCTGTTGTGACCCTGATCGGTCGCTTTCGAAAACGATCATGCTGCCATCTGGCGAAAAGCTGGGCGCGGTTTCAATCGAAGGTGCGGAAGTGAGCCGGCTCGCGCCACCGCCATCAATGTTCATGGCCCAGATGTCCGTATTCCCGCCCTGGCTCAAAGAGAAGACAATAGTCTGCCCGTTCGGTGCAAATCGGGGTGCGAAACTCATCGTACCATCCTGGCTTTCAAGTACCCGTTGCTGCACGGAGCCCACATCCAAAACGTAAATGCGCGGGAACCCGGTCGCATAGCTTGTGTAGAGCACACGGTCACCATTGGGCGAGAAACGCGGAGCCAGTACGATGGCACTGCTATCGGTCAAAAACTGCACGTTGGCCCCGTCATAATCCATGATCGCCAACCGCTTTTGGCGGGCATCTTTGCTGCCGGTTTCAGAGACATAAACCACGCGGCTGTCAAAGTATCCACCTTCGCCAGTAATTCGGCTGTAAACGGCATCGGCCACTTTATGAGCCATGCGCCTCCAACCATCAGTGGTACCAGTAAATTGCAAACCGCTTCCCATTTCGGCGCCAGAAAATACGTCGTAGAGGCGGAATTTGACCGCCAGCTGCCCGCCCTGAACGGCTACTGCGCCCGTGATCAAAGCCTGCGCATTGATCGCTTTCCAGTCCGCATATTGGATGGGTGCCGCAAAACTGTCGATTTTGCTGATAAACGCCTGCCCCGGAATTTGACGAAAGAGGCCCGTGCCGATGAGGTCATCCGATACAATCTGGCTGATCTGCGCGGCCAGCCCGGTCGCCTCACCGGTTTCAGCCTCAAAGACAGGTAGGGCAAAGGGCAACGGTTCGATCACACCTTCGGTAATCTCAATACGCAAAGGCCCGTCGCTTTGGGCTTGTGCAAAGCTCACAGGAAACGCGACAAGACCTAGAGCCGCGACCAATATCATTCCCAGAAGTCTCATTTGATACGCATCCTTTCGGGATTGAACGTCATCTCAATATCCTGCCACTGACTATACTTTTCCACGGGTAAATCGAACCCCTTTGCGCCACATCTGATGATCGCACGGCGCGCCGCTTCAAAAGCCTGACGCGCAGCCTGTTCTGACCCACCAGAGCTGGAAGCCATGCGGATGGATGAGCTCACCGGTTTGCCGTCCTGCGTCATTGCCAGGCTCACAACCACAGTTGTGGTCAATGCATCGGTAGACAGGGAACCCACATTCCAACAGCGCGACACGGCAACACGCAAGCTTTCCTTTTCGCCTGACGTCAGGGGTGGGCCGCGCGGCGCCGCAGGTTTGCTTGACCCACTTGCCAGAGCTTCTGCCAATGCCAATGCCACTGCATCACTGGTGTCATCCACATCATTGGCTTCATCAACGGGCGTTTGCTCGTCAGGCGCGTCCGGTTCGACCACCTCTTCTGACTGGGCCGTCTCGATCGGTGTTTCCTCTGCACGAGGCGCAGGGGGGCGTGCCGGGGGTCGCAACGAGGTTGTAATCCGTCGGCTGGGCGTTTCAGCCTCTGTTACGATTTGGGTGGCTGCCGCCTCAGGCGCCGTGGCCTCGGCCGTCTCCTGCGGCGTTTCACCTGCAACGTCTGGTGCCACGGCGTCCTGTTGAATCGGATCCGGCAGCGCTTCCGGGACGGGTTGAGCTATGGCTTCAGGGGCCACGCGCTCCACGGCTTGCGGAACTGGCGCGTCGCTCACTTGAGGCACCGCGACTTCGATATCTGCAGGAGGTTCGGGGAGCACAGGGGCCTGATCGCTCACATCAGCTTGGGGCGGCGCCAACTGCGATACGTCAGGTGCCTCCTCCGCTTCAGGTTCCTCTGCCTGTTCCGGCGGTGTCTGCACAGTGGTTGCATCGTCCGTCGCAGCAATCTCCGGCGCATCTGCTGTAAGTTCAGGGCTGAACGGTTGCGCAACCTCGGTTGTGGATTCTGGTGATTGTCCCACCGTCGACATGGCGGCGAATTCAGCACTGGACACCACCGAAACGGAAGTGGTTTCGAACGGCAACGGCTCTGCGGCAAACACATCACCAAAAACTAGCCAGCCGATCAGGGCAATATGGCCTGCACCCGAGATATAGTGACCGGTATGCACCCCGGCCTACCGATCCGTCCCGCTGGCCGACGCATCCTCACCATCGAGGGTCGGCCCGCCGATGTCTGTCACCAGACCAATGTTGGCAAAACCGCCTGCGTTCAAAGCACCCATGACTTCCATGACCTGCAGATAAGGCACCGCTCCATCTGCACGCAAGAAAACCTGATCACTTGTGCGTTCCGCGGCAATGGCGCGCAGTTTTGGGATCAACTCATCACGCTCGGTTTCGGTTGTCTGAATTTGCAAAACACCCTCGGCAGTGATGGTGATTGTCAGCGGCTCTTCCTGATCTGCAGGCAATGCACCTGCCGCGGTTTTGGGCAATTCAACCGGCACACCCACGGTCAACAAAGGCGCGGCAACCATAAAGATAATCAGCAGAACAAGCATCACATCCACAAAGGGTGTCACGTTGATTTCTGACATGGGCTGCGCTTTGCCACGACCGCGACGCCTGCGGCGGTTGCCGCCTCCGTCCGGTTTTTGAACAACACCTGCGCCCATGGCTCAACCGTCCAACTGGCGGCTGAGAATAGTGGCAAACTCATCCGCAAAGGATTCGTATCCCGACAGGATCTTGTCGCAATCAGCACTGAGCTTGTTGTAGAAAATCACCGCAGGGATCGCGGCCAACAGGCCCAGACCGGTCGCCAACAAAGCTTCGGCGATCCCAGGCGCGACCACGGCCAGATTGGTGTTTTGCTGTTCCGCGATTTCGATAAAGGCATTCATGATGCCCACAACCGTTCCGAAAAGGCCAATAAAGGGCGCAGAGGACCCCACCGTGGCGAGAACGGTCAAACCACCGCGCAGATAGTCCGCTTCCTTGTTGATTGAGACATCCATCGATCTGTCGATCCGAGAAGTCGCGCCGGCAATCAGCCCGCCATCGTCTCGATGCGACCGCCGCCACTCGGTCATACCTGCGGCGAAGATCTTTTCCGAACTGCCCGAGGGCGCAGGCCCAATGGTCTCATACAACCCGTCCAGAGGGTTGCCGGACCAAAAGGCTTCATCGAATTGCGCCGCTTCTGCACGGGTGCGTCGGTACACAATCAGTTTCATTATGATGATCGACCAAGACCAGAATGACGCGATGATCAGCATGATCATCACCAGTTTTACAATCAGTGTCGCGCGGGCAAACAGCCCCCAGAATGAGAAATCAATCTCATGCGCCAGTGCCAGCGTTTCTGCTTCCATGATGCCTGCTCTTTGCTTTTTACCGCCATGGGCCGAATTTTCTCGGGCCTCAATTGAGGGCGATTCTAGCGAAGTGCAACGCAGATTGCTATCACTATGCTGTCAGCTAGGGTCACTAATTGGCATTGAGCGAAGTTCTGCTGGCAATCTCACGGGTTTTCCGTCCGCGCCAATGCAAACAATCACGACCTCGGCGGCAAACAACAAAGTATCATCGCGCCACAATTTTTGCACCATGACCATGCGTGCGGAAGTCAGTTTGCAAAGGCTGGTCGCGACAGACAACACATCATCAAAATGCGCAGGCTGTATGTAATCCGCCTCGACCCGACGCACGGCAAACACGGTGCCTTGGGCCTTCATCGCCCGTTGATCAATGCCGATCTCGCGCACCCAATCGCTGCGTGCCCGTTCGATGTAACGCAGATAATTTGCATAGTAGACGATGCCCGCCATGTCTGTGTCTTCGTAATAGACGCGGATCGGAAAGCGGTGCATCAGATCACCTGTCGCCTGTGACAGGCCGCAGCTTCGGCCACAAGCCCGTCTGCACCAAAATGCAGCGTCTCGGCAGCCAGAACATCGCGATGGTTCAGGTAGCTGATCACCATCATCTTATGCCCCTCAAACACGTCCTGCACACGAAACGCGAGATCCGGCTGGGCCTCAAGCGCAGCACCCCAATAGGCACGCAGTGCTGTGCGTCCACGGATCACACCCGTGCCCATCAAGTCACGCGCCTTAAGCGATCGAAAAACGATATTCTCGTCATAGTGCGACACGATCCGATCCAGATCATGACTGTTCCATCCCGCCTCCCACTCCTGCGCGAAAGCCTGGCAGTCGATCATTGTGCCAACCCCACCCGCGCGGCAAGGCGTAACGCATGGCTAGGGTCTTGCGATACTGCTGGCATCACCGGGTCATAAGCGGCACGGATCAGCGCGGCAACATCCGGGCGCAGAATAGTTTTCTCACCGGCCACCGCCAAAGGCGAAGCACCACGAAAAGCCGTATCTGACCAAAGCAAAACCGATTGCACGATCTGGCTCAGCGCCAGCGTTTCAGCCGGAACCGCACTCAGTTCCTCGTCCATCTTCAGAAAAACAAAACAGGCCTTGATCGCGCCGTCCGTGTCAAAATGAAAAATACGGTATTGATTGGCGTCTACCGATTTCAACCGGATGATCAGCGGGGCCAGATCGGGGATCAACCGGTCCAAACCGGGCACGTCCGGTAACTCGTCCCAATTGCGGAAAAAGAACACCATGAAGTTGCTGCCGAGTTCCGGGTCCGTTTCCGCCATTTGATGCCCGGACAAGACCATCATCGCCTCCAGCGCGCCCTTAACTACGGCTAGCGTATCATCCGTGACCCCAAAAACGACCGGTGCGATCGGCCTGCCCCAACGGGCAAAGGAAAAACTGCCATCTCCACGTGTGAAGAGCGCTTCTATGGCGGCTGCGTCTATCATGAATGGTGTCTTTCTACCTTTGCCGCTTTCGTCGGTATGGTCACGCAACCTCTCATCCGCCAAACAGGTCCGTTTGCGTTTTCGGCGGTTGCATTCCCAAATGCGACCATCCTTTTTGCGCCAGCATGCGACCGCGCGGTGTGCGCTGGATCAATCCTTGCTGCAACAGAAAGGGTTCTATTACTTCCTCCAGCGAGTCCCGACTTTCGGACAAGGCCGCGCTCAAGGTCTCAATCCCCACAGGCCCGCCCGCGTAATTTTCTGCCATCAGTCGCAAATAGCGCCGGTCCGCGCCATCCAGGCCCAGCAGATCAACACCCAGCCGGGTCAACGCCATATCGGCAAGTTTCTGCGTCACACGGCCATCGCCTTCTACCACGGCAAAATCCACCACACGTCGCAGCAATCGCCCCGCGATCCGTGGGGTGCCCCGCGCACGACGGGCTATTTCACGCGCCCCACCTTCGTCCGCAGGGGCGCCGAGTTTGCGCGCATTGCGATCGACGATCACAAAGAGCTCATCGTCGGTATAAAACTGCAGACGCGTAGGAATGCCGAACCGGTCGCGCAATGGTGTCGTCAGCAAACCCATCCGCGTTGTGGCCCCCACAAGCGTGAAAGGTTGCAGCTCAATGCGCACCGTGCGCGCCGCCGGACCTTCGCCAATCACCAAATCCAGCTCAAAGTCCTCCAGTGCCGGATAAAGAACTTCCTCAACAGCCGGATTGAGACGGTGGATTTCGTCAATGAATAAGACGTCGCGGGGTTCCAGGTTGGTCAGGATCGCCGCCAGATCACCAGCCTTTGCGAGCACCGGGCCACTGGTCATGCGAAAGTTCACGCCCAACTCGCGCGCCATGATCTGCGCCAGCGTGGTTTTGCCCAACCCGGGCGGACCGTGAAAAAGCGTATGGTCCATGGCTTCGCCGCGCTGGCGGGCCGATTGAATGAAAACACTTAGATTTGCGCGCACGTCAGCCTGCCCCACGAACTCGTCCAGCATTTGCGGCCGCAAAGCGCGGTCATGGTCCTCTGGCAAGGGCTCTGGCCGCACGGTCGGGTCGATGTCTGTCATGTAAAGTCCTGCAAGGCTTGCATCATCCTAGCCTTTCGGGGCCAACAGTTTCAACGCGGCTCGGATAAGTGCCGGGGTGTCGGCATCTGGTATGTCGCCCGCTGCCTGCGCCACCGCACCCGCCGCATCGCCTGGCCCATAGCCAAGGTTGCCAAGGGCGGACAATGCGTCCGCCTGCGCCGAGGATGAAACGGGCGCAGCGCGCGACGCAACCGGGGTCTCCAAAACCTGCGATGACGCGCCCTCTTCCGCCTCTGCCAAAGTGGTCGCCATGGCCATGACACCTGGTGCTTTGTCTTTCAGGTCCAGCACCACGCGTTGCGCAATCTTTGGGCCGACGCCCTTCGCCGCCTTTACCGCGTTCCAATCGCCCAAGGCGATAGCGCGGCTGACACCATCCGGCCCGAGAGTCCCCAGAATGGCCAATGAGGCTTTGGCCCCGACGCCTTGAACTGAGGTCAACAGCCGGTGCCATTCCTTCTCGGCAAGAGTGGTGAAACCAAAAAGCTGCAGCAGGTCTTCACGCACGACGAGATCGGTAAAAAGGGCGACTGTTTCGCCGACGCCCGGTAACGTCGCCATAGTCCGATCAGAGCAATAAACGAGATACCCCACACCTCGCACATCGATCAACAGATGATCCGCGGCCTTGTAGTCGACCCGTCCGGTGATTTTGCCAATCATGCCCGCGCTCTTCTAACCGCCGCTTGCAGGCCGCTCGCCTGCCCATGGTGCGCATGACAAATGGCGATGGCCAAAGCGTCGGCAGCATCGGGTCCTTTGATCGCAGCACCTGGCAGTTGCATTTGCACCATGTGAAGGACCTGGTTCTTATCCGCGTGGCCCACACCAACGACAGTTTTTTTCACTGTATTGGGCGCGTATTCAGCGACCGTCAGACCAGCTTGAGCAGGTACCAGCATGGCGATGCCCCGCGCCTGTCCCAATTTCAACGTACCCGCTCCGTCTTTGTTGACAAATGTCTGTTCCACGGCTGCCTGTTCCGGTTTGAACTCAGCAAAGATCAGAGACAATTGGTTGTGCAAAGACAACAGCCTTTCACTCAGGACATCTCCGGTTGATGTACAAGCGCCATTCGCCACATGTATGAGTCGGTTGCCCAAGACATCAACCACGCCCCAACCTAGGTTGCGCAATCCTGGATCGATGCCAATAACCCGTATCAAAAGCCCTGCCCTGACAATTTATTTCTTTTTTGATCCACTAGCACGAAAGGCGAACATCCGCCAAGAGTTTCCTTTCAGGGTCCTCAAATGCCTTGCAAGCGACCAAGGCACCGCTCCATCGTCAAAATACGTCATTTTGGAGTCTGTTTTCGACAGCTATGAAGTATTGTTTTTTGTTTATTTACTGTACGTTAACCAACAAACTCATCCATGCACGGCGTGCATATCAAACATGCAAATTCTCACCTTGCTGAAAAACTAAGCAGGTCCTATCTGCCCCTTACAACACACCGACATGATCGGTTCACCTTCAGACAAAGGACGGCACTTATGACTACTTTCGACACATCCCGCACCACATACGGCACCGCATCTGCAGTAAGCCGTTTCTTCGGTTTTCTCAGCACAGCCATTGCAGCTGTCATCGCATGGAACGATTCCCGCGTGACACGTAACGCATTGGCATCGTTGTCAGATCGTGAACTGGCAGACATCGGCCTGCACCGCTCCGACATCGACGTGATCGCGGATAGCAACATCATTCGATAAGCCTTGAACAGCTTGCAAAGCAAGACGTTCCGAGAAAAGAAAAACCGCTTCTTCGACATCGAAGAAGCGGTTTTTTACTATTGAACATCGACAAAGGATGTTCGTTCACACACCCGAACAACGCGTGGCGCCATCCGTACTAAATCAAGGTATCAACTTCGTGATATTTTCCGCCACATACCGTGACAAACGATCGGGTTGCATCACCCAAGCGGCGGCCTGCTCGACGGCCATGCCCGCAGACAATTCCTGTATACGATTTTCATATGTCGCAATCCCAACAGATGAGATCATCAACGACTTCACGAGCAAAACGCCGGCGACAATAAACACAATGATCCGCAAACCGTAGAACGACCGCTCGCGCTTGGGTTCAACCTGAATCAACCCGGTATCGTCAATTTTTGCCGTGTAGCCGCGGGACAGTTTCTGATGCTTCGTATTTACGGAAGCGACACGTTTTTCAAATTGAGCGTAATCAACCACCACACTCTCCTGACAATCAGGCCCCCGCCAGATCAAAAAGTAATTTGCTTCAAAAACGGGTAAATTTCAATTTAATTTGGGCGAAGTGCCCCAAAACAGGGCAATTAAGGCAGATTTCTACTTAAAGTAAGTGTTGTCCAGTCAACAATCTCTTCGCGATTATGAAGATTGATCCCAGATTGTGCATAAACTGCAACGACGTCGTTGGCCTGTTCGTTCAGGATGCCTGACAAAATGGCGTATCCTCCCGGCTTCAAGTGATGCGCCATGTCTGGTGCCAAAGCGATCAAGGGGCCTTTGAGGATATTGGCAAAAACAAGATCGAATGGGCTGGCATTTAACAGGCCCGGATGATCAAACCCCGCCGCTTCAACGCAGTGAACGCGCCCTTGCAAGCCGTTTGCAGACACATTGCTTGTCGCGACATCCACAGCGACCTGATCAATATCGCTCGCCAGCACAGGATTTGGCCAGATGCGGGCGGCAGCCATTGCCAATACAGCGGTGCCGCAACCGATATCCGCGACGTTTTGGCCGACAAAACCCGCATTGGCCAGCCTGTCGAGCGCCCGCAGGCACCCCAGCGTGGTCCCGTGGTGACCGGTTCCAAATGCCATTGCGGCCTCAATGAGCAACGGTTCGCAAACTTGCGGCACTTTGTCCGCATCATGGCTGCCGTAGACAAAAAAACGACCTGCCTCCACCGGCGCCAGCTCCCGGCGGACATGTGCGACCCAATCGGTTTCAGGCAATTCCGACACAACAAAGGGTTTTGCTCCCATTGCAGTTGCCAACACAGTGAGCGCCGTGTCATCCGGTGGCTGAGTAAAGTAGCCGCCCACTTCCCATAGGCCGGATCCGTCTTCGACTTCGAAGACGCCGACACCGGTCGGTTCCGGGTCCAGATGTTCCATTGCCGCGCCGAGCGTTTCAGCGGCAGCCTTTCCGGGCAGAGTTGTCAGCGCAGTGAACGTCGGCATTAGCGTCTCCGGTAACGATCTGGGTTCGGGTAGGGCCGCGCTGGAGGGAGGTCAAGGGGGCCGGAAACCGCTGGTTGAAGACTGGCAACATAACGCCACCCCCAAAGCGCCGATAGACAACCGACCAGCATACCAGCGACAGCTTGACCATAAATCACACCGGGCGCGCCATAAACCGTTGCAAGGAGTGCCGCTGCAGGCCAACTCAACAACCCGTCTTTCGTCCAGTTGACCAATGTCGACCGCCCCGGTTTGCCCAACGTATTGAAGGCGGCGTTTGAGACGAACAAGGCGCCAACAAAGATGAACCCGGCGACACCGATTGTTGAAAAGGCATAAAGAACGTCAGCGCCTTGCCCGGTCAACCCGAATGCCGCCACGACATAGGGGGCGGCCAAAACCAGTGCCCCCCATGTGGTCAACGTATAGGCCAGACAAAAAAGCAACGCGTCGCGATAGGTGCTGCGCAACCGGTCATACTGCCCCGCTCCGTAATTTTGCCCGAAGATGCCGCCAATCGCACCGGACATTGCGAAGATGCCGCCAAAGGCAACCACTGTCAGGCGACCCACGACAGCCCATGCGGCAACTGCATCATCCCCGAAAGGCGCCATGACAATGGTCAGAAAGTAGTTGCCCGCCGGCGTCGCCATCTGGGTGGCAATGGCGGGCAACGCCACCGCCAAAAACGGGCGCAACACCTGCAAGACACTGGCCCGTGATGGCAACGCGATGAGTTTTTCCTGATACGCTGCAAAAAAGAGGCCCAACGCCATCAGGGCGATGCGAAAACAAACGAGACCGATCGCTGCTCCATCCAGCCCAAGCTCGAGCCAAAGGATCAAGATCGGGTCGATCACCATCAACAACGTGCCCGACAGCAGCGTGATATACATGGACTTCGCCCCGAGGCCCTCAGCCCGCAGTACACCTGACGCGATCATGCCAACGGCCATGAAAACCAGCGATGGCATGGTAAATCCCAGGTACCTTGCCGCGAGGGCCGCCGTTTCGCCCGATGCACCGGCGAGGCTAACCAGATCATGCCTGAAAAAGATCACAAGCGCGGCGACACAAGCCTGAAATCCGGCAGCAATGACAATTGCGGCGCCCGCTTGATCGCGCGCAGCGTCCCGGCGCCCGGCCCCAATGCTGCGCGACACAAGCGCAGTCGTCGCGATCATCAGCCCCACACCGGAGGAAACTGAAAAGAACTGGATTGCAAAGGCAAAACCGATCGCCGCCACCAGTTTCGCGTCACCCAGTTGCGAAATCCACAGCAGGTTCGCGGCATCAACCAGAAACACAAAGGTGATCCCCATGGCCCCTGTTGCAGTCATCCGTATGACATGCCCCATGGTTGAGCCGGTCAGAAAGCGGGCATCGCTCATTCCGCCGCAGCCGTCACCGGTCGCGCAAAAATGGTTTCATTGCCTTTTTCAGGATGGCGCGGAATCAACATTGCCAGTGCCATCGACACGCCCGCCATGCCCGCCGCCATCAGGAATACGGCCGCCGGCGAGACAAGCCACAAAAGGCCCAGCAATACCGGCAAGAACACTGCTGCAATGTGATTGATGGTGAAGGCAACGGCAGCCGTGGGCGCAATATCTCCAGGATCGCCGATCTTCTGAAAGTAAGTTTTTATCGCCAATGCAAGACCAAAAAACATATGATCGATCACGTAGAGAAACGCCGCGACTTCGAATCTCCAATCGTAGAAATAGACCCCGCCATAGGCCAGAAAAACACACACCAACCCGGCGTATTCAAAAACCAGCGCGTTGCGTTCGCCAAAGCGAGATACGATATGCCCCAAAAACGGGGCCACGGCCATGTTGATCACCAGATTGATGAGATACAGCCCCACAACTTCGTGCACTTGAAATCCGAATTTCTCGACCATCATAAAGCCCGCAAAGACCATGAAGATCTGCCGCCGTGCACCGGACATGAACTGCAGCGCATAATAGAGCCAATATCGCCTGCGCAGGACCATTTTCTTGATTTGCGGATGGGGCGCTTCGAATTGCGGGTAGGCCAGCATTGCAAATATTGCGATGGCAACTGTGACACCACCGCCCGTCATGAACACAATATTGTAGGTCAGACCCAAAGGTTCCCACAAAATCATAATCACGAAGTAGACAATGAAAGTCGCCGCCGAACCCGAGGCCAGCAGCCATCCCAGTATTTGTGGTGCACGGTCCTTGGGCAGCCATTGCAGCTGCAACGATTGATTGACAGTTTCATAATAGTGGAAACCAACCGAACTGAGGAAGGTCAGGATCAGGATGCCTGTAAGTTCCGGAAACTGAGCGGTCACGGCCGTAGCCAGGCCCAGCAATACCAATGAACAAAGCCCCAGCACCTGCTCCCTCATGATCATGATAACGGCAATGACACCCACGGCCAGAAAGCCCGGGACTTCACGAATGGTGTGCAGGAGCCCGATGTCGGCACCGTCAAAACCGGCAACTTCCTTGGTGAAGTTATTCAAAAGCGCGTACCAGGTGAAAAAGGCGATAGGCATCGCAAATGACATCACAAACAGCAAGGTGATCGGACGCCGCAAAACCGGCAGCTCATGTGCTTGAGACAAGGTGACAAACTGGACCATAGCTTTGCAATATGCTCTTTATGACCCCTTGGCGAGGCGCAAAAGCGCACAAATACCCTGCGCATTGGAAGGCGATGTTTCCGGCGATACCTTTCAGGAGATTATCAGAAACCGCTTTTCAACGCATACGTGTCAATAGAAACTCTGCGGATCGATATCGACCGCCAGCCGCAAATCGCCCGAGAGACGCAGTTGCGCCACCCATTTGGCAAGCGCCACTTGCAGCGGTGCGGTTTTCTCTGCCTTGACCAGCAAACGCACCCGGTGGCGGCCCCGCACCCGAGCAATGGGCGCAGGTGCAGGCCCAAAAACCTGTGCTCCAATAGAGCGTAAAGGCGCATCCTGACGTGCCAAAGCATTGCCCGCATCAAAAACCTGCGCCACATCCGGTCCGCTCAGGATAATCCCGGCCATACGCCCATAGGGGGGCACGCCCGCTGCTGCGCGTTCCCGCGCTTCTGCGGACCAGAATCGATCCTCATCTCCGGCCAGAATCGCGCGGATCACCGGATGCTCCGGCTGGTAGGTCTGCATCAGCGCAGTGCCGGGCTTTTCGGCGCGACCGGCGCGGCCTGCGACCTGGCGCATCAATTGAAACGTACGTTCTGCCGCGCGCAGGTCCGAACCTTGCAGGCCAAGATCGGCATCGATGACCCCAACCAGTGTCAGATTGGGGAAATTGTGCCCTTTGGCCACCAACTGCGTGCCGATGATGACATCGGCGGCTCCCTCGGCAATGCCCTCTATTTCGGCCTTCAACGCGCGCGCAGTGCCATACATGTCCGAGCTGAGCGTCGCGATCCGTGCGTCCGGAAACAGACGGGCTGCTTCTTCACCTAGCCGTTCGACGCCGGGCCCTACCGCTGCCAGCCGACCTTCGATCTCGCAAGACGGGCATTGATCCGGCATTGGTTTTGTCTCGCCACACTGATGGCACACAAGTCGCTTGAGAAACCGGTGCTCCACCATGCGGGCATCACAGTGCTCGCAGCCGATCTGGTGGCCGCAGGCCCGGCAAAGCGTAATCGGCGCATAGCCTCGCCGGTTGATGAAGAGCAGCGCCTGTTCCCCCTTGTCCAGGCGCGCTGTCACCGCGTCTTGCAATTGCTTGGAGACCCAGCGGTCAGACGGCAAGGTCTCGGCGCGCATGTCGATGGCACACATCTCCGGCATGACGGCCGGACCAAACCGCGAGGTCAGTTCCAACCGGTTGTATTTGCCAGCCTCCGCATTGGCCCAGCTTTCCAGACTGGGTGTCGCAGAGGCCAGAACCACCTGCGCCCCGCAGATCGACGCTCGCAGCACCGCCATGTCGCGCGCGTGGTATAAAACCCCTTCTTCCTGCTTGTAGGAGGTGTCGTGCTCTTCATCGACAACGATGAGCCCGAGGTTCTGAAACGGCAAAAACAGCGCCGACCGGGCGCCGATCACCAATTGCGCATCGCCCTGTCCCACCATGCGCCAGATGCGGCGCCGTTCGGTCATGGTCGCGCCGGAATGCCATTCTGCGGGCTTTGCGCCGAACCGTTCCTGAACCCGCGTCAGAAATTCTGCGGTCAATGCGATCTCTGGCAGCAAGACCAAAGCTTGCCGCCCCGCCCGCAGGGCCGCCGCCACAGCTTCAAGATAGACTTCGGTTTTGCCGGAGCCTGTGACCCCCCGCAACAGAGTGGTGCCATAACGTGCACTGGCGACAGCTTCGGCCAATTGCGCCGCCCCAGCCGCCTGATCCGGGGTCAATGCCTTGCCCGGTTGATCCGGATCAAGCCGCGGAAAGGGCAAATCACGCGGGCTGTTCTCTTCTTTCACGACATTCAGCGCCACTAGGCCTTTGACCACAGAGGTTCCCACACCTGCCATTTCAGCCAGCTCATTCAGCGTAAAAGCCAAATCACCATAGGTGCTCAGCGCGTCCAGCACCTTGCCCCGCGCCGCCGTCATCTTTTCTGGCTCGCCATGGCCCCGCCGATAGATCTTGCGCATCGACGGCGGATCGCCCAACCCCGGGGCACGCGTCGCCAAACGCAACATAGCAGGCATTGGTGTCAGCGTGTATGCGGCGGCCCGCTCCAGAAAAGCCCGCAGTTCCGCACGCATTGGCGCCACGTCGAGTACCCGCAAAACAGCGCGTATCTTGGACAGATCATAATCACCCTGCCCCGGGCCCCAAACCACGCCCAAAACCTTGCGCGGTCCCAAGGGCACTTCGACAAATGCGCCCAAGTGGCACCCGCCTTCAGGCGCGCGGTAGTCCAGCGCACGGCCCAAAGGTTGCGTTGTCAGCACGCCAATCAGGTCGCCATGATCGTAGAATTGCGGCAAGCTCAACAGGCATGCTCCGGCTGGCAAGGACATTTCAGGGTTTCAGCATCGCAGATCATGCGGTAAAGCCAAGCGCAAGAGGCAAACATGTTAGCGTTCACATTGTCATTCGAAAGGAACAGCAACAATGAAATTCTTTGTTGATACAGCCGATACCCAAGCCATCCGCGAACTCAATGACCTGGGCATGGTCGATGGGGTGACAACGAACCCTTCCCTGATCCTGAAGTCCGGGCGCGATATTCTTGAGGTAACCAAAGAGATCTGCGACATCGTTGAGGGGCCTGTCAGTGCCGAGGTTGTGGCGCTCGAAGCAGATGCGATGATTGCCGAAGGGCGCAAACTGGCCGAGATCGCATCAAACATCACCGTGAAACTGCCGCTGACATGGGCCGGGCTCAAAGCCTGCAAGGTGCTGTCCGGCGAGGGAAAGATGGTCAATGTGACCTTGTGTTTCTCTGCCAATCAGGCACTTCTGGCCGCTAAGGCCGGTGCAACATTCATCAGCCCTTTCATCGGGCGTCTGGATGACATCAACCTCGACGGGATGGATTTGATCCAGGACATCCGCACCATCTATGATAACTTCGCCTTTGAAACCGAAATCCTGGCCGCCTCCATTCGCTCGGTGAACCATGTGCAGGACGCAGCCCTGATCGGCGCCGATGTGATCACCGCTCCGCCAGAAGTGATCAAGAAACTGGCCACACATCCTTTGACCGACAAAGGCTTGGAGCAATTCATGGCAGACTGGGCCAAGACGGGTCAGAACATCCTCTGAGAGCAATTCTTGCCAGGCTGGCCAGCGTCCCTGTGATGCTGGCACCCATCGGCAACACCTTGGCTGATCCTGAATGATCGTGCTCTTTTCGGTGCAGATTTTATGCGGCCGTTGTGATAGCGTTAAGAAAAACAAAAGAGCACAACATGAGCAGCATACCAAAAATAGAAGACGCTGTGCGCGCAGCGATTATTTCGCGACCCGATGCCATTCTGGACGATTCAGACGTCATGAAGGCGTTGATTGCAGAAAACGAAAGGTCCATGGGGCCCAATATCGTGGACTTGCGCGGCATTGCGATGGACCGGATGGAAACCCGTCTGGACCGTCTGGAAAACACGCACCGTTCAGTGATCGCAGCTGCCTACGAAAACGTGGCGGGCACCCAGCAAATCCACCGTGCGATTTTGCGGCTGTTGGAACCGACAAGTTTCGAGACCGTTCTGGAAGATTTGGGCGGCGAGATCGCCGACATTCTGCGGGTGGATGTGGCCAAGTTGGTGCTGGAGGCCGAAAAATGCACGACCGAACGTGAGATCATTCCCCTGACCCATGGGCTGACCGTAGCGGATCCCGGGTTCGTTGCGAGCTATCTGGCGCAAAATCGAGACGGTGCACCTCGGCAAATCACCCTGCGCCAGATCCAGCGCGGGTCTGGCCTTGTTTACGGTGTCAAGGCGGAGCAGATCCGATCCGAAGCCTGTTTGATGCTCGATCTCGGACCCAATAGGCTGCCCGGCATGCTGGTTTTAGGTGCTGTCGACGAGACCGTGTTTGGTCCGCATCAAGGCACTGACCTTTTGCTGTTTTTCGCCGGCGCTTTTGAACGGGTGGTACGCCGCTGGTTGTCATGAGCCTGATCAGCCCCGCTGCGAGAGACGCGTTGGAGGTTTGGCTCAGTCACCAACGTGCTCTACGTGGGGCTGCAGAAAACACGATTACGGCCTACCAGGGCGACGTTACGGAATTTTTGGCGGTTATCACCGAGTACAAAGCCGAACAACAAGGGCTTGCGGCCTTGTCGCGTCTCACGGTGACCGACATGCGGGCATGGATGGCACAAGCCCGCGGCTCCGGGATCGGGGCACGCTCGATGGCGCGCAAACTTTCTGCCGTCAAAGCCTTCTATCGCTGGTTGGCAGAGCGCGAGGGCTTTGAACCCACCGCCGTCCTCTCCATACGCGCGCCAAAATTCCAGAAAAAACTGCCGCGACCCTTGGCAGAAGATGCCGCGCGCAGCCTGATAGATGCCATCGAATTTCAGTCGGACAAACCCTGGGTCGCCGCGCGCGATGTCGCGGTCGTTACATTGCTGTGGGGCTGTGGGTTGAGAATTTCCGAAGCGTTAGGTTTGACAGGCGCAGATGCGCCTTTGCCAGATGTGCTTCGGATCACCGGCAAGGGCGGCAAAGAACGGGTTGTCCCGGTCATTCCGGCCGCAAAGGCGTCTGTCTCTGCATACTTGCGCGCCTGCCCTCATCCACTGGATGCAACCGGGCCGCTCTTCAAGGCGGTGCGCGGGGGGGCCTTGCGTCCCGGCGCAATTCAAAAAGTCATGGCCCGCGCCCGCATGCAACTGGGTTTGCCTGCCAGCGCAACGCCTCACGCCTTGCGCCATAGTTTTGCTACGCATCTTCTGGAAGCAGGCGGCGATTTGCGTGCGATACAGGAATTGCTGGGCCATGCCTCTTTGTCGACAACACAAGCTTATACCGCAGTGGACACCGCCAGACTGATGGAAGTCTACGACCGTGCCCACCCTAAAGCCTAAAGCCTGAAGCAGCTCACCAAATTGTGCGCGAAGGTTTACCTCAACGGCGCGCGGACATGTGCAACGCTGCCAACTGCGGCATTCCGCCACACTTAAATACCTGAGGTACGATCATGACACGCATTACAACTTTCCTTGCCGCCGTTGGCATTTCCGTTTTTTCAACCAGCTCTCATGCGGCAGACTGCGACTATACAGTTGAAAGCCCTCTGGACCTCGAACAGTCGGAGGTTGACGCTATCTACGATTGCGTAAAAGCCGCGATGGCAGAAGGTTATGCAAAAACCGGCGATCCTGTTGGAACGGCCTATCGAGATTGGACAGTCACTGCGACATCTGCAGCCATCGCGGGTGCCCACAGTAACCGCGCACTGCTGACCTTTGCCAATGAGATCGCTGCGCCACAATACCTTAAATTCGAAGAAGAAGGCGTCACAATGCCAGTCGGGTCAGTTTTGGCAAAGGAGAGTGTGTCTTTCAGTAAGAAAAAGAAAATGGCAAGACCAGGCCCCTTGTTCATTATGACAAAGGTCGCCGCGGGCGAAGCCCCTGATACAAACGATTGGGTCTATGGCGGCCTGCAACCGAATGGCAAACCGATGAAGTTCAAACAAGCCTTTTGCCATGATTGCCATTCAGCCTGGGCAGATCAGGATTATTTGGCCTATCCGCTCGAAGACGTGCGCGTCACGCCTTGAACGGCATCCGATACCTGCGACAGAATGGCCCGACGTCCACCGCGTCGGGTCTTTTCTTTTTGCATCCCCCGCACGCATGCGGCAAAAACGCCTAATGACACTTCGACTACGCGCACTTTGCGTGCATCTTTTTACGGCCACAGGTGCAGTTTTTGCGATGCTGGCAATGCTCGCTGCTGTAGAGGCCAAATGGGATCTGATGTTCCTTTGGCTGGTTGTGGCTTTTTTCGTTGATGGAATCGACGGCCCCCTCGCCCGCCATTACCACGTCAAACAAAACGCACCTGAATTCGATGGCGTGTTGTTAGATCTGATCATCGACTACCTGACTTATGTTTTCATTCCAGCATTCGCGCTGTTCAAATCCGGCTTGATGGACGGCTGGACCGGCTGGTTTGCGATCATTATCATCACCTTTACATCATCCTTGTACTTCGCAGATACACGCATGAAAACAAAGGATAATTCATTTTCAGGTTTTCCCGGATGCTGGAACATGCTTGTCTTGGTGATCTTCGCGCTTGAGCCAAACTTCTGGGTGTCTCTGACTTTGGTCACAGTGCTGGCGATTGCCATGTTTGTGCCGTTAAAATTCGTCCACCCGGTACGCACGGAACGATGGCGCAAAATCACGTTGCCCATGGCCTTGGCCTGGACATTTTTCGCAGGCTGGGCCGCGTGGGTCGATTTCCATCCGCAAAGCTGGGCGCATTGGGGGCTGGTCGTGACCTCGCTATACCTCGTTTTTGCCGGCATCGCACAACAGCTGTTTCCGAGCGCAACAGAGCACTTACCCGAATAGAGTCTGTGTTAAACTCAGCTTACGGCACCCCGGTATCACCGGCAACAAATGCCGCGACTGGCCGCGCTCAACCCACATGGCGCCTAAATAAGCAGCCCCGCCGCTTTTTCATGGCGCAACAGGGCAACCTTGGTCTCCACGCCACCCGCGCCGGAAAATCCGGTTAGCCCCTTGGCCCCCATGACACGGTGACAGGGGATAATGATCGGGATCGGATTGCCGCCACAGGCCTGACCCACAGCTTGTGCAGGCACCGCCAGCGCTTTGGCAATGTCGCCATAGGTGCAGGTATCACCAAAGGCAATTGCCGAGATTGCATCACAGACATCCCGCTGAAAAGCACTGCCTTGGACCCGGATGGGAATGTCAAACTGCTCTCTCGTGCCCGCGTCGTATTCTGCGACCTGCCGCACGGCCTCCTTCAGCAATGCCGTATCATCGTTGCGCAGAGATTTACCCCAACGCAACTGCGTTATCGCCTCGTCCTCTTCCCGGATCGTCAGCGATCCGAATTGCGTATGAACCGTTGCTTCTTGCATCTGTTGATCCTCTCTCAACACCGCGCTGTGAACAACCCGGTTTTTGCGCCTTTCCGGGGCCGTCGACGTGCCTCGCAAATTCGTTGGGAAATTTTCCGGAAAAGCGGCAGACTACCCACATTCGCCCCAAATCTCTTTTTCAAAGGATCATGATTGTGGCGCTTAAACACAAAGCAGCTGACGACACGTCCGCCTGGAATTCCTGCGATCCGGTTGCATTAGCCACCCATTTCGAACAGAACGTTCAAGTCGTGATCAACCGCCGCGATCTCCGTAAAGGCACCCAAGCACTGACAGATAGGACCGCCGGTTTTTAAGCCGAGTTTCCCGATCTGAAGGCATCCGGGACAATGGTGACCACGTGGTCTATCTCTGGACGCTGAACGGTCCCCATGTGGACACGAAAAATCCAGTCACAGTACCGGGTTGGAAAGCGTTGGACCTTACGGAAATCATGCTGATATCCGCCTCATTGGGGTGGTTTGACGCCACCGATTGCCAAAACCAAATCGACGGCATCGCCTGAGGCAGACAGGGGGAAGGCCGCCCGAGCCGCCTTCCCACTATCGTTTAACCGATTGCGCTGTTGCACCGTGCACAGACGCCGGGGTGATCATGCTGGCCGACATCCGGCAAGACCTTCCAGCAGCGTGCACATTTCTCGCCTTCGGCTTTTGCAAAACGAACGGCAACGCCTGCGATATCCGGCAGCGTGAAGGCATCCTGGGATGGCGCATCAGCACTGACCGCAATCTGCGATGTGATGCAAATGTCTGCAAAAGGCAGGCTTTCCAGAGCATCACGCACCTCCGCGTCAGAGACATAGACCAAAG
Source organism: Roseobacter sp. (assembly GCF_045106495.1). Lineage (GTDB taxonomy): Bacteria > Pseudomonadota > Alphaproteobacteria > Rhodobacterales > Rhodobacteraceae > Roseobacter. The sequence continues at coordinate 240,228 of NZ_JBGCEQ010000010.1, forward strand.
GCGCGGCCTCTAGGGAGGCGCCAATGACCTTGTTGGTCCGCTCCACCTCCAAGGCAGCCGTGACCACGCGCCGGACACTGCGCACTTTCGCCCATTTCGCTGCCAGATCCGGGTCGCGCCACGCGTCGGGCGTGTCTGGGAAATCCGTCAGGTGTACCGAACTCTTCTCATCCGGGAACCGCTGCAGCCAGACCTCTTCCATGGTGAAAACCAGGATCGGCGCCAGCCAGCCGGTCAGCCGGTGGAATAACAGATCCAGCACCGTCCGGGCGGCGCGACGCTCCGGCGTGTCCCCATCGCAATAGAGCACGTCCTTGCGTACATCGAAATAAAAGGCCGACAAATCCACGGTGGCAAAGGTAAAGACCGCCTGGAAAACCCCCTGGAAATCAAACTTCGCGTAACCGTCCCGCACGGTTTGATCCAGTTCCGCCAGACGGTGCAGCACCCAACGCTCCAACTCTGGCATATCCGCAGGATCAACCCGGTCAGCCTCACTGAAATCGCTCAGAGAACCCAGCATGTAACGCATTGTATTGCGCAGACGGCGGTAACTGTCGGATACCCCTTTGAGGATTTCCGCGCCAATCCGCTGGTCCAGTGTGTAGTCGGTTTGCGCCACCCAAAGGCGCAGGATATCCGCGCCATATTGCTGCACTACTTTCTCTGGCACGATGGTATTGCCCAAGGACTTGGACATCTTCATGCCCTTCTCATCGAGCGTAAACCCATGCGTCACCACGTTGCGGTAAGGCGCCCGCCCGGTGGTACCCACGGACTGCAACAGCGAAGAATGGAACCAGCCGCGGTGCTGGTCTGTGCCTTCCATGTAAACATCTGCAATGCCGTCCTCGGACCCATCTGCCCGGTCACGCAGAGTAAACGCATGGGTCGAACCTGAATCAAACCAAACATCGAGAATATCGGTGACCTGATCATAGTCATCCGGGTTCACGATACCGTCCAGGAACCGCGCCTTGGCCCCGTCTTCATACCAGGCATCCGCGCCTTCAGCTTCAAAGACCTCGACAATCCGCTGGTTCACCTCCGGGTTGCGCAACAAAAAGTCATCTGCTGTGGGCAACACACCCTTTTTGGTGAAACACGTCAGCGGCACACCCCAGGCCCGTTGCCGCGACAACACCCAATCCGGGCGCGCCTCCATCATGGAATGCAGCCGGTTGCGACCAGATTTCGGCGTCCAGTTCACATTGTCGATTTCGGTCAAGGCGCGTTCGCGGATCGTTGTGCCATGGGTATCCAGCCCATCCCCCACGGATTTATCAATCGCGGCAAACCACTGCGGCGTGTTGCGATAGATCACTGGTGCTTTGGAGCGCCAGGAATGCGGATAGCTGTGCTTGATCTTGCCGCGCGCCAGCAAACCGCCGACTTCGGCCAGTTTGTTGATCACCGCCGCGTTGGCGTTGCCTTCTTTGCCGTTCGGCTTCAGGATCGCCGTCCCCCCAAAGAGCGGCAGATCATCGCGAAAACGCCCATCATTCATCACGTTGTAAGTGATGACCTGTTGCAGCATCCCCAGATCGCGATAAAGCTCGTATTCCTCCATCCCGTGGGAAGGCGCACAATGCACAAAGCCCGTGCCTTCGGTGTCGGTCACAAAATCTGCGGCACGGAAATCGCGAATGTCATCCCATTCGCCCTGCGCATCTTCAACACCCGACAAGGGGTGGCTGAGTTGGATTTTGGCCAGATCTTCGTTGGTGATAGCGCACAGGCGACGATACATACCTTCTTCAAGACGGGCGCGTCCCAGAACATCCTCAGCCAGATTATCGGCCAGAATATAGCGGTCCCCGATGGTGACCCAGCATTCTTCCGGGCGGCCCGTAATCTCGTAAAGCCCGTAAGAAATGTTTTCGCCATAAACCACCGCCTTGTTTGACGGCAGGGTCCAGGGCGTCGTGGTCCAGATCACCACATAGGCATCATCGAGGGTCCTGTCCCCAGTACCCACAACCTGGAACTTTACCCAAACCGTGAAACTTTCCTTATCGTGGTACTCCACTTCCGCCTCAGCCAGCGCGGTTTCTTCCACCGGTGACCACATCACCGGTTTGGAGCCCTGATAGAGCGTGCCATTCATCAGGAATTTCATGAATTCCTCGGCGATCACCCGCTCGGCATGGAAATCCATCGTCAGATAGGGATCGGCCCAATTACCGGTGATGCCAAGGCGCTTGAATTCCTCGCGTTGGATGTCCACCCACCCGGCTGCAAACTTGCGACACTCCGCGCGGAAATCATTGATCGGCACGTCGTCCTTGTCGCGCCCCTTCTTGCGATATTGCTCCTCGATCTTCCATTCGATCGGCAGACCGTGGCAATCCCAACCCGGGATGTAGCGCGCATCAAATCCCATCATCTGATGGCTGCGCACGATGATGTCCTTGATGGTTTTGTTCAGCGCGTGACCGATGTGCAAATGCCCGTTGGCATAGGGCGGACCGTCATGCAGCGTGAAAGGCGTACGCCCCGTCTTTTCACGCAACCGGTCGTAGATGCCCATGTCTTCCCAACGCGTTAGCCAATTGGGCTCGCGCTTGGGCAGGCCGGCGCGCATCGGGAAATCCGTCTTTGGCAGGTTCAGCGTTGATTTGTAGTCAAGTTTTTCGGTGGTGTCGGTCGTGTCGGCGCACATGGTGGGCGTCCTTCGGATGGAGCGTGGATATGGAAAAGCGGTCGGTGCGAGCGGCTCAAACACCTTGGCCCGGCGTCTCAACGGTCAGAGCGCCGGGGATGTAATTCGTATGATAATCGCGCAAAGGCTTGTCATGCGCGTCTTATAGGCAGACAGGCGGACACGAACAAGACCCAAGACGCGAGGCCGGGACAAACCCACCTGCGGGTGGGTTTTCAGGTCACCGTTGCAGCAAGTCATCCGTTCACATGCGCCCAGACCGCAGACATCACGACGGATCCCTCGCCCACTGCAGAAGCCACACGTTTCACCGAGCCCGCGCGCACATCACCCACGGCAAAAATACCTGGACAGGAGGTTTCAAATTGCGAGCCGGCTTCGACATCCGCGCCCGTCAAAACAAAACCCTTCGCGTCCAGTGCCACTACGCCAGACAGCCACGTCGTATTGGGCGCAGCGCCGACCATCACAAACAGCGCACCTGTGCGCAAATCCCAATTCTGTCCAGATGCACCGTCGTAAATGGTGATCTTCTCAAGTGTCTTATCCCCATGCAGTCCCTGCACTTGGGTCCGCGTGTGGATGGTGATGCGCGGGTGCGCATTCAACCGTTGCAACAAATAGTCCGACATGGACGCGGCCAGCGTGTCACCGCGGATCAGAACATGCACATGTCGCGTAGTGCGGGCCAGAAACATCGCTGCCTGCCCAGCGGAGTTACCGCCGCCAATCACGGCGACCTCCCTGTTGCGGCAATAGCGCGCTTCCAATTCTGTGGCTGAATAGTAGATGCCTGCGTTCTCAAATCGCTCCAAGCCCTCAAGCGGCAATTTGCGATACTGCACTCCGGTTGCAACGATCAAAGCTCTGGCATTCACCTCCTGACCATCATCCAGCGTCGCATGAAACCACTTCTCCGGACACTGTCGCAGTGTCACGGCGCGGCGCGGCACTGAAAACCGTGTGCCGAACTTCATCGCCTGCACCTCCCCGCGCCCAACCAGATCGCCCCCGGAAATGCCAGTTGGAAAACCCATGTAGTTTTCGATCCGGCTCGACGTGCCCGCCTGCCCGCCGATTGCCATGTCTTCGAGCACCAACGCTTTAAGGCCTTCAGCCCCGGCATAGACCGCTGCCGCCACACCGGCCGGGCCGCCACCCACGATCAAAACATCGAAAGTACAGTTCTGCGACATCTCCAGATGCAACCCCAACGCCCGCGCGACACCGCGCGGTGTCGGTGGATCGATCTTCAGATCCCGCCCGAAAATCACACCCGGATGCGCGTTCTCGATCCCGCAGTCCGCTGCCAGAGCCCGTGCCTCATCGGAAGTAATTTCAATCTCGCGATAGGGAATTCGATTGCGCGCTGCAAAGCTGGCCACATGTCGAATATCGCTGCTGACCTCGGTTCCGATCAGGGTCAGAGCGGAATCTGATGCTTCAACTGCACGCCTGCGCCGGGCCGCCAATACGGTCACAATGATGTCGCTCATTTCCGGCAGATCCGACATCAGTTGTAAAACATCACCGCGCGGAATGCACAGCACCTCACTATTCTCGGTCGCCCTTGCTCCCACCAGCGCCACGCCACCCGATAAGAACTGTAAATCGCCAAAGAACTGTCCGGCGCGCAGTGTCGCCCCGCCAACGCCTTTGAAAGTTTTCGGATCAAAAAATTCCAACTCGCCGGACAAAACAAAATGAAACAGGGCGATGTCGCGCCCCGGTTCCTGAACAATCTCACCGGTCTCGAATTCGAAAACCTTGCCACGTTTGCGCAGTGCCGCGATGTGATCCGCTTCCAGAGGTCGGCGGATCATTGTGGACAGATCGGCGGCAAAGTTTTCCATTCCAAATTCTCCTGATGCCGAAGCATGGTCACGATGCGTTCAGGATTTTGACGATGCAGAAAACAATCCGCCAAGGCTCCTCTTAATGATATCGCGCGTTTTCGGCTTTTTTCCAGCCGCAAAAGGCAAGGGCCGACAGACCTCCATCGCGGCGACACCCACGCGCGCGGTCAAGGCGCCATTGACAAGACCCTCGCCAAACCTCCGGGACAGTTTCCCCAGGATTGATCCGCCCAGAACCGGCTCCAAAAGATCATCGCCCACGGCGACCGCGCCGGTCGCGACCAGATGCGCCATCACCGCCCGGGTCAGACGCCATCCGCCCAGCACTCCGGACCGCCCGCCATAGACCTCGGCAATCCGCCGGATCATCCGCAGGTTGGCGGTCAGCGCCGCAGCGACATCCGCCAGCGCCAAAGGTACCAGCGCCGTCACGGTTGCCACCTGTCGGGCTCCGGCTTCAACTTCTCGCGAGGCCGCGACATCCAGAGGGCCCAGAATTTCATGGTCCGCCAGTGCGATGAGGCCGGGCGCATCCATCTGATCGTCTTGCAAATGCGCAAACCGATCTCGCCCCCAGCGCGTGTCTTCCCTGCCCTGATACAAACTCAAAAGCCGTTTCGTGACACGCCGCGCGGCGCCGAGATCGCCCTCTGCAATTGCCGTATCCGCCGCCTGGCGCAACCCGTCCAACCGCCCCAAGCGCCCCAAGGCCGCGATTTCACGCAGGCAAATGACCAATAGCACGGCAAAGAATGCAACCGTGAGCCCGGTCACACCCCAACCTAGAATCGGGTTGCGCAGCATCAAGCCGGTCAAAAAATCCCATAGCGCAATGGAGGCAAATGCACCGACGAGAGCCAATGCCAGCGACCAGAACCAACGCACCAAACGCGAGGGTTTGCGCGCCGCCAGACCGGCGGCCATCTGCATCGCCAGTCCGCTGGGCAAAGCGGTATCTATATCTGGAACGGGTGCCGCATCCGCAACCGAAGCGGCAGGTGGGTCATTTTCCAGATCGATCAGTACCGGGTCGGTATTTGCCATTTGCTCTGAAGCTGCTTTTGCCTGTTCCACTCAAACCTGATGTCCGGCAGCCCGACGTCGTTTTCGCTGCCATCGGTGCGCTCCATCTCGACAAAACCACGCAAACCGTAAAACCGCGTTGCACTCGTGTTTGCCTGATAGCTCCACAGCACAAGTGTTTCGCATTCCGACTTGGCATCTTCCACCAAGGCCGTGCCGATGCCCTGATCTTGCCAGTCCGGCAAGACATATAAGGCATGAATATCGTTTTCCCACCGCGCAATGAAGCCAACAATCTTGTCATCCGCCCGCGCCAACCGGATCCAGCCGGCCTTGATCATCTCCTCGGCATACATGATTTCTTCAGCCGCTGAGTGCAATCGCGGTAACCAGGGCATCAAATCATTGGACGCAGACAGAATGTCGCCGACCTTGCCTGCATCAAGAATTCGCGCGGAGGTTATCGCAATCGTGGTCATAGCCTATCCCCTAAAAGGAATTGGGCTGCCTTATCAAGCCGGATATGCGGCGGACCATCGCCGGGGCGCAAAGTAAGTGGCTGTGGTGCGAAATTCATCACACGGTAATCCTGATCCAGCCAGCTCTCGGCGCCTTCGCGCGCGGGTGTTAACAAGTGGTTAGGATCTTCGGGCAATTCACCGGGGAAAAACGCCGCCTGTTTGCCCGTGTCCAGTAGGGTGCCCCGCACCACATCCAAGTCGCCACCCTTATGGGTCATGGTGTCTTCGGTAGTCGCGCGCAGTGCGGCAATCACCAAAGATGATGTTTCGGCACCGGCAAACCGCGCACGATCCGTAGCACCCCGCACCAAAGCTTCCATGATCGCGCTCAGACGCCCATGCTGTTTGTGGTGCAAATGGTCGGCCTTGGTGGCTGCGAACAGAATTTTCTCAACCCGTTTGCCCTGAAACAACTGCGTCAGGAACGCGTTGCGGCCGGGTCGAAAGGCGCCCAGAATATCCGTCATGGCGCCACGCATGTCTTCCACCGCACGCGGACCCTTGTGGATCGCCCCCAGCGCATCAACCAGCACCACCTGACGATCGATGCGCGCAAAGTGGTCGTAGAAAAACGGGCGCACGACCTGCCGTTTGTACGCCTCATACCGGCGGTTCATCTCACGCAGTAGCGATCCGCGTGGCCCAGTGCCTTCGCCCGGTAAAGGCGCAAAAGTCAGAACCGGCGACCCCGCCAGATCGCCTGGCAGCAAGAACCGCCCCGGCGTGCAATCATAATATCCAGCGTTTCGGGCCGCTTGAAGGTAGCCTGTGAAAGCCTCAGCCAGCGCTTTGGCGGTTGGTTCATTCAGGGTCTTTGCAGGGTCAGTTTGCGCGGCAATTTCTGCGAACTGCCCGGCCTCTGCACGACCTTGCAATCGCGCCAATGTCTCGCGGGACCATTCAGCGTAGGTTTTGTCCAGCAACGCAAGGTCCAGCAACCATTCGCCGGGGTAGTCCACGATATCCACGTGGATCGTGCGCGGCCCCTGCAACCCAGCAAGCAATCCTGCACCCCGAACCCGAAGCGACAGGCGCAACTCAGAGACCGCGCGCGTGCTGTCGGGCCACTGCGGTGCGCGGGCGGTAAGATGCGACAAGTGGCTTTCGAAATCGAAACGGGGAACCGTGTCATTAGGCTGTGGTTGCAGGAACGCGGCTTCAATCCGCCCCTCGGCGGCCGCAACCAGATGCGGCATGCGCCCGCGATCCATCATGTTGGCCACCAGCGAGGTAATGAACACCGTCTTTCCGGAGCGCGCGAGACCGGTCACGCCAACGCGGATCACCGGCTCGAAAAAAGCTTCGTTGACGGTGTCTTGCACGGTTTCAATCTGGCGCAGAACTGTATCTGCGAGTGACGCAATAACCAAAATCTGGCTGTCCCTAAGGTTTTGTTGTCCGCTACATAAGGCTTGCTGCACGGCCATGCCAGAGCGAAGAAAGACATTTGACGCAATGTTCGCCACAGGCTAGGGGCTGCGCCATGCCGCGCTACGCTTTGAGAATCGAATACCACGGGGCACCCTTCGCGGGGTGGCAACGCCAGACAGACCAAGTGACGGTCCAGGGCGCCATCGAGGCCGCCCTGGCCCGGCTGGAACCGCGCGCCCACAAGATTGCCGCAGCAGGCCGGACCGATGCCGGTGTGCATGCCTTGGCCCAAGTGGCACATTGCGACATGGAAGCCGACTGGGCGCCTTTCCGTCTCTCCGAGGCGTTGAACTACCATCTCAAACCCGCTCCCGTTGCCATTGTCGACTGCGCGCGGGTCGCGGACGAATGGCATGCACGCTTTTCCGCAAGCCAAAGGCAGTATCTGTTTCGCATCCTGATGCGGCGCGCACCGGCCACGCATCAGGAAGGTCTGGTGTGGCAGGTCAAACATGAGCTGGATACCGACGTCATGCAAAGGGCAGCGAACCACTTGATCGGCCATCATGACTTCACAACTTTCCGCTCGACCATCTGTCAGGCCGACAGCGCAATGAAAACGCTGGACAAATTGACTGTGACCCAGGTCGATACCCCGCATGGCAGAGAGATGCATTTCGATGTGCGGGCGCGCTCATTTTTACACAACCAGGTGCGGAGTTTTGTCGGCACGCTGGAACGTGTCGGTACCGGCGCGTGGTCGCCGGATCGCGTGGCTGAGGCTCTGGCGCAAAGAACGCGTACCGCCTGCGGCCCGGTATGCCCGCCCCAAGGTCTCTACCTGGCGCATGTTGTCTACCCGGATGCGCCCTTTCCCAGCGGGTAAGGTGAACTCAACTGCTCGGCACTTAGTCGTTGTCGGTAAGACCGGCGCCTGCACCCGCCCGCCGTGAGGCATCGCTTTCAGGGACAAATGTGCGCGCGGCCAAATCGGACATCCGCGCGATCAACCTGTCGCATCCCGATATCCGCCCAACGGGTTTGCAAGCTGCGCCCCGATCATTACCCGTTACAACGCGGGTGTGATCTGGTTCAATGGCCGTGGTCTTCACCTCAAACGGTAAGGCGCTCAAGTAACTGTCGAAAAGCGCCGCGCAGTCATCGACACGCACATCAACGCAGGTGTCCGCTATCGCCAGCGCGGCCATCTTCACACGGTCGATGTCCCGTCCAAACCGCAGGATCGGGCCTTCGGGCAACGCGCGCAAGGCTTGATCAATCTCTGACGCCGCACGCCCCTGCGCCAGATGAGCCGCCGCCGCCTGACCAAATCGGACCGCCTGCTCCGGAGGTGCCCCCGCGCCACGTGCTGCCTTGGTCGCCAAAGCGCTGATTTCGGCCTGTGACCAGCTCATTGCCCAAAGACCGGCAACCACCAATCGTCTGCGCCGGTATCCAGCTCATCCGCAAGCGGCGCGCCCTGGCAGAGGGTGATCCGGGTCCAGCGGTCCGATTTCGGGTCAAATTTCGACGCACCGAAAAACGAGAGCTTGCACCGCAGCATGTCAATCGGCAGGCAGGTCTCCGCGATCAGGTTATCGCGAATTTCGGCATAAGGGTGCTGATTGGCCAAACACACCCGGGTGACTGCCAGCATATGGTCAGGATGCTGGTGCAAAAACGAACACACATCCATTGAGGCGGCGGGCAGATCGGCATGCAATGATTTGATGCGCCGCGCAATATCCAGTGGGCTTTCCAGATCCGCTCCCGCTTCCTCGAACCGGTTGCCCAAGCGGGGTTCTTGTTTGGCTGCACTGACATACCAGAACTGCCTGCACTGTTCCGGTGCTAGGTAATTCACATCCAGCGCCCAGTCGAAATCCGCCTCCAGCACCACGCGCAAGGCCTCTGTGTCCGGTAAGGGGGCAGGCCCCGCCTGCAACGGGTCGGCCATACATTCGGTCAATCCGTCGACAAGCTCCGGAAAAAGCTCGATGACCAAAGAGACGAGAAGCTCCTGCAGATCTTCCGACTGGGTCTCTGACCACCCCAGCAAGGATTCAATCGCGAAATCTGCGCTTGTATTGTCCGGCGTCAGCCAAGCCAGGACCCGCGCCCAATCCGCGCACAGCCGGTCTATCCGCGCCTGATGGGTCGCGTCCGGTACATGCCACTCGCTCAGATGCTGTGCGGCACGGTGCGCCAGTTGCATCAGACGATCCGTTTGCGCCGCGTCCAACGCGCGCACGGCCCGCACACGCGCCAGCGCTGTTTCCCGCACAAGCATCCAATTGTTCAGCAAAACCGGATGGTTGACCAGAAAAGGCGCCATCCCCAATCCTGTCGAATTGCCAATGCCCAGATGCCGTTTCAAATTCCGGTCCAACCGTCCCTGCCCGACATGTTCAACCAGATCATGGGTGAAATGCCGGATCAACCAAACGGTCAGCATCTCCGCCATGAACGGGCCACTCATCCCCGGGCGGGTGTCAATGACACCGCGATCCGCGATCCCGAACTTGCCATTTCCATAGACGGCCGTGGTGCGCATCAGATAACCAATGTCACGCACCATCGCCGCGTCGGGCTGCTGTCCGGCCCGAAGGCAATCGACCACATGGGAAAACAGCCGCAATGATTTATTCGCCCGGCTCAGCACCAGATCCCGCTCGGTGAAGCGCGCGGCTTCCTGTTTGGGCGCTGTCTGGCAAATCCGTACAATCTCATCGTGGCTCGGCACACCATCGTAAAGCACATAGGCCGTGTCCCAGGCCGTCGCGATGACACGGTCCGTGCGATCCTCCGGCGCCAGTTCGGTGGAGACCGCGACCAGAGAATAGGTATAACCACCCAGATCCACAGAATAGACCGCGTGGCCAAAGCCATTGGCACAGATCTCCCAGCTCTGCCGTTGGACCTGCGCCTTTTCCGTCGCCAGAAAACGGGTCAGCGTGCGCAAAAACGACAACCTTGTGGGGAACATGGCGCCCATGCGCGACAGGCGCATGACCTGAGCGGGCGGGCGTAACGGTGCTTGCGGGGGGGATATGAAATCCTTCATGCGGCACCAAAACTGGTGTCATAAAACCGCTGCCAATTGCCGCCCATGATCCCGTCGACATCCTGCGCGGGCATCCCTTGCGCCAACAACCCATTGCGAATATTGCCAAAATCGCGATTGTCGGCAAACCAGTCCGGCATCGGTGGAAACCCTGCGTGCGATTCAGACCCTTCCCCATAGTCGATCACCTTGGACCAGCGCCCGACCCGCATCCACTCCACCACACTGTTAGGCTGGTCCTGGCACAGATCCGACCCCAACCCCAGATGCTGTGCGCCATAGCGGTCAGCCGCCTCGGCAATCATGGCGGAAAAACCCTCAAGGGTGCAGGCCCCGCCGCCCGCAAGATGATGCGGATACATCGAAAACCCCAGCATGCCGCCCGCCCCGGTCAAAGCAGACAACACCCGATCCGATTTGTTGCGCAGCGCCGCATGCCACCAGTGCGGATTGGCATGGGTGATGGCAATGGGCCGGGTCGAGTGTTCAATAGCCTCCAGCGTGGAGCGCTCCGCGGAATGGGACATATCGACCACCATACCGACCCGGTTCATCTCTGCCACGACCTGCTTGCCCATACGCGTCAGTCCGGTGTCCTCGGCCTCGTAACAGCCCGTGGCAAGCAGCGACTGGTTGTTGTAGGTCAGCTGCATGAAGCGAATGCCCAGTTGGTGGCAAATCTCCACCAAACCGATGTCATCCTCGATCGGGCTGGGGTTCTGGAACCCGAAAAAAATCGCCGTGCGTCCGGTCTCTTGCGCCCGGACCACATCGGCCCCGGTTGTTGCTTTGAAAATCAGATTGGCGTGGTCTTCGAACCACCTGTTCCACCGCTCCAGGTTCAACACCATTTCGCGAAACGTTTCATGATATGCGATCGTCACATGCACCGCATCCACACCGCCCGCGCGCATCTGCTCAAAGATACAGGGCGAGAAATTGGCGTATTGAAGGTTGTCGATCAAAGGGGCGCGCATGCGGCCATCTTGCGAGAGAAATGCGTATTGCTCAATTCAAAAAACGACCCTGAAGATGCAACAGCGGCATGCTTTGCCAGGCCGCGCGTCGCAAGAACACTTTAAAACCGCCAAATACCAACACAACACACCAATAACATTGAATATATTCGATATTTTCACGGCCCAGAGCAATGGCTGTTGCACGTGTCTGCCCTATGCGACAGCACCACCTGCCACGCAGGACCTTGCCACAGACATCAGACCTTCTCCTGCGTATGCTTGCGCAATTCTGCCCTTGCGACCTGACGGCGGTGTACCGCATCTGGGCCATCGGCAAGCCGCAGCGTGCGCACGTGGGTCCATGCATGCGCCAGCGGCGTGTCCTGGCTGATGCCTTGAGCGCCATGCATCTGCACCGCGTCGTCAATGACCTTAAGGGCTACCAGCGGCGCGACGACCTTGATCTTGGAAATCCAAGGGGCCGCTGCGCGTTTATCGCCCTGATCCATCATCCAGGCCGCTTTCAGGCACAGTAAGCGCGCCTGCTCGATGTCCATCCGCGCCTCGGCGATGATGTCGTAATTTGCGCCCAACTGCGCCAGCGGTTTGCCAAAAGCTTCACGCGCAAGACTGCGTTTGCACATGATCTCCAGAGCCGCTTCGGCCTGCCCGATGGCCCGCATACAGTGGTGAATACGTCCCGGTCCCAAACGCCCCTGCGCGATCTCAAACCCGCGTCCCTCACCCAGCAACAGGTTCTCTGCCGGCACCCGGACATCGGCGAACCTGATGTGCATGTGCCCGTGCGGCGCGTCGTCATGGCCATAAACCTGCATCGGGCGCAGCACTTCAATACCCGGCGTGCTGGCGTCCACCACGATCATCGACTGACGGTTATGCTTGGGCAGATCATCTCCGCCGGTTTTCACCATCACGATATAGACGGCACAGCGCGGATCCCCGGCACCCGAGGCCCACCATTTCTCGCCGTTGAGCACGTAATCGTCGCCGTCCCGCACACAGGAAAGGCGCACATTCGTAGCATCCGACGAGGCCACATCTGGTTCCGTCATGAGATAAGCAGACCTGATCTCCCCCTCCAGCAACCGTGCCAGCCAGGTGTCTTTCATGGACTGTGTGCCATAACGCTCGAAGACTTCCATGTTCCCGGTATCTGGCGCGGAACAGTTGAAAACCTCCGCGCCCAGCGGCGTTTTCCCCATCTCTTCGGCAAAATAGGCATATTCGACCGTGCTGAGACCGATGCCTTTCTCCGACTCCGTCAGCCAGAAATTCCACAAGCCCGCCGCCTTGGCTTTGGCCTTCAATCCTTCAAGTATCTCTGCCTGCCGCGTGGTGTATTGCCACCGATCTCCCTTGCCGATTTCCGCATGGTATTCAGCCTCCATCGGCGTCACCTCGTCGCGGATCATGGCCGTCACCCGACCCAGAAGCGCACGGTTTTCGGATCGCATTCCAAAGTTCATGTCCATCGCCCGCGTCTCTCTCATATGTCAATCGGGGCTTTCCCCGCCCGCGCAGAGTTGCTTAGATCACGGTGAGATGTCCATGGCTCAGGAGGGTTTTTGCGATGCACACCTACGACCCGGCCAAGCTTGAAACCTATCTGGCGCAGCATATAGCGGGTTTTGGCAGGCTGGATGGCTTTGACAAATTCTCTGACGGGCAGTCCAATCCGACATACCGGGTCACCAGCGGCGCGCACTCTTATGTGCTGCGCGCCAAACCACCGGGAAAACTGCTGAAATCCGCACATGCCGTGGACCGTGAATACAAGGTCATGAAAGCCCTCTCCGGGTCCCGCGTTCCGGTGCCACAGGTTTACCATCTCTCCGGGGATGATACGCCTCTGGGCACGCAATTCATGGTCATGCAACACGTCGAAGGTCGCATTTTCTGGGACCCGGCTTTGCCGGAGCTGGAAAAACCCGCGCGCACGCGCGCCTACGACGCGATGAACGCCGTGCTCGCTGCGCTGCATGATGTTGAACCGCAAGCGGTTGGGCTGGGCGATTTCGGCAAACCCGGCAACTACTTTGCCCGCCAGCTGGCGCGCTGGTCCGGCCAATACCGTGATACGGCGACCGACCCGCGCCCGGATGTGGATTGGTTGATCGACTGGCTTGGCGACAGGATGGTCGCCGATGATGGAGCTGCCAGCATCGTGCATGGCGATTATCGCATCGACAACATGATCTTTGCGCCGGACCGGGAAGAGGTCATCGCCCTGCTCGATTGGGAGCTCAGTACCTTGGGTCATCCGCTGGCCGATCTGGCCTATCAATGCATGCACTGGCGCCTGCCGCATGAAGGTCATTTTCGAGGGCTGGGCGGCATCGACCACACCGCAAACGGCCTGCCGGATGAGGCAAGCTATGTTGCTGCCTATTGCGCCCGACGCGGGATCGACACTCCGGACAATTGGGATTTCTACGTTGTTTTTTCCTTTTTCCGCCTGCTTGCCATTCTGCAAGGGGTGCTGCGGCGCGGGCTTGACGGCAATGCGTCAAACCCACGCGACACTGGCCGTTGGAACGATGTGATCAACCTGATGGCGCAAGAAGCCCGCGCTTTGGCGCAGACAGGCTAATTCATTGGGAAATTTTGTGAAATCCGGCATATGCCCCTTGGTTTTGGTGATCCGGGCACGGGATGGCCTGACCGGCCCTGCGATCGGGTGCGAAAACCTTCGCTGCACCTTGGTACAACGCCTTCGACGCGCCAATCGCACCTCGCTGCGTGACAAAGCTTGACGCCACCCCGTCACCCGTGGTCCAGAAGTAACGCAGGAAAAAGGGGGCTTTGTGGCGCAACAACACAAATCATATGATGTCGTCATTGTCGGCGGGGCAATCTACGGATCCAGTGTCGCTTGGTGGTTAACCCAGATGGCTGGATTTGATGGCCGCGTTTTGGTGGTCGAGAAAGATCCGACGTATGAATTTGCCGGTACCAGCCACACAAACAGCTGCATCCGCCAACAATTTTCCAACAAGATCAACGTCAGCGTTTCGCAATTTGGCGCAGAGTTTATCAAGAACTTTCAGTCCTTTATGGGCAATGATCCAGAGGTTCCACCGCTCACCCTGCAAAGCTATGGCTATATGTATATGGCCGACACACCCGAATTTGCCGAAACGCTGCGCGAAAGCCAGGAAGTGCAGGCGGAGCTCGGGGCCGGCACAAAATTCATGACCGCAAAGGATATCGCAGCCGATTATCCTTTCTACATGCTGGACGACATCATCGGGGCCAACCACAACCTCAAGGACGAGGGTTACTTTGACGGTGGCACCATGTTCGACTGGTTCAAACGCATGGCGCGCAAAAACGGTGCGGAATATGTCGCTGATGAAGTGATCGCCATAGCCCGCTCCGGCAACCAGATCACCGGTGTGACGCTGAGGTCAGGGGACGATATCACCTGTGGCACGGTCGTGAATGCATCCGGCACCCGCGGGGCCTTGACCGCGCAAATGGCCGGTCTCGACATCCCCATCGAGCCACGCAAACGCTACACCTACATCTTTGATGCCGCCCACCCGCTTGATCGCGATCTGCCGCTGACCATTGATCCGTCCGGTGTGCACATGCGTACCGATGGGCGGTACTACCTGGCAGGCGGGCCACCAGATGAGGATCCCGCCGTTGGTCTGGCGGATTTCAACGCCGATCACGGGCTCTGGGAAAACAAATTCTGGCCCGTGATCGCGACACGCATACCGCAGTTCGAAAAGATCAAGCTGATCAACATGTGGGTTGGACATTACGACTATAACACGCTCGATCAGAATGCGATTGTCGGGCCGCACCCCGAGGTCAGCAACTTCATGTTCCTGAACGGCTTTTCAGGACATGGGTTGCAACAGTCTCCGGCCTTGGGGCGGGGCATGGCTGAACGGATCGCTTACGGCGAATACCGCTCGCTGGACCTCACGCCGTTTTACGTGGACCGCGTGCTTAGAGGCGAGAAATTCTTGGAAAAAGCTGTGATCTAACACGGCGGGAAGGACACTTATGAAACTGGTTTTAACAGGGGCAGCAGGACGTCTTGGCTCGTACTTGCGCGAGCCGCTGGCGGAAATGTGTGACACGCTGGTCAGCACGGACATCGCCGACGACATCGGCACGCTTTATGATGGCGAAAGCTACATCAAAGCCGATCTTGCCGATATGGCACAGATTGCGCCGGTTCTTGAGGGCGCGGATATGGTGATCCATTTCGGCGCCATCGTTGACGAAAAACCCTTTGAGGAATTGCTGGGCCCTAATTTCGTGGGCTCCTACAACATCTGGGAAGCCGGGTACCAAGCGGGCGTGAAACGCATCGTCTACGCCTCCTCCATTCACGCTGTTGGCATGCATCTGAAATCTGATTTTATCGGCATCGACGCCGAGCACCGCCCAGACACTTTCTACGGGCTGGCCAAATGTTTTACCGAAGATCTTGGCCGTATGTATTGGGACAAACGCGGGTTGGAATCGGTCCATCTGCGCATCTTGTCCTGTGCGCAAGTCACAAACACCCGCGCCCTGGGGTCGTGGCTGAGCTACGATGATCTGATCCAGCTGGTCACCCGTGCCATCGACACACCCTCTGTTGGTTTTGGCATTGTCTATGGGGTGTCCAATAACGACCGTGCACCGGTGGACAATGCCAAATCATCATTCCTCGGCTATCGCCCCAAGGACAACGCAGAAACCTTTGCCGCGGAGCTGTTGGCCGAAGCCGGTCCGGTGGACGTCACCGATCCGGGACAGATGTGTCACGGCGGGCCGTTTTCTTCCGTTGATCTGGGCCAAAGCGGCGTGGCGCAGATGAACATCGTCAACGACAAGAAAGAGATCTGACGGCGCGGACTGCGATCTGGACCCGGGAACAGGCCGCCGCATTGCTGCGCACGACTATCGCAAGGCGAACGTCGCAGCATGCGACGGTTTCTGGTTCAACAATCCCGGCAACCGACGAAGCTTTCAAAGCCAGCGCCAGCGGAACCCGATCAGATCCGGCGTACTGCCATCGAAGGTCACTTTCCCCGCACCCGACAACCTGCGCTCCTGAGACATCGGCCCGTTGATCCGAAGGTTACAATTGAAGCGCGGCACTATCAGCAAACGAGGCACTTGCACTCAGGCTTTATGGATCATCGGCACCCAGTGAAAACGCGGTGATGCCCATGAATGCTTCGGACGGCATTGTTTTCAGGGCGAAAGCCAAATCGAACGCCAGCCCCTAAAAGAGGCGCGCGACATTCAAAAAACTGCGTTGGACGCCTGCCAAACCAGCCGCTCCGTTGACAAGATCATCGCAGGTTGGCGCGAAGGCGATCAATGCGTCCACCGGCGAGCCCATCCATGAATTACGGGTTGGGGCGACTATGATAGCCACCGAATTCTTGCTAGAGGTGATGGCTCTACCAACGCTTTGAAAAGGATCTGCGCGCCATGCCCGTTGATATGATTGCCGGCGCCAGCCCGCTGATCCTGGCTTTTCCGTATTCAAGTACCAAGATAAATCGCCCTGTCTTTCAGCGGCTGAATGAGACCGGGCAGAAACTGGCCGACACCGATTGGCATATTGATCAGCTCTATCTGGATATCGTCGATGACGCGACTTACGTCCGGGCGGATTTTCACCGCTACGTTTGTGACGCCAACCGTGACCCCACCGGTCGAAGCCTTTATCCCGGTCATATCACAACCGGGCTGGTGCCGCTCACCAACTTCAAAGGTGAAGAGCTCTGGGATCAGCCCCCCAGCAAAGCAGAAATGGCAACCTGGCGCGCCGCCTTTCATGCCCCCTATCACGCAGCTCTTACGGCGCAGATTGCACGGGTCAGAGCCAGATACGGATTTGCCATCCTATTTGATTGTCTTTCCTCCAAGTCCACGACCCCAGAGCAGTTTGAAAACGCGCTTCCTGATCTGAGCATCGGGACATTTATGGGGGCCTCATGCGATCACAAACTGACCGCGCAGGTCGCAGGCATTTGCTTGAATGATCCCGCCTACACCAGCGAAGTAAACGGACGGTCCAAAGGCGGCTGGACGACGCGCCATCACGGACGGCCGAAATCCGGTGTGCACGCCCTGCAAATGGAATTGGCGCAATCGACCTATCTGGTCAACGAACCCGACGTCTGGCGCTACGATGATACGAAAGCAGAAGGGGTGCGTCAGGTTTTGGCGAAGATCCTGCTCCATTTGCAAAGCTGGAGCCCCAAGTAGCCGACCCGCACAACATTACTGATTAACGTGCCAGTACAACCCTGCAACGCATCTCCGTATAGCCCATAGTATGGCGATGAACGCTCTACCACCAGAGCGTGGCCGGGTAGGATGTACAGGCGATTTACCATCGGATGGGTTGCTCAGAATTCAGCCATCGTGCCTAAGAGACGCTTCCAGCAGGTTTCGTCAAATAATGCTGCGAAAAAAACAAGATGCGGCAAGCTGTTACCAGGCGCATCGAAGAGAGCGGGTGCGCCTGCGTCCCATTTCCCGAGCTATTGGATATGCTTTATCTATGCCACGTACCCATCTGCTATCACGGGTCGCCTAAGAGCTGCCAATTCCCCGGCTTCGGCTTTGCGACCTTGTCGCATCAGGCAAGCCAACAGGCTGTGCTCCACCAGATCGCGCTGCGCCCGGCTGCCGCCAATCCGCGCCGTATCCGCCATCGCTGCCCGCAAATGTGTCGCCGCACTGCGCCAGTTGCCCTGCGCCATGTCTTGAAAACCCAAAGCGATGCTGGGTACGAGATCCGCCGCAGGCCCCGCCGGAGCCGTCACGATACGTGACAAAGCCGCATTGTCCCCGGCCATCGCATGCGCAACGGCGGCATGCATGTCGACAAACGCATTGCCAGTTTTTGGAAAGGCCGCTGAGGCGAAGGCACTGATCGCGGCCCACCGTTCTGCGGGCACATCAACACCCGCCAGCTCCGCGCGGTGCAAAAGCGACGCGGTGTCCACAAGCACGCTCAGCGGGGCACCGCCAATGGCCGCATCCGGCGTCACCGCATCATCCAACAAGGACCACATGCCATCGACATCACCGATCTGCAGCGTCCAAAGCGCCTGATGCCAGCTCAGGTGGCCATGCATGACACCCTCCTTGCCGTAGCCTTGCAGCCAGCTTTTCAAATAGGCAATCCCGTTCGCCACTTCTCCCTCTTCGTACAACACGTGGCTGCGGACATGCGCGCCATGGGCATTTCCCGGATTGCGGCTCAGCGATGCATCGATCACCTTGCCGGCCTCTTTCAATTGCCCGGTTTCGCAGAGCGCAAAGGCGTATTGACTGGCAAACCACCAGTCGTCGCCGTAATGCGGCGCCAAACGCGACAAAAAGGCCAGCGCTTGCGCTTCACGGCCCGGCTGCCCGGAAAAACCGATCAACCCGTAAATCGAAGAACTCGTCTGCGCCACAACCGCGTCGCGCGGAAACCGATCCATATGATCATAAACCGCCTGTAAGGCCGCAGCACCTTGGCCCCGCATCATCAGCGCCAACATATGGATCTGCGAAGCTTCCCGCTCGTTGACGCCCGTCGTCAATGTCTGCGCCTTGGCAATGGCCGATTGCGCCCCGGCCATGTCTCCCACGGTCTGCCGGGCGCGGGAAAGCCCTGCATAGGCCGCCGCAAACCCCGGGTCTACGTCAATTGCCGCCAGAAAGCCCACGTCCATCTGAGGCTGGCCTGCCAACAGCCGATCCAACGCGGTCTGATAGTGCTCTGCGGCACTTCGAGACGCCGTCGTCAGCCCGTTGCCATAGCGATCTTTGAACATGGCGCTCCCCCTGCTGCACATGTCACACGCTAAATCACAGCATGCGTCGAAACAAGCAGCCTCCTAGGCGCCAGAGGCTTTGAGCTCAGGCAGCCTATACCGCCAGAAACGCAGCGACAGCAGCACGCCCGCCAGCCCCAGCCCGATGACAAGACCCATCCAGACACCAATACCGTCGAAGCCCAACACAAACCCAAAGATGTAGGAACAGGGTACACCAACGATCCAGTAACTCAGCGCTGCGCAGATCATTGGCACGCGAGTGTCCTGAATGCCGCGCAGCAGACCAAGCGCGATCACTTGCGCCCCATCCAAAAGCTGGAAGAGTGCGGCCATCGCCAAAAGACCCGCGCCGATGGTCAGGATCGCGTCTCTTTCAACCTCTTCTTTTTGGATGAAGAGAGAGATCAAAAGATCAGGAAACAAAAGGAAAAGCACAACCGTAATGGCGGCCACCGATAAGGAAAGCACCAAAACCACCAGCGCCCCTTTTTGCATATGCCAAGGATCATGGCGTCCATAGGCGTTGCCTGCGCGGATGGTTGCCGCATTGCTGAGCCCCATATGCACCATGAATGTAATGGAGGCGAGTTGCAGGGCAATGCCATGTGCCGCGAGTGGAACGGTGCCCAGCCAACCCATCATCATGGCAGAGGCGGCAAAAAGCCCAACTTCGCTGAGCCCTGTCAGACTGATGGGCCACCCCAGCCGAAAGACCTGCGCCAGCATTTTCCAATCAGCGCGCCACAGCCTTTGAAACAGTGTATGCTGTGGCAGCGCAAAATGCGCATAGGCGACGATGCCAATCAGCGCGCAAACATTCGTGCTCAAGGTCGCAATCGCAGCACCCGTAATGCCGAGTTCCGGCGCGCCCCAGTTGCCGAAAATAAACGCGTAGTTGGCGACCCCGTTGACCACCGCACTGAATACCGTGATCCAGAGCACAACCTGCGTGCGCTCCAGGGCGGCGAGGTAGGATTTGATCACCATCACCAAAAGCGCGGGCAGAATAGCAAAACCAGCCACACGCAAATAAGCACCTGCGTTTGCCGCCAGCATCTCGCTCTGACCCAAGGCGCGCAACACCGGTTCGGACCACACCATGACCGGCAGCGCCAGCATCGCAAAACCAGTGCTGAGCCAAAGCCCCATGCGGGTGGCGCGGCGCAGGCTGGTTTCGTCTTCTTCCGCATGAAATGACGCCACCATGGGCATGACTGCCCAGGCAAAACCGGAGCCAAAAATAAAAAGCACAAAGTAAAAGGTCGATCCCAACGTGACGGCTGCCAGTGCCTCGACACCGTACCAGCCCAGCATGACAGTATCCGTCACGCCGATCGCCGTCTGGGCGATATGGCCCCCGATCAGCGGCAATCCCAGCGTCATGATCGCGCGGACATGCTCAGGATATGTCATAACTTTGTGCATATGACTGCCTTACGCTTCGCGCATCGGTGTTGAAAGACTTCTTGTGACCCTGACACCGCATTAGCCGTGCGGTTCCGATGCGTCCAGACAGGGTGCACAGGACAAAAAACCGACCACATGATTTTTTGGTGTTTGTTCTGTCTTTCGTACCCGTATGGCCGCCTGCAACGCCGTCCTGGTTTCCAATTGGTCCGAAATGTAACAAACAAGGCCAGAAAAAACGCCTGCAGACACAAAATACACGTTTCAAGTGGTTGAATGGTTGCGAATTCCTGTCACTCTGTGCGCGGATTCATGCCGACAGAATACGCCTTGGAGCCGAAGATGAAGACCAGACGATCCCTAGCAGCCCTCACAGTCCTCGTGGCGGCTCCGGCTCTTGCGAACCCAATCGACCTCATTCGCCCAGATGCGCCTGAGCTTGCAGTCTATGGGGTTTTTCCGATCGGTGTGCAAACACTTGAATTGGTTCATACAAATCAGGTCGACATCGTGAATGCCGATGACGATTCCCTGCCCGAATACGACCGGCCGCTGACCGCAGAAGTCTGGTATCCCGCTGTCCAGGGCACCGAATCAGGTGGCGAGTACCGCGCCTTTCTGCGGGACGGTAAAACCGAAGTGACCCTGACCGGTCGCGCTGCGCGGGACGCCGCACCAGCCGCAGGCGAAAAATTTCCCTTGATCATCATCAGCCATGGCTATCCGGGCAATCGATATCTGATGTCCCATTTGGGCGAAAATCTGGCTTCCAAGGGCTATGTGACGGTATCGATCGATCACACCGACAGCACATATTCGGATCAGGATATTTTTGGATCGACCTTGTACAATCGCCCGCTGGATCAAAAGTTCGTGCTGGAACAAATGGCAACGCTTGACGGTCCGCTGGGGGCGATCATCAACACCGATGCCGTGGGTGTCATCGGATATTCGCTTGGCGGTTACGGTGCCTTGGTGTTTGGCGGCGCCGGCGTGACGCAATCATCCACCGAGTTCAGTTGGGGGACACCTTCTGGCTTGTTGTCAGAGCATCTCGCCGGCTCCGAAAGTCACGAAGCGCTGGTGGATCCACGCGTCAAGGCGATCATCGCAATTGGACCTTGGGGGCGAAACGCCGGTTTCTGGGACGCTAATAGTCTGGCCGGTCTGCGCGTGCCCACGCTGCTCATGGCCGGGGGTGCGGATGATGTTTCGGTGTATGATACCATCCGCACAATCTTCGAAGAGGCTGGCGGCGCCGACCGCCATTTGCTCACCTTTGAGCATGCCAATCACAACGCAGCCGCCCCGATCCCCGCTCCGAAAGAGGCTTGGCAGCCCGTGGACGAGCTGGAATTCATCCCGTTTGAGCATTACGCAGATCCCGTCTGGGACACCACGCGCATGAATAACATCGCACAACACTTCGCCACCGCCTTTTTGGATCTGCACCTGAAGAACGACAAAGAAAAAGGCAAATACTTGGATCTGATCGCTGTAGCTGAGAACGGCATTCTGGCCTTGGATGAAGACGGCAAACCGACAGAAGACCATACCTACTGGACCGGTTTCCCGGTGCGCACCGCCAAGGGGTTGCGTTTTGAGACCCTGCTCAAAGGCGAATGACCCGCGTAAAGCTGCTGCCGGTCGCCCGCCCATAAGAGATCGTCCTGACCCACATTATGTGTCCTGACCAGCGTCACAGGTTTCGCCCTCAGTGAAACCCCGAGCATACGCAACAGGAAAGCGGCGCAGACAAGCTCTGAACCCTTCCCCCGCCTTGCCTGCTCTGCCATAGTTGCGCCAATCAAAATAAAAGAGGTGCGAGCACAATGCCCAACGACCTGCTGTCCAACACCGATACCCCCATCTATGACGCCTCCTCCATCGAGGTTCTCGAAGGGCTGGAACCGGTGCGCAAACGCCCCGGCATGTACATCGGCGGCACTGACGAACGTGCCTTGCATCACTTGGTCGCCGAAGTGCTGGACAACTCCATGGACGAAGCCGTCGCAGGCCACGCCAATCGGATCGAGGTGGAATTGCACGATGATTTTGCCGTCACCATCCGCGACAATGGCCGCGGCATCCCGATCGACCCGCACCCCAAATTCCCCGATAAATCCGCCTTGGAAGTGATCCTCTGCACCCTGCACGCGGGCGGCAAGTTTTCGGGCAAGGCCTATGAAACCTCCGGCGGCCTGCATGGGGTCGGCGCTTCCGTCGTCAACGCGCTCTCGGATTCGATGGTCGTGCAGGTGGCGCGCAACAAGGAACTCTTTGAACAACGCTTCTCACGCGGTCTGCCGCTGGGCCCGATCGAAAAACTCGGCCCCACCCAGAACCGCCGCGGCACCACCGTCACCTTCCACGCCGATGCCGAAATCTTTGGCTCGCATCGTTTCAAACCGGCACGGCTCTTCAAATCCATCCGCTCCAAGGCCTACCTCTTCTCCGGCGTCGAAATCCGCTGGAAATCACACATCGACGATGGCGAAACCCCGCAAGAGGCCACCTTCCACTTCCCCGGCGGCCTGTCAGACTACCTCAACGAAACCCTCGGCAAGGCCACCACCTACGCCGACAAACCCTTTGCCGGGACTGTCGATTTCAAGGAGAAATTCGGCCAACCCGGCAAGGTCGAATGGGCGATCAACTGGACGCCCTCGCGCGATGGCTACATCCAGTCCTACTGCAACACCGTGCCCACCCCCGAAGGCGGCACTCACGTCGCCGGTTTCTGGGCCGCCATCCTCAAAGGCATCAAGGCCTACGGCGAATTGTCCAACACCAAGAAAGCCGCCCAGACCACCCGCGAAGACCTGACATCGGGCGGCTGCGCGCTGGTCTCCTGCTTCATCGCCGAACCAGCCTTTGTCGGCCAGACCAAGGACCGCCTCTCCACCGAAGCTGCCGCGAAAATGACCGAAGGCGCTGTGCGCGACCACTTTGACAACTGGCTGGCCGCCGATACGAAATCCGCAGGCGCCATCCTCGATTTTCTGGTCCTGCGCGCCGAAGAACGCCTGCGCCGCCGTCAGGAAAAGGAAACCGCGCGCAAATCCGCCACCAAGAAACTGCGCCTGCCCGGCAAACTCACCGATTGCACCTCCAAAACCCGCGAAGGCACTGAGCTGTTCATCGTCGAGGGCGATTCTGCGGGCGGTTCCGGCAAGGGCGCGCGCAACCGCAACACCCAAGCGCTGTTGCCACTCAAGGGCAAAATCCTCAACGTGCTGGGCGCGGCCTCGTCAAAACTCGGCACCAACGCCGAAATCTCCGACCTTTGCGAAGCTCTGGGCTGTGGCATGGGCACGCGTTTCAACCTCGACGATCTGCGCTATGACAAGATCATTATCATGACCGACGCCGATGTGGACGGCGCCCATATCGCCGCCCTGTTGATGACCTTCTTCTTTACCCAGATGCGCCCGCTCATTGACGCGGGCCACTTGTACCTCGCCTGCCCACCGCTCTTCCGCCTGACCCAAGGGCCCAAACGGGTCTACTGTCTGGACGAGGCCGAGAAAGACGCCTGGTTGGAAAAAGGTCTCGGCGGCAAAGGCAAGATCGACGTCTCCCGCTTCAAGGGTCTGGGGGAAATGGACGCCAAGGATTTGAAAGAAACCACCATGGACCCGGCGACGCGCAAATTGATCCGCGTTTCGATTGATGAAGACATGCCCGGAGAGACCGGCGATCTGGTCGAGCGGTTGATGGGGAAGAAGCCGGAACTGCGCTATCAGTATATTCAGGAGAACGCGAAGTTTGTGGAGGAGTTGGATGTTTGAGGAAAGTCACATTTGAAGAGTTCTCGAACGAAACAAATAACACGCGAAGCGAGTATCGCGACTCGATAATCTGGTTACTCAACCGAATGAACGTGAAGTTCATGATGCTCGGAAAAGATAGTGATACCATCACCAATGACCAACTAAGAGTTTCAACAGCGCTAGTTCTTTCCGCTAGTACGACTGGCGCAAATATCTCAAAGTTGGTCGAGCAGCTATCGATCTGCAGTAAGGATGCGTTACCGCTTGCTAGAACTTTCTATGAAAGCAGTTTGCAAGCCTGCTTTGTTTTGGCCGACGGCGACGAAAGTGCCCAAAGAGCCGAATACTATTCCGTTTACAGAGCTTTCGCTTCCCAAACCGAACACTTCGAACTTGGCCGGGCTGTTGGTCTAATTCAAAGTTCGACGCGGTTGGACCGAAACAACCCGACTGTAAAGCGCGCAATTGAAATATTCGCTCCAAAAAAAGGCAAACGGGCTAGGCCATGTTTCGATGCGTCACGAGATGAAATGATACGCAGGATAAAGGACGTTTCGCCACATGCAGCTATTGGATTCCAGGGAGTGGAAGGAATGAACTTCGACTTCGCCTCGGAGATTTCGCACGGTTCGTATCATGCACACAATCTGCTTTCAGGTCACCTTGAACCGAGTATAAGTGCCTCAAATGAAATACTTCAAGAAGTTGCTTTTCGCGCAACGGTTACCGTGGCTCTGTGTTCGGATGCGATTGCACGAACAATGCTTTCTGTGTCTAAAGAACTTGATGAAGCTAAATATGTGATAGAGGCCTGCAATCTGTTTTTTGCAGACGAGGTACCAGAAATGGCGCAAGACTTGCAGAAGTTGAATATTTGAGATTGATCGCAATGTGCTCGCGGCTCACCAGCCCGAGGCCCCGCCTCGGGAGGGCGCACTACGTGCCCCCCGAGGCTCACGCCCCCCTCCGGCTTCAAAAGGTCCACCGGACCTTTTGCAAGACAGCCTCCGGCCCGAGGTCGGGCGCGGCCCTTAACTTCTGTCTTACAAGACAGCCGCTACGTCCGGGGCTCCGCCCGTTCGGCCCTGAAACCTTCCCCCGGAAGGTTTCCAGGACGGGCCTCACCCCCACCCTCTCCCAAAACCCCCAAACCTCAAAATCACATCAGCGGTGCACAACCTGTGCTCAGATGTCATACGCAAATCATACAGCCATTTTTCACACATCAAGGTTCCTTCAGCACAGTGCTGACCCGGAGCCCCATCCCGCACCCCAGACAGCAACTGCTCAAATTTCCACCGCCCAAGGGCAGAAAGCCAAAGGAATGAGCATCCGCGCAACTGCCTTCGGATGCCATCGATGAACCCCATGTTCTCTCCCCTCGGATCGTGGATAAACAGCCCTCATGTCAAAAAACCTGCGCATCCTTGTCGTCGAAGCTAATGCCGCGAAAGCGCAGGATATTATCGACGCCCTCTCAGATGCCGGCTGGCGCGATGTCCATGCTTTGGCTCAGATTTCTGGCCTGGAACGCTCGATCAAGACCCATGCACCCGACATCGTTTTGATCGATATGGAAAACCCCGATCGCGACACGCTGGAACACATCAGCCTCGTGTCAGACACCAAATCGCGCACGGTCGCAATGTTTGTGGATCAGACCGACGAAGAGCTGACCCAAGCCGCGCTCGCCGCTGGCGTCAGCGCCTATGTCGTCGATGGCCTGCAGATGAACCGGATCAAGCCGGTTCTCGAAACGGCCATCGCACGGTTTCAGATCATGCGCCAAATGCAGTCGGAACTCGACGCCGCCAAACAGGCGCTGGAAGATCGCAAAACTCTGGATCGTGCCAAAGGCATTTTGATGCGACGGCGCAGCTTGACCGAGGATGCGGCCTACTCGCTCTTGCGCAAAACCGCGATGGACCAAGGGCGCAAAGTGATTGATGTTGCCCAAGCCCTTGTTACTGCATCGGATTTGCTGTCGTGACAGGTACTGTTTTGAATTGCGGGTATGTGCCGCTTGTCGACTGCGCCCCTTTGATCATTGCCAAAGAACTTGGCTTTGCCGCAGAAGAAGGACTTGATCTAAATCTTGTGGCACAACCTTCGTGGTCCGCGCTGCGCGACATGCTGGCGCTGGGGCACCTGGACGTGGCGCAGATGCTGTCACCCATGCCCATTGCAATGTCACTCGGTATGGGAGGGCTGAGCGCGGACATCGATACCTTGATGGTTCTGTCGGTCAATGGCACGGTCTTCGGTGCTTCTGACACGCTCACAGCCGCCCTTGGTGATGTGACATTTGGAGACGCCAGCGCTCTGCTCCAAGCATTGGCGGACCTTAACCATGGTCGGCTGCGCATTGGCGTGCCCTTTCCCTATTCTATGCACAGACTTTTGCTGGACTACTGGACGGAGGCGCAACCGGACCTGGCGGTTGAAACCGTCACCGTTCCGCCGCCGCGCATGGCGGATGCAGTCGCGGCAGGACAAGTGGATGCGTTCTGGGTTGGAGAGCCCTGGGGCACGGCCAGCATGCTGCGTGGCGTCGGTCGTATTTTGATGACAGGTCGGGATGTCTGGGAGTTTGCACCAGAAAAAGTGCTGGCGGCGCGCCACACTTGGATTGCTGACAACCCGGACGAAGTCCGGCATTTGATGCGCGCGATATATCAGTCAGCACGCTGGCTGGATGCCAAAAAGAACAAACCACTCGCGATTGAGATATTGGGGCGCAGTGAGCACCTCAACTTGTCACATGAAGTCATCGATCCGGCGGTGACCGGCTTTATCACGCCCCACCAAAACGCCCCGCCGCACCAGATTGATCGGTTTTTGGTGTTCCATGAACACGCTGCTCACTTCCCCTGGCGCAGCCAAGCCTCCTGGATTGCGGCCAGACTTGGTGCAGATGCAGAAGGCATTGCCCGAGCCAAACGCTGTTTTCGAACCGACCTCTACCGGCAAAACCTTGGCCCAATCGGTGCCGATTTGCCCGGCGCATCTGAAAAAGTCGAAGGTTCCATGCGGTATGACACCGCTGTTGCCTCGTCACGCGGACATATGATTCTAGCACCAGATGCCTTTTTTGACGGCAAAACCTTCGATTCAAGCTCAAAGAGCGATTAATAATAAGGCAAATCGCTGCATCGCCGCAAAATTTCATGCGGCAATGCAGAAAGTTCTTGTCCAAAGCGCGTGAGTTTTTCACGCTGGTTTCAAGGGGCACAGATGCCCGTTGTTCTGCACACCAATGTCGGTGCCGCAGGTTTTATAAGAGCAAAGCCGCTCGCTAGGTTTACGGAATCCTCCCCCCGTGAACTTCGCGGGCGGTTTTTTTTATTTTTGCTGGTTCGACCAGCTCAGACAAAGGAAAAAGCGATGAAGAAACCCCTGTCTTTCGTTCTCACGGCGACAACAATTCTTGCGACTTCAGCCTCTGCCGAAATGCTCGACCTGGAAAAGGATGAGCTGACGTTTGGTTTTATCAAACTCACCGACATGGCGCCTTTGGCGGTTGCCTATGAGTTGGGGTATTTTGAGGATGAAGGGCTCTTTGTGACCTTGGAGGCACAAGCCAATTGGAAAGTCCTTTTGGATGGCGTCATTGACGGACAGCTGGATGGTGCGCACATGCTTGCCGGCCAGCCGCTGGCCGCGACGATCGGATATGGAACCGAAGCACATATCATTACGCCCTTTTCCATGGATCTGAACGGCAACGGCATCACCGTTTCCAATGAAATTTGGGAGCAGATGAAACCCAATATTCCGCTGATGGACGATGGTCGCCCCCAACATCCGATCAGCGCCAGCGCGTTGACGCCCGTGGTTGAAGATTACAAGGATCAAGGCATCCCGTTCAATATGGGCATGGTTTTCCCTGTCTCCACGCATAACTATGAGCTCCGTTACTGGTTGGCGGCAGGCGGTCTGCAGCCCGGATACTATTCGCCTCAGGATATATCAGGCCAGATCGGTGCCGACGTGTTTTTGTCTGTTACACCGCCGCCGCAAATGCCCGCGACAATGGAGGCGGGAACGATCTTCGGATATTGCGTGGGTGAGCCCTGGAACCAGCAGGCGGTCTTCAAAGGCATCGGCGTCCCAGTCATCACGGATTACCAATTATGGAAGAATAACCCCGAAAAGGTTTTTGGCATTACGGATGAATTCGCCGAAGAAAATCCAAATACCACACTGGCTGTGACCAAAGCACTGATCCGGGCCGCGATATGGCTGGACGAGAACGAAAATGCCAACCGACCGGAAGCGGTCGAAATATTGGCGCGTTCTGAATATGTCGGTGCAGACTACGACGTGATTGCCAACTCGATGACCGGCACGTTCGAATTCGAAAAAGGCGACAAGCGCGAAATTCCCGATTTCAATGTCTTCTTTCGTTACAACGCCACCTACCCCTACTATTCCGATGCGATCTGGTACCTGACCCAGATGCGCCGTTGGGGTCAGATTGCCGAACCAAAATCCGACGAGTGGTTCATCGAAACCGCCAAGGAAGTCTATCGCCCAGACATTTACCTTGCCGCAGCGCGGCTTCTTGTCGACGAGGGCATGGCCAACGAAGCTGACTTCCCATGGGATACGGACGGGTTCAAAGCACCGACCCCTGCAGAAGACATCATCGACGGCATTCCTTATGACGGCACTGCGCCAAACGCCTACCTCGAAAGCCTGCCGATTGGTCTGAAAGGTCAACAGATCGTCGTGGATAACGAAATCCAAGGCTGACGCATAGTCCCACCCGGCGCCTTGATGCGCGGGGTGGATTTTTTCCAATTCCGTTCCATTCCGAACACAGGATCCTTGATATGTCCGTTACCGACCCCGATACGTTGAGTTCTGAAGCGCGTCGCGCCAGACTTTTCACCCGCATCAACAAAGCAGACGGGTGGTTCCAGGTCTTGGGATTGTCGTGGATGACGCCCATCTTGAAGGCTGTGGCGGGAGACAACCCCAAAGCTCAGTTCAGCGAGATTTGGCGTCTTCTGGGCGTGCCCATTCTCGCCATTCTGATCTTTCTGGTGGCATGGGGAACGCTTGCACCCAAAGTGCAAACTTCACTAGGCGCTGTGCCTGGTCCAGTCCAGGTATGGGAGCAGGTTGGCAATTTGCACAACGACGCGATCCGCGAGCGCGAAAAAGAAGCCGCCTTCTACGAGCGTCAGGAAACACGCAACGAAAAGCTGATCGCCGAGGGTAAAGAGGACAAGGTCAAGCAGCGCACATATACGGGCAAGCCCACCTATTATCAGCAAATATGGACCTCGATCAAAACCGTGTTCTTTGGTTTTGTCATCGCTTCCTTTATTGCCATTCCGTTGGGCATCACAGCCGGCTTATCGCAAACAGCAAATGCTGCGCTGAACCCTTTGATTCAAATTTTTAAACCTGTCTCCCCACTGGCCTGGTTGCCGATTGTGACCATGGTGGTGTCTGCCGCCTATGCCAGCAATGATGGGATGTTCTCAAAATCCTTCCTGATTTCGGCCATCACCGTCACGTTGTGTTCGCTTTGGCCAACGCTGATCAATACAGCACTTGGCGTAAGCAGTATCGACAAGGACCTTATCTCCGTGTCCCGCGTGCTCAAAATGAACACCTGGACCAAGATCACGAAACTGGTGCTGCCTTCCGCCTTGCCCTTGATTTTCACTGGTCTGCGTTTGTCGTTGGGTGTCGGTTGGATGGTGTTGATTGCAGCAGAGATGCTGGCACAGAACCCGGGTCTCGGCAAATTCGTCTGGGATGAGTTTCAGAACGGTTCATCACAATCTCTGGCCAAGATCATGGTGGCTGTTTTCACCATCGGGATCATCGGCTTTTTACTGGACAGGGTGATGTATGCCTTGCAGTCCATGTTCACCTTTTCGGCCAACCGGTGAGTGGCATGAGCATTCTTTCCATCAAACACGTGAACAAGGGCTTCGGCGTTGGAACACACCGCGCGGAAGTTCTCAAGAACATAAACCTCGAGGTGAAAGAGGGCGAATTCGTCGCCATCCTCGGTTTTTCCGGAACTGGAAAATCCACCCTGATGAACCTCATCGCCGGGTTGGAAACGCCCGACAGTGGGTCACTGACCTTCAAGGGGGCGCCGATCACCGAACCGGGGCCGGAACGCGGGCTGATCTTTCAAAGCTATTCACTGATGCCATGGCTGAGTGTGGGTGGGAACGTAGGTCTGGCCGTGGACGCGGTTTTTCCGAAACTCACCAAAGCGGAGAGACAGCAGAAAATCCTCCACTACGTAAGCATGGTTGGCCTCTCACATGCCATCAGCCGCCGCCCTGCGGAACTGTCTGGCGGTATGCGACAACGGGTGGCGGTGGCGCGGGCTCTGGCCATGAACCCCGAAATGCTACTGCTGGATGAGCCGCTGTCGGCACTTGATGCATTGACGCGTGCCAATCTCGCAGACGAAATCCTCGACATCTGGGAGCAAGACAAAAAGACCTGCATCCTGATCACAAATGACGTGGATGAAGCCATTCTTCTAGCCGATCGCATCGTACCACTGAACCCGGACGGCACCCTGGCGGCCCCCATCAACGTGAATATCCCGCGTCCACGCGACCGCATCCGCATGAACAATGATGCGACGTTCAAGAAGCTGCGCAGTGATGTGACCACATATTTGATGGATGTGGGGATTGCAGCCAAAGTGGCCGAAAGCAAAACGCTGCCCAATGTGACTCCGATCCATGGGGTTCCCAAAGCCGTGGCCGAGGTACAAAAAGGCGCTATCGAAGACCGGTTTTTGAATTTCTCCCAACTTCACAAAGTCTACCCAACCCCAAAAGGGCCCCTGACCGTCGTCGAAGATTTCGATCTCAAGATCAACAAAGGCGAGTTCGTCTCCCTGATCGGGCATTCCGGCTGTGGAAAATCCACGGTGTTGACCATGGCAGCCGGGTTGAACCCGATCTCCAAAGGCGCAATCCGATTGGACGGTTGGAACGTGGAGGGCGCAGATCCCGAACGCGCTGTTGTCTTCCAATCCCCCAACCTCTTTCCCTGGCTGACCGCCAAGGAAAATGTCGCGATTGGGGTTGATAAGGTCTACCCAAAAGCCAGCCAGGCGGAACGGCAGGATGTGATCGAGTATTACCTCGAACGTGTCGGCCTGGCGGACAGCATGGACAAGGGCGCCGCCAGCCTCTCCAACGGTATGAAGCAACGCGTGGGTATCGCGCGCGCCTTTGCCCTGTCTCCCAAACTGCTCTTGCTTGATGAGCCCTTTGGCATGCTTGACAGCCTCACCCGCTGGGAGCTGCAAGAAGTGTTGATGGAGGTCTGGTCGCGCACAAAAGTGACGGCGATCTGCGTCACTCATGATGTTGATGAGGCTATCCTTTTGGCGGACCGCGTTGTCATGATGACCAATGGGCCGCGTGCCACGATCGGGAAGATCACGGATGTAAAACTGCCCCGTCCGCGCACTCGCAAGGCCTTGTTGGAGCATCCTGACTACTACACTTACCGCCAACAAGTTCTCGATTTTCTTGAAGAATATGAGCATGGCGCCACCCCAAAGCCCAAAGCCATCGCAGCGGAGTAATAAGATGAAACAGAAGCTTATTGTCATCGGCGCCGGCATGGCGACGGGACGTGTGCTGGAACACCTGCGTGAGGCAAACCCCGACGCCTATGATGTGACCGTTTTTAACGCCGAACCCCGTGGCAACTACAACCGGATCATGCTTTCACCCGTTTTGGCCGGCGACAAAACCTATGCTGAAATCGAAACGCATTCGGATGAATGGTATGAACAAAATGCCATCACTTGCCGGTTTGGCGAAAAAGTTTCGCATATCGACCCTGCCACAAAAACCGTGACGGCCGCGAATGGGGATGTGCTGACCTATGAGAAGCTGCTGCTGGGCACCGGGTCTACACCCTTCATGATTCCCTTACCGGGTCACGATCTGGAAGGGGTGATCGCCTATCGCGATCTCGAAGATACCGAGCGGATGATGGCCCTCAGTTCAGGCGACCGATGCGTCGTCATCGGTGGCGGTCTCCTCGGTCTGGAAGCGGCGGCTGGCATGGCCGCCCGCGGTGTTGATGTTACCGTCGTGCACATCATGGGTCACCTGATGGAACGACAACTGGACGAGGCGGCCAGCTATCTGTTGCGCAAAGCACTGTTGGATAAGGGCATTGTCATCAAATGCTCTGCCAACTCCAAGGAAATTCTCGGCGAAAACGGCCATGTTCGCGCCTTGTTGCTGGATGACGGCACAGAACTGCCCTGTGACTTGCTGGTCATGGCGGTGGGCATTCGCCCCAATGTGGCGCTGGCTCAAAATGCAGGCCTCGCCGTTGGGCGCGGCATTCACGTCGATGATCAGATGATCACTTCGGATGCCAACATTCTGGCCGTGGGAGAGTGTGTCGAGCACAATGGCGCGGTATTTGGCCTTGTGGCCCCCTTGTACGATCAGGCCAAGGTGGTCGCCAAAACGCTGCTGGGCGAAGACGCTTGCTTTGTGCAGAAAGAATTGTCGACCAAGTTGAAAGTGACCGGTTGCGATCTTTTCAGCGCAGGGGATTTTGCCGACGGTGACGGGCGCGAAGATATTGTGTTTCGCGATCCTGCACGGGGCGTGTACCGCCGGTTGATTATTGAAAACAACATTATAATCGGCGCTGTGATGTATGGTGACACCGCAGACAGCAACTGGTTCTTTGGGCTGATCAAGGACAAGACCGACATTGCCGAGATGCGCGATACGTTGATCTTCGGACCAGCTTATCAAGGGGGTGCCCCCCTGGACCCGTTAGCGGCCGTTGCAGCCTTACCGCGTGATGCGGAGATCTGTGGCTGCAACGGCATTTGCAAAGGACAGATCGAAGACGCCATCGCCGCCGGTGCCGCGGACCTGGGCGCAGTCAGGGCCACTACAAAGGCGTCAGCCTCTTGCGGCACCTGCACCGGGTTGGTGGAGCAGGTTCTGGCCGTCTCCTTGGGCGATGATTTCGTTTTGCCAGCCGCGCAATCGATCTGCGCCTGTACAGAGATGACCCATGAAGACGTGCGCCGGATGATCAAATCTCGCGGGTTGAAGTCAATGCCAGCTGTCTGGCAGGAATGCGGATGGAAAACGTCTTGCGGATGCCATGTCTGCCGCCCCGCGCTCAACTTTTACCTTCTGGCAGATTGGCCACTGGAATATCGTGATGATCCGCAAAGCCGGTTTATCAACGAGCGCAAGCACGCCAATATCCAAAAAGACGGAACTTTCAGTGTCGTGCCTCGCATGTGGGGCGGGATTACGACGCCCTCCGAATTGCGCGCCATCGCCGATGCCGCAGATAAATACATGGTGCCAACGGTCAAGGTCACAGGCGGGCAACGCATCGATTTACTGGGCGTACGTGGCGAAGATCTGCCCGACATCTGGGCCGATCTGAACGCGGCGGGCATGGTGTCAGGGCACGCCTATTCCAAAGGTCTGCGCACCGTGAAAACATGCGTAGGAACAGACCATTGCCGGTTTGGAACCCAGGACAGCACCGGTTTTGGCATTAAACTCGAAAAAGAACTTTGGGGCTCCTGGACACCACACAAGCTGAAGCTTGCCGTTTCCGGTTGCCCGCGCAACTGCGCGGAAGCTACCTGCAAGGATATTGGCGTCGTCTGTGTCGACAGCGGGTATCAGGTGTCGATTGGCGGCGCTGCCGGCATGGATGTCAAGGAAACCGAGTTTCTTGTACAAGTGGGAACAGAAGAAGAGGCCATCAACGTGATCAAGGCCGTCACCCAGTTGTATCGAGAAAACGCCAAATACCTCGATCGGATCTACAAATGGATGAACAAGGTAGGCCTTGAGTGGATCAAGGCGCGCGTGGTCGACGACTTGCAGGAACGTGCGGCTTTGGTGGCGCGGTTCGAACTCAGCCAGAGCATCTACTGCAAAGACCCGTGGGCGGAACATTCAAGCCAGAAAGCAGGCGACTACCAGCCTTTGGCAAACCTGACTTTGGAGGCAGCAGAATGAGCACTTGGATCGACATCGCAGCGCTGGAAGACGTTCCTCTGAGGGGGGCCCGCGTGGTCAAAACAGGCTTTGGCTGCATTGCGGTTTTTCGAACAGGTGCAAACAGTGTCCATGCACTCAACAATACCTGCCCCCATAAGTCGGGACCCTTGGCCGAGGGGATCGTTCACGGCAAGTCAGTGACTTGCCCGCTGCACAATTGGGTAATCTCCCTGGAAACCGGTGAGGCACAGGGCCAAGACGAGGGCCGTGTGGCGACCTACCCCGCGCGGGTTGAGGCAGGACGCATTTTGCTGGATCGTTCGGTTTTGCAGGCACGCGTGGCAGCATGACACTGACGAAGACCACCTGCCCTTATTGCGGCGTTGGCTGCGGTGTTTTGGCCGGCTCAGATGGCACCATCAAAGGAGATCCCGATCATCCGGCCAATTTCGGACGTCTGTGTTCCAAAGGGTCCGCTTTAGGAGAGACTATTGATCTGACCGGTCGTCTTTTGCATCCGAAAGTCGATGGCAAGCGTGCGGATTGGGATCACGCCCTGGACTGCGTCGCCGAACGTTTCCAAACCGCCATCAGAGACCACGGACCTGACAGTGTGGCATTCTATGTGTCGGGCCAATTGCTAACCGAAGACTACTACGTGGCCAATAAACTCATGAAGGGCTTCATCGGCTCCGCTAACATCGACACCAATTCGCGCCTTTGCATGGCATCATCCGTAGCCGGTCACAAACGCGCCTTTGGTTCTGATACGGTGCCCGGCACCTATCGTGACCTCGAAGAGGCGGATTTGATCGTATTGGTCGGGTCCAATTTGGCTTGGTGCCACCCCGTCTTGCACCAACGCATCGCTGCGGCCAAGCAGGCCCGCCCTGGCATGCACATTGTCAACATCGACCCGCGGCGGACAGCGACTTCTGATCTGGCGGATACGCATCTGCAAATCACACCCGATGGCGATGTGGCGCTGTTCAACGGTTTGCTATCTCATCTGGTGGACGCTGGTACTGTTGATCTGGCTTATGTGCATGACCATGTTTCCGGATGCCGGGGAGCAGTTGAAGCCGCGCGCCAGTCTGAACCTTGTGACAGCGGTCTCGCGTCAACGGAGCTTTTGCAGTTTTATCAGCTCTGGGCCAACACGCCCAAGGTCGTCACCGTCTATTCGCAAGGCGTAAACCAATCAAACTGCGGCACCGACAAGGTGAATGCGATCCTGAACTGCCATCTGGCCACGGGTCGCATCGGCAAACCGGGCTGCGGCCCTTTTTCGGTCACCGGCCAGCCTAACGCAATGGGCGGGCGCGAGGTCGGAGGGTTAGCCAATATGCTGGCCAACCATTTGGACATCGATAATCTTGCACATCGCAAAGTGGTTCAGGACTTTTGGGCATGCCCCAATATTTGCACATCACCTGGCCTCAAAGCGGTTGATCTCTTCAAGGCCTGCGCTGAGGGTCAGATCAAGGCGCTGTGGGTGATGTCAACCAATCCCGCTGTATCCATGCCCGACGCAGACGGTGTCGCCAAATCCATCGAAAACGTGCCTTTCGTTGTGGTTTCTGACGTCATGGAGCGAACAGATACCTGTGATCTGGCCGACGTGTGCCTACCTGCCACCGCTTGGGGTGAAAAAGACGGCACCGTGACCAATTCAGAGCGCTGCATTTCACGCCAACGTGCCTTTTTGCTCGCCCCGGGCTCTGCGCGTCCTGACTGGCAGATTATTTGTGATGTAGCCGCGCGCATGGGCTTTTCCGATGCCTTTGCTTATCGAAAACCGGCAGATGTATTCGCGGAATACGTCGCTCTGGATGCCGCGGCTCCCCAACCGCGTGATCTGGACTTGAGCATTTTCAGCGATGCGGACTACGCCAATCTTGTTCCGACTCAATGGCCCCGAAATGATCATCGTTTCTTTGCAAACGGTCGCTTCTTTCACGAAGACGGCAAGGCCCGGATGATCCCGACTGCAGTGACTTCCAAACTGCACCCTAAGCTCACCCTGAATACCGGGCGCATTCGCGATCAGTGGCACACCATGACGCGGACCGGCAAATCACCCCGTCTCGGAGCGCATTTGGCGGAACCTTATCTGGAAATCCATGCGGAAGACGCCAATGCGCTTGATGTGATCGCCGGTAGCCTGATCCTGGTCGACACTCTTTATGGCACAGCCATACTCCGCGCCTTGGTGACGGACCGCGTAGCACCCGGTCAACTCTTCGCGCCGATGCATTGGACACGCCAAACCGCGGCAAACGGGACCATCAACAGCCTGACCGCGCCGGTCACGGATCCTTTGTCCGGCCAACCCGCGCTGAAGTCCAATTCGGTAACGATCTCCCTCTATGAACCCCGGTGGTATGGGTTTCTGTCCACAGCTAGAGAGCTGCGCCCGCAGACACCATATGCGGCCATCGCACGCACGGCCACGGGCTGGCAGGCTGAGCTTGCAGACATGGAATTGCCCGAGGATTGGGCGGCTGAAGCGCGCCTGTTGGCGGGATTGCCAGACACACATGCGTCTGTGCACCAAGACGCATCCACAGGCACAGTACGGGTGGCCTTGTGCGCGGGCGAGATTATCCAAGCCTTGTTCTTTGCATCACCCTCACCAGTGGCACTGTCGAGATCTGCCGCGATTGCGCACGTCGGCACAAATACTGCACCTCTCGTCGCCCTTGCGGGACGCACCGCAGCCGATCAACCGGACCCCGGCGCCACAGTCTGTGCCTGCTTCGGCGTCGGCAAAAACACGCTTTTGACTGCCATTGCCAAGGGTGCCAATACGGTCGAGGCTTTGGGAGATCAAACCTGCGCAGGTACAAATTGCGGGTCGTGTAAGCCGGAACTGGCCAGCTTGATCGAAGATGTGCGATTGCCGATGGCGGCGGAATGATGATTTTACCTCGCGTGCATCTCCTAGGTCGACCAACTCTCAAAATAGAAAGCCGGATCCTATGAAGACCTTTCCAATGTTCCTGCAAATGTCCGGCCGGCGCGTTGTGATTGCCGGTGGCGGCGAACAGGCCGCACAAAAAACCCGGTTGATTCTCAAGACCGAGGCCGAAATTCACCTTCTCGCCGACACTCTGGATGAGGAACTTGCCGCATTGGCACGGGAAGGCAAGATCGCACAAAGGCGCGGGCCTATCTCAGCTGAGGCCTTTGCCGACACTGCACTGGTTTTTGTCGCAACCGGGTGCCCGGGAGCCGATGCAGCCCTGCACGCCTTGGCAAAGGCGGCAAGCGCCAC
Source organism: Roseobacter sp. (assembly GCF_045106495.1). GTDB lineage: Bacteria > Pseudomonadota > Alphaproteobacteria > Rhodobacterales > Rhodobacteraceae > Roseobacter. Next base: position 277,968 of record NZ_JBGCEQ010000010.1, read on the forward strand.
AGTAAACGTTGTCGACCAGCCGCATCTTTGTGATGCCATCACGCCCTCTATTGTCGATCGTGACCCGGTTGTCGTGGCCATAGGTACAGAAGGCACCGCGCCTTTTTTGGCGCGCCAGATCAAAACGCGAATGGAACAACTCCTCGAACCCCGATTGGGCGATCTTGCGGCACTTGCCGGGCGGTTGCGCGGAGCTGCAGCGGCTCGTCTGGCACAACGTCAGCGGCGAGACCTGTGGCGTTGGGTGTTCAATGAAACGCCGCGACACACCCATGCTCGTGGGGCGCAGCGCGAGGCAGCACAATTGATCAAATCGGCCATACAGACCGGCGAATTCGGTGCGACATCTGACGGCAGCGTCGCCCTTGTCGGCGCAGGTCCCGGCTCGAAGGATCTAATCACCCTGAGGGGCGTCCAACGTCTTCAGGAAGCGGATGTCATTTTTTACGACCGGCTTGTGGACCCCGATGTTCTGGAACTAGCGCGGCGCGACGCCGAACGCGTTTTTGTAGGAAAAGCCCCTGGTTGCCACAGCTGGCCACAAGACAAGATCACATCCATGCTGGTCTCGGCAGCGCGGCGCGGCAAACGTGTGGTGCGATTGAAATCTGGCGATCCCGGAATTTTTGCGCGCAGTTGCGAGGAGTTGTCCGCCCTTGAGGACGCCTGCATACCAGTGGAAATCGTTCCTGGCGTAACGGCAGCCTGCGGCGCGGCTGCAGCCAGCGGTGCGCCGCTCACGGAACGACATGCCATCGACACGTTGGTGTTGACAACAGGACACTTGAGCGACGGTCATCGGGTGCCGGATTGCGTGAAACATTTGCAGCCAGGCACCTGTGTCAGCCTCTACATGGCCGTATCCGCCGCCGCTTCCATTGCCGACCACCTGCGCAACCACCCCAATGTCGATCGAATTTCCATAACAATTGCAGCAAAAGCGCAAACCGAAGACCAAACAATTGCGACGTGCACACCAGAAACACTGACCGCCACGTTGGAACATCATAACATCATCGACGCTGCGACCATATTTCTGCGTTTGCGGAAAACCATAGAAGAGACGCAAAACGCCCCCGATCTGAATGCCACACCGAAATTGGATGTGCGGCATGTACAAGTGATTTGAAGCAGCGTTGCCCGCAGATCAGGAAGGAACCCTTTCTTGCTTGTTGTAATAGGCCGGGCGGGATCACAACGCCGACGCTAAATTGGAAGACGCAGGATTGCGCATAAAACAATGCCGCAAATCGTATGATAAGACTTGATCGTCGGGGCCATTTGAGCCCCACTGCCGCTATGCGATTTGTCTTAGCCTCCCTCATGTTGCTGGTTGCTTGTGGGCGCCCTCTCACACCTAATGAAACAGCTTTTATGCAAACCATTCACGGTGGCACTTTGGACGCGAGCAAAGTACGGATTGTGGATGGAGCTCCAACGCGGGCTGTCACTTTCGAGCGCAAACCCCGTCCCCGTACCACATGTCGCGCGCGCATTCTGCCTCCCATCAAGTCGGAAGTCGTGACCTCAAAACCCGCCGCTGTCGCCGTTTACAATCACATTCTTTTTGACCGCGATTGGTATCTTGACGATTACCTACCGGATTACCCCGATCAGATCGGGCTCGTCTCTGCCATGCTGTTTGCCCATGAGATGCTGCATGTTTGGCAATGGCAAAACCGAAAACTGACGGGCTATACGCCGCTGCGTGCAGCGTTTGAACATGGTGGTGCAGGCGATCCCTACTTGTTTGACCTGAACACAGCACCTCAGTTCAACAACTTCGGCTATGAACAGCAGGGCGCCATCATGGAGGAATTTGTGTGTTGTCGCGCGTTGGATCCAACCGCACCACGAACACAGCGCCTGCATGACCTGATTTCCCAAGTGATGCCGGTGGCGCCGCTTCCCCAAGCCCGGGAATTTTCAGTTGGATTGCCTTGGGAAGGCGTTGAAATCAATGGAATTTGCGATTGATCACGGGCGTTGCAGTGTCGACAGATAGGTTAAAAGCGCGGCCAGTTGTTCGGTGGTACGCGCGCGCTCTCGATCAATTCGAACACGTTTCTTCCGTTTGCCCTGCAGATCGGAAAAACCCGCCATTTGACGGCCCCTCATGCCTCCGTCTGCATAACCTTCTAGTGTTTCCAGCGTTGTGTAGACCGGAAAAGCACCGCCATTTCTTTGACTTAGGCCAGTCAGATCAGGTGGCGTTTTGCTCAGGCCATAGACACCGGCGCCACCGCCGCCCTGAGCGTCCCCACCATGGCAAACCGCGCAATTTTCCGTATACAACATCCCCCCACGGCGCAGATCGTCTTGCCCAATACCGCCGCAGCCTGCGACCAGTGCAGCGCTCAACATAGTTACCAACAAGAAACGGATCACCTTTGTACCTCGCGATATATGTTGTGCGGCGTCGCGCGACTGGGCTTGCCGAGCGCGCCTGACGAAGCCATGGTTGCGCTCAATGACACTACCCTAAAGGAGAATTATGAATGGCCCATTACGCAGGTATTATGTTGCTGGCCGGGATTGGCATTCCCTTGCTGGCCGCCTTGAATGCGGCATTGGGCATCCGCATCGGGTCACCGGCTGCTGCCGCAACTGTGCTTTTTGTAGTGGCCTTTGCAACCTGTGCCGTGGTGATGTTGCTAACCGGCACGCAGGCCTTGGCAAAGCTTTCAACGGCACCGCGACATCTCTTTTTTGGGGGAGTTCTGGTTGCTTTTTACGTGCTGACCATAACCTATATCGCGCCGAGTTTCGGGGTCGGCAATGCTGTTTTTTTTGTGTTGCTCGGGCAGCTAGTCAGCACCGCTGCTATTGACCACTTTGGACTTTTTGGTGCGAAAGTGACGCCTTTGGATGCAACCCGTGGCATCGGCATCGCCCTCATGAGTGCCGGAGTTTTTGTCACGCAGAAAGCTTAGGCGCCCTCAGCCAGTTGTAAAAGCCGTGTCCATGTTCGGTCGTCGACTTCAACCTCTTCACGCATTTGCCGGTGTTGACCCGGCAGTCGCGCACCCGCGTCTTGTGTGGCTGCCGTTTGCAACGCCATCACATGCGCGTCGAAAACAGATGATGCACCTGGGTCGATCAAAATGTAAAACTGGCCCAAATCATGCGGTGGCCCGTCCGGAGCCTTGAGAGGCTTCACGTTTTTCGACAAGACCGACCCGGTCATCCCAGCCGCCAAGATTTCAGCCATCAAGCCGAAACCCCAGCCCTTGTGCCCGCCGACGGATACCAGTGAGCCTAGCAAAGCTGCGTCTGGGTCCGTTGTGGGTTGACCCTTGGCATCCAAAGCCCATCCCAGCGGTATTTTATGTCCCATCGTTTTGGCCATCGTGATTTTGCCCAAGGCTACCGCGGTGGTGGACTGATCAAAATGCATGGCTATTTCACCGCTCGCCTTGGGCACCGAAAACGCGATAGGGTTGGTCCCGATGATGCGGCTTTTGCCACCTGGGGCCGCAACAATCGGCGATGCATTGGTAAAGCCAATGCCAATACACCCTTCGCGCGCGATTTGCTCCGTGAAATACCCCAACGAGGTGCATGTATGGGCATGCCCGATGGCAAGGGTGGCCGTGCCAAATTGCTGGGCGGCTTCCAACGCGGGTGTCAGGCCATGCGCAAATGCAGGCTGTGCAAAACCAAACCCCGCATCGACATGGATCGTCGCAGGCCGAGGATGTGTGACAACCGGTTTCACATCGCCCTTCACGCGCCCCGATTTTAACTGCAAGCAATAACTTTCGACGTAATATAGGCCACAGATTTTGTTACCGTAGCCTTCGGCAGCACGTACCGCGCGCGCGACTTCTGATGCGGCAAATGGGTCCGCGCCATGTTCCAGGAGTGCCTTGTTGGTGAGTTGTTCAATCTCGTCGAGCGCGTGATGGGACATGCGTAAAATTCCAATTCCTGACGGTCTATTCGTGAGTCAAAACCCGGCCTGCCGTCAAGCATTGCAGTCGGACTAGACGGATGCCAGTTTGCCATCCGCAAGGCGGATTTGACGATCCATGCGGGCGGCAAGCTCCAGATTGTGTGTTGCGATCAACGCAGAAAGCCCAGTTTCGCGCACCAGTTCCAAAAGCGTCTCGAATACCTGGTCCGATGTACCAGAGTCCAGATTGCCGGTCGGTTCATCGGCCAGTAACAGCTTCGGTTGATTGGCAAGCGCGCGGCAAAAAGCGACACGCTGTTGTTCGCCCCCAGACAGCGCCGCCGGTCGGTGCGCTGTCCGCGCGCCCACGCCAACGCGTTCCAAAAGGTCTTGCGCGCGCGCCTGTGCTTCGGAACGTGGCACGCCGTTTGCCAACTGCGGCAGCGAAATATTTTCCAGCGCAGTAAATTCAGGCAGCAGGTGGTGAAACTGATAGATGAACCCCACTTCAGCACGGCGCATATGTGTGCGCTTGCTGTCTGAGAGATGGGTCATATCTTGCCCGGCTATGGAAACAGTGCCGTTATCTGCAGTGTCCAAAAGACCGGCTATATGCAGAAGCGTGGACTTTCCGGCACCTGAAGGCGCAACCAAAGCAACGATCTCGCCTTTTTCCACAGTGAGATCGATGCCGTGAAGTACGTTAACCTCACTCGGCAAGCCGCGGTTATAGGATTTCGCGATCCCGGTAAGCGCCAGCATGGGTTCACTCATACCGCAGCGCCTCGACCGGGTTCATGCGCGCGGCCCGGCGGGCTGGAAAAATCGTTACAACAAAGGAAAGGCCCAAGGACAGTACCACTGCAGACAGAACGTCGTTCAAATGCAATTCTGCTGGCAGCGCATAGATCCCGCGAATGGAAGGGTCCCACACCCCGCCACCCATCATGACATTCACAAAGCTGAAAATTGGATCAATGTAGAGCGCAAAGAGCGACCCTAAAATGACGCCAAACAGAGTGCCCAAAATACCTGTGAATGCCCCACAGATGAAAAAGACCCGCATGACCGACCCTTGCGTCAACCCCATGGTGCGCAATATGCCAATGTCCCGGCCTTTGTTTTTGACCAGCATGATCAGACCGGACACAATGTTCATTGCGGCGATCAACACAAGGATTGACAGGATGATGAACATCACGTTGTCCTCCACTTCCAGAGCCCTGAGAAACCCTCCGGATGCGTCCTGCCAAGTCCAGATTTGCGCGCGCTCACCTGCAGCCTGCAGGAGCGTCGGAGTCATGGCGTGTACCTTTTCGGGCAAATCAACCATCACCTCGATCTCGTCGGCCACACCTTCGCGGTTAAAGAAGGATTGCGCCTCTGAAAAGGGGAGGTAAGCGCGGGTCTGGTCGATGTCATATCGCCCGGCGCTGAATATATAGGTGACGTCATAGGCACTCACCCGAGGGGAGGTACCAAAAGCGGTTTTGACGCCGTTGGGGGAGATCAGCTTTACCTTGTCACCCAAACCAATACCCAACGTGCGTGCGACACCGGACCCGATGGCGATCCCGGCGTCGAAATCGCCGATATTTCCCCGCGCGGTGTCAGGATTTGCAATACGAGGCAGCGTTGCGAGGTCTTCCGCCAGGATACCGTAGACTTCAACACCGGCGTTGCGACTTTGGAAAGCGGCCATGACCTGCCCGCGCACCAGCGGAGCCGTCCGCACCACGCCCGGAACAGTTGCAAGTCGTTCTGCCAGCGCCGTGTAATCCGCGATCGTTCTATCCACCGTGCCAGCCTCAGAGACAATGCCTAGAGAGTAAACCGTAGCATGCGCGTTTGACCCGAGTATTGTATCAACGAATTCAGCCCTGAAACCCGAACGCACCGCCAGCGTCGCAATCAAGGCGAAAACTGCCAGCGTAATTCCGATCAGACTGATCCACGTCATGACACTGACCCCACCTTCAGCGCGTCGCGCGCGTAAAAAGCGCCAGGCGATCATCCATTCAAAAGGGGCAAAAGGGGGGGGCGCTTTGGTCATGAAATTCCTGGTCTCAAGATGCGCGCAACCTGAGGCTTTGCTGTCACAGGGTCAAGCGGGCAATGACCTGCGCCGAAACGGCAGACGCAAAATCGCCAAGAGCAGATGGAAGCCGGTAACCGCCACGCCGAAACCGAAGGCGGCAAAGAGCAAGGTTGAGAAGTTCAAAGGGAAGGCCGGCTGAAAGGCCTGCCAGGCACGGGTGGCGATCTCGGCATCTGTCAGACGGCCGACATGATAAGCCCGCATAAAGGGCCCCTGCCCGGCAAGTGTTGCAAAATCCGATTGCAGTGTTTCATAACGCTGGATCGCGCGGGTCATGTCAGCCCGCCGTCGCTCTACAAACGCGCCACCTTGCATTTGCGCCAACGCAGCTTGTCGGGTCAGCCCTTCCGCTTGGGCGGAAGCATCGAAATCGGCGACAACCTGCTGCAAAGCGTCCACGGCACCGCCAAGACGCTGCAAATACTGCTGAGAATACGCCGGGAACTGCGCGGCCCCAAAGCCGCCAGCCAGTCCTGCGGTCAGCGTCATGGCGCGAAGTATCATCGCGACCCTCCTGCTTGCCCCCAGGCAGCACGTCGCAAAATCTATCAGAACTCAGTGCCGTGGCAAAGCCCTAGATATAGGTGAGAAACGACCGCTGGCCCATCATCTATACATGTTCAGAGCTGCTGAGCCCATTGTAGATGTCCGCGATCTTTTTCGCTGCCTGTTCGGGGGGCATTTCTTCACTTTCACCTGTGCGCCTGCTGGTTACCTCAACAACACCTTGCTTGAGACCGCGCGGCCCCACCGTAATTCGCCATGGCAATCCAATCAGGTCCATGGTTGCAAACTTTCCACCCGCCCGTTCTTTGCGGTCGTCGTAGAGCGGTTCAAGACCCAAGGCCTGAAGGCTGGCATATAGGCTTTCGCAAGCGGCATCGGCCTCGGCGTCACCCTGCTTCAAATTCACGATGCCGCAATGAAATGGCGTCACACCTTCGGGCCAGATAATGCCCTTGTCATCATGGCTGGCTTCGATGATAGCACCAACAAGGCGGCTGACACCGATCCCATGGCTGCCCATGTGCACAGGCACCGGCTTGCCATCCGGTCCCTGCACCGTTGCCCCCATGGCATCGGAATACTTGGTGCCAAAATAGAAAATCTGCCCCACTTCAATTCCGCGTGCCGTGCGACGGCGCTCTTCCGGGATCTGCTCGAATAGCGCTGGGTCATGGGTCTCGTCCGTACGCGCATACTTTGATGTAAATTCCTCAAGGACACCGGCACATTGTTCCACACTATCGTAATCAATGTGGCGGTCGCCAAACGTAAGATCGGTAACGGCGCCGTCGTAGAACACTTCAGACTCGCCCGTTTCCGCCAGTACCAGAAACTCATGCGTGTCGTCCCCACCAATGGGCCCGGAATCCGCGCGCATCGGGATCGCCTGAAGGCCCATCCTCTCGTAGGTACGCAGATAGCTTACCAGATGCCTGTTGTACGCATGCATGGCGTCTTCTTTGGTAAGATCAAAGTTGTACCCGTCCTTCATGAAGAACTCGCGCCCGCGCATCACACCAAAACGCGGACGCATCTCATCGCGGAACTTCCATTGGATATGGTAAAGCGTCAGCGGCAAGTCCTTGTAGCTGCCAACATGCGCCCGAAAAATATCCGTGATCATCTCTTCGTTGGTCGGACCATAGAGCATGTCCCGATCCTGACGGTCTCGCACACGCAGCATCTCCGGGCCGTAGGCGTCATACCGCCCGCTTTCACGCCACAGATCAGCTGATTGAAGCGTCGGCATCAACATCGCGATGTGGCCAGCGCGCGCCTGTTCTTCATGGACAATGTTCTCAAGCTTGCGCAGCACTTTGAACCCCAGAGGCAACCATGAGTAAATCCCCGCTGAGTTTTGTTTGATCATGCCAGCACGCAGCATCAACCGGTGGCTTACAATCTGTGCCTCGGCCGGGTTTTCACGCAGCACAGGCAGGAAATAGCGGGTCAGGCGCATGGGATGTCCTCTCAAGTCTCAGGTCGCCCCTGATTAGGCGAAAGAACGCAGCCCCGCAATCGTGAAACCGGCACCGGGTCAAAAGCGCCTGACCACGCTCGAAACGCTAGGATATCGGAATTTGAAAATCACGTGTGCAAATATTACACGTTTCTCACAAAGCCGCGAGTCCTCTGATCCATCACAAGTCAGGGCCGTAACCCGAACATGCCAGACAGGCATGAATGATACTGAAAAAAAGGACCAACCATGACATATTTTCGCAAATTCGCAGCCGTTGCCGCAACAGCATTGACCTTAGGATCAACCGCCCAGGCCGCTAACATTGTAGAGATCGCTTCCGGCGACGCGCGTTTCTCCACGCTAGTCGCAGCTGTCTCGGCAGCGGGTCTGGTCGAAACCCTGCAAGGCCCAGGACCTTTCACTGTGTATGCGCCTGTCAACGATGCGTTTGCCGCGCTGCCTGAAGGCACTGTGGAAACCCTCTTGAAACCCGAGAACAAAGACCAACTCACCGACGTGCTGCTCTATCACGTGGATGACCGCAAGCTGACCGCTGAAATGATTCCCAACGGGTCGAACTACTTCAAACCTGTCCTAGCCTCGCAACGGTTGTGCATCAGCAAGAGCGCGGATGGTGTATCGATTGGCGATGGTACTGGCGAGACAGCGACCGTCATTGTCGCCAACATTGAAGCAGACAACGGCGTTATCCATGTGGTTGACAAAGTCCTGTTGCCCGGCACGCGGCCAACCTGTCACTGATCTCATTGAAACCTTGCGCTTGGGCCCCGCGGACGCGGGGCCTTTGTCGTTAAACCGTATTTTGGCAGTTCCTTCGGCCGCTTGATCAAAAACATGCCCCGATGACTATCCTTTATTGACTTGAAACAACCGCTCGCATGAGCGATGTCACTTCTTGTCGAAACACCGGAGTTGTAATGGCACTTCCCGTGCACAAACAGTTGACTTATTGGGGGATCGCCACGGCGATTTTCCTCATAGTGCTGTGGTCCTTGGGGCATGTGTTGTTGCCGTTTATCCTAGGTGGCGCCATCGCGTATTTCCTAGACCCAGTCGCAGACAAGCTTGAACGGTTGGGACTAAGTCGCGTTGCTGCAACTGGTGTGATCACAGTCGCTGGCCTTTTCATTTTTGTAACAATGGCCTTACTGGTCATTCCGACGCTGACAAATCAGGCTTTGGCCCTGTTCAATGTGGCACCTGAATACGCCAAAAGCATCAGCGCCTTTGTCACCGAGCGCTTTCCTTCCTTGCTGGATGCCAGCTCGACGCTGCGTCAATCCATCGACTCGGTTGGTGAAACCATCAAAAGTCGCGGTGCCGAGCTTCTGGACACAGCACTGGGGTCGGTGGCTTCGATCCTGAATGTTGTTGTTTTGATCGTTATCGTCCCCGTGGTTTCGGTTTATTTGCTTTTGGATTGGGACAATATGGTCGAACGCATCGACGATCTATTGCCGCGAGATCACGCGCATATCATCCGGCAGCTGGCGCGCGAAATTGACGGCACTCTCTCTTCGTTTATTCGCGGCATGGGAACTGTTTGCCTGATCCTAGGCACATATTACGCCGTAGCATTGATGATTGTTGGTCTGCAATTTGGTCTGGTCGTCGGCTTCATCGCCGGGCTGGTGACATTCATTCCTTATCTCGGTGCTCTGATTGGAGGGGCTCTTGCCATCGGGCTGGCCTTGTTCCAGTTCTGGGGCGACTGGTTTTCGATTGGATTGGTCGCGGGAATTTTCGTGATTGGCCAGGTGGTAGAAGGCAATGTTCTGACGCCCAAACTGGTTGGTAGCTCCGTCGGCCTCCACCCGGTCTGGCTCATCCTGGCACTCTCTGTTTTTGGCGCTCTGTTTGGATTTGTCGGTATGCTTGTGGCCGTGCCTGTGGCGGCGGCAATAGGCGTGGTCACGCGTTTCGCCGTGGGACAGTACAAACATTCGCTGCTCTACCGAGGCCTCTCGGGACGAGACGAGGACTAATATGACCGAACAACTGGGGTTAGATTTGCCCAGCGTTCCAGCTTTGGGGCGCGCTGATTTTCTGATCGCGCCGTCAAATGCTGTCGCTCTGGCCATGATTGAAAACACACAGATTGATAAACTAGTTCTCACCGGTCCTGATGGGTCCGGAAAAACACATCTGGCCCATGTCTGGGGGCAAATCCGCGGCGCAAAGATCCTGCCCGCGACTGACATCACCGAAGACATGGTGCCCGATCTGGCAAGGGGTTCGATTGCGATCGAAGATGTTCCCGGCATCGCTGAAGATCCTGCCGCGCAAACCGCACTTTTTCACCTGCATAATCTCTTGCTGGCGGAGGGCCACGCACTTTTACTGACGGGCCGACCGGTAGTGCGAGACTGGGGGTTGAGCCTGCCGGATTTGTCCAGTCGGATCTCTGCAGCTCCGGCGGTTGCGCTGAACGCACCCGATGACACTTTGCTATCGGCGGTTCTTGCCAAACTATTTGCTGATCGCCAGCTGACGCCCAAAGCCGATCTGATCCCCTATTTGATCCGGCGCATGGACCGCTCCTTTGCCGCAGCAGGGGAACTGGTCGCCCGGCTGGATAAAGCATCACTGGCACAAAAACGCCCGCTGTCACGGACACTTGCCGCTGGTGTGCTGGACAAGGACGACACCAGCACGCCATAGTTGTCACATAACTTTCACACTGAATGCTCTACAAGGCCTGCATGACCCAAGCCGATTTTCTAGCCTCCGATTTTCCCGAAGCAGCAGAAATGCCCGATCTGGATGCGGGCGGTCCTGAGCGTTTCTTCAACCGCGAACTCAGCTGGCTTGGGTTCAACTGGCGCGTTGTGCAAGAAGCCGAAAACCCGCGCGTTCCGATGCTTGAACGGCTTCGGTTTCTGTCCATTTCGGCATCCAACCTTGACGAATTCTACACGGTGCGCGTCGCAGGACTGCGCGAACTTTCCCATGCCGGCAATACCACACCGGCAGCGGACGGGCTGAGTCCTGCAGAACAGCTTTTGTTGATTGACGAAAACGCCCGACAATTGCTGGAAACCCAGCAGCGTGTTTTGGTGTCTTTGCTCAAAGAACTGGAAGGGGAAGGGATTTTTGTACTGCGCTGCGCCGATCTGACTGCGGCGGACCGAAAGTACCTTCAGGACGTATTCCTGACGCAGGTTTTCGCGGTTTTGTCGCCGCTTGCCATTGATCCCGCGCATCCATTCCCCTTTATCCCGAACACTGGCTATGCGCTTGCGTTGCAACTGGAACGCACCTCGGACAAGCGCCCCTTGCAAGCCCTTTTGCCTATACCGGCGCAAATTGACCGCTTTGTTGCTTTGCCCGCAAAAGATGGTCAAAGCCGTTTTTTACCCCTCGAAGAACTACTGGTGCTGAACATCGCCGGTCTCTTTCCTGGATATAAGCTCAAGGCGCATTTCGAATTCCGGGTCCTCAGAGACAGTGACCTCGAAGTCGAAGAAGAAGCCGAAGACCTTGTGCGCGAATTTGAAGTGGCTCTGAAACGTCGCCGCCGCGGTGAAGTTGTCCGTTTGACGCATTCTGCTGACGCACCAGCAATGCTCAAATCCGTTGTCATGGAAGAACTAGGTGTTGATCAGGAAGAAGTCATTCAGATCGACGGTATGATCGGAGCATCAGATCTCAAAGAACTGGTTTTGGACAGCCGACCCGATCTCTTGTGGCCAATGTTCACCCCCCGCGTGCCAGAACGCGTTTCGGACTACGATGGCGATATGCTGGCCGCGATCCGAAACAAGGACATGCTGTTGCATCACCCTTATGAGACCTTCGACATGGTTGTGCGGTTTTTGCAGCAAGCTGCGCGCGACCCGAAGGTTGTTGCGATCAAACAGACCCTGTACCGCACGTCGCGTGACAGCCCCATTGTCGAGGCGCTCTGCGAGGCTGCAGAAGACGGCAAATCGGTCACCGCTCTTGTAGAGTTAAAAGCGCGCTTTGATGAAGCCGCAAATATTCGCCAGTCGCGCAGGCTGGAACGCGCGGGTGCGCACGTGGTCTATGGCTTTCTGGATCTCAAAACCCATGCAAAAATATCCACTGTTGTACGTCGCGAAGGCAATCAGCTGATCACCTACACGCACTATGGTACCGGCAACTACCATCCGATTACGGCGCGCATATATACCGACCTGTCACTCTTTACCTGCGATCAACGGTTGGGCCGAGATGCCACCAAGGTGTTCAACTATCTTTCAGGCTATGCGCTTCCGGATGGTCTGGACAATTTGGCAATCTCACCCACTACACTCAAACCGCGCCTTCTGGAACTGATCGCGGCTGAAGCGGATCATGCTCGCAACGGCAAGCCTGCTGTCCTCTGGGCGAAAATGAATTCCCTGATCGACAGCGAAGTCATCGACGCGCTCTATGCGGCCAGCCAGGCCGGTGTGAAGATCAGCCTCGTGATCCGGGGCATTTGTGGGTTGCGGCCTGGCATCAAGGGGCTCAGCGACAACATTCGCGTCAAATCCATCGTTGGCCGCTTTCTGGAACACTCGCGCATCGTCTGCTTCGGCAATGGTCACGGCCTGCCGCACAAAAAAGCACGCGTTTTCATATCATCGGCCGACTGGATGGGACGCAACCTGAACCGACGCGTTGAAACGCTAGTCGAGATTGAAAATCCAACCGTCAAAGCCCAGATTGTTGGCCAGATCATGGCCGCTAATCTGGCTGATGTCGCTCAAAGCTGGGTCATGGGAGCGGATGGGTTTTTTAATCGCCCACCTCTGCAGGAAGGCACATTCGCGTTCAACTGCCACCGATTTTTCATGGAAAACCCCTCGCTTTCTGGGCGTGGGTCCGCCGGGGCCTCCGATGTACCCAAACTGACCCACACCGAAGACTAACCCCTTGCGTCAAAAACGACGCAGGGGCGGCTGAGAATGTTGACCCATGCGAATTTATTGAACAGGGTAAGCCTGCAATATTCCGGATGTCTGCATGACCGAAACAAGCGAACGAACCGCACGCGCACTCGTGCAAACAGAACCGGTGGATATGGGGTTGTTTGGCCGACCGCTTTTCGAGGACCCAAAAGCGCGCGCCCTGTCGCGCGTCGGTGTGGTGGATGTTGGGTCGAACTCCGTGCGTTTGGTGGTTTTTGATGGCGCGGCGCGGTCGCCCGCCTACTTCTACAATGAAAAGATCATGTGTGCGCTGGGGGCGGGCTTGTCGGAAAGCGGTGTTCTAAACCCACAGGGCCGGGTAAGGGCGCTCAATGCCTTGCGCCGTTTTCAACATCTTGCCCAGGGAATGGGTTTGCGGGAACTGACCATCGTGGCAACTGCCGCTGTTCGAGATGCCAGCGACGGCCCAGATTTTCAAGCCGAGGTAAAACGCGAAACCGGGCTACGCATCTGGGTCATCGACGGCAAGGCAGAGGCGCGTCTTTCGGCACAGGGTGTTCTACTCGGTTGGCCCGGCTCGTACGGGCTGGTCTGCGACATTGGCGGCTCCTCGATGGAACTTGCTGAAATATCTGACGGGCGTGTCGGCAGGCGCGAGACATCTTCATTAGGCCCGTTGAAATTGCGTGAAGTTAAGGGCGGCAAAAAGGGGCGTGACGCGCATATCAAAAAAACAATGGCCGATCTTGAAGCAGCCATGGGCAAACAACGCGACCGACTGTTTCTTGTCGGTGGCTCTTGGCGGGCCATCGCGCGCGTTGATATGTATAGACGCAGTTATCCCCTGCATGTTTTGCATGAATATCGCATGACCGTGCGCAGCATCAGCGAGACAGTCAAATTCATTCAGAAGGCCGATCTGGAAGAGTTGCGAAGTGCCTGTGGTATTTCCTCCGCGCGGATGAGCCTTGTTCCATTGGCTGCCGAGGTTCTGAGCCGGTTGGTGAAAACTTTTCGACCCAAGGACATTGCAATTTCCAGTTATGGTATTCGCGAAGGTATGCTTTATGAGCAGATGCCGCAGCGCCTGCGTGACCGGGATCCTCTGATCGAATCTTGCAGGTTTGCCGAGGCGAAGGATGCGCGACTGCCAGGTTTCGGCAAATCACTCTATGAATTCCTTCACCCGATTTTCAAATCCACGCCACCCGCGCGCCGACGACTGATCAAAGCGGCTTGCCTGTTGCATGATGTCAGCTGGCGCGCGCACCCTGATTACCGCGCTGAAACATGTTTTGACAACGCGACACGGGCCAATCTGGGCGGTTTGAAACATACCGAAAGGGTGTTTTTGGGGTTGGCGTTATTGCACCGATATTCCAACAAACGCGAAGGCACGCGTTTTGAAGATCTTTGTGAATTGATTGATGAAAAGGCACAACGCGAAGCAGAAATATTGGGTAAAGCCATGCGTTTCGGTGCCATGCTCTGGATGACAAAAGATGCGGAGCGCGGTGTAATACGTTGGTTTTCAAAGAAAAAACAGCTCCACCTTTTGCTTACACCTGACATGGTTCCGCTTTTTGGGGAGGTCGCCGAGGCACGGCTGATGTCACTTGCATCGTCCCTTGGAGCCCAGGTCGAGGTCAAAAAAATACGCTCTGCGCGCAATTAAAGATCGATCTGAGGTAGGTTTTCTTCTGGCAATTCGCTTTCTGGCTTACGGCGGATGATAATATCGCCATTCTCCAGTATTTCGGGCGTTTCATAAACGGACCAGTCATCAATTTGGCCCATCAAATCGGTCAGTGCGGGCCCCATTTCCTCCATGAAACCCCGCATGCTGTCGAAAGCCGGCTCCATTTCCAGCAGCAGCCCTTCAAAAAACTGCCGCATCCCCTGTTCCATCATAGACGGCGGATCTTCGTCCTGTGCCGCCAAGGGCAGCGCAGCAATATGCAGAGTTAGAATGGCAACCAACAAGTAGCGCATGTCCACAATGTAGCCCCGATCGCACGATTCTTCGAGATCAGATGTCTAAATCTATCGTGACCGGGAAATGATCAGACGCTGCGACTAAAGCGTCGCGTAGCTGCGCATTTGCCCAGCATTCTGGATCATCCAATGGGTGCCATATGCGCCAGACAGAGCCTCGTGTCCTGAGGTCAGGAGAAACCATGATATAGTCCAAAAGCGCTTGTAGATATCGTTTTTCAGGCCTGATCCAAAAACGGGCAGATGTCGGCGCCACGCCAAACCGTGTGTTCAGTGCCCGGTCCGCGTGCGGATCATACAAGTTACCTGCCTGCCCTTTCATGACAATCTCAACGGAGGATCGCCCAAAAAGATCTTCGAACTCATCCAGTCCCGGCCCGTCATTGAGATCGCCCATCACCATAAGTGAGGTGCCTTGCAACAAATGCTGGTCTATCCGAGCACGCAGCCAGATTGCCTGAGCCAACTGTTTGCGCCTGTTGGCAATGGCCAGTTTCATGGCGTGCGCTTCATTGCGTGCTCCATGCGGTGCCTTGGATTTCAAATGAGCGCCGATCAGATGAAGGCTTGTCCCGGATTTGGTCGTAACCTGCAATTCCAGTGGCGGCTTGGAGAACATTACCTGATCACGCGTGGCGTCGATGTCCAAATCGATCTCAAATTTTCCGTCAAAACGCGGTACGTCTGTTGTCCCAGCCTGCGGTGCATGTTTCGCCGATATGACATCGGGATCATAGAGTAGAGCAATTTCCTGTTGCGTGTCATTCATAAAGCCCATGATCGCCTCACGCGCGCGCATCCCGAAATGGGCGGCGAAGTTTTCCAAGGCGGGCACTGTCTTACGCTTGCCGTTTGTATCCGGCGCCTCGACGATCAGGATGGCGTCTGCGTTCATTGCGCCGAAAACAACGCCCAATGCTTCGGCCTGTTCTCTTTTGGTTACTTTGTAGCGCGCCGACCAGTTGCCGGTCATTTCCAGCTGGTTTTGATCGTCAAACAGATTGGCGAACCACTCGACATTATATGTCGCCAAACGCATCAATGAGCCGCAACGGAAATCTCGTCCCAGGCACGATTGATGTCGGCCATTCGCTTTTGCGCCAATTGCATGGCTTCCTGCGGAACACCGCGCGCCATCATGACATCGGGATGGTTCTCTCGCACAAGCCTGCGCCATGCTTTGCGAATTTCTGAGTGAGGCATGTCCGCCGTGACACCCAAAACGGCATAGGGGTCCTGGTGCGCATCCGGCGCAAATCGCATCCGCAAACGATTGAACTCTGCTTGAGGCAAATCGAAAATTTCGGTGACACGCTCCAAAAAGGCATCTTCGTTTGGATGATAGAATCCGTCTGCCATGGCGATGTGAAACAGCCCTTCCAGCAGATCAAGCAGTGTTTCAGGCTCACCGGAAAACATGGATTTGATCCGGTCAGCATATTCCTCGAACCCTGCAACATCCTGCCGGGCCAGATTAAAAACCTTGGCCGCGCCTGCTTCATCCTGAGCTGCAATATGAAACACTTCGCGAAAAGCAGTGACTTCGTCACGCGTAACATGACCGTCCGCCTTGGCCATTTTGGCGCCCAGAGCGATGACGGCAATTGCGAAAGCCACTGAGCGTTCCGGCGGGCTGCGCAAGCGGTCGAAAACAGCTGAAAGACTTTCTCCAGCGGCGAGAGCTGACAGCGCTTCTGAGATACGGGACCAAATCGACATGAGTGGATCTTACCTGCTAGCCTTGGCCATGTCAGGGGGCGAAGCGTCGCGTCAAAAGATTTTCTGCATCAGGACAAGGTCTAGCCATTGCCCAAATTTGAAACCCACTTGGGGTAACCGACCGACTTGAGCGTATCCCAACTTCTGATGAAAACCCTGTGCGGCCAGGTTGGTGTGGCTGATCCCTGCGACCATGACATGATGGCCCGACGTCTGCGCCGCTTGTTCGGCAGCACCCAACAATTTACGGCCAATACCCTGCCCGTGATAGGTCCGGGCCACAATCACAGTGTGTTCTGCAGTGTGAGCATACCCAGGACCGGAACGAAACGGGCCGAATGTCGCAAAGCCGACTGTCTGGTCTTCGTCAATTGCAACAAAAAATGCGCCTGATCGTGTGCTGATCATGGTCTCCAACTCGGGAATGGATTTCTCATCCGTCGTGAAGGTCGACAACGTCTCACGGATCATAACGTTCCAAAGTCCTGCGACCGAAGCTGCGTCGTCTGTTATTGCGGGTCGAATGTTCATGTGAGAATGCGAGATCCATGGGGCGTGTCAAACTCGGCAGCGAGCGCAACATCACCTTTGACGTAGCGCAACCTGTCATCGCGCAATTGGCCAGAAATCAGTGCTTGCAAAGCGTCCGCTTTGGGATGAGAAACCGTCAAGCGCCGCAATCTCACCCCGGACGATCTCAACGTGTCGGCAGGATGAAACGGCGTATCCCATTGCATCAACGCCGGCGCGCAATTGTCAAACGGCAGAAGGCCGTCATCGGGCACGGCCATGCGCCAGCGCAAATCTGCACGTTGCAGCGCCACCGACGCACCCATCTTGGCTGGCATATCTGCCAATTGACCGGCAAGGTTCTCTGTTCGGCAAATCCAATTTGTAAGCCGCGGTGCGCCTGAAAAACGATCCAGGTCAAACCATCGCGGCCTTTCGGGTGCGGGAGCTTCAGGGTCAATTGCAATTGCTTCCAGATAAAGACCATCTTCAAGTCCCAACAGCGCATTGTGAGTTGCAAAAAAGTCATGTTGTCCCCCGGCGTTTAACGAAACGCCCAGTTTGTCTTCAACATATGCACGGGCTTCTTCCAGGGTCTCACCCGAAATCGCGAGGTGATCTAGCTCCATCGTTCTCCCCGAACAAAAACCATTTTCACATCCTTGCCCAAGCCCAAAACGCAATTGTGTTGCGCAACGCGGGCGTCAGGTTTGTCCTGCAAAATCCAAATCCTTACAAGGACTGTACTTGGCGAAAATCCACCAATACAGCTTCATGCCAACAAATGTGTTAGAAATTTCAGTTCTTGCGCAATCATGTATATTTCTTAACGTTGCCAGCGTCATGTTTCATGTAAGGTTTTCACCCGGGGCGATAGGACACCAGCTCTGCGACAATCAAGTTGCTGAAAGTACAGTTTAGTGCCCACCACCGCGTGCAGATTTAAGACCGCGTGGCAGATATCAACTTTAGAATGTCCTGTGCTGCCTTGGGAATGTTCGTTCCGGGCCCAAAGATAGCTTTGACTCCCGCATCGTAGAGAAATTGGTAGTCCTGTTGCGGGATAACCCCGCCGCAAATGACCAAGATATCCTCCGCCCCAGCCTCATTAAGTGCGTTGACCAGCTGCGGCGCCAGCGTTTTGTGTCCCGCGGCCTGAGAACTGATGCCGATTACATGCACGTCATTGTCGACCGCATCTTGAGCCGCCTCCGCCGGGGTTTGGAAAAGCGGTCCTACGTCCACATCAAATCCAATATCGGCGAAGGCCGTCGCTATCACTTTGGCACCACGGTCGTGGCCGTCCTGACCCATTTTCACAACGAGCATGCGCGGTCTGCGCCCTTCCGCTTCGGCAAATTCTTCAACTGATTTCTGAATTGCCGCGAAGCCTTCATCGCCTTCGTATGCAGCTCCATACACACCTGCGAGTGTTTTTACTTCCGCGCGGTGACGACCGAAGGATTTTTCCATCGCCATGCTGATCTCTCCTACCGTGGCGCGGGCGCGTGCTGCTTCAATCGCAGCTTCGAGCAAGTTCCCGCCTTCAGCTGCGCGCCGTGACACCGCGGTCAATGCGGTTTCACATGCGACCTTGTCGCGAACGGCTCGTATTTTTTCCAAACGCGCGATCTGGCTGTCACGTACGGCAGCATTGTCGATGTCCAGAATATCAATCGGATCTTCGGAGTCGCGACGGTATTTATTGACACCGACAATCACTTCGGTGCCACGATCAATGCCTGCTTGCCGCATGGCGGCGGCTTCTTCGATGCGTAGTTTGGGCATGCCAGAAGCAACAGCCTTGGTCATGCCACCCATGTCCTCAACTTCTTCAATGAGTTTCCACGCCGCGTCCGCCAAATCCGCCGTCATTTTTTCAACGTAATATGAGCCCGCAAGCGGATCGACGACATTGGTAACGCCGGTTTCTTCTTGCAAGATCAGCTGAGTATTACGGGCAATTCGACTTGAATTTTCAGTCGGCAAGGCGATAGCCTCGTCCAAAGCGTTGGTGTGCAAGGACTGTGTACCGCCCAAGACTGCGCTCATCGCCTCATAGGCCGTGCGGATCACGTTATTGTACGGATCCTGTTCCTGAAGGCTGACACCCGAGGTCTGGCAGTGCGTACGCAACATCGAAGACTTTGGATTTTTCGGCTCAAACTCCTCCATGATGCGGCTCCATAGCAGACGCGCGGCGCGCAGCTTAGCGGCCTCCATGAAAAAATTCATGCCAATGGCAAAAAAGAACGACAAACGGCCCGCAAATTTGTCCACATCCATGCCACGCGCAATTGCAGCGCGCACATATTCGCGACCATCTGCAAGGGTAAATGCAAGCTCTTGTACCAAATTCGCACCTGCCTCCTGCATGTGATAGCCGGAGATGGAAATAGAATTGAATTTAGGCATGTGATCGGACGTATACTCGATGATGTCCGCGATGATCCGCATCGAAGGCTCAGGCGGATAAACGTAGGTATTACGCACCATGAACTCTTTCAGAATGTCGTTTTGAATTGTGCCAGACAGAAGCGACTTGTCGTGCCCCTGTTCTTGGCCCGCCACAATGAAACTCGCAAGGATCGGAATCACCGCGCCGTTCATGGTCATGGAGACCGACACCTTGTCGAGGGGAATGCCATCAAAGAGAATTTTCATGTCCTCGACGCTGTCAATTGCAACGCCAGCTTTGCCCACGTCGCCCTCAACACGGGGATGATCACTGTCATACCCGCGGTGAGTTGCCAGATCAAAAGCCACCGAAACCCCCTGCTGGCCGGCCGCCAATGCGCGTCTGTAAAAAGCGTTGCTTTCCTCGGCCGTCGAAAATCCCGCGTATTGGCGAATGGTCCACGGGCGCCCGGCATACATGGTTGCCTTCACACCCCGAGTGTAAGGTGCTTCGCCGGGGATCGAATCGAGATGATCCAGGCCCGCGATGTCCTCAGCAGTATAGATCGGCTGTACCGCAATTCCTTCGAGGGTTTGCCAGATCAGATCATCCAACGGCTTGCCGCGCAACTCAGCTTCAGCCAGGTTGCGCCACTTGTCTTTCTTCGAACTCATTGCCATGTCCTTGTGCTTGTGCATCGCTTGACGGGGTTTTCCCCGTTCTTTCGCGTGCCTGATCCTCTGTCAAAGTAGCCAAGCCGTTCGCGCCAGCGACCAGCCACATCATATCGTCCGCAAATGTTTCGCGCAGGGCGGCATTTTCTTCTGGCGTGAAAGGGTTCCAGCGCCCCATGCCAAAAGGAAGAACCGCACCCAAATTCCCATTGTTCTTCAAGACGCGCCGCAAGTCTGGAAGGTTAGGCGCGCGATTCAACCACTGACGACTGGTGTCCTTAGGTCCCTGTATGCCTGTCGCACGTTCCAAAAAGACCTCAGGCCGCCCTGCGAAGCGCTCAAAAGGCATAATTTTGAGCTCTGCTTCAGGCACCGCTCGAGCCAGATCTGTTATGACATCACGCCATCCCCGTTTCGAAAGTGCAATACCTCGAAGTTTGTTGCGGTCCGGCACCGCTTGCCCGCGCGACAAACCGTGGGACAAGGCAGAGCTCCAATAAAGTTCGAGACTGCGCGGGCAGAAAACAACTGTGGTAATATGACCCTCGAATGCGCGGGCAAAACGTGACACGCGCGCGCCGATCCCATTGTACAGGCATCCCTCGTCAATATTGCCCCGCACAGTCCCAGCCACATTTTCGTCACTGACAATCAGCGTATGGATACCACGTTCCTGGGCCTCCTTGAGCTGCATCTTAACGCACTCATCGGCACCGTAATGAAGCCGACCGCGCTTTGACTTCGTCGATGGCGAAGCGATACGCCTAAACACTCCGCGCCGCCTGCGCCCTGGTCCCCAATACCCGACACCTTCAGACGCAAGGGCATCTACATGCCGTCGCATATAGTCCTGAAAAGTCGACGTGCCGGTGCGATGCGCACCGATATGAAGTGTAACGTCCATGACGCAATTGAACCATTGTCTGGCGACCGCCCCATACGGCCGGAGAGTTGGGGTGAGTGAAAACACTACTCCAAATCCCTTGCCGCGGATTTAATGGTAAATTTGCGCGCATTACCCATCGCATATCCGGCACACAGGCTTATATTACCCCTTACAGGAGATGTGATGAAAACGATTTTACCCCTTGTTATAGCGTGCTTTTTTGCAACTGGGACGGTTGCCCAAACAGCAGAATCGGAACCGTCTGAAATGCTCTTTTTGGAGATAGACGAAATCGATTTGAACCAATTTAAATGGAAAAATCGTCCTGTGGTTGTCTTTTCCGATAGTGAAAACAATCCCGCCTTCATCGAGCAGATGAGATTGCTGCGTGAACGCCCAGAAGAATTGTTGTCACGAGACGTCGTTGTCATCACTGATACCGACCCCGACGCACAATCAGAATTGCGCCGCAAACTGCGTCCACGCGACTTTATGCTGGTGATCATTGCCAAGGACGGTGGCGTAAATCTGCGCAAACCTTTTCCGTGGGACGTGCGCGAAATCACCCGCACAATTGACAAAATGCCCTTGCGAAAACGCGAAATCCAACAGCAGTCAAACCGCTGACTCAAGCGGGCCTGTTTGTGTCCAATTGTCGTGCTGCACAAAGGCATAGTTTCATTCAAATTCCATGATGACATCGTCGACGGCAAGACTGTCGCCGGCGGCGGCGTTGATCTTCGAAACTACGCCCTTTCGTTCGGCACGCAGAATATTCTCCATTTTCATAGCTTCGATCGTGCATAACGACTGGCCATCCTCGACCGCATCGCCCACCGTCACATCGAGTTTCACTACCAGACCGGGCATTGGGCACAGCAGCATTTTGGAAGTATCAGGTGGAAGCTTCTCGGGCATCTTGCGGGCCAGCTCTGCCTGGCGCGGGGTTCGCACATGCACTTTCATCTCAGCGCCGCGCGTTCTAATGCGGAAACCGCCGCTGATTTTCCCAACCTTCAGGATCAAGGGCGCATCCGTCACGGTCATTTCCGCCAATTGATCGCCCGGCGTCCAATTTCCCGCGACACGCATCTCGGTGCCATCCTGAAAACGAACGTTTGAACCGGTTTGATCTGCA
The DNA here is from genome assembly GCF_045106495.1 of Roseobacter sp. Taxonomy (GTDB): domain Bacteria; phylum Pseudomonadota; class Alphaproteobacteria; order Rhodobacterales; family Rhodobacteraceae; genus Roseobacter. The sequence goes on from NZ_JBGCEQ010000010.1 coordinate 300,148, forward strand.
TCGATTGTAACGTCATATGCGTGGCCTTGCAGGCGTACATTCCAGCTTGTGCCGACTTTGCGTTCGTGATTGTCCATGCGCCCGGACACCCGCGCGCGGCGTATTTCAGCGACCCGGTGCATGGCACCACATGCGGCAGCGATCCGGTACAATTCAGGCTCTGCCAGGGTTACACCTTCAAACCCATCCGGATATTCTTCGGCAATAAATGCGGTGGTCATATCACCCGAGACGAATTTGGGATGATCCATGACTGCCGACAGAAACGGCAGGTTGTGGCCAATCCCTTCGACTTCAAAACTGTCCAAGGCCACCCGCATCCGCTCAATCGCTTCACTTCGGGTTGGGGCCCAGGTGCAGAGTTTGGCAATCATCGGATCATAATACATGCTGATTTCACCACCCTCATAGACGCCGGTGTCATTGCGCACTGCATGGCTGGGCTCCGAAACCTCTGCCGGGGGGCGGTACCGCGTCAACCGTCCAATTGACGGCAAGAACCCTCGGTATGGATCTTCTGCATAGAGCCGATTCTCGATGGCCCATCCATTCAGTTTCACGTCCGACTGTTTCAAGGTCAGCGCTTCACCATTGGCCACACGGATCATCTGCTCCACCAAGTCTACATCCGTGATCAATTCAGTCACTGGATGTTCGACCTGCAATCGCGTGTTCATCTCCAAGAAATAGAAGTTCTTGTCCCCATCCACGATGAACTCCACCGTGCCCGCCGACGTATATCCAACCGCTTGAGCCAACGCGACGGCTTGTTCGCCCATCGCTTTACGCGTCTCTTCATCCAGAAAGGGGCTGGGCGCTTCTTCGACCACTTTCTGGTTACGCCGCTGAATAGAACACTCACGTTCACCCAGATAAATCCCGTTGCCGTGCGCATCGCAAAGTACCTGGATTTCGATATGGCGTGGCTGGGTGACAAACTTCTCGATAAAGATCCGATCGTCGCCGAAGGAATTGGCGGCCTCGTTTTGGACGATTGAAATCCTTCGCGCGCTTCCGCATCGTTCCACGCAATCCGCATGCCTTTGCCGCCACCACCAGCGGAGGCTTTGAGCATGACGGGATAACCAACTTCATTCGAGATCTTTATTGCTTCATCTGCATCTTCGATCACGCCCATGTAACCCGGTACTGTGCTGACACCCGCCTCCTTTGCGATTTTCTTAGAAGTGATCTTGTCACCCATCTTCTCGATCGCACCCTTTGGCGGACCAACAAAGGCGACACCTGCTTTGGCCAGTGCTTCAGCGAATTTGGCGTTTTCCGATAAAAACCCATAACCCGGGTGCACAGCTTCGGCACCAGAGGATTTGATGGCGGCCATGACATTGTCGATAACGATGTAAGATTGATTGGCTGGCGGCGGACCAATATTCACCGCTTCGTCAGCCATTTGCACATGCAACGCCTGTTTGTCTGCATCAGAATAGATCGCAACCGTCTTGATTCCCATTTTCCGGGCCGTCTTTATCACACGGCAGGCGATTTCGCCCCGGTTGGCGATCAGGATCTTGTTAAACATTGGAAGTCCTTTTTGAGGTATCGGCATTTGAAAAATCCACAATCGAAGCGACAGCTAAGCGATGCAAAAACAAGTTTTTACGTAAACTCGTAGCACCCCGTATCACGCGTTGAACGACGCTCTTCAAACCGACAAGCGTGTACTTGTAGAAATGGTTAAATCCAGGCGTGATGCGAAAGTACCCGCATGAAATTGGCGGCACATATGCCATTTCACTCAGAAAAGGCGTGCGCCCACATCTCAGCGCAACACTGCGATTATGACAGTTTGGCAATGTTGTAGAACCCAGCGCGGCCCAAAGGCGCAAGAAAAAGGCGGGCAGTTTCACCGTTGTTGCGATGCACTGCCCGCCAGGGGAAGGGGTACGAATAGTGTACGCAGACACGATGCGGGGATAATCGCGCGTTTCTGCACTTTCGACGATACCCGTCTGGGTTGAATTTTCCAGTGTTTGCAGTCGAACTTCGCGGCGATGAGCCAATGCCCGCCGGTTTAACATGCTCGCAGGCAATAAAGCGCCGATCATCCTTCAAAAGCTTCCGGAAAGGACTGACGTGCCAGGCTTTCGTTGATCCTCAGCATGGCTTCATAGTCGGTCGGATTAAATGGGTCAGTAGCAGCAACCACCTCGCGCCCAAACAACCACGACAATCGGCCCGCATCCAAATTGCCACGTTCAAAGGGTTCAGGACCAAAATGCTCCCACAGGGCCTTGAAAAAAGCAGAATCCGCCCTGCGATCTGCGGGCTTGCGATCATTGTACCGCGCCCGTTCCGTCAATGGAGTGACACCTCGCGGATTAAACCTGCGCAACGTAAAATGATAGTCAGTTCCAGGCAAACGCCCTGGAAAACCTTTATGTTTCAGCATGATAAGCTCAGTTTTTCTCGGCTGTTTTGCATATGATCGTAAGAGAATACCCAACTAACTTTGAGACATCCTTCGCTTGCCAATGGGCGGTGGTTCCCTTGCAAACGGCCTCGAAGCATCAGTGCGCAAATTCTTTTGCTGCTAAGGAACTCATCCGAACACGAAAGCGTTGCACCCGAACTGGTCAAGCAATAGGGCACACTTTGACTTTCACATGCTCTCATCAAAACTCCCGACGATCCAAGCCGAAAATTTCGGTGTATCGCCATTTGGTTCCTGAAAAAATCGATGCCCGATCTCACCGTATGACCAGTCAAAAAACCGGTTCTCAGAACGTCCCTCGGCATAAATCCACTTTTCAGTGACCGTCTTTTGGCATCGATTGAGACACTAACGTTCTGTGCCTGGTCATGACGAACCATCCTCATATCCCCTCCCAGACACAAGCACCTGAGTTCACTCTGAAAACATCGTTAAACTGCGTGGCTTCCGGGTCTGACACACCGAATTCGACGGGCTTGTCCAGCAGCACAACAGAGACAATTTCCGCTTCGATGTCGAATTCGGCCATGTAAGGAAGCGCGACTTGCGTGCACAGATGTTCCAAGTCAGGTTCCGCTTGCGCAAAACTGATGGTGCCCCTATCCCGCGCAATTTCTGGTGCCAGAAATCGAAACCGTAACCAGCTTTCTGAACCAACCTCGTCGATCAGCACGTCATGCAACTGGATCGGCTGGCCCGATGGTACGTCCAACGCACGAACCGCAAAAGGATCGATTGCAAAAGCCGTCTTTGCGGTCAGGCTCATAGGGCGACCTCATCATGCGTGTCAAAGACCGCCGGTGAAACAACTTCCAGCAGTTCAAGATCGTCCGAATGTCTAACTTCACGGTGTTTGATGCCGGGCGGTTGGAGCACACAGGACCCCGCGCGCAACATGTGTTCGCCGGACCCTTCATATTCAAACACAACCCACCCTTGAGTCACATAGACCATTTGAAACACCAGATCATGGCTATGCCACGCTGCGGGACTTTCCATGCCCGGCACCGCGCGAATGACATGCGCTCCATATGCGCCCTTTGTTGCCTCATGGATGCCCAAATCACGATATTCGAAAAACGGGCGCAACCCTGCACCCTTGAACTTGCCATCATCGGCATGGGCAATTGTAAAAGCCTGATTTTTCCAAAGTCGCGTCATGCAAGGTTTCTCCGACCTGCGTTCAAATGCTTGCTTCGGAAAACACCACTTGCTTCAGCCATGATAGCCAACAACAGTGTAGGTACCTGGTTGAACCACTGACCGGGCGCTGCTTTGTTTTGATCGAGATAATAGGCGCTCCGAACAATCATAGGGCTTTCCATCACCTGCCCAATCGTCGTGACGAGACCAGTAAAAAAAGGGGTGCGCGCCGCGCCAGCCAATGTCGGCAATTGCCTATTCACCAGGCAACGCGTTCCGGCAGTCGAGCCATCGGAAACCAGAGCTGCACACACGGGCGCATCATCGGTTTTGTAGGAACTCACCATTTTGCAGGTCCCTAGAGCGGAATATTGTCGTGTTTTTTCCACGGCATCTGAACTTGTTTGTTTCTCAGGGATGCAAAGGCACGTGCAATCCGTTTACGTGTTGTGCGCGGCATGATCACCTCGTCCACAAATCCGCGCTCGGCCGCCACAAACGGATTTGCAAAACGCTCTTCATAGTCTGCGGTGTGCTTGGCAATCTTCTCGGGATCCTTCAGATCTGCGCGGTGAATGATCTCGGTTGCCCCTTTAGCCCCCATGACCGCCACTTCCGCTGTCGGCCAGGCATAGTTGAAATCAGCGCGCAAATGTTTGGATGACATCACCACATAGGCACCGCCATAGGCTTTGCGCGTAATCACCGTGACCATCGGTACTGTGGCTTCGCCATAGGCAAAAAGCAGTTTTGCACCGTGCTTGATCACGCCACCGTATTCCTGACCGGTACCCGGCAAGAAACCCGGCACATCAATCAAGGTCAAAATCGGAATCTCAAAAGCATCGCAAAACCGGACAAAACGGGCTGCTTTGCGTGAACTGTCGATATCGAGGCATCCAGCCAATACCATTGGCTGGTTCGCCACCACGCCGACTGTACGTCCTTCCAGCCGAATGAAACCCGTGATGATATTCTTCGCGAAGTCTTCCTGAATTTCGTAAAAGTCACCTTCGTCCCCGAGCTTTAGGATCAATTCCTTCATGTCATACGGTGTATTCGGGTTCTCGGGCACCAGAGTATCCAGCGAGGCCTCCAGGCGATTTGGATCGTCAAAAAACGGTCGGACAGGCGGCTTCTCGCGGTTGTTCGAGGGCAGAAAATCCACCAGTCGTCTCACCTCTGCCAAGGCCTCCACGTCGTTTTCAAAAGCTGCATCTGCGACGGAGCTTTTACGCGTGTGGGTTGAAGCGCCCCCTAATTCTTCTGCGGTGACATGTTCGTTGGTCACGGTTTTGACCACATCCGGGCCGGTCACGAACATATATGAGCTGTCTTTGACCATGAATATGAAATCCGTCATCGCAGGCGAATACACGGCACCCCCCGCGCATGGCCCCATGATCACGCTGATCTGAGGCACAACGCCAGAAGCCGTAATATTGCGTTGGAAAACTTCGCCATAGCCTGCTAGCGAATCAACACCTTCCTGGATGCGGGCGCCGCCTGAGTCGTTAATTCCGATAACGGGCGCGCCGTTTTGCACAGCCATATCCATGATCTTGCAGATTTTCTTGGCGTGGGTTTCAGATACTGATCCTCCCAAAACTGTAAAATCCTGGCTAAACACATATACCAGACGACCGTTGATCGTTCCCCAGCCCGCAACCACGCCATCGCCGGCAGGTTTTTGCTGCGCCATGCCAAAATCGGTACAGCGATGCGTCACAAACATATCAAACTCTTCAAAACTGCCTTCGTCGAGCAACAGATCCACACGTTCGCGCGCTGTGAGTTTGCCGCGTCCATGCTGGGCGTCGATGCGTTTTTGCCCGCCGCCCATTCGGGCGGTTTCGCGACGCTCTTCCAGCTGTTGCAGAATATCTTTCATGGTGTCCCCGTTGCGTTGTGTTGCGGCACCATATCGCCAAACCTGACCGGATCGAAGGGGAATTTGGCAAATTTGCAAAGCATATGCACAGCTTGTTTTGAATACTGCAAATCAGCAAACATTCGAGCGACGCAAGCCCGCAGCGCGTGGACATCCTTGAAACACTAGCCTACGGATTGCACATGCGAAATCCCCCCGTCGTACATTTTTTAGACAGGCGCTCTCCGCCGCATATTGCGACGCTCATACTGCTGTCTGGTATGTCTGCAATGGTGATGAACATGTTCTTGCCCAGTTTGCCGAACATGACTGCGTATTTCCAAACAGACTACAGCACGATGCAATTGTCTGTGGGACTGTACCTTGGGGTGAGTGCAGTGCTGCAAATCCTGATTGGCCCGATTTCCGACAAATACGGGCGCCGCCCTGTCATTCTATGGGGGCTGGGGTTGTTTTTGCTGGCAACAATCGGGTGCATCTATGCCACTACCGCTGAAGTTTTCCTGATCTTTCGCGTATGTCAGGCGATTATTGCCAGCGCCATGGTCCTCAGCCGCGCGGCCGTGCGGGATATGTTCGACCAAGACCGCGCCGCGTCCATGATCGGGTATGTCACAATGGGCATGGCTGTGGTTCCTATGATCAGCCCGATGCTGGGCGGTGTTTTGGATGAAATCTTTGGGTGGCGGTCAAATTTTTGGGTCCTGTTTTTACTGGGCGGTCTGACTTTCTGGCTCGCCTGGGCTGACCTTGGCGAAACCGCAAGCAAAAGTGGTAGAACACTACCGCAACAATTCGCGGAATACCCCGAACTCCTGACATCGCCTCGATTTTGGGGATACTCTCTTGCGGCGGGATTTTGCTCTGGCGCCTTTTTTGCCTATCTAGGTGGTGGCCCATTTGTCGGGTCCGTCGTCTTTGGTTTGTCGCCGTTCTGGGTTGGTATCTATTTCGGCGCTCCTGCGCTGGGATATTTTTTTGGCAATATGTTCACCGGAATGATGGCCCAACGCATCGGTCTCAACAAACTCGTTTTAATTGGTAGCTTGATCAATGCCGGTGGTATTTTCCTGTCATTGATGATCTTTTTGTCAGGCTACGGAAGCGCTCTCAGCTTTTTCGGCTTAATGACTTTTGTGGGATTGGGAAACGGTCTTGTTATCCCGAACGCAACGGCTGGCATGTTGTCTGTTCGCCCCCATTTGGCAGGATCAGCCTCTGGCTTAGGTGGCGCGATCATGATCGGTGGCGGCGCTGCCCTTAGTATCCTTGCCGGTGCATCACTAAGTGTAGAATCGGGTGCGTTCCCCTTGCTCTTTATTATGCTGGCAACGTCAACTGCCGCTGTGGTTTCGATCTTGATGGTGTATCGGCGCGAACGGCGCATGGCGCTTTAAGAAAAGCCATATCAAAACCAGTTATCGCCCTTGCGAGCGCCCTGCCAAAGAAGATGTCACCCATGCTTAAATCACACGAAAAACAGTGGCCGCGCTTCCTCAAACCATTTGAAAACGCGTACGTTAAACCGGTTGTTAACCAAGAATAATGCACCTTGCTCCGGTTGATTTGCAAAGGTAGGTGTTGCGGATCTGCTAATTTGCAAATTCGCCAGAAAGGGCATTGTGGATGGCCACACAAAAACTTTATGCCGGGGCCAAGTTGCGTGAGTTAAGGACCCGGTTAGGGCATACGCAAAAGGACTTTGCCGCAAAACTTGGCGTATCCCTGCCGTACCTGAATCAGATGGAAAACAACAACCGGCCGGTGTCCACAACGGTTGTCTTGTCGCTCGCACAGGAATTCGGTTTGGATGTGACCGAGCTGAGCGCAGGAGACAGTGAACGGCTTGTTAGTGATATGCGGGAGGCCATAGCTGACCCACTTTTCGCTGATGCGCTGCCACCGCTGGCAGACTTGCGACTGGCGGCTTCAAATGCACCCGGTTTCGCCCATGCGTTTTTGGAGTTGCACCGCACCTATCGACAAATGCAGGAACGTTTGGCCTCGCTTGATGAGGTGCTGGGGCGGGAAGACGCACGCACCACGCCCGGCCCATGGGAGGAGGTACGCGATTTTTTCCACTACTGCGACAACTACATCGACGCCGTAGACCGCGCAGCCGAACACTTTGCGAACAAGGAAGGCGGCCATCGCAACATAAGAGTTGCCGCCGTTTCTGCTTTGGGAAACAGCGGTGTCACTGTGAAATTCGTCGACACTGACAAGGCACGCGTATTTGACCCTGAAAAGCGGGAACTATCCTTGTCGCGCCGCGCACCTCCCGAGACACAAACGTTCCAATTGCTGATTCAAGTCGCCCTGATCAAGCAAGACGCTCTGCTGGAAGCCACATTGGATCTTGCGCGCTTTCATACCGCTGAAGCCCGCGCCATCGCCAAGATCGGGCTGGCCAATTACTTCGCCGGAGCCGCATTGATGCCCTATGCCGCGTTCCATCAAGAGGCAAGCGACTGCCGACATGACGTTGAGGTTCTGGCCGGTCATTTTGGGGCCTCGATCGAACAGGTTGCGCATCGGCTGTCTACTTTGCAGCGACCGGGCGCCAAGGGCATCCCATTTTTCTTTGTACGTGTGGATCAGGCGGGCACGATCACAAAGCGCCATTCAGCCACGCGTTTACAATTTGCGCGTTTTGGCGGCGCCTGCCCGCTTTGGAACGTGCACCGGGCCTTTGAACTTCCGGGTCAGTTTCTGCGACAACTCGCGGAGACCCCCGACGGCGTGCGCTACATCAACCTGGCAAGGGATGTGTCAAAACCGGCGGGCCGTTTTGGCGCTCCCGTACGGCGATACGCCATTGCCTTGGGATGCGAAGTGCGCCACGCCAAAGATCTGGTCTATGCGGACGGCATGGACATAGGACGCGATGGGGCATTTGAACCGATTGGCATTTCATGTCGGATCTGCGAGCGGACGAAATGCCACCAGCGAGCTGTACCACCGCTGGAACGCAAGCTAAGGGTTGACCCGAACCTTCGAGATGTCCTGCCCTACCAAATCGACTAAAGTTTGGCCGCACGCCATCCTGCGTCGCGGGCCTCTGTCACCGAACAAAACCACCGCTCGCCCTTTTCAGGTCGAATACCCGTGCGTTCATAATAACGCTGACCGGGCTTGTGAAAAATATGCCCGCCCGCGCCGGAAATATTCCCTTTGATCTTGCAATTGCGGTCCGGCGGTATGCGCCCGATGGCCCGCGTTTGCCGGAATTGGGAGGGGTTTTGTACACGGCTGGCATGCAATCCGATCTCTCGAACAGCGGCCGCTTTTTCCGCCAGAACATAATCTGTAGCATATTTTCGATAGGCGAAGGCCAATCCTTCACTGACAATCACATGCCCTATGTCCTGACCTTGCACAAAGCATCGCGCCACAATCCGATCATAGCGATCTTTGGTGATTGCTTCGCAGCGGGCCTGCCGCCCACCAAACAATGTCGTGACTTGCGCGGCGACCCATTTGCCGCAAGCCCAAGACTGACCTTGCTCGGTTTTACAAGTTTGCGCGGTCTCTGGTGCATCAATGCCATGAATTCGAACTCGGGTGCCTCCAACATCAATGGTGTCACCGTCGATCACACGTACCGAACCGACAAGTCCGGGCGTCGCAAAAGAAACCACTGGCAGCCCTGTGGCAGCTGCCCAAACACAAAACAAAATCACTCGCATGTCGCGCGTATGGCCCGCGCGGTGGCTCAAAACAAGGACAAATGTTAACCAAGGTTAGCGAAGCGTTAACGCTGCGCCGTTTCCCAATTCGGATGCAACCACGGCGCGTCATTCGAGCGTGCCAAAGGAGCGCGATTCAATAAGTGATCAGATACTTTTTCGCCCACCATGATCGAGGGGGCGTTCAGGTTGCCATTTGTGATCCTTGGAAACACGCTGCTGTCTGCCACCCGCAAGCCTTCAACACCAATAACCCGCGCCTGTGCGTCGACGACGGCGTTGGCATCATCCGCACGCCCCATGCGACAGGTACCACACGGATGATAAGCACTTTCTGCGTGCTCCTTGATGAAGGCATCAATCTCATCGTCCGTTTGCACCAATGCCCCAGGCTGGATTTCGCTTTTGACGAAAGGCTTGAAAGCTTCCTGCGCGAAAATTTCACGGGTCAGTCGAATGCAACGTCGAAAATCCACCCAATCGCTTTCTGCAGACATGTAGTTGAAAAAGATGCGCGGGGCCTGAGCGGGATCAGCAGACGCCAAGCTGACCGCCCCACGTGCTTCTGACCGCATTGGCCCTACGTGCGCCTGAAACCCATGACCTTCAGCTGCGACCTTGCCATCATATCGCACGGCAATAGGCAGAAAATGGTATTGGATATCTGGATAAGGCACACCGGGCTGCGAGCGGATGAAAGCGGTGCTTTCAAACTGGTTGGACGCTCCCATGCCGGTTTTGGTAAAAAGCCATTGTGCACCGATCAAGGCCTTGGACACAGGGTTCCAGTGTTTGTAGAGCGTGATCGGCTGGCTTGACGCCATCTGCATGTAGAGCTCGAGATGGTCTTGCAGGTTTTGCCCGACACCTGCCCGGTCTGCCAAAACCTCGATGCCATGTTCGACCAGATGTGCCGCCGGACCGATGCCAGACAGCATCAATAGCTTTGGCGAATTGATCGAGGAAGCCGCTAAAACCACTTCGCGGGACGCCCGGATCACTTCGACCCGCCCGCCGCGCTTAATTTCAACGCCTGTGGCACGCCCTTCTTCAATAATGACACGCTGCGCCAAGCCCTTGACCAACGTGCAGTTTTCCCTTTTGAGCGCCGGACGCAGGTAGGCATTTGCGGCGGACCACCTGCGGCCTTGCCAAACGGTTTGCTCCATCGGGCCAAAGCCCTCTTGCTTCTGACCGTTGTAATCCTCCGTGGCTTCGTAACCAGCCTGCCGTCCGGCATCCACAAAAGCGTGGTAAAGCGGGTTTTTGCGTGGCCCGCGGCTCACGTGCAAGGGACCATCCGTCCCCCGCCAGGCGGGATCGCCGCCATGACCGTTATCATGCCAGTTTTCCATACGCTTGTAGTAGGGCAAAACATCCGCATAGGCCCAACCATCGGCGCCCTGCTCTGCCCAATGGTCGAAATCCATTGCATGCCCGCGTACATACACCATGCCATTGATGCTGGACGATCCCCCGACCACTTTGCCGCGTGGGCACGCCAGACGGCGGTTGTTCAATTGCGGTTCCGGTTCGGATGAAAACCCCCAGTCGTAGCGCTTCATATTCATCGGATAAGACAACGCGGCTGGCATCTGAATGAAGGGGCCGACGTCGCTGCCGCCGTGTTCAATTACGATCACCGAGGACCCCGCTTCTGCGAGCCGATAGGCCATGGCACAACCCGCGCTACCTGCGCCAACAATCACAAAATCCGCTTGCATTTTCAAATACCTTACGCGTTCAGATAACCGATAAAGAGAGACAAGAACGCACCGACATGAACCACCATGATCGCGCGGTCCTTCCACATGACGCCAACGGCAAACCACAGGAGAATGCCCGCAAAAAACGCGAAAATGTTCCAGGGCACCACGTTCAGGCCGGTCAGACCGTAACCGATGAGCTGGATGACAGTGGCGATCCACTTGACGACATCAACGGGCTTCATGCCCTTTGGGTCTGGCTCAGTCTCACATTGCGGCATACTCATTAGAACGGTGCCTCCATATCGCCCATGCGCACGTAGACAGATTTCAACTGGCTGTAATATGCGATGGCGGCTTTGGAATTTTCGCGCCCCACGCCGGAGGCCTTTGACCCGCCGAAAGGAGCCTCTACCGGTGCGTCATTGTAGGTGTTGATATAGCAGGTGCCTGCCTCAAACCCGGCGGCAACGCGGTGTGCCCGAACCAAATCGCGGGTGAACACTCCCGCCGCCAAACCGAATTCGGTGTCGTTTGCCCGCGTCATGACATCCTCTTCGTCTGTGAAGTCAAGCACCGCCATGACCGGACCAAAAATCTCCTCGCGCGCGATGGTCATGTCGTCGGACACATCAGCAAACACGGTTGGCTGAAGGTAATACCCCTCGCGATCAAGCCGACCGCCGCCAAAGACCAGCCGCGCCCCTTCGGCCTTACCTTTGGCGATGTAGTCTAGAACGATGTTCATCTGACGTTCTGACACCATCGGCCCAAAGCTGGTTTCAGGCTGCAACGGGTCGCCGATCACTGCGTTTTCGAGGCGTTCACTCAGACGTTTCAGGAAGGCTTCTTTGATATCGGCATGCACAAATACCCGCGTGCCATTCGAGCAAACCTGCCCCGACGAATAGAAGTTGCCGAGAATGGCTCCGCTAATCGCGTTTTCAATATCCGCGTCTTCGAATACGATCATTGGGGACTTACCGCCCAGTTCCATGGTCACGTGTTTGATCCCGGCGGCGGCGGCGGCATAGACCTTGCGGCCCGTCGGCACGGACCCTGTAAGCGACACCTTGTCAACCAAAGGATCGGCAACCAATGCAGCACCAACATCGCCCAGGCCTTGAATGACATTGTACACCCCGGCAGGCAGCCCGGCTTCATGCAATATCTCCGCCACTTGCAAGGCACATAGAGGCGTGGTTTCCGATGGTTTAAAGACCATGGTGTTGCCGCAGGCCAGAGCTGGCGCGCCTTTCCAGCAAGCAATTTGTGTCGGGTAGTTCCATGCGCCGATGCCAACGCAAACTCCTAAGGGCTCGCGGCGGGTATAGACCCAGTCCTCGCCCAACTGGATGTGTTCGCCCGTCAGTGTCGCCGCCATGCCACCAAAATACTCTAACGCATCCGCGCCGCTGGTGGCGTCGGCAACACTGGTCTCCTGATAGGGTTTGCCAGTGTCATAGGTCTCCAGAACAGATAAATCATGATTGCGCTCCCGCATGATGTCAGCCGCGCGGCGCAGAATGCGCCCTCGCTCTGTGCCCGTCATCGCCGCCCATTCAACTTGCGCGTTCCGTGCGCTGATCAACGCATGTTCGATGATGGTGGGCGTGGCGGAATGCACCTTGGCAATCACCGCGCCCGTTGCGGGGTAGATCACGTCAATTGCCGCGCCGGCCATATCTTCAACATAGGCGCCATTGATAAAATGGCTGGCGGTGGGTTGTGTAAGATGGGTCATGTCGAAGTCTCCAACAGGGGTCATTCAAATCAAAAAATGTCATTCACCACGCGGAAAGCGTTTGCTGTCCTCAAGGATGTTGAGGTCCATGTGGTTGCGCATGTATTGCTCGGATGCATCGCGTAGTGGCTGGTAGTCCCATGGATAGTAGCCGCCCTGCCGCAGGGCATCGTAAACAACCCAACGGCGCGCCTGGCTTTTACGTACCTGCGCGTCAAAAGCATCCAGATCCCATCGCGCTTGCGATTTGGCTTTGAGCTGGCTCAGAGTGCCCTGATGCGCGGGCACTTCCGCCAGATTGGTCAATTCATGGGGATCGGCCTCAAGATCAAAAAGCTGATCCGGGTCCAACGTACACCGGTTGTATTTCCATTTGCCGTATCGCAACGAAACCATCGGCGCGTAAGAACCTTCCGCCGCATACTCCATGGCGACGGGTTCGGTCCGCTCCTGCCCTTTTCCCATGGGCACCAGCGAGATGCCCGTGGTCCACTCTTTGACCTCTTCCATTGACACACCGGCCAGATCACACAGCGTTGGGCAGACATCCAGCGTGCTGACCGGTGCATCCACGCGCCCAGGTGTCATACCGGGGGCGGCGATCATCAGCGGCACGCGGGCCGATCCCTCAAAAAACGACATTTTAAACCACAACCCCCGCGCGCCCAGCATGTCGCCGTGGTCCGAGACGAAGAGGATGACCGTATCCTCCTCTTGCCGGGTGCCGCGCAGGGCCTCCAAGACCTCACCAATCTTGTCATCCAGATAGGACAGGTTGGCGAAATAGGCGCGGCGCGACCGGCGCACGTCCTCTTCGGTGATGTCGAAACTGCGCCAGTCATTGGCGTCAAAAATCCGCTTGGAATGGGCGTCCTGCGCATCATAGCCCAGATCGCCAACCTCCGGCAGCAGATGGGCGCAATCCTCATACAGATCCCAGTATTTCTTGCGCGCGACATAAGGATCATGCGGGTGTGTAAAGCTGACGGTCAGGCACCATGGACGGTCATCCTGCCGTCGGCCCAGATCATACACCTTGCGCGTGGCGTGATAGGTGACCTCATCATCATATTCCAACTGGTTGGAAATTTCGGCAACGCCTGCGCCGGTGACAGACCCCATGTTGTGATAC
>NZ_JBGCEQ010000011.1:0-353280 GCF_045106495.1 Roseobacter sp.
ACGCTGCCAATACTGCCAAGACCGGTTGCGGTGGCCATATCCGTCCCGGAGCTTTCAAGGGCTTTGTCCCCTTCTACCCAAGTCAAGATCTGAACGACTCCCGCAATAGTCAAAAGCACCAGCGCCACGGAAACCTGGCCCGCCATCAAGGCACCACCGGCGAGCGACAAGGACAAAAACTTGATGGGTGTAATCCCCATGTTCCATCGCGGGATGGTTTTGAGCTGCGTGTAGATCATCGATGTGGTGAAAACCGTAGCCAAAGAAAACAGTGCACCGATGATGCCCAAAGGGGCCAGCGCCGTTTGAAAGAACACCAGTCCGGCGCCGTAGAGACCCATGGCGACAAGAGCAATGACGGCGCACCATGCCTCGCGACTCAACCAGCTCGATCGCCATTGCGTGAAGGCTTTGATCGCGCGTTCAGGGCGCCCCAAGTGGAAAGTCGAGGCCAATAATCCGCCCACGGCCATGGCGTAGGCGATGGCGAAAAACGCAAACGCCATCCAGCCGGTCACGGCCGGAAACCCCAAGCCTAGAAAAAACAAAAGCCCAAAGCCAAGTCCGCTGAAGGTGGTGAAGAAGATAACAGAGGGTGCCGGATGCATCAGAGTTTCTCCAGGGTTTTATCAAGCCATCCCAGAAAGCCCTTGGGCTCTTCTGCAATGGGTTTGAGGAAAGGTGCCAGGACGTCGAACTCGGGCAACTTGTCTTTGGGACGCGGCGGTAGATATTGATTGACCGGTTTGGTGCCTTGCTCGGGCATCAAATCCATGCCTCCACGTTCCGCAACCAGTTTGCTGACGTCACTGTCTGGATCACCAAGGTCACCGAAATGTCGCGCGTTGGACGGGCAGGTGCGCACACAAGCGGGCTGGCGGTCTTCTTCGGGAAGGTTTTCGTTGTAGATCCGGTCCACGCAAAGCGTGCATTTCTTCATGACACCTTCGGCCTGATCAAGTTCACGTGCGCCGTAAGGGCATGCCCAGGCACAAAGTCCGCAGCCGATGCAGTCGCTTTCATTGACCAGAACGATTCCGTCTTCGACCCGTTTGTAGCTCGCCCCTGTCGGACAGACGGTCACACAGGGCGCGTCCTCGCAATGCAGACATGACTTCGGGAAATGAATGAGCTGAGCTGCGCCTTCTTCTGGCTGCACTTCAAAACTGTGCACACGGTTGAGGAAAGTCCCATTGTTGTCGGCACCATAGGCATTCTGGTCCGACAAGGGCGCGCCGTAGTTCTCTGTATTCCAGCCTTTGCAGGAGATCACACAGGCATGGCAGCCCACGCAGGTGTCGAGATCAATGACGAGCCCGAGTTTCTTTTCAGTGTTGGTGGGGAGCGTCGTCATTTGCCAACCTTCCATTTCAGATCTTTTGGACCCTGGCCCACTGGGGACTTGATCGGCGCAAAACCCGGTTGCGCTTCGTCTGGCGGTGCCGCTTTTTCAAGCCTGACTTTCAAGTCAAACCACGCAGCTTGCCCTGTGATTGGGTCGGAATTGGCCCACCGCAATCCGTCACCCTTCGGTGGCAGCAATTCATGTATCAGATGATTGAGCAAGAAACCCCGCGTGGCCTCAGGCGCATCGTCTTCCAGAGCCCATGCACCTTTGCGCTTGCCGATGGCATTCCATGTCCAGATGGTGTTTTCGTTCAACGCGGCCATTTCCAGTACGGGGACGGTGATCTCGCCATGGGGCGAAGTAACTCGCGCCCAGTCGCCATCTGATAAGCCGTTTTCGCGCATCAGTTTGGTGGGAATATAGAGCGGGTTATGGCCATGCAGTTGCCGCAACCACGCGTTTTGCGACCCCCAGGAATGGTACATCGCCATTGGGCGCTGGGTGAGGGCCGTAATAGGAAACTCACCTGCCTTGTTCTCTTCTTCCGACGAGTACCAGATCGGCAAAGGAGACATCTTTTCGATGATCCGGCTGCGCAAGTGATCGGGTGGCTGTCGCTCGCCGTGGCCTTCGGCAGCCAATTGGAATTTCCGCAATGGCTCAACATAAAGAGAGAACAGATAAGGTGTCGGTTTATCATAAAGCCCCATGCCTACTGCCCAATCCTGATAGGCGGTATTCCACGGCTTGTAGTAATTCGAACCTTCGGGAATGTGCTCGACAAAGAACCCGCCGTTTTCAATGTACTTCTCAAGCTGGTTTGGGTTCACTTCACCGCGGCCGGATTTGTCGCCGTCTTTGCCTCGGAAACCAGCCAAGGGTCCAATGCCCGGACGTCTTTCGTGATTCACGATGTAGTCGGCATAGTCCTTGTATTTCTGGCTGCCGTCATCGTTGATAAACCCGGGAAGACCCAATTTGCCGCCTAATTCACACAGCGCAGACTGGAAGCCTTTGACATCGCGGTCTGGTTCAATAACGGGCCAGCGAATGGCATCCGCAGCCGCATCCGCTTCGCAGATCGGGCGATCCAACAGCGATATGCAATCGTGCCGTTCCAGATAGGTTGTATCAGGCAGGATCAGGTCGGAATATGCGACCATCTCCGAGGAATAGGCATCGGAATAGATGATCTTGGGGATCACATATTCACCGCTCTCGTCCTTGTCGGTGAGCATGTCGATCACGCCGCGTGTGTTCATGGATGAATTCCACGACATGTTCGCCATATACATGAACAATACGTCGATCTTGTAGGGATCACCGGCATGGGCATTCGAGATGACCATATGCATCAGCCCGTGGCTGGACATCGGGTTTTCCCACGTAAAGGCCTTGTCGATCCGGGCCGGCGTGCCGTCGTCTTTCAGAGCGAGATCTTCGGGCCCATGGGTGAAGCCAAGATGTGGGCCGTTCAGTGCCGCGCTGGGCGTAACCCCGACGTGTGGCTTGGGGTGGGCTGTTGCCGGTTTCGGATAGGGCGGCTTGAAGCGGAATCCACCGGGCACTTCGACAGTGCCGAGAATGATCTGCAAGACATGAAGTGCGCGGCATGTCTGAAACCCATTGGCGTGGGCCGAAATGCCCCGCATCGAGTGGAAAGACACAGGGCGCCCAGTCATAGTGGCGTGCTTTACACCCCTAAAATCGGTCCATTCGTGATCCAGCTCGAAGGCTTCCTCGAAGGCGACGCGCGCAAGTTCCGCGGCAATGGCGCGGATACGTTCCGCAGAGATGCCGCAGCGCTCGGCCACGTTTTCCGGGGTGTATTGATCATCCAGATACATGTCCGCCATTTGATGGAACACCGGACGGTGGGTTCGCCCATCAACTTCATAAGTTGCGGCAAGGTCAGGTTTCACACCAGGTTGGTCAAACGGTGTAAGCGCACCGGTTTTGCGGTCAACCACAAGTTCCTTGCCATCTTTGTCACGCATCAACAGACCATGGTCATTGCCACCGGGGTTGTTGATCACCAGAACAGGCGCGTTGGTATATTGGGCCAGGTAGTTGAGGTCCATTTTGCCGGCCTTCATCAGGCAATGGATCATCGCGAGAATGAAAAGCCCGTCGGTTCCGGGTGTAATGCCCACCCAGTCATCTGCTACGGCGTTGTATCCCGTGCGGATTGGATTCACCCCGATCACACGCGCACCACGTTTCTTGATTTTGCCAATGCCCATCTTGATCGGGTTGCTGTCGTGATCTTCAGCCACGCCGAAGAGCATAAAGAGTTTGGTATGATCCCAATCCGGTTGCCCGAATTCCCAGAAGGCACCGCCCATCGTGTAGATGCCAGCTGCCGCCATATTGACGGAACAGAACCCGCCATGTGCGGCGTAATTTGGTGTCCCGAACCCCTGAGCCCAGAGGCT
Source organism: Roseobacter sp. (assembly GCF_045106495.1). Lineage (GTDB taxonomy): Bacteria > Pseudomonadota > Alphaproteobacteria > Rhodobacterales > Rhodobacteraceae > Roseobacter. The sequence goes on from NZ_JBGCEQ010000011.1 coordinate 3,784, forward strand.
TGTGAAGCTTTGCGACTGATCACGTCCGGTAAAAAAGGCAAGCTTTTCGGGATTGTCTTTGCGTACAGGTTCCAACCAATCCGCGGCGATCTGCAAGGCCTCGTCCCAGCTGATTTCTTCGAACTCGCCCGACCCTCTTGGCCCGACACGTTTGAGCGGTTTGCGCAGCCGAGAGGGCGCGTTTACCTGCATAATTCCCGCGGAGCCCTTGGCGCAGAGCACACCTTGATTGACCGGGTGATCCTTGTTGCCTTCGATATAGGCGACTTGCCTTTTGCCGTCCGGCCCGTCTTTCATATGCACATTGATGCCACAGCGGCAGGCGCACATGTAACAAGTAGTTTTGCGCACCTCGTCAGAAACATGGGGTGAGGTATCTACCTTCGGTTGCTGGAATGTCATCTGGCCTCCCGTTTGCCCGTTTTTTCAGGCGAAGTAATAAATCCCCGCAAGTATCAGTCCTGCGATGAAAAGTGTTTCTGTCATTAGTAAAGCGATGGCAGGGCCTCCCACGGCCAGTACCCGTTTGAGATTTGTCTTCATTCCAACAGCGGCAATCGCGATCAGCAACATCCATCGGGACGCTTGGCTCATGAAATCTGCGACACTCACGGGAATCAAGCCAAATGAGTTCATGGTGGCCAGAACCAGAAAACCAAGCACGAAAAATGGCAGCAATGGAGGCCGTTTCCCATTCTCAGGGGCATCTGCAAAAGTCCGTATCATAATGGCGGCCACCAACACGACTGGTGCAAGCATCGACACCCGTATCAGTTTGACAAGCGTTGCCGTATCCCCTGCGCTCTCGGAAATGGAAAATCCTGCACCCACAACCTGTGCGACGTCATGGATCGTCGCCCCCAGGAAAATGCCACCCGCGGTCTCCGGCAAACCGAGGCGCGTCACGAGAATGGGATAGGCGATCATGGCAACCGTTGAGAGCACGGTGACGCCCAAAACGGTAAAGATCAGACGTTGCTCGGATTTGTCGTCCTTTGGAAGGATCGCGCTGATCGCCATAGCCGCCGAAGCGCCGCAGATCGCCACCGATCCGGCGGTCAGGAAGGCAAACCGCCATCCATGTCCAAAAATCCGTGAGATCAGCAGGCCAAACCCGATGGTCGCCAAGACGCCGACGATGACAAGCAGTACAATTTCCAGCCCAAGACCGGCCATCAGATCAAAGGAAATACGCACGCCCAAAAAGGCGATGCCGGCGCGCAAAATGGTGCGCGCGGCAAAGGAAATGCCATCGACAGTTTTGCCTTCATCCCCCAGAAAGGCGACCGCAATCCCCAACAGCAGCGCCATCAGCATCGCCGGAGTTTCGTAGTGGTCTGCCAGAAACTGCGCCGTCATTGCAACGATGATGGCGACGATAACGCCGGGGAAAAGTTCGCTTGTGCGTTTCGGGATATCGCTTGCGAAGTCCGTTACAGTTGATGCGCTGATCATGAAGGCGTCATCCGACGGCCTGTGCCTGCAGGGCTGTCACGGAAATCATATTTGTAACATCCTCAGCAGCACAGCCACGCGACAGGTCATTGGCCGGTTTGGCAAGACCTTGCAGGACCGGGCCGATTGCTTGCGCGCCGCCAATACGTTGCGCAATTTTATAGCCGATGTTACCCGCGTCGAGGTTTGGGAAGATCATGACATTTGCATGACCGGCCACCGTGGATCCTTTTGCCTTTGCGGCGGCGACCTCGGGTACGAAAGCTGCATCAAACTGCAACTCTCCATCCGCTTTTAGATCGGGATGATGGGTTTTGAGAAGCGCTGCGGCTTCAGCAACTTTGGTCACAACCGGGTGGCGCGCGGACCCCATCGTTGAAAACGACAAAAGCGCCACGATTGGTTCAATCCCAAGCAGTTGCTCGCACGATGCGGCAGATGCCACGGCGATGGCGGCCAATTCCTCTGACGAAGGATCGATTACCAATCCGCAATCGCCAAATATCATGCCTTGTCGGCCAGACGGATGGTTTTCCGGCAGGGCCATCAGGAAGAAACTGGATACGAGCGGCGCGTCCTTGGCTTTACCGATCACCTGAAGAGCGGCGCGTACTGTGTCTCCGGTGGTGGCAACCGCGCCACCAACCGTGCCGTTTGCATGACCAAGACGTACCATCATGGCGGCAAATACCAGAGGGTCATGCGCCTGTGTCTCGGCAACCTCGCGTGTGACGCCCTTGTGCTTGCGCAGGTCATAGTAGGCATCGGCAAATTCCGATGTCAGCGCCGATGATGCCGGGTCCATGATTTTGAGGTTGGGTTGTTCTATCTCGCCCGCAGCGGCAAGTTGGGCGGCCACCGCGTCTTGCGCGCCGATTAGTGTAATGCGGGCCGTGCCCGTTTTCACGGCAGCGATGGCGCCAGCCACGATCCGAGGATCGTGGCCTTCGCTCATCACGATATGAGCAGGCCGTGCGGCGGCGCGTTTTGAAAGTTCACGCAGCACGTTCATGGCCTGCTCCCTTGATTTATGCAGATGTCGTCAAACACCTGGTCTTATACGTTCTGTGGGCGCATGTCGTCTTTGCTGATGCCAGCAACTTCAACGGGCTTCTTCATGGCATCACGGCGGAAGGGGTCACCCAGCTCCTGGTTGATCATGGCTTCGATCAACGTGGTAATACCGTTCTCCATCTGGTCTTTGATCGCTTGATCCAAGGCCGCCGTCAGCTCTTCCTGGGTGCGTGCAACAACGCCTTTGAGGCCACAGGCGTTCGCGATTCCGGCGTAAGACACCTCTTCGTCCAGCTCCGTGCCCACGAAGTTGTCTTCGAACCACAAAGTCGAATTACGCTTTTCAGCGCCCCACTGGTAGTTGCGGAAGACGATTTGCGTGATTGCGGGCCAGTCGCCACGCCCAATCGCTGTCAACTCGTTTACCGAGATACCAAATGCGCCATCACCGGCAAAGCCGACCACTGGAACTTCCGGTTGCCCGATTTTTGCTCCCACGATAGATGGCAGGCCGTATCCGCAGGGTCCAAAGAGACCAGGCGCCAGATACTTCCGGCTTTCATTGAAGGAGGGATAGGCGTTGCCGATGGCGCAATTGTTGCCGATATCCGAAGAGATGATGGCTTCGACAGGCAGAGCTGCTTGAATGGCGCGCCATGCCATGCGAGGCGACATCCAGTCAGGCTTGGCTGCACGTGCGCGTTCGTTCCAGTTGGTGCCGGGATCGTCCTGCTCGTCAGTCATGGACGTCAGTTCTTGTGCCCAAGCCGATTTAGTGGTGGCGATCAGGTTCTTGCGTTCTGCACGTCCGGCATCGCCGGCGTCATCTGCCAGTTTAGCCGTGATGGACGTGGCAACCTTTGCCGCATCTCCAACAATTCCGACAGTGACCTTTTTGGTTAGACCAATGCGGTCTGCGTTGATGTCGACCTGAATGATTTTCGCACCTGTCGGCCAATAGTCGATGCCATAGCCCGGCAGTGTGGAGAACGGATTGAGCCGCGTGCCCAGGCAGAGGACCACGTCGGCTTTTGAGATCAGTTCCATACCGGCCTTGGAACCATTGTAACCCAAGGGGCCCGCAAAGAGAGGGTGATTGCCAGGAAAGGCATCGTTGTGCTGGTAACCAACGCAAACAGGCGCATCGAGTGCTTCAGCCAAAACGCGGGACGCTTCGATACCACCCTTCGACAACACAGCACCAGCGCCGTTCAGAATGACAGGGAATTTTGCAGCAGACAGAAGGTCAGCTGCGTTTTGCACGGCACCCTCGCCACCTTGCGGCAATTCAAAGTCCACGATCATCGGCAATTCAATGTCAACAACTTGCGTCCAGAAATCGCGTGGGATGTTGATTTGCGCCGGACCAGATGCGCGTTTGGCTTGCATGATTACACGGTTCAGGGTTTCGGCGATCCGCGATGGATCTCGCACCTCTTCCTGATATGCGACACAATCGGCAAACAGGTTCATCTGTTCCATTTCCTGAAACCCACCCTGACCAATTGTCTTGTTAGCGGCTTGTGGTGTCACCAGCAGAACCGGTGTGTGGTTCCAGTATGCAGTCTTTACGGCTGTTACGAAGTTGGTAATGCCAGGACCGTTTTGAGCAATCATCATACACATCTTGCCGGTTGCCCGCGTGAAACCGTCAGCCATCATCCCGCCAGTTGTTTCGTGAGCACAATCCCAGAACTTGATGCCCGCATCAGGAAAGATGTCAGAAATCGGCATCATGGCCGATCCGATAATCCCAAATGCATTGTCAATCCCATGCATCTGGAGTGTTTTTACAAAGGCTTCTTCAGTTGTCATTTTCATGGCGAGGGTCCTTGGATGAAGAGTTACGATTCTTGGTTGATGACTAGTTAGAGCGTACGGGGACGTCCGGTTAGGGCCAGTTGTGGGCTTCACTTAATTCCAGATTTGTCATGGCGCGCATTTCGTCGGCGATCAGTGCCACGCCATCCGCGATACGCGTTTCCGGGATCGAAGAATAGGCAAGCCGATAGTAGTCTTTCGGTTGTGATGGCCCAGAGAAAAATGAGTGTCCGGGTTCGATTAACACGCCGCGGGCCTGGAGGCGACGCGCAAGTTCAAAGGTATCGATATCAGGCTGTGCACGCATCCAGAACGAAGACCCGCCGTAAGCACCCTGACCTGCGATTTGTAGACCATGTTCGGCAATTGCAGTGGCCATCACCTGGCGACGCCCGTGCAAAGCGCTGCCCATGCGGCGAATCAAGGCGTCGTGGTGGCCGAGCGACAGGAAATACGCGGCGGTGCGCTGAACATGCCCCGGCGGGTGGCGCAACACGGAGGCGCGCAGGGCGCGGGCTTCGCGGATAAACGGCTCCGAACCCACCAGATAGCCCAGACGCAAGCCCGGAAAAAGGGATTTTGAAAAGCTGCCGACGTAGATCACCCGCCCGTCTGTGTCGAGGCTCTTGAGTGCTGGAGACGGGCTTTTGAGAAAGGACATCTCGAACTCATAATCGTCTTCGACGATCAATGCATCCATCCCCGAGGCGTGCTCAAGCAGTTCGTGGCGCCGGTGCATGGGCATGGTGTTTGTGGTCGGACATTGATGGCTTGGGGTCGTGAAAATCACATCTGTATCGGGCGGGATGGCATCGGGCGGCATGCCGTCTGCGTCCACGCGCACAGGGGTGACGTGGCATCTCGACTGAGACAGGATATCGCGCAAAGCGTGGTAGCACGGGTCTTCGAGCGCGGCGCGACGGCGTTGCGTCAACAAGATCTGCGTGGTCAGCCAAAGGGCGTTTTGCGCGCCCAAAGTGATCAAAATCTGTTCGGGTCGGGCGGTGATGCCACGGCGGGGCAGCGTATGGCGCGCAATGAATTCAACGAGTTGCGGATCATCCTGATCATAGTAATCGGTGGTCAGTGAGGTAAAGTCTTTTTGCCCAAGTGCCTTGAGAGCGCAAAGCCGCCAATTGCCATGGTCAAACAGCTCGGGATCTGCCTGGCCGTAGATGAACGGGTATCTGTAACTGGCCCAATCGGCGGGTTTGCGCGGCATGTCGCCGCCGGAGAACCGCTGGCCAATCGCGCGGCTCCAATCTACGGCGTCGGGCCCGGCTTCGCTTGGCGTGAAGGCGGGTGGCACAGGCGCGTTGTCGGAGACGAAATACCCCGAGCGACCGCGCGAGGTCAGGTAGTCATTGGCCAGAAGTTCCGTATAGGCGATGGTAACTGTGATGCGGCTGATGCCGAGATGTATCGCCAGTTTTCGTGTGGAGGGCAGTTTTTCGCCACGCTGAAAACGTCCGGACAAAATGCCCTGCGCAATCATCTGCTGGATCTGCGATTGCAGAGTCCCCTGAGCGTCAGGATGCAAAAAGAATGTCTCGACAGGCAGCGTCATTCTGATAGTCCATATTGGATATAGACTGCCCGAAAACTGGACTTACTCAGACCTCAAAAAAGCCCGATTTTCCCCCCTCGCGCGCAGTCATATTCGACCAAAAAGCGTATTATTGAAACTTTGAGTATCATTAATGTGGTTAAATGGCAAGAAATTCTACGGAAAAATTGGTCACACCACGTGCACAACCTGTGCACTCCCTCTATTTTAACGGGAGGCAATCAGTTTGGAGCGCGACAAAACCATCCCAAGGACTGACGATCATGAGCCCCAAGTCACAACGCACGTCACATACGCAGTTGATCCACGAATTGGAAAGATTGCAGCAGGAACTCAGTCAGGATTGGCTGGATCAGAGCTTGCCGGATTATTGGACCGGGCTGGATTGGGAGGCGGCAGTGGAACGTCACAAGACCCGCGTCACACTGCGTTTGGATACCGATATGGTGCGGTGGTTCCGCGCCTTGGGTCCGGGATATCAGGCGCGCATCAATCGTGTGCTGCGGATCTATTGGATGGCGCTGATGTCGGGGCATATCAAAGGGTTTCCCAGTGACAAGACCGTGCCGCGATTGATGGCCGAAGCGCGGCGTTTGCAGGAAGAGATCGCTGAGCGACGCGGTGGTGGGGCGCCGGAGTTGGAAGGCCGAAACCCGGACCTCTGAGAAGGCAAGCTTTTTGGAGCCGCTGTGCCAGCAGCACTTGTCAGGCGGCGCTGATTTTAGCGCAAGCTGTGAAGTTGGGCGCGGGCGGCGGCGGCGCCGCGGAACCTCCTAGTTTGCCCCGTTTTCAAGGGTTGGGAGCGTGCCAAGTAAGGGCCGCGCGCGCAGGATGCGACGGCATCTTGAGAACTTCGAAGATCAATGCGTATCAACTGGGCTAGACCTTGGGGGAAAGGCTGTACCGATAAGGCAAGAGCCGTTTTGTCGAGGTTTTCGACAGCTCGGTGTTTGAGGTCGTGACTGATGCGGGGGTGGCGGGTTATGCGGCGTGTTGCCCGTCGGGCTCGGTCTGTTTGCCGTATCATGCGCTGGGCACGCGGGCGGGCTTGCAGCAGCCGGCGCCGCAGTTGGTCGGGTTGGACCCCTGCAACACCGGCGCGGTCACCCGCGTGATGAACGCGACCTTGCGCGCGCATTCCTAGAGGCAGACCCAGGCGCCGTGCTGTTGGTCGTCAATTTCAGAGAAATGCAGTTTGAGCGGTTCGTGGGTGTCCACAAAGGATGAGGCAAAGCCCCGTTGCGGCAGGTCGCGGCGCACAAAGAACCCTGCGATCCAGACGCCCAGCAGCAGGCCGTTTTTCTCACGCAGTTCGATGCGGTGGCCCTGCACGTCGCCGTAGTCGAGCTGGCCGCTTTTGTTGGACATTTTGGCGTCGAAGCAGACCAGCCCGTTGCTGTAGAATCGCCAGCGTACGGTGCCCCATTCGCATTCGTCTATGGTGGCGGGGCCCTGCCAGAGGTATTCGCGCCATTTGAGTTCGGTGCCATCGGCGGAGGTGATCGCGCCGGTGGTAAAGCCATCGTTGTCCTGGGCGTCCCAGCGGACGTAGCCGGCGGGTTCGTCTTCGCGGCCGATGGGGATGCGCGTGTCGGCAAGGCCGAAGGTGCGTTTGATCAGCCCGTCCTGGTCGAGGGATTTGTCGCCCGATTTCTCGGCGAGTTTGGTGATGATTTTTGATGCAGCCGCCCAGACCATATGCCGTCCTTTCTGGAGTAGTTGTTTGGTAACTGTGACCAATCCGGCATGGGATGTCGACCGAAACACAAAGGCGGCGGGCGGTCTGAAGGTGACATGCCGCGTGAAAAAGGCCCCGGCGGCGTGCACCGGGGCCTTGCGATGAGATTTTGAGCGGTCCGGTTAGGCGAAGACGCGGCTCAGTGCGCCGTCGACGGCAGAACAGATGTGGTCGATGTCGTCGGAGGTGGCGATCAGTGCTGGCGAGAAACACAGCGTGTTGTTCTTGCCGGGCAGGGATCGGTTGGTCGCCCCGATGATCACGCCTTGTTGCATGCAGTCGCCGACCACCGCCTGTACTATTTTTTCCGGCACTGGCGCGCGGGTGTCGCGGTCTTCGACAAGTTCCGCGCCCAGAAAGAGACCCTTGCCGCGTACCTGCCCGATGCAGGCGTGTTTGTCGGCCAGGGCATTGAGCTGTTCGAGCATATAGTTGCCCTGGCGGACTGTATTGGCGAGCAGGCCTTCGTCTTCGATGATGCCCATGTTCTCGATCGCCGCGGTCGGGCCAGCAGCGCAACCGCCAAAGGTCGAGATGTCGCGGAAATAGTTCATCGGATCCGTGTGGTCATCCTTGAACATGTCAAAAACTGCTTCGGTTGTGACGAGACAGGAAATCGCCGCATAGCCCGACGCCACGCCTTTGGCCATGGTGACCATATCCGGCTGGATGCCGTAGTGCTGGTAGCCGAACCACGTGCCGGTCCGCCCGACGCCGCAGACCACTTCGTCAATGTGAAGCAGGATGTCGTATTGGGCGCAGATTTCCTGGATTCGCTCCCAATAGCCGTCGGGTGGCGTAATCACGCCGCCGCCTGCGGTCACCGGCTCAAGGCAGAGACCGCCCACGGTTTCCGGTCCTTCGGCGAGGATGATTTTTTCGATCTGATTGGCGGCCCAGAGGCCGTAGTTTTCCCGCGGCGCGCCGTCCTGTTCGTGGGCGCGGTATTCGAGGCAATGCGGCACGCGCACGAAACCGGGCGTGAAGGGACCATATTGTGCCGATCGCTCATCCTGACCGGTGGCCGAGAGCGCGGTGATCGTGGTGCCGTGATAGTCGCGGTCGCGGAACAGGATTGTGTGTTTCTTGCCGCCATAGCGCTAATGCGCGATCTGGCGGATCATCTTGAAGGCCTTCTCCTTCGCCTCTGATCCGGAGTTAGCATAATAGACGCGGCTCATACCGGGCATTTTCTCGATCAGCTTTTCGGCAAAGATGGAGCCCGGGATAGAGCCCGCGGAGCCCGCAAAGTAGTTCAGCTTGATCAACTGATCGCGCACGGCATTGGCGATACGCTCGCGGCCGTATCCCACATTGACGGTCCAGACACCGCCGGACACGGCATCAAGGTGCTCTTTGCCCTTCTGATCCCAGACCTTCATGCCCTTGCCTTCGACGATGATGCGCGGATCGGTTGTTTCGTAGGGCTTGTGCTGGCTCAGATGGTGCCAGATATGGGCGCGATCCGCTTCGACGATGCGGCTCAGATCGTTTTCATTGAAATTGCCATCCATGGCTGAGACCTTTCATGAGGGTGTACGAATTGTGTGAAATCGAAGGGCGTAGCTGTCCGAACTTCCATGAATTGACTGTTTTTAGGGCATACAAGTAGGGCCAGATGCTATCCAATGCTAATGCCAGATTCCCCATAAACTCAAGTGATTCTCCGGCCACGACACTGTAAACAGCGGGAAATCGGCGGATCGCGGCGGTAATATAGCCATGGATATGCTGATCATCAGTATATTGACCGGTGCACATATTTTGAGCGACAGGAGGCCATGCAAATTCCTGATGCGCTTTGGCGGACCACCGCCCCGGACCCGGCCCCACCTGTGCGGCTGGAGGGAGATGTATCGCTCGATGTGGCGATTGTTGGCGGGGGTTTCACCGGGCTGCGCGCGGCGCTGATGTTGGCCGAAGCGGGCACCTCTGTGGCGGTTTTCGAGGCAGGTGATGTGGGTTTTGGCGCGTCAGGCCGCAATGGCGGGCAGGTCAATCCGATGTTGCCGGTGGCCGCGCCTGATGATCTGCACAAGGCGGTGGGGTCCAAATACTTCGAGCGGATGGCGGAGACCTCATTGCGATCGGCGGATGATCTTTTTGACCTGATCCGTGCCTACCAGATTCAATGCGACGCCCGGCAAAAGGGTTGGATCCGCGTTGATCATTGTGGTGCCGCGCGCGATGTGGCGCGCCGTAACGCCCGGCTTTGGAACGAACATGGCGCGGATTTCGAGTTCTTGGAGCGGGCGGATGTGGAACGGCTGACCGGCGCAAAAGGCTATGCCACCGGCACGCTGTCTGCACGCGGTGGCGCGGTGCAGCCGATGTCTCTGGTGCGGGGCTTGGACCGCGCGGCGCGAGGCGCTGGCGCGCAGGTCTATAGTTTCGCCCTGGTCAAAGGGATGGCCCGTCAGGCGGGCCTGTGGCACTTGGATGTGGCGGGTCACAAGGTCACGGCCGCGACGGTCATTGTGGCCACCAATGGCTATTCGGACGCTTTGGTGCAGGGGCTGAAGCACTCCGTCCTGCCGCTCTTTTCGATACAGATGGCGACCGAACCGCTGAAGGAAAGCGAAATTGGCCCCATCTTGCCGCAGGGGCATACGATTTCGGATACCCGAAAGTTGATCATGTATGCGCGGCGCGAACCAGGCGGGCAGATGTGTTTTGGCGGCATCGGATACCGCAAACCGCAGGGCGGCGTTGGCGGGTTCAACTGGATCCTGAAAGATGCGCCCGAAACCTTTCCCAGCCTCAAAGGCGTGAAATGGCGCTACCAGTGGGGCGGGCATGTGGCGCTGACCGAAGACAAGGTGCCGCACCTGCATGAACCGGCACCGGGGCTGATCTGTGGCTTGGGGTACAACGGGCGGGGCGTCGCGATGAGCCATGTAATGGGACGCGAGCTGGCACGGCGGGCCCTTGGGACACCGGCAGGAGATCTGCCTTTTCCCGTGACCCGGATCGAACCCTACAGGTTCCGTATGCCGCAGGTTTTGGGCGCGGGCCTGGCAATGGCATTTCTGCGGATGCGAGACCGAATGGAATGGAAAAGCAGCACATGATGCCAAACTGGACTCATCTAGGGCCAAAAAGTGGACATTTGAGATGTCGCGCGGAGGCGACAACTATGCGCGCTATCGCATTGGGTACGGTCTCTAAATTTGATGTTTCGCAATGTTGAATTTGGAGTTTTGCAATGTCCCGTTGGGATTGAATGGAGAAGGCGCAATTTTCAAGCACATGCATCAAATTACGTCATTTCCGGCGATATCGCCCTTGCAGGCGTTGAAAAACTGACGTTGGATGAGCCGTGCAAAGGAAGAAAGACAAACGGTGACAAACCGCGACGCACCAAAACAACCACGGTTCCGAGGGAGCCGAAAAAGAGTAACGGGAGAACTAGAATGATCAAAAAAACAAAATGCGGATTAATAGCAGGCGCTGTGATGGCCATGAGCGCACAAGCCGCTTCCGCCGAAATCACCGTGGGCTATTTCCTTGAGTGGCCGATGCCATTCCTGGCGGCCAAAGCGTCGGGCGCCTATGATGAAGCGCTTGGCATGAAAGTAAACTGGGTGTCCTTCGAGACCGGCACCGCGATGTCCGCGGCAATGGCCTCTGGCGACGTTCAGCTGTCTGTCAGCCAGGGTGTACCACCTTTCGTGGTTGCGGCTTCCGGCGGACAGGACATTCAGGTCGTGGACGTAGCGGTGAGCTATTCAGAGAATGATGGCTGCGTTGTGCATGCCGATCTGGAAATCGACAAGGATTCTGCCGGCGAGCTTGCGGGCAAGAAAGTTGCCGTGCCGCTGGGAACAGCCGCGCACTACGGTTTCCTGCGTCAGATGAACCACTTTGGCATTGACGTGGCCTCGCTGCAGGTTGTGGACATGGCGCCACCAGAGGGCGCTGCCGCTTTGAGCCAGAAGGCGGTTGATTTCGCCTGTGGATACGGTGGTGGTCTGTCCCGCATGAAGGAGTACGGCAACGTGCTGCTGACCGGTGACGAAAAAGAAGAGCTGGGCATTCTGGTTTTTGACGTGACCTCGGCCCCGGCTGCTTTCGTGGCGGAAAACGGTGACATTGTGTCCGGTTTCCTGGCCGTGACTGCTGCTGCCAACGAAGAGTGGAACACGAACCCCACGGATGAAATGCTGGGTGTGATTGCCGAGCAGTCCGGTTTGGATCTGGATGGCGCGAAAGCGGCCATTTCGACCATGAAGTTCCCGGGTTTGGATGAGCAACTTTCAGAGAAGTGGCTGGGTGGCAATGCGCAGTCCTACATGAAGGGTGTTGCGGATGTCTTCGTGGAAGCCGGGTCCATCGACTCGGCGCTCGACAGCTACGTGGATGCGGTGAACACTGGTCCGCTCTCATCAGCGGCCGGCGGCAGCTAAAAAAACGAAGCGCGGCGCGGGACACTCCCGCGCCGCTTTTCATTTGAAGACCAGAGGCGGGGCCAACCCCGCCCGGCCACCCGCAGTGCGCGGACAACAGGTGGGGACCTCATGACCGGACTATCCATTGACAACTTATCCATGCGATTTGAATTGCCCAACGGCGATCATGTTCAGGCGCTGCAGGCTGTATCGCTTGACCTCAAGGCGGGCGACTTGCTGAGCGTTCTGGGGCCACCTGGCTGTGGCAAGACGACGCTTTTGAACATCGTGGCGGGCTTTCTGGCGCCGACCGCGGGCGATCTGGTCCTGAACGGGCACAAGATCTCCGGGCCGGATGCGGAACGTGGCATGGTGTTCCAACAGGGCGCGCTTTTCGGGTGGATGTCCGTGCGCGAAAACGTGGGCTTTGGTCCTTCGATGAAAGGCACGCCCAAGAAAGACAAAGACGATACCGTGAACCATCTGCTGGACGTGGTCGGTTTGCAGGATTTCAAGGAAAAGGCGGTTTACGAGTTGTCAGGCGGCATGCAGCAACGGGTGTCTCTGGCCCGCTGTCTGGCCAATGACCCGGACGTCATCTTGATGGACGAACCGCTGGGAGCTTTGGACGCACTGACGCGGGAGAAGATGCAATCGCTGGTCCTCAAGCTCTGGAAAGAGACCGGCAAGACGATCATCTTGATCACGCCCTCGGTAGAAGAGGCCCTGCTATTGGGCGAGCGTCTGATTGTCATGGCCCCGCGACCGGGGCGAATTCACAAAGAGTACCGGCTGCCCTTCGCGGATTTGGGCGTGGATGCGGATCTGCGCGAAGTGAAAAAACATCCCGATTTCGGGCCCAAGCGCGAAGAGATCCTGAACATGATCTGGGATATGGAAGAAGAGATTATGGGCGCTAAGGAGAACGCGGCATGATCCCTCTGCTGATCTATATCATCATCTTTGTTGCGGCGTTTTTTATCGTCACCAAAGTCGTGCAAGGCGCAGGTCTGAGTGATTACACGTCTCTCAAAACCGTGACATTCGGGGATGAAAGTGCCGTGCGGCCCAACCGGGCGGCGGGGATCATTTCGATCCTGACCATATTCCTGATGTGGGGCATCTTTACCGGATCCAGCCTGTTGCCCGGTTTTTTGCACGCGCCGGGTCCTTTTGAAGGGACCACCAGTTTTACCTATACAGCTCAGGCCGAGGGCCAGGCGCCAGACGACGCAACGGTCACGGTTGTGGTCCATCCGCGAGAAGTGGACACCGAGGCCCCTGAAGTCGAGCCGGGGGATGGTTTTGCAAAAAACGATTCCGTGGCCATCGCGCAGTGGCGCACAGGTCTGATCAACGTCGACCGCAACGATGAGATCACAAAGAAAGACGGGGCTGAAGTCATTGCTATCAACGGCGAAAAGATCGCACCCGGCGAAACGGTCAAGGTCGAGGGCGGTGCGGTGACGCTGTCTGACAAAGGCACCCCCAACTTTGAACCGATACGGGGCTGGCAGATGGAGCCCTTGTATCTGCCCGCGCCGGAAAAAGTCTGGTCACGCACCTTGGTCATTGCCAGTGAGGGGTTCCGCAATTTCACCTTGCTGGAACATCTCGGCTATTCGCTGTTCCGCGTGGTTCTCGGGTTTGTACTCGGCGCCCTTGTGGGCATCCCGCTGGGTTATGCCATGGGTTTGAGCGACTGGTTTCGCGGCTGGTTTGACCCAATCGTGGAGTTCATGCGGCCGGTCCCGCCACTGGCGCTGATCCCGCTCGTGATCATCTGGGCCGGGATCGGAGAGGCGGGCAAGATCATCCTGCTGTTTCTGGCGGCGTTATGGATCATGGCGATTGCGGCGCGCTCGGGTGTGTCCGGCGTCAAGATTTCCAAGGTACATGCTGCGTATTCGCTTGGCGCCAGCAAGTGGCAGATCATGCGCTACGTGATCGTTCCCAACTCGTTGCCTGAGATCTTCACCGGTGCGCGTGTGGCCATGGGTGTGTGCTGGGGCACGGTTGTTGCGGCCGAATTGGTCGCGGCGGAACAGGGGGCGGGCATGATGATCATGACTGCGTCGAAGTTCCAAAACACCGACATCGTGATCATGGGTATCATCCTGATCGGCGTCATCGGCTTTGGCATCGATATGCTGATGCGCTGGGCTGAGCGGATTCTTGTACCATGGAAGGGTAAAGGCTGAAAAAGAAAAGGTCCGGGGGACTTTTTCCATCCTTTACGGGCGGCGCCCCGGGGTCAGCGACAGGCGGCGCCTTGGGTTTACCTTTAAGAGCAGAGATTCGGGGCCAGCACCAAACGCGGCCCCGGATTTGTTTTATGGCCTTGAGCTACGGTGCGAACCATATGCAAAAGCAAGCTCACCAAAGACTGTCTGGTTCGCTCTTTCGACTGCTGTCGCGGACGCCCCCGCAGAAGGTCTGCGGCGACTTAAATTCCGTCATTGTTTTGTCGCTACAAATCGGCAATTGCTGCTGGCCGGAAACTGACGTGCAACGGATCCAGCCAAGCGGGCTCGAGCCGCCCGGAATGCGATCGAACTTACTTTGCAAAGGTTGTTTTGACCTGATTCCCTCATGAAGTCTGTGAAAGTCCGACGGGCTCAATGGAACGCTCCGAGATAACAATTAGTTAACAAACCCTGAAAATAGCACCAGATCTGCAGGATAAATCCTTAAAACCGTTAACGATTGCTCAATAAGCTTGTTTAATTGTGGATGATGGGTATCCCTGTGGAAACGAGCGAGAAAAAGGCAGGCATCCATGACATCCGAAACCCCCTTTGAGGGCGCGATCCCTGTGGATCCTGCGGCCAAGCCAGCCATCGCTTGGGTGAAAATTCTGGCCAAGTACCGGGATCCGAATCCGGCCCGATCTGCTTTTGAAATCGCGGTTAGCCTGATCCCGTTTCTGGCCATTTGGGCCGTCGCCTGGTGGTTGTTGTCGATCAGCCCCTTGGCCGCATTCGGATTGGCCTGCCTGAACGGGTTGTTCCTGGTGCGCCTCTTTTGCATTCAGCATGATTGCGGACATGGGTCCTTTTTTGCGAACCGAACTCTGAGCGACTGGATCGGCCGGGGTTTGGGGATTCTGACATTGACCCCCTATGATGTCTGGCGGCGCAGCCATTCCCTGCACCACTCTGCCGCGGGAAATCTGGACAAGCGCGGCATCGGCGATGTGATTACTCTGACCGTTCAGGAATACCGCGCGCGCAGCTGGTTTGGACGTTTGAAATACCGGACCTATCGCAATCCGCTTGTGTTGTTTGTGCTGGGTCCAGCCTATTTGTTTTACCTCGAAAACCGCGTGCCGGTCGGTCAGATGGGTGAAGGCTGGCGTATTTGGCTCAGCTCGATGGGAACAAATCTGGGCGTGGCCGTGACGGTGGCGCTGATTGTCTATTTTGGCGGACTGATGCCATTGCTGTTGGTGTTTGTTCCGACGACGCTGGTTGCAGCGACCGTTGGTGTCTGGTTGTTCTATGTCCAGCATCAGTTTGAGGAAACCCACTGGGACCAGCCCGAAGACTGGGCGCTGCATGAAGCGGCGCTGCATGGCTCGTCGCATTATGTGATGCCCGGCATTTTGCAGTGGTTTACCGCCAATATCGGCATCCATCACGTGCACCATCTCTATAGTCGCATCCCGTTTTACCGGCTGAAGGAAGTGCTGCGCGACCACAGCGAGCTGGCCGAGGCCAAGCGGCTCAGCATTGCAGAGAGCATTGCTTGCGCACGCCTGCATCTGTGGGATGAAAAGGAACGGCGCTTGCTGTCTTTTCGCCAGATGCGCATGGCCTACGGCGCCATCTGAGCGACAAGCAACGCGTCTGGCGGGGCTGACACCTGAGCGGCGCATCGCAAGGTTCCTGCCACTGGGGACATCAGAGCCTCGCGCTTTGCACTCTTGTCACGCCTTTGGATTTACCATTTTTCCCGTTACCGGGCTGGTCTGGCGTCAAGGTTTGCGACGGAGCGTCGCGTTCGGGCCTTTGCCGGGGGGTTTGCCACGCTTGTTCGGCGGCACAAACCGTTTGGAGGGGTCAGCAGCGCGTTTCTTGCTGGCACTTTGATCCCGCGGTGGGCCGCCCTTGCCACCCGGCTTGCCATCACTGCCTTGATTGGGGCGCTTGCCTTTGGGGGCCGCACCTTCCCGGGCCGGGCGCTCGGCTTTGGCTGCGTCACGGTTTTCCTTGGTCCAGACCGCCTTGGCGCGGGGCGGGCGCGGGGCATCGGCGGGGGCATTTGACTTGGATTTAGGTTTGGCACCGGGTTTCATCGGCGACCGCTCGGTCTTGTGCGACTTGGGCGGTTTCTTCCCTTTGGGTGCGACGGCGGGCTTGTGCGGCTTGTCTGTGGTGTCGGCGCGCGGCTTTTCGCGTTTGTGCGGCGCTTTGGCCGGTGGGCCGACGTCCATCGGATCGTACCGTGGACCGTCGCGGCGCGGCTTTTTGAAATCTGGTTTGGGGTCGCGCGGTTTGCGGTCAGGTTTGGGACCCCGATCCAGATTGGGCGCCGCATCTAGGCGGGTCAGTTTCGCACCATCCTCCAGCACCATGTCGGGCCCGACGGCAGCCACAAAGGCATCAGCCCGCGCGGCACTTACCTCAACAAAGCTGTGGCTGGGCTGAATGCGGATCGCGCCAATGTCGTCCTTGGTCAAATTGCCCTTGTTGCAGACCATCGGCAGCAAAAAGCGTGGCTCGGCACCGTCCTGACGGCCCAGCGAAATTGAAAACCAGACCGAAGGACCGAATTCTTTGCGCGGGCGGTCATCTTTTGTGCCGGGGTCTGAGAGCTCTTCGGGCGCGGACTGGCGCGCGCGCATCAGGTTCACAAAAGCCGCGGCGAGTTGTTCGGGCGAAAACCCCTCGACCAAACGAGCGACGATGTCTTGGGCGTTTTCGGGTACGGGCTCAGACCACGCGGGGTCTTGCAACAGACGCGTTTCATCTGCGGCCATGACATCTGCGGCTGACGGGGGCGCGTCCCATGCAACGGAGAGTTTCGCGCCGCCGATCAGACGGTTAGCCTTGGAGCGCAGTTTCGGCGGCACAATCAGGGCGGATACGCCTTTGCGCCCCGCGCGCCCGGTGCGGCCTGAGCGGTGCAGCAAGGTGTCCGAATTCGACGGTAGATCGGCGTGGATCACCAGCTCAAGGTTCGGCAGGTCAATCCCGCGCGCGGCCACATCCGTGGCAACGCAGACCCGTGCCCTCCCATCGCGCAGAGATTGCAGGGCGTTGGTGCGTTCTGATTGGGTCAACTCACCCGAGAGCGCCACGACCGAAAAGTTGCGGTTCGTCAGACGCGAGGTCATCCGCGCCACAGCGGCGCGGGTGTTGCAAAAGACAATGGCGTTCTTGGCCTCGTAGAAACGCAGTACATTGATGATCGCATTGTCGATGTCGCGCGGGTGCGTGGTCATGGCGCGGTATTCGATATCGGTGTGTTGGCGGGCCTCGCCTGCGGTGGAAATGCGCTGCGCATCCTTTTGGTAGCTCTTGGCCAATTTGGCGATGGCAGCGGGCACCGTGGCTGAAAAAAGCAAGGTGCGACGGTCCTGGGGCGCTTCGGAGAGGATGTATTCAAGCTCTTCGCGAAAACCCAGGTCGAGCATTTCATCCGCTTCATCCAGAACCACGGCACGGATCGCGGAGAGGTCGATGTTGTTGCGTTTGATGTGGTCGCAGAGCCGTCCTGGGGTGGCGACGACCACATGGGCACCGCGCTCCAGCGCGCGCCGTTCGGTGCGGGTGTCCATGCCACCCACACAGGAGGTCACAACCGCGCCCGCCAAACCATAGAGCCACGTCAGCTCGCGGCTCACCTGCATTGCCAGCTCGCGGGTGGGCGCGATGATCAGCGCGAGCGGGGCGCTTGCGGGACCAAAATGCAGCGCATCACCCAGCAGTGTTGGCGCGATCGCGAGACCGAAACCGACGGTTTTGCCTGAACCGGTTTGGGCGGAGACCAGCAGATCGGTGGCAGCAACGGCCGGATCTGTCACGGCCTCCTGCACGGGGGTGAGCGTTTCATAGCCTTGTTTGGCCAGAGCGTCAGAAAGGGTCTGGATCACGAAATGTACCTGCATCTTGGGCGGCGTCGAGCCGAAAATCTGCGTCTTGCGCAGCTGAGTTGCGGCGTCGTTATGCCTTTGCCGGGCAAGAGTCGATGGGGATTTGTCATGGTGGCGGCGGGAATGCACAGGCGGCATGGCAGTATCTCAGCCATTCTTCTCTGGCCCCACGCGCGGGTTATGCCTAGTTATCTGTATGCGTATTGAACGGGAAAGACTTGAACCATGAAAACCACAATCCTGGGCGGCCTGCTTTTTCTGGTCCCCTTCGCCGTTATTCTAATCGTTCTGGGCAAGGCCTATCAGGTCAGCATCGTTGTTGCGACAGTGTTGGACAAGTACATCCCGATTACCCATGTGGGCGGTGTGGCCTTTGCCAATATTCTCGCGCTTTTGCTGATTGTCCTTGTCTGCTATCTGGCCGGACTGGCCGCGCGTACCGGCATCATGGCCAAGCGTATGGAGCAAATAGACGGGTTTCTGATCGATGTCTTGCCCGGATACGCCGTCGCCAAGGGGATGATCGGATCGGTTGCCAACAAAGATGATGTCGCGTCGCTTTTGAACCCGGTGATCGTCAAGTTCGACGATTATGATCAGATCGCTTTCGAGATCGAAAGTGACGCGCAGCGCAGCGTGGTTTTTCTGCCCGGTGCGCCGACGACATGGGCGGGCTCAACGGTTGTGGTTGAGAAAAGCCGGGTTCAGCCGCTCTCCATTCCGGCGCATCAGGCGGTCAAGCTGATGCGGGTGCTGGGACGTGGATCCCTGGCGTTGTCTCTTGAGGGGCCGGGCGCGGCACCGCGCTAGAGTGCGGCCTTATGTCAGGCGAGCCGCCGCACGAATTTCTCACCAGTCAGGCGTTTGTGGTTCTCGCGCGCTTCTGACAGCTTGCCGGACTGGCGCAGATTATCCATGTTGCGGTAGTGGATTGTATAGATGTCACGGTCGGTTGGCAGAGGTTCGTTCTTGAGCTTGCCGCCGAGGATGAAGTGTTGCTCTTCCGGCAGAATGTTCCAGTTGAACCCGGCCCGACGGATGGCTGCAGGCAGGGTCATCTGATCGAGGTAGGGCCTGCGCCGGTCCAGCGTTTCTATCTTGTCAACGATCTGCGCGGTTTCATACCAGATGTCTGCAAAACGCCCCTTGCCGGTTGTATCCGTTTCGGGAAAACCGACCAGACCGGAGCTGAAATAGGGGATCAGCGGGGCCTTGCTGCGCCGCATGAGCGGGTAGCGCTCGGGCGGGATGTCCATGTCCAGCGCGCCGTAGATGTCCTCCCAGATCGATTGCTCGGCCCAGAGCATCGAGGCCGCCATGGAGCAGGAGACATGCCCGTCACGCAAGATATTTGCAGCGGCATTGTCACGGATAAAGAGCACATCACTGTCCACAAACATCGACCATTTGGTCTCGCGTGGTTCCAGCGCGGCGAGGATTTTATTGCCATGTGGGTAGGGCGGGTCAAACCGCGCATCCGTGTGGAAGGTTCTGATTTCCGCGCCCATTTTCGCGTGCGCGACATGCACGGCAGGGTGCAGGGCGTCGTAACGATGCGCCGGACAATAACCAATGGCCTGGACAGTACCAGCAAACCGCGCCCGGATCGAGGCCAGTAGGTAGCAGGCCATGCTCTCATACTCGGGCGGCTCGACAATGTAGAAAATCGTCAGCGATGCGGCAGGGTCCGTCACCGGTGCAGGCCTCGCTATTTCAACGCGTCTTCGGGGGTGATGCCGGTTTGCGCGCACATCCGTTGCATGTAGGAGCCGGCAAGCGGCGGGTTTTTGCGCCACCAGGGCTTGGTGCCATTGGTGTAGAGATGCACCGACATTGTGGTGTCCGTGAAATGGTCTTCGACACGGCCATGAGGATCGAAGAACACGTCGTTGAGCTGGAACGGCACCGGATAAAGGGCGCTGCTGTCGAGCGCTTTGTCATAATCGCCCGTCTGTTTGGCGAAATAGGTGAAGGCTTGCGGCCCGAATGCGGTGCGTTCGGCCTTGTAGATGCGTACGGCGTGCGGCCCCTCTTTGATGCGGTCGAGTTTCTTGCACTGGTTCTTGTTGAACCAGGGCGGCGCATCGGGGAGGTTTTCGTAATAATCGAGCAACACATCAACAAGCGCGCTTTGCGGCGGGACATAGACCACACCGCAGTTCAGCGCGCCCAGAAACCCGTGGCTGGCATAAATGTGGGTCATGTGATCGGGGAAGGGCTTGTGGCAGAAGGCGTCGCAGTCGATCCAGATCGCATTGGTCTGGCGGATCATCTTGTAGCGAAACACATTAGAGAGAAAGGACGCGCTGGTTTGTTCGACGATGTCCATGTCGATGTTCATGATCTCGGTCGCGGGGCGGATTTCGACGCCTTGCGGCGCGTTCGTCACGGTGTCGGTGCAATAGAGCGTGGTCGGATGGCCGGCCAGAAGGTGCGATTTCAGGCAAAGCTGGTTGATGTAGTGCAGCTTCTCTCCGATCCACAGGGAGGCAACCGGTCGGCGGTTCAGCTCTGCCATCTAATACTCCACGCCAAGGGGTTACATGCTATGGTTGTGTCAAACGATGGCGCACTTCTGTTTGAGTTGTCCAGTGATTTTGCCGTAATGCGGGCAGTACTCGCGGGGGTTGGCGGAATTACCACTGTTCATCCGCGGTGGTCTCTGACAGGGTAAGCCCATCAAAAACTACCGTATTTCATGTTTTGATCGCGGATGCGGCACCTGGATCTGATGGCTTTTATGAGCAGGCCCAAACCCAAAGAGACCCCTCGCCACGCGCCGGATGTGTCGGATATCTTTGGCACGGTCGATTTTGCCCTCAAACGTCACATCAGCCCGCACGGGCGGGTGACGGCCGTGTCCATGATGAAGGATGAGGGGCCTTATGTGCTGGAATGGGTGGCGCATCATCTCGGTCTGGGGTTCACCGATCTGGTGGTCTATACCAATGATTGCTCGGATGGCACCGATGAAATGTTGACCCGGCTCGAGGAGTTGGGCCTGGCGCATCACCGCCGCAATACCATCCCAGAGGGTAAGAAACCGCAGCCCTCGGCGCTCAAATGCGCGCAGGATGAGCCGGTGGTGTGCAACAGTGATTGGGTGATGGTCTTTGATGCGGATGAGTTCTTGTGCGTCAAATACGGGGACGGAACGCTGGACGACTTGATCGACGGGGCGCATGATGCTGGCGCGAACGGGATTGTCATCACCTGGCGTATATTCGGTTCTAACGGGGTACAGGAATGGTCCCGCGCACCGGTGACAGAACAGTATTTGAGTGCCGCACCGCAGACCTGGAACAAGGGGTGGGGGGTCAAGACCCTGTTCAAGTTCGACCCTGGTTACTGGCGGTTGGGCATTCATCGTCCCAAGATCAAGAACAAGCATCTGGAGACGGATTTTCCTGAAACCGTGCATTGGTTGAATGGTTCGGGTCGCGAGATGGAGACCTATTTCAAATTCCGCGGCTGGCGGTCCATTGTGCGTACGGTGGGGTATGATTGGGCGCAGGTGAACCACTACGCGGTCAAGTCCATGGACAGCTACGCGATCCGAAAGCTGCGCGGCAATGTAAACAACAAAAAGGACAAATATGACGCTGATTACTGGGCGCTGCAGGACCGCAATGAAACCGAAGACCGGTCTGCGCTGCGCCATCGCGTGCGGCGGCAGGAGATTCTTGAGATGCTGTTGACCGACCCGGTGTTGGCGCAATTGCATGATTGCGCGGTCTCGGGTGTGGAGCGCCAGTTGGCAGAGATAAAACAGACGCCAGCCTATGATGCATTGCTCGACAGCCTGAAAGCTGCCTCCACCGTGCCGATCACGCAGGTCGTCGCAAAACCACCCAAACCGCGCGACAGCGCAAAAATCGCGGCACAAATGTCCGAAATCGAGCGGAAACAGGTGCAAGCTGCAAGCGATGCGCGCGGCTCTGGCGATCAGAACGCGCATTTGTATGTCACCGGTCGCATTGATCTGACCGAACCGACAACGGCACCGATGTTCGCCAACCAGGACATTCAATTGCCTGCGGATGCGCGGGTTTTCAGCGCCACCGCGCTCCGCGCCATCGAGGCGGGCAAGTTCGAACGCAACCATGCCCGCTGCTTGCCGGATTTGATGAATGCGCAGGATCGCTATCTGGAAATTGGTGCCGGTGTGGGGTTTCTGGGTGCGATTCTGGCCAAGCGATTTCCCCATATGCAGATCACCATACAGGAGGAACGGTATCCCTTTATCGTGGCAGCGGCGCGCATCTGGAAGACCAATGGCATCACGCATCCGAACCATCGGCGGCTTCTGAATGAACCTCTTTTTCGACCTGATGACGGGCAGCATGTGTCTTCGGGCCTGACCCAGCTGATTGGCCAAACCCGGGCGACGATCCTCTATGTCAATGACCCCAGAATGAGTGCGCAGATGATCGAAGCAGCACTAAAGGCGCAAAAGCATCAGGTGCCGGAGCGGGTTATCGTGGGGGCGCGTGCTTTTGCGGGCCAATGCGATGAAGGGGGCTGCTGCGACCGTCTGGCAGATTTGGGTTATGCCCCTGCCACAGACCCGCCCTTGGATGCGGCCCTCACCCTGTTTCGACGGGATGACACGACATGACGCAAGAGACAGATTTGGCCGCCGCGCAGGACGCCCTTGCCAAATTGAAACGGCGACAGAAACGTAACCAACGCGCGGCTTTTGCCAAGGGCTTGATGCAGGGCATCTGTTCGATGTTGAAACCGGGGGACGTAGCACTAGACTGCGGAGCCAATGTTGGAGACGTGACCCTGATGTTGGCGCAGACCGGGGCGGATGTGCAGGCTTTTGAGCCAGATCCTTATGCCTTTGCCCGGCTGACGGCGGCGACCCAAGGAATTGGCAACCTGACCCTGCACCCCGTGGCGGTCGGGGTTGCAGAGGGCACGGTACGGCTGATGCGGGCGGATAACTTTGGCGACAACCCGGCGGGCGCATCGGTCAAAAGTACCGTCGTGTCAGGCGGGCGCAAAATCGATGAAGCGGCGCAGAATGCGATCGAGGTCAGCCAGATTTCATTGCTGGATCACATAGACGCACTTTGCGAAACTCACGGCGAAATAGCCTTTCTGAAGATGGACATCGAGGGGGCAGAACTGGACCTGCTTGAAGAGATGTTGAAACGCGGGACCTTCCAAAAAGTGCGTCTGACCGTGGTGGAAACACACGAAAATAAGTTCAAGGATCTGCGCCCGCGGTTTGCCGATCTGCGGGCGGCTGTGGCAAAGGCCTATCCGATCACCAGGGTCAATCTGGACTGGATTTAACCGCCTGGGCGTGGGGGTGGCCCGTCATCCATACGAGGGGTTGAGCCATCCGGCGTTAACATCCAATAGGATCCCGGCGCAGAAGTGCGGATCAGTCCAATGCCAAACCTGTCGTAAGACCAGCTTGCAATAGCTGCTGCAAAGGGGACAGAACCCTTTTATCGAGGGGGTGATTGGCATAGCATTGCCGTATATTTGAAGATAGAAAGCTGCCCCCCATGACATGGCGTTTCGGACGACCCGCGGATGAGGCACCGCATATCGCACCCTCCAGCACCAAGCACAAACTGACGGCGCGCGAACGACTGCGGACCATGATGCCTTTTCTCGAATGGATGCCGATGGTCAACCGCGAAACCTTTCGCGCGGATGTCTTTGCGGGTCTGACCAATGCGGCCATCGTCCTGCCGCAGGGCATCGCTTTTGCCGCCATCGCAGGTCTGCCGCCGCAATACGGGCTCTATACGGCAATGGTCACGCCGGTGATCGCGGCGCTTTTTGGCAGTTCCTGGCATTTGGTATCCGGTCCGACAACGGCCATTTCGGTGGTGATCTTCGCAACCCTGTCGGAGCATTTTGTCCCCGGCTCGCCCGAATTCATTAGCGCCGTCTTCAGCATTACACTGTTGGCGGGGTTGTTTCAGCTTTGTTTGGGGCTGGTCAATCTGGGGCAGCTCGTCAGTCTGGTGTCACATTCGGTGATGGTCGGTTTCACGGCGGGGGCGGCAATCCTGATTTTTCTCAGCCAATTGCCGGGGTTCATTGGAAAATCCTTACCCAGACCGGATGAGTTATTCGAATTTGGCACGGAGCTCTGGCACGCGTTGCCGCATCTCAGTCCGCATGTTCTGGCGGTCTCCACCATGACGCTTGCCGTGGCCGTACTTCTCAAGAAATACAAGCCTGTCTGGCCGAACTATCTGATCGCCTTGGTTGTCGGCAGTGGTTTGGCCTATGTGCTTGATTCCGTGTCAAATATGTTTGGTGGCGGCGATACCGAACTTGTTTTTGTCGAGGCCATAACCTCGGGTATTCCACCCTTTGCGGTGCCTGAAATGTCCTTCGATGTTGTGCGCGACTTGTCCCAAGGGGCCTTTGCGCTGGCATTGATCGGCCTGTTGGAAGCGGTATCCATTGCCCGTGCCATGTCGCTGCAATCGCATCAGTCGCTCAACTCCAATCAGGAGATCATCGGTCAGGGCTTGTCGAATATGGGAGGCTCGTTTTTCTCGGCCTATATGGGGTCGGGGTCTTTCACGCGCAGTTCGCTCAATCTGGAATCTGGCGCCAAAACACCGCTGGCGGCCATTCTGGCAGCTATTTTTCTATTGGTCATCTTGTTGATGATCAGCCCGTTGATTGCCTATATTCCGATCCCCGCCATGTCAGGGTTGATCATGCTGGTGGCGTGGAAGCTGATTGATCTGAAGGAAATCAGATACATTCTGACGACCAGCGCGTCGGAAACGGCCATCTTTCTGATTACCTTCCTTGTTGTGCTTCTGGTTGATCTGGAGTTCGCGATATATTCCGGCGTCATCGTGTCGCTCTCGCTGTTTTTGCGAAAGACCATGCGTCCGGGTTTGCCGGTTAACGTGCCGAATGCCACCGTTGAGGGGCGTCCCTTCATGAGCCCGATCCATTGGCGGTTGCCTGAATGCCCGCAGGCGATGTTTATCCGGGTGCAGGGTCCGATGTATTTTGGCGCGGTCGAATATCTGGAGAAGGAATTCCGCAGGCTGGAAAGGCAACGCCCGGGACAGAAGCATCTGGCCCTGTTGGTCGATGGGTCTGTGGGAATTGATCTGGCGGGCGCAGAGTGGTTGGTGGAAGAGAGCCGGAACCGCAAGGAATTGGGCGGCAGCCTTTACATCGTGGGGCGGTATCCGCCGCTGCGCCGACAGATGGATCAGTTTCACGTCACCAAGCTCATCGGCAAGGATTACATTTTCCGGCGCAAACGGGAAATGCTGGAGAAGATGGTGCCGACGCTTGACCCGAGCATTTGTGCCGATTGCAGGCTGCGCGTATTCTTAGAATGCAAGTCAATGCCGAACAACGCGGAAAGTGAAACGGACGTGGAAGGACCGCCGCCTGGGCCCATGTCAGAAGAGGCGCGTGCCTGAGGGCAATGCCGCAGCCCATGTAATATCGCTAAAGGGCCTGTGCTGTTTTGGCATCGCTCAAGTGCAAGGCTGCAGTTGAGCGGATCATCTTTGTCGCCTCTCGGTTTTCCGTATGTTTGGTCTGGGCAAAACAAAATTGCCCAGGTCATACACGCTAAATTCGTGGCCAAAACGGACAGCGATTGCACTACTGTAAGGGAGGGATTTGGTGGAGCCTAGCGGGATCGAACCGCTGACCTCCTGCATGCCATGCAGGCGCTCTCCCAGCTGAGCTAAGGCCCCGATGTGTGGGCCTGAGCCCCACGGGATGGATAGATGATCCAGTGACGCCGCTGAATAGGCGCAACGCGGGGCAGGATCAAGTTAAAAACTGACTGCCCCGCGCGAAAAGTTTGAAATCAGGTGTCGTCGTCGTTCGCTGCCACATCCGCGATCTCTTCGAGCGGGACTGTGTCATCATCGTCTTCGTCGTCATCCAGGATGTCATCGCCCAGATCCACATCCACGTCGTCTTCATCAACTACCAATACCGGGTCATCTTCTGTCTCCGCGGCCTTGGCTTTGGCGGAAGCAGCGTCTTCAGCGTCTGCCGCGATCATGCGGGATTTGCTCAGATCAACTTCGACCACTTCACCCGTATAGGGGCTGACAATCGGATTTTTGTTCAGATCATAGAAACGTTTGCCGGAGGTGGGGCAGAGTCGCTTCGTTCCCCATTCTTCTTTGGGCATGAAAACCCCTTTTCATTTTCGATTCCAGAGTAGATGATTCCGGCCAAGTGCCATATGAAACGCAGGCTGTAAAGGTCTGCCGGGCGGAAGACCACCCCCTTGCGAGCTTCGAATGTCCAATATGTATCTCCCCGGCGACCCGCCAATCTCATTGACCCTGCGCCGGTCGCGGCGCGCGCGGCGGATTTCACTTCGGATTTCGCAACTGGACGGGCGGGTTACGCTCACCTTGCCGGACCGCGTTCCCGAACGGGAGGCGATGGCTTTTGCATGTGAAAAAGAAGCGTGGATTCGCAAACATCTGGCGGCGCGCGGTACGGATGTGATAGTGGGTTTGGGCGCGATGGTGCCTGTGGGCGGACGTTTGCATGAGGTTGTGGCGGGGTCCGGGCGCAAAGTGTCTTTCGAGGTGGGTCGCGTGGCGGTGCCGGGTGCACCGGAGCGTGTGGGGCCTCGCCTTGCAGGTGACCTGAAAACACTGGCCCGTGCGCGCCTGTCCGAGTCCTCGGACCATTACGCGGCCAAACTGGGAAAATCATATACCGCGATGACCCTGCGCGACACACGGTCCCGCTGGGGGTCGTGTACGTCACAGGGCCGGCTTATGTATTCGTGGCGTCTTATTCTAGCGCCGCCCGAAGTGCTGGACTATGTGGTCGCGCATGAGGTTGCCCATCTGGCACAGATGAACCACGCGCCGGTGTTTTGGCGTGAGGTTGAACGGATTTATGGCGACTACAAGGAACCGCGATCCTGGCTGCGCAAAAAAGGTGGCGACCTGCACCGGTATCGATTTGACCGCTCGGAGGCCTCGGCGCTTGACCTTGGGTGACTTTGTGATCACAGAATACATATGATCCTGAACCCCCGTCCAGCCGATGCCACGCCCGTTGCCCATGATCGGGTGTATCGAGCGCTGCGCGGTCGGATCATGCAGGGTGACCTGCCTCCGGGTGAAGGGCTCACGTTACGCGGAATCGGCAAAGAATACGAAGTCTCCATGACGCCTGCCCGTGAGGCGGTGCGTCGCCTTGTGGCGGAAGGCGCTTTGACGATGTCTTCGTCCGGGCGGGTCGCGACCCCGGAGTTGAGCAATGAACGCATCGAGGAACTCGCGGCTCTTCGCGCGCTGATCGAGGTGGAACTTGCCAGCCGCGCCTTGCCAAGGGCGCATATGGCGCTGATCGAACGGTTGCAGGCCATCAACGTTTCCATCGCCGAGGCCGTGGCACACCGCGACGCAGCGAGCTACATCCGGACCAATCTGGAGTTCCACCGCACGCTTTACCTGCGGGCTCAAGCTCCGGCGATGCTGGCCATGGCGGAGACAGTCTGGCTGCAGATGGGGCCCACGATGCGTGCGCTCTACGGCCGCCTGCGCAAAACTGAGCCTCCGCAGTTTCATCGCCTGATCATTGCTGCCTTGCGCGCCGGGGATGAGCCAGGTCTGCGGCTCGCTGTCCGTTCGGATGTGACCCAGGGATTGCGCATGCTGGCGAGTTGAACCGCCCATCTAACGCGACGTCTCATCTTGAATAATTCAACTATGTATAGAATTTTAACAAAATTCGGCCTTTTGAATGACACAATTTTACGTTGAATTTGACTCGTGGTGTCTGGGGTTGGTGAAAGTTTTAATTGGTTAGCTTGTCAAATGGATAGAAATAGTTTCGAAGTTTTGGGTCATATCAGACCTGCCGAAGCCAAAGATCTGACAGCCCTTCTGGGAATGATTGCGGCACTGGCACAACACCACGGTGATGTAGCGACGGTGTCGCTTGATACGTTGGCACGCGATGTTCTTGGACCCCGCCCTTGGGTGCGTGTCTTGCTGGCTGAACATGCAGGTGAATGTATCGGCTATGCGGCACTGTGCCCGCTTGCCAAGATCCAATTTGGGCAGCGTGGTATGGATTTGCAGCATTTGTTTGTCGTGCCAAAAGCCCGCAGAATGGGGGTTGGCCAAGCGTTGGTCCGTGCCAGCGAGGCCGTCGCACATCGGGACGGCTGCACCTATTTGTCAGTGGGCACGCATCCGGACAACACCGAGGCCCATCAGATTTACCCGGCTCTGGGATTCGAAATCCTCGGATCACCTGGTCCGCGATTTGGCATCACGATCGCTCCGAATGCCTAGCTTTTAAGCTGCAAGCCCCTTGGCGCCGATGTCGATGAATTTGGTGCGGCGATCCTTGATGAGCGTCGCCGGATCTTTGGCGTCAAGATCCTTGAGCATGCCTTCTATGGCGCGGCCCACAGCAGCGATGGCGGCGCTCGCATTTCGATGCGCGCCGCCCGTGGGTTCGGGTATGATCCGGTCGATGACCCCCAATTGTTTGAGGTCATCTGCGGTCAATCGCAGGGCTTCGGCAGCTTCGCGCATCTTCTCGGCGTCCTTCCACAGGATAGAGGCACAGCCTTCCGGGCTGATCACGGAGTAGATCGAATGCTCGAGCATCGCGACCCGGTTTGCCGTGGCAAAAGCCACAGCGCCGCCGGAGCCACCTTCGCCGGTGATCACCGAGACCAGCGGCACGCCGATCTGCAAACACTTCTCCGTGGCGCGGGCAATGGCTTCGGACTGGCCGCGTTCTTCTGCACCTTTGCCGGGGTAGGCGCCCGGCGTGTCGACCAACGTAATCACAGGCAATCCAAAGCGGTGCGCGATATCCATTAACCGGATCGCTTTTCGGTATCCTTCGGGGCGCGCCATACCGAAGTTATGCTCAATGCGCGACTTGGTGTCCTTGCCCTTTTCGTGGCCGATCACCATCACGGGTGTGTCATTGAACCGGGCGAGCCCGCCCATGACCGCATGGTCGTCCGCGAAGTTACGATCGCCCGCCAAGGGAGTGTAGTCGGTGAAAAGCGCGTCGATGTAGTCGCGGCAATGCGGGCGTTCGGGGTGGCGTGCGACCTGGCACTTGCGCCAAGGGGTCAGGGATTTGTAGAGATCCACTAGCATGGCACTGGCCTTGGCATCCAGTGCGGCGGCCTCTTCGGTGACATCCATCTCCTCGCTGGCGCGCGCCAAAGCCCTGAGTTCTTCTGCTTTGCCTTCAATCTCGGCCAGTGGTTTCTCGAAATCCATGTATTGGGTCATGGCTGCCTACCTGTTGTTTCCGCTCTCGTATATGGCGGGCATTGGCGGGCTTTGCAACGGGGCTCAGGCAGGCCAGAGGACCGGGTAGAGCGACGCCATCAGCAAACCGGCCATGCTCCAGTTGAAGATTTGCAACCGCAGCGGGTTGGTTAACACGCGCGCCATTTGTTGGCCCATCAAGGTCCAAAAGGCGATGGCTGGCAAGTTTACCAGACCGAAAACCAGCGCCACCAGAGCAAAGGCAACAAGCGTCTGGCTTGGTGCGTAGACAGACAAAGCGGTCAATGCCATTGCCCAGGCTTTGGGGTTGATCCACTGAAAGGCGGCGGCCTGGAGAAACGTCATAGGGGTGCCATGCCGACTCTCCTTTTTGATCGGGGCCGCAGTGGCGATTTTCCAAGCCAGATAGGACAAATAGACCACAGATACGGTTTTCAGCAGCAGAGCTGTGATGGGGTAGGTGTCAAAGACCTGCAACAGCCCGGCCCCTACCAGAACAATCATGCCTGAGAACCCGACCGAAATGCCCAACATATGCGGCAAGGAGCGGGCAAATCCGTAGTTGGCGCCAGACGCCATGAGCATAAGGTTATTGGGTCCCGGCGTTCCCGAACTGACAAGGGCAAAGAGGATCAGGGCGGAGAGAAAGTCCAGCGTCATAGCGCAATGATATGACGTCTGGAGTGATATAGGATTGCGAAATGATTCGATCTGAGCTTACTTAAGCAACTTATGGCGGTTATCGACAGCAAATCAGAGCAGATATTGTGTGAACTCAAGCGCGATGGTCGTGTCAGCAATATAGAGCTTGCATCGCGCGTGGGGCTGTCACCCTCGGCTTGCCTTCGGCGGGTGCAGGAATTGGAGCGCAGTGGTGTGATCAAGGGCTACCGCGTTGTGCTTGACCCGACGGCGCTGGGTATTGGGTTCGTGGCCTACATCGGTGTCGGGCTCAACGACCATTCCAAAGCCTCACAGGAGGCATTCGAGCGGGCTATGGCGCTGGCTCCCGAGGTCGTCGAATGCCACAATACCACCGGATCCATCGAGTATTTGCTGAGGGTCGAAAGTGCTGATCTGCCCAGCTACAAGCGCTTTCACACTGATAAATTGGGCGCATTGCCGCAAGTGAATTCAATCACTTCTTATGTTGTGATTGGCTGTCCGAAAGACGAACGGGCCTGACAGGCGCGCTACTGTGCAGCGGCCTCAGCTATGTTGGCAAAAATGCCATCCAATTTGGTTGCAAGCGCCTGCAAGTCTTCGCCGCCTTCATTGAAATAGGGCGCGAAAACGAAACTGGGTGTCTTGTAGGAAAGGGTCGCGTTTTCATCCGCATTTTCCGTGACATAGAACCGAATGGGCGCTTCGATCATGGCTGCCGTGGACGTGGCCAGCACGCGGACGGCAAAGTCATTGTTGAACACACCAACGACCCGGTTTTCCGGGATGGTTATACCCCTTTTCTGTGCCGCACCTGTGGGGCCCGCCTGCGTGACAACGCCCATTTTATGGGCCTTCACCGCGGCTTTCAGATCCGCGAGCAGGTCGCCATGTGTTTTTTCAGTGGGGATGATGACCCAGCCCTCCCGCGGCGCCATGGACTGAGCCTGCGCGGTCGTGATCCACAAGGTGGCAAGTAGAAGGGCAAAAAGACGGTACATCGCAGGCTCCGGGGTCTGGCGCAGCCAAATAGCAACGCGCTAGGGTGAAAGCCAAATCAAACTTGCGTCAGCCGTTGATCATTTCCGATTGCCGTACGATGACCTCGGCTTGTTTGATCGAAGCGATATCGACAAGGCGACCTTTGTAAACAGTGGCGCCTTCTCCCTTGGCCTTGGCCTCTTCCATCGCGGCGAGAATCTCACGCGCCTCGGCGACGGCTTCCTCTGAGGGGGTGAAGACCTCGTTGGCGATGGTCACCTGTTTGGGATGGATGGCCCATCTGCCGACCATACCCAAGGTCGCAGAGCGGCGCGCCTGCGCACGGAAGCCTTCATCATCGGAAAAATCGCCAAACGGGCCGTCCACGGGCAAGACGCCGTGGGTGCGGCAGGCCGCGACAATGGCTGCTTGCGCCCAATGCCAGGGGTCGGACCAATGCTTTTGCCCGTCGCGAACCATGTAATAGTTTTCCTGCGTGCCGCCGATGCCCGTGGTCTGCATGCCCATGGAGGCGGCAAAATCAGCCGCCCCGAGGCTCATTGCAGCCAAGCGAGGCGAGCTGGCTGCAATCTCTTCCACATGGGCAATGCCCGCCGCAGATTCGATGATCACCTCGAAAGTGATCTTCTTGGTGCGTCCTTTCGCAGCTTCGATGGCCGTGACCAGCGCATCCACCGCATAGACATCTGCGGCACAGCCCACCTTGGGGATCATGATCTGATCCAACCGGTCTCCTGACTGTTCGAGCAGGTCTACAACGTCGCGGTACCAAAACGGCGTGTCCAACCCGTTGATGCGTACCGAAAGCGTTTTTGTTCCCCAATCCACATCTGAGATAGCGGCGATCACGTGGGTACGCGCACTGTCTTTGTCTGACGGCGCAACGCTGTCTTCGAGGTCAAGGTTGATGACATCCGCGCCCGATGCCGCCATTTTCTCAAAAATCGCAGGGCGTGATCCGGGACCGAAGAGTTGGCATCTGTTGGGGCGGGCAGGGGCTGCAGGCTGCAGTTTAAAACTCATGTCGGACCTCGGTGCAATAAAGTGTCGGAATTCACGCCTCCGCTGTTATTAAATTGCGCAGGGCCTCGCAAGGGCATTTTGCAGTTGCAGCATTTTCGGTTGCTATGTTTACATTTGCAATGATTTTGCGCAAATGGCTATAAAAACCGAAGATCATTGCACAGTTTTGTCGAGGTTGGGAAACTTTGCGATGTGATTGCGTGAGATATCAGCAAGATTGCCGCAACACATGGATTCGGGGGACGACGCATGATTGAAACACCATACCTCTTGTTTTTGGGCGACGCGCCTGACCAATTGGCGGCGAAAGTCGCGCAGGGCATCAAGGACTGGCGCCCTGAGAATGCGGTTGGGCAATTCCGCATGGAAGGTTGCAAGGCAGATGTGGGTTTGCAGGACATGACCCTCGAAGAAGCCAAGGAAGCTGGAGCCAAAACACTGGTGATCGGTGTGGCCAACCGCGGCGGTTACATCAGTTCCGAATGGCGCAAGGTCCTCGTTGAAGCTTTGGAGTTGGGATTTGATCTGGCCAGCGGGCTTCACAATCTGTTGCGTGACGAATCCGAACTGATGGCGGCCGCCCAGGTTCATGGCGGTACATTGCACGATGTCCGAGTGCCGACGGATGCTTACCCGATTGCAAGTGGCGTGAAACGCACGGGCAAGCGCGTGCTGGCGGTAGGAACCGATTGTTCCGCAGGCAAGATGTACACGGCGCTGGCGCTAGATGCCTCGATGCGGGAACGCGGCATGAAGAGCACCTTCCGCGCCACAGGCCAGACAGGGATTCTGATCACGGGGCATGGGGTGCCGCTGGATGCAGTGATCGCGGATTTCATGGCGGGTGCGGTTGAATATCTGACGCCGGATAATGAGGACAATCATTGGGATATTATTGAGGGGCAGGGCAGTCTGTTCCATGTGTCTTACTCCGGTGTCACCTTGGCATTGATCCATGGTGGACAACCAGACGCGCTGATCATCTGTCACGAACCGACCCGCACGCACATGCGTGGCCTGCCGGGATACAAGCTGCCCAGCATCGAGGCGGTGAGGGACATGGCTTTACAGTTTGCTCATGTGGCGAACCCCGATTGCAAGGTTGTAGGGGTATCGATCAACACCCAACACCTCAGCGAAGAAGAGGCGACCGCCTATTGCGCCGCAGTGGAAGAACGCCTTGGATTGCCCACTGTCGATCCTTTCCGTCAGGGCGCCGGTCGTCTGGCGGAGGCGCTTGCCGCGCTTTAACGTAAAGGCCTGATCTCTGCCAGTGCTGCTGGCGGGGATTGGTTTGCCCAAAGGAAAATGTGAGCATGGAAATCAGCGTCACCCAAGATGTGTTTCGCCTTGCACAGGCTTTTACCATCAGCCGGGGGTCTCGAACGGAGGCCAAGGTGCTGACCGTACGGATCAGGGACGGAGCCCATGAAGGACGGGGCGAATGCGTGCCCTATGCGCGATATGACGAAACCATGGACAGCGTCACAGCCCAGATCGAAAACCTGCCGAGCGATGTGACCCGCGCTGGGCTTTACTATATGTTGGCGCCAGGTGCGGCGCGTAATGCAGTGGATTGCGCGCTTTGGGATCTGGAAGCAAAGCAGGCCGGCAAGCGGGCATGGGAATTGGCGGGCCTGCCCGCGCCATTGCCAGAGATCACCGCTTACACGCTGTCGCTGGACACGCCGGAAAAGATGCAAGCGCAGGCGTCGAAACACGCCCATCGTCCCTTGTTGAAGATCAAGTTGGGCACCCCGGATGACATGCCCCGTTTGGAAGCCGTGCGCACGGGGGCGCCCAAAGCGCGGATCATCATCGATGCCAATGAGGGTTGGAGTGCTGAGGTTTATGCCGATCTGGCCCCGCATTTGGTGCGACTGGGCGTGGAGTTGGTAGAGCAACCCTTGCCCGCAGCCGAGGATGATGCCCTGATCGGTCTGGACCGTCCTCTGCCGATCTGTGCTGATGAAAGTTGCCATGACCGTGCCAGTCTACCCAAGCTCAAGGGCAAATATGACATGATCAACGTCAAACTGGACAAGGCGGGCGGGCTGACGGAGGCTTTGGCGCTGCGCCGGGAAGGTTTGGCGCTTGGATATGATGTCATGGTTGGATGTATGGTCGGGTCCAGTCTTGCGATGGCCCCGGCGACCATTTTGGCCCAAGGCGTGCGTGTCACGGACCTTGATGGCCCGCTTCTGCTGGCAGAAGATCGCGAACATGCGCTGGTATTTGACGATAAAGGGGTTCACGCGCCGGATGTCAGATTATGGGGCTGACGCGCCCGGATGTCTGAGGTACCCAATGGTTTGAGGATGCGGGTGCAAAGCCCCTGTTAGGAGAATGAAATGCGCATTGTGTACTTGAATGGGGCGTATATCCCCGAAAATGAAGCATCGGTGTCGATCTTTGATCGGGGTTTCTTGATGGCGGATGGCGTTTACGAAGTCACTTCTATTCTGGGGGGCAAGCTGATCGATTTTGAAGGCCATGCCCTGCGGTTGCAGCGCTCTCTTGACGCGCTGGACATGCGCAACCCGATCACGTCGGAAGATCTGCTTGAGGTGCATCGCGAACTGGTGCGTTTGAACGAAATCGACGAAGGCATGATTTATCTGCAGATCACCCGCGGCGCGCCAGGTGACCGTGATTTTGTCTTCCCCGATCCCGAAACAACCGAGCCGACCATCGTGTTGTTCACTCAATCCAAACCCGGCCTTGCCAACAGCCCAGCGGCGCAAAAGGGCATGAAAGTCATCAGTATCGAAGACATTCGCTGGGGCCGACGCGACATCAAGACCGTGCAGTTGCTCTATCCGTCCATGGGCAAGATGATGGCCAAGAAAGCTGGTGCCGATGACGCCTGGATGATTGAGGATGGCTTTGTGACCGAAGGCACCAGCAACAATGCGTACATCGTGAAGGGCAACAAGATCATTACCCGGGCGCTCAGCCATGATATCCTGCACGGAATTACACGCGCGGCCGTGTTACGGTTTGCGCAAGAAGCGCAGATGGAAGTGGAAGAGCGCAACTTTACAATCGATGAAGCCAAAGAGGCGGATGAGGCCTTCATTACCTCGGCCAGCACCTTTGTCATGCCGGTGGTAGAAATCGATGGGGTGCCCTTGGGCGCAGGCGTGCCGGGAAGGGTCGCCCCACGACTGCGCGAAATCTACCTGGAAGAAAGCATGAAGGCCGCGATCTGAGCAGCCTTACATTTACTGGTTCAACTCTCAGGCCGGGACGATGGCCTGAGATCTGCGTTTTTGCAGACACCGGATCGCGCCCATGACGCCAAAGCCTGCAAGTCCCAGCCAGATCCCTGCGGGCAGGGGTACCGGTTTCATGTCGTAAGGGGCCGTGTAGCCCAAATCGCGAAACGAGGCGATTGTCGTCTTGCTGAGAAACAATGGGGGGTCAACATAGCCGGTCATAAGTTCGAGCGGGCCGCCCGCCCAGTTCTCGTCCCAGTGGGAATCCCGCGTGCCGGGTCCACCGTCCAACTCCACCGGTATAAACTCGGCAGTTGGGTCGAATTCCGCGCGGTAGGCTTCCAGACCGTTAAGGCCAACGTATTGGCCACTGCCGAACATGGAAACCTCGTTGCTCCACAGGGTACCAAACCCAAGAACGTGGGCAACTTCATGCAGCAAGATGCCAAAAAGTGTGCCTTTCGCTTCGATCCGTTCCAGGTCGGAAATGTCGAATTCCACCACTCCACGAGTCGGAAGTACAAACCCGTTTTGTTTGACAATTTTGGTTGGTCCGGCCTGTGCCAGTATGCCTCTGGTACCATCGATGCCGAAAGCATCAACGGTTATGTTGACGCTGTCGATTTCTATACCAGGCTGATAGCCAACCAAAGTGGACTCCCAGAATTTTTCGGCGTTCGACAGCAGTTTTCTTTGGCTTTCTGACGCGGCGAGGGGGCTTTGGAATTGGATATCAAGCGTCGAAGAAGTGGCGAGTGTGGGGAGTGATAGAGCAGATAACAACAGCGCAAAAAAATTGCGTTTCATAGTAAACCCTCCGATTACAACTGCACTGTGAAAACAGTTTACAACCCTGTCAATGACCGATCAAAACTTGAGGCATTTTTTGAACATGAGCGCTCAAAAGTACTTTTGACGGTTGCGGATCAGCGCCGATTATGTACAAAAATCAGGCACTGCAACTCAAAGTAAAAGGTCTGCAGCTTCAGGTTTTACCCACGTTTTCAGCAAAGGATTTTTCAAAGGTTTTTTGTTGATCTCCGGTCGCGTCGGTTTGGTAATCCCTTTTCCAGGCTTCCATTGTCATGCCGTAAAATAGCTCCCTTGCGGCATCTTTGCTGATATCGACTCCCTTTTCGGCGGCAGCCTCCGCATACCAGCGACTTAGGCAGTTGCGACAGAACCCTGTCAGATTCATCATGTCAATGTTCTGAACATCTGTGCGATCTTCCATGAGGTGCTTTTGCAGGCGGCGGAAGGCAGCGGCCTGAAATTCTATCTCTTGCTGGGTCGGCATGGTGGACTCCTTGATTGTATCTGTCAGATTGGGGTAGCAGCGGCGCATGTCAACCTGTACGCGATGCTTGCGACTTAGGCATTTGGCGTGTCATCAAAGTTAAATCAAATGCCGCCACGGTGACGATGGTTGCTCTGGCGGCCATCATGCGACATAACGTGCGCGAACCGTTAGCGGTAACAAGCCAATAAGGACGACTATCAAGATGAGACGCACCCGCAACGTCAAAATCGTGGCGACCCTCGGACCCGCCTCTGACACCCGAGAAATGATTGAGGCGCTCCACAATGCGGGCGCGGATGTGTTCCGGCTCAATATGAGCCACGGCACTCACGCAGAGATTCGTGAAAAACATCAGATCATTCGCGAGATCGAAAAGGATACTGGTGGCAACATCTGCATTCTGGCCGATTTGCAGGGGCCGAAATTGCGAGTCGGCGTTTTTGCCAACGAAGATGGCGAAATGCTGGAGGAAGGCGCCAAGTTCCGCATGGATTTGGATCCAGCAGCCGGCGATGGCACGCGTGTTTGCCTGCCGCACCCGGAGATTTTTGCTGCGCTGAAGCCTGGGTCCAGCCTTTTGGTCAATGATGG
This sequence comes from Roseobacter sp., assembly GCF_045106495.1. GTDB lineage: Bacteria > Pseudomonadota > Alphaproteobacteria > Rhodobacterales > Rhodobacteraceae > Roseobacter. The sequence goes on from NZ_JBGCEQ010000011.1 coordinate 40,925, forward strand.
TAAAATCCGGCTGCATGTTGATGCCTGCAGCGCTGACTTCGCGGAGTGCACAGTCGTTGCGGGTGGCGTTATCTCCAATCGAAAAGGCGTGAATGTTCCCGATGTCGTTCTACCGTTGGCGGCATTGTCAGATAAAGATCGCAAAGATCTGGAGTTCGCCTGTGAACTGGGCGTCGACTGGTTGGCCCTGAGCTTTGTCCAACGTCCTGAAGATGTTCTGGAAGCTTCAGATCTGGCGAATGGGCGCGCCGCGATCCTGTCCAAGATCGAGAAACCAGCAGCGGTTGAGAATTTTGATGACATCTTGAAGGTCAGCGATGGGATCATGGTGGCGCGTGGCGATTTGGGCGTTGAGCTGCCTGTGCAGAATGTTCCGCCGATCCAGAAACGCCTGGTGCGCAAGTGCCGACGCGCCGCGAAACCGGTGATCGTGGCCACGCAGATGATGGAAAGCATGATCGAAAGCCCGATGCCGACGCGGGCGGAAGTCTCTGATGTGGCGACAGCCATTTATGAAGGCGCAGATGCAGTGATGCTTTCGGCGGAATCTGCGGCGGGCGATTACCCTATCGAAGCCGTGACCACGATGAACAATGTTGCGACGGAGGTGGAGCAGGATCCGACCTATACTCAGATCATCGAAGCTTCGCGCGAAACCAAGGGTGCGACCATCGCAGATGGAATCGTTTCAGCCGCACGCGAGATCGCTGAAACCACGGACATCAAGGCCATTTGCTGTTTTAGCCAAAGCGGGACAACCGCCCTTTTGGTCGCGCGGGAACGGCCCCGAGTGCCGATCCTGGCGATGACGCCGCTGGTGCGCACAGCGCGTCGCCTGACGCTCAGCTGGGGCACAAACTGCGTCATCACGGATAAACTTGATCGGTTCAAACTGGCGGTGGTGGCATCGGCGCGCGCGGCACTCCGGCAGGGCTATGCGGAGGAAAACGACCAGATCGTTGTCACGGCGGGCGTGCCGTTCAATGTGCCGGGCAGCACCAATATTCTGCGAGTTGCACCCTGCGACGAGCGCCTGATATTCAATACCGATCCAGAATAGTTGTTGCGCGCCAGAAAGAGTGTCAGGCAGGCGGTTATCGCCAAACGCCAGGCACAAACACGGGCGCGTCACACGTCATTTCGTTGTGCAATGTTGGCCACCTAGCGCGCTTAACCGGTTAGTATGTTCAAAATTGTCTCAAATCTCTCGACGGGCGGGGTTTTTGTCGAGCCGCTTATGATGTTTGCGCAGCTTCTTTCGAAAGATTTGCTTTAAATGCGGTTGGCAGAGAACACATTGCACTCTGCTCTTGCCATATGCGGCCCAACCGCCTAAAGAGCGGCTTCTTTCCGCACGACCGGCCACAGTGGCATGCCGAGTCGCGCGCAAACCGATCTGAACGATAGGAGACGGAAATGCCCAAGATGAAGACGAAATCAAGCGCCAAGAAGCGTTTTAAAGTGACGGCCACCGGTAAGGTGATGTCCGGACAAGCCGGCAAACGCCACGGTATGATCAAGCGCTCCCGCAAATTCATCCGCGACGCACGCGGGACGACAACACTGTCGGCCCCCGACGCAAGAATCGTCAAGGGCTTCATGCCCTACGACCGTTAAGGAAAGCTGATATGTCCCGAGTTAAAGGTGGAACAGTCACCCACGCCCGTCACAAGAAGGTCATCAAGGCCGCAAAAGGCTACTACGGTCGCCGGAAAAGCACATTCAAGGTTGCGCGTCAGGCGGTCGACAAGGCCAATCAATACGCCACCCGCGACCGCAAGAACCGCAAGCGCAATTTCCGCGCTCTGTGGATTCAACGGATCAATGCGGCTGTGCGCAGTCACGACGAGGCGCTGACATACAGCCGCTTTATCAATGGTCTGAACCTTGCGGGCATCGAAGTGGATCGCAAAGTGCTGGCCGATCTGGCCGTACATGAGCCGGATGCCTTTGGTGCGATTGTAAAGCAAGCACAGGATGCCCTGGCTGCCTAAGCGGCTAGACGAAAGAGAGAAACCAAAGCCGCTCCGGAACAGGAGCGGCTTTTTTCGTTTTTGACGCGCGTTCAACAGCTTCGCCTGATTTGTTCCAAGAACCTCAGACTTGTTACGGTCGGCCTATTGAGCCGCCGGAGTTAAGTGGTACAACCTCGGCAACCGATCAAACGCAAAGACCCGATGATACCGAACCGCACCAAAAATCAGGAAGTCGACGCCGAGGTGGACTTTAAGGACAGGGTCATCAGTGCGATGATCATTGGGATCATCCGGTCGCTGACGCTATTGCCCTATAGCACCCGCGTGCCGATGGGGGGGTGGTTGATTTCGCGCTTGGTGGCCCCTGTCATCGGATATCGCGGGCGGATACGCGACAACTTGCATTTTATCTTCCCGGATATGTCAGAAGAAGACGTGGCGCAGATGACTCGCGATGTCCCCGACCAGATCGGTCGGACTTTATGCGAACTCTTCTCACCCAAAAAACTGGTTGAAACGGCAGCGCGCACACCGATTACCGGCGATGGGCTGGATGCCGTGGATGCGGCCCGTGAAGCGGGAAGGCCCATCATCATCGTCTCGGGTCACATTGGAAACTACGACATTGCCCGGTCCAAACTCATACAGCGCGGCCACAAGGTTGGTGGGCTGTACCGCAGCATGAACTACAAGGGTTTCAACGACTTCTACGTATCGCGGATTTCCCAGGTGGGCACGCCGCTGTTTCTGCGTGGGCGGCGTGGCATGGGTGAGATGCTCAAGTTCCTCAAGGCCGGCAATGCAATAGCCCTGCTGATCGATCAGCATATGTCCGCTGGTGCGCCACTGAAATTTTTTGGACATACGGCTTATACGGCGCTCTCGGCAGCAGAGCTGGCTTTGCGCTATGACGCGCTGCTTGTGCCCTGTTATGGCATCCGGCAACCGGATGGTCTGAGCTTTGAGATGATCGTCGAACCTCCGATCCCGCATACAACGCCGGAAGAAATGACTCAGGCCTTGAACGACAGCCTTGAGCAACAGATACGTGCCAACATGTCCCAATGGCTTTGGGTGCATCGTCGTTGGAAGTCACAATAGCAGGAACCCAGGCGGTCCGATCCAGACTTGCGCGCAGCCCATGCAACAGGGATAATCCAAGCAATCAAACAATCGATTTCGGGGAGAAATCTCAATGTGGAAACTTCTGATACCAGCGGCTCTTGGCACTGTTTTGGCGGCGAGCGGCGTCGCTGCGCAAAGCTGTGCGGATGGCAAAACCTTGACCGAAGGCAAGTTGACCATCGCAACCGGCAATCCGGCCTATTACCCTTGGGCGATTGACGATACGCCGGAATCGGGTCTGGGTTTTGAACCGGCCGTGGCCTATGCGGTGGCGCAGGTCATGGGGTTTGAGGAAAGCGATGTGGTCTGGACAAGGACATCGTTTGATCAGGCGATCCAACCGGGTGCAAAAGACTTCGACTTCAATATGCAGCAGTTTTCGATCACCGCGGAACGCGACAAAGTTGTCGATTTTTCCGAGCCATATTACACAGCACCCATGGCAGTTCTGGTACGCGGTGGGGAGGGGTTAGATCCCAGTCTTGAAGGGTTGAAAGCATTGAAGTGGGGCGTTGTGGCCAGCACCACAGCGCTGCCGGTGGTCATGGAAACCATCGCACCCTCTGACAGCCCACTGGTTTATGACGACAATGCCAATGTGGTCGAAGCGATGAAAGCCGGTCAGGTGGACGCGGCTCTTTTCGATCTGCCGACCGCACTTTACTTGTCGGCGGTTGTTTTGGAGGGCGGTAAAGTTCTGGGCCAGTTTGCGCCGGATGAAACCGCCAACCCGGACCATTTCGGGATGTTGATGACCGAAGGCAACCCGCTCAAGGAATGCGTCGACGCGGCTCTGGCGATCTTGAACGAGGATGGATCGCTCGCCGGGATTGAGGCGGAGTGGTTGCAAGAAGCGACGGGCGTACCATTGATCAAATAGGCCGCTTGTGAACCGCAGGCAGGCATATGAAGCAGCACAGAGACGTCGGTCACTGACCGTCGCCGGCATAAGCACGGTGGCTGTGTTCATCGCAGTTGTCCTGCTTGTGCCGCTGGCGCCCGGCTGGCCGCAGGTGAAGGCCAGTTTCTTTGATGGGGGTGTTTTTGCGCAAACCTTTCCGACCCTGCTGAAGGCCTTCTTGATCGACGTGATGATCTTTGCGTGGTCGGTGCCGTTGATTTTGGGCATGGGGTTGGCGATCGCCCTGGCGCGGGGCGCACGAGCACCTGCCTTGTTTCCCTTGCGGATTTTTGGTGCAGTCTATGTCGATATTTTTCGCGGCATACCGGTGGTTTTGACCATCTATCTGATTGGATTTGGCATTCCGGGTCTCGGGTTGCCGCGTCCTTGGAACAGCCCTTATATCTGGGGAACGGTGGCCTTGGTACTGACCTACGCCGCTTATGTGGCCGAAGTTTTGCGATCGGGGATCGAGAGCATACACGCCAGCCAGCGCAACGCGTCGATTTGCCTGGGTTTGAGCGAACGTGACACCATGCGGTATGTGATCCTGCCACAGGCGATCCGACGGGTCGTGCCCGCAAACATGAATATGCTGGTGGCGTTGCAAAAGGATGTGGCGCTGCTGAGCTTTATTGGTCCGGTCGAGATACTGCGCCAGGCGGGTATCTACAAAAGCCTGCTTGCGAATTTCACACCCTATGTGGCTGCAGCACTGATTTTCTTGCTCGTAACGGTACCTGCGACTCGATATGCCGATCATCTTTTGAACCGGGACCGTGATGCCAGAAGCTAAGCTTTCGTTGCGCGGGGTGCGCAAGTCCTTTGCCGAGCATGCTGTCCTACGGGGGATTGATATGGAGGTTGCGGCGGGCGAAATGATTTGCCTGATTGGCGCCTCAGGATCCGGTAAGTCGACACTTTTGCGCTGCATCAACCAGCTTGAACCCATTGATGATGGCTTGGTTTTATTGGACGGTCAGGACATCTCCGAGCCCGGGTTGGATCTCGGACCGGTGCGGCGTCGGATCGGGGTCGTGTTTCAATCCTACAATCTGTTTCCGCATATGAGCGCCCTCGAAAACGTCCTGCTGGCCCCGCGCCGCGTTCTTGACGAAGAAAGTGGCCCTCTACGCGCTCGGGTTGCGGATCTGTTTGCGCGGTTTGGATTGGCTGCACATATGGAGAAGTACCCCGACCAGCTGTCGGGCGGCCAGCAGCAACGGGTTGCGGTCATTCGAGCATTGGCCATGCGACCGGAGATTATGCTGTTTGACGAGATCACTGCCGCACTTGATCCTGAATTGGTGGGCGAGGTGTTGAACGTGCTGCGGCAGCTGCGCAGCGAAGGCATGACCATGGTCTTGGCGACCCATGAGATGGGGTTTGCCCGAGAATTGGCGGATCGGGTCTGTTTCATGGATGAGGGCGTCATCGTCGAAGAGGGTCCGCCGGAGCAGATATTCACGACCCCAAAAGTGGAGCGGACACAGGTATTCCTTCGATCTGTTTTGCGCTAAGAGCGCGGTGCAGGCCGCCTTACCGTGCAGGCCCAGCATGAGGTTTGCCCAATGCGTCCGCTAGAAATACCACGGCACACAGCCCGGGAAAACGAAGAACCGCAGGGTTTGACATAGCTCAAGGCTTGCGAGTCACTTCGTACTTATGCTGTTTCCACGCCTTTTTGGCTGAATTTAGTGGAGGTAGGACCATGTATAAGAATATTCTCGTTCCGGTGCTTTTTGACAACCAACACGACACGCCTGCGTCTTATGCGGCGGCACGCGCCTTGGGGGACGATGATGCGGCCTTTACTGTAATGCATGTTCTGGAGGCGATCCCCGCTTACGCAGCATCCGAAGTTCCCAAGGAGGTGCTGGCCAAAACGAAAAATGACGCCGAAGAGTTTCTGACAGAGTCTGCCAAAGCTCTGCCGGGTGCATCGGCGGCTTTGGTCTCTGGTCATGCCGGAAAAACCATCGTCGACTATGCTAACGAGCACGATATCGATTGCATCATTATGGCGTCACACAGGCCCGGGATCGAAGATTTTTTCCTTGGATCCACGGCTTCTAGAGTGGTGCGCCACGCAGGGTGTTCGGTACACATCATTCGGTAGACAACAGTTCGAACTGTGAAATGGGTATAGAAGGGCAGTGCCGTTGAGTTGGAAGCTTGGCCTGAATTCATGGTGACGGAAACGGTTTGCAAGCCATAGCGGGTCCGATGCCTTGCAATCATCCCGCATTCTGGTAGCACCGCTGGAAGTTGGATGTATGAGGCAGAGATGGACGATCTCAAGCAAAAATACCTGCGCCAGATTGCGGATGCAGCAGACGAAGCATCACTGGAGTCGATCCGTTTGGCAGCCGTCGGCAAGAAGGGCGAGGTTGCGTTGAAAATGCGCGAACTTGGCAAGATGACGCCAGAAGAGCGTCAGGTTGCAGGCCCTGTGTTGAACGCGCTGAAAGATGAGATCAATTCCGCGCTGATCGCAAAAAAGGCCGGTCTCGCAGATGCGGCTTTGGATGCGCGGTTGCAGGACGAATGGCTGGATGTCACACTGCCGGGCCGCGTGCGCCCGCAAGGGACGATCCACCCCATTTCACAGGTCACCGAAGAGGTGACGGCGATTTTTGCGGAAATGGGATTTTCGGTTGCCGAAGGTCCGCGCGTTGACACGGACTGGTATAATTTTGACGCGTTGAACATTCCCGGCCACCATCCTGCCAGAGCGGAGATGGACACATTCTACATGCACCGGGCGGAAGGCGATAACCGTCCGCCGCATGTTCTGCGCACCCACACCAGCCCGGTACAAATCCGGTCCATGGAACAAATGGGCGCGCCCTTGCGGATTATCTGTCCAGGCGGTGTCTATCGCGCGGATTATGACCAGACACATACGCCGATGTTCCATCAGGTCGAAGGTCTTGCAATCGACAAAGATATCTCCATGGCGCATTTGAAATGGGTGCTGGAAGAATTCGTCAAAGCCTATTTTGAGGTGGATGGCGTGGATTTACGGTACCGCGCGTCGCATTTCCCATTCACAGAACCTTCTGCCGAGGTTGATATCCGCTGTTCCTGGGAGGGTGGCACGCTGAAAGTGGGCGAAGGCGACGATTGGTTGGAAATTCTGGGCTCTGGCATGGTGCATCCCAAAGTATTGGCCGCAGGTGGCATTGACCCGGACAACTGGCAGGGATTTGCCTTTGGCATGGGGATCGACCGCATTGCGATGCTGAAATACGGGGTGCCCGATCTGCGCGCTTTCTTCGATTCCGACTTGCGGTGGTTGCGGCATTACGGTTTCGCGAGCCTAGACCAACCCAACCTGCACGGCGGCTTGAGCCGTTAAAGCTCGACGAATTGATATGATTATGCTACCCTGCGTTCCATGGACGATGAGGAATACAACCCAGAGTTTAGTTCACGCGCGGTTTTAGTCGCCGTTATGGTGTGCCTCATTGTGGTGGCGCATGTCTTCATGTGGTTCTCTGACATGCCCCAAGACCTCAAAATTACTTTTACTATTCTGAATATTGTGGGCTGGACAATTGTGCTGATGCCTATCTTGCTCGTGGACAAATGGCTAAATGCCATTCAGAACCGCAACAACGACGAATGATCGGTTGAAATTGAGCGGGTTCTTGTCCCGACCTTGCGCGCTGCGACTCTTGCACTGCTGGCAGATAGGATCTCGCCAAACGCTTTTGTGACGTGACACGGCATTTTTCTGCGTTAGCGTGCCGGCTATGAAGCTTCTGATTTTGCTGTTGATCCTGATTGCGGGGCCGGTCGCCGCGATGACGCCGGAAGAAAGATCCTGCGAGGGTGTCGAGCCCTGTATGATAGGGGATCGCAGCTACCACTTGCGCGTGCCGGACGATTGGGATGGGATGACACCTTTGCCGGTCATGCTGCATTTTCATGGATGGCAGCGGCAAGGAACTTTGACCATTCGACACCCGAGAATTTCCGACGCAACCCGAAGGCGTGGCGTGTTGCTGATTGCGCCTAACGGACTAGGGCGTAGTTGGGATTTCTGGCGACCCGGCACAGATGATGTGGGTTTCGCGCGCGCTGTTCTCGAAGATGTCAAAGCCCGTTACCCGATCGTCGAGGACCAAGTGTTCGTCTCAGGTTACTCATGGGGAAGCAACATGGCCTGGCGATTTGTCTGTGAAGATGGCGCGGACATCGCCGCGCTCCTGGCCATCTCCGGCACGCTCGAGCAAACCGAGGACTGCGAAACAGCACCAAAGGAAGTCAGGCAGGTCTATGGGTTGAGCGATCCGGTCCTGGATTTCCCATTCGGTCCTAACGGCGAATCAGACTATCCCGTATTCTTGTGGCGCGAAAGATATGGATGCGGTGAAAGCCGCGCATTGGGGCCTTGGCAGCAGGTTCCTTTCCTGACCTTGGAACGTACCATTTGGGAGGCTTGTGACACTGGCCGCGTCAGCCTTGATTTGCACCCAGGAGGCCACTTCATTCCGCATGGTTGGATCGCGCGTCAGCTTGACGAGCTGCTGGGCCTGCCAAATTCATATCCGTAAGGTCGAGCTTTGCGTCACCAATGGCTTTCCCCCCCGGTTGCTTTGAGCTATCACGGCGCGACACAGAATTGACGCCGGTGATCCTTCATGAAATTCACGCTCTCTTGGTTGAAAGACCATCTGGACACGACTGCAACGCTCGATGACATCCTTTATGCGCTGACAGACCTTGGTCTTGAAGTGGAGGAGGTCGAAGACCGCGGGGCAAGCCTGCGCGATTTCACCATTGGCTTTGTCAAATCGGCCGAAAAGCACCCCGATGCGGATCGCTTACGCGTGTGCCAGGTCGAAACCGACGAGGGTGTTAAGCAAATTATCTGTGGCGCACCGAATGCGCGGTCCGGTATTACAGTCGTTGTTGCGAAACCCGGCGTATACGTGCCCGGCATTGATACAACCATCGGCGTTGGCAAGATCCGCGGCATAGAAAGCTTCGGCATGATGGCTTCCGAGCGCGAGATGGAACTCAGTGACGAACATGATGGGATCATCGAATTACCGTCGGGCGAAGTTGGCCAATCCTTTGCAGACTGGTTGTCAATAAACGACCCCGCAAAAGTTGACCCGGTCATCGAGATTGCAATCACACCGAACCGTCCTGATGCCCTTGGCGTGCGCGGCATTGCACGCGACCTTGCTGCCCGCGGCTTGGGAAACTTGAAAAACGGTGATGTGGATGCGGTGCCTGCAGAATTCGCTTGCCCCGTCACAGTCACCATCGAGGGCGATACTCTGGATCAATGCCCTGTATTCTACGGGCGCGTCATCCGCGGCGTGACGAATGGGCCATCGCCTGCCTGGTTGCAAGATCGCTTGCGTGCGATCGGGCTGCGGCCAATTTCTTTTCTTGTTGATGTGACCAATTTCTTCACTTTTGACCGCAACAGGCCGCTGCATGTCTTTGATGCGGACAAAATTGCCGGCAATGCCCTGCTTGTGCATCGCGCCAAAGGCGGCGAAACCATGACCGGTCTGGACGAAAAAGAATACACCTTCGAAGAGGGCATGACTCTGATATCAGACGCCAATGGCGTAGAGAGCATCGGTGGTGTGATGGGGGGGATGGCCTCCGGTTGTACGGAAGATACTTCAACAGTGTTTATCGAAGCTGCGTATTTTGATCCCGTGCGCACCGCCTTTACGGGTCGTGCACTCAAAATCAATTCCGATGCGCGCTACAGATTTGAGCGGGGGATAGACCCTGCCTGGACACCCTATGGCATTGAGCATGCTACCCGGATGATTCTGGATCACGCAGGGGGCGAAGCCTCCGAGGTGATCGTTGCGGGCAAAGTACCGAACACAGACCGTGCTTACAAACTTGATGCTGCCCGTGTGCGATCGCTTGTCGGTATGGATATTCCCGAAAGCGAGCAACGCCAGACTTTGACCGCCTTAGGCTTCATTCTCGAGGGCAACTTGGCGCATGTTCCCAGTTGGCGCCCGGATGTTCAGGGTGAAGCCGATTTGGTGGAAGAGGTTGCGAGAATTGCGTCTCTAACGCAACTACAGGGAAAACCGCTTCCCCGGATGACAGATGGCGTGCCGAAACCCATCCTTTCACCGATGCAACGCCGCGAGGCAATTGCCCGCCGGACATGTGCGGCTTTGGGGTACAATGAGTGTGTCACTTATAGCTTCATAGATCAGGCCTCTGCGCTCCTCTTTGGGGGGGGCGATGACGCCACGCGTCTCGAGAACCCGATCAGCAATGAAATGAGTCACATGCGGCCTGCTCTTTTGCCCGGGCTGCTTCAGGCTGCAGCTCGCAATCAGGCTCGGGGGTTTTCCGACTTGGCGCTTTTTGAGGTCGGACCCGCTTTTCATGGTGGCGAACCCGGCGACGAGCATGTGCTGGTATGCGGGCTGTTGGTTGGCCGTACCGGGCCAAAAGACGTGCACGGATCATCACGTGGCGTTGATCTTTATGACGTGAAGTCGGACGCGGAAGCAGTGCTTGGTGCGATGGGTGCGCCGACCAAGGTCCAAATCCTTAGGGGTGCGGCGGATTGGTGGCATCCTGGACGTCATGGGATGATTTGCCTTGGGCCCAAGAAGGTACTGGGGATCTTCGGTGAAATACACCCACGCGTGCTTGAAACTATGGGTGTCAAGGGTCCTGCGATGGCGTTCACATTATGGCCCGCTGAGGTACCACTGCCGCGCAAAACTACGGCAAACCGGGGCGCTTTGGACATCAATGATCTGCAAGCCGTCGAGCGAGATTTTGCATTTGTTGTCGATGCCAAAGTCGAAGCACTGACCTTGGTAAATGCTGCTATGGGTGCAGACAAAGAGCTGATCGAAGATGTGCGAGTTTTTGACGAGTTCATCGGTGGCAGCCTGGGCGATAACAGAAAGTCCCTGGCGCAGACCGTGCGGATGCAACCTGTTACCGCAACACTCAAGGACAAGGACATTGAAGCCGTAAGTGCAAAAGTTGTGGATAAGGTCCAAAAAGCCACGGGCGGTGTTCTGCGCGACTAAAACGGGGCGTGCATCAGGAGGAGAAAAGAATGACGTTAAATGTCTATCTGTCAGGTGAAATTCACACCGACTGGCGAGACCAAATTATGAAGGGCGCGGCGGAACTGGATGTTGCATTTGATTGCCCGGTTACCGATCACGCCGCAAGCGACGATTGTGGTGTTGCCATCCTGGGTGCGGAAGACAACAAATATTGGCACGATCACAAGGGCGCCATGGTCAACGCCATCCGCACGCGCAAGGGGATTGCGGATGCAGATGTGGTGGTTGTCCGATTTGGCGATCAATACAAGCAATGGAACGCGGCCTTTGATGCCGGTTATGCGGCCGCTTTGGGCAAATCGCTGATCATTTTGCACGGCCCTGACCACGCGCATGCTCTTAAAGAAGTGGATGCAGCGGCATTGGCTGTTGCACAGGAGCCCGCTCAAGTCGTCGAAATATTGCGATACGTCCTGACGGGCGCCCTGCCTCAATAAACGCGGGTTTTGGCATTGTGGCCTGAAGCCCGCACTATTGAAGGGCTAGCAGGGCGTTCAAGTCACAGTGCTATGATTCAGGCCGGCGTGCGAGGGGGGATCTGCAGACCTTTGACAATGGCCGGTCTTTCCAGAAACCGATCCAGATAAGCGGCGACATTTTTGTATTCAGAAAATCCAACCGCTTCCTTTGCGCCGTAAATTTCCAGGGCACGCAACCAGGGTGCGATCGCTATGTCTGCGATTGAATAGTCGCCCGCTATCCAGGTTTTTCCTTCGACCGCGCCGTCCAAAACGTTAAGCAGTCGTTTCGCCTCACCCAAATATCGTTGCTGAGGGCGTTTATCTTCCCATTTAGATCCGGCGAATTTGTAAAAGAAACCCAATTGCCCAAACATGGGACCTAGGCCCCCCATCTGGAACATTAACCATTGGAGGATATGCGCCTTCTCTGTCGCGGTCGAACCCATTAATTTCCCTGACTTCTCAGATAGGTAGATCAAGATTGCTCCGCTTTCGAACAAAGCCAAGGGTGATCCGTCGGGACCATTTGGATCAATGATCGCGGGAATTTTGTTGTTGGGGTTCAATGATAAAAACTCAGGGCTTTTCACATCGGTGTCCGACAGGGTCACGGTATGCGCTTCGTAGGGAATACCCATTTCTTCCAGTGCGATCGATATTTTGACGCCATTCGGTGTAGGGAACGAATAAAGCTGTAAAACGCTGGGGTCCTTTGCCGGCCATTTGTCGTTTATTTTGAAATTTGACAGGTCGCCCATTTGGCGTCTCCTTTTGAAGGTTACGGGTAAAACCTAGGCGGATTTCCCCGCAAAAACAGTCTCGCGCGCGCGCAGCAATATGTTAACACGTGCACATTGGGCAAAACCGCTCAGAAAAAGCCCGCAACTAACGCGAGAGGGAGAGACATGATCAAGGAATTCAAGGACTTTATCGCCAAAGGCAATGTCATGGACATGGCTGTTGGCATTATCATCGGGGCCGCATTTACAGCTATTGTCACGTCGCTTGTAGGCGATTTGATTAACCCAATAATCGCACTTTTTACCGGTGGGATCGATTTTTCGGGTTGGTTCTATGTGATGGGCGACGAGAGTTTTCCTTCCATTGAGACGGCCACAGAAGCTGGTGTGCCTGTTTTTGCGATCGGCAAATTTGTCATGGCGGTCATGAATTTCATGATTGTCGCATTTGTCGTCTTTTTGTTGGTCAAGATGGTCAACCGCATCAAGGAAGGCGCTGAAAAAGAAGCTGAAGCAGCTCCGGAAGAGCCCAAAGGACCGTCCGAGCTGGATGTTCTTTTGGAAATCAGAGATTCTTTGAAGAGTTCAGGCAGCTAAGTTCAAGGACGAAAAGGGACCCGCGACACGCGCGTTGCGGGTCCTTGGAGGCACTACAACACAACGATCTGCGTTTCCGCACCTTTGTTGCGCAACGAATGGGTCTCGACCAACTCAGGGTCGTCGATCCAGGCCTGAGCCGCACCTCGATCCGGGAAGGTCAAAATCGCAACGCCGTCCGGCAGTGGTTTTTCTCCTTCCAGGCGTTTCAGATCGGTGGAAGCCTGCAAGATCGCGCCACCATGGCGTGCCAGCGCGGCGCCGGCTTTTTCGCGATAGGCAGCAAGAGCTTCCGGGTCTTTTAGTTTCAAAGTCGCAACGGCGTGGGCAGTCATTTCATTTCCTTTTCTTTCGATTACGTGTTCGGAAAATAAGGCCGGCCTTTCTGTGCGGTAATACCTCAACATTGCAACCACGATGTGCAATAACGATCATTATGTTGGACTGGAATGATCTGCGATACGTTTTGGAAACCGTACGACACGGCGGTTTGAGTGGTGCGGCGCGCGCTTTGAAAGTGAACCATGCCACTGTCTCACGTCGGATTGTTGCGGCTGAGCGTTCCATGGGTGCGCGACTGTTCGACCGCGCTCCGGGTGGATATCGGCCAACTGACGCTGGAAGAGAAGCTGCCCAAATCGCGGAACGTATGGAAACCGCCAGCCACGAATTGAGCCGAAGCCTCAGTGCACGTGATCAACAACTCAGTGGCGTTTTGACCATCACGGCCCCGCAGTTACTGGTTGAACGTATGCTGGCCTCTATCGTAAAGGATTTCATTGCAGAATACCCGGCAATTGAATTGAAGATCATTGCCGCTAATCGAGAGTTGAACTTGTCGGCGCGTGAGGCGGACATCGCTTTTCGCATTTCCGACACTCCGGGTGACACGTTGGTCGGGCGGCGTGTCACAGAGCAGTCGGCGGCTGTTTATGTGGGAAAGAAGCAGGCCGCGCTTCTGAAGGCTGATCCATCGATACCTTTGGATTGGATACGTTTTGCCCATTGGCCGGGCCCGCCCGACGTATTGAAACTGGCTTGGCCCAACCGGCGCGTAACACTCACAGTCGATGATATGTACGCAGCTCTTGCCGGTGTCCGCGCCAACATTGGCGCAACTCGGTTGCCTTGTTTTTTGGGGGACAGCGAACCCGAGATGGAGCGGTTGGCGCGCGTGCCTCTGATGCCCTACCGTCCAATCTGGGTGCTCACACACGCCGATCTGCGCGCAACGCGCAAGGTGACGACGTTTACGGATTTCGCCGCCACTAGAATTCACGCGATGCGCCCAGCTTTTGATGGCCGTGGCCTGCAATTGGGGCGCTAGTTTTTGACCGCGACATTTGGCGAGACGACGTCGATCCCAAGGGCTTTACCCACAGCATAGTAGGTCAATTGACCGGCATGGATGTTCAGCCCGTTCATCAAATGTGGGTCATCGATGCAGGCTTGCCGCCATCCTTTGTCGGCCAACGCCAACATGAAGGGCATGGTTGCGTTACTCAGAGCGATGGTAGAGGTACGCGCGACAGCTCCGGGCATATTCGCAACGCAGTAATGCATGATGCCGTGGACATCGTAGATCGGGTCCTGATGGGTCGTGGCTTTCGAGGTTTCGAAACACCCGCCCTGATCAATGGCCACATCCACAAGAGCGGCACCCGGCTTAAGCATACCGAGCTGTGCGCGGCTGATCAGTTTGGGTGCGGCGGCACCCGGGATCAATACCGCGCCAATGATCATATCTGCTGCTTGTGCCAGTTCGATGGTGTTGCCTGCCGACGCGTACGACGTTTTGAATGTTCCGCCAAAAACGTCATCGAGATACCGAAGCCGCGACAGGGATCGATCGAGCACGGTAACATCCGCGCCCATGCCGGCCGCGATTTTCGCAGCATGCGTGCCGACAACACCGCCGCCGATCACGACGACGCGCGCAGGACCGACGCCCGGAACTCCGCCCATCAAAACACCACGCCCGCCGTTGGCTTTCTGCAATGTCCATGCGCCAACCTGGGGTGCGAGGCGACCTGCGACTTCAGACATTGGCGCGAGTAACGGCAATCCGCCACGGTCGTCAGTTACGGTTTCGTAGGCAATACAGGTTGAGCCGGAAGCCAACAGATCGTTCGTCTGCTCGGGGTCTGGTGCGAGGTGCAAGTATGTGAAGAGCAATTGTCCCTCACGCAACATTTTGCGTTCACCGGACTGGGGTTCTTTTACTTTCACAATCATGTCCGAAGCGTCAAAAACATCGTCAGCGGTTTCGAAGATGCGTGCGCCGGCAGCAACATAGCTCGCGTCATCAAACCCCGCTCCAACCCCTGCGCCAGTCTGAACAACAACCTCGTGGCCGTGATTGACGGCTTCTTGTGCGGCATTGGGCGTGACGCCTACGCGGAACTCTTGCGGTTTGATCTCCGTTGGACAACCAATGATCATATGTTCTCTCCTCCAAAATACTAGTCGAATGGATACAGGAAACAGCGCGCAATATAGTATCAAAGGCACCTCGCAATTTGTGGAATTGTTCGGATATAGTTGCGCAAGTTTTGAGATTCTTCGAAGGATTTTGCACACGTGAGCTTGGACGCAACAGATCGTCGTATTCTTCAGCAATTGCAGCGCAAGGGCCGAATGGCAAACGCTGAATTGAGCGATTCCGTTAATCTTTCGCCCTCAGCATGTCATCGCAGAGTTCAGAGATTGGAAAAAGACGGCTACATACGCGACTACGTGGCGCTTCTTGACGCGCGTAAGATGCGGGTGCCAACGACCGTTTTTGTCGAAATTACTTTGCAAGGCCAAACAGACGAAGTGCTGGACGCCTTCGAAAAGGCAGTACGTCGCATTCCGGATGTATTGGAATGTCACCTAATGGCAGGAAGCGCCGATTACCTTTTGAAAGTAGTAGCCGAGAATACCGAAGACTTTGCACGCATTCACAGGCAGTATTTGGCCCGGTTGCCTGGTGTTGGGCAAATGCAGTCAAGTTTTGCATTGCGCACCGTTTTCAAGACAACGGCATTGCCCGTCTAGGGTTGGTTTTCCTGAACAGCATTTCTCGGCAATTGTTTGACCGTTGGACTATTTGACAAATAGACGGGTCCTTTTTTGAGCGCACCTCTGCAAATCTTAAACTGATACAACTTGCGATTCCAAGTTTTAGATCTCCAACACGCAACAGATCAAGGAAATCCAAGCTCAAGCTAACCCATCCGGGAACTACTGTCAGGGCTGCACTGGTAACGTTAAAATGCGAAGGCACGGCGAGCTAATCTGCCAAGTGTCTTGGGATTTGACCAACGAAGATTGAAACGTGGACACAGACCTCGCCCTACGGTGTTTCAGGTTTTTCGAACGTAGCAAATGGAACCTAGTCCGAACCGTCAAGAATTAGGTTAGGGGCTTTCACGCCAAGTTCGAGTGCTTTGCTCCAACAAAGTGTTTTTTCTGGGCTACTGACTTTCTGGGATGGCAAACAAGCCGCTGGTTCCATTAGCCAATTCTGGATACCTGTTTGTGAACAAACTATCCGCGTTGCATTGATCTCACTTTTTTCGTTTTACAACGGGACCAAAGCGCCTCATGGCTTCGCGCTTGTTTGCGACGCGGCACCTCTTTTGAAGTTCCGGCTTCCAGCTTTTTGGTAACCCAAGTGATTAAGCGTAGATTGGCTCGGCCCTTGCGCTTCTATTTTCTCCTTTGAAAGACTGCGCATTTTGTTAGTTGCAAAGAGGGATGTTTTAGTCGTTTGGTCGCGTCCGAAAATTCAGGTAGCCATAGTCGCAATTGGCCAACGTTCCATCATTTCGTCTAGTCCAAAATACTTGGACCTCGTAAGCGATCCCTATCACCATTCGCGAGCGGCCGCTCACAACTATCTTCAAAAACAGGAACTTTGGGGTTTTGCGTCACAACAGCCAGGATGTATATACGCCAATTTTTTGATTTTAAATGTAAAAATCGCACAGCGGTTGGAATAAATTGAGATCTTTGACAACTAAGGACTCTACGCCAACTCATCCATTGGCAGCATCATTCTGCTTGGGTGCAGCTAGTGCTTTACGTGCTTGATCCGCCGGCATGGGCTTGCCGAAATAAAATCCCTGATACTGGTCGCATGCCAGCTGGTCCAGCATTGTATAGTGGCTCTCAGTTTCAACACCTTCGACGGTCACTTTCATGCCCATTTTGTGACCGAGAATGACAATCGTTTCTATGATTTCGCTGTAACGCTCTTTATCAAAATCGAAGCCCTCCAAAAAAACGCGGTCAATCTTTAACTTGTCAAAGTCATATTTCCAAAGGTAACCCAAACTGGAATAACCAGTTCCAAAGTCGTCCATTGCAATCGAAATTCCGAGTTGTTTCAAGCCAACCAATTGGTCAGAAACGCGTTCTTCATCTGCCATCAACAAGCCTTCCGTGACTTCGAATTCCAGACGGCTTGCAGGAAAGTTAAACTCATTCAAAATGTCAGAGACTTGTTCTACCAAGTCTCCTTGTTTGAATTGCGCAGGCGACAAATTTACGGATACAAAAATATGTTCTGGCCATGTCTTTGCGTTTGTTATGGCGCTGCGCAGCACGAAGGATCCGATTTCTTGAATCATACCGGTTTCTTCGGCTATCGGTATGAATTCATCGGGAGAAATAGGTTCCCCATCCTTCCCATTTAACCGTAGCAGCGCCTCAAAACCGACGATTGTTTTCTTGTTTGGATCGGTGATTGGCTGAAAAACAGCTTCGAATTGCGCGTTTGCCATAGCTTCTCGCATCCGCGCCTCAATTTCCCGTCTCCGGATCATTGCGGTATCAAGCTCTGGAAAATACTCCACCATGGTATTTCTGCCGGTGGATTTTGCGTGATAGAGCGCAAGGTCAGCGGCGTGCAAGGCGTCCTTTTTGGAATCGCTACGTTCGGCAAGATAGTACCCAATACTGACACTTGCTTGCATAGTCGTACCCTTATACTCGAAAGGTGCTCTTGCTTCGCGCAAGATGTTTTGTCCGATACTTTGCATCATTTCAGTATTTGCCTTGCGAACTGCGACAACAAATTCGTCGCCGCCCATGCGACCTGCCAAGTCTCGAGAACCTACGTTTGACAAGATGATTGAACTGATGAATTGCAGATATGCATCGCCAAACTCATGGCCATATTCATCATTCACAGATTTGAACGTATCTATGTCGAGGAAGAAAATTCCAACTACTTCATGGCCACCACGATCAACAAACAGTTGTCTGCATTCTTGCGTCATTGTGTGACGATTGAGCATGCCGGTAAGTTGGTCAAAACGCGAAAGCAGAGCAACCCGTCTGGTACGCGCATGTGCTTGCTCGCGTTTCATCACATAGGCGAGCGCTGGCATAGCATATAAAACTGCACAAAGCACGGGGATGGCCCATCCAAACGCAGTCATTACTTTTGTATAAACAGCAGCGCTCTTGGACTTGTCCAAAAACAGCCCGACCACCCCTATCGGCGTGCCATCTGCGCCGACTGCTGGAACCATTGCTTGAACAAAAACGCTGGGATCGCTGGAGGAGGTCGATCGAGTGATGATTTCGATCAAAGGGGTGCCTAAGCTCAAAACACGCTTCGCATCATCATTCTGGCCACCCTGACTTGATTTTTCGGCAACTCCGAAATCGGTTGAAAAAATCAATCTTCCCTCAGGATCGAAAACGGTGAATGAATGTACTTCGGAATACTTGATCGCAGAATTCACCACCTCTTGCTGACCCGCGGACAGGGCGCCGCGTTCGACGATTGAATCCAGCTCCGTCAGTTCAGCTATGAAGTGCGAAGCCCATACCATTGCGGCGTCTTCTGCTTTTGCAAGGATCGTTTTGCGTACTGCCCAATCCATCGAAGCGTGAACACCGAGCAGTATCAGTGCCGTCAGCATACAAACGAACAGCAGTGGCATTTGGCTGCGTTTCAAAAACGAGCCCTCATTATCAGTAGTTGAATAATATTTTTCGGCTGCCACACCGGACCTCGCGAACACATACTGAGGTCATGTCATAAAGGTGGATCGTTAACAGTGCGTGGTCTCGATCTGAGAGCATGACAGAATTTTAAGCAAAGTTTTATGTTATCTTCTTGGTGTTGCCCAAAAAGAAACCCCCGCATGAATGACACACGGGGGCTTAAACTTTCGACCTATCGGAGCAAATGACTTACATCATTCCTTCGCGTTGGGCCTTTTTGCGCGCCAGCTTACGGGCGCGACGGATCGCTTCAGCTTTCTCGCGTGCTTTTTTCTCGGACGGCTTCTCGAAATGCTGCTTTAGCTTCATTTCACGGAAGACACCTTCACGCTGTAGCTTTTTCTTCAGGGCGCGGAGCGCCTGATCGACATTGTTGTCGCGAACACTAACCTGCATGTGGTTTTCACCACCTTTCTAAGTTGAGTTGCAAGGATTTGCAGGAAGTGGGCATATAGCAACCGTACGCTATCTTGTCCAGTGTAACGCCCGAACAAGCCCCGGAGAAATGACATGACAGTACCTTACGAGACAGCAAAGACACAGCTTTTGGATGCGGCTTTGTCCCATGTTCCATTTGATGGTTGGTCCGAAGCCACATTTCAGGCGGCGATTCGCGATACTGATATTGCGCCCGCTGTTGCGCGGTCAATTTGTCCGCGCGGTGCCATAGATCTGGCCGTGAGCTTTCACCATCGTGGGGATGAGGCAATGCTAGAACGCATTAAGTCAGAGAACATGACGCACTTGAAGTTCAGCGAGAAAGTGGCTGCGGCGGTGCGCTACAGGATTGAAGTTGTCTCTGACAAGGAAGCCGTCCGTCGTGGCACCACTCTGTTTGCTCTGCCCATGCATGTCGCAGAGGGCGGCAAGCTGATCTGGGGCACAGCGGACCATATCTGGAGCGCCCTGGGCGATACATCTGACGACGTGAATTGGTACACCAAGCGCGCCACGCTCAGTGGTGTGTACTCGGCGACAGTGCTGTATTGGTTGGGTGACGACAGTCCCGACAGCAGCGCAACATGGGAATTCCTGGATCGCCGCATCGCTGACGTGATGCAAATCGAGAAATTCAAATCAAGCGTGCGAAAAAACCCTGTACTCAGCCGTCTTTTGACTGGCCCCAACTGGATCATGAGCCAAATCAAGGCACCCGCAAAGATGCCCAAAATGGATTTACCCGGTAGTTGGACAGCGCCGCGCGATTGATCTGCGTTATCGGCAACCACAATGACCGTCGTTTCGGGTTCAACAAGGATTTGCCAGATATGTTAGAAGTCCTTCGGTCGATTTGCCATTTCGGTTGGTCCTGCTACGGATAGGCAATCAAAAAGGACTTCGGATATGGCTCAAATGATGCGCGCGGTAGAAATCACAAGCCCCGGTGGCCCGGATGTGTTGCAACTCACCAAGCGCGAGATACCGGAACCGGCCTATGGGCAGGTGGTGATCAAGGTAGCCTGGGCGGGTGTGAATCGACCGGACGCCTTGCAGCGCGCAGGGCTTTACGCGCCGCCACCCACAGCGAGCGATCTGCCTGGTTTGGAGGCCTCCGGCGAGGTTGTTGCCCTTGGCGCCGGTGTATCAGGTATAACCCTAGGCGATCTCGTTTGTGCCTTACTGCCCGGGGGGGGGTATGCAGAATATGTTGCGACGCCCGCGGCACATTGCTTGCCAATCCCGGATGGGATGGGGTTGAAAGAAGCGGCTTGCCTCCCGGAAACCTATTTTACAGTTTGGTCGAATGTATTCGCCCGAGGTGGCCTGAAAGCGGGAGAGCGTTTTTTGGTGCACGGCGGGTCATCGGGCATCGGAACAACCGCGATTCAACTGGCAAACGCCTTTGGTGCAAGGGTTTTTGCAACGGCAGGTTCATCGGAAAAGTGCGATGCTTGCACGGCTTTGGGCGCAGAAATTGCCATCAATTACCGCGCTCAAGATTTTGTTGAAGTTGTGCGAAGAGAAGGGGGCGCTGATGTAATCCTCGACATGGTCGGGGGCGACTACATTCCACGCAATCTGAAAGCCTTGGCTGATGATGGCAGGCTGGTACAGATCGCTTTTCTGGGTGGTCCAAAAGCTGAGGTCAATTTTGTTACGTTGATGACTCGGCGTTTGACCATGACGGGCAGCACTTTGCGCCCGCAAAGTGATTTGGCAAAGGCGCGGATAGCTGAAGCGTTGCGAGCCTCGGTATGGCCTTTGCTGGCGGCTGGAACGGTCAAGCCGGTGATGGATCAGAGCTTTGACCTGGTAGATGCCAACCAGGCACACGCGCGTATGGAAAGTTCAGGCCATATCGGCAAGATCGTTTTGCAAGTAAGCGGATAGAATTGCCCTGAAGCCACGTTACAACCGATCCTCAACCTCTCGAAAAGGAGACCAAGCCCATGGCAAAAACAGTCATGATCGAACGCAGCGGTGGATCAGAGGTGATGGCGCTTTGCGAGCTTGACATCGGTGCGCCTGATCCGGGCGAGGTGCGCATTGCGCATAAAACCTGCGGACTGAACTTTATCGACATTTATCAACGCAGCGGTCTTTATCCGCTGGAGCTGCCCCATGCGTTGGGTATGGAGGCAGCGGGGGTGATTGAAGCCGTCGGGGCGGGTGTGAACCACTTGAAACCGGGTGATCGTGCGGCCTATGCCGCGACACCTCCCGGCGCTTATGCAGAGGCACGCGTTATGCCCGCCGCGCAGGTGTGCCAACTCCCGGATGGTATTTCCTTTGATGAAGCGGCGGCGATGATGCTCAAGGGCATGACCGTTGAATATCTGTTCCACCGCACCACTCCGATTGCAAAAGGAGACACTGTTTTGTTTCACGCGGCCGCTGGCGGGGTCGGGTTGATTGCTTGCCAATGGGCGCGGTCAGAGGGAATAACGCTGATTGGAACGGCGGGAACGGATGAGAAATGCGCGCTCGCATTGGCGCATGGCGCGACGCATTGCATAAACTACCAGACCGAGGATTGGGCCGCACAGGTGCAAGAACTAACACAAGGGCAGGGCGTTGACGTGGTCATGGACGCAGTGGGTGCCGATACGTTCGAGGGGTCGCTCGACAGCCTCAAGCCTTTGGGAATGATGATCTCCTTTGGCAATGCCTCGGGCCCGGTACGCCCTTTCAATCTGGCCGTTTTGGCGCAGAAGGGATCGTTGAAAATCACCCGGCCGACGCTCTTTGCGCATATCAATGATCGCGCGACCTGTCAGGACATGGCAGATCACCTTTTCAGTAAAGTGTTGTCAGGCGATGTCAAAATCCGCATCGATCAGCGATTTCCACTCCAAGATGTGCGTGCGGCCCATGATGCATTGGAGGCGCGCCGTACCACTGGGAGCACTGTGCTGGAGATATAGGTTTGCTTACCGGACCGGTGTGAAAAGCGCCTTTGTCGCGGTGCAGTCCTTCGCCACATCCGGGCCACAGCCGCGAGGTTCAAGTTCACGCGTCAGGCAAATCCGCGCTTCCTGGATGTGATTATCGCGGCATGTGATGGTGATACCATCCGTGGCCAGATCGGGGTTGTCGCGCAGAAAGGCCTCTTCGACCACAGAAGCAGGCAATCTAACCGCATCCTCCAGCTTGCGAAAAACCTCTGGCCTTTTGATACGCCCGTAGGCTTCGCGGGACAGGGCATAGTAGCCAGACGCGTCCAAGCCGGTGCAGCGGCCGTGTTTCTTCCATTGATGCCAGGCCAGCCCGGATGTGCCCATGATGTCCGTCATGGCGGTGGTCATGCCCCGCGAGGGATTGCGTTCGGACGTGTTGCAATAGGAAGGATAGCCGCGCTCGAACTGTGGCCAAAGCCCGTGCAAGATCCAGCCATGGTCTTCGCGGGAATCGCACTGCGGCGAGTTGCGGGCGTCGCCTTCCAGCACGCACCAGTTCGGCGACCAACTCAGGCTCAGCACATAGTAGTCAAACTCGCCTGGTTTTTCTCCGTCGGCCATTACTGGCAACGCCATCATCAGCCATATTATCACTGTGCGCATTGGGTCTTTCCTTATGTCACGGTCCGACCTATATAAGCCACAAGTTCCCCAACAATGGAAACCGTCCCAGACCACCGGGACAGCCTTTTCAGGCGACGGGAGAATTGCGGGCCAAGGTACAAGAGACAGGAGACCGACAATGGCAAAACCGATCATGGCAAAAGCCACAGCCGTCTGGCTGGTGGATAATACAACCATCAGCTTCAAGCAGATCGCCGATTTCGTCGGCATGCATGAGTTGGAAGTGCAGGGCATAGCGGACGGTGATGTGGCGCAGGGCGTCAAGGGTTTTGATCCGATTGCCAACAACCAGTTGACGCAAGACGAAATCGATGCGGCCCAGGATAGCGTCTTGCACAAGCTGCAGTTGAAGTTTAACGCAGCCGCTCAAGGCGAAGAAAAACGTCGGGGTCCGCGTTACACCCCATTGTCCAAGCGTCAGGATCGACCGGCTTCGATTCTGTGGTTGGTCAAGTTCCACCCTGAACTCAGCGATGGTCAGATCAGCAAATTGGTGGGTACGACAAAGCCGACCATTCAGGCGATCCGGGAGCGGACGCATTGGAATATTTCCAACATCCAGCCAATTGATCCGGTGGCCTTGGGGCTTTGCAAACAAACCGAACTGGACGCAATTGTTCAAAAGGCGGCGGCCAAAAAAGCCGCCGATGCACCGGTCATGAGCGATGATGAGCGTCGCAAACTCGTCAGTACCGAGCAAAGCTTGGGCATGGATGCCGAACCAAAAATACCTACAGCAATCGAAGGGCTGGAAACATTCACACTGTCTGGTAACGACAATGTGGCAGACGAAGAGGAATCGGCTGGCGACTTCTCTGATGCAGATAGTTTTTTCAACTTGCCTGAGGGTACTCACGACGAAGACGAAGAAGAGGCGAAGCGCGACTAACTTCGTGTTTTGAGATTTATGGAACCGGCGTTCTTGAGCGCCGGTTTTGCTTTTGCAAGTTAAAGTGTGCCACCGTTGATAGACATCAGACGTGTCACGTCTTTGGCATGCGGTGACGACAGAAACATTCAGTGATCTATTCGGCTTGCTTCAATCGGGCAGTCATGTGCCTTTGAACCCTTTAGTGCAAAGCAGATCGTTTCGTGGGATTTTCTACGAAATCACGAGGTGCACTCAAACTCATCCGTTTTAAGGCAAGGCCAAAATCCGATGCAAGTGAGGTGATAAGCGGCGCCACATCAGGGCGCACTAAAAGTGTTGCGATCAGCATGGCATCTTCCCGGTCGCCGTAGACTACCGTCGCAATGAAATTCGCAAAGCAAGCTTCGTCGGACCCGAGGCAAGCGCAGGTTACCGAATGCCGCATCAATTGTCTACGGCCGTAGCGCGAACAGGTTTTACATAATTCATCGAATGATTTCAGTGCTTTGCGACCATGAGCAGGGCCGAGAGCCGCAGCCAGATCATTCCACACTTGAGTTTGCGATTCAGGGCCATCGCACCAAAGCCTGAGGTATATGACGGTCGCGGCTTCGATGCCGTCCAATTCGGAAATGAAACCGACGGATGTGCCGCCACGTTTGTCCTGTGCTGTTTTCATGCGCCTGCTTTCAGAGGATCCATTGGTTATTTGCTTCCAAGACTGACTCTTCCAAATCATCTATCCGAGGCCTGCATGTGGGGCTGCAACGGCTTTACCGCTTCGGCGCGAACTGCACAGCTTGGTTTTGACCATAGTCAGGGAACTGCTTGCGGTTGCTCGGAGGGGTCATTTGAGGTCCAGACAGAAGCGTTTGTGTCTGGCTTGCCACGTATTGATGGCGAGTGGCTTGACGGTAATAATTATCTGACAGAAATAGTAAGGAATGTCAATCGTATGTGCCAGGTGAAAATGCGGCAGGGGTATATGATCACAATTCGCTTGACAGCCTGTACGTTTCCTAAAATGCTGCACGTACGTTACCGGTAACTTAAAATCTGGCGACGGGTGGAGGAGAGGACAAAGTCACCAACCGGGCTGTTGTAGCGCGGCCGGTGCAAATGACTGGCGCGTGGCTGTCTGGTTTCTTCCATCGAATGTAATGAAGAGGCAACTTGGGAGCGCCGCAATGTCTGATCCTGCACCTATTATTGAAATGCATGGCATTACGAAACGCTTCGGTGGCGTTACCGCACTGCGCGACGTTGATCTGTCGGCATATGCCGGTGAAGTTTTGGCGATTGTTGGCGACAATGGGGCGGGTAAATCGACTCTGATCAAAGTATTGACAGGCGTATACCAACCCACAGAAGGGCATATGACATTTGACGGAAGCCCGCTGGTTATGTCCAGCCACGCGGATGCGATCAGCAACGGTATTGATGCGGTGTATCAAAACCTTGCCATTGCCGATCATCTGACGCCGGCACAAAACCTGTTTTTGGGTTCTGAGTTAACCAAACGTGTGATGGGCGTTCCGATTTTGGACAATCGCCGCATGACCGAACAAGCGACCGTAGTTCTAAAGGACAGACTGGGTGTGCAACTCAAAAGCATGGATGTTCTGACGGAGAGCCTGTCAGGCGGGCAACGTCAGGCAGTGGCCATTGCCCGCGCCGTGCGGCACGATGATTTGCGAATATTGGTCATGGACGAACCAACGGCAGCTCTTGGGCCGCAGGAAACGGCGCGTACTCTGAAGCTGATCGATGTGCTCAAAAATCAGGGACTCGCCGTCATTGTCATCAGTCATGCGCTCGACGACGTTTTTGAAATCTCAGACCGAATCCACGTGATGCGCCGCGGTGAATGTGCCGGGGTCGTCAAGACAGCAGACACCACGACCGAAGAGGTTCTGGGTCTGATCACCGGTGCAAACCTGACGCAAGGAGGCGCCGCAGCATGAGCGACACAGCAACCCATCCCAGCATAGCATCTCGGATCGAACCCTATATGGGCATTTTAGGGCCTATGGCGATGATCGCTATGATTGCGCTTTTCATGGGTGCGGTGGAGCCCGCCCGATATTTTCGGATGTCCAACATCAACCAGATCCTGTTGGATGCCGCGCTCTATATGCCGATGGCGATGGCGATGACCTTTGTCATCACCCAGCGCGGGATTGATCTGTCGATTGGCTCTGTCGCGGCCTTGTCCGCCATCATGATGGCATTTTTGATTAAACAATATGACTTTCCGGCCTGGGTTGCGGTTCTGATATGTCTCCTGCTGGGGGCAGCCATGGGCTTGATAAACGGACTTGTGATCACCGTTTTTCGGGTGCCGGACTTGATTGGGACACTGGCCATGGACCTGGTTTACCGCGGTTTTGCGCTGGTTTTGGCCAAAGGTCTGGTGCTGGCACGTTTTCCGGATCTGATCACTGAGATCGGGCGCGGACAGGTTTTGCAATTCCTGCCAACACCGGTTGTCATCGGTGTGCTGACCCTGATCGGCGGTTATGTCCTGTTGCGTGCTACACATTTTGGACGCTACACGATCTCAATCGGCTCAAACCCGGAAGCGTCTGAGATGACGGGCATCAGCGTCGATCGTCACCGCGTCTATGCCTATGTTCTGATGGGCACGATGGCCGCTCTGGCGGGCCTGATGTTGACCGGTAAACTGAACGCGGTACAAGCGACATCGGCGCCCTATTTTAACCTGCACGTCATTGCGGCGGTGGTCGTGGGGGGGACATCGCTCTTTGGCGGGCGCGCGTCGATGATCGGGTCGCTGGCGGGTGTTTTGTTGTTGTCGATGATGATCAACGCGCTTGTGACATTGCGGATTGAGTTCTTTTGGCAGTCGGTTGCATCCGGTGTTGTCATCATTCTGTCGGTAGCGATCTACACTTGGCTGCAAAAGAAAGACCGTGATGGCAGCGGCGGTTGGGCAGCGGCGATGGCCAATCCCGACAATCGCAAGATCGGGATCCTGGCGATTGGTCTTTCGGTTGCCATTCTCGCACTCTTGGCGTTCGGCGCGCTCTTTGGAGTGCCTGCCGCCGTCTAAATTATCCATACAACCGGGGAAAATCCCCATTCATCACCATGGGAGGTATCATGATGAAATCTTATCTAAGCATAGCGACTTGCGCAGCGGCTCTGCTGGTCGGCCATATGGCAGTCGCCGACGGGCATCTGCCGCTGAAAACCCTGCCGGACGACGGCGAACGGGACTATTGGGTGCCCGAACAGGTGAATGCAGAGGGTGCGCTCGATGCTCTGCAAGCTGTTGTCGGAGCCGAGGCCGTCCCTTTCAGTGGCAGTCTCGAGAACCCGATCCAGATTGCTCTGATCTACCCTTCGGCGGACACTTCAGATTTTTGGGCCCGCAATTACCTTGCCTTGATCAAACGTTTGGATCAGCTCGGAATAGCGTATGAAACAACTGAATTTGCGTCGCGACAGATCGAACACTCACTGCAATCGACATATGCGTCGCAGGTGGATCAGGACGCGGATCTCTATGATTTTGTGATTTTTGGCCCGTCAGAACTGGCGACGCAGGCCGACAATATCGACAAGCTGTCGGGCAACGCAGATCTGACCACCTTTGTCTGGGCATTCCACACACCGCTGACCTATCTGGAAAACCAGCCGGCGAATTGGTTCGATTTCTCATCTGCATTTGGTGCGCTCAAGATGTGCGACTATATGCTCGAACGTCTGGGAAATGACGTCACCTATGCGATGAACCGGGGCATTCCCGGGATCACGGACAACCAGCGTTCAGGTGATTTCAAGGATTGCGTGGCCGAGAAAGGCAACTGGAATGCGGTCTATGAGCACTATGGCGAGTACCAGCGCGAAGGTGGATTTGAGGGCACCAGCCTGATCTTGCAAGCCTACCCAGAAGCCAAAGTCATCCACAACGCCAACACTGCAATGGCCATGGGGTCTGTTGAGGCTCAGGTTGCTGTAAGCGCTGAAAAAGATGTGTTCTCCACAGGGTGGGGCGGCACGGGTCTGGAGCTAGACGCGATTCGTCGCGGCGAGCTTGATGCGACACCGATGCGTATGGGGGATGACGTTGGCGCGGCAACTGCCGAGGCCATCAAGTATCACCTCGAAGGCCGCGGATCAGAACTGCCCTTCGTATTCCTGGGTCGGATCACCATTGCCCACGATGAGATGAGTGTTGATGAAATCGACGCTCTGGAAAAGGAGGCATTCCGCTTCTCTGGCGTCGGCGCTCTGGATCGTTGATCACAAACTCATGTCCCCGACTTTCGGGTTGGGGACATGCTTGGATAGGTCTGCAAGGTTGTGCGATTAAGGGCTGTTCGAGGCTAAAAGCTACGCCGACCTTATGTCTGTTTTAAATTAGATTCTGGTTTGGCTTCTCACATCGGCTTTTGGGCGAGTCAGGTGGTTTTTTGATTGCCATTGCATCATTGGCTGGTTCATTTGCAAAGCCGATAACCACTGCCGACAACAAGGGGAAAACAGTCACCTTTGTCCCATGGAAACGTTCGTTTTCGATGCTATAGGTTTGTCATCTGAAACAAACCAAAGAGCCATCACATGACAAAAAAACTAATTGCAGAATTCATAGGGACATTCTGGCTGGTTCTGGGGGGCTGCGGCGCAGCTGTTCTGGCGGCAGGCGTCCCGGATGTCGGTATTGGCTGGCTGGGTGTCAGCTTTGCTTTTGGACTGACTGTTTTGACCATGGCATATGCAGTTGGCCATATTTCCGGTGGCCATTTCAACCCGGCTGTTTCCCTTGGTCTCATGCTGGCAGGGAAATTCGAGTCAAAGGAACTGATCCCCTATTGGGTCGCGCAAGTGGCAGGTGCAATTGGTGCTTCGGTGGTTCTATACCTCATCGCTTCGGGTCTACCTGAATTTGCCGCGGGCGGATTTGCTTCAAACGGCTACGGTGACGCCTCGCCACAAGGCTACTCCATGACGGCAGCGCTCGTCACTGAGGTTGTGATGACCGCGTTTTTCCTGATCATCATACTCGGTGCGACATCGGCCGGTGCACCAGCTGGTTTCGCGCCCATTGCGATTGGTCTCGGCCTCACATTGATCCACTTGATCTCGATCCCGGTGACCAATACCTCCGTCAATCCAGCGCGCTCTACCGGTGTCGCACTTTTTGCGGAAGGTCCGGCAATTTCACAACTTTGGTTGTTCTGGGTAGCGCCGTTGATCGGGGCGGCATTGGGCGCTCTCATCTGGCGGGCGATGTCCACTGATGACTAGAGATCTTTGCGCGCGCGCATGGCGGCTGTGATGGTGCCGTCGTCAAGATAATCCAGTTCGCCGCCAATCGGTACGCCTTGCGCCAGTGACGTGAGGCGTACCTGTCCTGCAAGCTGGTCGGCGATGTAATGCGCCGTGGTTTGCCCGTCTATTGTGGCATTCAAGGCCAGAATGACCTCGGAAATATTTTCACCTGGCACCCGATCGATCAATCGCGGAATGCGCAGTTCTTCCGGGCCAATGGCGTCCAGCGCCGAAAGCGTACCGCCCAGCACATGATAGCGGCCCTTGAACACTGCAGCGCGTTCCATCGCCCAAAGGTCGGCGACGTCTTCCACAACACATAACTCGCCGTTTGCGCGTTTCTCGGACGTGCAGATGTCACAGATATCTAGTGTCCCGACATTGCCGCAGTTCAGGCACTCGCGTGCGGTCGCTGCAACGATTTGCATGACATCGGCCAGAGGTGTGAGCAAAAGGCTGCGTTTACGAATGAGATGGAGCACTGCGCGGCGGGCGGAACGCGGGCCAAGACCCGGCAGCTTGGCCATCAGATCAATCAGCGCATCGATGTCCTTGGTGCTGCTCATTTAAGGTAGCGACCGAGTTTGAATGCGGCAGCTCGGAACCGCTTCCGGTGCAGATCTACTGTCAAGAAGTGGCGCTGGGTTCTCACCACAGCCTCGTTAAAAAGGCAGCTTCATGTCTGCGGGTAGGCCCAGACCTTCTGTGAGTTTCCCCATCTCTTCCTGCGCACGCTCGGAGGCTTTGGTTTGCGCATCCTTGATGGCGGCCAGGATCAGGTCTTCCACCACTTCTTTGTCGTCGCCATTGAAGATTGACGGATCAATATCCAGAGTTTTCAATTCTCCTTTTGCGGTGCAGGTGGCCTTGACCAAACCCGCGCCAGAAGAGCCCTCGACCGTGATGCTGGCCATGTCCTCTTGCAGTTGGGCCATCTTGCCCTGCATTTCCTGCGCTTTTTTCATCATGCCGGCCATATCGCCGAGGCCACCTAATCCTTTGAGCATTTTCTTGTCCTTGTTGAGGGTCTGTTTCTAGTTATATGCGGGCTGGTGCGTGCCGGGGCAAGGGGCCCGCGAAAAAGCGCTCAATCATCCTCAAATGGATCCCACTCGTCTTCCACTTCGGGTAGCGCCTCTTGCACGGCTTCGGCCGCGAGCTGGTCAGGTGTTCGAATATCCTTGATCTTGGCCTTGGGAAACTGTGCCAGTACCGCTTGCATCAAGGGATGTTCTTTGGCAGCTGTTTCAAGCGCATATTTCTTGGCGTTGCGCACTTCGTCGATGGTCTTGTCACCGCCCTCGCTGACAATTGTCACTGCCCAGCGGTTGCCTGTCCAGACTTGCAGGCGTTGCCCGAGACGCTGCGCCAGATCGCGAGGGGCGCTCTCGGTCGGCTCGAACTCAATTCTTCCAGGTTGATAAGATGCCAGACGCAGATCGGTTTCAACGTCGGCCAATAGTTTTCCATCCCGATTTGCGCGAATGAGTTCTACAACATGATCAAAGGTGGGAAATCTGGCCAGAGCCTTCTCCACATCAATCGCTTGCGCCGTCGCAGGTCCCGCGCCGCCCATGGCGTTTGTTCGGGCCGGTGCGATGGCTGAGACCTCCCCGCCCGCGGAACGGGCGCCTTGGCTCTGGGTAGTCCCACTGCTGCCATCACGCGGCGCAGGTGTCGCAGGGGGAGTCGATCCCCGCAGTTTGCGCACCAGCTCTTCAGGGCTGGGTAGGTCAGCCACATGGGTAAGACGGATGATTGCCATTTCTGCGGCCATCATCGCATTCGGTGCACTCGCCACTTCGTCCAGTGCTTTTAGCAACATTTGCCACAACCGCGTCAGCACACGCATGGGCAGGGCTTCGGCCATGGTCAAACCGCGATTGCGTTCGTCTGGCGAGACCGTCGGGTCTTCTGCGGCTTCCGGCGTGATCTTGACCACAGAGACCCAATGGGTGATCTCGGCCAGATCGCGGAGCACGGCCATCGGGTCTGCACCTTCTGCGTATTGCGAAGACAACTCCGTCAGTGCCGCAGCTGCATCGCCTTTCAGAATCATATCAAATAGATCAAGGACACGTCCCCGATCCGCCAACCCTAACATGGCCCTTACCTGCAGCGCGGTGGTCTCACCCGCACCATGGCTGATGGCCTGATCCAGCAAAGATGTGGCGTCGCGCGCAGACCCTTCTGCCGCGCGGGTGATCAAGGCCAGCGCGTCATCGGCGATCTCGGCGTTTTCTGATGCCGCGATTTTGCGCATCAAGGCGATCATGACTTCAGGTTCAATACGCCGCAAATCAAACCGTTGGCACCGTGACAGAACGGTCACCGGGACTTTGCGGATCTCGGTTGTCGCGAAAATGAACTTAACATGCGCTGGTGGCTCTTCGAGAGTTTTCAACAAGGCATTGAAGGCACCTGTACTCAACATGTGAACTTCGTCGACGATGTAGACTTTGTATCGTGCGGATGCGGCGCGGTAGTGAACGGAATCTATGATTTCCCTGATGTTGGCGACACCGGTGTTCGACGCAGCGTCCATTTCCATTACGTCAACGTGGCGCCCTTCCATGATCGCTGTGCAATGTTCGCAGACACCGCAGGGCTCTGTGGTTGGACCGCCGGTACCATCCGTCCCGATGCAATTCATGCCTTTTGCAATGATACGCGCCGTGGTGGTTTTACCCGTGCCGCGGATGCCGGTCATCACGAAAGCCTGAGCAATACGATCTGCTTCGAACGCGTTTTTCAGCGTACGTACCATCGCGTCTTGACCCACAAGATCGGCAAAGGTTTCAGGCCGATACTTGCGCGCCAACACCTGGTATTCATCTTTTTTGGTTTCGGTCATGCAATTGCCTTGCGCCATGAGATTCGGCATTTTCGCGACAGGCTAAGCGCAGCGATCAGAGAGGTAAACCAGTGCGATCAGAGAAAGGTACCATTGGAAGACCGATCACCCGGGGGACTGGCGCAAGCAATCGGCGACTTTGATGCGCTTTACATGCACTTTGATTTCAGCAGCTACAAGAAATGTCCTCGGGGGAAAAGGTGGCTTCATGTCAATATTTCTGGCGTAGCGCGCATGATTCAGCTAGTTTTCAGATCCGCTACAAAAGGTCCTGATCGCGTCTTCAAAGTGGTGAGAGGCTGGACAACGACCCAAGCGGGGCTCGTTACGGCTGCTTCCTTCCGGATCTGACCGGGTTGGCGAGGCGCTCGCCCGCGCCAACCTCTCAAAAATTCATATATGCAAGGGTTCGACAATACGCAAGACTCAGATCTAAAGATGCAGGCGCAACCGGATAAACCCATCTGATGAATATCCACAGGCTTCAGGACGCATGGCTGCGATCTCGGCCAGATAATTGAGTGCGTCGGGGGCTGTGTGCAAAAACGCTGTGATGCCGAGATCAGGTTTGAAGCGCCAGGGTACTTCGGCCGACTTTGTATCGCATTCGGGATGGTTCAAATAGTCGATCAACGCCTTGTCGAGTGCCAGTTCTTCTCTGACCACTGTTTCTGTATCATCGAATGGGCGGAAAGGCCCGCCGCCCCCGGCGCGGTGATCGGTCAAAGCAACCATGAACTCCTGATCGGGATGAACCGGTGTTCCGTTCCAGCGGATATCGGAGACTCTGCCTGGTGCGCCGTTAACCGGTCGACCTGCTGCGTCGAAACGCGCAGGCTGCGTAAGATCAATTTCGTAGGTCAGGCCATAAATGGCATCGAAGCGGAAACCGGGGACCTTTGGATCCACTAGCATCTGATCAGGGCATCCCGGATCGAGAACGTTGAAAAGCAGCGCTGAACGTTCCAGCCATCCGGCGAGGCGCGCCCCGGATGCTCTTACCGCCCAAACCTGGTTAGCATAGGGGATAAGACCGGCGATGTGGCGCCGTTCAAGTTGCCCGGCGGGGAGAGAAACGAAATTGTCCGGTCCGTCAAACCCGCCGGTTGCAGTGGTTGCCACTGCCGCAAGAAGCGGGAGTTGTGACTCGTCGGTGCCTGCCAGGACGCGTTTGATTGCCAGTCTCTTGGCCGCAGCCAATATCGACGGGACCAGACTCGGCTGTGCCAGTGCAAAGTAGCTGTGAATGGAATGATCCAGCATTGCCACCGGTTTCGACAGATGCGCACGCGTTTGGTCATGCGCGTCTTTTGCCAGAGCCTCGATCTTTCGGTCGATTTCAATGTCGCGTGCTGCTTTACGCAGGGTCGCGTTCCGACCAAAGAGGTACCACCTGTGGTCATCGGGGGATTGACGCAGGTGCAAATCGATTACGCCAAGTTCCGATGCGCTGCTACCCGGCATTACGACCGGTACATCGCTGATGATGCCCTGCTCGCAATCGACCCCGTTAATGCCTTCATGATCGGGGCCCGGGAAGCGCAAATGCGTATGCCCGGCTACCACGGCATCAATGCCTTCAATTTTGGCAACTTCGGTTATTTGGTTTTGCGCGTCATCACCTTCATCGAATTGAGCAATGCCCATATGAGCCAGTGCGACGACAATGTCAGCGCCAGCGTCTCGCGCATCTGAAGCTGCAGCTTCGAGTGCTGGCAACGGATCATGTATGACTGCTTTGTCTTCCAGTTGATGGCGGTTCCAACTTGCAGTTTGTCGCGGGAGAACAGAGACAATGCCAACTTGCAGTATTGTTTCAACTCCCTGCGCAGTCGTATACTTGCGCTTGAGTAATACGTAGCGCTTAAGCATGGGAAGCTTTGCAGCGTCCAAATTTGCGCAAACAACTGGCGCTTCGGACTGGCTCAGGCAACGGGACAGATGATCTAAGCCATGGTCAAAATCGTGATTGCCTAGCCCAATTGCGTCATAGCCCAGTTCGTTCATTGCAGCGATCATGGGATGCGCCACCGTCGGGTGTTTGGCCAGATAGCCCCCAACCGGTGTGCCTTGTACCGTATCCCCATTGTCTACGAGCAAACAAATGGCCCCATTTGCTTCTGCCTCGACTTTTGTCTGACGAATGACGGTTGCAAGGCGCGCCAGACTATCACCCGTTGTCAATTGATCATTGGCGTAATCATATGCGATCAACTGCATGTGCAGATCGCTTGTCGCCAACAACCGCAGACAAATCTCCGGGCGCGCAGCGGTTGGATCGGACGCGAAGTCTATCTGGATCACCTCTTTAAAGCCTTAAGAATTCTCAACTTCAACACGAACTAGTATGCATCAGATCGCGTGCAAGTTGGCAAGGCCAGAGATGACGAACCTTTTGCTTTGATCTTGCAAGATTGTAAGCCGCATGCCAGTCGTTTCGGCAAAAGCGAGGGAACAGATGAAACACGCGGAGACGGTGACTTTTGGCGGTTCGAATTTGGATCGTGCGGGCGAAATACGTGATAACCCGGACCAGCTTGAAGCCATCCGTCGCAAACCTGATGCCCGGGCCATTCTCTTTTGGCGCGGCAAACCGTTGATTTCGAGCGACACACCAACCAGCCTGGTGCAATTGCCGCTAGACCACCCAGTATTGTCCGAGGCACGTACCGAGACGATTTTCCTTGGTCGTGAAGAGGGCGCTGCACGCATTGCCTTTGATCTGTCAACTTGGGAACCAGATGATCTTGATCCGGACAGTCTGGGTGGTTTTCTGGATCCGTCAGAGCAACTTCACCCGAAGTTGCCGGACACGATGTTTTTTGCTGAATTGCGGCGGGTCATGACCTGGCTGACACCGCGGGACGCGGAACTTGCTGCAACTGGCAAGGCTGTTTTTGGGTGGCATGAAAGTCACATGTTTTGTTCAAAATGCGGTGAGAAATCCGAAATGAGCCAAGGCGGGTGGCAACGCAAATGTCCGGTATGCCGCGCGTCTCACTTCCCCCGAACTGATCCTGTTGTGATTATGTTGATCACTTACGGCAACTCGGTTCTGATGGGGCGATCGCCGGGATGGCCCGAGGGCATGTACTCCTTGCTGGCAGGTTTTGTTGAACCCGGAGAGACTCTCGAAGCCGCCGTGCGCCGCGAGGTCTTCGAAGAATCAGGCATTAGTGTGGGTGCGGTGCGCTATCTTTCCAGCCAGCCCTGGCCCTTTCCAAGTTCGTTGATGTTCGGATGCGCGGGAGAGGCCTTGAACAACAAAATCACCATAGACCCGATCGAGATCGAAGACGCGATCTGGGTCAATCGAGAAGAGATGATGCAGATTTTTGCAAGTGAACACCCAAAAATATTGCCTGCGCGCAAGGGTGCGATTGCCCGCTTTTTGTTGGAAAACTGGCTTGCGGATCGTTTGGATTGACCCGACACTCTCGCGACAGGCCAAAACAGGCGGCAACATGAAATTTTCAACCCAAGAGGATATGGATCGCCCGATTTCGGATGTTTTTGAAATGTTGTCGACGTTTGAAGATCTCGAGGCTGCGGCGGTTCGACGTGGGGCCGCCGTACAGCGCTTGGATGACTTGCCAGTGCCCGGCGTGGGTATGAAATGGCAGACACAGTTCGTAATGCGAGGGCAGGGGCGCGTGTTGGACATGGAAATGATCAAATACGACCCACCAAATGGCATTGTATTGGATATGGTTTCGCAAGGGCTTCAGGGTGAGACCCAGGTCGATCTGACAGCTCTCTCGGAAACCAGGACGCGGATTGCCGTCGGCGTCGAAGTCCGGCCAAAGACGGTGGCCATGCGCCTTTTGCTGAGATCTCTGAAACTGACAAAGGCAAGTCTGGCGCATCGGTTCAAGGAACGCGTGGCACGGCACCTCAAAGATTTGGAACAACAGTACAATAGCAAAGCTTGATCCTTTTCTTTTGTATGGCTGACTAAATTGTCTCAGCGCGCTCGGTGTTGGCTGCCCTTTGTGCGCAATTTGGTGAGCGGGACTTTCGTCTCAAGCACGCCGCGCTTGTGTCGATCAGCTGAAATTCGTTGCGCGTTTTTTACCGGATCATCGGTAAAACGACACTACTATCCATACGAGAATACACGCATTTCAGCATCGCTGAGACCAGCATAAAAACCAGGGTTGCACGCCAATTACACGCTCAGACGGCCAGTGCTGCGGACAGACAAAGTTCAACTGCCTGCGACGTCGCAGCTGCAATCAAAGCGGTGTGGCTTAATTGCGCCCTGGGTCCGCCGGGTAAACGCCCAGAATTTCGATCATGTTGGTGAAGTAATCCAGTTCTTCCAAAGCGCGTTTGACACCCGGATCCTCCGGATGGCCTTCGATGTCTGCGTAAAATTGCGTCGCCGTGAAAGATCCACCCACCATATAGCTTTCGAGCTTGGTCATATTGATCCCATTGGTCGCAAACCCACCCATTGCTTTGTAAAGCGCAGCGGGAATATTGCGCACTTCGAAAACGAATGTCGTGATCATTTTTTCTGACCGACGAGATGTATCTGGCGTTTGTGCCATCAACAAAAACCGCGTGGTGTTGTGCTGCATGTCCTCGATGTCACGGGCAATTATGTCCAGACCGTGCATTTTTGCAGCCACAGCACTGGCCAAAGCTCCGACACCTTTTTCGCCGCTTTGCGCCAATTCTGCCGCGGCACCTGCACTGTCGGCTGCGGCCTCACTGGTGATCCCGTGCTGTTTTAAAAAACTGCGTGCTTGTGGCAGTAAAACAAGGTGGGCGCGAACATGTTTTATATCAGACAGTTTAGTCCCGGCAGGGGCCATCAGGTTGATGCGCACACGAACGAATGCCTCTTCGATGATGTGCAGGCCGGACCTTGGCAGCAGGGAGTGAATGTCCGCTACGCGCCCGTAGGTCGAATTCTCTACAGGGAGCATCGCGAGATCGGCATCACCGCGATGCATCGCCCGAACCACGTCTTCAAATGTCCGGCAAGGAACAGGAATTGCATCCGGCCGCGCATTCAGGCAGGCTTCATGGCTATAGGCACCCAATTCACCTTGAAAGGCGATACGAACAGGAGATGCAGCGTTCATTAAGGGGTCCTTGGTATTTTTCTTCTATGCGAGGTCGATTGGTCGCGGTAAGTACACCTTGCCACCAAGAAGGTGAAGCAATAGATAGCGCGAAGACACTCAGCAACGGACTTAATAGCCATGTTTGATACAATGACCTTCACCAAAGCAGCCGGCGGCATCTGTGGCGCACTGCTTGTGTTACTTCTTGGCAAGTGGATGGGGGAAGAGCTCTTCCATGTCGGCGGCCATGGAGAGGCTTCTTACGTGATCGAAGTCGAAGGTGGTGACGAAGTTGCTGAAGTTGAAGAAGTGGATTTTGCCACAATCATGGCATCTGCCAGCGCCGAAGATGGCGCCAAGGTTTTCCGCAAATGTTCGGCCTGCCACAAGATAGTCGAAGGCGAGAATGGCACAGGGCCTTACCTCTATGGCGTCGTTGATCGTGAAAAGGGCGCCGTTGATGGTTTCAGCTACTCTGACGCATTGGCCTCGATGGAAGGTGCTTGGACGGCAGACAATTTGAACGGTTTCCTCGAAAAGCCGTCTTCTTATGCTCCGGGCACATCCATGAGCTTTGCGGGACTGAAAAAGGTTGAGGAGCGGGCAGACTTGATCGCCTATCTCGATAGCCTGGACGACTAAAATTAACCTGACGTTAACAAAAAAGCCGCTTGCTGGTCCGCAAGCGGCTTTTTTGTTGCGCAGAAGCAGTAATCGTACATCGGATCACGTTTTCGCAACTTGTAACTTGGCAAGGCGTCCCGTTAGCTTACATCCTGAGCGAGCAAGACGCCGGAGCACACGGCGCCAGACCGGAGGATACGCCAGATGATACGCCCGCAGAGCCGAACGCAGTCCATATCTTCAATTACTCACAGACTGTCGTTGAGTTTGGGGCTTCTGGTCTTCACGCTAGTCATAGTTTGGACAACCCTCGCGCGGGCTGAGGAATACATCGTTTCCAGTCACGGTTATTCCTTCTATGGAGATCTCAGCTACCCGCCAAACTATCCACATTTTGACTATGTGAACCCGAATGCGCCGAAAGGGGGCGAGATTTCCTTTTCTGCGCTGGGAACATTTGATTCCATGAACCCCTACACTCGAAAAGGCAGAGGCGGCGCGCTCAGCACAATCATGTATGAAAGCCTTTTGGGGGAGGGCACCGGCGGTACTGTTGCACCTGCAGATGTGTATGCGGAGTACTACGGTCTGGTCGCCGAGCGTCTGGAGTATGATGCGGGCCGTAACTGGGTCATTTTTTACATGCGCCCCGAGGCACGGTTTTCAGACGGTACGCCGCTTACGGCTCATGACGTAGCATTCAGTCAGCAACTCATCTTGGAGCAGGGGCTTCAGTCTTATGCAGATGCGGTCAGCAAACGCATCACCGACATCGAAGTCATTGACGATCATACGATCAAGTACTCGTTCACGCCCGGTATTTCGCGACGCAGCCTGATTGAGGTCGTGGGCGGAATGTCGATCTGGTCGAAGGCATGGTACGAAGAAACCGGCGCTCGGCTGGACGAAAGTCGCCTGACGACTTCGCCGGGATCTGGTCCCTATATGATCGATACAATCGATGTAAATCGCCGGATTGTTTACAAACGAAACCCTGACTATTGGGGCAAAGATCTGCCTTTCAACGTCGGACGAAACAACTTTGATGTTATTCGGGTCGAGTATTTCGGAGATGAAAACGCAGCCTTCGAAGCGTTCAAAGCGGGCGAATATACCTTCCGAACAGAAGGCAATTCGCGCCAATGGGCGTCGGCGTATGATTTTCCCAAGGTAAACGATGGGCAAATCATCAAAAAGGAATTGCCGGATGGAGCGCCCCCGACACCCACGGGTTTTGTATTCAATCTCGGGCGCGAAATCTTCAAAGATCGCCGCGTTCGTGAAGCCGTTGCGCTGGGATTCAACTTTGAGTGGACCAACGAGTCGCTACAGTTTGGCCTTTTCAAACCGCGTGCGTCTTTCACTCAGGACACAGACCTGATGGCCGTTGGCGCACCGGAAGGCGACGAACTGGCTTTCTTGCAATCTTTGGGGGATCTTGTGCCCGAAGAAATGCTGACCTCAGAAGCGCGTATGCCACATACTTCCAGCGCAGATAGATTATTGGACCGGCGCAATCTGCGGCGCGCAATGAAGCTTCTGGACGACTCGGGATGGGCGGTCGGCGCAGACGGGGAAAGGCGCGATGCTCAGGACCAGCCTCTCAAAATTACATTCCTGATCAATTCGGCAGGCTCATCCACATTGCGCGCGGTGGTCGAGAATTTTTTGTCAAACCTTGAAGCCATGGGCATTGAAACAGTGCTGGAAGCGGTCGATGCATCGCAATACACCAGCCGCGAGCGGGATCGGGACTACGATCTGGTTTATGATCAATATATCCCGTTCCTCAGCACTGGAGGCGGCCTGCAACAATTCTATGGCTCTGAGGCGGCAGCGTTCTCGGTGTTCAACCCGGCCGGGCTCGCCAGTCCGCTGGTTGATGAAATCATCGAAGCGTCTCAGCGGATGGAGACCAAGGAGGAAACGGACGTTACCTTGATGGCATTGGATCGCGCGCTGCGATACGAATTCTTTATGATCCCCGCATGGTACAATGACAGCTTTTGGGTGGCCTACTACGATCAGTTCGAACATCCGGAGGAAATCCCGACTTACGCGTTGGGTCAGCTTGATTTCTGGTGGTACAATCAGGACAAGGCGGACGCCTTGCGCGCCGCCGGTGCACTGAGGTAATAGCCAACCATGGGCGCCTATATTGTCAGACGGCTTATTCTGATCATCCCAACACTCCTGGGGATCATGTTGATCAACTTCGCATTGGTCCAATTTGTTCCCGGCGGACCTGTGGAGCAGGCCATTGCCCGCGCGCAAGGTGGCGGCGATGTTTTTGGCGGATTCGCTGGGGCTGGAAACGACGCCGGCAACTCAGAACTGCCCAGCAATGACAGTCAATACGTGGGTGCACGTGGGCTGCCGCCTGAATTCATAGCCGAGCTGGAAAAGGAATTTGGGTTCGACAAACCGCCCGTCGAACGATTTCTGAACATGATCTGGAACTACATGCGGTTCGATTTTGGCGAGAGCTATTTCCGGTCCATCTCGGTCATTGACCTGATCAAGGAAAAGCTACCTGTGTCCATTACGCTCGGGCTCTGGTCCACACTTATTGCCTATCTGGTGTCAATCCCTCTGGGCATTCGCAAGGCCGTCAAGGATGGCAGCCGCTTCGATACATGGACGTCTGCAGCAATTATCGCGGCCTATGCGATCCCGGGATTTCTGTTTGCCATCCTGCTGCTCGTACTCTTTGCGGGTGGATCCTATTGGCAGATTTTCCCGCTGCGCGGTTTGACATCTGACAACTTCGACCAGCTGAGCCCGCTGGGTAAGGTCGCGGACTATTTCTGGCACATCGCCCTGCCGGTGCTGGCGTCGACCATCTCGGCTTTTGCAACGCTGACGCTGTTGACCAAAAACAGCTTCCTCGACGAGATCAAAAAGCAATATGTGATCACAGCCCGCGCCAAGGGCTTGCCGGAACGCGGCGTTCTCTATGGCCATGTTTTCCGCAATGCGATGCTGATCGTGATCGCAGGTTTTCCGGCGGTGTTTATTGGCGTGTTCTTTGGCGGCTCGTTGATCATTGAGACGATTTTCAGTCTCGATGGCCTTGGACGACTTGGATTTGAGGCGGCCGTGGCAAGGGACTATCCGATTGTCTTTGGGACGCTCTTTATCTTTGGATTGATTGGGCTGATTGTCGGGATCATTTCGGATCTGATGTATGTGCTTGTGGATCCACGTATTGATTTTGAGCGGAGGGAAGGCTGATGGCGCTTTCCCCGCTTAATCAACGCCGTTGGCGCAACTTCCAGCGCAACCGCCGCGCGTTTTGGTCCTTGTGGATTTTTGCGGTGCTGTTCGGCCTATCGCTCATGGCAGAATTCATTGCCTATGACAAACCGATCCTGGTGCAGTATCGGGGCGCCTTTTATACGCCGATTTGGAATTTCTATCCGGAGACAGAATTCGGCGGCGATTTCCAGACCGAAGCAGTTTACCGTGACCCGGAAGTCAAATGCCTGATCGAAACCGGTGGTCTTGATCTGTGTTTTGATGACCCTGAAGGCTATTTTGAAGACGCGCAGGACGGCATTGTCGACGGCGAGACGATTGAGAAAGGCTGGGCAATCTGGCCACTGATCCCGTATTCCTACAACACCGCCGTTGACCGCCCGGGCGCTGCACCCTTGCCGCCCAATCGACAGAACGTGCTGGGCACCGATGGCACCAAACGCGATGTGATGGCGCGTGTGATCCATGGCTTCCGACTATCGATCTTTTTCACACTTCTTGTGACCGGCGCTGCGAGCCTCATTGGCATCATTGCCGGCGCTGTACAGGGTTTTTTCGGGGGCAAGACCGATCTGATCTTTCAGCGGATCATCGAGATATGGTCCTCAACTCCTTCGCTTTATGTAATCATCATCATGTTCGCCATTCTGGGGCGCAGTTTTTGGCTTCTGGTCTTCTTGTTGGTGCTCTTCAGCTGGACCTCACTCGTCGGAGTGGTACGCGCTGAATTCCTGCGCGCCCGGAACCTGGAATACGTGCGCGCAGCCCGTGCGCTTGGCGTAAGCAACGTGACCATCATGTTTCGGCACATGCTGCCCAACGCCATGGTCGCAATGTTGACGATGTTGCCTTTCATCATCACGGGCACAATTTCCACGCTGGCGATCCTCGACTTTCTGGGCTTTGGGCTGCCGTCCTCGGCACCGTCACTGGGCGAGTTGACCCTGCAGGCCAAGCAAAATCTGCAAGCGCCATGGCTGGCGTTCACTGCGTTTTTCACCTTTGCCATAATGTTGTCCTTGCTGGTTTTCATCTTCGAAGGCATCCGCGATGCTTTTGACCCTCGAAAGACATTTTCATGATGCAGACCACTGGTAAGCTGGCATGAGCGCTGTTTTGGACGTCAAGAATCTGCGTGTCAGTTTCCGCCAGGACGGATCGCTAACCGAAGCAGTCAAAGGTGTCAGCTTTGCTGTCGAACGAGGCGAGACTGTGGCTCTTGTGGGCGAGTCCGGCTCTGGTAAATCGGTATCGGCTCTTTCGACGGTGTCGCTGCTTGGTGAGAGTGCAGAAGTGTCCGGATCGGTAACCTATGACGGTGAGCAAATGATCGGGGCTACCGAAGCCAAGTTGCGCGCGGTGCGTGGCAATGACATCAGCTTCATCTTTCAAGAGCCGATGACTTCGCTGAACCCTTTGCACACCATCGAAAAGCAACTTGGGGAAAGCTTGGCTCTGCACCAAAGTTTGGCAGGCGCAAGTGCGCGCGCGCGGATCCTTGAATTGTTGGAACAAGTGGGAATTCAAGACGCCGAAACCCGCATTGGCAGCTATCCGCATCAGCTTTCAGGGGGTCAACGTCAGCGCGTTATGATCGCCATGGCGCTGGCCAATGAACCGGATGTTTTGATTGCAGATGAGCCGACAACCGCGCTTGATGTGACGATCCAGGCCCAAATACTCGACTTGCTCAAAGATCTAAAAGACCGCTTGGGCATGGGATTGCTGTTTATTACACATGATTTGGGTATTGTAAGG
Source organism: Roseobacter sp. (assembly GCF_045106495.1). Taxonomy (GTDB): domain Bacteria; phylum Pseudomonadota; class Alphaproteobacteria; order Rhodobacterales; family Rhodobacteraceae; genus Roseobacter. The sequence goes on from NZ_JBGCEQ010000011.1 coordinate 83,579, forward strand.
CGCATCGCCGATCGCGTCTGTGTGATGCAGAACGGCGAAATCGTTGAGACGGGTCCGACGGGAGACATATTCGACAACCCTCAACACGCGTATACCATAAAGTTGCTGGGAGCGGAGCCTTCGGGTGCGCCTGCACCGGTTCCTGCCAATTCGGAAGTGATTGCCAAGACAGAGAATCTCAAGATCTGGTTTCCGATACAGGCCGGGCTGTTGCGCCGCACCGTTGGCCACGTCAAGGCGGTGAATGACGCCAGTCTGACCGTGCGTGCTGGAGAGACAATCGGGATCGTTGGGGAAAGCGGATCGGGCAAAACCACATTGGCGTTGGCGATCATGCGGCTGATCGCGTCCGAGGGTCAGATTGTTTTCATGGGACAGGATGTGCGCCAATGGTCAACACGACAATTGCGTGGGCTGCGCAAGGACATGCAGATCGTTTTCCAGGATCCTTTTGGCAGCCTGAGCCCGCGTATGACCTGCGCGCAGATCATCTCGGAAGGGTTGAGTATTCACAATGTGGATGCCGACCGGGATGCGCGCGAACTCGTGCGCGATGTGATGATCGAAGTGGGTCTCGACCCAGCGACGATGGATCGATACCCGCATGAGTTTTCAGGCGGTCAACGTCAAAGGATCGCCATTGCCCGCGCCATGGTATTGCGGCCCCGACTTCTGGTACTGGACGAGCCGACATCCGCGCTGGATATGACAGTTCAGGTGCAGATTGTTGATCTGCTGCGCAACCTGCAGAAGAAATATGGGCTGGCCTACATTTTTATCAGTCATGACCTGAAAGTGGTTCGCGCCATGTCGCATAAGGTGATGGTGATGAAACGCGGTGATGTGATAGAAGCGGGCGATGTCGATGCCATCTTCGACGCGCCGTCGCATGAATACACACAAACACTGTTGCAAGCGACGGCCTGACATTGCCCGCGCTTCTAATTTCTGATGCGGGATGCACGACAGAAACGCTGTAGGCGTCAAAATGACGGGTAATGATGCGTGCCAGTGGGCGCGCGTCTGGTCTGATGGACAGTCCTTCCTCCGTGCAGCGCACCATATCGCCGAATTGCAGTGACCATGCCTCCAATGTTTTCCTGACATTTGGGCCGGATTGCCGGAATTAAGTGTCGATGTCTTTGAGTGGCTCCTGAAGATCACACATGATCGCCTCGATGATCCGGGCACGTAGCTTGTCATATCCTGCAAAACGATGTCCGCGGGCGATTGCAACTCGTCTTTCAGGATCGCTTTTACATAATCTCATGTCGCGGTCGCATTCTGCGCTTAGCGTTGCGGATACGGCAAATGGCGGTTGCGCCCAACTGGATCAAGGCAGTAACGGAATTATCCGTGGACCGCTGAAAACCGTTTCTCAGTTGCCCGGATTTGCCTGAAGTCATGAGGCTGTCGCCGGGTGCTGCGAAATGATCAATACTTCTCTGATTATAACCACACCATTCGAATATGTGGCGCGCTATTTCAAAGAGCTTCAGTCGTTTTTTCGGAATGGGGAACGTATCACTTGGGATCATGCATTGTCAGCGTGCGATCTGCAGCACATGAGCATACCCCAAAAGCGCATTACAATCGGGGTTCAACGTCATGAACTTTTGGACCGATGTGGCAATTTGCGTTCCTTGCTGGTGCGGGAGACCAAACGGTGTTTCGGCATTCAGGTCGCAGATTTCGGCGGATCGCGCCATTTAAGCGGCACCGCGGGTCACTTCCAAACCTTGACTGCGCCCAATAGAGTGTTGGATTTCCGGATCAAAGCCCTGAATGCCAATGCAGGCCCGCGTCATTCCCGCCTCTGCGAGGGCCTCAACTTGTTTCAAACCGGTCTCCTCGGGATCGATCTCGAGGCAGAATTCAAGGTCTTCGGCAGCGGGCAGGTTTCTGTAACTCGCGACTTCTAAGGCTTTGATTATTTGCGAGGGCATCAAAGTTGGCGTTCCGCGGCTCCAATGCATGTTTCCTGGCGTCAGCTCTTCCGGCAGATTGTCGCCAAGCAACCCGATCTCTTTTGGCAGGACGCCGAGATAGGCTGATTTAGCCGACAAACTACGCGTGCCCTGCATGCGACAGGCGCAAAACAAGCACAATTAGCGACAAAACGGGATATGCGCCTAAAGCGATGCTCGGCTGCTAGGAGGCTGTGCCTCGGCCCACGACTGCATCTGTTCACCGCCAATGCTAGTATTAAGCTGAGGCACATTGAGGTAACTTTTGCAACGCGGGATCATCGCGTCAAAAAGCCCCAGCTTGGGGAGCTTGGACGTTATGTGCATATTGGTGCTATAAGACGCTAAGTGTCATCGATCTTTGACACAGATCAAAATGGAATTTGTACGTGCAAAACGTTGTATCTCCTACCTTAATGACCTGCTCAGATTGTCCAATTCGTCACCGGGCTGTATGTGCCAAATGCGATAGTTCGGAGCTAGAGCTGTTGGAAGACATCAAGTATTACCGCAGTTTTACCGCAGGGCAGACCGTCATGTGGGCTGGTGATCATATGGATTTTGTGGCGTCGGTCGTTTCTGGCGTGGCGACACTGACGCAAACCATGGAGGATGGCAGGACACAAATGGTCGGTTTGCTGTTGCCGTCTGATTTCGTCGGCCGCCCGGGGCGTGGCGCGGCGGCCTATACGGTCACGGCCGCGTCTGACCTGAAAATGTGTTGTTTTCGTCGAAAACCGTTTGAGCAGATGATCAACACAACGCCACATATTGCACACCGATTGCTGGAAATGACACTTGATGAATTGGATGCAGCCCGGGAGTGGATGCTTGTCTTGGGCCGCAAAACGGCACGTGAAAAAATCGCAAGCCTCTTGTCGATCATCGCGCGGCGCGACGCGATGCTGGGAGAGACACCACCCGGCAAAGCCTTGAAACTCGAATTGCCACTGACGCGTGAAGCCATGGCAGACTACCTGGGTCTGACCCTTGAGACTGTCAGTCGCCAAATCTCCGCTTTGAAGCGGGACGGGGTCATCGTCCTCACAGGCAAGCGCATCGTCACAGTGCCCGATATGGACCGGTTGTTGCAGGAGGCCGGTGATGACAGCGACGGTGGGATGTTGAGCTGAGATCAGCTTTGCACGACTCAACCGGCAAAGTGACCCCGCATAGCGCTCAATGCGCCATGAAAACAGGCACAGCGGCGTGCTCGAGCATTTCACGTGTCGCGCCTCCCAAAACGGCCTCGCGGAACCTGGAATGGCCATAGGCACCCATGACGAGCATCTGCGCGTTGGTTTCGGTAACATGTCTGCGCAACCGTTCACTGACCTTGGCGCCGCCGCGCGACATGACCTGAATGTCGCAAGTAACTCCATGACGGGCAAGCATAACCGCGAGCGAACCGCCGGGGTCGGATCGGTCTGCTGCATGCTCTGGTGGGTCAATAATTGCGATATGTACCTCTTGGGCGGTTTTCATCATGGGAATCGCAGCGCGAACCGCGCGCAGGGCTTCCGCACTTTCATTCCAGGCGATGACCATGCGCTCAGGTTGGCCAACAGGATCAGTGTCCGGCGCGACAATGGTCGGACACCCCGCGTCCAGCATCATCGTTTCCAGAATCATGCTTTCTTCAGCGAGGCTATTGTCTCGATAAGGCAGCGTCGCAACGCACAAATCAGCAAACCGCGCGGCGCGAGTTAGGGGCCTGCCTGCGTCTGCAAGGGTCGTAATCGCAGCGGTCGTGTTCCAGCGAAGGTTGGAATTGCTCAGCCAATCAGTGACTTGTGCCTTCACGTCTTCGGCTTGTTTCTGGGCTTGCTCGATGGCCGCCTGCATAATGACCGCATTCGAACCGGCCTCGTAATAGTTGCTGTGCGATCTGTCCACACCGATGCACATTACGTCCAGGTGGGCATCCTGTGCTTCGGCCATGCGAGCCGCTTGTTCCAAGGCGGATTTACTTGTGTCGAACGACGACATAGCGGTGAAAACAGTTTTGAAAGACATGACTCGAGTCCCTTCTTGCAAAGTATGACTGAAGTATAGCTACTGGACTCCAGTGAACCTTGATCAAGGTCAGGCAAAAAGCCCGCAGAACTTGATGCAGATCAATGTTGTTAAGCGCTTTCCGGGCGACATCAGAATTATAACGAACATCCTCGCGTTTTCGCGGGGCAAAGTGGAAGGGACACCGGAACGATGAATACCGGAACACTCAATTACGTGAAGCTGGTCGTATTTGCCATCGCTACGCTCTTTGCGATGATTGCAGCGAGCTACGCGCGCGACATCTCCTACCAGCTCCACATGGTTATTTTCATGATCATTGCTGCGGGTCTGTTTCTGACCACGCTGCGTGCGACGGATGAACCAGTGGCGCCAATCGCAACCAATGAATATTTCGATAGCGTTGTGCGCGCAGGTGTGATTGCCACCGCGTTTTGGGGTGTCGTCGGGTTTCTTGTCGGCGTGGTGATCGCCTTTCAGCTGGCTTTTCCGGAATTGAACTTCAGGTGGGCCGAAGGTTACGCCAACTTCGGCAGATTGCGCCCGTTACACACCTCTGCGGTGATTTTTGCGTTTGGGGGCAACGCTTTGATCGCAACCTCCTTTTTTGTCGTACAGCGTACCTCAGCAGCACGGCTTTGGGGTGGGAACCTGGCATGGTTCGTCTTCTGGGGCTATCAGCTCTTTATCGTTTTGGCGGCAACCGGGTATCTGTTGGGTGGGACCCAATCGAAGGAATATGCCGAGCCTGAATGGTACGTTGATATCTGGTTGACCATCGTCTGGGTGGCTTATCTGGCGGTGTTCCTCGGCACCATCATCAAGCGTAAGGAGCCGCATATCTATGTGGCAAACTGGTTCTACCTGGCCTTCATAGTCACCGTTGCGATGCTGCATATCGTCAACAATATCTCCATCCCGGTCTCAATCTGGGGATCCAAATCTGTACAGGTCTTCTCTGGTGTTCAGGATGCAATGGTGCAGTGGTGGTACGGCCACAATGCCGTAGGCTTCTTCCTGACTGCTGGTTTCCTTGGGATGATGTATTATTTCGTGCCGAAACAGGCCGAACGTCCGGTTTTCTCGTATAAACTGTCAATCATCCACTTCTGGGCGCTCATCTTCCTTTATATCTGGGCGGGTCCTCACCACTTGCACTACACCGCATTACCCGATTGGGCCGCAACTCTGGGCATGGTCTTCTCGATCATCCTGTGGATGCCCAGCTGGGGCGGAATGATCAACGGTCTGATGACGCTGCAAGGCGCTTGGGACAAGCTGCGCACTGATCCGGTTCTGCGGATGATGGTGACCTCGCTGGCATTCTACGGCATGTCCACATTCGAAGGGCCAATGATGTCGATCCGCGCGGTCAACTCTCTGTCGCACTATACTGACTGGACCATTGGTCACGTGCATTCTGGCGCGCTGGGTTGGAACGGGTTGATCACCTTTGGTGCGCTCTATTATCTCGTGCCGGTCCTTTGGAAACGCGAACGGCTTTACAGCCTGAGCCTTGTCAGCTGGCATTTCTGGCTCGCGACCATTGGCATCGTTCTCTATGCCGCATCCATGTGGGTGACCGGCATTATGGAGGGTTTGATGTGGCGCGAGGTGGACGCCAATGGCTTCCTCGTTAACAGCTTTGCCGATACCGTGAGTGCGAAGTTCCCGATGTACGTGGTGCGCGGTCTTGGCGGCGTTCTGTTCCTCTCAGGATCGCTCATCATGTGCTATAACTTGTGGATGACTGTCCGAGCTGCGCCTTCCAAGGCCGGTCTCGGTACAGCTGTCCCCGCTGAATAAGGAGGGAACAGATGTCGATTCTTTCGAAACACAAGTTCATCGAAACCAATGCCACCTTGCTTTTGGTGCTCAGCTTTCTGGTGGTAACCATCGGCGGGTTGGTTCAGATTGTCCCACTCTTTTATCTGGAGAACACCATCGAGAAAGTGGAGGGCATGCGCCCTTACTCACCGTTGGAGCTCACAGGTCGCGACATCTACATCCGAGAAGGGTGTTATGTTTGTCACAGCCAGATGATCCGCCCGATGCGGGACGAAGTGGAGCGATACGGCCACTATTCTCTGGCGGCTGAATCCATGTACGATCACCCGTTCCAATGGGGCTCCAAACGCACAGGTCCCGATCTGGCACGCGTCGGGGGGCGGTATTCGGACGACTGGCACATCGACCACTTGCGTGATCCTCAGTCGGTTGTGCCGGAATCCATTATGCCGAAATACGGTTTCTTGGAACGCACATTGCTTGACGCGGATCATATCGACGAGTTGCTGGCAACCCATGCGCTGGTCGGGGTTCCCTATACCGACGAGATGATCGAAGCCGCTTATGCTGACTTCCGCGCGCAGGCTGACCCCGACAGCGACTATGACGAAATGTTGGAACGCTATCCGGGTGCACAGGTCCGCAACTTTGACGGCCAGCCGGGTGTGTCTGAGGCAGATGCATTGATCGCATACCTGCAGATGTTGGGTACTTTGGTTGATTTCTCGACTTTCACACCTGACGCAAGCCGATAGAGGAGCAAGAAATGGAAACCTATTCACTCCTGCGCGAATTCGCGGACAGCTGGATGTTACTTCTTTTGTTCTGCATTTTTGTCGGAATGGCCTTTTGGGTTTTTCGTCCCGGCAGTCGCAAGTTGCATCAGGACACCGCCAACATCCCCTTTAGAAACGATGACAGACCCGCCCCAAATCAGGAGGCATCAAAATGAGTAAAATACCCCCTAAACAAGAGGGTGACCCCAACACCACCGGCCATGTCTGGGACGGCATTGAGGAGTTCGACAACCCGATGCCGCGCTGGTGGCTCTGGACCTTCTACGCCACAATCATCTGGGGTGTTATCTATACAATCGCCTATCCGGCGTGGCCGCTCGTTTCTTCTGCCACTGCGGGTCTGTTGGGTTATTCTACACGGGCCGAAGTCGCTGCTGAAATTGCAGCCGTCGACGAGGCTAACGCAGGCATTAACACACAATTGGCGTCGGTTGAACTGACCGAGATCTCCGCCAACCCGGAGCTGAACGGCTACGCCGTTTCTGCAGGTGCTGCCGTGTTCCGCACTTGGTGCGTCCAGTGCCACGGCTCTGGTGCCGCTGGCTTTGTGGGGTATCCCAACCTTTTGGATGACGACTGGCTTTGGGGAGGGGACATCGAATCCATTCACACCACAATTGCGCATGGTATTCGCAACGAAGAGGACGATGATGCGCGGTATTCGGAAATGCCTGCTTTCGGCGAGATCCTGGAAAGCGAGGAAATTGCACAGGTCGTGAGCTACGTTCAGCAGCTTTCGGGCGCGGATGCCGATGTGACGTTGGCCGATCCTGGAGCCGAGGTTTTTGCAGATAACTGCTCTGCCTGTCACGGCGAAAACGGGATGGGTGATCGCGAGCAGGGGGCACCTAATCTCACAGACGCCATTTGGCTGTATGGTGGAGATGCGGAAGCCCTGACCGAGACCGTGACCTATAGCCGCTATGGCGTTATGCCACCTTGGTCACAGCGTCTGTCTGAGGCTCAGATACGTGCGGTGTCCATTTATGTGCACCAACTTGGCGGGGGGGAATAAACCCGCCTGCACCATTTTTTCAGTAGGGTGTCGTTGCAAGAAAGCCAGCGACGGCATCGTAATCAAATCGCAAGGACCGCCGTGACCGATCAAGCACCGCCTCCCAGCCTCTACGCTGCGCGTGAGCCGATTTTTCCACGACGTGTCTCTGGGCCGTTTCGAAACTTGAAATGGGTGATCCTCGCCGTCACGCTGGGTATCTATTATCTGGTGCCTTGGATCAGATGGGACCGTGGACCCAGCTTACCGGATCAGGCGGTTCTGCTGGATTTGGCCAATCGGCGGTTCTATTTCTTTTGGATCGAAATCTGGAGCCACGAGTTCTATTTCGTTGCCGGGTTGCTGATTATGGCGGGGTTGGGGCTGTTTTTGTTTACCTCCGCGCTGGGGCGTGTCTGGTGTGGCTATGCCTGTCCCCAAACGGTCTGGACGGATCTTTTCATTTTGGTCGAACGTTGGATCGAAGGGGATCGCAACGCGCGGCTGCGCCTTCACCGCCAGACCAAGATGGATGCGCGTAAACTGCGGTTGCGTATCACGAAATGGCTGAGCTGGTTGTTGATTGCGATTGCCACCGGTGGGGCGTGGGTATTCTACTTCGCGGATGCGCCGACCCTGTTTGTGGATATTTTTACCGGACAGGCTGCAGCGGTGGCCTACATCACGGTTGCAATTCTGACGGCAACAACCTTTGTGTTTGGCGGTTTCATGCGAGAGCAGATTTGCATCTATGCCTGCCCTTGGCCGCGCATTCAGGCGGCCATGATGGACGAAGACACCGTTACCGTGGCCTATCGCGAATGGCGGGGCGAGCCGCGCAAACACAGCGAAGAAGCCAAAACTGAGCCGATGGGCGACTGCATAGACTGTATGGCCTGCGTGAACGTTTGCCCCATGGGGATTGATATTCGCGACGGGCAACAGATGGAATGTATCACTTGTGCTCTGTGCATTGATGCCTGTGATGACGTGATGGATAGGATCGGGAAACCGAGAGGATTGATCGACTATATCGCCCTTTCGGACGAACCAAGTGAGCGCGAAGGCAAACCGGCGCGCTCTGCTTGGGTGCATGTCTTCCGACCCCGTACAATTCTATACACCGCCCTTTGGGGATCGGTCGGGATCGCCCTGATTGTGGCTCTTTTCATTCGCGCCGAGATTGAAATGACCGTTGCCGCAGTGCGTAACCCCACATTTGTGACATTGTCGGATGGGTCTATCCGCAACACATATGACATCCGCTTGCGCAACAAGAATGGCGAAGAACGGCTGTTCCGCATGTTTGTGAAGGGCGATCCTACCCTGCGCATTCAGCTCGAAGGCACGCCTTATGCATCTGTGACCGTCCCTGCGGATACATCCTTTTTGCAACGGGTATATCTGATCGCGCCTTCGGGATCAGATCCCGCAATGGCGGAACGCACCGAATTGCGGTTTTGGGTCGAAGACCTCACCAATGGGGACCGCGCGTATAAAGACAGCAGCTTCAGCGGCAAAGGAGAAGCGGAATGACCACAACAACGCGGGTTTTGACAGGTCGCCATGTGGCGATAATCTTTGTTTCTGCATTCAGCGTGATCATCGGCGTCAATTTGTTGCTGGCCTATAGCGCGGTTAGCACTTTCCCGGGACTGGAAGTGCGCAACTCTTATGTGGCCAGTCAGAATTTTGACGCAAACCGCACAGCACAGACCGCATTGGGCTGGTCGGTTCACGCAGAGGTGCAAGACGGCGAAGTGTACTTGTCGATCACAGATGCGGATGGCCAATCTGTGAAAGTTGCCGCGCTTGAGGCCACGCTGGGCCGTGCGACGCATGTGCGTGACGATCTGACGCCCGCTTTTGTGTTTGACGGCCAGCGCTATGTGGCACCAGCCCAATTGGCAGAAGGCAATTGGAACTTGCGCATGGTGGCGGAGGCCGAGAATGGAACATCCTTTCAGCAACGTGTCATTCTGCACGTGCCCAGAGGTGCCAAGTGACCAGTTTGACTACAAACGCGCCGGTTGCATGCCCCGGTTGCCTTGCAGCGCCAACTGAGGCTGCGGCAAACCCCGTGTCGGATGCTCGATTAATGCTGTCACTTCCGACGATCCATTGTCAGGCGTGTATTGCGAAAGTTGAAAGAGCCCTGAACGCACATTCAGGGATCAAACATGCGCGGGTGAATTTAACACTTAAGCGGGCCTATGTTGACGCCTCGCCAAACGTTACAGCAGCGGAATTGGTATCGCTGGTAGAAGCCGCCGGATTTGAGGTATATGAACTCGATCCCGACGCGTTGAACGATACGGCGACCCGTAAGGCTGGTCATGATCTGCTGATGCGTCTGGCCGTCGCCGGGTTTGCGTCGATGAATGTAATGTTGCTGTCTGTTGCGGTTTGGTCGGGTGCCGCTGACGCGACGCGCGACATGTTCCACTGGATTTCAGCAGCGATTGCGATCCCAGCGATTGCTTTTTCCGCCAAGCCTTTTTTCAGCAACGCTTGGTCCGCGTTGAAGGCAGGCCGCTTGAACATGGATGTACCTATCACACTGGCTATCTTGCTGGCCTTGGCGACATCTCTTTGGGAAACTTGGCTGTCGGGGCATCATGCCTATTTCGACGCAGCGCTAACCTTGACGTTTTTTCTATTGGCGGGTCGGTGGCTGGATGCGCGCGCGCGATCAGCAGCGCGATCCGCTGCTGAAGAGCTCACAGCACTGGAAGTACCGCGCGCATGGCGCATTGAAGAAGGTGCTGCCGTAGAGATATCCGTAGCGAACTTGCGTGTTGATGACCTGGTTTTGGTGCGTCCTGGAGGTAGGGTTCCCGTCGATGGCATCGTGACAGAAGGACGTTCGGAAGTAGATCGCGCTGTGCTAACAGGCGAGACGCTCCCAGAGACGCGCGGAATCGGCGATGTCATCAGCGCAGGTGAAGTAAACCTGACTGGCCCTTTGACGTTGCGCGCAACCGCTGTAGGTCGGGACACGTCCTTACACCGCATAGCGGCGCTTGTTTCAGTCGCGGAGAGTGGCCGGTCGCGATACACTTCACTGGCGGACCGCGCTGCGAAACTCTATGCCCCCGGCGTTCATATACTTTCTGCACTGGCGTTTTTGGGATGGTTGATTTGGTCCGGCGACATGCGTGTTTCGCTCAATATTGCCGCTGCGGTTCTCATCATCACCTGCCCCTGCGCCTTGGGGCTGGCAGTGCCAGCTGTAACCACGGCCGCTTCGGGGCGGCTCTTTTCAAGAGGATTGCTGATAAAGAACGCAACTGCGCTCGAACGCCTGGCGGAAGTTGATACAGTTGTCTTCGACAAGACGGGCACATTGACTACAGGCCAGCCAGTTTTGTCAAACTGGGAAGAGCTCACCGACGTGCAACAATCCGTGGCCTTTGCCTTGGCGGAAGGTTCGTCGCACCCGCTGTCCCGCGCCATAGCGAAAACGGCCAAATCCAAATCATGCAGGCCTGCGGTTTTGCGGGAACTCTTAGAGAGGCCCGGTTTCGGGACACAGGGTCACATCAACAAAAACGTGGTACGGCTTGGGCGGCCCGAATGGATCGGAACGAGTGCTGGCGATGATGGGATTTGCGCTGCATTGGATGCGGGTGATGGCGTGTTGACGACCTTGAAATTCGAGGATCAAGAACGGCCCGGAGCCGCAGAAACCATCGCGGCCTTGGAACGCCTGGGCACGCGTGTTTTGCTTTTGTCCGGCGACAGGCACCATTCAGTTGCGCGGTTTTCCTCCCGAATAGGGGTCACTGAGTGGCATGCGGATATGTTGCCAGATGAAAAAGCGGCGTTTGTGGCGGATTTAACAGAAAAGGGGTGTCGTGTTCTGATGGTGGGAGATGGCTTGAATGATACCGCAGCTTTGGCGACGGCACATGTATCAATCAGCCCTGCCCAGGCTCTGGATGCCGCCCGCGCCGCGTCGGATATGGTGTTATTGGGACAGGACCTGGCGCCGGTTGCCGAAGCCGTACTTGTGGCGCGTCAGGCGACCAAACGTATCAAGGAAAACTTCCGCATTGCCACGCTTTACAACGTTGTCGCTGTGCCTATGGCCATTGCGGGCATGGCCACCCCATTGATGGCTGCCCTTGCAATGTCGACTTCATCTATTACAGTTTCTCTGAACGCATTGCGTGTTAGAGGGCGTGGATGAACGTTCTTGCTTACCTTATCCCTATTTCCCTGATCTTGGGTGGATTGGGCCTCGCGGGGTTCCTCTATACACTCAAGTCTCGACAATATGATGATCCCGACGGTGACAGCCGCCGAATTCTAAGTGAAACATGGGACGATCAGCCTAAACCTTGAAAGGCCAGTGGTCATTACGACGACGGACCCACCATCATGCAGCTCATGTTGCGCGCGGCCAGTCGGCGGCATGCAAGATCGGCACTGTCGCGGGACATTCCCAGAAAATTGGCATCAAACCCACTTGGTTTTTTGACAACTTTTCGTAGAGTGCCTTCCAGTGTTGTCATCTCGGCCAACGCCGTGGTGACAAGGGCGCGTTCCGCTTTGTAGCGGCTTGGATAGCGACCGACGTTTACGCCCCATTGATGACCACCTGATGTCGACAAACGGGTCACCACCTCAGCTTCTTGGGCGTACACGGTCTCTTCTGGTTCGACTCGATCAGTTGGGCGCATAATCGGGCGAATAGTGGCAACAGGTGTGCCGGAAACAGATGTCGTTTTCGGTTGATTGGCTAAAGGTGTCGGCTCTGCGGGGGTTTGCTGCGCTTCAATCAGCGCGCTTGTAATGTCAGTAGATAGAACCCCACTTGTGCTAGCCTGAGCCGCACCGGTTGGTTCTTTACTTGGATCAGTGTCCTGCACAAGCGATGCCACCACCGCTGAGGCGTCAGCAATTGGTCTCAGGCGAGGGCGCATGCTTACACGGATAGGTTTGCTCGCGGCGGAAGCCGTTGTTGAACCGTGTCCCGGAGTATACGCCGGTTTGCGAGGTTTCTTTAGCGCAACACGAGATGGCGCACGCTTAAAGCCCATGTCGAGAAGCTCAGCTACTCGCTTATTCCGCGCGCTGGTGGATGTGCCGCCAAAGACGGTTGCAATAATCCGTTCATTGCCACGCTCTGCAGACGCCACAAGGTTAAATCCGGCGGCACGGGTGTAGCCTGTCTTGATGCCGTCTGCACCGCGATACGCGCCCAGCAACCGGCGATTGGTGTTCGACACGCTGCGCACGCCAGCATCAGTGGAACGGCGCGAGAACAAGTTGTAGTATTCAGGATAATCATAAAGCACATGTCGGCCCAAAATCGACATATCGCGTGCGGTCGACAAATGACCTGATTCTGTCAAACCATGGGCATTTTTGAACGTCGTTCGGGACATTCCCAGTGCTTTTGCAGTTCGCGTCATTCGGCGGGCAAAAGCGGCCTCTGACCCTTCCAAAGCTTCGCCGATGGCTGTAGCGGCATCGTTGGCGGATTTAACGGCGGCCGCACGGATCAGATAGCGAAAGGCAATACGCTGACCTGACTTCAAGCCCAGTTTGGAGGGCGGCTCTGAGGCGGCATGACGCGAGATCTTCACCTTCGTGTCCAGCGTAATCTCACCGCGTTCAATAGCTTGAAATGCAATATAGAGCGTCATCATTTTCGTGAGCGATGCAGGGTGCAGGCGGGTGTCCGCATTGCGCGAATGCAAAACTTTACCAGATCGGGCGTCCATGACGTATGCCGCGTAAGGGGCGGCGGCGGCGCTGAGCGGCAGAACCACCAAAAGCCAAAGCGCTGCAAGTAAAAATAGCCCGTAACGGGCCGGCATAGGGCGCCGAACCTTCATGATAACCTGCCTTATTTCTGCCTCATGCCGCCGATTTGCTCGACTGGCTACTTTATGTGGAGAGGCTAACACAAAAACCGTGTTCGATATAGCCTTTGTTTTAGGGTATTTGCGTTAACTTTCGGTAAAGCGAAACCTACATTTAGCGGTGTATTGGGGCAGGTCACCCAAAAGAGCTATTGTGGCAAAAATGTGCGAGATGTTCTCAGCCAAGTCAGCGAGTCAGCAACCTTCGATCTGGTGAATCAGCCGCGTTAAGCCACCCAGATTTGGCAAAACGTGATACTTGGGGTTTGACTTGGGCGGGGCTGCCTTTTCCAATTCCCATTCATGTCCGTGCGGGACGAACACACCCCAACCCCCGGCATCAATCATTGGCAGGACGTCTGACCGCATAGAGTTGCCAATCATCAGGCCATGCTCGGCACCATCACCATGGCGCGCAAAAATTTCCGCATATGCCTCTTGTGTCTTGTCAGATACGATTTCAACTGCATGAAACATGTCACCGAGACCTGATTGCGCCAGTTTGCGTTCCTGATCAAGCAAATCGCCTTTGGTGATCAAGATGATCCTATGCGTCTCGCGCGCGTTTTCCACGGCAGCCTTTGCGTGCGGCAGCAGATCGACCGGATGACACAACATATCGCGCCCGGCATCGAGAATTTCGGCAATGACACTGGCGGCAACATTTCCGTTTGTGACGTCAATGGCGGTCTCGATCATTGATAGGGTGAACCCCTTTACACCAAACCCATAGTGTCCAAGATTGCGGCGTTCGGCTTGCAACAATCGGTCCATCAGGTTCGCGTGGTCTGTATAGTCGGCCAATAGCGTTGCGAAATGCGCTTGCGTCATCTTGAAGATGCGTTCGTTGTGCCAAAGGGTGTCATCCGCATCAAAACCGATTGCTTTGAGCTTTTGCGCCATTCGACCCTCCCCCTTTTCTAAATGCTCAGACAGGTTATATAGAGCGCTCAACGACTCACCACGACAAAAAGCAGATCAGGAGCAGAAATGCACCGCGACGCATTCATGATGGCAGACCGTTCCGACGATGAGGGTGATACCTCAGTCCTGACCGCGACAAAGCCCAAAACCAAGCGCCCGCCGCTTTACAAGGTCTTGTTGCTCAATGACGACTTCACGCCCATGGAATTCGTCGTGCATGTGCTGGAGCGTTTTTTCGGTCTCAACCACGCGCAGGCTTTCGAGATCATGCTGACCGTACATAAAAAAGGCGTGGCAGTCGTCGGTGTGTTCAGCCATGAGATTGCTGAGACAAAAGTGGCGCAGGTGATGGATTTTGCGCGGCGCCATCAGCACCCGCTTCAATGCACCATGGAAAAAGAAGAATAGGCGCATGATCGATGCCCGATTGTCGCTAGCCCTCAACGGGGGCGGTTTGGCGTGGCCGGACGCGGGGCGCATCGCAGTTTGCCAACCGGCCGCAACCGCAGCGCTGAGCGGTGTTCCGAAAGATCGTGCGCATATATTGCAAGGTTTCAAGCCGGACCATGATGCCTGGAAGATCCGTGGCTATGAGACCGCTGCTGCGCCGGAATGTCGTTACGCAGCCGCCATTGTCTGTTTGCCACGTTCCAAAACCGAGGCACGTGCACTCATTGCCGAGATGATGCAATGCGTAGACGGACCAATTGTGATCGATGGCCAAAAGAACGAAGGTATCGACAGCATCTTGCGCGACATGCGCAAACGCTGCTTGGTCGCGGGGCCGGTCTCGAAATCTCATGGCAAATTGTTCTGGGTTGATGGCGCTGCTACGGAGAAATTCGCCGATTGGGAGGCCGGACCGTCACTTTCTACGGGCGGGTTCTGGACTGCGCCGGGTGTGTTTTCTGCCGACGCAATTGACCCCGCTTCAGCCTTGCTGGTTGATGCTCTCCCCAAAAAAATCGGCGAAACTGTTGTTGATTTGGGCGCGGGATGGGGTTTTTTGTCAGCGCATGTGCTGACGCGCCCGGGTATCGATGAAATGCATCTGGTCGAAGCCGGTCATATGGCTTTGGACTGTGCGCGCCACAATGTCACCGATCCACGTGCGCGGTTTCATTGGGCGGATGCAACAGAATGGAAGCCGGCGCAAAAAGTGGATACGGTTGTGATGAACCCTCCATTTCATACGTCTCGCGCGGCGGACCCGAGCCTTGGACAGGAATTCATGCGCGCGGCTGCTCGGATTTTGCATGCCCAAGGGCAGCTTTGGATGGTTGCCAACCGCCATCTGCCCTATGAAGCAACGCTGCAAACGCTTTTCACCAAAGTGGTCGAGATCGGCGCGGATCCACGCTTCAAGCTCTTTCATGCCAGTCGACCGCTTCGCAAACGTGCCTGAATCGGTCTAGTGTAGGTTTGGGCAAAAGGGGAAATCGATGTCTTTTTCAATAAATGGCAAGACTGCGATCATAACAGGTGCTGCAAACGGCATTGGCCTTGCCATCGCGCGTCAGTTTGCTGACCGAGGGGCCAACGTCATGTGCGCAGATATGGATGAGAAAAAACTGGTTGAGGAGTGGGGGAATCAGGAGGAGGACAGCAACGTTCGGTATTTTGCGGGCGACCTGCGGCAGCGTCTGACGATTGCAAATCTGGTTTCCGCAACGATTGATGCTTTTGAACGCGTGGATATACTGGTTAACGCGTCTCGTCAGGTAATCCCAACCGATGCATTGAATGTCGAAGACACGTCGGTGGCATTGCTGTTGGAGCAAAATCTAATGACATCCTTGCATTTGTCACAACAGGTTGCCAAGCGCATGATCAAACAGGGCGCGGATCAGCCAGAAGGGCAACTCGGGTCCATCATCAACTTGAGTTCCATTGCCTCAAGAAACACCCGGCCCGAGCTTATGGGCTACTCGATCGCGGCTGCGGCGCTGGATCAGATGACACGCTCTCTGGCTTTGGCGCTTGCACCGGAACGCATTCGTGTGAATGCCGTCGCATTCGGATCAGTGATGAGTGCCTCTTTGCGTGCGTCCATTATGGAAAACAGCGAATTGCGTGATGACATCCGGTCACAAACGCCATTGGGTCGCATCGCCGGGCCGACTGAAATCGCAGATTCTGTGCAGTTTCTCGCAGCTGACAGCTCTGCATTCATGACAGGTGAAATCGTTACCGTCGATGGTGGTCGCAGCTTGTTGGATGCGGTTTCAGCGCCTGTGCATTAGGATTTCGCTCTTTCCGCGTCACAAGATTCGGGTTTAGACAGGGTGTCAGCACAAAGTGACACATCGGATGATCTATGACCGGCAGTTTCGAACTTGAAAAAAACCGCGCTTCAACCTGGTTTCGTACCCTGCGCGATCAGATCGTCGCGAGCTTCGAAGATCTAGAGAAGGACCACTCATACGGCCCGCTTGCGGATGCAGCGCCCGGTGTGTTTGACGTGTCTGAGACTCAGCGCAGCAGCGAGGACGGCTCGGATGCCGGCGGTGGTTTGATGAGCGTCATGCGCGACGGTCGTGTATTCGAAAAAGTTGGAGTCAATATCTCAACGGTCTACGGGACGTTGGGCGAGCGGGCACAATTGGCAATGGCCGCACGCAAAGGCATCCCTGGCATGAAGAAAGATCCACGTTTTTGGGCATCGGGTATCAGTCTGGTTGCGCATATGCAGAACCCGCATGCCCCTGCCGTGCATATGAACACCCGTATGTTCTGGACCCCACATGCCTGGTGGTTTGGAGGTGGGTCCGATCTGAATCCTTGCATCGAATATGATGACGATACGGCGCATTTTCATGCCACTCAGAAAACGCACCTCGATCCCCACGGCGCAGATTTTTACCCGCGTTTGAAAGAGTGGGCCGATGAGTATTTTTTCATCCCGCATCGTAATCGAGCGCGCGGTGTCGGTGGCATTTTCATGGATGACCACTGCACAGGCGACTGGGGAAAAGATTTCAAGCTGACGCAGGATATTGGCAAGGCGTTTCTGCCTGCCTATGTTCCTCTGGTGCGCAAAAGACGCGAACAGGAGTGGTCAGACGCGGACAAGGAGGCCCAGCTTGTGCATCGCGGTCTCTATGCCGAATACAATCTGGTGTATGATCGTGGTACAAAGTTTGGTTTGGAAACAGGCCATGATGCGAATGCGGTTTTGATGAGCCTACCGCCGTTGGCAAAGTGGATTTAGGTCAACCGGTAGTGGGTCGCTTTTGGGGCGCCTAATGATCGTCTCAAGCACCGTGCCAGTCGAAGAACCCAGAGCCCGCTCGAGAAAGCAATTCTTCGGCAAGCTCTTTGCCCATGGCTGGTCCGTCCGATATCGGGCCCATGCGGGTGCCGCAAATTGCTCGTGAGCCGTCCGGACGCAACACTTCGCCACGCAAGCGCAACCTGTCGTCCTGAAGCTCAGCGAGCCCGGCGATGGGTGTTTCACAGGACCCATCTAAGGTGAGCAGGAAACTGCGCTCTGCGGCCAGACGCTGGCCCGTTTCGATGTGGTGAATGGCCGCAAGCAATTCAGCGGTGTTTTCATCCGCTTGGCGGCGCTCAATGCCAATAGCACCCTGGGCGACCGCAGGGAGCATTTCAGAGGGTTCAATCGGTGTCGCGGGTACATCCGACATGTGCAGGCGATTCAATCCTGCGGAGGCGAGAAAAGTGCATTCCGCGACCCCATCGCTGAGCTTTTTCAGGCGGGTTTGCACATTGCCGCGAAACTCGACGACTTGCAGATCCGGGCGACGGTTCAGCAACTGGGCTTTGCGACGCAGGCTCGATGTGCCGACCACGGCGCCGGCCGCCAGATCTTCGATGCTGGATAGATTTGGCGACACAAATGCATCCCGTACATCCTCACGGGGCAAATAGGTATCTAGAACCAAACCTTCTGGTTGCACGGTCGGCATGTCCTTCATCGAGTGAACCGCAATGTCAATTTTTCCTGACAGCAAGTCTTCTTCGATTTCGCGGGTGAAAAGACCTTTGCCACCGATGTCTTTTAGAGGACGATCCTGAATGGCATCTCCGGTCACTTTTATGATAACGACATCAAAACAATCCTCTGAAAGATCAGATGCTTGAGAGAGCCTACCACGTGTCTCATAGGCCTGCGCAAGGGCCAGAGGCGAGCCACGTGTGCCGATTTTCAGCGGGGATGCGGGAGAGGGAAGTTTCACTGTCATGGGTCTCTGTTTAAGCGCGTCAATTTATCCTGACAACCCGTCAGTCTCTTGACAACCGCTGCGCTGCGCCCGACCAACAGATCAGAAGAAAATGAGGACACCCATGGCCCCGACAAAAACGATTCTGCGCGCGCTTGCAGGCGAGACCCTTGCCACCCCGCCGATCTGGATGATGCGTCAGGCAGGTCGATATCTGCCGGAATACAAGGCGACACGGGCGCAAGCGGGGGATTTCCTTTCCTTATGCTACAATCCCGATCTTGCAGCGGAAGTTACGTTGCAACCGATACGTCGGTATGGATTCGATGCGGCGATCTTGTTTGCAGACATTTTACTTCTGCCTCAAGCGCTTGGGGCGGAACTTTGGTTTGTAACCGGTGAGGGGCCGCGCCTTTCAACGATCCAGAGCCAGGCAGACTTCGACAAGCTTGGACCGGTGGAAGACATTCATGAAACGCTGAACCCGATTTATGAAACAGTTCGTATCTTGCGCCGCGAATTGCCTGCTGAGACCACATTGATTGGTTTTGCAGGCGCACCCTGGACCGTGGCAACATATATGATTGCTGGCCAGGGCACTCCGGACCAGGGTCCGGCACACGCGCTGCGTCAGGAAAATAACGCGCTCTTTGAGGCTCTCTTGGCACGGATCACCGCAGGCACAATTGATTACCTGGCCGCGCAAATCGAAGCGGGCGCCGAGGTTGTCAAAATCTTCGATAGCTGGGCGGGGTCACTCAAAGGTGAAGCTTTCCAGAAATACGCGCTGGCGCCTGCGCGTGAGATCACCGCTGCATTGAAAGCGCGGTATCCACACATTCCGATTATCGGGTTTCCGCGAGAAGCAGGTGACAATTACATCGGATTTGCAAAAGCAACGGGTGTCGATTGCGTGGCGCTGGACAATTCAGTCAGTGCCGCATGGGCGGCGGAACATGTGCAGGTAGACGGATGCGTTCAGGGCAATTTGGCCAGCCGTCACATGGTAACCGGGGGTCAGGAGCTGGTTGATGAAACGCGCGCCATCGTGAAGGCCTTTTCAAAAGGACCCCACATTTTCAATCTGGGTCATGGTATTACGCCTGACGCTGATCCCGACAATGTGCAGCGCATGATTGACGCGGTGCGGCAGCAATAAACGCGCTTTCTGCCTTGACGGCACAGCGGGGCTGGCATAGTCCACGCTCCGATGGCGTTATAGCTCAGTTGGTTAGAGCGAACGACTCATAATCGTTAGGTCCCTGGTTCAAGTCCAGGTAACGCCACCACATTCAATTGCCGACAAGCATAATACACAAAGTCTTATAGAGCTGCGTCAGTCCCTGGGGGCGGCAATTCGGGTTGGTTGCCAATGCCAATGCAAGTGATTGCAGCGGTCGGCGTGTTGAGCGTGATCTGTCGCTTCAGCATCACGCCGTACGACAAAACAAGGATGGATCATACGATCCGACGGTTGGCGCTTTGCGTCTGGTTTATGAGTTGTTGCAGGCCAATACTACCTTCTCAACTTGCGGTGCGTAGAACCCTGATGCTCGTTTGTAAAAAAGGACCCAGGCGTATGTTGTTGTATCTGGCAGCATCGGGCGTTGCATACGAAATGCTTCGAACGTGGCCTGCGAACTTGAATCTGCAAATTGATTCTGTTCACCCGCCAAAAACTGGCGTTCGCGCTGCTTTTTGATAGATTGGTTCGCGATTTCGCTTCGAGGAAGTGACACACGACAACTGCTGCGACTGATTTAGTGGACCGCAAATCTGTGCCGTGGCTTGCCCCATTTGCATGATCAGTCCAAAGTCTCCCTGTGATCTTGGGGAGGATTCAGTGATCAGTACGACCGAAAATGCGGCCAGTTTTTTTGTCGATCGGCACGTCAAAGAAGGACGCGGGAGCAAGATTGCCTATCGCGAGGCTGTCACAGGACGCAGCCTGAGTTTCCAACAGATGGCAGACGGTTCCGGCGTTGTTGCGGGTGCTTTAATGCGGGCAGGTGTCCGCCCAGAAGAACGTGCGGCACTGCTCATGCTCGACACGATTGAATTTCCTCAGGTTTTTTTTGGCGCAATGAAATGCGGTGTTGTGCCCATTGCGATCAATACGCTGCTGGCGACGCCTGTATATGATGCGATTTTACGCGACTGCCGTGCAGTGGTTCTTTTTGTTTCTGCGCCGCTTTTGGAGATGGTCACGCCGATTCTGGCCGACAATCCCTATGTCCGCGAGGTCGTGGTCATCGGGCAAAGTGATATCGGCGACAGCCACAGCTTCGACAGTTTTGTACAAGGTGCAGATCTTCTGGCACCCTGCGCCGTCTCTGCAGATGAAACGGCATTTTGGCTGTATTCATCGGGCTCTACCGGGCAACCCAAAGGGGTTCAACACATACACTCCAGCCTTAAGGCCACTGCGGATACCTATGGGGCACATGTGTTGGGGCTAACGCACAAAGACGTGGTTTTCTCGGCGGCAAAGTTTTTCTTTGCCTATGGATTGGGGAATGCAATTACATTTCCTTTGGCCGTGGGAGCGACGACGATAATTTTTGCCGGAAGACCCACACCACAGGATATGATCGCAACTCTTAGTGCTGAAAAACCAACCGTATTTTGTGCTGTGCCCACGCTCTATGCGGCTATGGTAGCCGAAATGGATAAAACGGGTAAACCAGCGGCACCCTTGCGAAGGTGTATTTCTGCAGGCGAGGCTTTGCCTGAGGATGTGGGGCTGCGGTGGCAGAAGCATACTGACGTGGCGATCTTGGATGGAGTCGGCTCGACAGAGATGTTGCATATTTTTCTTAGCAATCGAGCAGATGATTTCGAATACGGGACCTCTGGAACGCCAGTTCCCGGCTATCGTGTTCGACTCGTGGATGAAGCGGGCGCTGATGTGGCCGATCACGAAATTGGCGAGATGTTGGTCGATGGGGCCTCTGCGGCGTCCGGTTATTGGAACCAGCGTGACAAAACCCGCACGACCTTCGAAGGGGTTTGGACATGGACGGGCGACAAATACGAACGTCGCGCTGACGGGCGGTATATCTACTGCGGACGCACTGACGACATGTTTAAGGTGTCGGGCATCTGGGTGTCACCTTTTGAAATAGAGCAGGCTCTTGCCAGCCACCCGACCGTCTTGGAAGCTGCAGTCGTCGCAGCACGCGATCCCGAAGAGTTGGAAAAGCCCAAAGCGTTCATTGTTTTGCAGGGAACCGAGACAGAGAATCTCCAAGCGGAACTGATCGAACACGTCAAGAACCGGGTCGGTAAATGGAAATACCCGCGTTGGATCGTGATCGTTGATGAATTACCTAAAACGGCCACTGGTAAGATTCAGCGATTTAAGCTGCGCGATGGGTCCGCGTGATGCCCTAAGGTTTCTGTAACGTGGGTGAGTTCTGATCTGGGCAACACGCTTTCATGCGCTGTGATCGCGCGCCTATGCGTTCAACCGGGAACCAGAAATGGATCCGAAGTTTGATCTAAATCAATGCGGGCTCAAAGCTCGACCATGTAACTGGTGTGCGTCACAACCAGTGGCCCTGATTTTCAAAGGAGACCGGAGAAATGAAGACAGAAGGATCCGAGACGCCGGCAGTACTTAAGCAAAACTGCCTCGGATGTACTGATTGTAACGGATTATGTCGCGACCTATGCGATCTCGCCTTACTGCCCGAATTTGTGTTGCGAAAATCTGCTGTCAATTCTTGACGAACTGTCCTCTCCGGCAAGAAACGGTACATGTCCAGGTCACAACTTCCATCCACTGTTTTGAAGAAGTGCAAAGTGTCCGGAAGAAAGAATGGAACACAGTATTCGCCGTCGCAGCGCGCGCTCAGTCGTTTTATCTTACCCAGGATTTCCAATGTCTTGAAGAAAAAGGTGTTTTTCTGACGCAGCTTTTCGATCGCAAAACATGATGTCAGTGCAGTTGCGTTGAAGGGAAGTTGCAAAGGCAGGAAGTGCGATTTTGGAGGAGATATGCGGCCAAACAAAAGCAGGTATTGATCAACTTGATGTCACCGGTATGCGTATACCGACCGAGAAACATTGCGCTTTTTCGGGATTCTGGGATTAACCCTGACTACAGGCGGAAAGCATACCGTAATGCCTTTTGTCCGACGCTCAAGATCACCGACTTTTACGTCCCGCGACACAGTGCAATTCGATGCGGCACACACTACCGCTGGCAGATGAGAACCATGGTCGCCAGCCCCCAAAGGGTCATTTGGTAGTGTGTATTTTGCGCGTCCTCGTGGCAGAACCAATAGCAAAAGTGGTTCCCGACAATCAGAAACCCGGACCATACGGCGGTAAAACTGGTCGCTCCGGCCAAAGCAAGAACACGACCCGTTTCAGCATTGGAAATGCCTGTAACGCTCAATAACAGAGCAATGGTACCAATCCATAAAAAAATACATGCGACTGCTTCAGCAAATACCACGACCTGGAACAGCAAGCGTTGTGTCCTTCGGTTGGATATGGCGCGATGGGCAACTTTTTTGAACTCTTCAGGGTACTCAGTGCGTAGCCGCGTCATGGCCAGCACTTCGGCGGTGTAGGTTTCATTGACAGAAGGGAACAGCAGGTTATCGCGTAGTCCCAATGTCAACCAAGCAGCGATAGCGCTTGTTGCGATCGTCTGAGCCACCAAAACTGCTGTTTCCATGTTAGATTTCGTTTGTTGAGGACAAAAAAAGGGCCGCGCTTTGCGCGACCCCAAGGCATATCAGACGGATTAGGTCCAAGCCATGCGGGCCGGGTGGTATTCGAAGGCGATGTGATGCCCGGCACCGATCAGCCCCTCTTTGGTGAAGTTATACAGCGATCGCCAATAGGGTTGGATTGTGACACCCTCCTCCTGAATCAACGCCTGCATGTCTTTCATCAATGCGCGGCGCTCGTCTACATCGGCAGTCGCGAGGGCGACATCCAGCATCTTGTCGAACTCAGCATTTGCCCATCCGAATTCGTTCCAGGCTTCGCCGGACCGATAGGCCAACGCCAAAATCTGGACGCCCAAGGGGCGGTGGTTCCAGTTTGTCGACGAGAACGGGTATTTGGTCCAATCGTTCCAAAACGTGGAGCCCGGTAGAATGGTACGTTTAACGTTTATACCTGCGTCGCGCAGTTGCGCCGCTACCGCGTCCGTCGTGTCCTTGCGCCAGGCATCGTCAATCGAAAAAAGCTCATGCTCATAGTCGCCCATGCCTGCTTCATCCATCAGCGCCTTGGCGGCTGCTGGGTCAACTTTGCGTGGTGGCAATTCAGCATAGTCAGGATGCATCGGACCGACGTGGTGGTTTTCCGCTTCAATGCCACGACCGCCATAGCCCAATTCCAAAAGTACGGCATTGTCGACGGCCATGGCAAGCGCCTGACGGACACGTTTGTCCTCGTAAGGCCTTACGCCATCTATTTCGGCCAATTGGTTCGGACGGATCACAATCGTAGCGGCTGTTGCTATCGAATTCTCCACCCAACCATCTAAAGTGGAGAAGATGTCGATGAAATCGCCCTCGATAGTATAAAGCGCATCGATTTCCTCGGCTTCTGCCGCAGCCACGAAAGCGGATGGGTCGGTGCCATAGTCGATGTATTCGAGACGGTCGATGTAGGGTCCACCAAAGATCTCTGTGCCCCACCACGTGTGTTCAGTATTTTTGACGAGAGCACTCTTTACACCCACCTCGAGCATTTCCGGCAAATACGGTCCTGTACCAATTGGATTGTCCAGCATTGTGTCGGCAACGAAGCCAGCTGGCGTTATGGCGGCTGGATAGTCGGCCATGCCTGCGATCAGAGAAATGTCCGGACGGGGTAACATCATTTTGACCGTATGGCTGTCGACAATTGTAATTGCGCCCTCCAGGGCCTGACCTGTCGCCTCGTCGATCAAAACACTGAAACGACCCGCCATTGAGTTGCCTTCCAACCCCTTGTCACACCAGCCGGTAATGTTACGCGCAACATCTTCGGCGGTAAACTCATCACCGTTGTTCCATGTGACACCCTTACGCACATTCAGGGTATATTCGGTCGCGTCATCATTGATTTCCCAGCTTTCCAACAAGGCTGGCGTGAACGTGCCGTCGTTTTCATAGATGACCAGATACTCCAGCCAACCTCTGGTGAAATTCGCGATTTGAGACCAGTCGTAGGTGCGCGGATCTTTCAGCGCGCGCACTTCTTGTTGCATGCGGACCGTGCCACCTTCCTGGTGGCCATCTGCTTGTGCGGGCTGCGCGAGGCCGATCATAGCGTAGGCCGTGGCTGCCGTTGCGCCAAACGCGCTTGCTGTGGCGAGAAACTCGCGGCGACTGACGGCATCCGTGCCCAGTTTCGCGGCAGACGCCACAATTGCCTTCGGCAGTGGTTTGCCGGTACGTGTCAAAAATGTCATTTTCTTCCTCTCTGTTGCTACGCGTCCAGATGGCGCGTGGTGCCGACTATTGGTTTCGGCTTAGGGGCGCAGTTTTTCTGCTTTCTCGTCGCTCTTTAGGAGACCCATGGAGTTTCAATCGTCGAGCGTTAGGCGTCAACCCTATGGCATGGTGTGACTTGTATGAGACCCAAGGGGACACGTTATCATATCATTTCGACCTTCATTAAAGCAGGCACGTAAACGTGTCGTAGTAGTTCGGGTCGACCAAACAATGCCAGATCAGAGATAGAAAATGACAGAATGAGACGCAATTCGGACTCTCTATGTCGTCTATACACCTTGATTTTCGGGCGGTTTGATTGCCGTAGGTTTGACTAATCTGGCTCGAAAGTGGTCGGCGAGGTTCCGCAAACTTTCGTTGAATTGGCAATTGTCAAAATGCGAAACCGGTTGATGAGCCAACTCACAATGTCTCGGGAATCATCTGTCCTAAGAAAATGACCGCCTATTCCCAAAAACCGATTCTCTCGCGGATAGCGTTTACGATCCAATTCGCCAACGCTTAGTCAGATTTGCGAGGGACTTTTCCACATTTGTTCAGCCCACTGGTGTTTTTGCTCGATCGGTTCGATTTCCGGTTTGCTACCAGAGTTTCATTGAGCAATATCAAAACGGCACTCACATCGGAGTTTGAAATGAAGACCCTTTCACCCAAGAGTATTGCGCCGCCATTTGCGCGCTATTCGCACGGCGTCGAGTTGCCACCCGGCGCGCGTATCGTTCGCACGTCCGGTCAATTGGGGATGGCGCAGGATGGCACAGTTCCTTCGGGGGCCGAGGTGCAAGCGCAAATTTGTTTTGCCAATATTCTGGACATTTTGGGAGAGGCGGGTATGGGACCGGCCGAAGTTTTTCACGTGAGCGCTTTCGTGACTGACCGCATGCACATGCAGGGATATATGGCCGCCCGAGATGTTTTTCTGGCGAAGGTAAATGTACTGCCTTCCTCTACACTGATGATCGTTTCGGGGTTCACGCGCCCTGAGTTTGTGGTCGAAGTTGAGGTTTGGGCGGCGATGGCCCCCTAGCGATCATCGGTATATCCTCTTTGGAGAAGCTTTTTGAGGGTCCAGACAAAGGTTCCGCCAAAAAAGACGCTCGCGATCACGACGATTTCGAACATGGCCGCGCCTTGAGGTATCCCGCGATAAAAAAGAGCAGCGACCAAAAGCACCAGCCCCAGCGCTGAGAAAACAAGTCGGAACTGAAGTTCCCCTTTTCCAGGTCCGTATTTGCTCATTGCCAACGCCCTATGGAAACGAAGGGGCCGGAACTACTTTGCCACTGCAAGTGCCGAAACCCACCTTGTAGCCGTTACCCTGCGCATGTCCGGTCAGGATCATCGTGTCACCATCCTCGATGAAACTACGGGTTTGACCGTCTTGCAAGGTGATTGGCTCCTTGCCACCCCAGCTGAGTTCCAAAAGAGAACCACGTTGATCTTTTTCCGGGCCGGAAATTGTACCGGAGCCCAACAAGTCGCCAGTATTCATGGCACAACCGGATGATGCGTGATGGGTCAGTTGCTGAGCTGCCGAATAATACATCTGGTTGTAATTTGTACGTGCAATAACCTCCGGCGCCGCCCCTTGAGGTTCAATCAAAACAGCAAGGTCAATATCAAATAGCATTGGCCCCGGTTCTTTCAGGTAGGGCAACAGTTCCCTTTCTCGCTCGGGTGTTGTGGTCCGGAACGGTTCAAGCGCCGCCTTGGTTACGATCCAAGGGCTGATCGAGGTGGCAAAGGCTTTGGCCTGGAAGGGTCCAAGCGGCTGGTATTCCCAAGCCTGAATGTCACGCGCCGACCAATCATTGAGCAAGACATAACCAAAGATCATTTGATCCGCCTGCGCAACCGTTACAGGCTGGCCCATCTGCGTCGAAACGCCAACTATTGCGCCCATTTCAAGCTCAATATCCAGTCGCTCGCAAGCGCCAAAACTTGGGTTCTCGGCCTCTGGCGCCTTGATCTGTCCGAGGGGCCGGCGAATTTCCGTGCCGCTGACGACCACTGTGCTGGCACGCCCGTTGTACCCAATCGGTAGATGTAACCAATTGGGTGGCAACGCATTTTCCGCCCCACGAAACATGGTGCCGACATTGGTCGCATGATGACGTCCAGCGTAAAAATCGGTGTATTCGGAAACGACCAATGGCATGTGCAATGTGACGTCCGCCATTGGTACCAGGTGCGGTGCGACTTGTGCTCGTTCCGGTGCGTCTTCGCGCAAAAATTCATGGAGCCTTTCGCGCAGTGCCTGCCATGTTTCAGGACCCAACTCCATCAAATCATTCCAATACGGCAAATCAAACACGGGAGCGTTGCTGAGCCTGATAAGTTCAGCGGTTTCCAATGCGGCCATGTCCAGGACTTGATTGCCTATGGCGACACCGCATCGGGCATCGTGCCCGTTGTTGGAAAATACGCCGTAGGGAAGGTTGTTTAGCGGGAAATGGGTCTCGGGATCATTCGCGCTGGCGACCCAGCTCTTCATAAGCGGCATCTAGTCATCCTTTGAGGATCGGTCTCGCTTCTTGCGCGCCTGCAGCCAACGGAACAAGCCGAAAAGGGCGGCCATGAGGCCGATCCAAAACAAAAGATCGATAAGTGCGGTGCTCATGGGTCTTACCTATTTCTTCTCAGGCGTTCCGTCGAACTTTTTCTCAATACTGTCCCAACAATCGATGTAATCGTCCTGCAAAGGGGCTTCATTGGCGGCAAATTGCGTCAAGTGTTGCGGAAAACGGGTCTCGAACATGAACGACATTGTATTGTCCAGTTTCTCGGCCTTGAGCTTCGCGTTCGATGCGCCATCAAAGGCGTTTTTGTCTGGTCCGTGTGGGAGCATCATATTGTGCAAGCTCATCCCGCCGGGGACAAACCCTTTGGGTTTGGCGTCATACTGGCCGTAGATGTTACCCATCAGTTCAGACATGATGTTCTTGTGGTACCAAGGGGGGCGAAACGTATCTTCGGCTACCATCCAGCGCTCCCGGAACAGCACAAAGTCAATGTTGGCTGTGCCTTCAACTCCCGAGGGGGCGGTCAGGACGGTAAAGATCGATGGATCGGGGTGGTCAAACAATACTGCACCCACAGGACAATAGGTCCGCAGATCGTATTTGACGGCAGCATAGTTGCCATGCCAGGCGACCACGTCCAGGGGACTGTGCCCGATTTTGGTTTCATGGAACTGACCTGCCCATTTTATCGTAACGGTGGACGGCGTTTCGCGATCTTCAAAGGCTGCCACCGGCGTTTTGAAGTCCCGCCGGTTGGCCATGCAATTCGCGCCAATGGGACCGCGCCCGGGCAGATCAAATTTCTGGCCGTAGTTCTCGCAGACAAATCCGCGCGCGGGACCTTCCAGCACCTCCACCCGGTACAAAAGACCGCGCGGCAGGATCGCGATTTCCTTGGGCTCAAGGTCAATTAAGCCAAGCTCGGTACTAAAGCGCAGCCGACCTTCCTGTGGTACCACCAGCAATTCGCTGTCTGCGGAATAGAAATAGGCGTCCTTCATCGAGGCAGTGACCAGGTAAATATGTGCTGCCATGCCGACTTGGGTGTTTACATCGCCCGCCGTCGTCATAGTGCGCATACCGGTCAACCATGTCAGGCTATCTCCGCTGTGCGGAACAGGATCCCATCGGTACTGACCCAGCGAAACCACGTTCTGGTCCACGTAAGGCGCAGATTTCCAATAGGGCAGATCGATTTTCTCGTATCGGCTAGAGTGCTTTACAGATGGTCGAATGCGGTAGCACCAGGTACGTTCGTTTTGGTGACTCGGTGCAGTAAAGGCCGTCCCTGACAGCTGCTCGCCATAGAGCCCATAGTTGCATTTTTGTGGACTGTTCATACCCTGTGGCAAAGCGCCCGGCAGCGCTTCGGTTTCAAAGTCATTGCCAAATCCGGGCATATATCCCGAGGTTGTCCCGGCACTGTCCGGGGCCTGCGTCATGTCCGTCGGTATCACTTGCTGGTTCATCGCATGTTCCCTTGCCAAAACTCAGCGTGCTTGTAATAGTTGTTTTTGTAACTAACAAGAGAAGCACATGACTGTGTCTGGCAAAAGCACTTTCGATTTGCAGGGATTCCTACCTTATCTGCTCAATCAAGCCGCCGAAACGAGCAGTTTGGATTTCCAGCGCGTCTACAAGGACCGCTACGGCATGCTGCGCACCGAATGGCGCGTGCTTTTTCACCTGGGGCTCTATGGGAGTATGACAGCCGTCGAGATCGTAAAAGCGTCGAAGATGCACAAAACAAAAATAAGTCGCGCCGTGCATGGATTGATGACACGGCGATTTCTAACCCGAACCCGCGATGCGGTGGACCGCCGAGTGGAACACTTGAACCTGACGCCGCAGGGACGCGTTGCCTATGAAGACTTGCGCGATGTGGCTCGCACCTATGATGAAGCTTTAAGCAAACGCTTCGCGCCGGATGAGCTCATTGTATTGCGCAAGGCTCTGCGGGAACTGGCGCAGTTGCCGGTTGTGGGCAAATTGAAAGGCCCATGACTGGGCCTTTCATCTGTCGTTTTAGCTGCGCGTTTTGCGACGCTGGCGCCAAGCCAAAAAGCCCAAGGCGCCGAGCAACATGGGCGCACTTGCAGGAAGTGGCACCGGTGCGACCTTGCTGATCTCGATGGTCAGCAGATTGAAGGCACCCGGATCCGAATTGAAATCGATCAGAGCAGGGTTCAACGTATCGCCCGTTGCCAGCAAGACACCTGTTCCAAAGAGCTCGTTTGAAAGCGGCAAACCTTGCTGAATTCTGCCTTCGCCTGTGGGGCTGTCTGCAATGTCGACGCCTTGAATAAAGGCGGCGCCCTCTAACCCATTGGCTTCGGTTCCTGCGTCGTAGATCTGCTCGCCAGTCACGCTGATTTTGGTGTTTCCAGTGAAAGTACCGTTGGCGTCAAAGATCTGGTAAGCCAGCGGATTGTCGTTACCGATGAAATGGTCATTCGAAGGTAAGACCATGGAAAGGAAGGTGAAAAAGAGTTCCTCAGACGCATTCACGTCAATTGTGCCGGATACGCTTTCGCCTGGTTGGATCGGAGGCGGGCCGTCTGGGGATGCGAGAACGATAGGTTGGGAATCCGGGTCAATGGCCCGGCGTTCCGCCGCGATAGAAGAGGGCGCACCTGTTTCGGCAATTAGTTCCAAGCCTGGCGATGCAATGCCGCCCAAATCAAAAGCATCAAAGCTGCCGTCGTGGAAAGCGGTATATAGAGGCGTGATGGATAATCCTCCAGCCGCCTGATTGTTGGTTACTGTAATTTTCAGGGTGGCTGCATGCGCCGAGACGGCAAAGGTCGCCCCCGCGGCTGCCACAGCCAAAGCTAAAAGGTTTCTAGTTACAAATTTCATTTCTTACTCCTGTCAGGTGAGCCAGTCCCTAATGGATAGGCTGAGGCAGCCTAGGAGTCTGTGAGATCAACCTGTACTCACAGCTGCGTGAGAGACAGGTATCTACTCGTCTTGTGAAAAAAACTGAAATTTCCGTGAGGTAAAGCGTCAGAAGTCGATGGTCACACCGGGCAAATCCAATGCTTTCATCAGATCGCGCAGTTCCTGACGCGCGGCGACGTTGGAAATGTTCAACTGTTTCACGCCAATGTCCTTGAGATCAAGCAAGGTAAGCCCGCGCGGGAACAACTCGCGAAAAACCACGCGTTCGGAAAAGCCGGGTGCGATGCGAAAGCCAATGCGTTTGGAGAGGTTTCTGACCGCGCGTTCCATCTTTTCTTTGTTGACCATTCGCTGTGCGCCCATGCGATTGCGAACGACAACCCAGTCAATCGGCGCCAGCCCGGCCTGCGCACGCAGCTGACGTGCGTTCCAAACCATCTCGGAATAAACCGAAGGCCCAAGAATTTCGTCGCCAGTGGAATCCGTGTGCGCCAACAGGTCGAAATCAACAAAACTGTCATTGAGAGGCGTGATCAGCGTGTCCGCCAACGAATGAGCCACCTGGCTCAGCCGAGTGTGTGATCCGGGACAATCGATCAAGATGAAATCATTGTCTGGTCCCAGTGATGCAACTGCTGCTGACAAACGATGATCATAGATGTTTTCGTTCGGTTTCAAACTGTCTGCCGGGATGTCGGGCAATTCGTGAGTGTTCGGGCTGGCCAGATCCAATTCGGCATTTTTCAGAAACGCTTTGCGGTTCTCGGTATAGCGTCCGAAGGTACGTTGGCGTAAATCCAGATCCAGTGCGCTGACTTTGTGCCCCATGCGGACCAGCGCTGTTGCGACATGCATGGAAACGGTAGACTTTCCTGCGCCGCCTTTTTCATTTCCGACGACGATAATATGCGCCATTTGCCCGATCCTTTGCCCAGTTGCTTGGTGCAACCTTGTATTGCGGGATACTATATGTGGGGTTCGGTGTTTTGGGAAGATATCATCAGTCGGGAACCTCTGGAAATGTCCTTTAGGACAAAGTGTTGCAAGATGACCGATAAGGTATGTCACTGGCTGATGTCAGAGCTACGGCTTTCAGCATAAATGCCGAATAAACCTGCCTGCTTAGTAACCCACAGGTAGATTTGCAGCGCGTGCCGTGTTCTCGCAGAGGTGACTGGACTGTTGGCGCCCCTTCTGGCTGTTATGGCCACAGCATAGTGGAGCTTTCAATGCGCAACTGGATTTCAATTTTTCTGCTGACTGTTGTGATGGGACTGCCCGTCCGTGCACATGCATCCGCCGATACCTGTGGCAGTGCGGAAATACCCTGCATCGTTTCGACCGGTGATTACCATGTTCTGGTGCCACAGACAGATACGCCCAAGGGTATTGTGATGCATCTGCATGGGGGTGGTGGCACGGGCAAAGGCTTGTTGAAGTCAGGCATGGCGCGCGCTGCGCAGGCGCGAAACTACTTGTTTGTGGCGCCAACAGGATACCATCCCAATGCTCGATACAAGCGGAATTGGTCCGTACGCGCCGGTCAAATGCGATTTGAGCGCGATGACATCGTGTTTCTCAAAGAAGTGCTTTCGGATGTACGTGCGCGCCCCGGGATGGGCTCGGCTCCTGTTTTGCTGAGTGGCTTTTCACGCGGCGGTTCCATGGTCTGGGACATAGCATGCGCCGATCCGGAGTTTGCAGATGCCTATGCGCCCATGGCCGGTGCCTTTTGGGATGATTTGCCGACCTCCTGTGCCGGTCCGGTGAAATTGTTTCACACACATGGATGGAATGACCGCACGGTACCGCTCGAAGGGCGATCTTTTGCGGACGGCGCTATTGTCCAGGGTGATGTTTGGGCGTCTTTGAAGATTTTGCGCGAAACCAATGGGTGCCGAAATCGCCAACCCGAAAGCAGCAGTTATGAAGACGGATACTGGATGCGCCATTGGACAGATTGTGCGTCAGGGCAAATAGATCTGTTGTTGCACCAGGGCGGTCATGGTGCTCCGAAGGGGTGGTCGGAGCGGGTTCTGGATTGGTTTGAAGATTGATTGAGCGTGACGGTTCGCATGAGACATTTGTCGAATGCGCGTCAGCTCTAGTGGGTGCGATGCGGGTCGCGAAAAATATGTCAGATCATCTCTCCTCAATTCGGCTGCGGAATAGGTCCAACAAACGCAAGGCCAGAACCAAAAAGGCCGCCCTGAAAAGAGCGGCCCGATCTCATTCAATGGGGTGTCTGACTTAGAAGCCGAGACCTGCATATTTGTTTTTGAACTTGGAAACGCGACCACCTGTGTCCATCAAGCGCGATGTGCCGCCGGTCCAGGCAGGGTGCACCGACGGGTCGATGTCAAGCGACAGTTGGTCGCCCTCCTTGCCCCATGTCGACTTCATTTCCACGATCGTGCCGTCAGTCATTTTGACGTTGATTGTGTGATATTCGGGATGGGTATCAGCTTTCACGGGATAAGCTCCTTACGCGTCTTTTGCCGCAAGCGGCTTGTAGTTGGAATTCTCTGTGATACGTGCCGATTTACCGCGACGGCTGCGCAAATAGTAGAGCTTGGCGCGACGCACACGACCGCGGCGCACGACTGTGATGTTGTCAATGTTGGTGGAGTGCAGCGGGAACACACGTTCCACACCTTCGCCGAAGGAAATCTTGCGCACTGTAAAGGAGCCGGCAATGCCAGTGCCGTTGTTGCGTGCGATGCACACACCTTCGTAGTTCTGAACACGGGTCCGCGTGCCTTCGGTCACTTTAAAACCGACGCGGACAGTGTCGCCCGCGCGAAAGTCCGGGATCTCTTGCCCCAAAGCGGCGATTTGTTCCGCTTCAATCTCTGCAATCAGGTTCATCTGATCGTCTCCTATGATGCTCGTGGTTTGGCCACGAAGTTTTGCGCGTCTCAGAGCTTCCGGTCTGTTTTCGGGTCCGCGCATCGCGCCCGCCGGGAGAATTCAAACGTCTTTGCTTGCTTTGGTGTTCCGCATAAGCGGGGTATCCGAAGCCGCATAAGCGATTCCGAATTCGCGCGGTATAGGGGGGATTGGCTTTTGGATCAAGGGGCGTGTCCAGAACAATCACTAACTGGTCAGGGGCGAGACCCGGTTTCATTTGGTCAATCTTTCTGAAGCGGATGTCGAGTACGGCTGCTTGCAGGCATCAATGCGATCGACTTCTTTGAATTCGAGGCAGCAACCACTCCTGATTTCGATCTACAACCTTGTGTCTCAGGCTGCGAAACGCAATGAATGCGTAAAGAGGGCAGAACATTTCATTATGAGCGATACACCCAAATCATTTGGTCGAAAAACGATCCGCCCGATGCTGAAGCCGCGCGCTCTCATGGACACTGACGAAGCGCTGGTCGGGGTTTGGCAAGCCCGCGTTGTCACCCTGTTTCCGGATGCCTTTCCTGGTGTGCTGGGTCTGTCTCTGACGGGAAAAGCCTTGCAGGAGAACCGTTGGCAACTGCACACACATGATCTGCGCGAGCACGGGATCGGCAAACATCGCAACGTCGATGATACGCCTGCCGGCGGTGGCGCTGGCATGGTGCTACGTGCCGATGTCGTGGGCGACGCGCTGGCCGCGGCGCAGTCCTTTGCGCTTGGCCGGTGGCCGATTTTGTACATGTCGCCGCGGGGGCGCCCGTTTGATCAGACAATGGCGCAGGATTTGGCACGCTGTGACGGTGTGACCTTGCTATGTGGGCGCTTTGAGGGGGTTGATGAACGCGTTCTGGAACATTTCGGCATTACCGAAGTGTCATTGGGCGACTTTGTCATGACAGGGGGTGAACTGGCCGCGCAGGCCATGATCGACGCCACGGTAAGGCTGTTGCCCGGCGTTTTGGGAAATGCGGATAGTACCGTGGAAGAGAGCCACGCGCAGGGTTTGCTGGAACATCCGCAATACACACGCCCGGCCGTTTGGGAAGATCGGGCTATTCCAGATGTCTTGATGTCTGGCAACCACGCAGAGATCGCCAAGTGGCGGCGTGCCCGCTCAGAAGACCTGACAAAAGAGCGCCGGCCCGATTTGTGGCGCCGTCACGCCGGGGATGACTGAAGCGGATCAAATGAGACTGATGTAAAGGTCGGCCGCGCGTTTCGCGCGCCAAAATTCGTTTTATAACAAGCCAACGTCTTAAAAGAGCCCTTCCGGCGGATCCGCAATGATGCGTCCCGTGGCGAGATCAACCGTCGGGACTGCGGCCAGCGTAAACGGCAGCAGGACGGTCTCAGAAGAGTTGGGCCGCTGGATGTCCAACAGATCGCCCGCCCCATGGTCGAGTACGTTTTTCACCTGACCCAGCACGGTGCCGCCAGTGTCCATAACCGTCAACCCGATCAGATCCGTGTGGTAGTATTCATCATCTGGCAGAGAGGGTAACTGCGCGCGCTCCGCAAAGAGCTGGACGCCTTTCAAAGCATCCGCTTCTTCCTTAGTAGCGACCTCTGCTATGCGCGCGACAAACCCGTTTTTGATGGGGCGGATCAGGGCCAAATGAAACAAAGTCGTGCCATCTTCTGACGTTAAAGGGCTATATTTTTCAATATCTTCGGCCACTGCGCAAAAGCTCTTGATGCGCAGTTCTCCACGCACGCCATAAGACCCGCTGATTGCGCCGACACAGATCTTGTCTTCACTCATTCCTCTGCTCCAAAGCACAAACCTTCTGACATCTCGCCACCCCGATCAAGACATGTGTCGCGGTGCGCGGCCTGCTCAAAGAACATGCCCGCCACAAAGGCCACAAGGATCAGGATCAAAGATCGGATCGGTCTGAACATGAAGGGTCCCGGTCACAGTTGAAAATGGCGCTGACCCCATCAAGAGGTGTCGCGCCATTCTTGTCCAGCCCGAAGACCGGCTGGTTAGCCAGGGCCCGATTACTCGGCGCTGGCTTCCTCGGCTGGGGCGGCGGCTTTGGCCGCTTTCTCTTCTGCGCGCTCTTGCGCTTTCTTGCCAGGTGTTCCCTTGTTGGGGTTGTCACGCTTGGTTTTCTCTTTCAAACCAGCAGCTTCCAACATGCGGGACACACGGTCTGTGGGCTGTGCGCCTTGACCAAGCCAATGCTGGATGCGCTCCACGTCCATTTTCACACGCTCTTCGCTGTCTTTTGGCAGGAGCGGGTTGTAGGTGCCCAGTTTTTCGATGAAGCGACCGTCACGTGGCATGCGGCTGTCGGCTGCGACGATGCGATAAAACGGGCGCTTCTTGGAGCCGCCGCGGGCGAGACGAATTTTCATAGCCATGGTGTATTTCCTTTTGTGTTCAGTGCGTAAGGTGGGTTTCTGGCCACCTTCATTTTTGGTGTTTGTGGTGGTGCTGAATGACTTCAGCGATGATGAAGTTCAGAAACTTCTTGGCAAATTCCGGATCGAGATCCGCCCGGTTTGCCAAATCTTCGAGCCGCTCGATCTGCGCGGCTTCGCGCGCGGGATCTGAGGGGGGAAGGTCGTGGCTGGCTTTGAGTTTCCCCACCGCCTGCGTGTGTTTGAAGCGTTCGCCCAGCGTGTAGACGAGAATTGCATCCAGTCTGTCGATGGAGGCCCGGTGCTCCTTGAGCAGCTCGGCGGCGCGCGCAACGGCTTCGGTCATTTTGAGCCTCCTGACGGCGGAAATTCGCCATGCACAAAACGTGCACCACCTGTGCACAGGTTGTGCACCGCGCGGGTGCATTTGAATGGGATGAGATCAGTCAAGCGCCCATCCCTTTGGTTTGAAGAGCGGATCAGCGTAGTGGCTGATCTCCATGTCTATGCCATGGGCCAACTGGGTCCCGGCAAGCGCTTCGGGAGCCGGGTGGCGGTAGACTGAATCGTTGCCGTCGATGGTTGCGGCATCCGCGTCTTTGACCGCGCCAAGCCGTTCGGCCAGCCGGATGCTGTCCAGGTTTTTGGGGTCGATGTAGCTGACGGCCGTTTCCCAGCCCTTTTCGCCATAGAGATACCGGCGCACTGCATGGGTCGCCTCCAGCGCGTAGCCCTTGCCGTTCTTGTCAGGCCAGATCACCCAGGCGATCTCGGCTTCAGGCCATTTCGCTGGTTTCCAGCCACCGGCCATGCCATAGGTTTCATCCGTGTTCTGGTCGTGGATCATCCACATCCCGTAACCGCGGATCTGCCAATGGCCAATCTCGGCGGCATAGAGCATCCATGATTCATACGCATTCAGCGGCCCGCCCATAAAGCGCGCGCGATAGCTGGTGAAGGTCGCCTTGAAGTCCGGGTAATCCTCCGGCTCCGGGCCGCGTAGCACCAGACGTTTGGTCTCAAGCGTGGGGATCAGCGTGTTCATGCGATACCCTTGGGAAGGGGATGACGGTAGACAAATCCCGGGGTTTCAGGCTTGGGCTGCACCGCGTCTGTGTCCAGCACCGCGCCCAACCGTTCGGCCAGCGCGACGGATGCGTCATTGCCTTTGGCAATGTAGCTGACAATGATGTC
The DNA here is from genome assembly GCF_045106495.1 of Roseobacter sp. Lineage (GTDB taxonomy): Bacteria > Pseudomonadota > Alphaproteobacteria > Rhodobacterales > Rhodobacteraceae > Roseobacter. The sequence goes on from NZ_JBGCEQ010000011.1 coordinate 120,477, forward strand.
CCATTTCAGCACGTCCCAGGCATGGGCGATGCAGGCTTGGGCGGCTTCAAAAGCAATGCCCTGACCCTCTGAGGCGGCATCAAACAGCACCCAGCCTACTTCTTTCTCCGGCCAGCCATGGGGATACCAATGCCCCACCATGCCCAGCGGCGCATCAGAGCCCTTGCGGGTGACGAAGAACATGCCAAAGCCGCGGATCTGCCAATGGCCGAATTCGGTGCCAAAGAAGTTCCACGCCTGCCGGGGCGTCATCGGGCCACCGGTATATTGCGACCGTTCGGTGGCGTAAAAACCCATGAAGGCTTCCGCATCTGACGGCTGTGGGCCGCGCAGGATCAATCGATCCGTGGTTATGGTGGGGATCTGGGTCACGATTACATCAGGCCCAGATCAGCAGGGCTTTCGCCTTCTAGCACGGGCCGGGTGAAATGGCGCTCATAACGGCGGATGCACTGGGTGCGTTCGGAATGGGCGTATGTGGCGATACAGGCGGGGTCACTTGCCATGGCCACGCGGTATTCTTCATAAGCCGCCAGCGAGGGGAAGCTGAAGCCGCACCACGCCAGATCTGAGGGGCCTTCAGAGGGCAGCCAATAGCCGTGATGAGTGCCGCCCAGCCGATTGACGTTATGAATCCACGCCTTGGCGTAGATTTCAAAATCCGCCAGTTTAGCCGGGTCAATTTCGTATTTCAGAAAGCAGGTGATCATACCGGCTCTCCAACTGCTGTAAGCTCAAATCCAAAGACATCGCGGCTGTGACCATCGGGGAAGGCGTCGCGGCGCAATTTCTTGCCACCTAGTCGCTCCACCAGACGTAGGGCGGCCGCATTTGTGTCACGCACATGGGTTTCCACGCGCGCCCATCCCAGCGTGTCGCGGGCATATTCAAGCACCGCGCGGGCGGCCTCGGAGGCGTATCCCTTGCCACGTTCAGTGCCAAGCAACCACCACGTCAGTTCATGGCTGGGCCAACCGTTCCAATGCACGATGCCGCAGCCGCCTAGAGGTTTTTGGCTGTCGCGCTCGATCATCACAAACTTGCCGAATCCATTCATCTGCCAATGTCCGATGTCAGCGGCCAGCCGCACGTTGGCCTGATCGGGCCGCAGTGGTCCGCCATAGAAATACCCGTCACCCGTCTGCGCATCAAAAAAATCCGCATAGAGTTGCCCGTCCTCGCGGCAAGGCCCGCGCAGCACAAGGCGCTGTGTCTCAAGGATAGGTATATCGATGACAAGCGTGGTCATTTTTTCTTGCCGAACCCTGACAGACCGGGGGGCAGAGCCATGCCGCCGCCACCCATGCCACCGAGACCACCGGGCAGTTTGCCGCCCATGGCCTTGGCCGCAGCCTCGAGTTGTTTGGGGTCCATCTGGCTGGGGTCCATGCCGCCCTTGCCCATCATGCCCTTCATCGCCTGTTTGAGCATGCCGCCCTTGCCCATTTTGCCCATCTTCTTCATCATGTCGCCCATCTGGCGCTGCATTTTCAGAAGCTTGTTGAGCTCGGAAACTTCCATGCCTGCGCCCTTGGCGATCCGCTTTTTGCGGCTGGCCTGCAGGATTTGCGGGTTGGCGCGTTCTTTTTTGGTCATCGACTGGATAAGCGCGATCTGGCGGGTCAGTACCTTGTCGTCGAAGCCTGCATTTTCGACCTGTTTGGCCATTTTACCCATGCCGGGCATCATGCCCATCATGCCTTGCATGCCGCCCATCTTGAGCATTTGTTCGAGCTGCATTTTCAGGTCGTTCATGTTGAACTGACCCTTGGCCATGCGTTTCATCATGCGCTCGGACTGTTCCAGCTCGAGCGTTTCCTGTGCCTTTTCGACCAAGGCGACAATGTCGCCCATGCCCAGAATCCGGCCCGCGATTCGTTCCGGCTCGAAGGTTTCGATGGCGTCCATCTTTTCGCCGAGGCCGACGAATTTGATCGGCTTGCCGGTCACCGCGCGCATGCTGAGCGCTGCACCGCCGCGCCCGTCGCCGTCCATCCGGGTGAGCACCACGCCGGAAACGCCGATCTTGTCGTCAAATTCGGTGGCCACATTGACCGCGTCCTGACCGGTGAGGCCATCGACCACCAGCAGCGTTTCGCGGGGATTGGCCACATCGCGCACGGCGGCGGCCTGGGCGATCAGGTCGGCGTCGATGTGCAAGCGGCCTGCAGTATCCAACATATAGACGTCATAACCGCCCAGACCCGCCTGGGTTTTGGCGCGTTTGGCGATCTGTACCGGATCTTCGCCCTTGACGATGGGCAGGGTGTCAACGCCGATTTGCATGCCCAAAATCGCAAGCTGTTCCATCGCCGCCGGGCGGTTGACATCGAGGGAGGCCATCAGCACGCGTTTGCCGTCGCGGTCCTTGAGGCGTTTGGCCAGTTTCGCCGTAGTGGTGGTTTTACCAGACCCCTGCAGGCCGACCATCAGAATCGGCGCTGGCGGGTTGTCGATTTTCAGTGCACCGGGCTCGCCTTCGCCCTTGAGCACGTCGATCAGCGCGTCGTGCACGATCTTGACGACCTGCTGGCCGGGGGTGATGGATTTGGTGACCGCCTGACCGGTGGCTTTTTCCTGGACTGCCTTGACGAAGTCGCGCGCCACGGGCAGCGAGACATCCGCCTCCAGCAGGGCCACGCGGACCTCGCGCAGGGCGGTTTTGACGTCCTCCTCGGAGAGGGCGCCTTGTTTTGTCAGCCGGTCAAAGACGCCAGAGAGGCGCTCGGAGAGATTTTCAAACATGGGCCAGGGCCCCCTTTGGTTTCGGTTGCGATCCCCTTTGATGTAGGGGCGCGCGGGTGTTTCACAATTACCCCTTGCCATGTTTTCCGAAGGCAAAACCGGGCGGTTCGTGCGATCCACCGTGTGCGGCGGGGCGAAAACCAAACAGTTCTGCCCCCGTGGGCGCAACGCGCGGACGGAGGGCGATCCCGGGACAGAGCCCAAGGGACCGGAAGGGATTAGCTTCCGGGGTTAGTGCGGCGTTTAAGCCTCCGTGCGGGGGGTGTCAAGTCAACCCAGCACCTTGGCCTCCAGCGCCTTGACGTGTTCCTCTAGGTGGCGAAAGCGCCGTTCGATTTCCTCGCTGGGCATGAAGGATGTGCGCGATGTGTCTTCTACCAGATTGCCCAGCACTTGCACAAAGCCAGGGTCATCGCGCAGCCGCATGTTCACCAAGCGCATCAGGTCGTGATGCTCGGCGGCAGTTCTGAGCGTCAGGTTCGGTAATGGCATCCTTGTCTCCCGTGCATACCCGATATTCGTATTGCGATTTGCCTATCATAACGTGTTGCATATGAAAAGGTCTCTCCCCATATCTGATGTATCACGAAACGCAATGCATTACGTATTGCGATGGACGTAATGATACGCGAGGAGACAGCGATGAAATACACTAAGATTGAAAACATGGGCGTGAATGAGGACGCCCCTCTGACTTACATGATCCACATTGACAACGGATCATCGCGGAACCTTTTTGTGGGGAGTTCGCCACGGGGCGGCGATCTGCCACGACAGGGTCAACTCTGGACGGCTGAGTCCCTTTTGCAGCGTGATCCCCCCTTTCCGGATTGGTTTTTCCGTTGCGAACGCGTTCACTTTGCCATGGCCGAGGCCTGGTTGCAGAACACCGCGATCAATCTTGTGATGCTGGGCAATGCGCGCATCTCACAATTGGAAGAGACCCGCCAGCAGCTGGCCACCACGATGCAGGCCGATCTTAATGCTGATATGCCCCGTGAAACTGGCGCCTTTGTCATTCGTCTGAGGATGCTGAAATTCAAGGCTCTGGATAAATTCAAGCGCGCGTCTGACCCTAGGGCCTTGAAATCCGATGCGCCGCATCTCTGGGAGGCCGCGTGCGAGGGCTATGCGGATATGCATGCAGTCCCGGTGCCCGTTGCGCATCAAACCCTGAGACGCAAGCTTTCGATCTGATGGTGCCGAAGGGGGCGGCAGTCGCGTCACCACCGCCCCTTTAAATCAAGCGGCCAAGGCCTCGATGCCGGCGTTGGCCTTGTCCAGTGCCTTGTCAGCATCCGCCATGACCCTGTCTGCTGCAATGATCTGCACGTCCGTAATGCCGATGAAACCCATGATGTGACGTAGATAGCCGGACGCAAAATCAATGTCGGAGCCGATCTCGGTGCCACCGCTGGCAAGGGCGATCACAGCACGTTTGCCTTCGAGCAGGCCTTTGGGCCCATTTTCCGTATAGGCAAATGTCACGCCAGCGCGGGCGATCAGGTCAACCCAGGCCTTAAGCGCGGCGGGCACGCCGAAGTTGTAAACCGGCACGCCAATGACCAGCACATCCGCTTCTTTGATCTCGGCGATCAGGATATCAGAAAGTGCCAGCGCCGCATTTTGGGCATCGCTGCGTTGATCGGCCGGTGTGAAGTTGGCATTGACCCATGTTTCGTCAATGTGCGGCAAAGCATTGGTCAGGTCGCGGCGGATGACGGTGCCGCCCAGTTTTTCAGCGATACGTCCTGTCAGATCACGGGTTGTCGAGCCTGCAAGCCGTGCCGACGCATCTATGTGCAGAAGGGTCTTGGTCATGTCAGTTGTCCTGTTATCAGTGGATCGGTTGTCTTGGTGAAAGTGAATATGGCTATTGCATTGGTGAACGCAATTAGTGTTAAATAACACCCAATGTGCATTGGTGCACATATTGGCCAGGCAGTGTGACATGGATAATTGGGACGAGATCAAAACCGCCTATCAGGTGGCGCGCATTGGGACGGTGAGCGGTGCAGCGGATGTGCTGGGTGTGCATCATGCCACGGTGATCCGCCACATCGACGCGTTGGAGCGGCGCCTCGGCGTCAAGCTGTTTCAACGCCATGCGCGGGGTTACACGGCGACCGAAGCCGGGCAAGACCTCTTGCGCGTAGCACAGGCCACGGATGATCAATTCAGCCAGTTGGTCGGTCGGATCAAGGGGCTGGGCGACGAGGTGTCCGGCGAATTGGTCGTTACCTCGCTGATCAGCCTGGCGCCGCGCATGGTGCCCATGCTGGTGCAGTTCCAAGCAAGGTATCCGGATGTGGTGGTGCGCTACCTGACCGGGGATCGCTTGTTTCGGCTCGAATATGGCGAGGCGCATATTGCGATCCGCGCAGGCGCCGCGCCCGAGCAGCCCGACAATGTGGTTCAGGCGTTTCACAATCAACAAATGGGGCTATTCGCTACCAAAGGCTATCTTCAGGCCAATGGCACGCCGCAGACGGTTGAGGACTTCGCCGGGCATCGCTTTGTCGGACATGATAATGACAACAGTCGCGCACCTTTCAACCGCTGGCTGCGCGCCACGATCCCCGCCGCGGCGTTGACGTTTCGGTCCACAGATAGCCATGCCATCGAGGAGGCGATCAAGGCCGGGGCTGGCATCGGGTTCATGCCGGTTGCCGTCGCGCGCAAGAGCCCGGACCTGGTCGAGGTCTTTGAACGTCAGGAAACCTGGGCCGCGCCGCTCTGGCTGGTGACCCACGTGGATTTGCACCGTACCACCAAGGTGCAGGCTTTTCTGACCTTCATAAAAGAGCAATCGAAAGACTGGAATTCATGACACCTGACCGGCAAGGTCATCTGGCGATGCTGGCGTTTTCGGCTCTGGTGGCGGGTTCATTCGCGCTGGGTGCGCGCGCTGCGAATGAAATTGACCCCGCCGTGATGAACGCGGTGCGGTTTGTTCTGGCAGCCGCCGTGATTGGGGCCGTAGCTGCGGCGACCACCGGATTGCCGCGTTCAGCGTTTCGGGCGCCTTGGCGCTATGTTGTTATGGGCGCAATTTTTGCGGCTTACTTCGTTTTGATGTTCGAGGGATTGAAAACGGCAGCACCGGTGAGCGCTGCTGCCGTTTTCACGCTGACCCCGGTGATGGCTGCGGGTTTCGGCTGGGTCTTGTTGCGCCAGATCACAACGCCTCGTATCGCTCTGGCGCTGGTCGTTGGCGGGGTGGGCGCACTTTGGGTCATCTTTCGTGCCGACTGGTCCGCTTTTCGGGCCTTTGAAGTGGGCCGTGGCGAGATGGTCTATTTTGTGGGCTGCATGGCCCATGCGTTTTACACGCCTTTGGTCCGAAAGTTGAACCGGGGCGAGCATGCGGTCGTGTTTTCCTTCGGTGTTCTGGTCGCAGGGGCGATTTTGCTGACGCTCTATGCCTGGTCCGAGATTTGGGCGACAGACTGGTTGGCCTTGCCGCCGATTGTCTGGATCACGCTGATTTACATCGCGTTTTTTGCCTCATCAGCGACCTTTGTTTTGTTGCAATTTGCGACGCTGCGGCTGCCCAGTGCCAAGGTCATGGCTTATACTTATCTGACGCCCAGTTGGGTGATCCTTTGGGAAATCGCTCTGGGCGGCAAAACGCCGGCTCTTGTGATTTTGGGGGGTGTGGCGCTGACGATGGCCGCACTTGTGCTTTTACTGCGTGATGAGAGCGGCAAGGAATTGGCATCCAAAGCGCAGGGCGCAGGATAGGGTTGCGTACTACGTATCGTGTTGTTTCACTGGTTGGGCTTGGGAAAGCGCGATGTGGGAGGTTTGGGTGCCGGGTCAGGCGTTGTCTTCGGGCAGTTCATGCGCGAGGAACCTCTCGAAAGCCTCCAGATTGACCGGCTCGAACTGTCCGAAGCCCTGCATCCAGACCGAGGCTGCCCGCAAGGCATCGGGCTCCAGCTTGCACCATTTGACCCGCCCGCGTTTTTCCTGAGAGATCAGGCCTGCGGCAGAAAGCACGCCAAGATGTTTCGAAATGGCCGCGAGCGACATCTCGAAGGGCTCCGCCACGTCCGTCACGGCCATATCATCTTCCAACAGCATGGTCAGAATGGCGCGCCGGGTTGGATCGGCGAGGGCGGCAAAAGCCTGATCGAGGTCGCGTGTCATGTCCTCTCATACCGCCCGCGCGATGCGAGGGAAAGCCGGTCACCCGCGCGGATGGTGATGGGTCTGGGACGGCAAGGTGAGCCGATGGCGCGCAATCTCGGCCTGCGACAGGCCGATGTCGCGCGCCAAATGGTCATTGATGCGACCAACATGCAGGGTTTTGGGTGCAGGCTTGAACCAGGCTGCACAGGCGTGCAGGCGGTTTTTAAGTGCCTTTATGGCAAGAAAGTAGCGATCGCCCAGGAGCGTCATATCGGTCATTTCATCATTCCTTATTGGTGGATTGAAGATAATATCCAAGATTTTGCAGCGGAAATCAAAATCAATTGCTTGACAATATACGTGCCAAAAAGTCACGTATCGCCTATGTCTCGTAACCTGCCGCCTCTTAATGCCCTGCGCGCTTTCGACGCCGCGGGCCGTCATGGCAGTTTCAGCGGTGCCGCAGAGGAGCTTGCCGTCAGTCACTCCGCAATCAGCCGCCATGTGCGGGGTCTGGAAAGCCGTCTTGGCCTCAAGCTTTTTCGGAAACTGGCCCGTGGCGTTGAGTTGACACAGGAGGGGCGCGCCTATCTGGACCGCATCCTGCCTGCGCTCGACCTGATCGCGGAAGCTACCGACGGTCTGGCCGCCACGCCGCGTGGGCGCGTCACCATCAACAGCGAGCCGCTTTTTGCAGAACGCTTCATCATCCCGCGTCTGGCAGGGTTTCAGACCGCCTACCCGGAGATTGACGTCCGGCTCGAGGCTTCCTCGCTGATTGCGGATGTCGAACGCTATGAAGCGGATATTGCCATCCGCTACACACATACGGGGGCTTTGGGGGGGCCGGGTGACCTGTTGAGCGCCGCGCCAATTTACCCGTACGCCAGCCCGGAACTGGCCCAGGGCCTCCGTCAGCCAGAGGATTTGCTGCATGTCACGCAACTGAGGGATCGGAGCAAGAACATCTGGCGTCAATGGTTTGCCGCCGTCGGAGTGCAGGCGGAATTGCCGGTGGACGACGGTTGGCGTCTGCGGTCGCGGCTTGCTTACGAGGCGGGGTTGAACGGCCTGGGCGTTTACATGGGATCGTCTGAATGTGTGTCGTTTGACGAGTCTCTGGGTCGGTTCGTGCGGTGCTTTGACACCGGTATTCGTGACGGCGCTTTTTTTCTGGTGCATGGCAGCACCGGGTTGCGTCGGACAGCCGTGAAACAGGTGCGTGCATGGCTGCTGGATGAAACCCAAGCGTTTCGTGTTTTGCCTGCAGAGACGTAAAATCAACCAGATGGTTGAATATCAGTTTTGTCCTTATGCCTCTTGAAACGCGACTACGACAGGTTGCCTCGAAGGACGAGAGGTCGATTAATATTTAATAATATCAATTGATTAAAGGTTCTCTGCGCAGCGCGCATCAGCAGTTGACTCACGGCGGTCTGCACAATAGCAAAAGCACAACCATCCAAAGGGGTGTTTCAACGTGACCGATGAGGACCAACAGCAGCGTTTGGAGCAGCTCGAGGCCCGGATCGCGGCGGCGAAACAGGCGCAAGCGCCGACACCCCGGGCGGATGAGCACTACTCTCAGGCGCAACACGCCTGGCGGATGGTGATCGAATTGGTGGCCGGTCTCGGGATCGGTTTTGGCATTGGATACGGGCTGGACTGGCTCTTGGGGACGATCCCCATCTTTCTGGTGCTGTTTACGATGCTGGGTCTGGCGGCGGGCATAAAGACGATGCTCCGTTCCGCGCAGGAGATGCAGGACAAGAGGGTGGCCGAAGAGGCCGACATGAAAGACGGGGAGCCCTGAGAATGGCGACAGAAGCAGCAGAGACAGGCGGTCTGGTTTTCCACCCGATGGATCAATTCATCATCAAACCCTTGTTTGGTGACGGCGCGATCTCCTGGTACACGCCGACCAACGCCACCTTGTGGATGGCCTTTGCAGTTGTTGCTGTCATTCTGCTGATGGTTTTGGGCAGTTCGAAACGGGCGATCGTCCCGTCGCGCGGACAGTCGGTTGCGGAACTCGCCTATGGGTTCATCTACAAGATGGTCGAAGACATCTGCGGCAAAGATGGCGTGAAATACTTCCCCTATATCATGACGCTGTTCATGTTCATCGTCTGCGCCAATTTTCTGGGTCTGATCCCTACGGCCTTTACCCCGACCTCGCATTTCGCCGTGACCGTTGTGCTGGCCATGGCGGTGTTCCTGACTGTGACCATCCTCGGATTTGTCAAGAACGGCGCCGGGTTTCTGAGCCTCTTTTGGGTTTCCTCGGCGCCTCTGGCCTTGCGACCGATCCTCGCGATCATCGAATTGATCTCTTATTTCGTGCGCCCGGTGAGCCATTCCATTCGTCTGGCGGGCAACGTCATGGCGGGCCACGCGGTGATCAAGGTCTTCGCAGGTTTTGCCGTAATCACATTGGTTAGCCCGGTCTCCGTGGTGGCGATCACCGCGATGTACGGTCTGGAGGTCCTTGTGTCCTTCATTCAGGCTTATGTTTTCACCATTCTGACATGCGTTTATCTGAAAGACGCGCTTCATCCACATCACTAACGTAGGGCGGTCTTCGGGCCGCTTTATCCGCATCTAAACTTCCAATCGTAAGGAGAATTCACATGGAAGGCGAACTCGCACACATCGGCGCAGGCCTGGCGGCAATCGGTTCCGGGGCAGCAGCCATCGGTGTTGGTAATGTTGCAGGCAACTATCTGGCAGGCGCATTGCGCAACCCCTCTGCCGCTGCATCCCAAACGGCTACACTCTTCATCGGTATCGCTTTTGCAGAAGCGCTGGGCATCTTTGCCTTCCTCGTCGCTCTGCTGTTGATGTTTGCCGTCTAAGACCTCTTTGACGACAATCCTTACGGTCGGGCGGTGCGTACCCACGCGCTGCCCGATGTAACGGCCCGCTTCGCAGGAGACAGACATGGCTACCGAAACTACAAGCGCTGACGCTGCCGCCTCTGCACCGGGCATGCCGCAGCTCGATTTTTCGACATGGGGCAACCAGATTTTCTGGCTGGTGATCACGCTGGTCGTGATTTACATGATCCTGTCGCGCGTGGCGCTGCCCCGGATCGCTGCCGTGCTGGCGGAACGTCAGGGTACCATTACCAATGACATTGCTGCGGCAGAAGACCTTAAGGCCAAGGCGCAGGAAGCCGAAGCCGCCTATGACAAGGCGCTGGTCGACGCGCGTGCCGAAGCCCACCGCATCGTCGGTGAGGCAAAAGCAGAAATTCAGGCGGATCTCAATGCCGCCATGGCGCAGGCGGATGCCGATATTTCCGTCAAAGCCGCCGAGTCCGAAAAGGCCATTGCCGAGATCAGAGCCGGCGCCTTGGACGCGATCAAAGAGGTTGCAGCCGACACGGCGCAAGAAATCGTTGTGGCAATGGGCGGGAAATCAGATGCGAAATCGGTTTCTTCCGCTGTTGCAGCCCGGTTGAAAGGATAAGCGATATGCGCACTCTTCCCTCCCTTTTGGCGGTCACTTTTGCGGCCAGCATTGCAAGCCCCGCTTTCGCAGCATCGGGCCCGTTCTTTTCGCTTGGCAACACGGATTTCGTGGTCTTGCTGGCATTTTTGCTCTTTATTGGGGTGCTGTTTTATTTCAATGTGCCGAGTCTTTTGGGCGGCATGTTGGACAAGCGGTCCGAAGACATCAAATCCGAACTGGAAGAAGCCCGCGCCTTGCGGGATGAGGCGCAAACGCTTCTGGCCAGCTACGAACGCAAGCAACGCGAAGTTCAGGAACAGGCGGATCGCATTGTGGCCGCAGCTAAGGAAGAGGCCACTGTCGCAGCCGAGCAGGCGCGTGCGGATCTGGCGATTTCACTGGAGCGCCGGATGGCCGCTGCAGAAGAGCAGATCGCAACGGCGCAGGCCTCTGCAGTCAAGGAAGTGCGTGATCAGTCCGTGAGCGTCGCCATCGCCGTGGCGCGCGAGGTGATTGCCAAGCAGATGACCGCGGCCCAGGGCAACAGCCTGATTGATGGCGCCATTGCCGAGGTCGACGCCAAGCTGCACTGAAGCGGCCATATTCCGGTACTATTTTTGAGAAACCCTGGCTGCGCGCCGGGGTTTTTCGTTTTTCTGTCTCGTGGGTTGTCTTTTATCGACCGTGGGTTCGCCGATAAACAAGTATCGCAATTGCGCATATGATCAGTTCATTCACAAACGTCCAATGCGTCAGAAATGACAGAACCCAATGGTTTTGTGTGGCTGGCACCTGCACGAGCGTTACGGGAAGGTCCAGCACCGGCCATCCCCAATCAATCTGCCCGGCGATGCTGTCGAGCATCAGATGCAGCAGAGCGCCTAACCCAAGCGCGATCAGGCAGGCACTGATTTTTCCTCTGCTGATGCGATGCCAGGCAAGGCCCACTCCAAGCACAATATACCAGAGCGCAGGGCGGTGAGTGATGTAGTTGTGGTGATGCACGGACGGGCCATCGACAAGGTAAAAGGCAAACATGTCGATGTCAGGCGCGATGCTGCCCACAAGGAAGGCGGCGACTGCAGCTCTGCTCAATCTCGGCGCACATAGCCGTCGCAGGAGATATGCTGCGGGTAAATGCGCAATGAACATCAGTGACGTTCTACTTCGTGGCTCAGCCGCTGCCGCGCTACGACCTCATTCTGATCGGTCTTGATCTGGTTGCGCAGGCAGGTTTCAACATAGTTCAAATGTGTCTCGACAGCCTGTTTTGCCCCGTCAGGATCATGCTTTTGTAAATTGGTATTGATGGCGCGGTGCTGGTCCAGCAAGACTTCGCGGGTGGCGCGCTGGCGGAACATGATCTGCCGGTTGTAAAAGACGCCTTCGCGCAGCAACTGGTACATGGATCGCATCATGTGCAGCATCACCACGTTGTGGCTGGCCTCGATGATGGCCATGTGAAACAGCGCATCCAGCTGCGCCTCATCCTCGGGATTGCGTTTGGCATGGGCCGCTTCCATCTTGTCGAAAACGGTTTGAACAACCTGCAAATCCGTGCGCGACCCGAGCCTTGCCGCGCGTTCTGCCGCCAACCCCTCCAGGTCCTTTCGAAAGGACAGATAGTCGAAAACGGCTTCGTCATGGCGCGCAAAAAGCTGCACCAAAGCGGGTGCAAAAGCCGAGCCCAGAACATCTGCGACAAACACGCCCGCCCCGGCGCGGGCTTCCAAAAGACCCTGTTCCTGCAAATTGCCAATGGCGTCCCGCAGGCTGGGACGTGACACATTCAGCCGTTCCGCCAGCTCCCTTTCGGCAGGCAGGCGTTCTCCTGGGCGCAGGATGCCACGCAGGATCAATTGCTCGATTTGATGCACAACTGCAGCGGAGAGTTTTTCCTGCTGGACCGGGCGAAAGGGCATGTGATCTCCTTATTGGTCAAATAATATGACCACTTTTGGGTGCGGTAAACCACTTTCGCCAATGTTCCCGTGGCCCCCTTTCGACCCGCGGCGCAATGTCAAACGATCCGGGGTATGCCTTTTCACACCTCGTTCAGGAGTGTCAATATCTTGTGGATAACTGCCCATTGGTCCCACCTTGTGGTGTGTTTCGGTTGACATACAGGCCCGAGACCCCGCAAGCTACTGCATCATAGGAATCACCGGAAACCCGATTTGCGCTTCTCAAAACTCAAGCTGACCGGCTTCAAAAGCTTTGTCGATCCCACAGATCTGATCATCGCGGATGGGTTGACCGGCGTTGTTGGGCCCAATGGCTGCGGCAAATCGAACCTGCTGGAAGCGCTGCGCTGGGTGATGGGCGAAAACCGCCCCACGGCCATGCGCGGCGGCGGCATGGAGGATGTGATCTTTGCTGGCGCTGCCACGCGTCCGGCGCGCAATTTTGCCGAAGTGGCCTTGCAGCTCGACAATTCCGAGCGGCTGGCCCCGGCGGGTTTCAACGATCATGATCAGCTGGACATTGTGCGGCGCATCACCCGCGATGTGGGCAGCGCCTATAAGGTCGGCATCAAGGATGTGCGCGCGCGCGATGTGCAGATGCTTTTTGCCGATGCCTCGACCGGGGCGCATAGCCCGGCCCTGGTGCGTCAGGGTCAGATTGCGGAGCTGATCAACGCCAAACCCAAAAGCCGTCGCCGGATTCTCGAAGAAGCGGCGGGCATCAGCGGGTTGTACCAGAGGCGGCATGAGGCGGAGTTGAAGCTGAGGGGCGCCGAAACCAATCTGGGGCGGGTTGATGACGTGATTGAGCAATTGGCCAATCAGCTGTCGCAATTGGCCCGGCAGGCGCGGCAAGCCGGACGTTACCGCGAGATCGGCAATGACTTGCGGCGCACCGAAGGCATGTTGCTCTATCGTCGTTGGCGCGAAGCCGACGATGCCCGCGCCAGTGCCGAGGAAAGCCTGCGCGCGCGGGTGACGGAGGCCGCACAATCCGAGGCTGCCGTGCGCAAGGTGGCAAAGCAACGCGAAGCGGCTGAGGTCGCATTGCCGCCTCTGCGCGAGGAAGAGGCCATTGCAGCGGCGGTGTTGCAGCGCCTATCGGTGGAGCGCGATACTTTAGCGGATCAGGAAACCCGGGCGCTGGCGTTGATTGAGACGCTGACGGGGCGGATTGCGCAATTGAGCCGGGACATCGAACGCGAAGGCGGATTGAACCGCGATGCGGGCGAGACCATCGAGCGGTTGGAATGGGAAGGTACGGAACTTGCCAAGGCCACAGAAGGCCATACGGAAAAGCTGAGCGAAGCCTCTGAGGTTGCGCGCGAAGCAGCGGTCGTCTTGCAGACGCGCGAAGGCGAAATGTCACAACAGACAGAGGATATGGCGCGCTTGTCGGCACGGCATGGGTCTGCGCAGCGGCTTTTGGAAGACAGCCGCAAGACGCAAGACAAGGCCGAAGCCGAAGCCAACAAAGCCCGCGATGCAGTGGCGCAGAGCCAGGCAGCTTTGACACAGGCGGGCATTGATTTTGCCGAAGCGCAAGCGGCTGAAACGGCGGCAGTCACGGCGGCGCAGGAGGCGGAAGACGCCTTGCTGGCAGCAGATGACGCCCGGGCGGAAACGCAGGCCCGCGAAGCGGAGGCGCGCGCGCACCGTTCTGAAGCCGAAGGCGAGATGAATGCGTTGCGCGCTGAAGCCGGGGCTTTGGCTAAGCTGGTGGATCGTGACACTGCCGAAGGCGGTCAGGTGTTGGATCAGCTGCAGGTTCAGACTGGATATGAAAAGGCGTTAGGGGCCGCTCTGGCGGATGATTTACGCGCACCGGAAGTAGGCGCAGAAGGCCCTTCCGGCTGGACGACATTGGCCGCATACGCCGAAGAGCAGCCGCTGCCCGAGGGCGTGCAACCCTTGTCGCAGTTTGTCGACGTGCCAGCGGTTCTGACGCGCCGGATCAGCCAGATCGGTCTGGTGGCGGCGGAACAGGGGCCGCGTTTGCAGGCGGCGTTGCGACCCGGACAGCGCTTGGTATCTTCTGAAGGCGATTTGTGGCGATGGGACGGGTTCCGCGCCTGGGCCGAGGATGCGCCATCGGCCGCGGCCTTGCGTTTGCAGCAGTTGAACCGGCTCGAGGAACTCAAGCAAAGTCTGGAGCAGGCCTCGCAGCGGGCTGATGGTGCGCGCGCCGCACATGAATACCTGGGCACGCAATTGGCGGACCTGACGCAGGCAGATGCCGCAGCCCGCGAAGCGCGCCGTGTCGCCGACCGCGCGGTGGCGGAAGCCGGGCGGCGCCTGAGCCGGGCGGAAGCGGATCGCAATCTGGCCGAAGGTCGGTTGGAATCACTGGGGCTTGCGGTGACGCGGCATGAAGAAGAAGCCATGGGCGCCCGTGCCCGGCTTTTGGAAGCGGAGCGCGCGCTCGAAGAGCTGGGTGATTTGGGCGAGGCCCGCGACATGGTCGAAGCGGTGCGCATGGCGGTTGAGGCCTCGCGCATCACGATGATGTCGCGCCGCTCGGCGCATGACGAGCTGCGCCGTGAAGGCGAGGCACGCACCAAACGCGCGCAAGAGGTGACCAAGGAAGTGAGCGGTTGGCGCCACCGTCTGGAGACTGCGGAGAAACGCAGCGCGGAGCTGGTCGAACGCAAAACCAGCGCAGAGGCGGAGCTTGCTGAGGCGCAGGCAGCCCCTGCGGGGATTGCCGCTAAACGGGCGGATATGAGTGAGGCCATTCGCACCGCTGAGGCGCGCAAGGCCCAAAGTGCCGATGCGCTGTCGTCGGCGGAAGGTGCTTTGCGCGAGGTGACCGCAGCCGAACGCGAGGCGGAACGTGTGGCCTCGGAGGCGCGCGAGGCGCGGGCACGGGCCGAGGCACGCAGCGATGCGGCGCGCGAAACCGTGGCCCTGGCCGCAGAACGTATTGCCGATGAAAACCAGACAACGCCAAGCCAGCTCTTGGGGCAGCTGGATGTAACGCCCGACCAGATGCCGGGTGCGGAGAGTTTGGAAGCGGATGTGAACCGTCTCAAGCGACAGCGCGATGCATTGGGTGCCGTAAACCTGCGGGCCGAAGAGGACGCGCTGGAAGTGCAGACTGAGTTCGACACGCTTTCCGGTGAAAAGGCCGATTTGGAAGAGGCGATCAAGACCCTGCGCGGTGGCATTGCCAGTCTGAACCGTGAAGGCCGTGAGCGGCTGTTGACCGCCTTTGAGCAGGTGAATTCGAATTTCTCGATGCTGTTCACGCATCTTTTTGGCGGTGGTGAGGCCAATTTGGTCATGGTTGAAAGCGACGATCCGCTGGAGGCCGGTCTGGAGATCATGTGCCAACCACCGGGCAAGAAGCTGTCTACCTTGAGCCTTCTGTCGGGCGGTGAGCAGACACTAACGGCCATGGCGCTGATCTTTGCGGTATTTCTGGCGAACCCGGCGCCGATTTGTGTGCTCGATGAGGTGGACGCGCCGTTGGATGACGCCAACGTCACGCGGTTTTGTGACCTGTTGGATGAAATGTGCCGCCAGACAGAGACGCGGTTTTTGATCATTACCCACCACGCGGTGACGATGGCCCGGATGGACCGGCTCTTTGGCGTGACCATGGCGGAGCAGGGCGTTAGCCAATTGGTATCTGTCGACCTGAAAAAAGCTGAAACGCTGGTTGCGTGACATCGGTGGGCTGTGTGCCCAGGCGGTGTACACGGTGCCGGGATCACGTGGTCGTGTATGCACTCAAGCGGTTCATTGGCTAAGGTGGGCAGATGATCGACAAGTTTGTCCTTTCCTTGTGCCTTTTCCTACCCGTGACGGTTGCCGCACAAGACTGGGCGTTGCGTGATAACGACCAGGTGTTGAATCAGGCTGAGGTTGATGACCTCACATCGGGTCAAACGCTGACGTTTTACGACAACGGCCAGTCCCGCTTTTCAGCTGGTGGCGCTTATTCATATACCTATGAAGGTGGGCGCTCGGCCTATGGGCAGTATACCGTGGGCCCGGACGGGACGGTCTGTATCGCATTTCAAAATGGTTTTGACCGATGTGATCGTTATGTCAAAAGCGGTGGGCGCATTGTGATGCTGACGCAAAAAGGCGAGCGTTTTCCTCTACGACCATGACGGCAGAATAGAGAAGACCCTGCTTCGCCGAAGCGCGCAGGGTCCAGTGGTGAAAAAACCTGAATGTAATTTTCGTCCGAGAATTTACGGTTTCAGCTGTAAAGAAAGGTTAACGGCGAGGGCGTCAAAGTCTCGATAACAGGGTCGGTGTTGGCCATGCATCTGCGGGCAAGCCGAGCCGCTTTTGTTCGGTTTGCACGGCATTGCGGGTGCGGGCACCAAGGATGCCGTCGACTTTGCCGACTTCGTGGCCGCGCGCTTGCAACTTGCGCTGAAGCTCTTTGGTCTGCTCGCCCGTCAGGCCAGGATCAGGGTTGCCTTCGGTGTAGATCGGCGCGCCTTGCAGGCGGGTTGCAAAGTATGCGGCAGTCATCACATAGGTAAAACTTTGATTCCATTCAAAATAAACATTGAAATTTGGATATGCGAGAAAGGCCGGCCCTTTATGCCCTTGGGGCAGGATCAACATGGCATCAAGGCCCTTCTCCAGTGATCCCTTGCGCGGCTTGACGCCCAGCCGCGCCCATTCCCGCACCGGCTTGGTGACGGTGAGACCGCTTTGCGACCAGTCGAAATTACCCGGCACCGCAACCTCTTGGATCCAGGGTTCACCCGCGCGCCACCCGAGGCTTTGCAGCATGGACCCCCCCGACATCAAGGCATCCGTGGGAGAGGTTTTTAACGAAACCTTACCGTCCCCATCCCCATCCACACCGTTTTCAATGATGTCGCGGGGCAGCATTTGAACCATGCCAATTTCACCCGCCCAGGCGCCGGTGGTTGTCTTGGGGTCAAGAGCACCACGCTCGTAGAGTTCCAGCGCGGCGAAAACCTGGGGGCGGAAGAGATCGGGCCGCCGGCAATCGTGGGACAGGGTCACCAGCGCGTTGACGGTGTTGAAATCACCTTGAAACCCGCCGTAGTCCGTCTCAAAAGCCCAGAAGGCCAGAAGTACGCCCCGGTCGACGCCATAGGATTGCTCGATCCGGTCGAAAACGGCGTCATACTTCTGGGCGTTGCTTTGCCCGCGTTTGAGCCGATCTGCCGAGATCAGACGTTTGGAGAAATCCAGAAACGGACGTTGAAAGACACCCTGTGCGCGGTCTGCCTTGATCACCTTTGGGTCCTGTTGAACGCCGGCAAAGAACTGGTTCACCGCGTTGCCATCATGCCCTTTTGCAATGGCTTCGGCCTTGAGATCATTGACGAAGCCGGAGAATGACCCGCCGCAGGCCTGGGCGGTCAGGGGAAGGGCAGCAAGGCAAAGGGCCATCAAGGGTAGTCGCATCAAGAATCTCCGGGGTCAGGTCATATGAAAACAAATATGGCGCAGAGGCCGAGAAACCCAGCCCAGGCGCGCCACAGCATCACAATACAGGCGTCGATGTCCAAAGGTGTTAACGCGCGCCGGCCATCGGCGTTGACCCATGGAAAGTCGCGCATTTGACCGTCATAGGCGCGGGGGCCCGACAGTGCGATGCCCAGGGCGCGTGACATGGCCGCTTCGGGCCAGCCAGCATTGGGCGAGCGGTGCAACCGGGCATCAGACCTGATGCCGGTCACGTCGTAGCATCGGGCAGGCAGGGCGATCAGCACCGCGGTCAGGCGCGCAGGTATCAGGTTGAGCCCGTCATCCAGACGCGCGGCGGCCCAGCCAAAATCCGCGTGGCGCGGGGTGCGGTAGCCGATCATGCTGTCGGCGGTGTTGACGAGCTTGTAGATGACCAGCCCCGGCAAACCTGCAATCAGGAACCAGAACGCGGGGGCGATGACACCGTCCGAGAGGTTTTCCGCGGCACTTTCGATGGCGGCGCGCGCGATTTGCGATGCTTCCATATTGGTGGTGTCGCGGCTGACAATGCGGGCGACCATGCGCCGCCCTTCGGGTAAGGACATGCGCAGCCCGTTCGCCACAAGTGCCACATGTTGCACCAGGGAACGCTGCGCTAAAAGAATAGCGGCGATGAGAACTTCGATGATAGGGCCCAAGGCCTGGAGGAGCAGGCCCGCCAGCCCGCCAACGCTAACCAGAAGCAGGGTGCAGAGGATGCCCTTGAATTTGCGGGCACCTCCCTGATTGAATTGGGTGTCCAGGGTGCCGACGAGTTTGCCCATAAGAACCGCAGGGTGCGGCAGGCGGGTCCAGAGCCATTTGGGTTCGCCCATCACCGCATCAATGAGCAGAGCACAGAGGATCAGCGCGCCGTGGCTCATGCCAGGGCCGCCTCAACGCGTGGCCAGTGTAGAGTGTGCGGCAGGCCGAGGCGCAGCCAGTTGGGCGCATAGGGGAAAATGCGGCTCCAGATCTGGTGCCGAGCCAGGCGGGTTTGCCAGCGGGCGGCGTCATCGACCTGGTAGAGGCGAAAGAGAGTGGTCCCGCCCAGCACTTTTGCCCCGGCGATCTGCATGCGTGCGTCGAGACGGGCGGCATCCTCTGCGAGGCGTTGGCGTGTGGTCTGTGCCCAGTCCTGATCGCGGAGGGCCTGCGTGCCAACGTGCAGGGCCGGTCCGGAGACCGCCCAGGGGCCCAAGGCGTCGCCCAGCTGCAGGATCAAGGCGGGATCGCCCGCAAGGAACCCCAACCTAAGCCCGGCCAGGCCCCAGAATTTACCAAAGCTCTTGAGCACCACCGTGCCAGGATGCCCGGCCCGTACGATGAGCGAGAGGGACGGGGAGACATCGCAGAAGCTTTCGTCGATGACTGTCAGGGTCGCGTCGCGGGTGGGCAAAGTGTCTGGCGTCCACAATTTACCATCGGGATTGTTTGGATGCACCACGACTTGCGCGTCGGCAGAGTTGTCTTCCGTCAGATCCCAGCCGCCAGCCTCGAATGCGGCGGCGTGTTCGTTATATGTGGGCGCAGGGATCGTCACGGACCCGCGCGGGACCAGCCGGGGCAGTTGTGCGATCAGAGCCGATGCGCCGGAAGCGGCGATGATGTGAGCGTTGTCGGGGATGCGCCAAAACTGACGTGCTGCAGCGATGAGATCCGCCTCGGCAGCCTTGTCTGGCAGGGCTGTCCAGGCGTCGGGGGGCAAGCGCGAGAGCAGGTAGGGATGGGGATTGATCCCCGTTGAAAGGTCGATCCACCCGATTCGCGTACCACCGAATCTGGCGATGGCAGAATCAAGCCCACCGCCATGATCGCGTTGGTTTTTCGTCAACAATCCACTCTCTTTTCCAAGACTGTGGCGCAAAACCGCGCCTTTGACGTATGCTAAAAGCGGAAACCAGCCGGTTGTTCAAGCCCACGGGTAAATGATAAAGATGTCGGCAAAAGCTTAATCGTTTGTTAAGCTTTAAGGCAGACCAAAGTATACCTAAGTATAGTGGTGCAAGAATATTTCAGCTCATGTTGAAATGGAGGGCGGATGAAGGTTCTGATTGTTGAGAGCCAAAAAGATCTGGCTATTTTGTGGAAGAGACATCTGGCTCGTATGGGCATGGATGTTACCTGCGCGGCTGGTCAAGCGGAAGCCATTGACCACCTGACCACGCATCAAACCGATGTGATCATCATGGATCTGGTGTTGGGCGAGGGGTCTGCGCTGGCCGTGGCTGACTATGCAAGCTACCGCTTGCCGCATGCACAGGTGATTTTCGTCACCAATACATCGTTCTTCTCCGATGGTTCTATTTTCCGTCATGCGACAAACGCCTGTGCCTTTGTTCAAAGTGCAACACCGCCGGAGGATCTGGCCGCCATGGTGGAGCATTACGGAATGGTGTCAGAGCAAAGTGGCGCAGCTTAGGCGGCCCTGAAATGTACCGGTTGCAGTGGAGACCTGCAACTGGTTGTCCCAACAATACAAGACCTTTCTCAGCAGCATAGCTAGTTCCAAGAGCCTTAACGCTTGCGGTCCACGTGTGCACGTGATGAACCAGATCTGAGCTTTTTTGTCTCGGCATCCGACTTCATCAGCTTTTGGAGGCGGCAAGAACTGGGTCGTAGGTACCGTTCTCATAAATACCACGATTATGGCCATTTGGAGGCCCGCGCGATTGGCACACCCTATTCGCCAGCGGCCGCGGGTCGTTTTGGCGATGCCGTGACGCACCGAATGCAATACCCGGGTCATTTTGTAGCCGTTTTAGACCGAAAGGGATGCGCTCCGAATCGGATTGAAATGCATCTGCTTTTCGACGGCGCGATGGCGCCAATTCGCGTCAGGAAATTGCGGAAATTCGCATCAACATGCTTAATTTTTCCAATGCGCTGGTTGTGTCATTCCAGTGTCCTGGCATGCTCCTTTGAACAGACGCACGACATCAAATCAGCCTGCTGTGTTGACCTATACTTATGTTTAGGGTCACGGAAGAAGGAGGTCCCGCCGCGCCCACCTGGGCGCTAGGACCCGGCATGAATGACCTCATGACATAAAAACTTAACTTGATTTTTAGCCAGTTGATGGTCTTGTTCTTTGGGGCATCTTTGATTGGTAATGATATGGAAGCGATTTTTTCCAAAGAAATTCAGGCAGGTTTGGACAAAGCACGCGTTGACTCGCTGAAAAGGGCGTCGCGTTTGAGGGTCGCTGTTGATGGCGACATGCAACCTGTTTTGCGCCTGTGGAAATCCGGCTTTGCGGTTGAAGAAAACGCGCCGACAATGCGCGGGTTGATCGATCTTTATGATGGCACTGTCCACCTGATGCAGTGTTTGATCATTGCGAGCGATGACGCTGCAGGCGAGCGTCGCTATGAATTCAAACGCGCGACGGCGGTGGCTGACAGGCCGCCCCTGGATTTCGAAGTCGCGGATCACGCTCCCGTTGGTCTGATTGAGGACGCACGAAAATCCGGCAAATGACTATTGCAGATCGCCGAACGCCGCTGTGAGCCTGCGACAGGCGTCCTGAATGGTGGCGCGAGGTGCGGCCAGATTGAACCGCAAAAATGTCTCTCCCCCTGCGCCAAACTCCGGGCCCGCGCTTGGGGCAATCCGCGCGTCTTTCAATACCCGCCGAGAAACCTCGTCATAGCTCATGCCTGTGCCGGAAAAATCCACCCATGCCAGATAGGTCGATCGCAAAGGTAGCGCATGCACACCGGGAATGGCGTCCATGGCAGCATCAAAAACTGCGCAATTGTCTGCGAGATAGGCGACCTGTGCGTCTACCCAGGCAGCACCTTCGGGAGAATAGGCGGCTTCGATCATCAGCAGGCTCAGGCCCGCAGGTTTGTAGTCCAGCGCGTTCAGACGGTTGTTCATGGCGGCACGCAGCGCAGCGTCTGGAATGATCATATTGCCGGTGCGTTGACCAGCGATGTTGAAGGTTTTCGAGGCCGAGGTCAGGATGACCATGCGGTCTGTGAACTCTGGCGCAGCAATATGCACGGGCACAAATGTGCTTCCTTTGTAAACCAGATCGTGATGCACCTCGTCCGAGACCAGAATGAGGTCGTTGCGCGCGGCGAAATCCGCGATTTGGCGCAACTCATCCGTGGTCCAGACCCGCCCGGAAGGGTTTTGCGGCGAACACCAGATCAGCATTTTTTCCTGCCCGGTTAGCCGGTCTTGAGCGTCCTCGAGATCAAGCACATAATTATCGCCCTCGCGCAGCAGCGGGCATTCTGTCACGCGTCTGCCTGCCTTTTCGATTTTGTTGCGGAATTCATGGTAGACCGGGCTGAAGATCACGATGTGATCATCCGGGGCGCTCCAGACATCCAGTGACATGGCGATGGCATGACCAAGCCCTTGTGTTGTGAGGATCCAATTGGTCTCGATTTCCCAATTGTGGCGTGTTTTCATCCACCACTGGGTGGCAGTCAGGTAGGCGTCGTTGATCGGGTAGTAGCCAAAAATACCGTGGTCTACGGCACGGCTCAGCGCATCAGTGACACAAGCTGGTGTTGGATAGTCGCTGTCTGCTGTCCACATCGCCAACCCGTCCTTGGGCGAGACGCCATAGTACTTCTCCATGTAATCCCATTTGCTCGACTGGGTGCCGCGCCGGTCCACAACAGTGTCAAAACGAGGGTCTGGCGGCATGGGAGGTCTCCTTTTGGTTGGCCTATAGCTAGCGAGATTTTAACAAGCTGCAAGCCCAGCGTTATTGCAGCCAGCGGGCGTGTGTCCTACATCAGTCTCCATGAAAAGAAATATTCTGCTGCATCCCGACCCGAGGCTGAAAAAACACGCCGACCCCGTTGCTGATCTGAGCGACGAATTGCGGAGTTTGGCGGATGATATGTTGGCGACCATGTATGAAGCACCGGGCATAGGTTTGGCAGCGCCGCAGGTCGGTGTTTTACAGCGCCTTGTGGTGATGGATTGTGTGAAGGGGGAAAACGAAAAACCGCGCCCCCTGGTCATGTTCAATCCCGAGATCATTTCGGTATCGGATGAAACAAATGTCTACGAGGAAGGTTGTTTGTCGATCCCGGAGCAGTTTGCCGATGTGACACGACCTGCAGAAGTTGAGGTGCGCTGGATCGATCGTGATGGCACCGAACACAAGGAGGCATTTGACGGCTTATGGGCCACTTGCGTTCAACGCGAAATCGATCATCTGGATGGCAAGCTCTTCATCGACTACCTTAAGCCGTTGAAGCGGCAGATGATCACGCGCAAGATGGTCAAGTACAAGCGTGAGTTGGCCCGCGCATGACGGCGCGGGACATTGTCCTTTGGCCTGATCCACGTTTGAAAACGGTCTGCAACCCGGTTGTGCAGGTGGATGCGGCAACGCGTGTTCTGGTGAGCGACATGCTGGAGACCATGTATGCCGCGCCGGGTCGCGGGCTGGCGGCGCCGCAGGTCGGTGCGCTGGTGCGGATTTTCGTCATGGATGTCGATTGGAAAGAGGGTGCGCGCGCGCCTGTCGTGTGCATCAATCCGGAAATTGAAAGTGAAAGTGATGATGTCGCAACACGCGGCGAGGGGTGTTTGTCGATCCCCGGCATCACTCTTGAGATCAGCCGCCCTGCAGCGGTCACACTGAGCTGGACCGATCTGGACGGCGCGCGGCGCAGCGACGTGTTTACAGGATTTGCGGCGGCCTGTGTACAGCATGAGTTGGATCACTTGAATGGCATCGTCACCTTTGACCATCTATCGCCGCAAGGGCGCGCGGACATGGAAGCTGAATACGCGGAGGTGACACAGTGACCGTGCGGACGTGTCTGCGGTGGCCGGATCTGCGCTTGCGCAAACCGGCGGCAGAGGTGCCGGAAATCACCGACGAGATCCGCGCGCTTTGGGATGACATGATCGACACAATGGATGCCATGCCCGGCGTGGGATTGGCCGCACCGCAAATCGGTGTGTTGCTGCGCGTGGCGGTGGTGGATGCGTCAGACACGCGCGATCGTCGCATCCGGATCGCAAACCCTGTTGTGCTCAATGCCTCGGCTGTCATGAACCACCATGAAGAGGCCAGCCCGAACCTGCCGGGTGTTTCCGCCCGCATTACGCGCCCTCGCGGGGTTTCGGTAAGGTTTATAGATGAGACGGGGGTTTATGTGCGGCGTGATTTTGTCGGGTTGGAAGCGACCAGTGTGCAGCATCAGATCGACCACCTTCAGGGCAAGATGTACTTTGATCGCCTCAGCAAGATGAAACGGGACATGCTATTGCGCAAGGCACGTAAAGCGCGCGCGTAGGGTGGCTTGAAACCCAACTTTCGGATATCCGGGCGCCGGTGGTACGCCACAAAGCAGGCTTCAAGCCACCGGTTGTGGGAGACAATGAAATGCGTGTGACATTTATGGGGACCCCGGCGTTTTCGGTTCCCGTTCTGAAGTCGTTGGTCGATGCCGGGCATGAGATTGCATGCGTCTACAGCCAGCCCCCGCGCCCTGCGGGACGCGGCAAGAAAGAGAGGCCAAGTCCAGTGCATGCCCATGCGACGGATTTGAGCTTGATGGTGCGCACGCCTGTCTCCTTCAAGGATCACGCGACGCGCGATGCTTTTCGCCAGTTGGATGCAGAGGTTGCCGTGGTGGTTGCCTATGGGTTGATCCTGCCGCAAGCGGTGCTGGACGCACCAAGGCTGGGTTGCCTCAACATCCATGCCAGTTTGTTGCCCCGTTGGCGCGGTGCTGCGCCCATTCATCGCGCGATCATGGCGGGCGATGCCAAAACGGGTGTCTGCATCATGCAGATGGAAGCAGGTCTGGACACCGGGCCGGTTTTGGCGCGGCGTGAAACGGAGATCGGGTCTGCGGAAACGACCGCGACATTACATGATCGGCTGAGTGAGATGGGGGCGTCTCTCCTGATCGAAACCCTATCCGATCTGGATGCAAAAACCGCGCATCCGCAATCGGCGATGGGCGTGACCTACGCGCATAAAATCGACAAATCCGAAGCCCGTGTCGACTGGACCAAAACCGCCACGGAAGTGGACCGGCAAATCCGCGGTCTGTCACCTTTTCCGGGGGCATGGACACTCGATGGCGAGACACGCATCAAGTTTCTGGCCTCCAAAACCGCGCAAGGCTCAGGTGCGCCGGGCACCGTGTTGCTGGACCCGCTGCGGGTGGTCTGCAGTGACGGTGCGGTAGAGCTTTTGCACCTGCAGCGCGCAGGCAAGGGCGTGCAGGATGCGGCGGAGTTTTTGCGCGGATGGCCTCTCAAAGAGGGTGTGCAGCTTTGAAAGGGGATGACATATGTTTCTGACGTTGTTTGGAACGGTGGTGATTGCGGGTATCGTGGGATACGCCTGCGAAAGGACCGGGTTTACCCATAACGGCATCCTGCCAAGCATGATCATATGCATCGGCGGCGCGTTCCTTTTCTATTTTATCCGGCTGATGTTCGGGTTCGGCTTTGCCAGTCCGGGGGTCAACGCGATTGCGGCGTCCATCGGGGCGCTGATTATCGTGCCGTTTCACTGGCGCAAGTAGCCTATTGCGCTGGCGTGCGGGACAAGGCCGCATCCTCATCAGGCTTGGGGGCACGAACGCACAGGCGCAGCAGCGGTGGCACGGTCAGCAGTGTCAGGAAGGCTGACATCGAAAGCCCGCCAACCACGACCGCGCCCAATCCACGATAAAGTTCGGCGCCTTCGCCATCAAATATGACCAGTGGCAACATGCCGAAAACGGAGGTGAGCGTGGACATGAAAATCGGACGGATCCTGTTACTGGTGGCCTCCTCGATGGCGGCCGCCGGTGTCATGCCTTCGTCTCGCAGGTGAAAAAGCGTTTGGTGCACGATCAGGATCGCGTTGTTGACGACGATGCCCACCAGAATGATGAAACCCAGGAGGGTCAGCATATCCAGAGGTTGCGCCTCAAAGACATTCAGCAATGCCAGCCCGCCCACACCGCCCGCTGCCGCCACAGGCACCGAGATCAGAATGACCAGTGGCAGCACGAAACTTTCAAAAAGGATGGCCATCACCAAAAAGACGATCACCAGCGCCACAGCGAGGTTGATCTGGATCGCGTCCCAGGTTTGGCTGAGCTGGTCCGCCGTGCCTGACACGGTAACGCGGATGCCATTGGGCAGGCCCCGTTCTTCGAGCACGGAGACCACTTCGGTTTGCAAAAGTTCGACCGCCGCCTCAAGCGGTAGGGCATCGGAGGGCCGCACTTCGAGCGTGACGGTACGCAACCGGTCACGGTGGCGAATTTCCGTGGGGCCCGCTGTGACAACCACATCTGAAAGGGCCGTCACGGGCACGATCTGGCCCGAGGGCGTCACCACCGGATAGTTGCCAATGTCTTGCGTGCGTTGGGCGGTCTGCAGGCCGGGGTCGCCTTTGAGAACCAGGTTCAGCCGTTCTGCACCGACTGTGATTTCAGCCACCCGCAGACCGTCATTGAAAGCGTCCACCGTGAGGGCGAGGTCGGATGCGGTAAGGCCCGCGTCGGCCAGCCTCAGCCGGTTCGGAACCAGCCGAACCTCTGGCGCGCCCAGCTCCAGCCCCGGAATGGGCCGGAACTGGTGACCTTCGGAGCGTGGCAGAAGCCCCGCAATGGTGCCTGCGGCCTGACCTGCGACGGAAAGGATGTCATCGAGGTTCTGACCGGAGATATTGAGTTCAATGGTGCGTCCGCCCCCGACACCGCGCCCAAAGAGCGACGGCTGGGTCATGAAACCGAACGTGCCGGGCTCGGCGAAGATCGGGCCAGAAAGGACGGGGATCAATTCACCGGCTCGGGAGCCATCCACTGCAGCTGCACCAACGAAACTGGCGCCGGGTCGCGCCACAAAGAAGAAGTTTTCGATGGTTGGCGTGCCGTCTTCCATTTCCGGCTCTGGGGCGGCTTCCCACAGTGGGCGCGCCACTTCTTCAATGCGCTGCGCGATGGTCTGGGTGGTGTCGAGATTGTAGCCGGGGGGCGGGATGATCAGGCCGAAAACCAGGTTTCGGTTGCCTTCGGGCAAGTATTCCAGGCGCGGCAGAAAAGCGATCGCTGCAATGCCCGCACCACCAGCAATGGCCGCAACCATGACCAGTCCGACGGCCCGAAATCGCACAGTCAGGCGCACGTATCGCATGACCAACCCGTGGAAGCCGCGTGCCAGATGGTCGAGGCCGGGGATGAAGACCTTGGTATGTTCACCCTGTTTGAGCAGGCGGCTGGCCAGCGCTGGAATGACGGTCACGGCGACCACCAGCGACAAGAGCACGGAGACCGAAATCGCCACGGCGATGTCGCGGAAAAGCTGCCCCGCTTCAAGCTGCATAATCAGGATCGGCACAAAAACCAGAACCGTTGTCAGCGCTGAAACGAGAATCGCGCCCCAGACCTGCTGCGCCCCATGATAGGCGGCCTCGCGTCGGGTTTTACCCTGTTCGCGCAATCGGTAAATGTTCTCCAAAACCACGATGGCAGCGTCTACGATCATACCCACCGCAAAGGCGATCCCAGCCAGTGAGATGACATTCAGCGTCCGCCCGGTCGCGGCCATGGCGACGAAGGTGGCCACGATGCTGACGGGAATGGCCAGCGAGACCACCAGCGTCGCGCGTGGACTGCGCAGGAACATCAACAGGATCAGCGCGGCCAACCCGCCACCGATCCAGATGTTTTGCGTCACCAGTCGAATGGCGCCGTTGATGTAGACGGTTTCATCATAGACCTGCCGCATGTGAAGGCCTGCGTCCGCGATCGGGCCTTCGCGCAGCTCGGTCAAAACGTCCTGAACGGCTTCCATTGTCTCAATGACATTGGCTCCGGGTTCGCGCACAATGTTGAACGCCAGACCAGGCTCGCCCCGAAAGCGCAAGCGCGCCGTGGGATCGCGGAACTCAAAGCTTACATTGGCCACATCGCCGACACGGACGCGGCCTGATCCCCCGGTGCTGAGTTCAGAACGCAGCACGACCTCCTGGATGGCGGCAACGGTATTGAGGTTGCCTTCGGCGCGCACCACATAGCGGCGTTTGCCCTCTTCCACATCGCCCGCAGAAAGGGAGATGTTTTCATTGCGCAAGGTCAGCACTACATCTGGCACCGTCAGTCCGAAACGGGCCAGTTGCCGGGGGTCGACGACCACCTGCAGTTCGCGCGTGACGCCGCCAAAGATGTTCACGGCGGAGACGCCTTCCACCCGCTCGACGCGGTCCTTAATGATGTCTTCGACAAAATCGCCATAGGTAGGCATGTCCCGCGTATTGCCCTCCTGCGCCGTCAGCAAGACCCAGGCGATTGGGCTGTCATCGCCACCGGAGGTGTTCAGCGAAGGCTCGCCCGCCTCGTCCGGGTAGTCACCCACACGGTCGAGCCGGTTCGAGACCAAGAGAAGAGATTGCCCCATATCGGTGCCAATTCCGAACTCGAGTGTGATCTCCGCCTCACCCGATTGCGAGCTGGATGTCATGATGTCGAGCCCCTCAAGGCCGCGCAGCGCCTCTTCTTGAGGGTTGACGATCTCGCGTTCAATCTCCGAGGGGGCGGCACCCGGCCATTCTGTCGTGATCACAACGATGGGTTTGCGCACGTCGGGTGCCAACTGAATGGGAATGCGAGTGACGGCAATGATCCCAAAGAGCACGGCCATGATCACCGCTGCCAGAACGGCCACGGGTCGGTCAATTGAAAACCGAATGAAGTCCATAACGTCCCCCTAGTTGCTGGCGCCCATTGGCGCGATTTCCTGGTCTGGACGCAGCCGTTCGTTGCCACGTGTCACCACAACGTCGCCCTCATTCAGACCCCCAAGAACCTCGAAACGGTCGCCAAGTGCCACCCCGATTTCCACCGTGCGTGGTTGGGCTTTGCCGTCCTCATTGACAAAGACCGTCCAGCCACCGCGCGCCTGCACCAGCGCATCTTTGGGAACCGACAACACGTCACGCGGTGCGCTGATCGGAATGAAAACCGTGATCGATTGTCCGATCGCGACGGTGTTTAGGTCAATCAATTCTGGGGAGGCAAACCGCACAGGCCGGGTCCGGGTTGATGCATCTTCCACCGGCAGGAGCACGCGCACTGCCAGATCCAGTTCTTCGCCGACTTCGGTGACGCCAGACACATGCAGCCCCGGTTCCAGAACCCGGATGTAGCGGGAGGGGAC
Source organism: Roseobacter sp. (assembly GCF_045106495.1). Lineage (GTDB taxonomy): Bacteria > Pseudomonadota > Alphaproteobacteria > Rhodobacterales > Rhodobacteraceae > Roseobacter. The sequence continues at coordinate 149,369 of NZ_JBGCEQ010000011.1, forward strand.
GCTTGCTTCGACTTCGAAGGACTGCGTGTCGAGCAGGGACACAACCGGCGCGCCGGAGCTGATAAATTCGCCGGGGTTTGTGTTGACGTCCAGCACGATGCCGGAAAAGGGCGCTCGGATCAGGGCACGATCAAGCTGATACCGCGTTTCTGCTTCGTTGGCTTCTGCCGTTTTTACACGTGCTTCGGCTTCGGCCAACTGCCCCCGTGCTTCGAAGAAATCGCTTTGCGCTTCGTCAAAACGGCTACTGGAAAAAGACGTGGTGCCACGCAGCCCTTCCACACGCGCCAGCGCCTTGGTTGAGCGGTCAACGCGGGATTTGGCCGTGGCGATTCCGGCACGGGCTTCTGCGAGCAGTGCTTCTGCCTGACGGTCCAGAATGTTCAAAAGTTCGGTGTCCAGTTCAGCAAGGATATCTCCTGAGGTTACTGGATCCCCCTCCAGAACATGCACCTTGAAAACGGTTCCCGCGATGCGACTGGCCACCGTGCCCTCGCGGGATGTCACAACCTCGGCAAAAAGCGGCACGGTTTCTGAAATGTTTTGATAGTTGACGGTTTCGACACCGACCGCGGCGGGGCCACGTTGTGCTTCTGCTCCGGATACCGCAGCCATTATCATCATAAGCGACAATGCCATAACACGCACAGAATGCAGAAAGAATGAAACTTTCATTGGACAAGCCTTCAAAGGTCGCGCGCTTGGGTCAACGCTACTCATATCATACGCCCACGCGACTCAGATAACACTTAAGTGCGCCAAGGCACACGTCTTTGTGTTGTTACTTTACGCAACGCCGCATTCTTTTTCGACCGTAGCGACCAAGTTCATCGCGCAAAGGTTTCCAGCTTCTATGGCGAGGGACTTTAGCCGGTAAAGTCCAGTAGATAAATGGGAATGAGTCGGCTGTGGTTTGCCGCCGAATCTGCGGCGGCGTATCTCCGCAGCCGATTTTAACGCGTTGGGCGACGCGCACGCGATCGCCTCCAGATGGGATTTGGCGTTGGGCGGATGTGATGGCCGCGAGCGCCTGCACTTTGTCACGAATCATCGCCCCATGAGCGCACCCTGTGTGACGATATTGACCCGCCCGACGTGGGCAAAAACAATCAGATACTCAGCCATTTGAATTTTACGCGCGCGGGGCGAATTGGTGTTGATGATTTTTCAGCGTCACATAGCGTCGATGCTGCGTGTTTACGCTCTGTGGCTCAGGGAGCGGCGGCACCATTTTTAATAGCGTCGAAGTGCCATGCCGGCTGGATCAACTCCCGGACGTCTTGTCTTCGTCCGGAGCTCCGCCCGCAAGCGAAAACTTGGCAAGAGTCGCCGCCACAATGTCGCGGCCAACCCAAACCATTTCCAGGCTTTCATCGACGCTGGCTTCAACGTCCTTTTGGGTCCTGTACGTAGCTGTGCGCGGACCTTGCTGAAAGTTTTTGGATCAATGGCCCGTATCCACAGTTATTCCCGTTGCCAACCGGTTTGGGTCATTCCCACAAAACCAAGGCTTTCTGGATTGGCGATGTTGCGTTGCACCAGATCGCGAACTGAACTGCAGGCGGAAATTTGTTCCCATCCGTAGCGCGAAAAAGTGGGGTGATCGGCCTCGGGATCGGTTGGGGGTTTGAAAACATGCTCCGACAACAACGGATTGGTCAGTGCCTGCGAGAAAGCGTCCAGTGCCACAAAGGAAAGGATTGTGCTTGGTAAAGGCGCGTTTTTCACACGGTCTTCGCAGAAAATACCCACAAAGAAGTCCACTTTCTCCACATCGCCGTAAGCTTCTTGCAACAAGGTAGCCACATCGCGATCGGAACTGATGCCGGACATGTTTTCAATCGGCATGCGTTCTAGGTACTCCAGATAGTCCGTGAAGGGTCGGATTTCGCAAAACCGACCCTGCTCAACGGAGGCTTCTTCTACATTCAGCAGAAATTTGGTTGTGTTCTGCGGCCCCAATTCGCCGGCTTTCTGTGCACTCATATCCTCGAAGGATTGCGCCAATCCGGTTTGGATCAAAGGCAGGTTGTTCAGGAAATAGGATGGGTTGGTCTTGTGTGTTGTATCACCCCATGTGATTTCATCCGGGATCAGTGCATGCCAACGATAAAGCAGGCTGAATTCGGTGGTGATCCAATTGGGTCGGTTCCATTTGGCTTTCCATGCGGCTTTGGGATCCGCTTTCATGCGAAACTCGGTCGGGGCAATGTGGTTGATGTAATCCTCCACCACAACTTTGATGAACTGCACCACGACGATATTGCGGGCGGTTTCAAACACCCGGTCGTCGTCCCATTTTGGATTTCGCTCACCCAGTTCGCGGGCCAATCTGTTGTGCTCGCGCAGCAGCAGGGTGTTGATCATCGCAGTCTGCGGCACCGAATTTGCGCGATCCCCGCCAAAAGCGAAAATGCGCCCCCGTTTTTCGCGCGCGGCTTTTGCAACTTTCGGCTTGCCGCTCGTGATGGCCGTATCGAGGTTTTCAACACCCAAAGGCGGGTCCAGAACTTCGAACTCTGGCTTGACGTGATCCCCGTCATAGAGAAATGGCGCGAATTCCTCGCCGTTTTCGATCTGACTTTTCAGTTTACCACGATCTTCCGGGTTTGGGCTTTGCACCCTCAAAGCGGCGGTTTGCTCTGCGGTTCGACCATAGAGCGGGCAGAGGTCGATGTTGTGGTTTGACGTGGTCTTTTTCAAACGATCAGGCACGTTTTCGTCGGTGACCGTCCGGATGAAGCCATCGGTCAAATACTGCGCAAAGGAGGGAAACAGGCAGGTCGATTTTGGGCATTTGCGTTGCGACGTCTGTGTGCGCGCAAAGAGCGGGCGCAGCTTTTCGAAGGGTGGCAGGGTGGTTTGGTCGATTGGCGATACACCCAGATGCCGCGCGCTCCAAGTCTTGTCGGTCAGGCTCGACCATGAGGTGTAGGAGGATTTCGTAGAGAACGGGTGCGGCCTATTGCGCACCTGATTTACAATGCGGTTGATCACGATGCGGTTGATCCAGGCATCCAGGGGTGGGATCATGCCAATAAGCTTCACGATCCAAGGCACGTTGAGCAAGCTCATCGCCGCATCCCCGATGGTGCCAAGCACCTTGCGGCGCATCAATTCCACCGGACGGGAGATTTTCAGGAAAGGATAGTGCGACCAGAAAGCCGCTGAAAAAACAAAGTGTATGAGGGTGTTACGCAGCCACGCGTCTTTTACGACAAAGATAAAGAGCGCTGCCGCCGCGATGTTCATGCCCGTGAGGAGCCAAAACCCATGCCGCCATCCGCGCCACATGGTGAATATGCCGTAGATGCCGACAAAATGGATCACGCCAAGCAGTCTGAGGGCGCCGTCTCCCGGGCGTTCGCTGATGAAAAGATAGCCGCGATAGGTCATCGCGAGTGCGACAATCAAACAGGTGATGATGAAAACGGTATTGCGTGACAGCGTGCTGCTGTTTGCCATCGTAAATCCTCCGGCTCAAATAAATGACTCATTAAAATACGAGCTATTGGACAACAAAATGCGGGAATTTTCTAGTATAGAGTGAGGTTGCGTCAGTTTTTTCAGGAAACGCCTGCCGGTTTTGTGTTGCGGTTTTCTGATCGGTATCAGAAATTTCAACCTATGGCGGTAGTGCGTCCTTACGTGCCATCGTGGTTGTGCGTGCAGAGAAACATGTGGCATTCGCGATTGAATTTCCAGTCAGAAGCCGCTTTGCATGAAAGCTGAGAAATATGTGCTGATAGCAAGGAAACCGTGATGAAACACATTGTTGTCCTGGGATTGGGAAAGGTCGGCACATTGGCGGGCGAGTTGTTGCACGGTGCCGGGTTCGACGTGACCGGTATCGACATGCGCGCGGCACCTTCCGATTTGCCGTTCATCACTAAAACCTGCGATCTTTCCAGCCCGTCGAGTTTCGAGGCGGATCTTGCGAAGCCGGACGCCGTTCTGTCTTGCTTGCCCTATCATTTGAATACGTCTGTGGCGACAGTTGCTCATGCGGCGGGCATTCATTATTTCGATTTAACCGAGGATGTGCCAACAACCAGAGCAATCATGGCCATGTCATCGGATTCCAAAGGCCTGATGGCGCCGCAATGCGGTCTGGCACCGGGTTTCGTCGGCATCGTCGGCGCAGATTTGATCGCACAGTTTTCAGACTGCCGCGCATGCAAGATGCGTGTGGGCGCGCTGCCGCAAAACCCGACGGGCTTGATGGGTTATTCGTTTAACTGGTCGCCCGAAGGGGTGGTGAACGAATACCTGAACGATTGCGAAGTGCTCGAAGACGGGCAGATCAAATCCGTCTCGCCGATGGAGTGGATCGAAAAGCTTTACATCGACGGCACAGAGTTGGAGGCCTTTACCACCTCGGGCGGTTTGGGCACCATGTGCGAGACCTATCTCGGGCGTGTGCCGAATATGGACTACAAAACAATGCGCTACCCTGGTCATGTTGGGCTGATGAATTTCTTTTTCCATGAGTTGCTGATGCGGGACCGTCGCCGCGAAGCCGGAGAAATCCTGGTGAATGCCAAGCCGCCGGTTGAGGATGACATCGTTTACGTGCATGTGTCCGCCGAAGGGTTGATCAATGAAAGGTTGGCCCGCCGCGAGTTTGTGCGAGGTTACAAACCGATCGAAGTAGCTGGGAAACGTCGTACGGCAATCGCCTGGACAACCGCATCTTCGGTTGTGGGGATCATTGAGATGGTGCGCGACGGTGGCTTGCCAAACAGCGGTTTTCTAAAGCAAGAGGATGTCCCACTTGCAGGTTTTCTGGCAACGACCACAGGGTCGTCTTATGAAGATTACGGCGCGTTTTGAGCGTGGTTCAGCGCGGATCATCAAGCTCGCCGGCGAAGCGGTGGGGCGACAGGGCCGACTGGAACCACTTCACCAGCGTGTAGATTGAATAAACCGGCAGCCCGGTCGCCATGCGGATGTCGCGCGCGTAGGGCACCATATTGGTGCATTCCAGCACGATGGCGCCGATGTTGTCGTGATCACTCACCAGCGCTTGGGCCGCGTCCATCATGTCCAGCTTACAGGCGTCAAAATCGATTTCTTGCCTGTCTGACAGGATTGCTTGGGAAAACTCGCGCCCGTTGTCCGTGCCCATGATGCGTGTGTCGAGGGGTGCGCCCGCGCCGCGCAGGTGATCAGGGCTGAGGCTATTTTTGGAAATGGTCAAGACACCCACGCGTTTTCCGTTGGGCAATGTTTGCGCAATCATCGGAATCTGCATCAAAGAGGAGGCGGCGACAGGGACGCCCAAGGCTGATTTGAGATCCTCTTGAATGATGGACAGAAACCCGCAGTTGGTCACAACCCCGTCGCATCCCATGCGCACCAGCGCTCGTGCCTCATGGATAAAGGCATCGCGCATCTGCCGCGCGTCCTGTCGCACGATACGATCCGGTGTTGCGCCTTCGACGACCCGGTAGTGCACCGGGAAAGGCCAGGTTGTCGCGTTGCCGATATCGCCGGGGATACGTGGAAAGCGTGTTTCCAGCATCAATATGCCAACGGTTGCGCCGTATATTGTTTTGCCACCTGCCTGAACGCTCATGTCATGCCTCTTCAAACTCCTACCTTTCAAGCACTGCAAATCTGTCGAAAAGTCCAGTCCTGGTTGGCAGAGAGATTGTGCAAAAATCTGTATACAGCTATGTCTGCAGCGGTCGGTTTGCGATGATGGGGGTGGCCGGGATGACCAACAGCCTGAATGGGGCCGAGGCCGTGATCCGCATGCTAGATGCGCATGGTGTGCGCCATGTGTTCGGTCTATGCGGCGATACCAGTCTGCCGCTCTATGACGCGATGCGCGGGTTGGACCACGGAATCACACATGTGTTGACGCGCGATGAACGATCGGCCGGATATATGGCGGATGGTTATGCCCGGGTCACGGGACGGCCTGGGGTCTGCGAGGGGCCGTCGGGCGGCGGTGCAACTTATATTCTGCCGGGGCTGATTGAAGCCAGCGAAAGCTCCTACGCGGTCTTAGGGATTACCACGGATATTTCCGTGGGCACATATGGCAAATATCCCTTGACGGAAGTGGATCAGGAAACACTGATGCGTCCGGTTACCAAGTGGAACACCGTGATCAAACAGGCGTCGCATGTGCCGCGTATGATGCGCGCGGCCTTTCGCGCGATGACGACAGGTCGGCCCGGGGCGGCGCATCTGGGCCTGCCTTATGACATCCAGTATGATCCCGTGGATGTCGATGACATCTGGGCAGATCCCGCGCACCAGAGTTATCCAGCCTATCCCGCGGCACCCGCGGCCGGTGCCGTGCAAGCCGCGATTGAGGCGATTTTATCGGCCAGCTCGCCGGTGATCGTTTGCGGTGGGGGCATTGTTATCGCAGGTGCCACGGATGAGTTGGACCGGCTGGCAACCCGGCTTGATATTCCGGTGGTTACGTCGATCTCCGGACAGGGATCACTGGCTGAGACGCATCCGCAGGCTGTGGGCGTGGTCGGTTCAAACGGGGGTACGGATGAAACCTGGGAAGCCATGGCGCAGGCGGATCTGGTGGTCTTTATGGGGTGCCGCGCCGGGTCTACAACCACCGCGCGCTGGGAAGCGCCGAAACCCGGCAGCAGGATTGTGCATTTTGACAGCGACCCGATGGTCATCGGTGCCAACTACCGTGCTGAGGTTGGCGTTGTCGCGGATGTGAAGCTGGCGTTGGCGGAAGCCAACGCAGTTTTGGACCGCATGGGGCAAGGGCAGGCGAGCTTTGGCGGCGCTGCGGCGGCAAAGGAAATAAAACGCCGAAAATTTGCGCGGTTTCACAAGCTCGCTCAAAGTGATGCGGCGCCGATCAAACCAGAACGGGTGATCGCGACTTTGCAAAGACTGTTACCTGAGGATGCCACGATCGTGTCCGACCCCGGTACCAGCTGCCCCTATTTCTCAGCCTACTATGAGCTGCCCCGAGCGGGGCGTTATTTTATCACCAACCGGGCGCATGGGGCTTTGGGTTACGCGATGTCGGCAGCTTTGGGCGCTTGGTATGGCAGGCCGGGATCCAAGATCGTGGCCATGATGGGAGACGGATCCTTTGGGTTTACCTGTGGCGAGTTGGAAACGGTATGCCGTGCACGCGCCAACATCACATATGTCGTCTTTTCGAACAGCAGCTTTGGCTGGATCAAGGCCAGCCAGAAGGACGACAAGGGCGCACGCTATCACAACGTGGATTTTACGCGGGTGGATCAAGCCGCCGTTGCGGCAGCCTACGGGGTCAAATCTTGGAAAGTCGAAGCGCCTCAGGATCTCGAAGCGATCCTGAGGTTGGCCATTTCTCACGACGGCCCAACCCTGGTGGATGTCATTACCCAACCGCTGGAAGACAGCAATGCTCCGGTGCGCCGCTGGATGGGTTAGCGTACGCATCTTGCGAAAACCGATTGACGAACCCGCCCCGAGCGTGATTGGTCAAGCCGGTCGGCCTCATTGCCCGACACATACCGCATATCCCGCTCATCAGGTAACCGAGTGACACAGAAAATCATCATCGTTGGGGCAGGTATTGTCGGCGTTTCCACCGGCATCTGGCTTAGACGCTTTGGCGCCGATGTTACGATTGTCGATCGTGGCGCACCCGGTCAGGGCACTTCCTATGGCAACGCCGGTATTTTGGCAGCCTGTGCGATGGTACCGGTCACGATGCCCGGTCTTGTGCCCAAAGCACCGGGCATGCTTTTCAATCCGGATTTTCCGCTCTTCCTGCGCTGGTCCTACTTTCCGAAACTGGCCCCTTGGCTGATGAAATACCTCGGCCATGCCAGTGATGCGGAGACCCGTAGGATAGCCCAAGGTTTGACGCCGATTGTGGCGGACACGGTGGAACAGCACAAAGCCTTGACCCATGGCACCGGGACCGAGCATTGGGTGACGGACAGCGACTATCACTTTGCTTATGCCAACCGAGCGGCTTTCGAGGCAGAACGCTACGTCTGGTCCTTACGCCAAGACGCGGGGTTTGTGCCCCACCTGCGCGAAGCGGCGGATGTGCAGCGCGCTGAGCCGAACCTTTCGACCGCCATTGGCTGTTTGGCCACGGTCAAAGATCATGGTTTCATACGTGACCCTGGCGGGTATGTCAGCGCCTTGGCTGATGTATTCAAGCAAATGGGCGGGCGTGTGCGCCAAACCGATGTGGTCGATTTTGACCTTTCAGGAGGCCGTATCACGTCTGTCGTGACCAAGGACGGGCCGATGCATTGTGATACGGTGGTCTTAGCCACGGGTGTATGGTCCAAACCCTTGATGAAAAAGCTAGGCATCACCGTGCCGCTGGAAAGCGAACGCGGGTATCATATCGTTTTCGAGGGGGCTGAGAACGGGCCGATCGCTCCCACAATGCTCGCGCGGGGGAAATTCGTTGCCACACCGATGGCGGCGGGTTTGAGGTGTGCTGGCATCGTGGAGTTCGGCGGGTTGGACGCGGGGCCTTCAAAAGCTCCCTTTGCTTTGCTGCGTCGACACGTCAAGGAAACCTATCCCAACCTGACGCATCTGCGCGAAGAGGAATGGATGGGGCACCGACCCGCGCCAGCCGACAGCCTTCCGTTGATTGGTGAAATTCAGAAAACGGGCGTGATGACGGCCTTCGGGCATCACCATATTGGCCTGACAGGCGGGCCCAAAACGGGTCGTTTGGTAGCGCAAATGCTGACAGGTCGTGCCCCTAATATCGACATGGAAACCTATACGCCAAATCGTTTCGCCACCTCGTAGTACTATTCTCGATGGTCGAATTTGATTGATTGTTCGCTCACGCTTTCAGCCGTTGTCCCGCCTTGTTCAGAAGGGTTTGCGACCTTTTGGTCACCCACCGGGTGAATTCGTACATCACGTTCGGACTTACGCGATTGAGAAGAACGATCAAATCGCGCGATCAGGTCGATAAAGAAAGTGGTTTCCTGATGTGAGCGGCACCCGTTTTCATTGTTCAGAACTTGGGCCGTCCAATCCAATTCGTGGTCCAACCAGATTTTTCGTATAGCTTTGCGGACATCGGAACGCCAGAAAGCAAATACAATGTTAATTAATTAACTCCCTTCTCAACTGGTCTTCTCGTTTTGTCACGCAATTCAAGGGCGAGCGTTGCGGCTCAGGATTGATTCCATTGCGTCTCTAGACGCGAGCAATGCTCTGCGATGCAATACTCATGGTGCAGCCGAGCGTTTGATCCTAACCTGTGACAATGGGCAGCAAACCAGAGCTTATATGAACATTGCGCAAATGAACCTCACCGCGCTGACAGTCTTCTGCAGAACAGCGGAGCATGGATCTGTGAGCCGTGCAGCGCGGGAAACGTCATTGTCTTCGAGCACGGCATCGCATCATCTGAGAAGCCTTGAAAAAACCATGGGTGTAGCGCTGTTTGATCACGCCCGCCGGCCGCTGGTATTGACGGCAGAAGGCGCAATTTTTTTGCCACGTGTCCGGGCAGCTCTTGCTGCGCTGGAGCAGGGTGCGACAGAGGCCCTATCAGGCAACATTTCTCAGACGCGCCAGTTGCGCTTGGCTGTGGTAGAAGACTTCGATAGCGAAATTTCTCCTGACTTGGCCCGACATCTGGCTACTGCTTTGCCAAATTGCACCTTTGAACATCTGACACGTCCCAGCCATGAGGTGATCAGTTTGATTCAGAAGCGAGAAATCGACGTAGGCGTCGGGACAGAGCCGAATTTTGGGTTAGCCGAAGTTGCACACTACCCATTGTTGCGCGATCCTTTTGTTTTGGTCGTTCCAAGGCAGTCTTCGCACGACGCAGAAGCCTATCTAGAAGATGGCACCGGGTTGCCGTTTTTGCGCTACAGTCATCGTTTGATCATGGGCACTCGCATCGAAACACAGCTCAAACGTATGCGCTTGGATCTGCCGCAACGTTTTGAATTTGAGAGCAATCAATCGCTTCTGGGGTTGGTCGCCGACGGGGCAGGTTGGACAATCACAACGCCTACCAACTATTTGAGGGCGAGGCGTTTTCATGGGCAGATTGCGCTTTTGCCATTCCCGGGCAAGGATTTTGGACGCGATCTGACGCTCTATATGGCCAAAGGATATTCAAGCGATGTGCTATCCTTGATTGACACCTCGTTACGCCGCCTGATCGAGACCAAGGCAATTGAACCTCTTATCAAAAGTCACCCATGGCTGCGCGAAAAATTCCGATTGCTGCCGGGCTCTTTCCCGGAGGTTTGATTTAGGCTCTTTGACGCCATCACAGAGCAAAATCGATTGCGTAAGGTTCAGTGAAACTTCTTGGCTGCGTCAGTTTCAGCTTTCCATTTCTGAAGGTATTCCTAAATCTTTGCCACTCTGGAAGAAGCGAATATTTGACATCTACTTTTCGACATTTTGAAAAGTAAGAGCTTCGACTTGACCTTGATGCGCCTGATGCGCTTGGACTTGCCAAAGCAAAAGGGGTGACAATGAAAACGCAGTGCAAAGCGGTTGTGATTGGCGGTGGGATTGCAGGCTGTTCCACGCTCTATCATCTGACGCAGGAGGGATGGACAGACGTTGTCCTGGTGGAGCGCAATGAGTTGACCAGCGGAACCACCTGGCATTCTGCAGCACAGGTCACAAATTTCGGCATGACGCAAACCATGGTGGGCCTGAAAAGTCATTCCATAGCGCTATACAAGGAACTCGCGGAGGATACTGATTATCCGATCAACTATCACTATGCAGATGGCGGCATCCGCTTGGCCAACACCGAAGCGCAAATGGACGGGTATCGCCAATTTGCGTCTATGGCACGCGGGATGGGCGTTGAGTTCGAAGTCATCGATGCGGCCGAGTGCGCGCGCCGTCACCCTTTGATTTCTACCGACAACCTCCTTGGTGGATTGTGGGACCCGTTGGATGGTGACATTGATCCGGCACAGCTTTGTCAGGCGTTGGCGCGTCGTTCGCGCAAAGCCGGTGCTGAAGTGTATCGCGACACGCCGGTGACCGGATTGACACAGAAACGTGACGATAGCTGGATTGTGCATACGGAAAACGGCGACATTTCTTGTGAGGTAGTCGTCAATGCGGGGGGCTATAGAGTCAACGAAGTGGGTGCGATGATGGGGGTGCAGCACCCGGTCACGTCAATGGAGCACCAATATTTCCTAACCGAAGAGATCCCTGCCATTCGCGACGCTGATCACCGCATGCCACTTTTGCGTTGCCCGATCAGCGACTATTATTGCCGCCAGGAGAAGCAAGGTTTGTTGGTCGGGTTTTATGAACAGTCCTGCAAAACCTGGGGCATGGACGGTATCGATCCGAATTTTGTCAATGCTCTGTGCCCGGATGATCTCGATCGTGTCACGGATGTGTTAGAAGGTGCTTTTGCCCGCATGCCAGCACTGATGGAAACGGGTATCCATACGGTAGTGAATGGTCCAATCACCTACACTATTGATGGCGCGCCGCTGGTAGGACCCATCCCTGGCAAGCGCAATGCTTATTGCATTATTGGACTGCGCGCTGGAGTAGGCGAAGGTGGAGGACACGGCTGGCTGCTGGCGCAACAGATCGTGCATGGTGAGGCTTGCTATGACACATGGGTCATCGATCCGCGTCGGTTCACGGGGCACGCCACCGTAGAACTCACGGCATTAAAAGCTATTGAAGATTACCAAAACGAGTTTCGCTTTCATTTCCCGCACGAACATCGCCCAGCCGGCCGGCCCATGAAAACAACACCTTTAACGCCTGTTCTGGCCGCGGAAGGCGCGTCTTTTGCGGTAGTCAACGGCTGGGAGCGCCTGGACTACATCAAACCCACGGCTGACTTCCAAGAAACCCATGGCTTTCGCTTCAACGAGACTTTTGATGTCATCGCTGGCGAAGTCGCGACGGTACAAAACGCTGTCGGGTTGACGGAGGTCAACGGCTTCAACCGCATCGAACTCACGGGTCGTGATGTGCATGATTTTCTGGACAGAATGATCTGTGGACATGTTACGCGTAAAACGGGCAGAGTTGGCCTTGGCTATTTGCTGAACCACCACGGATGCCTCAAATCGGAGGCAACCATCGCGAATTTACCGGACGGTAGCGTATGGTATGGCTCTGCTGCAGCTTCGGAATTCCACGATCGGGATTGGTTGATTTCTCACATCCGCGATGAGGAAGACGTTCGGATCAAGACCCTGACCAACGACTGGACGATCTTGGTTCTTGCCGGACCAAAGTCGCGGGATGTCCTCAGTGCCGTATCGCGCGACGATTGGTCTAAAGAGGCTTTTCCATGGCTTCGCGTGCGTCCGACGACGATTGGCATCGCGCCAGCGATGGTCATGTCCGTTAGTTTTTCGGGCGAGCTGGCTTATGAGATCCAGGTTCCGAATGCGCACCTTTATGCCGCGTATCTGGCGCTGCGACAGGCAGGGGAAGCACATGGTATGCGTCTCTTTGGCACTCGTGCAGTTGAATCGATGCGCATGGAAAAGGGGTATCTGCATTGGAAGGCCGACATTCTCACCGAATTTGACCCTTACGAGACTGGTCTGGAGCGTTTCGTAAAATTGAACAAGGGCGATTTCATCGGGCGCACGGAACTGATCGCGCGCAAAGAGGCAGAGGAGCGCAAAAAACGGGTGATATTGCGCATTGATGCCCGTAACGCGCCTGCGCATGCCGGCGCATCGGTGATGCAAAATGGCTTTGTTGTGGGTACAGTAACTTCCGGCGACTGGGGTCACCGCGTGGGCGCCAATCTGGCCTACGCTTTTGTCGATCGGAGTGTCCTATCCAATTCCGACGGACTGACGGTGGACATACTCGGCACCGCCTTTGCGGCGGTGTTGGAAACCACGCCGCTTTATGACCCTGACAACCTGCTTGTTCGATCTTAGAAGTCAGACGCAGCAGTCGCGAAACCACGCCTTTCGTAGCGGGATAACTTAGATTTCCAGATCACCGAGAAGAGCCGCCCAGGATGCGCCATGCATGTCCCGATCCCCGATGGCGCCCTGAACGGTCGGTCGCGGCAAGGAAAACTTGACAACGTTCAATTGCGGAATATCGAAACGCTTAATGGATTGACCGTCTGTGTCGAAGATTTCGGCGACGCGTGTCGTGCTCAGGCCTTGTGAGACCTGCGCATAAGCCGCATCCGATCCGCAGAAGATGTCAATGGTCAGCCAAAAGGGACCAGCATTTTTGCTGCGCAGTTTGCTAACGAGGCTGCGCAGTTCAGGCAAGATCAATCACCTCAAGCTTGAAGGCGGACATCGGATCATTGAGGCGCAGAACGTGGTTTAATGCGAATTCATAGACCTGACCTTGATGCATTTCCGGCGGCGAAAAAAGGAAGGCAAACGTCGGTTGCTCTTCTTCCTGTGTGAGCGGGTGATGCAAAAGGTATGGGTTCAACAGCTTTCCGATCTCTGCGGCCTGGGCTTCGGAAGGTGCCGTGATGATGCCGATGACACCAATCTCCAGCGGGGCCGCAGCCCTAGCCTCCAAGGCACCAAAGCTGGCCGAATGACCAATAAGGCGCAATTCCAAAGCGAAGTCATCGACCGAGAGATCCATGCGTTGACTCACTTTGGTGCGGCATTTGTCGACGATATCATCCGCCCATTGCTGCGCATTGGTCACGTAGTGCGGGTCCCGCAGCAAAGCCATGATCACGGTTCGGAATCCAGCTGGGCGCGCGCCTTCCAGTTTCACGGTATACCGGTCTGACGGCACCCATTTGGAGCCTTCCACCCGAACAGATGTGTCATCCAATGCAACATATTCCGCGCCAGTCACATCCAGATGCCCGCCCCGTTCATAAAGGATGAAAGGATCCGAGTTTTCGTAGAGCATGTGAGCAGAAACTGTATGAGGGCTGGCATGCGCACCATCTGCAAGCGGGGTGACAGTGAATCCTGTCTCGTCAAAGTCGATCAAGATCACACCGGATTGTGGGTTCGTTGCACAAAGCGCGCCGCATTCACCAATCTTGGCGCCATGCCACGCGCCACCGGAATGACAGCCGTGCATCAAGGGTAAGGCGGCAATGATCGCCGTATCCGTTGTGCGACCTGCGATGATGACATCGGCACCGGTTTGCAAGGCCGCTTCGATTTGCTCAGCTCCCGCGAGGGCTACGATGTTGGAACAACTGCGGATCGTTTCTGATGTCACCTCGGGCGCATTTGCCAAAGGTGTGACTTGGCCCGCGTCAAAAGCTTGCGCGATCAGGTCACCGTCTTGCGAACTGCGCAAGACAGCAATTTTGAGAGGTCGTCCTTGTTCCGCTGCGATTTCGCGGGTGATGTCGAGCATCCAATCGACGGCTGTGTCCGCGCCGCAAGTTCCCGCTGTGCCGATCACCAAGGGCACTCCTGCCTGCGCGCGCGCTTGCATCAGACCGGCCCACTCCAACTTGGTCGAGGCGCGCGCATATTTTGATACGCCGCGCCCCAGGTATGAGGGCCCACTGTCCGTGGATCCGCCGTCAATTGCGATGATGTCAGGCTTTGCTGCGATCCCGCGCTGCAAGGCGTCTGCATCGTAGTTTAACCCCAATGCCCCGGAAGGGATCAAAACACGTACCATCAATCCGCTACCTTCTGAGGTTTGGTCAGAACGTTGCGCAGAAACATCGGTGCGACGAAACCCGCGATTGCAGCAATCCATAGACCGATTGAAATGGGTGTTGAGAAAAGGAAGGTGAAGTCGCCGTCGGACAACACCATGGCCCGGCGCAGCGCATCTTCCATATTGCCGCCTAGTAGGATCCCTAGAATGACCGGTACGGTTGGAATATCCAGCTTGCGCAACAGGTAACCAAGCACGCCGAAACCCACCATCAACAGCAGATCAAAGTAGCTGCCTGACAAAGAGTAAATGCCGACAAAGGAGATCATCGTCACACCTGGCAGCAGCACCCAGGCAGGCACCATCAGTATTTTCACGAAAATCTTTACCATCGGTACATTCATCAACAGCAGGACGATGTTGGCGATAAGCAGGGAGGCAATAAGACCCCAGACCACTTCGGGCCGATCGGTAAAGAGCGTCGGGCCTGGCGTGATGTTAAGCGTCATCAGAAGTGCCAGCAGTACTGCCGTGGTACCAGACCCTGGTACACCGAGCGTCAACATCGGTACCAGCGCGCCGCCAGCGGCCGCGTTATTGCCCGCTTCCGGTGCCGCGACGCCTTTGGCGACACCGGTCCCGAAGCCGCCTTTTTCCCCGGCAATCGATTTTTCCGACATATAGGCCAGGAACGAGCCGAGCGAGGCGCCAGCACCTGGCAGAATACCCGCGACAAAACCAACCCCGGAAGCCCTGAGCATTGTCCATTTGCAGTGCAAAATGTCTTTCCAGGGAATGGAGACTTTGTCTAGTTTGACGCCGATTGACGATCCTTTGCCGTGGCTTTCAATGAAAAAGAACACTTCGGCGATGGCGAAAAGACCAACGATGGCGACCAGAAAATCGATGCCGTCATAAAGGTGCAGGTTGCCGCCCGTCAGGCGCGGTAAGCCAGATGATGAATCCACACCGATCATTGCGATGCCGAGCCCGATACAGGAGGCAAGAGCGGCTTTGGCCTGATTGTTTGATGCCATGCCGCCCAGTGTGCAAAATGCCAGCAGATAGAGTGCAAAATATTCGGCAGGGCCAAAGAGATAGGCGACACGCGCCAGCATCGGTGCCAGCAGCATCAAGCCGATTGTGGCCAGAAACGCTCCGACAAAAGAGGCTACCCCCGATAGCACCAACGCATCACCCGCTCGCCCTTGTTTGGCCATGGGGTAGCCGTCCAGCGTGGTCATGAGCGCGGGCTCATCACCGGGAATGTTGAGCAGAATCGACGATATACGACCACCATACATGGCTCCGTAGTAGACCGACGTCATCAACACGAGAGCAGAAGTCGCATCAAGCCCCATTGTGAAGGTCAAAGGGATCAGGATCGCCACGCCGTTCGACGGCCCCAGCCCCGGCAATGCGCCGATGATCGTGCCCAGAAAACACCCGGCAACAGCCAGCATCAACGTAAAGGGTGATAAGGCAACGCCAAAACCGAGCGCAAGATTTGCAAACATCTCCATGTCAGAACCACCCCTTTGGGAAAGCGACAAGACCCAAACCCAATACAAATTTGAAAAGAATAAAGAGGCCAACTGACAGCCCGATGCCCGAAGCCAAAGCGGGTTTGGGACGCGGAGAAATCTGATAACTCAGAATACCCGCTGCGAAAGCGGTCGGGATCACGAAACCCAGTGGTTTCAGAGCGTAAGCATAGCAGATCAGAACAATTACGGCGATTGCCAGCGCGCCCCATGTTCGCATCACGGGCCAATCAGGATCGGGATCAGGTTTGAGGATCATCACCAACGCGCAAATGGCTGCAACAGCACCGATCATGATGGGAAATGCTTTGGGACCGACGGGATCGCTCAAAAAACTGGTCTGAATCTGGGTGGCGCTCGCGATATATGCGAGCGCCACAAAGAGCGTGACCAGACCAAAAATCCGGTCACTTGCCATTACTGGATCACTCCCAGTTCTTTGGACATGGTGTTGATCTCGGCGACGAGACCATCAACATAAGATTGGAAGTCACCGCCGACTTTGGTGAACGGCGCCAGACCGTTGGCGACCATGGCTTCTTTCCATTCGTCGCTGTCTGCTACTTGCTGCAGTTTGCCAGCCCATTCATCGAATTTGGCTTCCGGAATGTCCTTGGGGACATACAGGCCACGCCAGTTCACGGCCACAACATCCAGACCCTGTTCCTTGGCGGTCGGGATGTCTTCAAAGCCCGGCACGCGCTCTTCGGTCAGAACCGCTATCACGCGAATTTCGCCCGCTTTCAGAAATCCGACAACTTCCGACATATCGCCGGTCATCGCTTGCGTGAAACCGCCAACGGTCTGGGTGATCGCATCCGCGCCACCATCCACGCCGATGTATTTTACCTTTTTAATGTCGGTAAATCCCGCACGCTGCAGGATCATCAGCGGTTTGATATGGTCAAATCCACCCACGGCGGAGCCGCCAGCAAAGGCAACGGAACCTGGGTCTGCTTTGATTGCATCCACCAGATCGGTCAACGACTGATAGGGACTGTCAGCGGCGACTGCAATCACGCCTGGATCCGCCCCGATGGCACCCACAAAGCGAACCTGATCTGCAGTCATGCCCGCATAGGCATTTTGCGCCAGACGCGTGGATGTCGCGGTGGATGCGGCGACGATCAGGTCTTCATCCGATCCGCGCTCGGCGACAACGTGGTTGTAGGCAAGTCCACCGCCGGCACCAGCCATATTGGTGACTTGTACTGGTTGATCGACCGCACCGATATCATACATGATTTTGCCGATCTGGCGGCAGGTGAAATCCCAGCCGCCGCCGGGGTTGGCGGGTGCGATACATTCCGCAGCGGTTGCACCACCTGCGACACCTACAGAAAGCACGGCACCGGAAATCAGCGCCTTGAAAAAGCGTTTTGTCATTGGATCCTCCCATTTGACTTGACGGGCCTCCACCCGTTTCATGTCGTGACAAGACTTTAGGAACCTGACACCAACCTGTCACGCATCAAGAGTAACGCGCCGCCATGAGATTTTTGCTGGTTGAAGACAATGCTGATCTGGCCCGTGCTTTGGTTGGTCGCTTTGCGGTGAATGGGCACGTTGTCGACCATAGCGTTTGTTTGGAGGATGCAGAACTGGCCACGCGTACGGTGTCTTATGATCTGATTTTATTGGATATTATGTTACCAGACGGGGACGGGCGTGAGTTTTTGCGGCGCCACCGCGCGCAGGATGATCCGACCCCAGTTATTGTTCTGACTGCGCGTTCGGAGGTATCCGACAGGGTCGGGATATTGGACTTGGGCGCAGATGATTATATCACCAAACCCTTCGAATTTGCCGAACTGGAGGCCCGCGCGCGGGCTGTCATGCGTCGATTGGGGGGGGCAGCAGGAAACACGCGCGAATTTGCAGGCCTCGTTTTTGATTCGACCGCAGGCATGATTTCAACCCCGGATTGGTCAGAGCAACTGCGCAACCGCGAATTGCGCTTGTTGGAGGTCTTCTTTAGCGCGCCGGGGCAAATATTCTCGAAGTCACACCTGATGGACAGATTGTTTTCGTTTTCCGATGATGTTTCCGAGAACGCCATTGAGGTTTACGTAGGACGACTACGTCGGAAACTCAGCGCTTCGCATGCACACATAGAAACAGTGCGCGGCGTGGGATACCGCATGGTGCGGCGGGAATGAAAGCTGCGGGCTCCCCCGGCTCCATCCGTCGCAGACTGGTGGCACAACTGGCCCTTGTGGCAGCGGTTTTGTCCGTCGCTTTCTTCTTTTCGCTGCGTGTTGTGGCCGAGCGTGCAACCGAGGCAACTCAGGACAACATTCTTGCAGCATCGGCCACCTCTATTGCCGATGCCGTTTATTCAGACGCCGGTGAAGTCCGCGTGGAAATTCCCTATTCTGCGCTTTCGATGCTGGGAGCGGTGTCCCAGGACCGAGTGTTTTACCGCGTAATACTCGATGGTCAGACGTTGACGGGCTACAATGATTTACCCATTCCGCAAGGACGAAATGTCGGACGCTCTGCGATATTTGCCACCAATGCCTACCGCGACGATACGTTTCGAACTGTCATGGTGACGCGCCTGTTCAGTACCGCCAATCAAGCACGCACGGTGCAGGTTGTCGTAGCGCAGACACGGCTTGGGCTGGCGGCAATTTCAGCGCGTATTACCACCACGGCGACGGCCATCGGCGTTGCGTTTTTTCTGGTCGCCACAGCTTTGAGCGCGTTTGCGGCGCAAAACGCTTTGTCACCGCTCAGCCGCTTGGCCGAGGCCGTGGCTCAACGTGGGCCAAAAGACTTGCGCCCCGTAACCGCAGAAACACCAACAGAACTGGCACCTTTGGTGAATGGATTAAACGGGTTCATCGCGCGTTTGGGGGCGGCTCTGACGCGGTCAGAGGATTTGATTGTGGAAGCAGCCCACCGTGTGCGCACCCCCTTGGCCACGGTGCGTACGCAAGCCGAGGTCGTTCATCTGCAGATGGAAAAACCGCAGAACCGGCAGGCATTGCGCCAGATGATCCGCGCGGTGGACGAAAGTTCGCGCTCGGCAGGTCAATTGCTTGATCACGCCATGGTGACGCTGAGGTCTGACCAATTGGAAACAGAAGAGATTGATCCGGCGGACTTGCTCCGTGACACGATTGAGCGCCTGTCTCCTACAGCTGACCTCAAGGACATTGCGATCTCTTTGCGGTTGCCGACGGAAAAGCTACGCATTCAGGGAGACCCGATCCTGTTACAGAATGCGGTGCGCAATATTTTGGACAATGCGATCAAATACTCACCGCCCGACACACAGATTACCGTCAGCCTTAAGGGGGGGTCCCCTTGCCAGCTGGAGTTCTGCGATGAGGGCCGCGGGTTTGAAAAAGTGGACATCGCGCGCTTGCCCGACCGGTTTTCGCGTGGTTCAAATGCGGGCGATGTCGTCGGGTCCGGTCTTGGTCTGACCATCGCAACGGATGTCGCCCTTGCTCATGAGGGCAGATTGGTGATCGCAGAAAACCCGGAAGGAGGGGGTGCATGCGTCTCGCTTTATTTGCCCTCCTTTTGAGTATCAAAGCAACTATGGTTACGGGTTTCGAGATCGAAGAGAGCCGCACGTACCCCGACGATGGGGGTATCGCCATGCGCATCCTGTCGACGGCTGACGCTGATGTGTTTGAACCGATCATCCATGCGTTTCAGGGCGATCATCCCGGTATCTCAATTGCCTATGATGTGGCCAGTTCCGCGCAGGTGATGGCGGCGATATTTGAGGAAGCCGCAGACTATGATCTTGTGATTTCCTCGGCGATGGATCTGCAAACCAAACTTGCAAACGATGGATTGGCGCGCACCTACACCTCGGACGCGACGGCGGGTTTGCCAGCCTGGGCGAAATGGCACGACCAGATTTTTGCCTTTACCCAGGAGCCTGCTGTCTTGGTGTTGAATGCGCAGGATTTCGCAACCCTTGGCCTGCCGAAAAACCGCGAAGACCTTATCACGTTGCTGCGCGACCATGCGGACGTCTTTGAGGGCCGCATTGGCACCTATGACGTGCGTGTGTCAGGGCTCGGTTACCTTTTTGCAACGCAGGATTCTCGCAATACCGAGAGTTTTTGGCGCCTGACTGAAGTGATGGGGCGCCTGAAGGCCCGACTGTATTGTTGTTCTGGTGACATGATTGCCGATGTTGCCTCAGGGCGGCTGGCGCTGGCTTACAATGTGCTTGGCAGTTATGCGCGCGCGCGATTGGCGGATACACCCGGCGTGCTGGTGGTTGAGATGGATGATTTTGTCTCTGTAATGCTGCGGACAGCCCTGATTCCGGAAACGGCGCAAAATCCGGTTGAAGCTGGCATGTTTATCGACTTTCTGTCGGGTATGAACACCAGGCCCTCACTTGTCGCACAAACCGGCTTGCCGCCCGTTGCCGTTGGCACCACTCAAGACGAAGCTGTGATCCGACCGATCCGGCTTGGACCGGGATTGCTTGTATTTCTTGACCGGATGCGCCGGGAAACGTTTCTGCGCAGTTGGACCAGCTCAATAGAACAAGATTAGGCTCCCGAACCGCCACTCCGGGCGGCACATTCGCTTACGGAGACTTGTTGAAGCTACGACGCCGTGGCAGCCATGATAAGTGTCGGATAGGTCCCGCTTACGCTTAACCCTGCAGGGCCTTCACTCCGACATCCCCATCCGCTTGCGCGCGGATTGCCATCGCCGCTGCGTGGCTGCCTGCAGCCGTCGTGAAGTACGGGATCTTGTCATAAAGCGCGATGGAGCGAATGGATTTGCTGTCTTCGACCGCCTGAGCGCCTTCCGTTGTGTTCATAACCAGATGGATGGCTTCGTCCTTCATCATATCAGTCACGTCGGGGCGGCCTTCATAAACCTTGTTCACCACGCCGCACGCCAGACCGTGTTCTGACAGCCAAGACGCGGTGCCGCGCGTGGCGACTAGCGTAAAGCCCTGTTCCAGAAGGATACGTGCTGCGGATAGCATGTCCTCTGTTTTGTCGGCGTCCTTGATCGAAAGGAACGCGCAGCCTTCCGAGGGCAGAATCGTACCCGCGCCCATTTGCGCCTTGAGGAACGCGCGCGGGAAATCGCGGTCCCACCCCATGACCTCGCCTGTAGAGCGCATTTCGGGGCCCAGTAGCGTATCTACACCGGGGAAGCGTGCGAAAGGTAGCACGGCTTCCTTGACCGAGAACCAGGGCATGTTTGGGTCCGCGAGCGTCATCGGATCACCCAAAGGTAGTACATCGGCATATGCGGCATCCGCATCGTAGGGCGCGCGTTGCGGAAAAGCGCTGAGCGGTTCGCCCGCCATAATGCGGGCGGCGATGGAGGCGATGGCGGAATCCGTTGCCTTGGCCACGAAAGGTACCGTGCGCGAGGCGCGCGGATTGACTTCAATCAAATACACTGCGCCGTCTTTGATCGCAAATTGGATGTTCATCAGGCCCACGACATTGAGCGCCAGCGCCAAAGCATGGGTTTGTTTTTCCACCTCGGTGATGATAGCGCGCGGCAGGGAATATGGCGGCAGAGAGCAGGCGCTGTCACCGGAGTGCACACCAGCCTCTTCGATGTGTTGCATGATGCCTGCGACATGCACATCTTTGCCATCGCATAGGGCATCCACATCCAGTTCCACAGCGCCTGACAGATAGCTGTCGAGCAGCACGGGACTATCACCCGAGACCACGACTGCGGTGGTGATATAGCGCTCCAACGCAGCTTGATCGCGCACGATTTCCATTGCACGCCCGCCCAGCACATAAGAGGGCCGTATCACCAGCGGAAAGCCGATGTCCTTGGCAATTTCAACAGCCTCCGCGTCAGAATGCGCGATGCCGTTGCGCGGTTGCTTCAGTCCCAGCGATTGTACCAGTTGTTGAAAACGCTCCCGATCTTCGGCCAGATCGATGGCGTCTGGCGTGGTTCCGAGAATCGGAATGCCCTCGGCATGCAACGCTGCGGCGATCTTGAGAGGGGTCTGGCCGCCAAACTGAACAATCACGCCATGCAATGTACCGTTGTCCTGCTCAACTCGGAGGACTTCCATGACATGTTCAAAGGTGAGCGGCTCGAAATAAAGCCGGTCAGAGGTATCGTAATCCGTGGAAACGGTCTCGGGGGTGCAATTGACCATGATCGTCTCGTAGCCTGCATCGGTGAGCGCATAGCAGGCATGGCAACAGCAGTAGTCAAACTCGATCCCCTGTCCAATTCGGTTGGGACCGCCGCCGAGGATGACAACTTTTTTGCGATCCGAAGGCCGGGCTTCGCATTCCACTTCGTCAAAGACCGGTGTTTCATAGGTGGAATACATATAGGGGGTTTGCGCCTCGAATTCCGCCGCACAGGTGTCGATGCGTTTGAACGCCGCGATGACGCCGAGATTCTGACGCGCTTGTCTGACGTTCGCTTCTTCGCGGCCGGTCAAAATTGCCAGCCGTGCATCAGTGAAACCCATCATTTTGAGGTGTCGTAACGCCTTTTCAGTCATCGGCAAGCCGTCGCTGCGCAATTCGCGCTCGGTTTCAATGATCTCCCTGACCCGTGCCAGAAACCAGGGATCAAACATGGTGACGGCATTGATATCTTCATCCGACATGCCATGTCGCATGGCCTGTGCAATGGTGCGCAAACGGTCCGGTGTCTGCTGGCTGATCGCTTTGACAATGGCCGCGCGGTCCGCGTCTTCGGTGTCCCATTGACCGACGCCAACGCCGGGAATGTCGATCTCGTCAAAGCCGGTCAGGCCAGATTCCATCGATGCCAACGCCTTTTGCAGGCTTTCATGGATCGTACGGCCGATCGACATGGCTTCACCCACGGATTTCATCGCGGTGGTCAGATCAGGCGTACTGCCGGGGAATTTTTCGAACGCGAATTTCGGGATTTTGGTGACCACATAGTCAATCGTCGGTTCAAAGGACGCTGGCGTGACCTTGGTGATGTCATTGTCCAATTCATCCAGAGTGAAACCCACCGCCAGTTTTGCGGCGATTTTCGCAATGGGAAATCCGGTGGCTTTGGACGCCAGTGCAGATGAGCGCGACACCCGCGGGTTCATCTCGATCACCACCATACGCCCATCCTCAGGGTTCACGGCCCATTGCACATTGGACCCCCCGGTTTCGACGCCAATCTCGCGCAGAACCGCGATCGAATGATTGCGCATGATCTGATATTCTTTGTCGGTCAGCGTGAGGGCAGGGGCCACGGTGATCGAATCCCCGGTATGAACGCCCATGGGATCCACGTTTTCGATGGAGCAGACAATAATCGCATTGTCGGCGGTGTCGCGCACCACTTCCATTTCGAATTCTTTCCAGCCCAGAAGGCTTTCGTCCACAAGGATCTGGCCCACAGGCGAGGCATCCATACCTGACCGGCAGATGGCCTCATAGTCATCCCGGTTATAGGCCACGCCGCCGCCCGTTCCGCCCATGGTAAAGGCGGGTCGAATGATCGCAGGCAGACCGACATCCTCAAGCGCTTCCAATGCGATGGCCACCCCTGCGGCAAGATCCTTCTTGCCGTTTGTCTTGGGCGCCGTGACAATCGTGGCCTTGGGGTTTTCAATGCCTAACCGGTCCATCGCTTCGCGAAAGAGTTTGCGGTCTTCTGCCATCTCAATGGCTTCACGTTTTGCCCCGATCATCTCGACGTCAAATTTTTCCAGCACCCCCATCTCTTCGAGCGCAAGCGAGGTATTGAGACCGGTTTGCCCTCCCATTGTCGGCAGCAAGGCATCGGGCCGTTCTTTTTCGATGATCTTGGCGACCATCTCGGGTGTGATGGGCTCGATATAGGTCGCGTCGGCGAGACCAGGGTCGGTCATGATTGTAGCGGGGTTTGAGTTGACCAGAATGACTCGGTAGCCTTCTTCCTTCAAGGCCTTGCACGCCTGAGCACCGGAGTAGTCAAATTCGCAGGCTTGGCCGATAACAATGGGACCTGCACCAATGATCATGATCGACTTGATATCGGTTCTTTTTGGCATCGTCCGGCCCCCTTTTGTCTAGACACCCCCATGTGTCCAAATTGTCCTGCGTTATAGGCAAGAGCGGGCGGCGCGCAAGGGCCGATTGGTGGAACAAGGCAGACAATAAAAGGTCAATCCAAATGTACGACCAGTTTAAAGTCGTCTGAAATGTTCAGTCGTGATCAGCAACTACTTATTCTTGTGTCGACGCATCACAACAAACCCGGCCACGGCAGTGCCAAAAGCAATAGTGCTGCAGGAACCCGCATAGCGGGGCATTCGCCTGACACCAGGTCATCCGGTATGATTTGGGATCCACCCGTGGAACTCCTTATTGCGGCAAAGAACGTAAGAGTTTCCGCGGCCAATTTGGCAATTTCTGTGTCATTTTCGTCAACACAACCGCCCAGGTTCTGGTGTTCCTTCTGTACCAAATTTCAGCTGGTCCAACACTCGGTCTTAGAGGCTGGCAGGTGTGAAAATCCTTGCTCCGCCAAAGAGCACGTGATCTCCGCGCCGCTCAGAAAACCCGAGGCCGTTACTTACTTGAACGGCCGCTTCAATGCCCGATACCAGACTGATTGTTTTAAACTGGAATGGAACACTCAGCGCATTGATTTCGCAAAAGAACAATTGGAAATTAGAAAATGCTGAAAGGATGACGGGTATGTTTTCGTCATGCGATCCTTTGGCGGAATTGCGCGCTTTGGATTGGAAACCGGTATCATATGCGCCCTAAACACTGTCCTCAACTAAATGCTTGCCGATCCCAATGGATGAGGCAGACACCACAGCCGTCAGCCCTAAACCAGCGAAAATACTCTTATGAAATGGTTGTACTTTCTGTTTCACGTTTTCCCGCTCAAAGAACCAACAAGTAGTTAAATTGAAAATGCTTCTTTAGAAACGTGGTTTTCGGTTCAGCGAAATCCATTGGGATATGAGGAAATGATGCGTCACCACATTGGCCAATGAATGAAAATCAAAAGTGTCGATGCAGGGTTTATGGCAGTTGCAGAAATGCCCGCACGGATGCTTCGAATTCACGCGGTTTGTCCGCATGCAGCCAATGCCCAGCTTGCGGAATTTTGGCAAAACGAGCCTTTGGAAAGAGCGATTTTATCCGCGGCCGGTGCTCGGCTGTTACGTAATCTGACGACGCACCGGATAGGAACAGGGTCGGTTCTTCGAATTGACCGGTCAGATCGGGGAAGGACAAAATTTTGTTCATCTCTGCCGCAAGAACATCCAGATTGAGACGCCAGCGTTTGTTGGGCACATCCAACGATTGCGTGAAAAAGCTTTGCAAAGCGCGCTCAACGCCCAATTCAGCCAGTTTCGCCTCGGCATCAGAACGGCGGGTCAGCTGAGTGAGATCCACTGCACGCATCGCCGAAATGTATTGCATCTGGCTGTGTGTGTAGGTCACCGGTGCAATGTCGCCCACAATCAAGCGTTCAACCAGATGGGGTTTTTGGACAGCTAGAACCATAGCGGCCTTGCCCCCCATGGAGTGGCCCACCAAATGAACCGGTACTTTGAGATGTTCAATCAGTTCGGCTAAATCCTCCGCCATATCGACATAGCTATGGGTTTTCGTCCAGCCGCTTTGCCCGTGATTGCGCTGATCGACGGTGATGACCCTGGCCACATCGGACAAACGTTTGGCAATGACACCCCAATTGCGCCCTGACCCAAAGAGGCCGTGTATGATCAAGATGGTTGGCGCATCAGCTGGGCCAAATTCAGAATAATTGAGCATGCGTCAGGGCTAGCGGATTCGGCACAGCGGTGCCAGTGCTATTGCACCGGACGTCTGCGGATGGTTAGGGTTTGGAATGCAAGATCCTTTGGACATAGAGACCAAGACGCAAGGCATTAAGGCGGCATTGGAAAAACATCTTGGCGTAAAAGGCCGGTCTTTGCGCCATAGCCTCCGGCGAGCAGGGCGCCGCTTGCCAAAGCGGTTGCGCGCGCAAGCCGCTTTATTGGCGGAAGCTGAAGGGGTGAGGGGAAACATCAAGTTGACCCGCCAATTTGATGCAGAGCGCATTGAGCAGGCATACAAGGACGTGTCGGATCACTTGGTCAGGATTGATCGGGCTGATGCGCGCCGGGCGCGCCTCATCTCCATATTGGCTGCGTTGGCTTTTAATTTTATACTGCTCGTCGTGGCGGTGATTGTTTTTATGCGCATGCGTGGGACGATCTGACGATCCTTATCTGATCCTGGTGATTTCAGTGCCATAGAGGCAGCGCGGGAAGAATGGATAAGTATCCGTGGCCACATAGATGTATTGGCCATTTATCACCCCGCCGTTGCAGTCATCCAGATTACCTGATCCGGGAACATAGACCCAATCCTCGTTGTACGTGCCGTCGTGCAACCCTCCAGGGGTTGTTTCGCGCGCCCCGGTTAAAAGCATGTAGCTGGACCTCCCTCCTGCTCCAAGGTAGTGGATTTCGAAGCCATCTGCGGCCCATCCGATGCGAGTGTCCTTGCCTACATCGGTCAAAGCGGGTGCAACTCCGTGGTAGTGATAAACGCCGCCAGGCCCAACATGCGCGTTTTGATGGTCGAGCCCAAGAAGGTCCCTTGCGCCCATCCCGTCCAAGTTCCAGCCGGAGCTTGTGTCGCGCGAGTGACCCCGCGGCGCGGTTGCGTCATAGTAATCTGCTGTACCAGGTCGGATCAGAACACCGTTTTCGGCAATACCAATGACCCGAACAGGTTGTGCGCGGGTTCCGCGTTCCGGGGTGGATGTCAAACAAACAGAGATTTCTTGGCGTTGGATATGATGCGGGTTCCCGGAGTTTGGAAATTGACCGGTTTCGTGATCGGGCAGCCCATCAGAGGAGATACAATGCACATCATTGCCGGTTTTCAGCTCGGCACGCGCATACACCGTCGACGCCACAGCGCCCAGAACAACAAAAACCGCCGTGAAAGCAAGTGGAACGGGCCAAGGTGACTTCATGAGGGCGTTCTCCTATCTGGTAAACAGGAGTTAAACGACCAGTGGCTGTTTTTCCGTCGCGCCGTTTGCTGTCTTATTCGGATGCCATTGTATATTCGGCATCAGTGACCTGTTCAAGCCACACCACGGCCTCGCCGTCGTCAGCCTCCTGCATTGCCAGATGGCTCATGCCGGTGTTCGGCGCAGCGCCATGCCAGTGTTTTTCGCCGGGCGAAAACCACACCACATCGCCAGGCCGTAACGTGACAATGGGCCCGCCTTCCGTTTGCGCGCACCCCAGACCCGAAGTGATCATCAAGGTCTGCCCCAGCGGATGCGTGTGCCAGGCAGTGCGTGCACCTGGCTCGAAAGTAACCATCACCGCGCGCAGCTGTGCGGGGTCCGGGGCGGCGATCACCGGATCAATGCGCACCTGACCGTGAAAATAAGACGCCGGTCCCGTTTGTGACGGCCTGGAACCTGCAAGTATGACATCCATTGTCCGGTCTCCTACCAATTTTGCTCGATATGGGCGGCACGAATCCCGCCCAAGAGCACGTTATCGCGGTTTGGACACAGCGCGTTTGGGTTTTCTGCCGAGAATGGTGGGCATTTGGTCGCCCATAC
Organism: Roseobacter sp.; assembly: GCF_045106495.1. GTDB lineage: Bacteria > Pseudomonadota > Alphaproteobacteria > Rhodobacterales > Rhodobacteraceae > Roseobacter. The sequence continues at coordinate 177,040 of NZ_JBGCEQ010000011.1, forward strand.
CTGCCCGGTCAGAGGTTTGGATACATCGGGAAGCGCGCGCAGAGTTCTTTCACTTCCGCTTTAACCTTGGCCTCAACAGCTGCGTTGCCTTCTTCGCCATTTTGCGCAAGCCCGTCCACAACCTCGATGATCCAATCTGCGATCTGCCGGAACTCGGGTTCGCCAAAGCCGCGTGTGGTACCAGCAGGTGATCCGAGGCGTATACCCGAGGTCACCATCGGCTTTTCCGGATCAAACGGCACGCCATTTTTGTTGCAGGTGATATGGGCGCGTCCCAGTGCTTTTTCGGTCGAATTGCCTTTTACGCCCTTGGGCCTGAGATCTACCAGCAAGACATGCGTATCCGTGCCATGGGTGATCGTGTCCAATCCGCCCTTGATCAATTGATCACTAAGCGCCTGAGCATTGAGGATGACCTGCTTGATGTAGTCCTTGAATTCAGGTCGCAGAGCTTCACCAAAAGCCACGGCCTTGCCGGCAATCACATGCATCAAAGGGCCACCCTGAATACCAGGGAAGATGGCAGAGTTGAATTTCTTGGCCAGCGCCTCGTCATTTGTCAGAATCATACCACCGCGCGGTCCTCGCAGGGTTTTGTGTGTCGTTGTGGTGGCCACATGCGCATGGGGGAAGGGCGAGGGGTGTTCTCCTGCCGCCACAAGTCCGGCAAAATGCGCCATGTCCACATGAAGATACGCGCCAACCATATCTGCGATCTCGCGCATTCTGGCAAAATCAATCTGGCGCGGAATGGCGGATCCGCCTGCAATGATCATCTTGGGCTGGTGTTCTTTTGCAAGGGCTTCAACCTGATCATAGTCCAGCAGGTTGTCTTCGCGGCGCACACCGTATTGAACGGCATTGAACCATTTGCCAGACTGGTTCGGCTTGGCGCCATGAGTCAGGTGACCGCCGGCATCTAGTGACATGCCCAAGATGGTATCACCCGGTTGCAATAGCGCTAGAAAAACGCCCTGATTGGCTTGCGATCCGGAATTTGGCTGTACGTTTGCGAATCCGCATCCAAAGAGTTCGCAGGCGCGTTTGATTGCCAGTTCTTCGGCCACATCGACATGCTGGCACCCGCCATAATAACGCCGACCAGGATAGCCTTCGGCATATTTATTGGTCATGATCGAGCCCTGCGCTTCAAGCACAGCCGCCGAAACGATGTTCTCAGAGGCGATCAATTCAATCTCGTCTCGTTGGCGCCCTAATTCATCGGTGATCGAGGCAAAGATTTCAGGGTCACTGTCCATCAGTGATTTGGTGAAAAAGCCGGGGGCGCGGTGTGGGGCGTTCATGGTCGGTCTCCCTAATCAAAAGAGCAGTGATGCGGTTTCCTATCGGAAACTAGGTCGCTCGGAAAGAGTGTAAAGCGACCTTTGGATCGTTTCTTGCGGCTTTGATAAAGTTCCATTGGCTGCTGCGCAATCCAGCCTAAAGGCGGTATCGCGTGCAATGCTGGTCACGCGGGCGGATATGTGGTTGTTTCGGATCGAAAAGTCCCGGATCGGAAACAAAAATGGCTCACAAGATTGCATTCACCGCAAGCCGTGCGGAGGTCGCTCAAACTGCGCGTGCCGCTCTTATCACGCGCTACGGGAACAATGCATTGGAGGACGCGGACGTAATTGTGGCTCTCGGCGGCGACGGTTTCATGCTGCAAACGCTGCACAATGTGCAAAGCTTGAATACACCCGTTTACGGTATGAACCGGGGCACCATTGGGTTTCTGATGAATGTCTATTCGGAGACTGACTTGCCTGATCGGCTTTTGGCTGCAGAAGAAGCAGAGCTCAATCCGTTGAACATGACCGCGACCTGCACGGACGGCACCACAACCTCCGCTCTTGCGATCAACGAGGTTTCTTTGCTACGCGCCGGCCCCCAAGCCGCGAAACTGAAAATTACCGTCGACGGCCGTCTGCGCATGCAGGAACTGGTTTGCGACGGTGCTTTGGTCAGTACACCGGCGGGTTCAACAGCTTACAATTACTCAGCGCATGGCCCGATCCTACCCATCGGGTCGGGCGTATTGGCTTTGACGGCCATGAGCGCTTTTCGTCCAAGACGGTGGCGCGGTGCGCTGCTTCCCAAAAGCGCAGTTGTTCGGTTTGATGTGCTGGAGCCGGAAAAACGCCCCGTAATGGCGGAAGCGGATGCCAATTCGGTATCGGGTGTGACTTGTGTCGAGATCAGATCTGAAAATAGCACGGTTCACCGCATTTTGTTCGATCCTGGTCACGGCCTGGAAGAGCGCTTGATCAACGAACAGTTCACCTGATCCACATTGTGAGAACGGGTTCGTCTGCACTTAGCGGGTCACGCACCGCGTGTAAGTTCGGATGGCGCCAGGCAAATTAGGCGGTCACACCTGTCCGATGAACACGCTTAAACACCCGGCCTCAGATAAAGGTGTTTAGCGGGCAAGCCCGGCAGAGACAAATCACGCGGTGGACATGCCGCTAGCCTTGAGGCGCAAGGTAGCTGCGCACAATCTCTGCCGTGCGATCCACGTCCAAAACGGGCGGCAGCAAGGTCAACATCTCGCCGGATCCGTCCAGTAAATGAACAAAGCTGCCATGGGCGTAAATCCAGCCGTATTCTGGATCCTGAAACAAGGGCTTCACCTCAACCGAAAAGGCGTTGTATGCCACCTGTAAAGCGGGGCCGTCTCCCGTCAACCCGATGAAGTCGGGATGAATCTCAGCGAGAGGCGCGCCCATTGTCTCCACACGATCCTGATCCGGAGCAACAGTGATCATAACCGGAGTGACCACAATATCTTCTTTCGCCAATAGATCCACAACATCCGCCATCAGCGGCAGGGCAGCCGAGCAGATGTTGAGGCAGTTGGCATATCCAAAGAACAAGAGCTGGGCGTGTCCGTCAGGATCAGCCTGGGAACGCGTATTGCCATATTGATTCACCAGCGCATAAGCGCCGCCAATGTCAAAAGGCAGTGGGTTTTCCGCTTGAGCAGCACCCGCGGCCAGTACAAACAATGCGGCCCGCCACATCAAAAATTCTCTTCTGCGTATGTTGCATCGGCCTCAAGACCCAATCCAAGATACCCCTCAGCGGCAATCACGTCCTTGATGCGCGGATCGCGACGAAACCAGGGACCTTTGCCCTTGGCTTCAGGGTATTTGGCTGCCCACTTCTTAGTCCAAGTGTTGGCCTTGATCCAATCGGCTTCACCGGATTTGATGCGTTGTACCAGGTAGATATTGCTGGCGCCGATCTCTTCATCTTCGATCAACAACCCATCCACTTCGATCACCTGATTGCAAAAAGGGGCAAGTTCTTGGGCGGCGCCCGTAAAGGCCGGTTGGCTGTTTTTCATCGGCAAGACCATCACGTCATCCGAGCTTCGGATCAGGCCCAATTGCCGCGATCCGGCACCGCAGTCTGTCGGGCAATCGCCCGTTAGTTCGCATAGCACATCGACGACTTTGGCCTCGAACCGTGCGGGAATTTCACCGTAAAGGTTCCAGGTCTTGGCCTCGGAGTTCGCAGAGAAGTCTTGGGCCGCAAGAGGGCTGGCCATCAGGACCAGGGCGAGACAAATATTGCGCATTATTTCGGCTCCGGGAACGAGAATGAAGGAATGGTGCCGTAGTCTTCGTGGGTTGCGTTCACGATATCCATGTCGCTGACCACTTCATTGACCACAAGATACTTCAGACCGTCGCGCTCGTAGAGCATCCCGTCCGCCGTGACAGTATGCGCGGCAAGGCTTAGTTGCGTATCTCCACTGGCGGAATTGGCATCTTGCGCAATCTTGAGGACAGTGTAGACAGTGCCATCTTCCGCCAGAAGCCCAACCGGGATCCCGCCTGCCGAACACCAAAGAGCACAAGTGTGGTGTGCGGAACCTACAACAGCGTCTGGTCCACCCATCACGCCCGAATAATAACACCACGTATCTATGATTTCGCCGGTAACCTGAATGCGGCTTCCTTCGCTGGCAGCCCATCCGGGAAGTGCCAAAATTGACAACAATAGAGGTAAGACTTTTCGCATGGCGCAATCTCCAATTAGGTGCCCAAGCCTATTCGGGTAGGCGAAATCGATCAATCCGCAATTCTCCGCCGAGTGATCACATTTTACCGGAACCTTTCCAGTCATTGCGGTGTTGAGCCGTTAAGAACGTACGATATGTCTGCGCCCGGACGAAGGAGACCCGCCAAGCAGGAAATCTCGATGAACTATGAAGCGAGTGATGGTGATAAGGTCAGAAGATTGCTCAGGTCCCTAGGAAATAGGAAGATTTAAGAGGTGTGTTGCCCGCCTTTCAGGTATCGATCCACGCCGCAAAAGCCTGCTCAGAGATCAGATTGACAGTTTTATCAATAAGGAAAGATCAGTTGCTTTATTTACCTCGTAGCAACTGATTAGTAAAAGGCGGCCCCTTGCATTTGGGGTCGCCTTTTTTGGCTTCTTGGTTTCGCGCTAATCCAGCGTAAACAGTTCTTGACGCTCGGAGACGCCACGCAATCGGTACTGACCGAGCGATACCAGATCGGAGCGTTTGCTCTGCATTGGACGCGCCACATTCGCTGATATCACGATGTTTTGGTCTACATGCGAACACATACTCGACAATCGTGCTGTAGTGTTCACGGCTGGGCCGATCACGGTAAAATCCAGCCGGGTTTTGCCACCGATATTGCCATACAGGACCTCGCCGCTATGAAGTGCGAGGGTGAAACCCGTTGCCGTCAGACCGTCGCACATACGGCGTTTACTAACCCGGTGCATTTCGCCACGAATGGCGACGGTCGCTTCGATTGCTGCCCTTGGAGCGTCTTCCATCTTTGACACGTCAAAGATGAACAGCATCCCGTCTCCCATGAATTTGAGAACATTTCCGCCGTGCTTTTGCACGACGTCAACCGCTAAGGCGAAATATGCATTCAGCATTTCGATGATTTCGGGGCCGTCAAGCGTTTCGGATAATTTGGTAAAACCGGACAAATCGAAATAGCAGATTACCGTATCAAGCCGCTGTACCGAACCGCGGATAATGTCGCCGGACAAAACACGCATTCCCGCATCCCGTCCCAGATAGGTTGTCGCAATATCTGCGGCCAGTTGCCGGTTGGCACCTGATTTCAGCGCAAGAAACAGCGAAGGCAACAAATCCCGGAGAGCGTCCAATTCTTGATTCGAAAACCCTTCCGGCCCGTCAGCTGTCAGCGAAATCAGGCACCCTTCGGGCGTATTGTTGGGGTCAACCGCAAGCCCGCCTTCCGGATCTGCAAAAAACGCTTTGAATGCGACATAGTCGGTAGCTCCTTGGCTGCGGATATCGTCGAAAAACGGAAACCATAATTCTGGATCAGGTTCAGTCAGTCGCTGGCGTATTTCGCTGATGTTGTTTTCCAGCAGATAATAAAGTGGGCTCGAAACCCAATTTTGTTGCGGCTGCTCTGTATGAACAAATGTTTGGCTCTGAGTGCCGGTTTCGCGTCGCCAGTTGTGGGCCAGGCTACCGAACTCCGGGTGATAGGCCCGAAGCGATACATGCGCCCGCATCAATGACAAACCTGCAGTGTTCAGCCCGGCGCAGAAAGTCTCCAAAATCACCCCAAAATGCGACCCCTCGAGCCCCAATCCGATCAATCGGGTTTGAAGGGCGCGTAAATTGACCTGCAGATCTCGACTGGTCATAGCGGCCTCCTCCGCGCGTTGTCTTACTCTTTTGCATAGCCGATTGTGCGCAGTGCATCACGGATTTCGTCCAGGATGGCCGGATCATCAATCGTTGCGGGCATCTTGAAATCCTCGCAGTCGGCGATTTTCACGACCGTTGCACGAAGGATTTTACCCGACCGTGTTTTAGGCAAACGGTCCACAACAAGTGCATTTTTGAACGCCGCGACGGGGCCGATTTTTTCCCGCACCAGTTTGACGCATTCGCTTGAAATTTCGTCGTGTGGGCGGTTCACCCCAGTGGTCAAACACAGCAACCCGAGCGGAGCCTGACCTTTGAGCGCATCGGTCACACCAACGACAGCACATTCGGCAACATCCGGGTGGGCGGCAAGCACCTCTTCCATCGCGCCTGTGCTCAGGCGGTGCCCGGCCACGTTGATCACGTCATCGGTTCGCGCCATGATGTAAAGGTATCCGTCCTCATCAACCATGCCTGCATCGCCGGTTTCATAGTAGCCAGGAAAGGTGTTCAGATAGCTTTTGCGGAAACGGTCGGTCGCGTTCCACAGTGTTGGCAACGTGCCTGGGGGCAGGGGCAGTTTGATCGCAATTGCGCCCAACTCACCGGGTTTTTGTGGATGCCCGGCCTCGTCGAGGATCTGTACGTCGAATCCCGGCATCGCAACAGTGGGCGAGCCGATCTTTACGGGCAGAGCTTCGAGCCCCGCTGGATTTCCTGCAATGGTATAACCCGTTTCGGTTTGCCACCAATGGTCGTATACGGGCACCCCCAGAATATCACCCGCCCATTCGATCGTGTCAGGGTCGGCGCGTTCGCCAGCCAGATAGAGCGCGCGCAAGCAAGAGAGGTCATATTTTTTTCGCTCAAGCCCTTTGGGATCCTCACGCTTTACCGCGCGGATCGCTGTTGGGGCGGTAAAAAAACTGCGCACGTTGTGTTCGGAGATGACACGCCAGAATGTTCCGGCATCTGGTGTGCCGACCGGTTTGCCTTCAAAGACGATTGTCGCATTGCCGTGGATCAGAGGGCCATAACAGATGTAGCTGTGGCCGACGACCCAGCCCACGTCAGATGCGGCCCAGAAGACATCACCGGGATCACATTGGTAGATGTTTTTCATCGTCCAGTTCAGCGCAACCAGATGGCCGCCTGTGGGGCGTACAACCCCTTTTGGCGCTCCGGTGGTACCGGATGTGTAAAGGATATAAGCCGGGTGATTGCCCTCAACAGGAACGCAGTCAGCAGGTTCGACATTTTTTTGAGCTTCATGCCAATCCAGATCGCGCCCTGAGATCAGTTCGGCGCGTTCCTGTTCGCGTTGTAAGATCAGGCAGACCTGCGGTTTGTGTGTTGCCAGATCTATGGCGCCGTCAAGCAGAGGTTTGTAATGGATCACCCGCCCTGGCTCCAAGCCACAGGAGGCGGCGAGAATCGCCTTTGGTGTGCAATCGTCGATGCGCACGGCCAGTTCGTTGGCGGCGAATCCGCCAAAGACCACCGAATGCACCGCACCAATGCGGGCGCAGGCGAGCATGGCTTCCAGCGCTTCGGGGACCATTGGCATATAGATAATGACCCGGTCGCCTTTGGTCACACCTTGCGCGGCAAGGGCGCCAGCAAGTGATGCAACACGCGTTTGCAATTCGGCATAGGTAAGGCTGAATTTGGTGCCGGTGATCGGACTGTCATGGATAATGGCCAATTGGTCGCCGCGACCCCTTTCCACGTGACGGTCCACCGCATTGTAACAGCCGTTTGTGAGGCCATCTGCGTACCACTCATAGAGGTCATCGCCGCGATCAAACAATGCCTTGCTCGGGGGTTTGGTCCAGTCGACGGCTTGCGCTGCATTCATCCAAAAAGTTTCTGGGTCCGCCATGCTGGCAGCGTATGTATCTTGATAGCCCATCGATCCCTCCCGGCCTTACGAATGGTCTTGGTGTAGCCGTGGCGTGGGGAGGACCGCAAGAGGCCCGCGTCAAAGCCCGAAGGGTAAGTTGAAAATGTTTGCGTTAACTGGGCCATCCACTGAAGGACGGCCGTCTCCGAGTTCAGTTCTGCGAATTGTTTTCTCACAATTCTCGGGCGCATCTGGAACGCAGTTGATGCGCTGGGCACCTACCGCAACCGTTGTCGTAGCATAACTTCGGGCTACCGCGCCTTTTCCCGCCTGAAATTCGCGCGTGATCGTTTGATAGGTCTTTCCATCGACAGTGATCGTGCCGGCGCTTTGGCTCGTAACGGTGGCGCAAGCGCAGAGTAAGCCAGCCACCCCCGAGATGAAAATCAGTCGCATGAACGGCCCCTTTTTAGATCACGACGATCACCGCAACGCCTATCTCACATACAAAAGGCGGCGTCATTGCCAATTTAGATGTTACTTTCGACGGTATAATTTCTGGCGATCAGTTCAGGTCAACCGGGTTTTCAAGACCGTTGCGCACTGCGGCTTCGCAATCGTTCGGGCTGTCCGGGATGCAGGTGTAGTAAAATCCGTACACACGTACACTCGAAGTTTGATAAGTTCCATTCGGTCCATCAATCGTACGCGTGCGGATATCATATGGCTCGCCATCGACCACAATTGTATTGCGAGTTTCGTTTGTCACACTGCTGCATGCAGCCAATGCCAAAAGCATTGTAGTTGATAGAAGAGCCAGATGTCTGAACACAAGATGATCCGATCAATACCTGAAAAATAGAAGTTGTGAGCTGTTACTCTAGGTTGAAGTTCCAAGGCAATCAAAATCAAGAAGAAGTTATTTGCGCCACTTAGGCGGATTGTGCCCGGCTATGCCACGCCAAAAACGGAAACTCACGTGGGTTACCGTGTCAATTCTGTGGTTTTGCTCAACCTCAGTTCTCATCTACCAGGTCTGGTTACAAGTTGCGGTATCTGGACGGCAGTTTTTTCTAAGACGGTCGCTGCGACCACAAATTAGCTACGATCTGCGCTGCCGTTTCGGCCTCGTTTCACTGCGGCCTGGCAGTCACCAGGACTATCTGGTTTGCACAAATAATAGTTACTGTTCACACGTACGCTCGACGTTTGATAGGCGCCATCTGGCCCGTCAAAAGTACGGGTGCGCAACTCATAGGATCGTCCGTCAAGGATAATGGTGCTGAATGTTTCGTTCGTAACCGAAGCGCAGGCCGCTGTTATGCATGCCGTCGCCGCGAGAAGTATGCGCCACGTCTTCATTGAGATAAGCTCCTTTGAAAACCTGTTTTGGATGCCTTCGAGAAAGAACAATAGACCAAGAACTGTGGCGATACACCATTCAAATTCAACCCAAAAGGGTTGCAGTTGTACCTGCAGTTGAGCCGCGGTCGGGGCAAACTTGGGAATAACGAGCACAGTGGATAAAAAAAATCAACAGACGTCACATCTTATCTTACGCGGCTGATCATCCGTAGTGGTCCACAGGTGTGCCCGCGATTGCCGACATGTTCAAAAGCCCACGTGCAGTAATCGAGGGTGACACGATATGTGCTTTGTTGCCCATGCCCATCAGTATGGGTCCTACCTCCAGACCTTCACCTTTCATTTTGAGAATATTGCGTACCCCCGATGCTGCGTCAGCGTGCGCAAACACAAGCACATTGGCCGCTCCTTCCATCCGGTTGGCTGGCAACACGCGTGCGCGCAGATTTGGATCAAGTGCGGTGTCGATGTTCATCTCGCCTTCATAACAAAAGTCATGCCCCTGCGAGTCCAGAAGTCGGATAGCGGCCCGCAAACGCCCGCCCGTGCCTTCGCCCTGATTGCCAAATTGCGACTGTGAGCAAAACGCAATTTTTGGTTCGATCCCGAAGCGGCGCACATGGCGAGCCGCCCCGATGGCGATGTTGGCAATCTGTTCTGGGTCGGGATGCAAATGCACCTGCGTGTCTGCAATAAACAGGGGCCCGTCTTCTAGGATCATCATGGAGAGTGCGCCGACGGGATTGATCCCATCCCGCCCCAGGATTTGTTGCAGATAATTCAAATGCCAGCGGAACTCGCCAAAAGTGCCACAAATCAGACTATCCGCTTCTTGCCTTTGGACCATTACCGCACCAATCGCTGTTGTATTGGTGCGCATGATGGCGCGCGCGATGTCCGGCGTCGCACCCCGTCGTGACATCAGGTCGTGGTACGTTCCCCAGTAATCGCGGTAGCGCGGATCGTTCTCAGGATTGACGAGATTGACATCTTTACCGAGCCTTATGGTCAAGCCCGCCCTTTCGATCCGGGATTCCATAACTTCAGGACGGCCTATTAAGATTGGGCGTTCGGTGGTTTCTTCCAACACGGCCTGCGCACAACGCAGAACGCGTTCATCCTCCCCTTCGGCGAATACGATCCTCCGGGGTGCCGCCCTAGCGGCTTGGAAGACCGGGCGCATCAGCAGGGCCGATTTGAACACAGATCCGTCCAGTTTTTGGCGGTAAGCTTCAAGATCTTCAATCGGACGCGTCGCAACACCTGTTTCCATCGCGGCTTTGGCCACCGCGGATGAAACAACCCCGACCAGACGCGGATCAAACGGTTTGGGAATAAGGTAGTCCGCACCAAATGTCAGTTGCTCACCCTGATAGGCCGCCGCAGCCTCTGCCGAGGTTGTTGCCCGCGCCAGTTCGGCAATGCCATCAATGCAAGCAAGTTGCATCTCGTCGTTGATGGTCGTGGCACCGACATCAAGGGCGCCACGGAAGATAAAAGGAAAGCAAAGTACGTTGTTGACCTGATTTGGAAAATCAGACCGGCCTGTTGCAATGATCGCGTCCGGCGCAACCTCGCGCACCAAGTCGGGCAAGATTTCGGGGGTTGGGTTGGCCAGCGCAAAGACAATCGGGGCATCTTTCATCTGAGATACCATTTCAGATGTCAAAACGCCGGGTCCTGACAGCCCTAGAAAGAGATCAGCCTGCGGAATGACCTCGTTGAGCGTGCGCATCTCGGACTTTTGCGCGAAAGCCGATTTGCTCGGGTTCATGTCGACCTCACGGCCTTCATAAACAAGCCCGTGAATGTCGCAAAGCCAGACATTTTCGCGTTTGACACCCAGCTTCAAAAGCATGTTGAGGCAGGCAATGCCTGCGGCACCACCGCCCGTTGAAACGATCTTGATGTTCTCAAAGGATTTGCCAGCGACATGCAGGGCGTTTGTGACTGCCGCGCCCACGACGATGGCGGTTCCGTGCTGGTCGTCATGGAACACCGGGATGTTCATGCGTTCGCGACAAATCCGTTCCACTGTGAAACAGTCTGGCGCTTTGATGTCTTCTAGATTTATCGCGCCGAAGGTCGGTCCGAGAGCACAGACGATATCCGCCAGTTTTTCCGGGTCGGTCTCGTCAACCTCGATATCAAAGCAATCAATGCCGGCGAATTTCTTGAAAAGAACCGCCTTGCCTTCCATGACTGGTTTGGAGGCGAGCGCACCGATGTTGCCTAGTCCCAAGACGGCAGAACCATTGCTGACCACCCCCACCAGATTACCCCGCGACGTGTAGCGAGCAGCGGTCGAAGGATCCTCTTTGATTTCAATACAGGCCTCAGCCACTCCCGGAGAATAAGCGCGCGCCAGATCTCTGCCGTTGGCGAGTGGCTTGGTCGCGCGTACTTCGAGTTTTCCGGGTTTCGGGAATTCGTGATAATCAAGTGCCGCTTGACGCAGGTTTTTCGATTCAGACATAGGTCGCAAGTCCCTCCCAGAGAATAGCTCAGTGTTAGGCTACTCTGGCGGGTAGGCCAAGGTGCTCTTTTCTCATGAGATAGAGGCGCAGCGAGGTTGCTGGCCCGGTGCGGGGCATCGGACAGAAGGTTTCGCGCTTTGGTCCGTAAGACGCGTCAAAACGGAGTTGTTCCCGACGCGGATCATCACCCGCTGGGCCTGCGCCATGTTTTTTACCAGCAACACCTATTGCAAAGCCAAGCGACTGACGACACGCTAGGGCCGGATTAACGTGGCGAAAGGGTCTCAAGTGTCACTGAGAGAGGCGGCGGCTGCCGTTCGGAATAATGCATATGCACCCTATTCAGAATTCAAAGTAGGAGCGGCCGTTCGTGCGGCTTCAGGGACGGTCTATGTTGGATGCAATGTCGAAAACGTGGCCTACCCTGAAGGCATGTGTGCCGAAGCCGGGGCGATTGCGGCCATGGTTGCCGCCGGCGAGGCAAGGCTTGTCGAAGCCTATGTAATCGCCGGCTCGCCTACACCCGTCACACCCTGCGGCGGATGTCGCCAGAAACTGGCTGAATTTGCAGCGCCTGACGCGCAGGTGACCATGGCCACGGTATCCGGAAACGAGCAAGTCACGACCGTAGGGGACTTGTTGCCCGGCGTTTTCAATGCGGCTCACATGAAGTCATGAGCGCCTCAAACGCTCGCTCTGTTTTGGCGCAACTCAGGCATGGGCGTCCGGTTGATCCCGCAGCTTTTTCTTGGGTGGCGGAAGGTCTTGCAGATGGCACAATCAGTGATGCGCAAGCTGGCGCCTTCGCCATGGGCATATGTCTGCAAAGTCTGAGCGACGATGCTCGGGTCGCGTTGACGCTGGCCATGCGTGATAGCGGGAAGGTACTGAAATGGGATGTGGATGGTCCCGTTTTAGACAAGCACTCGACCGGGGGCATCGGCGACTGTGTCTCCTTGATCTTGGCTCCTGCGCTTGCGGCCTGCGGCGCCTATGTCCCGATGATTTCCGGCCGTGGATTGGGTCATACGGGTGGAACCCTGGACAAGCTGGAAGCCATCCCCGGCGTTGCAACACAGCTGGACGAGCAGCGCTTTCGCAGCGTTGTAAGCCGTGTAGGATGCGCGATTGTCGGAGCCAGTGCGGACATCGCGCCTGCGGACAAACGCCTTTACGCGGTGCGCGATGTGACCTCCACCGTAGACAGTCTGGACCTGATCACGGCTTCTATTCTGTCAAAAAAACTTGCGGGTGGATTGGACGGGCTGGTTCTGGATGTAAAGGTCGGCAGTGGGGCGTTCATGAAGGACATCGGACCGGCACGTGCTCTCGCGAATGCTTTGGTTGGCACAGCAAATGCCGCCGGATGTAAAACCACCGCCGTGATCAGTGACATGGACCAACCCCTTGCCTCGAGCCTTGGCAATGCTCTTGAAGTGGCCGAAGTCATGCAGGTTCTCACCGTCACACCGCGCGGCCCGCTGGTGGAAATTTCGGCGGCTTTGGGCGGTGTTCTTTTGGCGAACGCGGGCTTGGCTGCTGACGCTCAGACTGGGGCGGATACCATAACAGAAGCGCTGCAAGATGGACGCGCGACCGAACGTTTCGGGGCCATGATTGCCGCCATGGGAGGACCTGTGAAATTTGTCGAGAATTGGGAGCGCTTCCTGCCAGAAGCTCCCGTGATCCGCGAGGTCAAGGCGTCGCGCGCCGGATATGTTCACGCCATTGACGGGGAAGCGCTGGGGATGATCGTGGTAGATCTCGGCGGCGGCCGAACAGTGGAAACAGACTCGATCGACCCTGCGGTCGGGATAGGGCAGGTTGTGCGGCTAGGCAGCAAGATTGCGGTCGGTGATCCCCTGGCCGTTATAAATGCCGCCCGTCCTGATGCTGCGAATCGCGCGGCCGCCGCAGTGCAGGATGCCATCAAACTGTCGGATAAGGCGCCACAACGAAAGCCCGATTTAATCCGCGAAAGGATCGCTTAATGGCGCGCGCATTTCTGGTGGTGATGGATTCCGTTGGCATTGGCGGCGCACCAGATGCCCATGCTTTTTTCAACGGGACGGTCCCAGATACCGGGGCAAACACGGTTGCGCATATTGCGCGGGCATGTGCCCAACGGGATGCTGTCGAAGGACGTGTTGGGCCTTTGCGCATGCCCAATCTGGATGCTCTGGGGCTTGGACGAGCGGTGCAACTGGCCAGCGACACCCCGGCGCTCGGGCTGGGTAAAGAACCTTCAGGGAGCTGGGGCGTTGCGACCGAAGTGTCCAAGGGCAAAGACACACCATCTGGGCACTGGGAATTGGCCGGTGTACCCGTGCCGTGGAACTGGCATTATTTCCCCGATGAAGAGAATGCCTTTCCGCAAGATCTTGTCGAAAAGACCGCTGCGTTAGCGGGGTCGGATGGCATTTTGGGCAGCTGTCACGCTTCTGGCACGGATATCATCGAAAAGTTGGGTGCCGCGCACATGCAAAGTCACTGGCCTATTTGCTACACATCAGCGGATTCAGTTTTTCAAATCGCGGCACATGAGACGACGTTCGGGTTGCAAAGACTGTTGGCGTTGTGCGAAGCGCTCGCCCCGACCCTGCACGCGATGAAGGTCGGGCGCGTTATTGCCCGGCCTTTCCTCGGCGATCCTGAAAACGGGTTTGTTCGCACTGAAAACCGCCGCGACTATGCGATTGTGCCACCGCGACCTATTTTGACCAATTGGGTGCAGGACGCGGGCCGTAAGGTTTATGGCCTGGGTAAGATCGGCGATATACTTTCGATGCAGGGCATTGATCAGGTTCGCAAGGGTCCTGATGCGATGTTGATGAAACATCTCGGTGACCTGCTGGAGAACGCCGAAGACGGAAGCCTGACATTCGCCAATTTTGTAGAGTTCGACAGCCTTTATGGTCATCGTCGTGACGTTTCGGGCTACGCGCGGGCTCTTGAATGGTTTGACCTTGAGATCGGACGGCTAATTCCGAAGTTGCGGCAAGGCGACGTCATGGTTTTGACCGCAGATCATGGCAACGATCCGACTTGGGTTGGAACAGATCACACACGTGAGCGTGTGCCCGTGCTGATTGCGGGCGTTGGAATTGAACCGCTGGGCCATTTAGGTTTTAGCGATGTTGCCAGGATTGTGGCGCACCATCTTGGTGTTCAAATTCCCTGATCCAAACTTGGTCGCCTTGTCTGGCAAGAACGCCCTTTTCTGTGAAGGAATTCCGACCGTCGGGTTGCGGCCACGCGTTCATCAGGTCAAAACGTGAAGACAAACAATATGAGGCGCGTTATGACCGATCACGTTACCGTCGTTGACCATCCTTTAGTTCAGCATAAACTCACGATCATGCGCGCGAAGGAGACGCCGACTGCCGTTTTCCGCCAGTTGCTGCGCGAGATCAGTCAATTGCTGGCCTATGAAGTCACACGAGGTTTGCCGATGACAACTAAAGTCATCGAAACCCCGATGCAGGAAATGCATGCGCCAACGCTTGACGGCAAAAAATTGGCGCTGATTTCGATTTTGCGTGCCGGAAACGGTTTGTTGGACGGCGTGTTGGAGTTGATCCCCTCCGCACGCGTTGGTTTCGTTGGTCTCTACCGGGATGAGGAAACGCTGCAACCTGTGCAATACTACTTCAAGGTGCCCGAAGCCTTGGAGGACCGTCTTGTCATTGCGGTTGATCCCATGCTGGCGACTGGCAATTCGTCTGTTGCTGCGATTGACTTGCTCAAGAAATCCGGTGCAACCAACATTCGGTTTTTGTGTTTGCTGGCTGCACCTGAGGGTATCGCCCGCATGCACGACGCTCATCCTGATGTTCCGATCGTCACAGCTGCCGTGGATGAAAAACTTAATGATATTGGCTATATCGTGCCCGGACTTGGGGACGCAGGTGATCGAATGTTCGGCACCAAGTGATCTGCCGTATAGTTTTGGCTGACTTTCGATTGCTCCCGTGGCTTTTAGAGATCTGGGTGGTCGCGAAAACATCAATGACGGCATATGCCACAGGGCACGAATCGCTTCCGCTTCCAACTTGGCAAAGACTATCGAATCCTCGAGAAATACTGCCAAGTTCAGGCGGGATAGAGAAACTCAGCGCTATCCTCCACAGATACTCTGCAAGCGCAGCCAGTCCGCATCACTGAGAAGCGTTTTTGGCGTTTTTCCGATCATCGGATCTGCCTCTATCAAAGACAAAACCGTCTCGCCGGTTATGTCGCGCGCATATGCGTAGGGTGTGCTGCGCAGCTGCGCGTTCTCGAAAATAGGCAAGAGCGTTTCGGGCGCAGGGGGTGGGCGGCCGTCGGTCAAAAGATATTCGGCATAGCCATCTAACACATCGCGGTTCAGCGCACCTGTTGTCAGTAATTGGAAACTCGCCCATGTGCCACTTACTTCCAACAGTGCGCGCAGTGGATCTTGCGTGCGTGAGATATGCTGTTCGACAATGGCGTATCCCGCCGCCACATCCGGCTCTTCAAAGTCCTCAAAAAGAGCGCGGTTCAAAAGAATATGCGCACCGGGTAGGTGGAGACTGTTCTGCAGAGCGCCTGGCATGACGCTGAGCTTATCTGCCCCCAGACGTGCCCGAAGTGTTGCAAGTGCTTTGATCCCGGCCGGATTGTCGCAGGCCGATCCAGTCAAACGCTCGATTCTGTCCAAAAGCGCTTCACCAATCTCAACCCGCTTGACCTTAGGTACGACGTTCAGGGTGTGATTGATTAGGGCCTGAGGCACCCAGAAAATACCGACTGCGGCAACCACCGAAATCGAAAACGCCATGCCAAGCCAGCGCAGTCTCCCCGGACTGTGTCGACGACGTTCGACCGCGCGACGCAGTTTTTCGATGGCGTCAATCATCTGTTTTTCGTTACTGTCCAGTTCCAGCGTTTCTCCAGGATCACCATCAGGATGATAAATGGCCGGTCTCTTACCGGGATTTGCTCGGTGGATCGCCGCGATCGACCAATGGGTGATGGCCTGATCCCGCGTGTCCGAGATCACCAGCGTCGCGTTTCCGATAGAGACGACCACATCACGCCGTTGGCTCTCGTGCGAAGCACGCCACAGAC
Source organism: Roseobacter sp. (assembly GCF_045106495.1). Classification (GTDB taxonomy): domain Bacteria; phylum Pseudomonadota; class Alphaproteobacteria; order Rhodobacterales; family Rhodobacteraceae; genus Roseobacter. The sequence goes on from NZ_JBGCEQ010000011.1 coordinate 193,499, forward strand.
CGCTTGCTTCGAGCCGGTCATATTTTTTCAGTGCCGTCATGGCGTTTGCTGGAACTGCTCGCTTTTGTTTGCGAGCAGTCTACCACCTGCGCGCGTTCAAGCAATGGCGTGCCTCTGGATGTACTTTCAAACTGCCACTCCCGGATCTAGTCCAAGGCGCGCGCTTTCTTGCGCAACTCGAATTTCTGGATTTTACCCGTAGATGTTTTTGGCAATTCCTCGAAAACAACAGTCTTGGGTGTTTTGAAACCAGCCAAGGTCTTGCGTGCGAAATTGATTAAACCGTCCGCGTCTGGTTCGGCGCCGGGTTTCAATTCCACAAATGCACACGGGACTTCGCCCCACTTGTCGTCCGGTTTGGCGACTACGGCGGCCAACAAAACATCCTCATGACCCATGAGCACACCTTCGACCTCAACCGAAGAGATGTTCTCGCCACCAGAGATTATGATATCCTTGGCCCGATCCGCAATTTGCATGTACCCGTCTTCATGCTGCACGGCAATGTCACCGGAATGGAAGTACCCGCCGGCAAAAGCTTCTTGCGTGGCGTCCATATTCTTGTAGTAACCCTTCATGACAGCGTTGCCGCGGATCATGATCTCGCCTTGCGCGGTGCCGTCCATGGGAACCTGTTGCATATCGGTATCCATCACAGTGATGCTGTCCATCATCGGGAACGCCACACCCTGGCGCGCTTTTACAGCAGCCCGTTCCGGTTTGGCGAAACCGTCCCAATCTTCACCGCGCCACAAGCATTCGGTGACATGACCATATGTCTCGGTAAGACCGTAGACCTGCGTGACATTGAAGCCGAGGCTCTCAATTTTGCTGAGCGTGGCGGGGGCCGGAGGGGCGCCTGCGGTGAAGACCTCGACCACATGGTCGAAGGTGCGTCTTTCCTCATCGGGCGCGTTTACAAGCATGTTCAACACGATTGGTGCTCCGCCAAGATGGGTGACGCCTTCTTCCCCAATCGCGTGGTAAATCGCGGGCGCGGTAATATCGCGACAACAAACGACCGTGCCGCCAATCAGGGGCATCATCCAGGAATGGTTCCAACCATTGCAATGAAACAGCGGCACAATGGTCAGATAGATCGGGTGCAAAACCAGACGCCAACTGACAACGGTTCCCATGGTCATCAGATAGGCCCCGCGGTGATGATAAACGACCCCTTTGGGACGCCCCGTGGTGCCGGAAGTGTAGTTGAGTGCCAGGCTTTCCCATTCGTCCTGGGGCATGATCCAGTCGAAATGCGTGTCCGCCTGCGCCAGCATGTGTTCGTAGGTGATGTAACGACCGGTCGCCGGGTAGCCTGCATCGGCATCCGGGACTTCCACGAGTTCCGGGTTTGGGCCTTCCATTTGGGCCAGGGCGGCTTCGGCGAGGTCAACAAACTGGGTATCAACCAGGACGATCTTCGCGCCTCCGTGATCGAAAATATAGCTGACCGTATCCACATCGAGCCGCGTGTTTATGGTATTGAGCACCGCACCGCAAGCTGGCACGCCAAAGTGGGCCTCAACCTGAGCCGGAACATTTGGTATCAAGGTGGCAACCACATCGCCCGGTTTTATGCTCCGCGCCGCCAGTGCAGAGGCCAACCGCGTACATCTCTCATAATATTGCCCATAGGTCGCGCGATGGGTCCCGTAGACCACAGCTTTCCGTTCGGCAAAAACATGTGACGCGCGTCTGAGGTGCGACAGGGGCGTCAGTGCCACATAGTTGGCATCGCATTTTTCCAATCCGGTTTCGTCACTCATCCAACCCATTTGTTTTTCCTCCCCTTTTGCGCAAGCCCGTGTCATTTTAGCGCGAATTGCACGATATTGGTTTTAACGCATTTGAAAAGCGAATTGTCATACATTTACTCTGGACCAGCCCTAACGCATGTCGGCAACAGGTGGGCGCCGTGATCATATCTTGGGGTCGCAATTATGTATTTGTGCACATTCCCAAGACAGGTGGCACCTCGCTTGCTAAGGCTCTCGAGAACCGTGCAATGAAAGATGATATTCTCATTGGGGACACGCCCAAAGCGCGCCGCCGGAAACGCCGGTTGAAAGAGTTGTCCACACGCGGACGCCTTTGGAAGCACTCTACACTTGCCGATATTGACGGGATCTTGACGCCCGAAGACTTGGCGAAAATGTTTACTTTCACGCTCGTACGCAATCCTTGGGATCGCGTTGTCAGCTATTATCATTGGCTTAAATCGCAGGAGTTTGAGCACCCAAGTATCGTGTTGGCCAAACAGATGAATTTTGAAACGTTCCTGCAAGTACCCGACATCCAGAAAAGTCTGCGCAATACACCTGCGCGAACTTACATGGTTGATGCATTTGGGGTGGAGCGGTGCCGATGTTTCATACGCCTTGAAAATCTGAAATCTGATCTCTGCATGTTGGAACATCACTTAGGGTTCGCGTTGGAAGTTCCACATGAAAACGCGTCGACAAGAGCCAAGGATTTTCGCCCTTTCTATTCTAGAATCTCCCGCGAAATCGTCGCCGATATTTGCGCTGAAGACATTGCGCGATTTGGGTATCGCTTTGATAACGCAAAATAATTCCCGCAAAACGGGAAGTTAATCGGTATTTCAAAAAACCACAATTCAGATCGTGGAAATAAGTTGCGTGATCGCCGTGACATGTGGTGAATGAAATTGGGTTTGTCCTTTTTGGGCGGTATTCTGGCGTGTGATTTGGCGTTTTTTCTGGCTCTGTTCTGCTGCCAGCGCTCCAGGACAATCACCCTGCTGAGCCGAAAAGGCAGGAGACTAAGAGGGGAACTAAAATGTACGGTTGGAGCGTCAACATTGCTGCCAAACCACGCCTGACAAACGACGCGTTGGAACATAATCTACTCCCGACACAGCAGCGAGATGGTGTGGCGGCGCGCACTCGGATCGTAACAGAGCATGGTTGGCGTCCTGTCGAAACGATTGTTGCCGGTGATCGGGTGCAGACTTTCGACAACGGCTTGAAAAGCGTTTTGGCGGTGAAACGCGCGGTACTTTGGGTCGATCACCTCTACGCCACATCTCCGGTTTGGCCGGTGACTATTCCAGCGCACGCATTTGGCAACGGGCGCGACGTGATTTTGATGCCCGAACAACGTCTAATGCTTGAGAGTGAACGCTTTTCAGATGCCTTGGGTGATCCCTACGCGGTCGCTCCGGCAGAGGCCTTACTGGGCGTCTGCGGTACGTACCGCGACATGCCCCTCAAGCCAATCGACCTGACGACGTTGTTTTTTGCCGACGAAGAGGTGGTATGTGCGGATGGTGGTTTGCTGATCCACTGCCCTCGCAAAATAGACGCGCTTTCCGAGCGGGCGCAGCCTGTCGAAACGCTCTACCCTCAAATCTCACTCAACGAAGCCCGCGAAGTTCTGCAAAACTGCGAGACGGCTCGTGTGCCCGTGGCGCAAGATTTTGAAGCAGAGTCCGGCGAGACCATGAGCCATTTGGTTGCTTGACGAAACCAGTTCAATTGTGCGGGTATCCGTTACTTTGAATTCGGGTCAATTGGAGCCAAGCCACGGTTTTCGATTGCTTGTTGTGAATAACCCCTTGTTTGCAAATGGTCTGAAAAGAAAACTTCAGCAAACCACTGTCAGTTGACAAAGCGGCGCTGCACGCGCCACTAGATGTCTTGTCTATGCGCAGTCCTTCAAGCAACGGCCGATGTGTTGCCAAACCGACCATAAAAGCTCTGACCCTTGGCAGCTATGTCACGCAAGAGTGCAGGGCAGGCAAAGCGATCTCCGTAGGTTGTAGACAAATGATCACAGCGTTCGGCGGCATAGGGCGCGCCAATCATGTCCAACCAACTCAATGGCCCGCCGGACCAAGGCGCGAAACCCCAGCCCAGAATTGCGCCAACGTCGCCTTCGCGTATATCCATTAACACGCCCTCTTCGAGCGCCCGAACAGCCTCCAGCGATTGCGCAAAAAGCAAGCGGTGCTGAACATCTACCAAGTCCGGTTGTGTCTCCATGGTCGGGTATTTCTCCGCCAACCCTGCCCACAACCCCTGGCGCTTACCTTTTTCGTTATAGGTATAAAAGCCTGCGCTGGACTTGCGTCCCAATCTCTCCTCTGCTTCCATCCAGAAAATGACATCATCGACGGCACCGTCCGGGTAGACGTCCCCCATGGCCGCCTTTGTGGCGCGAGCAATTTTGGCCCCCAGATCGATGGATGTTTCATCAACCAGTTGCAATGGCCCCAGCGGCATACCCACCAGACGTGCAGCGTTTTCAATGAGCGCCGGTGCCACGCCTTCGGAGACCATGCGGATCCCCTCATTGATGTAGGGAATTATGCAGCGGTTGGCGTAGAAGAACCGCGCGTCATTGACAACAATAGGTGTTTTGCGGATTTGACGGACGTAGTCCAATGCCTTCGCCACGGCGCGATCGCCGGTGCTTGCGCCCTTGATGATCTCCACGAGCAACATTTTTTCGACCGGTGAGAAAAAGTGAATACCAATGAACTGCTCGGGTCTGCCAGATGCCTTTGCCAGTTCCGTGATCGGCAAGGTGGACGTGTTGGAGGCAAAAATGCAGGTGTCGGAGATCACAGCCTCCACCTTCTGCGTCATCTCCGCTTTGATCTTCGGGTCTTCGAAAACCGCCTCAATGATAAGGTCGCAACCCTCAAGGGCGTTCAGGTCGGTGGTCGCGGTGATCAGGTTCAGCAGTTTCTCCTTTTTCTCAGGTGTCGTCTTTTTGCGAGCGATCCCCTTGTCGGCAAATTGTGCGGTGTAGGCTTTGCCGCGCTCTGCGGCCTCTTGGGTCTGGTCGATCAGGACAACTTCAATGCCTGCCTGAACCGAGACAAGCGCAATGCCCGCACCCATCATGCCTGCACCCAAAATACCAAGCTTTTTCACGCGTTGGTCGGGCACATCAGCAGGACGAACAGCCCCTTTTTCAAGGGCTTCCTTGTTAATGAAGAGCGACCGGATCATCGCCTCGGATGATGGGTTCAACAAGACTGAGGTGAACCAACGGGCCTCGATTTTCAATGCCGTATCAAAAGGCACCATGGCACCCTCATAGACTGCAGAAAGCAACGCTTTGGCGGCAGGATAGACACCTTGCGTCTTGCCGTTGACCATGGCCGATGCGCCTACAAATGTCATGAAACCAGCTGGATGGTACGGCGCGCCCCCAGGCATCTTGTAGCCCTTTGCGTCCCACGGCTTGAGCAGATCAGCGTCCTTGGCGCTCAGCACCCACGCGCGCGCCTCTGCCATTGGATCGTCTGAAACCACATCAATCAATCCGGCTGCTTTGGCGGCAGATGGCGCGACCAGTTTACCCTCCAGCAAAAAGGGTGAGGCTGCCATGGCGCCCAATTTGCGCACAAGGCGGGTTGTGCCGCCAGCGCCGGGGAAGATCCCGACCATGATCTCAGGCAGGCCGATCTTGGCCTTTGGGTTGGTTGCAGCGAAAATGCGGTGGGTGGCGAGCGGCAATTCCAGCCCGATGCCAAGTGCCGTACCCGGTAGAACCGTTGCGATGGGCTTGCCACCCTTAAGGGTTTTTGGATCCATGCCCGCGCGTTCAATCTTGCGCAGCAGCGCATGCATTTGCATTGTGCCCTCAAAGAGACCTTTTGCCGGATTGTCGCCCGCGTCATCGCGCATTTTTGCGATCAGATTCAAATCCATGCCTCCGGCAAAAGACCCCGGCTTTCCAGACGTAAGCACGATGCCTTTGATTGCGGAATCCGCGATGGCTTCGTCCATCAGATCACTGATCTGGGCGAGCCCTTCAAAAGACATGACATTCATCGATTTGCCGGGAACATCCCAAGTAATCGTAGCAATACCTTCGGCGTCAGTTTTCATTTTAAACTCGGTCATGTCCGGGTCCTTTCCTGAATTGTCCTTAGGGTCACCAACGCATCAGACGGCTTTGGGACGAGATAGGGGAATGTGGTATTTTGCAGGGAATTGGTAACAGATTTCAGATACCAATTTTTTCCTATTCTTTGCAGCACCATACGCGATTGGATCGGTCCGAACCTGCAAGCATCCCCGGCGCAAAATTCGGTCACGTGATAGCCGCAAATCAAATTGCTCGAGATGAATTCGGCGTCTTTGGCGCGGCGTAAAAGGTGATCGCAGGATTTCTCTGTAAGGGTATCGCGAAGCATTTCAAAAAACGGCCTGACGTCTTCAGCGCTTGTCACAATCGTGTCCGAGGTTTCGGTATGTGACGAATATGGGAACAACAGGTGGCTGCAATAAAGTTCGAAGTCGTTCCTGTTTGTTGCATCCGACAGTTCATCGATAAATTTCTGATAGATCGTTAAGGGTTCGATGGCTAGCGTGCGCGCATCATCCTTCGGCGGTGGCGGTGGGATCTTGTTCGCTGCGTCCTGCTGCAGGCGCGGGATATAGATCGGCCAATGCAGGTTATTCAGCATGCTGTCAATTTCGAGCATTTTCCAAACCCCTTTGTCGCGTGTCAGCACCATTCGGTTTGCGTAGCTTTCAATGACCGGTTTGGCGTCGCATAATGTATGCGTCATGTGATGACCGGCGATGTAGTTTTCGCTCAAGAATTCTGCGTCGATAGCCAAACGTACCAGATTAGTGGCACCTTGCCCTTTTAGGGCCTCCCCATATGTCAGCAATCCGTTGACCAAGTCTTCTTCGGTTTCGACCACAGTTTCGCTGCTTAGCGTACGTCGCAGGTGTGGCAATTTGGTTCGGGCCAGTGCTGTTGGGGCGTCGCCTGTCATGATGGCGTTGGACAGAGTGTCCAACGTCTCTTGATAAATTGTCAGGGCACTTTCGCCGTTCACAAATCAGACCCGTTCTAGGATCGTTGCGGCCCCCATGCCGGAGGCAATACACAAGGTTGCCAAGCCTACTTCTTTGTCCGCGCGTTCCAATTCATCCAGCAAGGTGCCGATGATAATTGCCCCTGTGGCGCCCAGCGGATGTCCCATTGCAATAGAACCGCCGTTCACATTTACCTTTTCACTCTGGACATCGAATGCTTGCATGAACCGCAGCACGACAGCAGCAAAGGCTTCGTTTACTTCGAAAAGGTCAATGTCATTGATCGTCATGCCGGTGTCGTTCAGAATTTTCTCGGTTACGGGAACCGGACCCGTGAGCATGATGGTGGGGTCTGTGCCAATCTTGGCTGTTGCCCGAATACGAGCACGCGGTTTCAATCCATGCGCTTCGCCAAAGGCTTTTGACCCGATCAATACGGCCGCAGCGCCATCAACGATGCCAGATGAATTCCCGGCATGGTGGATGTGGTTGATCTTTTCCAAATGCGGGTACTTCATCAGTGCGACCTTGTCGAAGCCAGGCATGACTTCACCCATCGCCTGAAAAGCAGGGTTGAGTGCCCCAAGCGATTGCATGTCGGTTTGCGGGCGCATGTATTCGTCATGGTCCAGAATGGGCAGCCCGTTTTGGTCGCGCACTTCAATCACGGAGTTGGCAAACCGCTTTTCATCCCACGCAGCCTTGGCGCGTTTTTGAGATTCGACGGCCAATTGGTCGGCATCGTCTCGTGTAAACCCGTATTCTGTCGCAATGATGTCAGCGCTGATGCCCTGAGGGACAAAATACTGTTCCATTGCCAGCGTCGGATCAACGGCGATCGCCGCCCCGTCAGAGCCCATTGCAACACGGCCCATCATTTCTACACCGCCCGCAATATAGGCGCTGCCTGCGCCACCTTTGACCTGGTTGGCCGCCAGATTTACGGCCTCCATGCCAGAGGCGCAAAAGCGATTGATCGCGAGCCCAGGAATGCGTTCGTCCAGATCAGAAGCCAAAACCGCAGATCGCGCCAGGCACCCTCCTTGTTCCATGACCTGAGTGACATTGCCCCAGATCACATCCTCAACGGCATGACCTTCGAGATTGTTACGCTGCTTAAGGGCATTCAACGTTTGAGCAGATAATCGCAAGGAGGTTACTTCGTGCAGACTTCCGTCTTTGCGGCCTTTGCCACGGGGCGTGCGCAATGCGTCATAAATATAAGCGTCGGTCATGTGTTTCTCCTTCTCACACGGGTCGCATGGTATTGGATCAGGCACGATCCGCAGGGCTGCCCGGCATCAGATCATAAGGGTGCTTCCATCCTGGCGTTTCGGAAATCCGTGTGAGCCATGTGTCGATATGGGGCCAGTCGGCGCGGTCGAAACCAAAACTCTCAGGATAATACAGGTAGCCGCAACAGCTGATATCCGCGTTGGTGATACTGTCGCCAACTATCCAGTCCCGTTGCGCAAGATGGTCGTTGAGAATACCATACGCAGCCTTGAGGCGACCTTGATTGAAGCCAATAACTTCTTGCGGGCGTTTGTCTTCCGGCAAGAAATGCATCAAAAAACGTGTGGGACCGGCAACAGAGCTGAACTTGTGGTTGTCCCACAACACCCAACGCAGGATTTCCCGCCGTTCCGTCCCATCCTGGCCGTTAAACTTGCCTGTTTTCTCAGACACGTAATCCTGAATGACGCCAGATTGGGTCAATCGAACATCGCCATCAACCATCACCGGGACTTCGCCCATGCTGTTGACGGTGCTGCGGTATTCCGCCGTGCGGGCTTCGCCTCCGAAGAAATCAACTTTGACCGGCGCCCAATCAAGGCCCGAAAGCTCAATCGCAAGGGCTGCCTTGTAGGCGTTGCCGCTTTCTCCAAAGCAATACAGTTGGATCGTCATAGGGTCCTCGCAATCAATTCTTTCATGATTTCATTTGTGCCACCGTAAATGCGTTGCACCCGCGCGTCTGCCCACATTTCTGCCACCGCGTACTCTTGCATGAAACCGTATCCGCCGTGAAGCTGCACGCACTCATCGAGCACTTCGCATTGGGTGTCCGTAAGCCAGTATTTGCTCATCGCGGCTCTTTCGACTGTTAATTCGCCACGCAGGTGCTCGGAAATACACTGATCCAAAAAGCTACGCGCCACTATTGTGCGGGTTTTGCATTCGGCCAACTTGAAGCGTGTATTTTGGAACTGCGTCAACGGGCCGCCGAAAGCTTCGCGTTCTTTGCAATACGCAACCGTACGGGAAACGGCACCTTCCATAGCACCCACTGCACCACAACCGATGATCAGACGCTCCTGCGGGAGCTGCTGCATCATTTGATAAAATCCCTGACCTTCATCGCGTCCCAAGATGTTTTCTGGCAGGATTTCAACGTCATCAAAGAAAAGTTCAGATGTATCGGCCGCATGCAAGCCTATTTTTTCGAGATTGCGTCCGCGCGCAAACCCCTGTGCATTATCGGTTTCAACAACAACAAGCGACACGCCCTTTGACCCCTCCGAAGGGTCCGTTTTTGCAGCGACTATGATCAGATTGGCGTGCTGACCATTTGTGATGAATGTTTTCTGCCCCGACAACCGATAAGCATTCCCATCGCGAATGGCGCGGGTTTTGATACGTTGGACGTCTGATCCGGCAGAGGGTTCCGTCATGGCCAGTGCGCCTATTAGATCTCCGGATACCATCTTCGGCAACCAGCGTTTTTTCTGATCTTCGGAGCCATAGGCCAATATGTAATGCGCGACGATGCCAGAATGGATGCCATGGCCCCAACTTGCCAGATTGGCGCGCGCGGCTTCAATCAGGATTGCCGCTTCATGACCGAAATCGCCGCCGGGGCCTCCATAGTTCTCTGGCACGGAAGGGCAAAGCAATCCTAACTCACCGGCTTGCGCCCAAGTTTCAGGGTCCATCTGGCCTTGCTTGCGCCATTTCTCGAATTTGGGGGTCCATTCATTCTTGATGAACTGCGCAGTCATCTCGGCAATCATGCTGTGTTCTTCGGTCATCCAACCGGAGGCGTTGCTCGTTCCATTACTCATGTCGCACCCTCCCCAGATGTGCTCGCTTTTTCGCGCAGACGCGCTTGCAGTAAGAATCTTGAGTTGTGACCCAAGGCCTCACCGTTACTATTCGCACTAGGCAAAGGCAGTTCGTTGCATTTGCCAGAACCAGCCGCGCATATGCCTTTTCAATCTCTAGAAGTTAGCTACCTCCAGAGCCATCACAGTGTCTGCGCCCGTTTGAATGCGACTGAGATGAAGGGTTGTGGCAGGCAGTTGCCGCGCCATGTAATACTGACCAGTGCGCAGTTTGGTCTCGTAAAATGCTGTATCAGAAGCATTATTGTCCAGCGCAACCTTGGCAGCTTTGCCCATTTTTGCCCACATCAGACCGAGGCACACATGTCCAAACATATGCATGAAGTCATAAGATCCAGAGAGCGCATTGTTGGGATTTTTCATGCCGTTCTGCATGAAATACATACCTGCCGCTTGCAAATCTTTGCTTGCGGCTTTCAAGGGCTCCAGGAATTGCGCATCAAAATCAGCATCTTGGCCAGCGTTTTCCTTTACAAATGTTTTGACCAAATCGAAAAACGCCATCACATGTTTGCCGCCATCCAGCGCTAGTTTGCGACCGACAAGATCCAGTGCTTGCACGCCATTGGCGCCTTCATAGATCATCGCGATCCGCGAGTCGCGCGTAAATTGCGACATGCCCCATTCTTCGATATAGCCATGCCCGCCATAGACTTGTTGAGCCTTGATGGTCATGTCGTATCCTTGATCGCTCAGAAAACCCTTGATGACCGGTGTTAGCAAAGACACCAGACCATCGGCGTCTTTGTCGTCAGACCGGTGGGCCGCATCGATGAGTGTCGCACCCCAGAGCATGAATGCACGCGCACCTTCTACAAAGCTCTTTTGATCCATCAAGGACCGACGTATATCGGGATGAACGATCAGGGGATCAGCCGGTCCTTCCGGGTTTTGAGCACCGGTCACGTCGCGACCCTGAAGGCGGTCTTTGGCATAGTCCAATGCGTTTTGGTATGCGACCTCGGCCTGGGACATGCCCTGCATACCGACACCAAGCCGGGCCTCATTCATCATCGTGAACATGGCACGCATGCCTTTATGCGCTTCGCCCAGCAAATAGCCTGTGGCGCCATCATAGTTCATGACACATGTGGAATTGCCGTGGATACCCATCTTTTCTTCGATTTTGCCGACAGCAACCGCGTTGCGATCGCCCAGACTGCCGTTTTCTTTGATGATGAATTTCGGCACGATGAACAAAGATACCCCTTTGATGCCGTCTGGACCGCCGGGGATCTTGGCCAGGACCAGATGGATGATGTTGTCAGCCATGTCGTGCTCGCCTGCAGAAATAAAGATTTTCTGTCCGGTGATCTTGTAACTGCCGTCGTCCTGAGGTTCAGCCTTGGAGCGCATCAGACCCAAATCCGTGCCGCAATGCGGTTCAGTGAGGTTCATCGTTCCGGTCCATTCGCACGAGACCATCTTCGGCAGATACATCTCTTTTTGCGCATTTGTACCATGTGCGAGAATGGCGGATGCCGCACCATGGGTCAGACCCTGATACATCGTGAAAGCCATATTGGCAGATGAAAACATCTCGCCAACGGCGGTACCAATGACGCATGGCATGTTTTGGCCGCCGTATTGCTCCGGCATATCAAGTCCGGGCCAACCGCCCTCCTTGACCGTCTCAAATGCTTCCTTGAACCCGGTCGGCGTACGCACCACACCATTTTCCAGTTTGCAGCCTTCAGTATCCCCGATGATGTTGAGCGGTGCCACGACTTCAGACGTCAGTTTCCCGGCCTCTTCCAGAATAGCGGAGGTGAAATCTGCTTCCAGATCTTCATAGCCCGGTGTCGGTTGTTCCGCGACATTCAGAACATCATGAAGAACGAATTGCATGTCTTTGGTGGGGGCTGTGTAGCGAGGCATCTGGTATATCTCCCTGAATTCGTGGCGGTACGGGTGTTACTCGGCGGCGTTGCGCGTTGCGCGCATCGAGGCAATCATTTCAGCGCCCCATTTAAGTTGCGCTTTCAAATCATTGATCGCTTCTGTCAGAGCGTCTCGCTGGCTTTCCATTTCTGCCAAACGTTTGACCCCGACATCATAAGACGCCTGAACCTGCGTGTGTTGCTGATCGCCGATATCATAGAGGTCCAGCAACTGGCGCAGCTCTTCGAGGCTGATGCCAAACCGTTTACCGCGCAGGATCAACTTTAGCCGTGCGCGATCCCTGCGGGTAAAAAGACGTTTTTGGCCTTCGCGAATTGGGAACAGCAGTTCTTTGGACTCATAAAAGCGCAGTGTCCGCGGTGTCACATCAAAGGCGTCACACATCTGACGGATTGTCATTGTTTCGTTCGTCATCGTTAAATCTCTTCTAAGCGTTTCGTCATGGCCCAAATATGGTCTGACTGCTCACGTACAATATTGGATGACGTTTACGTAACCCGAACGTCACGTCACTTTGACAGATGCCTCAGCGAAAGCTCGCTGCTACTCGTGAAAACACTGGGAAAATTGAAAAATTGGGCCAAAGCATGGCAAAAGCAGGCGCGGATTTAGGGCGAATACTCAGAAAAAGGTATCACGGCACCGGCGGGCTAAATTATTTTTCTATTTCAGCGGCAACAGAGTCACGCAGGTCACGCAATTCGTCTATCGCTTCATCCAATTGTGCCCGTTGGTCAGCCAGTTCTTGCAGCTGACCGTCTGCTAGGTCGACCCATGCGGCCATTTGAGCGGCAGTGCCTTCGTTCTCGTAGATTAGCAACCACTGACGAATATCTTCCAACTGAAAACCGAATTTGCGACCGCGCAAGATCAATTTCATGCGCGCACTCTCGCGGGGGCCATAAAATCGTGCGCGTCCCTCACGGTCTGGTTGCAGTAATTCGATGTATTCATAGTAACGCAACGTCCGCGGGGTCACGTCGAATTTTGCGCACATTTCTTTGAATGTCAGGCGCGGTTCTGCCATGAAGCTTTTCTCCCTGTGCTCAGGCTAGGGTGCTATCCTCTCTAGTGCAACCGTCGCTCTTGCCCTTGGGCGCGCTCTGGGATGATAAAGGGTGCAGCGTAATCTGGGCAATGCCCAACCGGAGCAGACAAGAATGGCCACAAAAACCGACATCGCGCGGCAATTCATCACGGCAATTCCTCATAGTAAAGCGTTGGGGATGCGTCTGACTGAAATGGGCGACGGGGTTGCCACAATTGAAATGCCTTATGATGAAAAACTGGTGGGCGATCCAAAAACGGGTGTCATTCACGGCGGCGCGGTATCGGCGTTGATGGATACCTGCTGCGGCGCAGCCGTGATGTGCCATCCCGACAACGCCGGTGGCACAGCGACCATTGATCTGCGCATTGATTACATGCGCACGGCAACGCCCGGTCAAACCATCACAGCCCACGCAACTTGTTATCACGTCACACGGACGGTCGCCTTCGTCCGGGCCACGGCAACGGACGCAGATGCCGACAACCCGGTCGCCGCTGCTACCGGTGCCTTCACTGTAGAGGGCAGCCGATGAAATCACCCCGCCGCCCCCCTGAACCGGTTCAGGTTATCAAACAACGCCGTGATGCGACCTTGCGCGCACTGGTCGAGGGCGTGCCATATATCCAGTACCTAGGTATGCAGTTCGAGAGGAAAGGGGACGAGCTGACGGGCGTTCTGCCGTTTGACCAGAAACTCATCGGCAACCCGATGCTACCCGCGATTCATGGTGGCGTTACAGCTGCCTTTTTGGAAGTGACCGCCATCATTACCTTGAGCTGGACGTATCTTTGGGAGGATGTTGAATCCGGCGTGATCGATACCGCGTCTTTGCAAGAGGGCGGGTTGCCAAAGCTCCCGAAAACGATCGATTTTTCAACAGATTATCTGAGATCAGGGCTGCCTCGGGATGCCTATGCTCGAGCACGCATCAACCGCTCCGGGCGGCGCTACGCCTCCGTTCATGTCGAGGCGTGGCAAGACAATCGCAGCAGGTTATTCGCACAAGCGACCGGGCACTTTCTGATGCCGCAACGGCGTGACTGAAACGCGGGTTCTGCCACCATCAGCGATCACGCATCGACGGGTACTGAAGATTGCCTTGCCCATTGTGCTGTCCAACGCAACTGTCCCGATCTTGGGCGCTGTTGATGTGGGCGTCGTGGGTCAAATGGGGGAAGCTGCTCCCATTGGTGCGGTGGCACTCGGTGCCATCATCATTTCCACTGTGTATTGGGTTTTTGGGTTTCTACGGATGGGCACTGTCGGGCTTGTGGGGCAGGCTGAAGGCGCGGGAGACAAATCGGAAGTCTCTGCCTGGCTGACCCGCGCCCTGCTGGTTGCGCTGGCAGGCGGTGCTGTGTTGATCCTGCTGCAACCGCTAATCTTTTGGGGCGCATTGTATTTAGCCCCAGCCAGCGAAGAAGTTGAGAGCCTGGCATGGTCTTACCTGACCATCCGGATCTGGACTGCGCCCATCGCAATCGCGGTTTACGCATTGACTGGCTGGCTCGTGGCAATGGAACGCACAGCGGGCGTGTTCTGGGTCCAACTGGTGATGAACGGCGTCAACATCCTGCTGGATCTACTCTTTGTGCTGGTCTTCGAGTGGGGCGTGCCGGGGGTAGCCATTGCCACTGTCATAGCCGAAGTAACGGGTGCCTCTCTCGCCCTTTGGTTCTGTCGCAGCGCCTTTGCCATACCCGCCTGGCGCGACTGGCCGTGCATTTTTGATCGAGCGAAACTGATCCGGATGGCACTTCTCAATACAGATATACTCATCCGATCCCTGATGCTCATGATCATTTTCTCTTCCTTTGTTTTCATAGGTGCAAAGTTCGGCGACGTGACCTTGGCGGCCAATGAAGTGCTTGTGCAATTCATGTATATTACCGCTTATGCGATGGATGGTTTTGCTTTTGCGGCAGAAACTTTGATTGCCCGTGCCGTTGGGCGCGGCAACCGTATGGATGTCAGGCGCAGTGCGTTCCTAACCTCGTTTTGGGGTTTGGTCATATGCGTGTCGATGGCAGCGGGTTTTGCGCTGGCGGGTGAGTGGATCATTGACGTGATGGCCAAAAACTCAGACGTTCGGGCTACGGCACGCGAGTTTCTGCCCTACATGGTAGTGGCCCCGCTGGTGGGCTGCGCGGCATGGATGCTGGACGGCATCTTCATCGGGGCAACGCGCGGCAAGGACATGCGTAACATGATGTTGTTCAGCTTTGTCATCTATTGGATAGCGATTTTGGTCCTACTGCCGCTTTTGGGAAATCACGGACTTTGGTTGGCTTTGCTGATCTCTTTCATTGCGCGGGGCGTGGCGCTTGGCTCGCGCTACCCTGCATTGGAGGCTTCGACAGAGAAACCCTAGGTCTCAAAGCCAGTCTTCGCGACGGCTCCCGACGGCGTCGCTCACCGAGGCAAACCCGTCCCGCGCCAGCAGGCGGTCAAGGCCGCGCGCGATCTCACCGACCAAAGAGAGCCCACCAAACACCAACCCCGTATAGAGCTGAACAGCCGAGGCACCGGCACAAATCTTTGCATAGGCTTGTTGTGCCGAACTGACCCCGCCCACACCGATTAATGGGATATCTACCTGCGCGGAGAGTTGCGCCAACACGCGGGTTGACTGAATGAACAGCGGCTGACCCGAAAGACCGCCCGCCTCACCGGCTTGGACACTGCGCAGTCCTTCTCGGGCCAAGGTCGTATTGGTGGCAATGATCGCATCGACCTTGGCGTTGCGAGCGACGCTTGCAATATCTGTGACTTCACTTTCCGATAGGTCGGGGGCGATTTTCAGAAAAACCGGTGTTGTGCCCCGCTCTTCCATGACGCCTGCCAAAAGGGCGGCCAGTGCGGAGGGTCCTTGCAAATCGCGCAGTTTTTCAGTGTTGGGCGAAGAGACATTCACCGTTGCAAAATCGACAACGTCGTGGAGGTGAGCCATTACCTTAGAAAAATCCGCAGCGCGGTCATCGCTGGTCTTGTTGGCTCCCAGATTGATCCCGACAGGGACTGCCGACTGCACCGATTTGAGACGGGCACCAATGACTTCCATCCCGTCGTTGTTGAATCCGAAACGATTGATCGCTGCGGCGTCTTCGGTCAATCGGAACAATCGCGGTTTGGGGTTTCCGGGTTGCGGTAGGGGTGTTGCAGCACCCACCTCCAGAAACCCAAAACCCGCTTGCGATAGCGGAGCAATAGCTTGCGCATTCTTGTCGAAACCTGCCGCCAAGCCAACAGGGTTAGGCAGTGACATACCGGCCAAATGGGTCTCCAGGCGATCTGAGGTGATGGGGCCTGGGGATGGTGCCAGCCCGTTTTGCAGTGCCTTGATACCCAGGACATGCGCGGTCTCGGGATCGGTTCGTCGCAATGCGCGCAGCCCTATTTGTTCCAACAACTGTTTCACGACAAATCCGCGCTCATTTGCTGGCCTCATCCAGACCTGGAGGAAACTGGTGCATCCCATCGACTAAAGGCAGGGGTTGCACCCATCCGACATCTGTCATTTCCAGATTGCGGTACAGATGCGGAAACAGCTGGCCACCGCGCGAAACTTCCCATTTGAGGTCCTTACCAAGTCCATCCGTTTCAACGGCAAGGAGCATTAGATCGCCTTCGCCTGCAAAGTGTTTTGCGGCGGTTTCAGCCGCCTGAACAGCTGTCGAAAAATGCACATAGCCATCGGCGACATCGATCGGTGCCCCGGCGCTCCGCCCTTTTGCACGCAATTCGGCCCATTCGTCCGGCCTGAAAATCTTGAAAATCATCATGGTATGCTGATGCCCTGCGACCTACTTGGGGTCAAGAGCGCACAAATGCTGCCACAAAAACAGATGACGCTGAGTAAGCCGCGGGCGTGTCGCACCGATCCTTTGACACCGATTGCGTCATTCGTCACCATGTCCGCAGAGTCCAACGTAGGGGAAAAACATGAAACGAATCCTGACAACGACCGCGGCGCTGGCCCTGACCAGCGGTATCGCATCGGCAGAATACAATCTAACAATTTTGCACACCAATGATTTTCACGCGCGATTTGAACCGATCAGCAAATACGACAGCGGTTGTTCGGCCGAAGACGACGCAGAAGGTGAGTGTTTTGGCGGCTCGGCTCGCCTGGTAACCGCGATTGCCGAGGCGCGCGCGCGGTCCGACAATTCGATCCTTGTGGATGGGGGTGACCAGTTTCAGGGCACGCTATTTTACACCTATTACAAGGGGGCCTTGGCTGCGGAGATGATGAACGCGCTCGGCTATGATGGCATGACCGTGGGTAACCACGAATTTGACGATGGGCCGGAGGTGTTGCGCGGCTTCATGGACGCCGTGAAATTTCCTGTGTTGATGTCGAATGCTGATGTTTCAGCCGAGCCATTGCTTGCGGACACGCTGGCCAAATCCACCGTCATTGAGCGCGGCGGCGAAAAGATTGGTCTGATTGGTTTGACACCTGAAGACACCGATGAACTGGCATCGCCGGGGGACAACATCACTTTTTCTGACCCGGTTGCCGCCGTACAGGGCGAAGTAGACCGTCTGTCGGCGGAGGGGGTGAACAAAATTGTCGTATTGAGCCACTCTGGTTACCGAACAGATCAACGCGTTGCGGCAGAAACCACTGGTGTTGATGTGATTGTTGGCGGGCATTCCAATTCGCTCTTGTCCAATACCAATGAGCGCGCTGATGGACCCTATCCGACCATGGTGGGCGAAACGGCAATCGTGCAGGCCTATGCATATGGCAAGTTTCTGGGTGAGTTAAATGTGACTTTTGACGATGCCGGGAACATTACTGCAGCGCAAGGCGAACCGATTATCATGGACAGCTCGGTGCAACAGGATGCTGCGACGCAAGCGCGCATCGCTCAGGCTGCCAAACCGTTGGAAGAAATACGCAACAAGGTTGTTGCAGAGACCGCCGCCGAAATCGTAGGGGTTCGCGAAGACTGCCGAGCCCGTGAATGCGCCATGGGCAATCTGATCGCGGACGCCATGCTGGCCCGCGTGAAAGATCAGGGTGTCGAGATTGCCGTTCAAAATGGTGGCGGCATTCGGGCCAGCATCGACGCGGGCGAAGTGACAATGGGCGAAGTGTTGACCGTTCTGCCCTTCCAGAACACGCTTAGCACATTCGATGTGACGGGCGAAACGATCATCGCAGCGCTCGAAAACGGTGTCAGCGAACATGAAGAAGGCGCGGGTCGTTTTCTGCAAGTCGCCGGCATGAGCTATGCCTTCGATGTCTCCAAACCCGTAGGCAGCCGGATCAGCGACGTGACGGTCGGCGGTGCGCCGATTGACCCGGCCAAGGTCTATTCGGTCGTGTCTAACAACTATGTTCGCAACGGTGGCGATGGATTTGACATGTTCAAATCCGCCGAAAACGCCTATGATTTCGGGCCGGATCTGGCAGATGTGACGGCGGAGTTTCTTGCCGCAAAGGGACCTTACGCGCCCTATACTGACGGTCGTATCACGATGAAGTAACCGGGGTTTTGAAGGTTAGGCAGGCGCTCGGATGATATCCGGGCGCTTTGCTTTTGCTGCTGCGCCTCTGGATATGGGGCGGCATTCCGACTAAACATCACCCATGTGCGGACGTTTTGCCATTACCCTACCCAGCGACGCGATGGCGCAATTGTTTTCGGCGGAACCGAGCAATGATCTACCGGATGTGCCGAACTACAATGTCTGTCCAACAGATCAGATCCATGTCGTTTTTGGCACGGGTGAAGATCGCAGGCGCCTGGCGACCATGCGCTGGGGTTTTTTGCCTTCATGGTACAAAGCAACCAACGACGGACCCCTTCTGATCAATGCGCGTGGGGAAACCATCGCCGAAAAGCCCGCGTTTCGGGCAGCTGCAAGATCCCGTCGAGCCTTGGTCATCGCTAGTGGTTTCTATGAATGGACAAAAACGCCAGATGGTGTTCGGACCCCTTGGTATATCACACCGACGCGCGGCGAGGTTTTGGTGATGGCGGCGGTCTGGCAGGACTGGACCAGCCCGGATGGTGAAACTTTGCGATGCTGTGCGCTCGTGACGACAGCCGCAAACGCGACTATGGCACGCATACATCACCGGATGCCCGTCACTTTGCGGCCAGAAGATTGGCGCCTTTGGTTGGGTGAGGCAGGACATGGGGCCGCAACCTTGATGCAGGCACCGAACGAAGATGACCTGGAAATGCGCCGTGTCAGCAGGGCTGTGAATTCAAATCGGGCGTCGGGAGCGGAGTTGATTGAGCCTTTGATCGACGAAGATGACCTGAGCTAGTGAGAGGCCAAATCAGCCTGAGCGAGGTCGATCCAAAGTTTAACAAGGCAACTCAACAACAGATTTGAACATCAAATCAAACAGACCTTGGATCGACCCGCCCAATCGGCAGATGAATTTAATTTAAATTTGAATTAAGGCCGAAGATAGCCGAAGCCGTGGCCGCAAGGCGGCAATGCACGCAAATACAAAGTGTTTCTAAATCAAACACAATACCATTAAAATTATTCACGTTCTTGGCCGAGGAAACGGTCCCTTAGGGTCAGTCTGCCTGCGCGGCAAGCCATTGCCGAAAGGAAATCAAAGCAGGCACCTCTGCGCGGTCTTGCGGCCAAACCAGATAATAGCTGCCGATGCTCTGCGAGGAATGTTGTGACGCGAGGCTCAACTGTCCGCTGGTCAGATAGGGCTCAGCAAAAAAGGTTGGTAGCAATGCGATGCCCATACCGTGGATTGCGGCCTGCGCCATGGTTGAGAACTGGTCGAACACCATGCCCGGTGGCACGTCTTTCTCCACACCCATGGCGCCCATCCAGCGGGACCACCCACGCGGTCTTGTATCCAGATGCAAAAGATCGTGCTGAAACAAGTCCAACGGATTCGTCAGAGGCTCCTTGATAAGGGAGGGCGCACAAACCGGGGCCACAGTCTCCGGCAAAAGCCTTAGATAGTTGACATTGGGCCAGTCTTCTCGTCCGAAATGAATCGCTGCGTCAAAAACAGATGTCCGGAAATCGAAGGGTGCCAAACGTGTCGACAAGTTGACCGTGACTTCGGGATGTTTGCGCGCGAAGTCGCGCAGTCTTGGGGCAAGCCAATGCATCCCGAATGCCGGTAGGATGGCCAGATCCAAAGTGCCTCCCTCCGTGCTGGTGCGGGCAGATACGGTGGCCTGACCAAGGTGCTGCAGGATTGCGCGCACGTCGCGCATGTAGGCTTGGCCCTTCGGGGTCAACGACAAACCCCGTCCTTCTCGTCTCAGAAGCGAGACGCCTATTTGGTCTTCCAGTGTTTTGAGTTGGCGGCTTATGGCGCTTTGCGTCAAAGATAATTCTGCCGCGGCCAGTGTGGCGCTGCCCAATCGCGCGACAGCCTCAAAGGCCACCAGGGCCGAAGTGGAAGGGAGATAGCGGCGCGGCACAGACATATGATTTTTTCTCATAAGTAGCAGAAAAAAGCATCGTTAGTCTTTTGGCGCTTGGTTTGCAATAATAAGGCAACCCCAATTTGGTCGCCTGCCTGCACAAGAGGACAAAGACATGAACGCCGAGAGCCCCATATTGAACGCCAAAGACGCCCCGGATCTGGGAGTTTTCGAATGGCACGACCCCTTCCGTTTCTCTGAGCAACTGGAAGAAGACGAACGCATGATACAGGCCTCCGCAAAGGCGTATGCAGAAGAAAAGCTGCAGCCGCGCGTTATTGAAGCCTTTGCCAACGAAACAACTGATCGTTCGATTTTTGGCGAAATGGGTGACATGGGGTTGCTGGGTATTACTTGCCCGGAAGAATATGGCGGTCTTGGCGGATCATACGTCTCCTACGGCCTGGTCGCGCGCGAAATTGAACGGGTCGATTCTGGATATAGGTCGATGATGTCCGTGCAATCGAGTCTGGTAATTTATCCGATCTATGCATACGGCTCCGAGGCGCAGCGGAAGAAGTACCTGCCAAAACTATGTTCCGGCGCGTGGATTGGCTGTTTTGGCCTGACCGAAGCGGATGCAGGATCTGATCCCGCGGGCATGAAAACACGCGCCGAGAAAACGGCGACAGGTTATAAAATCACCGGCTCCAAAATGTGGATATCCAACGCGCCAATTGCAGATGTTTTTGTGGTTTGGGCCAAGTCTGAAGAACACGGCGGCAAAATCCGTGGTTTTGTTTTGGAAAAAGGCATGGAGGGTCTCAGTGCGCCCAAGATTGGCAACAAGCTTTCGTTGCGCGCCTCAGTCACAGGCGAGATCGTCATGGAGGGTGTTGAGGTAAATGAAGACGCGCTTTTGCCGAACGTTCAGGGTTTGAAGGGCCCATTCGGCTGTTTGAACCGCGCGCGATACGGCATCAGTTGGGGTGTTTTGGGCGCCGCTGAGTTTTGCTGGCACGCGGCGCGTCAATATGGGATGGACCGGCACCAGTTTGGAAAGCCATTGGCGGGCACGCAGCTATTTCAGAAAAAGCTGGCGGACATGATGACCGAAATCTCTTTTGGCTTGCAAGGCTCTTTGCAGGTAGGTCGCTTGATGGATCAAGCAAAGGCCGCACCCGAGATGGTCAGCATCGTGAAGCGCAACAACTGTGGTAAGGCCTTGGACATCGCGCGCATGGCGCGCGACATGCACGGCGGTAACGGAATCAGCGGCGATTTTCAGGTGATCAGGCACATGATGAACCTCGAAACGGTCAATACTTATGAGGGGACACATGACGTACATGCGTTGATCCTCGGCCGTGCGCAAACCGGTATTCAGGCGTTTTTCTAAGAACAGCGTCCCGGCTGATGCAAGGGTGAATGAGTAACCGATGGACCGCGTTCAGATTGTGCACGACAATTTCCTCGCCCGCCTTGCGGCAGAGGATTTCCCGGAAGGTCACGCGACACGTGGCGCATTATCGGCGGATGCAGCCCTCGATCTTTTCAAGGCGCAAGTTCTCAGCCGTGCGCTGGACATAGAAAGCCGCGCTATGCAGCGTGCAGGGCAGGGTTATTACACAATCGGGTCGTCAGGCCACGAGGGTATGGCCGCTGTCGCTCATGCGCTGCGCCCGGACGATATCGCTTTCCTTCACTACCGTGACGCTGCTTTCCAGATCGCGCGCGCAGCGCAGGCTGGCCAGGACGGCATGATGCGTGACATGCTATTGAGCTTTGCCTGTTCGGCAGAAGATCCCACCAGCGGTGGTCGGCACAAGGTGCTTGGCAGCCGTCCTTTGATGATCCCGCCACAAACCTCCACAATTGCCAGTCATTTGCCCAAGGCAATGGGGGCCGCCTATAGCATCGGTCTGGCCCGCCGCCGTGCACCGGAACACAAGATCCTGCCGCGTGATGGTCTGGCCATGGTGTCGTTTGGCGATGCCTCAGCCAATCATTCCACAGCGCAGGGCATGATCAACGCGGCGGGTTGGACTTCTGTTCAGGGCGGGCCTTTGCCGCTCTTGATGATTTGCGAAGACAACGGCATCGGCATTTCAACCAAAACGCCCAACGGCTGGATCAAATCATCGATGCAGTACCGGGCCGGTATCAGGTATTTTGAAGCCGACGGATTGGACATTTTTGATACGTTCGCCGTTGCTTCCGAGGCAGCCGAGTTTACCAGAACAAAGCGTAAGCCAGCTTTTTTGCACCTGAAGACGGTGCGCCTTTACGGGCACGCTGGGGCAGATGTTGCAACAAGCTATTTGCCGCGCGCGGAAGTTGAAGCAGACGAGGCTAATGATCCTTTGCTGCATTCCGCGCGCTTGTTGGTCGCGGCCAACATGGCCACTGCGGATGCGTTGCTACAAATTTATCTGCACACATTGGAGGCCGTGAAAATCGAGGCACAGTCGGTTGCAAAGCGTCCGCATCTTGCAACGGCGCAGGATGTTATGGCCAGTATCGTACCGCCGCTTCGCGTGTCCGCGCCGCGTAACGGTCCCGATCCCGAGGAACGTAAAACTGTGTTTGGTGCAGAAATGGCGCAAATGGAAGCGCCCCAGCCCATGTCGCGCATCCTAAATTGGGCGCTTCACGATCTGATGCTGGCGCACCCCGAGACCTTGATCATGGGAGAGGATGTGGGGCGCAAAGGCGGTGTCTATGGGGTTACGCAAAAACTTCAGTCGCGTTTCGGGCCGGACCGGGTCATTGATACGTTACTGGACGAGCAATCCATTCTAGGTTTGGCCATCGGCATGGCACACAATGGATTTGTCCCAATGCCAGAGATCCAATTTCTCGCCTATCTGCATAATGCCGAAGACCAGTTGCGCGGCGAGGCGGCGACCCTGCCTTTTTTCTCAGCGGGGCAATGGGCCAACCCAATGGTGCTTCGCATCGCAGGGTTGGGGTATCAAAAGGGTTTCGGCGGGCATTTTCACAATGACAACTCGCTGGCCGTTCTGCGCGACATTCCAGGCCTCATCCTGGCGTGCCCATCTACCGGAACTGAGGCCGCCCAGATGCTGCGTGAATGCCACCGTTTGTCACGCGACGAGCAACGAGTTTGCGTCTTTGTCGAGCCCATCGCACTATATCCGATGCGCGATTTGCATAGCAAAGGAGACGCAGGATGGATGACGCAATACCCAGACCCGGATAGAACTATATCTCTAGGTAGCGTGGGTCTTCACGGGGATGGTACAGATCTGGCCATCATCACCTACGGAAACGGGCACTATCTGTCGCGACAGGCTCAAAAACATCTGGCGGTCGAAGGCATCGATGCGCGCGTGATAGATCTGCGTTGGCTGGCTCCTTTGCCTGAAAACGCCTTGTTGGATGCTATTAAGGGTACCGACAATGTTTTGATTGTTGACGAATGCCGCCGAACCGGCGGACAGTCCGAAGCTCTGATGGCGTGGATGGCTGAGATCGGGCATGATAGCTACGCAAGATTGACAGCCGAAGACAGCTTTATCGCCACCGGACCTGCCTATGCTGCCACCTTGCCGAGCTGCGATGGTATTGTTGCCGCAGCGCGTGGCCTTGTTCGGGGAGCCGTTCGGTAACCATCATTGCCAACGTTGGGTCCCACTCAAATGATTCGCGCTCTGGTCGTTCGCATTCGTCAGCGGAGAACTCTAGGATGGCGACAATCTCGGTTGTAGCTCGTACAGAACCGCTCAAAAAAGTACCGTTTGTTTTTCCAAATCTTGGCCTTTTTAGCGCGTGGTCGTCACTTATGAAGTGGTGGCTCGATCCATTTGTATGAGACGTCAAATATCGAAAGTAGTTGACCCAGAGGTATTCGAGACTGGCGCAATGCTCACGTATTAACACCATGACGATTCCTTTAATATATTGATAACCATTAGAATTTTGAAATTGCAAACAGGCGCGCCAACCAAAAGGGAAGGCGATACAAGCAAAATTCGTGCAGCGCTGTCTGTAGAGGGACGATCCGTCAACTGATTTTCGCTTTTGCAAAATATGCGTTCGGTTTGCACAAATGCACACGTGTGCAAAAAATCCTTGCCAAGCGCCTTCAAGAGTGTCTAGCGTTAAGGAATGCTTGCAAAACGCAGGTCCGCGATAGCGAGGGCAACCATGGCTGAGATTCAACTGCGAAACATCAACAAACGATGGGGCAGCTTCGTTGGCGTAGATAACTTCGATCTCACAATCGCAGATCAGGAGTTTTTAGTGCTGCTAGGGCCTTCCGGCTGTGGCAAGACCACAACGATGCGGATGATCGCGGGTCTTGAAGACGCGACCGAAGGTGAGATCATCATCGACGGGAAGGTTGTGAACGACCTTGATCCAAAAGATCGCGACGTGGCGATGGTGTTCCAATCTTATGGCCTCTATCCGAACATGAATGTTTACGACAACATACGCTTTCCGCTTAGAGTACGAAAAGTTCCCGAGGGTGAACATGACAGCCGCGTGCGTCGGGCTTCGGCCATGGTGGAACTGGATGAATTCCTGCACCGCAAGCCTGCAGAGTTGTCCGGTGGACAGCGGCAACGCGTTGCTCTGGCCCGTGCGATTGTGCGCGAGCCCAACGTCTTTTTGATGGACGAGCCGCTGTCGAACTTGGACGCAAAATTGCGCGTTTCTACCCGTGCGCAGATCAAAAATCTCAGCCACGAGCTCAAAGTCACGACCGTTTATGTAACGCATGATCAGATCGAAGCCATGACTCTGGCGGACCGCGTTGTCGTGATGAAGCAGGGCAAGGTTCAGCAGGTTGGCACGCCGACGGACATTTATGATCACCCGGCAAACACCTTCGTGGCCAGCTTCATCGGCAGCCCGGCGATGAATTTGATGGAAGGAAAACTGAGCGGAGGCACTTTTAGCGGCGAACAGGTCTCTATTTCGGGCCTAGTGGGCTCTGACGGACCTATTATCTTGGGGTTTCGTGCCGAAGACGCAACTCTGGCGGAAAGTGGTCGCGGCCAGATCACAGCGCCCATTTATACCATCGAATTGCTCGGCGACGCGACAATGCTAACAGTACGAGCTGGCGGGCAGCTGGTGTCTGTCAAAGCTCACAAGGAGTATCGCGCGGAGATTGGGGACAGCGTTTCGTTCAACGTGCCGGTATCGATTTGTCATTTGTTTGACAAAGAAAACGGGACGCGCATCGACGCGACCTGATTGAAAAAGCCTCCTACAAGGGGCCAAACTGGGTGCAGCCTTGCAAGATGCACCTGAGCCAACTGCAACAGGGAGTTTGCATATGTTTCTGAAGAAAATTGCACTGGCGGGGGCGATCTCGCTGATGGGAAGCGCTGCATTTGCGGCCTGCTCATATGAAAATACCGTCCCGATTAAGTCGCTTTCGGCGGGATTTGAAGCATGGAAAGCGGTCACGGACGCCATGGCAGAATGTGGCAACTTCCAGGCTGAACTGGATCAGGAATTCCGAACCAAGCAGCCCGCCGCCTTTGAAGCCAACCCATCGCTGTATCAGATTGGCGGTGTATCCAACGGAACAATTACGCCGCTTCTGAATGCGGGAACCATTCGCCCTCTGGATGACCTGGTGGCCAAATATGGTCAGAATCTGACACCCAACCAACTGATCCGCGTCAACGACAAAATCATGGCTGTGGCAATGATGGTGAACACGCAACACTTGATGTATCGTTCCGATGTGCTGGCTGATTTGGGCATTGAAACCCCATCGACGTGGGATGACGTTCTGGTAGCAGCAGCAAAGATCAAAGACGCGGGTGTGATGGATTATCCGCTGGGAGCCACTCTGAAATCGGGTTGGAATCTAGGTCAGGATTTTAACAATATGTACGCGGGTTTTGGTGGTGCGTTTTTCAACGATGATAATACTACAGCCGTCAATTCCGAAGCCGGTTTGAAATCATTGGAAATGATGAAGGCAATGACTGAGTTTACCGATCCCGAAGTGCTGGTGTCTGATTCAACCTATGTTCAGCAACAGTTTCAGCAGGGCAAAATTGCCATGGCCAACCTCTGGTCCAGCCGGGCAGGTGCGATGAACGACGAAGCGGAAAGCCAGGTTGTGGGCAAGGTCGCAATGTCAGCCGCCCCAAAAGCGGTGGATGGCGGTGTGCCGGCCACCACACTGTGGTGGGACGGAATTGTCATCGCCAAAAACATCACGGATGAAGAGGCCGACGCAGCATTCCGCCTGGCCATGGAAGGTCTCGATACTGAGATGGTCAAAAGCGCCAATGACGCGGCCATCTGGTTGATTCCGGGCTATGAGCCGACCGATATCGCTCAAGGTGCGATTGAAACGGCAATGGCGAACCCTGCTCCGCCAGCTTATCCTTCGACCACGCAGATGGGTCTCTTGCATTCGGCTCTAGGTAATGAGCTGCCCGCTTTCTTTACCGGCGAGCGCGGCGCAGAGGAAACTCTGATCGCGATCACAGAGGCCTATGAGACTGCTGCAAAAGAAGCCGGCGTACTCAAGTGAATTGAAGCAGGCTGGCCGATCATATTGGCCAGCCTGATCAACTTGGATGCTTTTGCCGCGCGCATAC
Source organism: Roseobacter sp. (assembly GCF_045106495.1). GTDB lineage: Bacteria > Pseudomonadota > Alphaproteobacteria > Rhodobacterales > Rhodobacteraceae > Roseobacter. The sequence goes on from NZ_JBGCEQ010000011.1 coordinate 220,355, forward strand.
CGTTGCGCATTGCTGAAGCACCCAACCGTTTTGCACATTTCCGACACGAGGACCGTCCGATGAAGTTCAAGACCTTTGCCGCCTTTGTTGGCCCGTCGGTGTTCATGATGCTCTTATTTATCGCCGCCCCTTTGGTGAGTGTTTTCATCCAGAGCTTTCAAGTCACGCAACCCATATTGGAACAACTCGAAGTCGAGACCTGCACGCCTGGTTTCCTGACGCAAACCTGTACGACCGAAGTAAAAACGGTGCCTGTCTTGGATGAGAGCGGAAAGACAATCACAGAGACACGGTGGGTTGGATTGCAAAGCTACAAAAACGTCCTGCAAATGGACAAATTCTGGGCTGCAGTCGGAAATGGCAGTTGGAACGAAATCATGCAGATAGATTTCTGGAAGGCACTGCGTTTCACGCTCTCCTTTACCCTTCTGACCTTGCCGCTTGTGATTGGGGTCGGGCTTGCGATCGCGCTGGCTGTCAATAACGCGTCGCGATCAATCCGGGGGCCTGTCATTTTTGTCTCCTTGCTGCCGTTCATCATTACACCGGTGATTGGCTCGCTGTCGATCTATTGGCTCTTTGTCGGTGACGGCATTCTCACTGCCATGATGGAGCGCTGGACAGGCACCAACATCTCGATGTTTGCGCAGGCCTGGACCATTGAGTTGTTGATGTATTTCTACCGCGTCTGGCATGTCGCGCCCTTCGCCTTTGTGATTTTCTATGCCGGGCTGCAGACGGTGAACATGGACACGCTCGAGTCCGCTGTGATCGACGGCGCCAGCCGCTGGGAGCGATTGCGCCATGTGATCGTGCCGCACCTGATGCCGCTGATCATCTTCATTGCGCTAATCCACCTGATGGATTGCTACCGTGTGTTTGAGGAAATTGTTGGCTTCCGAAGCCAGGCACATGTGATCTCGCTGCAATGGCTGACTTATGACTTCATGACGCCAGATGATGCAGGCAACCGTGCCATCAGCCGCGCTTCGGCCTCAGCGATGCTCACCATGATCGGGATCGTCTTTTTACTGATCCTGCCACTGCGCCGCACATGGCGTGACCACAAAGGGAGCGCACACTGATGTCTACGCCCAAAGCCATGCAGCAGTCTTTGGCGCTGCGTCTCTCCTCAGGTGCTTTCCTCGCCTTTTGGTGTGTTCTCGCCGCTTTCCCGATCTTCTGGATCGCTGTGATGAGCTTTAAATCGCCGGTGGATGCCTTTGCCGCCAACCCATTGGATGTCATCTTTGGCCCCGCCACGCGCGCTGGCGGGGATGGACTGTCGATCATCGACATTGCGCTAGGGCTTGCGGTGATCTTTTTTGCCATTCGCTGGGCTTTTACCAACCTGCCTCAGATGGTGCAGAAATTCTGCCCGCCGGGTTTGATCATTTTGGGCTGGATCTTCGGAGCGGTGCTCTACGCCGTTGCATTTGTCCTGATCTTTTTTGGCATTATGCCGCTTGTCCTGGGCGTTCTTAACGGTCTTCTTGGCCCCTTGGGCACACCAATACTTGGGCTCACCACCGAACACTACGTGTCTGTATGGGGCGAAAACCAGTTCTACCGAAATTTTCTCAATTCGATGTTGGTGACGGCAGGCGTTGTCACGATTTCCCTCACCGTAGGCACCCTTGCAGGCTATGGTCTTGCGCGCTCAGGTTCTGATCTGGCGTTTTGGTTGCTGATCCTGGCTCTGGTTTTTCGAGCGCTGCCGCACTCTGTGCTGGTGGCCGGGTATTTGCCTGTATTCATCAATTCCTCCGAAATCCTCCGGCCTATCTTCGGCGAAGGCGCGCCGACACTTTACGGCCAGCCCTGGGCTGTGATCGCGGTGTTGGTGTCGATCAACCAGCCTTTTACCATCTGGATGTTGCGCAGCTTCTTCCAGAACATTCCGGCCGAGCTTGACGAGGCCGCCCGGGTCGATGGTTGTAGTCACTTCCAGGCATTCCGCCGCGTGATCATGCCGGTTATGTGGCCAGGGGTGATCACGACGGGGCTTTTCAGCTTCCTTTTGGGCTATAATGATTTTCTAGTGACCTCATTGCTCCTGGATGCACAGAACCAGACCATGGTGCCTGCGATCGCGGGGTATTTTAACCGCGAAACCACCACCACCGATCAGGTTGAAGCGGTGGCCGCAGCGGTCTCGATCACGGCGCCTCTCTTTCTGCTGGTCATGGTCTTCCAACGTCAGATTGTTTCAGGGCTGACGGCGGGGGCAGTGAAAGGCTGATGAGTAAACGCACCAGATCATGTCGATTGCAGCGTCATCCCGCGCTCAACCGACTGCCTCGAGACTTCATCTTGAACCGCGCGGGACACCCCACTCGTTTTCAGGTTCAAGATAGAAGGAATGCCCAATGAAGGGTTCAAGACCAGAACAGGCCGTGCTGACCAAAGACACGGACATGAGCAAAACGGATGAAACCCGCGCCGTAATCGAAAACATGGTGGATGGATTAAACGATCACCGGATTAACGACATCGGTGCGTTTTTTGCCCAGAGCTTTCGCTGGATGGGCAATGAGGGTTGCGGCACCAAGAACGGTCTTCAGGAATTTCAGGACAACTGGCAACGCCCGTTTCAGGCTGCCTTTTCCGACAAGGTATGTGTCGATGAGGCACGGCTTTACATGGGAGAATGGGCAGCCGCCTTCGGGCGACAGGAGGCGACGCATTCCGGTAGCTTTATGGGCGTGGCAGCGACCGGGAAGCGCATTGAAATTCGTTACATGGATTTCTGGAAAGTTGAGGACGAGCGTATCACCGACAATTGGGTGATGGTCGATTTCCCGCATGTATTGGCCCAATTGGGCAAGGATGTCTTTCAGGGCGAGGGTTGGGAGGCCTTTGACCGGGGTGAAAAAACACCACCGAAACCTGAAAGCTGAGGAGGTGAACGGATGGCGATTAAATATCTTAAGCACGGAAAACCTGCGGCACAGCGTGCTGACGATGACGCTAACACGCGTGTTTCCGTAGAAGCCATACTGGCGGATATCGAAGCGCGTGGCGATGCGGCTGTGCGCGTTTTGTCTGAAAAATTCGATGCCTATTCTCCGGCCAGTTTCAAGTTGAGTGCTGCTGAAATTGAGGATCTGGTGGCGCAGCTCACGCCGCGCGAATTGGATGATATTCGGTTCGCGCAAGAGCAGGTGCGCAATTTCGCCAAGGCGCAACGCGACAGCATGCGCGACATCGAAGTGGAAACCATGCCCGGCGTTATTTTGGGTCACAAGAACATTCCGGTGCAATCGGTGGGTTGCTATGTGCCAGGCGGGAAATTTCCAATGGTCGCCTCAGCGCATATGTCTGTGGCCACCGCCTCCGTGGCCAAGGTCCCACGCATCATCGCCTGCACTCCGCCGTTTCACGGCAAACCCAATCCGGCTGTTATTGCCGCAATGCATCTCGGTGGGGCGCATGAGATTTACGTCATGGGCGGCATTCAGGCCGTCGGCGCGATGGCCCTCGGCACAGATACAATCGATCCGGTGCACATGATTGTCGGACCGGGAAATGCCTTTGTCGCCGAGGCCAAAAGGCAACTCTTTGGACGTGTAGGTATTGATTTGTTCGCCGGGCCTACCGAAACGATGGTCATCGCGGATGACACCGTTGACGCGGAGCTCTGTGCGACGGACCTGCTGGGACAGGCGGAGCATGGATACAATTCGCCAGCTGTCTTGCTGACGAATTCCCGTAAGCTTGCAGAGGCAACGCTTCTAGAGATCGAGCGCATTCTGAGAATCCTACCGACGGCCGACACTGCCAAGGCAAGTTGGGAAGACTACGGCGAAGTCATCCTGTGTGACACCTATGAAGAAATGCTGCAGGTCGCAGATGATATTGCGTCGGAGCATGTGCAGGTAATGACAGATCGGGACGATTGGTTCCTTGAGCACATGAAATGCTATGGTGCGCTCTTTCTGGGAGCACGCACCAATGTGGCAAATGGGGATAAAGTCATCGGGACGAACCACACGCTGCCAACCAAGAAAGCAGGTCGATACACAGGCGGTCTTTGGGTTGGCAAGTTCCTCAAGACACATAGTTACCAAAAAATTCTCACAGATGAGGCCGCGGCAAAAATTGGGGCCTATGGTTCGCGTTTGTGCATGCTTGAAGGCTTTGTGGGTCATGCGGAGCAATGCAATCTGCGGGTGCGACGCTATGGCGGGATCAATGTGCCTTACGGCGAAGGCGTCCCGGCGCAGGAAGCGGCGGAGTAAACTTGAATGCACGTCAATCAGCGTAACAAAGCCAATGCGCTGTCGCTTTGGAACGCCCTCGACACCAACCCCAAGCGCGCGGGCGAGATGTTGTCCGCCGTCACGCATTGGCAAGCGCCCGAACCTATTGGTGTAAAATCCAGTGGCGGGGATATTCTGGCCGAGCTGTTTGTTCCCTTGCAAGCAGCAATACCTGATCTGCGCCGCGAAACTCATCTTTTCCTGGCAGGGCAGTCCTCGGCGCATGAAGATGGCCAAGAGGATGGCGCTTGGTGGGTTGCGGGAACCGGTTACTACACAGGTAGGGCCACGGCCCCTGTGTTTGGCATCCCGGCGACAAGCACAGACCTTCGCATTCGCTGGGGCGAATTTTTGCGGTTCAACGGCAAGGGCGAGGTGACCCATGCCCAGACGATCTGGGATTTTGTTGATTGGTTCGATCAGATCGGTTTGCCGGTTCTGCCGAAGTCGCGAGGTGCGTCACATGTTTACCCTGCGCCGACCGCCTATGACGGTGCCCTGAAAGCCGCTCACAGCGACGCTGTCACCGACCGCACGCTGGCTTTTGGGCGTGAATTCATTTTTGGCGGGTTGAACAAATTCGATGAAAATGACCTGAGCAGTATGGGTTTGGCCGCGTTTTTTCATCCCAATATCAAATGGTACGGGCCGGGCGGTATCGGCGCGTGCCTTTCGCTCGGCGAATTTGAAACCTTCCACCAACACCCTTGGCTGATCGCCTTTCCGGATCGCAAGGTGATGCATCTCGAGAGTCTTTTTGCCGAGGATAGGTTGTTGGCGGCTTCTGGACCCAAAGGCGTGATCGGGACGCATAGCGGGTCCTATTTAGGCCTTCCGGCCACGGGCACGCCGATTGAAGTTTCAGGGCTGGACTTTTGGCTTCGCACTGACGGTCTATTCACTGAAAACTGGGTTTTCGTCGATATGGTCCATCTCTTCGCGCAAATGGGTGTCGACCTGTTTGACCGGATGAAAGCGCATTCAAGATGATTGATCGCCATACGGATCACAAGGCACTCATCGCGCCCTTACGGGCGACGATGTATGATTTTGACCTAGAAGCCTTGCGCACCACGCTGCATGATATTTGCGCGCCGGACGTGGTTTTTCATCTGGCATTTCCCTTCGGGACGACTGTGGGTGTCGATGCTTTTGTGGACAAAGCGTTTGTCCCATTGTTGCGCGCCATACCGGATCTGGAACAGCGCGATTTTATCACGATGGCAGGGCCGACTCCCGAAGGCCAGGACTGGGTTGGTTGCGGCGGCAATTATTGCGGGACCTTTCGTGTACCGTGGCTGGACATTCCGGCCACCGGTCACATCGTGCATCTGCGGTTTCATGAGTTCTACCGCATCGTGGATCGTAGGATTGTCGAAATGCAAGCAATTTGGGACATTCCTGAAGTAATGATGCAGGCTGGGGCCTGGCCCATGACGCCATCGCTGGGGCGCGAGTGGCATGTGCCGGGACCAGCCACCAACGACGGCATGGTACCGGGTCCTCACGACCCCGCAAAAGGGGCAGCGACCTGCCACCAAATTATTGATGCCTTGAGTTTTCTCAAAAAACACCCTTCCGAAGGTGGCCCGGAGGTCATGCAGATGGACCGGTTCTGGCACCCTCGGATGATGTGGTACGGACCCTCCGGAATTGGCAGTGGGCGTGGGATTGACGGGTTTCGCAAGTGGCACCAGATCCCTTTTCTCAATGCGATGCCCGACCGGGGTCTCTATCTGGATGAAATCGAGTACCATTTTTTTGGGGACAGAAATTATGCTGCGGTGACCGGTTGGCCTGATATGGTCCAGACCATTACAAACGGCGGATGGCTCGGGGTTGCCCCTGTTGGTCAAAAGATCGAAATGCGTAGCCTTGATTTCTGGCGTGTCGAAAACGGATTGATACGCGAAAACTGGGTGTTGGTGGATCTACTACATATGTATGATCAGATTGGGGTCGATGTTTTTGCACGCATGCGGGAATTCAACAAAGCCCGTGTGGGCTTTGATCCCGAAACAGGAGCAACGGTGTGACGGACCTGCCAAGAACACCAAAATTTGATCTCACAGGAGATCGCGCATTGGTCACAGGGGCGTCCTCGGGCATCGGTTTGGGGTGCGCCATTGCGCTTGCCGAAGCTGGTGCGCATGTGGTCTGTGCTGCGCGACGCATGGATGTTCTGCAGGCGTCCGTAAATGCGATGGCTGCGCAAGGCTGGTCCACTGAAGCGATGCAACTTGATCAGGCCGATTTGAGTGCTTTGCCTGAGGTCTTTGAGCATCCCTTTGACATCGTTATCAACTCGGCGGGTCTGGCCCGCCATGCGCCGGCCGTTGAAACCAGGCCGGAGGATTTCGACGCCGTGATGGATGTCAATTTACGAGGGGCCTATTTCCTCTCTGCACTTGCAGCCAAGGCTTTGATGGCGGCGGGAAAACGAGGGTCCATCATCCATATATCGAGCCAAATGGGGCATGTGGGGGGTATTGATCGCACAGTATACTGCGCATCCAAGCACGCGCTGGAAGGTATGGTGAAATCCATGGCCATCGAGTGGGGAAAGTCCGGCATCCGGATCAATACGATCTGCCCGACCTTCATTCGGACGCCTTTGACGGAAGTGACCTTCAAAAATCCCGAACGATTGGCGTGGATCATGGACAAGATCAAACTTCCACGCGTTGGCGAGGTTGAGGACATCATGGGTGCTGCGCTGTTTCTGGCGTCCGACGCATCAGCCATGATCACCGGGACTTCACTGAAGATTGACGGAGGATGGACAGCAGGCTGATGGGCAAGGTGACCTCATTGGAAGTAGCTGAAAAGGCGGGTGTGAGCCGGTCAGCAGTGAGTCGTGTGTTCACGCCGGGTGCATCTGTCAGTAAGCGTACAGCTGACAAAGTCCGCAAGGCTGCCGCTGACTTGGGATATCGTCCGAATGTGATTGCGCGGTCTTTGATCACCGGGCGCAGCCGGATTATCGGGCTGGTCGTGGCCTATCTGGAAAACCAATTCTACCCCGAAGCCATTGAACGGCTCTCCAAAGCGCTTCAGTCCAAGGGCTATCACGTACTTGTCTTCATGGCCTCAAATGATCATGACGCAACCCAAAGCGTGATCGATGAACTGCTAGACTATCAGGTGGATGCAATTATTGCTGCTTCTGTTGGTCTTTCGAACGACCTGACCCAACGCTGCGAGGACCTGGGTATTCCTATTGTGCTCTTCAACCGGCACCAATATGACACCCGGCTTTCAAGCGTGACATCGGACAATCTGGCCGGGGGTCGAAAACTGGCGGAGTTTCTTGTGGCAGGTGGGCACAAGCGCATCGCCTACATCGCTGGCTGGGAGGATGCCTCCACCCAGATAGACCGTGAAGCCGGTTTCAAGGCAGGTTTGGAAGATGCCGGCCAACAGCTCTTTGCCCGAGGTATCGGCAATTTCAACTTCAAAACTGCTCAGGCTGCCGCGCGCGACATGTTTGACGCTCCAGACAGACCGGATGCTGTTTTTGTGGCCAATGATCATATGGCCTTCGCCGTGATGGATGTGCTGCGCTATGAGTTGGGGTTGCGGGTGCCGGAGGATGTGTCCGTAGTGGGCTATGACGATGTCACGCTCTCGCATTGGCCGAGCTATAACCTGACCACTGTTCGCCAGCCTGCAAATCGCATGGTTGCAGCCACTGTCGACGCACTTTTGGCGCGTCTCAGCGCAGAAGACGTGACACCGCGCCGGATCACTCTCGACGGCCCTTTGATCGTCCGCGGCTCGGCCCGCAAACCGGAAGGAACTGCGCCATGAAAGGCTTCGATCCGAAATTCACGGATTTCCCGGACTACATTATCGGAATCACCAAGGAAATCTGGGAAGATCGCAACATCGCGACACTGCATCACTATTATTCGGACGATATCGTGGTGCGGTCGCCAGCCTCTGTGGTCATCGGAAATCAGAACGTAATCGGGGCGACCATGGCGACTTTGGCCGAATTTCCCGACCGCACCCTCTTGGGCGAAGACGTGATCTGGTCAGGCACCCCGGAGGAGGGCATGCTGTCTTCGCATCGGCTGCTAAGTACAGCGACACATGCGCATGACGGGGTTTACGGTAAGGCGACCGGAAAGAAACTGACCTATCGGATTATGGCCGATTGCCATGCGCACAACAATCAGATCAACGATGAATGGCTGATCCGGGATCAGGGCGCCATTGTGCGCCAGCTCGGATGGGACCCCAAGGCATACGCGGCAGATCTGATCACACGAGAAGGCGGGCCAGAAGATTGCACCAAGCCGCTCAGCGCGGCGACGGACCAACCGGGGCCTTACAAAGGTCGGGGCAATGACAACGAATGGGGCGCAAAATACGCCGATATCGTCATCCGGATCATGGACGCGGATATGGCTGCGATCCCGCTGGAGTATGACCGGGCGGTACATGTCGAATACCCCGGCGGTGCGACAGGACACAGCCATGGCGATGTCGATCAGTTCTGGATGGGGTTGCGTGCATCTTTCCCGGATGCAGATTTTCAGATCGATCACCAGATTGGGCGTGATGATCCATTGATGCCGCCACGCGCGGCGTTGCGCTGGTCTTTGACCGGTAAACATAGCGGCTGGGGCCGGTTTGGCGCGCCGACGGGGGCAGAGGTTTATCTGTTGGGCATTTGCCATGCCGAATTTGGTCCTTGGGGGCTGCGCCGGGAATATGTGATCTTTGATGAAACAACGATCTGGAAACAGATCCTTCTACATACGGGGTGATCGCGTGGAGCATTTTGGGACCCTGATGTTCACTCCGACCGTGCAAGATGCGCAAAAAGCGCACGGCTCTCGGGAGACCTATGCGAAAATGACCGAGCGCCCGGCCCCAGAGGGTTTGGGCGAAGATGAAATCACTTTTTTAACTTCGCGGACTTCCTTCTACATGGCAACGGTGTCTGAGACGGGATGGCCCTATGTCCAGCATCGGGGCGGAACAGCAGGATTTCTGAAGGTGCTTGACCCGCAAACAATCGGGTTTGCTGATTATCGCGGCAACCGTCAGTACGTCAGCACCGGCAATCTGCAGAGCAACGCGCGTGTCTCGATCTTTGCCATGGATTATCCGCGCAAGGCGCGCCTCAAACTGATCGGATACGCCACAGTCAATGATGCCGAGGACGCTCCCGATTTAGCACAAAGCCTGACCACAGAAGGCGAGAGCAAAGTCGAGCGCGTGATGTCTATAAAAGTAGAGGCTTTCGATTGGAACTGCCCCCAATACATCATCCCTCGGTTCGATACAGCTGAGATTGCAGCTCTTGTTGCACCGGAAATAGATCGACTTGAAACCGAAAACGCACAGCTGACTGCTGAATTGGCCAAATTGCGCGACCGACTTGAAAGAGAAACGAAATGACCCCTGCTGACATGGAAGCCCGCATCGTGCGATATGGTGAACTTAAGCCATGCAAAACGGCCTTTATTGACGCCCATACCCCGGGAAGTGACCAGAAGGAGAACTTCACGATCATCGGCGGCGGCGTGTCTGAGAGCCCGGATCAACATGTGCACATCACGATCCCGCATGGCTTTAATATTGGTGCTGCGGGCCAGCCGCCCAAATGCCGCAACTCTCTGCACAGCCATCGAACGGCCGAAGTGTTCTTTGTGCTCAAAGGCCGCTGGCGGTTTTTCTGGGGGCGTTGGGGCGATGCGGGAGAGGTCCTTCTCGAAGAAGGGGATATCATCAACATACCCACCGGCATTTTTCGCGGCTTTGAAAACATCGGTACTGATTACGGGATGATCATGGCGATATTGGGCGGTGATGACGCGGGCGGGGGCGTGCTGTGGGCGCCACAGGTGATTGAAGACGCCAAGGACCATGGCCTCATTCTGGGTAAAAACGGCCAACTCTATGATAGTAAAAAGGATGAGCATCTGCCTGAGGGTGTTCCCCCGATGCCCGTGCTGACCGACGAAGCGCTCAAGGAATTTCCTGAACTGCCGCCAATGGAGGTGGTCGGATTCGGTGTGCGGCGCTACAATGACCTGGTGGCCATGGCCCAAAAATCACCCTGTCTCGTAATTGGCGAAAAAGGGGTGATCCGAGACAAACCAGGGTTCGAAGTGGGGTTCATCACCCGACCCTCGGCCTCGGCAAAAATGCACCAGCATGACCGTGCATCTGTCTTGATGCCGGTGAAGGGTCATTGGAAACTGGTCTGGGAGGGCGGAGAAGTGACGCTTAACCCGGGCGATACGGCATCTGTTCCTGCAGGGCTTATGCACACATCTGTACCCTCCATGACAGGTGAAGCTGCGCTCTATCATATTGTCGGCACAGATGATCCCGCGGGTCCGACATGGCAGGGATAGCGGCAGATCCGGAAAACATCCGGGACGTCTACGAAACGCAGGCTGCGCAATATGACAGCCAACGCTCGCGCGCTCTTTTTGAGGCGCGCTGGCTTGCAAGATTTGCGGCCTGCCTCCCGGTTGGCGGTCAGGTGCTGGATTTGGGCTGTGGAGCAGGAGAGCCAATTGCAAGGTGGTTTATTGCCGAAGGCTTTCGGGTAACCGGTGTCGATTTCGCCGCCGCCATGCTCGACATCGCCCGCACCCGTTGGCCAAACGGCGATTGGCGGCAAGCAGATATGCGAAACTTTGATCTGGAAGAACGCTTTGACGGGATCGTTGCCTGGAACAGCTTCTTCCACCTCACGCAGCAGGAGCAACAGGGGTGTATCGCCCGAATGGCAGCCCACCTCAATGCCGGGGGCACACTGTTGACCACGGTAGGCCCCGATGCCGGCGAAGTAGCGGGCACTGTGGGTGATCGGCCCGTTTATCACGCGTCCCTCTCACCGGCGCAGTATGCCACCTGTCTTGAGGAAAATGGCCTACGCCTAACCGGGTATCTGGCCGAAGACCCGGAAACCAACAAACACAGCGTGCTGATGGCGCGTAAAGTCTAAGGAAACTGTCATGACCATCCAGACCACGCACGTTGGATCTTTGCCGCGAAGCCAAACGGTGGTGGATTTCATCTTTGCTCGGGAAAATGTTGAGGCATACAGTGCCGAAGATTTTGACGCAGCCATGACGCGAGCGGTCTCTGATACGGTCGCAAAGCAGGTTGCGGCAGGTGTCGACATTGTCAGTGATGGCGAGACATCGAAAATCTCCTATGCTACTTACGTCAAGGACCGCTACAGCGGGTTTTCCGGAGACAGTCCGCGCAACGCGCCTGCAGACCTAAAGAAGTTTCCGAGCTTTCTCAAACGTTTGGCTGATGATGGTGGCACACCCAAGTATGCGCGCCCCATGTGCACCGGTGAAGTGGTGTCAAAAGGGCAGGGTGAGTTGCAAAAGGACATCGACAATCTCAAGGCGGCCATGGCGGAGCATGGCGCAATGCGTGGCTTCATGAATGCCGCGAGCCCGGGTGTGATCTCGCTGTTCCTGCAAAATGATTACTACAAGACGCGAGAGGCTTATCTGGCGGCGCTCGCGGATGCGATGCGCGAAGAGTATCAGACCATCGTGGCTGCTGGTCTCGATGTGCAATTGGATTGCCCCGACTTGGCTCTTTCACGCCACATGCTTTTCAACGATCTCAGCGACGCGGAATTCCTCAAGGTCGCCGCAGCACACGTTGAGGCATTGAACCATGCCCTTGAAGATGTGCCCGAAGATCGCGTGCGTATCCACATATGTTGGGGCAACTACGAAGGGCCGCATGTGTGTGACATTGGAATGGAGAAGGTTTTTGATACGTTGATGTCTGCCAAGGCGCGCTATGTGCTCTTTGAAACATCGAATCCGCGCCACGCCCATGAATGGACTGTTTTTCGGGATCGCAAAGCGGACATTCCTGAAAACAAGGTCTTGGTGCCGGGTGTAGTGGACACAACCACCAATTTTGTCGAGCATCCCGAATTGGTCGCGCAGCGGATCGCGCGTTTTACCGGGATTGTCGGTGCGGACCGTGTGATTGCCGGGTCCGATTGTGGTTTTGGGACATTTGCCGGATTTGGCGCAGTCGATCCTGAGATCGCCTTTGCGAAACTGCAAGCGCTGTCAGACGGAGCCAAATTGGTAGGGTGACGATGATGGATGACGCGCTGTTGGATCTGCTAAGACATGTCGATACACCGACGGTCTGCAACGCCATCGAAGTGGCGCAAGGAAAGCGCGGTTTCAATGACTTTACCCGCGGTACGATGGTGGCATCGGACGGTTCGGCTCTGGCCATGGTGGGCTACGCGCGTACCGCCCGCATTCAGGCCGTGAAACCGCCAAGTGAGCCGGCGGACGTGATCAAGGCGCGCCGCATGGGCTACTACAAATACATGTCAGAAGGGCCGCGCCCCGGTGTTGCTGTAGTCCAGGATATGGATGTGCCCAACGCGATCGGGGCCTATTGGGGCGAGGTCAATACCAATATCCACAAGGCATTTGGGCTTTCAGGCGCATTGACCGATGGCGTAATGCGCGACCTCGGAGACTTGCCGGACGGATTTCCGGTGGTGGCGGGTTCAATAGGCCCCAGCCATGGGTTCGTTCATGTGATCGACTTTGATCATCCCGTCGAGATATTCGGCATGTCTGTGCCGCCGGGCGCCTTGGTGCATGCCGACCGCCACGGTGGCGTGGTAATCCCCGATGACATTATCCCGAAACTAGCGGACGCGATCGCGCAGCTCATGCGATCCGAAAAGATAGTTTTCGACGCCGTTAGGGGCAAGCGGATTGATTTTGCCGAGTTCGAAACAGTCTGGGCGGCTTTTGAAGCGGCACGTACCTGAGCGCTGTTGCTAATCTCTCGGTGCGGGTGCACCGCCTTCAAAGGCGTTGCCGTTGGCATAGTCGCAGGGTGCTTCGCGCATCTCCAGATGTAGACCCGCGCCAGAATAGGGGTGCGCGCGCGCGAGCTCTTCGTCCACTTCGATCCCCAAGCCGGGACTTTCAGGTGGCATTATGAAACCATTTTCCACGGTGATGCTGTTTTTGATCAGGGCCCTATGGAAGGGGGTCTCAATGGTTTCCGCCATCAGGAGGTTGGGGACCGAGGTGGCGAAATGAACATTAGCGGCCCATTCAACTGGACCCGCATAGAGATGCGGTGCCATTTGCGCGTTGTAAACCTCTGCCAAAGTGGCGATTTTCTTCGCCTCCCATATGCCCCCTACGCGGCCCAGAGCGGGTTGCAATATCGTTGCAGCACCTGCACGCAATACCGGCGCAAATTCCGCCTTGGTCGTCAAGCGTTCTCCGGTCGCGACAGGGATGCGCACGGCCCGGGCCACCTTGGCCATTTCTTCAACGGCATCGGGTGGAATGGGCTCTTCGAACCAAAGTGGCGCATAGGGCTCCAGCGCCTGCCCAAGCCGGATGGCGCCCGCCGTGGTGAACTGGCCATGGGTGCCAAAGAGCAAATCCGCCTTGTCGCCGACGGCCGCACGGATGGCTTTGCAAAAGGCAACAGATTGAGCAATATCGGTCATTGCAGGCATATGCCCGCCGCGAAGAGTATAAGGGCCTGCGGGGTCGAATTTGACGGCCGTGTAACCTCGGGCAACCATCGCGGCGGCACTTTCTGCGGCCATATCGGGGGATGTCCAAAAGGTGGACAGATCATGCTCTGCTTGCGGGTAAAGATAAGTGTAGGCGCGGATGGTGTCGTTCATACGCCCACCCAAAAGCGCCCAGACGGGCCTGTCTCGCGCCTTTCCCAGAATGTCCCAACAGGCAATCTCCAACCCTGAAAAAGCGCCGATTACTGTCAGATCTGGCCGCTGGGTGAAACCGGAAGAATAGGCGCGCCGAAACATCAATTCGATGTTTTCAGGGTTTTCGCCCAACATGTGACGGGCAAATACGTCTTCGATGACGGCGCGCATGGCATCCGGACCAACGGAAGTGGCATAGCATTCGCCCCAGCCCGTAATCCCGTCATCGGTCGTGAGTTTGACTAAAATCCAATATCGTCCCCCCCATCCGGGCGCAGGTGGGGCCGTCACGATGATGTCCAGATCAGCGAGTTTCATGGGCATGTCCTTTTTCCAGCAAACAGGGCCTGACGCCGACAGGACGGGCGCACACGAACCTGAGGCGGTTATCTTTCGAAAACAATGACATTGCGACGCGCAGCACCTGATTTGGTGTCGGCGATCGCCTCGTTGATCTGGTCAAGGCGCCAGCGGCCAGAGATCAATTCATCCAGTTTCAGGCGTCCTTGACCATAGAGATCAACCATCCAGGGGATGTCCCGCTGGATCACCACATCCCCCATTTTGGAACCAACCATGCCTTGGCCCAATGCGGCCAACACGACTGGTTCATATGTGGAACCTGCACCCGAGTGCGGCATGCCAACCATGATAACTTTGCCACCCTGTGCCAGATAGCGGGGGGCCTGATCATAGGCGGGGATGGCGCCTACAGTGACAATCACAGCGTCTGCGCCCCGCCCGCCAAGCGCTTTGAACGCATCTTTCCAAGGGCTCTCTTGCGTCGCCAATACGCCGTCGGTGGCGCCAAATTCAATCGCGGTTTCCAGTTTTTCGGCACTCATATCGACTGCTACAATGCGCCGCGCCCCGGCGATGCGCGCGCCCTGAATGGCGTTCAGACCGACGCCGCCCGCACCAATCACCACCACGTCCTGCCCCGCCCTCAACTCAGCTGCGTTGACCACGGCACCAACACCGGTGATTACCCCGCAAGCGATCAAGCTGGCGGCTTCCTTGGGAATGTCGGGTGCTATTCGAACCACCTGGTTTTGATCGACCACGACCTTTTCCGCAAAAGCACCTGTTGCCATCGCCTGATGTAATTTACCGCCTGTTGCGGTTTTGATCGGGCCATGATCGCCGTCATAGGGCGTTTCGCACAGCGTCGGTTTTCCACCAGCGCAACTGCCGCACGTACCACAGGCGCGGATCAGGGTCACCACTACGCTGTCGCCTTCTTTCAGGCCGCGTACACCTGCGCCGATTGCGGTAACGATCCCCGCCGCTTCGTGACCATATACTGCTGGCAGCGACCCGCCCCAAGCACCTTCCGCGTAGGAAATATCCGAATGGCAGATCGCCACGGCGTCGAGCGTGATTTCAACTTCGCCCATTTCAGGAGCGCGCAAAACAATTTCTTCGACCATTAAAGGCGCGCCAAACGTATGGCAAACAGCGGCTTTGATTGTCTGCATCGATAGGGTGCCTTTCTCTTTGAGGCCTCAGATTAAGTCAGCCTGCCGTGCTGAGATCGCACACGCAAGCTGCAATCCGACATGACGTGTCGTTATTGTGGATCACGTGTTGCGATGGCGTTTCGTGGCGGGAAACTGATGAAGACTATTAGCCCGGCTACGATCAATCCGGCGGAGAGGATGAAGGGCGCCCCGGGTAGGTAAATCGGCGCGTCATCCCGGGCAAAAGCAGCAAAGACACCCGTCATCATCATCGGTGAAAGGATCATGGCAAGCGCGCTCGCGGATGTAAGTGCGCCTTGCAGTTCGCCCTGTGCATCAGCGGGAACGGCCTTGGACATGATGCCTTGCAACGCCGGTGTGATCACCGCCGCCAGTGCTGCCAACGGTGTCAGGATCAGAGCCAAAGTGCCGTTTGTGACGAAAGCCAAAGCGAGAAAGGCGCCAATGTCAAAGAGATGTCCGTAGACAACGGTGACACGTTCTCCCAGAACACGCAGAACGATGCGGATCAGACCACCTTGCACGATGGCAAGCATAATCCCGAAGAGTGCCAGGCTAAGCCCAATAGTTGCCGGTTCCCAGCCAAAGCGTTCCTTGCCAAAGAACGCCCAGATGGCGGGGTAGACCATAAAGGCCACTTGGTAGAGGAAAAACACCACCAAGAGCGGGCCAACGCCGGGCAGTCGAGCCAACTGGCGAAAACTACCCAAAGGGTTCGCCCGCGCCCAGCGAAAAGGGCGCCGGGTTTCTTGGGTCACTGTTTCGCGCAGCACAAAAAATCCGAAGAGCGCATTGATCGCCGCGAGTGCTGCGGCCGCATAGAATGGTGCGCGGGTGCCATATTCAGCCAGCAATCCACCCAGAAGCGGACCCAGCACAAACCCCAGGCCAAAGGCCGCGCCGACAAGGCCGAAGTTTGCAGATCGATCTTCGGGCTGTGAGATGTCGGCCATGTAGGCGTTCGCTGTGGCTTGTGTTGCGGCCGTGATCCCGCCCACGACACGCCCTAAAAGCAATAATGCGATGCTACCTGCAACCGCCATCACCAGATAATCAAGCGCCATAACCACGAGGGAGGTCAATAGCACCGGCCGCCTGCCGAACCGGTCTGACAGCCCGCCAATGACTGTGCCAAACAGAAACTGCATGACAGCAAAAGTGGTCGACAACACGCCCCCCCACAGAGCGGCATTGCTGAGGTCTGCACCCTGAATTTCCTGAATCAGATCGGGCATCACCGGAATGATCAGCCCGATGCCCATGGAGTCGAGTACCACAGTGATTAAAATGAACAGAACTGCTGGTCGCATCCGTTACAGAGCCCGTGCCCGGGCGACAAAGCTGCGCGCCTCAGCAGGAGCCTGTCCCAACTGCGCGCCTGGGTCAAAGAGCGTTGCATCCAGTTGCGGGTACTTTGCCAGCGCAAGGGCGGAGAGAGGCGTGGCGCTTTCCGCAACCTCGCGACAGAGTGTTTTTACGGCGGCTTGTGCGTCCGGGCGAGGCATGTAGTCTGTCAAAGCGAAGCTGAGAGCTTCTGCGTGAAGCAGGTCGTGGCCTTGCCCGAAAGCCCGTGCCATCTGATTTGGATTAGGCCGAATGCTTTGGCTCAATAAAATGCCATGCTTCAAAGCTGCCGCGCAGCTATGCGCAATTTGGGGCACCAGCATCCATTCGGTAAACCATGAAGCCGCGTCCCGTTGGTGCTGGTGAGAGGCTGCGATCTGCATCGCGCTCAGCAAGCCGCCAATCTGCGAGGAAAGTGCCACCAGCGCAGATGCTCCTACTGGATTTTGCTTTTGCGGCATGGTGGAGGAGGCACCTGCTGCACCAAGTGTTACTTCCGCAACTTCGGTTGCAGTCAGGGCAACTGCTGTCTGTCCTATCGACCCAAGGGTTGCGGTAACCTGCGCCATCCAGCACATGATACGCTGAATTGGGCCCCGATCTGTGTGCCAGGACCTCTTTGGATCAACGAGGCCCAACCCTTCTGCCAAGGCTGCGCGCAGGGACGGGGCATCTTTTCCCAATGCAGAGGCCGTGCCGGACGCGCCCGACAGTGACACCCACAATGATCCGTCGCGCAGGGCGGGCAAAGCGTCGAGCGCATCGATCAAAGGCATTCCCCATCCCGCTAAAACTGCACTCCAACTTGTGGGCGTCGCCTGTTGTCCGTAGGTGCGTGCGGGCATAGGCAAGGCCGCATGGATATCGGCTTGTTCCGCCATCGCTTTAACGATGGTTTTGAGATCTGCCTCTGCCAGCGCAAGGGTCTGGCGCAGGCGTAGCATCAAGCCTGTATCGATGATGTCTTGAGATGTGGCACCCCAATGCAAGTATTGCGCATGTTCGGGAGCATTCATTTCCGCACGAAAGGCGCTGACCAACCCGGGCACGCAGACGCCGTTTTCGCCAGTTGCCTGTGCCAATGCGCCAGGATCGATCTGGATTTCCAGTGTGGCGCGATGAATGGCTGCGGCACTGATTTCCGGGATCACGCCGAGTTTCCCCTGCGCTTTAGCCAACGCTCCTTCGACCAGAAGCATGGCGCGCAACGCGGCGCTGTCGGAAAACAGGCGCCCCGTTTCACCGGTGTCAAAGAGACGTGCATAAAGAGGGCTGTCAAAGACACTGGCCGCCACGGTTCAGACCTGGTTTCTGCTGGCTGCGCTACACATGGCCGACCTCTTTCAAGAACCGTGTCAGCACGTCGGCGTATTCGACGGGTTGTTCAACGCACGGCAAGTGCCCGGCTTTGCGGATCAAGTGGAACTGGCTGCCGGGGACTAACTCCGTGGTTTCGCGGACCAGATCCGGCGGGGTCGCGCCATCATCGGCGCCGGCAATCCCCAGAGTGGGTAGGCGCAGGCCAGCGGTAGTGGTGTAAAAGTCAGTACCCGAAATCGCCGCTGAACAGCCTATATAACCTTGATCTTCCTGACGGGTCAGCATGTTGCGCCAAAGTTCTAGTTCGGGTTTCGACTGGAAGGCTCTGGAAAACCAACGCGCCATTGTCGCGTCCGCAAGGCTTTCTATGCCACCCTTCTCCACACTGGCTATTCGCTCTTGCCATAGCGCAGGGGAGCCAATCTTAGCGCCTGTATTCGACAGAACCATGGCGCGGATCATGTCTAATCGCTTCACCGCCAAACCCTGCGCAATCATGCCGCCGATAGACAGTCCGACAAAAACGGAGTCCCTGATCCCGAGGTGGTCCAACAGGCTTTCGGTGTCTTTCACCAAAGTACCCATCGCATAGGGACCAGAAGGGCAAGAAGACAGACCATGTCCGCGTTTGTCAAACCGGACGATGCGTAGCCCTTCGGGCAGGTGGGGCAAAATCGGATCCCACAGGCGTAAGTCTGTACCCAGCGAGTTGGCGAAAACAAGCGGTGCGCCCGCGTCTGGCCCGTCCACACGGTAATGGAGTCTGACGTGCCCCAGATCGAGAATTTTCATATCGCATCTCCTTTTGGAGAACCCTCATTTGGCGTCCGCAAGGCCTGTTGAAAGACTTCAGCGTCGACATTGCCGCCGGAGATCGTGACAATCACGTCATCCCCCTCGATTTCATCGCCATGAAAAAGGGCAGCGGCCAAAGCCACGGCCCCTCCGGGCTCCGCG
Source organism: Roseobacter sp. (assembly GCF_045106495.1). Classification (GTDB taxonomy): domain Bacteria; phylum Pseudomonadota; class Alphaproteobacteria; order Rhodobacterales; family Rhodobacteraceae; genus Roseobacter. The sequence goes on from NZ_JBGCEQ010000011.1 coordinate 239,449, forward strand.
ACTAGTTTAAGCCGGTTGAAAGCATGTGCAACAGCCCGCAAAGCCTCGTTCTCCGTGACGGAAAACCCCGGTCCGGCAAGTCTTTTGAGTATTGGAAACGTCAAATTTCCAGGCTGCGGGGTTATGATCGCGTCGCACAAGCTGCCAGACAGCTTGCTGTTCCGTTCGATCTTGCCAGACCGCAATGATCGCGCCACGTCGTCAAAATCTTCGGGCTCCGCGGTGCGTACGCGCAGACCCGGCGCCTCCGCTTCCAACGCCAAAGCGATGCCGGAAGAAAGTCCGCCCCCGCCGCAGCAAACAATCACGTCAGCTTGCACCACGCCGACCTCAATGGCTTGCGCGGCAATTTCCAATCCAGTAGTGCCCTGACCAGCAATGACCAGCGGTTCGTCATAGGGTTTGATCAGGGTCAGGCCGCGTTCGCTGGATATCTCGGCACCAATGGCATCTCTGTTTTCACCGGCCGCCCGATCATAAAGTATGACTTCTGCGCCCAGCTTACGGGTATTGTCAATCTTCACTTCCGGCGCGTCGCGGGGCATGACGATCACGGCAGAAGTCTCATGCGCTTTGGCGGCAAGTGCCACACCTTGTGCGTGATTACCGCTGGAAAACGCAATCACACCACGCGCTTTGGCGTCCTCGGGCAAGGCTGAAACCGCAGACCATGCACCGCGAAACTTGAAGCTGCCGGTGTGTTGCAAGCACTCAGGTTTAATCCAGACGCGTCGTCCAGCGATCTCATCGAGAAATGGCGAAGACAACATCGGCGTCCGCCTAACGTGCCCTTCAAGCCTGTCTGCAGCGGCACGAATTTGTTCAATATTCACCGCAGCCTCTCGATCCAGGTTTGCAAAGCTGCAACGGCTTCTGGTTCGTCTAGAAAAGGAATATGTCCTCGGTTGGGAACGGTGACGCTGATCATATCCGGTCTGCGTCTCTCCATCTCAGAAAGCGTTTCAGCCGATAGTAGGTCAGAATTCTCGCCCCGGACGCAAGCTATGGGCAGGCCTTCCACCGCGTCGAAATAGGGCCAGAGATCGGGTGCGGCCTGTGCGCCAAGGGCTTCAATGGCATCGCGCAACTTGGGATCATAGGTGATTTCCAATCCGTTTTTCGTGTTGCGGAAGTGTTTGTGTGCCTCTTCCATCCAACGAGAAAAGGGAACATCCACAAAACCAGTGTAGTTCTGTTGCATCGCGAGCGCTGCATCCGCGTGCGTTTTTGCCGCAGGATTGCGTCCAAGGTATCCCGAGATGAATTCCAACCCCTTCGGATCGATAACTGGGCCGATATCATTCAAAGCAACACCGGACAATCTGTTTTTGGCACCTATGGCCAGGCCCATCGCGTTCAATCCACCCCGTGACGTGCCGATGATGGCCACCTTCTCAAGACCCAGAAAGTCGAGAAGTTCGATCACATCCCGACACTCGACAGGCAATGCATAGTTTTGCCAGTTCGGGTCCCAGTCAGAGTCGCCTCGCCCGCGGTAGTCCAGTTTGATAACACGCGTGCCGTCTAGAAAAGGCATTACGTAATCAAAATCCGCTGTCGTGCGAGTCAAACCAGCGAGGCACAGGATCGGCGTGCCTTCTCCTTGATCCGTATAGTGCAAGCTCAACCCGTCAGATGTGGAAAAATGCGGCATCAAAGTCCCGCCAATTCCGGAACGGTCGTCAGATCATCCAATATGTGATCTGGTTGCCATGGTAGACGATCCACTGGGTCGCCAGCACGATTGACCCAAGCCGTCGTAAAGCCATATCCCGCTGCGCATCCTGCATCCCAACCATTGGAAGATACGAAGAGAACGTCGCTTTTTTCACAGCCGAACCGCTTGGCAACAAGATCGTAAACCCTCCAGTCCGGCTTGAAGACCCCGACGCTCTCAACAGATAGCGTGTCGTCCAGCATTTCGCGTATGTCTGCAGAAGAGACCGCTCCTTCCAGCATATCGGGCGATCCATTTGACAGAATCGCTGTGGCCATCCCACCCGCTTTCAAACGGGCCAGTGTTTCCGGCACCTCCGGATAGCATTGCAGTTCCCAATAGAGCGCCAAAAGGCGTTCTTTCAGGGCCGCGTCGCCATCCAAGCCGGTTTTTTCCAGCGCCCAATCCAGCCCTTCTTGCGTGACATCCCAGAAATCGCCGTGCGCGCCTGTGACAGCGCGAAGCCACGTATATTGCAATTGCTTCAGCCGCCAATGCTCTGCAAGTGCAAGCCAACGGTCCGCGAGCTGCGGAAAGTCCGGCTCCGAGGCAGCCTGTCGTGCAGCAGCAGCCACGTCAAAGAGCGTACCATATGCATCAAAGATGCAGGTTGTGATCGGCATTTCACGTTCCTTACGCATCATCTGAACTTAGAGTGTCACGGCGTGGCTGGGGCGAAAAGGCCCAATTTTGGTTTTTGCGGGTTTACTCGGTTGAATGGGAAAGGCAGGCTGCCCGCAAATCAGGAGATCGCATGCGGTTACGTGGCCTCCCAACCCCTTTATGCAGGTGATCGGAGAATGGATGACCCAAGTTAAAAACGGCGATACCGTTGGTATCCACTACACGGGTACATTTTTGGACGGCACTACATTTGACAGCTCAGATGGGAGCGACCCATTGAAAATCGTGGTGGGATCGGGTCAGATCATATCGGGGCTGGATATGGCGTTGCCGGGTATGGCCGTAGGCGACAAAAAGACTGTCGATATCCCCAGTGAACTGGCCTATGGACCGATAGACCTTCAAATGCGCAAGAGGGTCCCGCGCGAAAGTATTCCTGCCGAAGTGCCCCTGGACATCGGTACAATGCTTAATGTCGAGACCCCTGAAGGACAGGCGATGCAGGTCATGATTGTGGAAGTAGACGAGGCGACGGTGACAATCGACGCCAATCATCCGTTGGCGGGCAAAGACCTGAAATTTGATATTGAGTTGATGTCTATCGCCTGAAAGAGGTCGGTTTGCAGCGATGCGTGTGACCTAGCCGTCAGTTTCCGGTCGGTTAACCGGCGTCCTGGATGTTGGCAGAATGCCTAGTCTTTCATTGACTTCCGCAGCTTTTTCAAGTGCTGCGGCTTGGATGCCACGAGCATCGTCGACGGAAAACTCACCTTCCATTAAGTTGGCGATCATGGGTTTTGCCACCTCAAGACCTTCCATTAGCTTGGGTCTCACGACAGGGTCTGACCACATTGCAGCTGAAAGCGTGGTCAATGTAACAGGCATCAAAAGCCATGCCATACGGCGGGCGCGACCCGCGCGTCGCATGTAGTGCGCTTGCCGCAGTGTTCGGGAATCGGCGTATCTGTACATTCTCGTATGCTGCACAGGGAATATGGCATTACTGGGGCTTCAAGGTGCCATAGAGTGGGCTTTGGACGGCCCTGTCGTTAGATGTTGTCAGCTTGAGGCATGCCCAGAACATGGTATCCCCCGTCTACGCGGATGATCTCGCCGGTTGTGCAGGCGCCTGCGTCTGAGGCCAGGTAAACCGCTGTGCCCCCTACAGCTTCAAGCGTCGCATTGGAGCGCATAGGCGCATTCTGATCGGTGTGTTTGTAGGTTTTGCGCGCGCCACCGATAGCAGCGCCAGCCAGCGTTTTCATCGGACCGGGAGAAATGGCATTTACACGGATGCCTTCTGGTCCCAAGTCATTCGCCAAATACCGCGTGGCACTTTCCAGCGCAGCCTTGGCCACGCCCATGACGTTATAGTTCGGCACTACCGTGTTGCTGCCTTGATACGTCAGCGTCATCAGCGTACCGCCGTTTTCCACCATCATCGGATGCGCCCGACGCGCGACTTCAACAAAGGAGTAGGCGCTTATGTCCATGGTTTGCTTGAAGTTTGCTCGGCTAGTGTTCAAGAAACGCCCTGTCAGTTCAGTTTTGTCGGAAAAGGCGATCGCATGGACAAGGAAATCCATGGTCGTCCAGCGTGCGCCAAGTTGATCAAAGGCTGCATCAAGCGATGAGTCGTCGGTTACGTCCACATCCACCATAAAATCGGATCCGACGGATGCTGCCAGCGGCGCCAAACGTGTCCCGAAGGCGTCACCCTGATAGGTAAAAGCCAGTTCTGCGCCGGCTTCGGCCATGGCTTTTGCGATCCCCCACGCGATGGATCGTTCATTCGCCACGCCCATGACGAGCCCGCGTTTTCCGTTCAATAACCCTGACATGTGTATTCTCTTACCCTAGAAATTTTGACAAGATCATCGATCCATTTGTGCCACCAAAACCGAAGGAGTTCGTCATCACACTGTCCAGAGCGGCGTTATCGACACGTTCGAGTGCAATTTCGCCAGCATCCAGAGCGGGATCAAGTTCGGTGACATTGATCGATTTTGTGATGAAGTCGTTATCCAGCATCAACAAGCTAAAAATGGCTTCCAAAGCACCGGCTGCTCCTTGCGCGTGCCCGGTCATTGATTTGGTCGAACTCACAAGCGGTGTTGACCCTTGCCCAAAGACGCGTCGCACCGCTTCGATCTCACCAACATCGCCTACCGGAGTCGAAGTACCGTGGGCGTTGATGTATCCAACGGCCCTGCCTTCAGGCAGCGTACTGAGCGCAACGCGCATCGCACGTTCCCCGCCTTCGCCGGAAGGGGCGACCATATCATGTCCGTCCGAAGTGGCGGCGTAGCCCGTGACTTCAGCGTAGATTTTGGCACCGCGGGCCAGCGCATGTTCCATTTCTTCAAGGACGACGATGCCGCCGCCTCCCGAGATTACGAACCCGTCGCGGGTTGCGTCGAACGCTCGGCTCGCAGTTTCCGGTGCATCATTGTATTTGCTGCTCATTGCGCCCATCGCATCGAAAAGGCACGACAGTGTCCAATCAAGTTCTTCACCCCCACCTGCGAACATGACATCCTGTTTGCCCAAGATGATCTGTTCCGCGGCGTTGCCGATGCAATGCAATGATGTCGAGCAGGCCGATGTGATCGAGTAGTTGATGCCCTTGATCTTGTAAGCCGTGCTCAGGTTGGCGCTGACAGTGGAGGACATGCACTTGGGCACGGCAAAGGGACCAATACGCTTGGTTGCACCTGTTTTTTTAACCACCTCATGGGCCGCGAGCATGGCAGACGTTGAAGGGCCGCCAGACCCTGCCACAAGCCCGGTCCGCGGATTAGAAATCACGGTTTCGTCGAGACCCGCATCAGCAATCGCCTGTCCCATCGCGATATAGGCGTAGGCGGCCCCTGGACCCATGAAACGCAGCGTGCGTTTATCAATGTGCTCGGACGCGTCGATTTTCAAGGTGCCTGCCACCTGACTGCGAAATCCATGTTCCGCCATTTCAGGGCTGGAGACGATACCGCTTTTCCCCGATTTGAGCGAAGCCAGCACTTCCTCGGCGTTATTTCCGATCGATGAAACAATGCCCAACCCTGTCACAACAACGCGGCGCATGGTGTTCTCCTTCGTTTTCTTGACGTCAACTATCCGACAAGGCGACGCGCATGCCAGTCACTTCGTAAATGGTTTCGCCATCTGCCTCCACCCGGCCATTGGCGACCCCCATTGTCAAGCGACGGGTTTGTAGCGCTTTTGTGAAATCGACGTGATACGTCAGCATTTTGCGGTCCGGGCGGACCATGCCGGTCAGCCGCACCTCGCCCACGCCAACAGCCATGCCGCGCCCGGTCCAGCCGCGCCAACCCAGGTTGAACCCAGTTAACTGCCACAGGCCGTCCAAACCCAAACAGCCAGGCATGATAGGGTTGCCGGGAAAATGACACTCGAAAAACCACAAGTCCGGATGAATATCGAACTCGGCCACCACATGGCCTTTGCCATTGCTGCCGCCGTCGTCCGAAATATCCGTAATCCGGTCCATCATAAGCATTGGCGGCTCGGGCAATTGAGCGTTTCCGGGACCGAACAACTCTCCGCGCGCGCATTTCAGCAGGTCGTCTTTGTCAAAACTGTTGGGGTATTGGGCCATTCTGGCGCGTCTCCTGCTCGGCTATTTTCTTGGTTCAGACCCTCTAGCATTGGGTTTACCGGCTCTGCAAGAGTGCGAGAATTACCGGCATGTTGTCCATGCGCAAGAGCGCCTGCGTCAAACCGCCGGGACAAATTCACCTGAATCAATTGAAAATGACTCGCAATACGCACTATATAGGACGTGAAACGGTGCAAGAGGATGCGATGGCTACTGCACAACAGGACATAGGAGCTTCTTGGCTGGCGACGGCAGGGCTGCGCCCGACACGTCAGCGTGTAACGCTTGCAACACTCTTGATCGGAGATGGTCAGGACCGTCATGTCACGGCCGAAAGTTTGTTTGCCTCAGCAAAAAAGCAAGGCGAGGCGGTGTCCTTGGCCACAGTCTACAACACTTTGCGGGCATTTTGCGATGCAGGGCTGATGCAGGAAGTCACCGTCGATGGATCAAAAAGCTATTTCGACACCAATACCCATGATCACCCGCATTTTTATTGGGAAGATGAGGCGAAATTGACGGATGCGCCCTCTGACCAACTTGTGATTGCGCAGATACCCGATGCGCCCGAAGGTGCGGAAATTGCTTCCGTTGATGTTGTGATCAGGTTGCGCCGCAAGTCCTGAACCCTGGTTGCTAAGCACGAGTGCTGTGGCAATTGATTCGTGTCAGGGCGGGTACAAAATGGTTTTCCTAAAACCACTGGCCGGGTTCGATCAGTCCTAAATCCAGCAACTGCTGCGAATTCCACTCGAACTTTTCGGAGTTGTGCCATCGGAAGGTCTTGATGTCATGTCTACTGCCGGGATTTCGTTTCAGAGCTTTGGCCGCCCGGAAGGAACAGACCGCCGCTGTGATGTTATGGTGCCAAGGGCAGGCATATGTATTGTACTCTTCTTCCGAAAAACTGTGATCTTCGCGCAGAGTGACGCCGGGTTTTGCCCGGAATAAGGAGATTCTGTTGATCTTGCGGCGGCTGGTCGGGACATGCTCTTCGAAACGCCACCGTAAACCGCCGAAGAAATCTAACTGGCGTTCTTTGGGTTGCGCCACGTTTGCGCAGTGATTGCGGGCCAAGGCATAGTAGCCCGATCGGTCCAGATGGGCGTGCCGAAGCGACACCGCATTCGGGCAGGTCGAGAGGTCGTCTGCATAAAGATCGATGACATATGTCAGCATGGCCTCACGCCGCTCTTCTTCATGGAATGACAACATTTCGTTGACGCTGCGGGCTTCACAAAACGGGAAAAACAAATACTCCGCGTTGAAACAAAAGAACATCCAAACACCAGGGGCGGCTGCGGCCACCTGGTTTACGGCCGCCTGGACGTCGCTCTCAAGCGATGCGTCGAAATCAATGCGGTGCACAACGTCTTTTAAATCTGGCGGTAAATCGAATACGTCCGGTATGAATGCCAGCACCTTGGCAAACCCGATTTCCTTGTGATGACGAAGGGTTGATGCAATTTCAATCTCGTCTTCGACAAAAATCATCGCAATGGGCCCCTGTTGGAGGGCCATCGCATTGGATGTCAAAAATTCTGTGAGATGTTTATATTGCATCGAGCGCTCCGACGCGCACCTTGCGGCAGAATCAGTTAACCCCACCTTTATTGCAAGCCTCAGCAGGGGCTGGTAAGCAGCGCGCTAACCTCTTTGACACGGATGTTCCAATGACCGTTCCCAAAAAGCTATTCATCAAGACCTATGGTTGTCAGATGAACGTATACGATAGCGAGCGCATGGCGGAATCACTCTGCGATCAGGGCTATGTGGAGACATCCTCCGCGGAGGGCGCGGACATGATCCTGCTCAACACGTGTCACATCCGTGAAAAAGCAGCGGAAAAAGTCTATTCGGAACTTGGGCGCCTCAAAAGCCTGAAAACGCAAAACCCTGATCTGAAGATTGGCGTGACGGGCTGTGTCGCACAGGCCGAGGGCGAGGAAATCATGCGCCGTCAGCCTGCGGTGGATCTGGTGGTCGGTCCGCAATCTTACCATCGCCTTCCGCAGATGGAGGCGCGTGTGCGCGCTGGCGAAACTGCCCTGGACACGGATTTCCCCGAGGAAGATAAATTTGCAACCTTGAAAGGGCGCACCAAGGCAGCGCGCGCGCCTTCGGCGTTTCTGACCGTGCAGGAAGGTTGCGATAAGTTCTGTGCCTTTTGCGTTGTGCCTTATACCCGCGGTGCCGAATCGAGCCGTCCCGTCCCGCGCATCCTTGACGAAGCCCATGAATTGGTAGAGCGCGGTGTCCGCGAAATCACTTTGCTGGGTCAAAACGTCAATGCCTATCATGGTGCAGGCGTAGATGGATCAGATCAAAGTCTTGCTCAATTGATATGGGCCTTGAACGAGATCGATGGTTTGGAACGCATACGGTTTACCACATCGCATCCCAATGACATGACCGACGACCTGATCGAGGCACATGGCACGTGTGAAAAGCTCATGCCGTACCTCCACTTGCCTGTGCAATCCGGTTCCGATCGCATCTTGAAGCGCATGAATCGCAGCCATACCGCCGAAAGCTATTTACGGGTAATCGACAAGATTCGAGCGGCGCGCCCCGATATCGTTTTGTCTGGTGATTTCATTGTTGGTTTTCCTGAAGAAACCGAGGCTGACTTTCAGGCGACGCTCGAATTGATCGAATCTGTGAAATATGGATATGCCTATTCGTTCAAATACTCGACCCGCCCTGGCACACCGGCCGCAGAGCGCGCGCAGGTTGATGCGCTTGTGGCAGATGAACGTTTGCAGCGTATCCAGGACCTGATTACCCGCCAGCAACACGATATTCTGAACAGTATGGTTGGACGTGATCTACACGTTCTGGTCGAAAAAACCGGACGCAACCAGGGGCAAATGGTTGGAAAGTCGGAGTATTTGCATGCAGTACATATCGAGGATTCGAAGGCCACGATTGGGGAGATCGTGCCGGTGAAGATAACCGAGGCCAAGCGAAACTCTCTGGCGGCCAAGCATATCGTAATCTAGCGGCACATTAATTGAATGTCTCCGAAAGCTTGGATGCTGGAAACGGGGATTTGACGGAACAGATTAACGCTATTTTTCTCGCGAAATCCGGTATTTCGTAATTTCCGGAACTCATCTGGACAGTCTTCAGATTCTTTTCCGAAAAAAGAATGTTTCAACTTTGTGATTACGTTGCGGTTGCTCTTGCGCCGCACGCGTGTAATTGGCACCGTCGTGTGAAATTCATGCTCGAGGAGCAGCGCTTGGCCCCTAGCGACCAAAGTCCAACAGATACTCTTGCCGCGATCCCGGGCGGCACGGTTGAATTCCCTAACAACAGATTGCTGATTGATTTGTGCGGTGCCTATGACGCCAATCTTGCACAAGTTGAAAAGGCTCTTGGCGTTCAGATTATTCGACGCGGAAACCAGTTGGCCGTTATGGGCGACGTGGACTCTCGAACTGACGCAAAACGCGTGCTGCACGCGCTTTATGCTCGACTGGAAAGCGGACGCGCGGTCGAAGCCGCGGATGTGGACCGCGAATTGCGCATGGGTCCTTTTGAAGAAGCAACCGGAACTCAGGATGGGGATCAGTTGGAAATGCCCATCGGAAACCGTATTGAAATCCAGACCCGTAAAAAGAACGTCGAGCCGCGCACCGACGCACAAAAAGCCTACGTGCAGTCCTTGTTTGAAAACGAGCTTGCTTTTGGCATTGGGCCTGCAGGGACGGGCAAGACCTATCTTGCGGTGGCGGTTGGCATATCCATGTTCTTGACGGGTCAGGTTGATAAAATCATTCTGTCTCGACCGGCCGTGGAAGCAGGGGAGCGCCTGGGCTTTTTACCGGGAGATATGAAAGATAAAGTCGACCCCTATATGCAGCCGCTCTATGATGCGCTCAGCGATTTCCTGCCAGGCAAGCAGCTTGCCAAGCTTTTTGAAGAAAAGCAGATCGAAATTGCCCCTTTGGCCTTCATGCGTGGCCGCACCTTGTCAAATGCCTTTGTAGTGCTGGATGAAGCGCAAAATGCCACGTCCATGCAAATGAAAATGTTTTTGACCCGGCTAGGCGAAGGGTCGCGCATGGTGATCACCGGTGATCGGACGCAGGTGGATTTGCCTCGGGGCGTACCGTCAGGGCTTGGGGATGCTGAACGTTTGCTAAAAACGATTCCAAAGATCAGTTTCAACTACTTCACCTCGAAAGACGTTGTGCGGCATCCATTGGTGGCAGCAATTATTGAGGCCTACGAAGCCGAAACACCTCCCACTTGAGGCATCAAAGGCCCGGTATTTTGACCGGACATGCGACATGTTGACTATTGCGATCGAAACAACTGGTTGGCTGGGAATAGATTTGGAATCTTTGGCCGAACGTGCGGTTGCTATGACGCTTGCGCATCTTGAATTGCCACAAAAAGACGTAGAAACTTCATTGCTTGGTTGTGACGATGCGCGGATGTGTCAATTGAATTCGGATTTCAGGAATAAGTCCGTTGCGACAAATGTCCTGAGTTGGCCTTCGGTTGATCTTTCCGCCACTGTCGAAGGGACCCAACCGCAACCGGCAGAACCCGATTTCGAGGGTGTGATCGACTTGGGGGACATTGCAATTGCCTATGAAACCTGCGCAGGCGAAGCTGGTGATTTGGGAAAGTCGCTTGAAGCGCATGCAACCCACCTGATCGTTCACGGTATGTTACATCTTTTAGGCTACGACCACATCCGTGACGGCGATGCTACGGTAATGCAGGCATTGGAAATCGAAATACTTGGCAAATTGGGTTTGGATGACCCATATATGACGTGATCGGTCTAGTGCCGAGCCATTCTAGAACAGGACCCAATGGGCGACAACGACGGACAGTCTGACGCAGCGCAGCGCGCGCATGTCGAGGCAGACACAATTTCAGAACCTGATCCTTCAAGGCCAGGTGGATTTTTCAGCAGGGTCATTGGGGCTTTGAGCCCATCTGAATCCGACATGGCGGCGCCTGTTTTATTGGCTTCGCAGGAACGACCTGAAACTCATGGCATGATGAACCTGCGGCGCATGCGCGTCGAAGATGTTTCCATACCAAAGGCTGATATCACCGCGATTCCGGTTACCACTTCTCTCGAAGAGGTCGTGACGGTTTTCAAGGAAAGCGGTCTTACCAGGCTGCCCGTCTATGACGGGACACTCGATACACCCATCGGTCTGTTGCACCTTAAGGATTTGGCGCTGATCCACGGGTTTAACGGCGATAGCCATAGCTTTGATATGCAGGCGATGTTGCGTCCATTGCTTTTTGTACCACCGTCAATGACCATAGGCGTGTTGCTTACAAAAATGCAGGCCGAACGCCGCCATATGGCGCTGGTCATCGATGAATATGGCGGTGTTGATGGCCTAGTGACAATTGAAGACCTTATCGAACAAGTCATCGGCGAAATTGAAGATGAGCATGATATTGATGAAGGTCTCTATTGGACGCAGGAAAAACCGGGCTGCTACCTCGCCCTTTCAAAAACACCACTTGAAGATTTCGAAGCCGAAATCGGCATGTCGCTGACGGACCATGAGCAGGTTGACGAAGAGGAAATCGACACTCTTGGCGGTCTTGTCTTCATGTTGTCAGGGCGTGTGCCAGCGCGTGGCGAAGTGGTGGTGCATCCGGACGGTCCCGAATTCGAAGTGCTTGACGCAGATCCAAGGCGCATCAAAAGACTTCGTGTTCGCATCGCGGCACCGGTTCTCTAAACGTGAAAACCGTCCCCGATCGGCTTGGACACTGGGAATGGTACAAAAGGTTGCCACTTTCGGGTCAGGCAGGCATAGCGCTCGTATTGGGCGCGATCGCTGCTTTGGGACAAGCCCCATTTAATCAGCCGATCGTCATGTTGTTGAGTTTTGCGCTCGTATTTTTGATCCTAGGCAATTGCCGCCGACGCGGCGACGCGGGCCTGATAGGCTGGTCGTTGGGCGTTGGATACTTTGGCGTAGCACTCTTCTGGATCGTTGAACCCTTTCAGATTGATCCTGATAGGCATGCCTGGATGGCACCGTTCGCGCTCGCTTTCATGAGCATGGGATTGGCTCTGTTTTGGAGCGGCGCCTTTTGGTTTGCACGTTATCTGTCTTCACGCACGTGGCCCTTGGTCTTTACATGGACGGCGGCGGAGGTATTGCGCGCCTATCTTTTCACGGGTTTTCCCTGGGCAAGCCCGGCGCAGGCTTTGGTGTCCGGAGCAGCTGGCCAAGGTCTTGCTTGGGGGGGACCGCATGGGGTGATGCTGTGGCTGATGTCAATCGCTTCGGCGCTTTCTTTTCCGTTGGCATACAGAAAGTGGCGAGTCCTTGGCGTTGTCCAGTTGGTCTTGCTCTGCAGTGCGACAGCTTTGTTCTATAAATCGCCCTCCGCGTCGCCGTCTGCAACGACCGGTCATTGGGTTCGCCTAATTCAACCTAACGCTGCGCAGCATCTCAAATGGCAACCGGATTTTGTACAGTCGTTCTTTGATCAACAATTGCGATTCACCGCAGCGGCCCCGAAAGAAGGAGCCTTGCCGCCCAGTTTGACCGTTTGGCCGGAAACGTCCATTCCCTGGGCCCTGGACCAGGCTCAGCTTGCATTCGACCAGATCGCCTCATCTGCGCGTGGGCAAACTGTTGCACTCGGACTGTTGCGCCGCAGCAATGGCGCGCTTTACAACTCTATGGCAGTTTTGGACGCTACCGGTGCGGCGCAGCAAATCTATGACAAACATCATCTTGTTCCGTTTGGTGAATACATCCCGTTCGGGCATTTTCTGACCCAATTCGGCATTACCGGTCTGGCACAATCATCTGCCATTGGATTTGCCGGTGGTCCTGGCCCCCAAGTGCTTGATTTTGGTGTCTTAGGTCTTGGAGTGCCTTTGATTTGCTACGAAGCTGTATTTGCTCACGGGCTGAATACGACCGGTCCACGCGCTGATTTTTTGCTACAAATCACCAACGACGCATGGTTCGGTCAGAATGCCGGCCCACAACAACACCTCGCCCAGGCGCGCATGCGTGCAATTGAACAAGGTCTTCCGCTGATGCGGTCCGCAAATACTGGTATATCTGCCATGATCGATCCAAAGGGACGTGTCTTGGCTAGCTTGCCGATGGGTGTTGCGGGGTTTCTGGATGCGCCCCTCCCCGCGCCGGGTAAAGTCACCCTTTATGGCAGAACGGGTGATATCCCCATTATTGTGCTGCTGACGCTGGTACTGTTGAGCACAGTGCTGGGTAAATTCCGACGTTGAGAATTCGATTGACGGTCGAAGTTGATCGACGTAAGCACGCCCAACCTTTCCACAACGGCTTCCTGGCGCGGCAAGGCATTTTTTCTTATCGGAGCGTTTCATGTCTCGAAAAAACTACGTCTTCACCTCAGAATCCGTTTCTGAGGGCCACCCAGATAAAGTGTGTGACCGTATTTCTGATGCGGTGTTGGATGCTTTTCTTGCTGTTGAACCTGAAGCGCGTGTTGCAGCGGAAACTTTTGCGACAACCAATCGTGTAGTGATAGGAGGAGAAGTTGGTCTTTCGGATCAGGATACTTTGAAAGATTATATAGGGCGCATTGAAGGTATCGCCCGGGCTTGTATCAAGGACATCGGGTATGAGCAGGACAAATTTCATCACGCAACCTGCGAAATTACCAATTTGTTGCACGAGCAGTCTGCTCATATCGCACAAGGCGTAGATGCCAGCGGCAACAAGGATGAAGGGGCCGGCGATCAGGGTATCATGTTCGGCTTTGCAACGAATGAAACCCCAGAATTGATGCCTGCGCCGATTCACTATGCGCATGCGATCCTGCGCCGACTGGCCGAAGTCCGCAAGGACGGTACAGAACCAACGCTGCGACCGGATGCCAAAAGCCAGTTGTCGGTTCGCTATGAAGATGGCAAGCCCGTAGGGGTGACGTCTATCGTGCTTTCAACCCAGCACGCTGACGAAAGTCAAACGTCTCAAGACATTCAGGCTATTGTTGAGCCGTATATCCGCGATGTTCTTCCCGACGGTTGGATCACGGATGAGACAGAATGGTGGGTCAACCCGACCGGCACTTTCGTCATTGGCGGGCCTGACGGTGATGCCGGTTTGACAGGTCGCAAGATCATTGTCGACACCTATGGCGGTGCTGCTCCTCATGGCGGCGGCGCATTCTCTGGCAAGGATCCGACCAAGGTCGACCGCTCTGCCGCCTATGTGGCGCGTTATTTGGCGAAAAACGTTGTGGCTTCTGGTCTGGCTGACAAGTGTACGATACAATTGAGCTACGCAATTGGTGTCAGCAAACCGCTTTCCATTTATTGCGATACATTCGGCACAGGCGAGGTGGATGATAGCGCCGTCGAAAAGGCGATTGGTCAGATCATTGACTTGACGCCACGTGGTATCCGCGAGCACTTGCAATTGAACAAACCAATCTACCAGCGTACGGCGGCCTATGGACACTTTGGTCGTGCACCGGATGCCGATGGCGGCTTTAGTTGGGAAAAGACAGATCTGGTAGATGCGCTGAAGGCGGCCGTCTGAACACAGTCCCAAAGCTGCTTTGAGTACCGGTATGTTATTTTTTGAGTTTGCTGAACAAACTTGGTTTGGCGGCTTTGTCACCTGACTTCAATGGTGATTTCTTTGCCTGAGGAGCACGAATGCGGCGCGGTTTGGCCGAGATTGACGGCGCGGAATTTTCAGGCTGGTTTTCATCTACGGTGCCTGTGCCCGCAGTTTCCTGAGTGGTCCGTCCCGCGACCGTCTTGTGGTCGAAATCGATGTTTTGACAACGCTCGATGTCGTCCAGGAACAACTTCAATCTCCCGCAGGACCTTTCTATCCGGTTACAGCGGTCCAAAAGCGTTTCGGTCGTGAGTTCAGGTTCTTCGCGCAGTTCTCGGAGTTGGCGAACAATGCGGCTCACAACGGGTTTAACTTCATTGTGACTCTCTTTTGCGAGCCCTTCCAGCAAGGCTTCTAAGTTCTGGGTTTTGCACTGCTGCGTTTCCAGTTTGATGGAAAGCCGTGACTTTTGGAGGGCATTCATGGAAGCACGTCTAAATGAGGAGGGGGTCAGATCGTCCTTTGCGATGTAGTCGCTGCATCCACGTTTCAACGCTTCGATAGCAATGCCATTCTGTCCGTCGCCTGCGATGATTATTGTTGCAGCTTTTTTGTTGTTCGGATCGAATTGAATAGCTTCGAGCGCTTGTAATCCGGTTCCGTCAGGTAAGTTGCAATCCATAAAAATCAGGTCAAATTTATGGGCGTTCAACCTTGATTTCATCGTCGCCAAACAATCCGATTGAACAACATGTGTTTCAAACTCCAATGAGTCAATCAGTCGGATCAAATGCGCCCGTTCGAACCTTTGGTTGTCCACAATCAGTATTTTGGCTGATTTTGGCAGTTCCGCTGCTTCCGGGCGCAGTTTTGCGAAAATTTTTCCCATCTGACTCAAGGCCCATTCTCCCCTGGAGCAACCAAAACTGAAAAGCAACTGTATCGCTTTCTCCTTAATTCTTGGTGAAACCTGCCAGTGGTTCGGCGGTGAGCGTTGCATAGATGTTAAGACCGGGTTAAAGCCCGCCGATGTCTAAAAACATGCGCCCACGCCGGAATTTTTACGGTCGTTTAAAGGGAAAAACCCTCAAGCGTTCGCAGCGGACGTACCTTGATGAAGATCTAGCTGCCTTATCGCCGGGACCTGTCGGTTGGGATGAAAACCCGAAAAGAACACCGCTTGATCTGGTCCAACTCTTTGGTGGGAAAAAGATCTGGCTGGAAATCGGTTTTGGGGGTGGGGAGCATATGGTGCATCAAGCCAGCAACAATCCCCATGTCGGCATCATAGGCGCAGAACCCTACATCAATGGCGTTGCGATGCTCTTGGGTAAAATTCGGCGTGCAGGTGTTGAAAACCTCGCTGTGCATCCCGGAGATGTGCGCGATCTTTTCGATGTCTTGCCGATCGCGTCGATCGATCGCGCCTTTTTGCTATATCCGGACCCTTGGCCAAAAACGCGCCATCACCGACGGCGCTTTGTGACTGCCGAGCATTTGGAACCCTTGGCCAGAACGTTGAAACCCGGCGCAATTTTTCGTGTTGCGACAGACATTGAGGACTACGTGCGTCAGACGCTCGAAGAAGTCCCACAGCACGGTTTTGATTGGTTGGCCGAAGGTCCAAATGACTGGCGCGCGCCTTGGGATGACTGGATCTCTACACGCTATGAGCAAAAGGCGCTGCGCGAAGGGCGGACCCCTCACTATTTGACGTTCCGAAAGACCTGACTTGCCTTTGGATAGGGCTGGACCCTCAGAGACGTAAACGCTAAGCCTGCGCCAAATCAGATCAGTTTGAGAAACCTTATGTCTAGCCACGGCGCGCCTATTCCGATGACCTCACGCCCCTGTGGGCCGTTAACCGGGATGGCGCAAGTGCCGGGCGACAAATCGATCTCGCACCGGTCTTTGATCCTGGGTGCGATGAGCGTCGGGAAAACCGAAATTACCGGCCTTCTGGAAGGCCAGGATGTGCTCGATACAGCGCGGGCAATGCGCGCCTTTGGAGCTGGGGTCACAGATCATGGCGGTGGGACATGGTCCGTTCACGGCGTTGGTGTCGGCGGGTTCGCGGAGCCTGATAACGTGATCGATTGCGGCAATTCCGGCACAGGAGTGCGCCTGATCATGGGAGCTGTTGCGACTTCGCCGATCAGCGCGACGTTCACGGGGGATGCATCATTGAACGGTCGCCCGATGGCCAGAGTTACAGATCCACTTGCGCTTTTTGGAACACAAGCTTTTGGTCGGGCAGGGGGGCGATTGCCGATGACGCTTGTCGGCGCTGCGGATCCGGTGCCGGTGGAATATACTGTGCCAGTGCCGTCGGCGCAGGTGAAATCCGCAGTGTTGTTGGCGGGCCTGAATGCGCCTGGCCAAACCGTTGTGAAAGAAGCAGAAGCCACGCGGGATCACACGGAACGTATGCTCGCCGGTTTCGGTGCGGAAATCACAGTTGAAAAAACGGAAGAAGGCCGCGTGATCACGCTCACCGGACAACCAGAGCTCAAACCGCAAAAAATTGACGTGCCACGCGACCCTTCGTCAGCCGCCTTTCCTGTTTGCGCCGCGTTGATCGTACCTGGCTCGGATGTGCTGGTTCCGGGAATTGGCCTCAATCCCACCAGAGCTGGGCTCTATACGACCTTGCGGGAGATGGGCGCCTATCTTACCTACGAAAATGAGCGGACAGAAGGCGGCGAACCAGTGGCCGATCTGCGAGCCCGCTATTCACCTGACCTAAAAGGCATCGAGGTGCCTCCTTCGCGCGCGGCCAGCATGATTGATGAGTATCCGGTGCTCTCCGTTGTTGCCGCTTTTGCCGAGGGGCAGACCATGATGCGCGGCGTTAAAGAACTCCGGGTAAAAGAAAGCGACCGAATTGATGCCATGGCGGTTGGCCTGCGTGCAAATGGCATTGCGGTCGATGAAGGCCCGGACTGGTGGGCGGTGACCGGTCTTGGCGCTGGTAAGGTTCCGGGCGGGGAGACTTGCGCTAGCCAGCTTGACCACCGGATTGCGATGTCATTCCTGATCCTTGGCATGGCGTCGCAAAACCCAGTCAGCGTTGATGATGGTGGACCAATTGCAACTTCTTTTCCCATATTTGAACGGCTGATGGCCGAATTGGGTGCGCAAATAGTACGCTCCGATTCTTGATCAAGCATGACAGAAACCTTCACAATAGCCGTTGACGGCCCTGCTGCAGCAGGGAAGGGAACGATCGCCAAAGCGCTCGCAGAACACTTCGGATTCGCGCATCTCGACACTGGTCTTTTGTACCGAGCCGTGGGGGCCAAGCACCTACTGGGTGTGGATCCTGCCAAAGCCTCTCAAACGCTGACAGCGGAAGACTTGCAAGGCGATGATCTGCGCGGCCCCGAAGTGGCGCAGGCTGCGAGCAAAGTAGCTGTCATCCCGGAGGTGCGGGCGGCTTTGTTGAGTTTTCAGCGCAGTTTCGCGTGCCGTGCTGGTGGTGCTGTTTTGGATGGTCGCGACATCGGAACCGTTATTTGCCCACAAGCGAATGCCAAGCTTTTTGTGACTGCCAGTCCCGAGACACGCGCCGACCGACGCTTTGCCGAGCTGGCAGCAAAGGGTGCCGCGACCAGTCGCGCACAAGTTTTGGCTGATGTGAAGGAGCGCGATGAGCGCGACCAGGATCGCGTCGAGGCACCGCTCAAACCGGCTGAAGACGCGATTGTTATCGACACAACCGAGCTGGCAATCGATGATGCTATCGCCGCCGCAATTGCAGTGGTGGAACCGCTCCGGGTTCGCTAAAGTGCACTCCAGCGGACGACGCCGGGTTATCAGTATCAAATGGCATTTTGCATGCCTTTGCGTCACGCAAAAGTAAGAGTACGATACGTTGACGTCTTGATCCTTTCTTGGGCCCATCCAGTAGGCATTACATTGCAAAGCCGAGATTTCATTCACTTCACATAGAACACGATATTGCAAATCGATCACCAAACGGTGCTTGGTGTTTGCTGAAAACAGCGTTTAGCTTGAGCCTATGCTGATTTTGAGAGGTTCTATGATGGCACGTTTTTTACTTATGCTTGCATTTACGATTCTGGCTACGCTGAGCCATGCGCAAGAAAATAATGAGCCTGAGGCCGCACCAGCCGTAGAACCGGCAATGACGATAGAACGCTTGGCGGAGATCATCCTAGTGATCGACGCAGATGCGCAGCTGCGTGGTGCCTCGATTGAATTCACTGTTCAGGACATTCCGGTGTTGGTCGTTGCGGATCCCCGTGCGGATCGAATGCGCGCAATGGTGCCCATCCGATCTGCTGAAGGCCTGAAACAAGAAGAGTTGCTGCGAATGATGCAGGCAAATTTTGATACGGCATTGGATGCACGCTATGCCGTGGCGCAGGGCAGGCTTTGGGGTGTATATATTCACCCGCTGTCGCCATTGGAACAGGATCAATTCCTGTCGGCAATCGCTCAGACGGTCAGTGTCGCACGCACATACGGCCAGACCTATTCAGGCGGGGCTGAGATATTTGGCGGTGGCGATAGCAATGGTATCTACCAGGACTTGCTGGAGGAGCTGCGCAAGGGCCAGGCACTTTGACGCGTTTGATCGAAACAAGGTAAAACGTAACGATGGGTTGATCCCATGACAAAATCGATTTATACGCGCGAGCGTTGACGGGGCGGAAACAGCCTTTGCAACTGAGCAAATAGGCAGGGTCGGTAAATACCGGCCCTTCGTTTGTTTGGTGCAGAGGCTTCGACCTTTTCAGCGCATCAAATCCAAAGACCGGCGGAGACAACCGCACGGCCAGAAACAAACGCACAAAGGAAAACACGCTACATGGCGCAAAACGCAACTATGGAAGACTTCGAAGCCCTTTTGGAAGAAAGCTTCGAAATGGACACACCCGAGGAAGGGTCTGTCGTTAAAGGCAAAGTCATCGCAATCGAAGCGGGCCAAGCCATCATCGACGTCGGCTACAAAATGGAAGGCCGTGTCGAACTCAAAGAATTCGCAGATCCCGGAGAAGCGCCGAAAATCGCTGTTGGCGATGAAGTCGAAGTGTTCCTCCGTCAGGTCGAAAACACGCGTGGCGAAGCGGTTATTTCCCGCGAAATGGCGCGCCGTGAAGAAGCATGGGACCGTCTGGAAAAAGCCTACGCCGACGAAGAGCGCGTTGAAGGTGCAATCTTTGGCCGTGTAAAAGGCGGCTTTACGGTTGACCTTGGCGGTGCCGTGGCCTTCTTGCCCGGGTCTCAGGTTGATGTACGCCCGGTACGCGATGCGGGTCCTCTGATGGGTCTGAAACAACCGTTCCAGATTCTGAAAATGGACCGTCGTCGTGGCAACATCGTTGTCTCGCGTCGCGCAATCCTCGAAGAATCTCGTGCCGAGCAGCGTGCCGAAGTTATTGGCAACCTCACTGAAGGCCAAACCGTTGACGGTGTCGTTAAAAACATCACCGAATACGGTGCGTTTGTGGACCTTGGCGGCGTCGACGGCTTGTTACACGTGACAGACATGGCATGGCGCCGTGTAAACCACCCGTCCGAAATTTTGGCGATCGGCGAGACGATCAAGGTGCAAGTCATCAAGATCAACAAAGACACGCACCGCATCTCGCTGGGTATGAAGCAACTGCAAGAAGATCCTTGGGATCTGGTGGCCGCCAAATACCCGCTGGAGTCCTCTCACACTGGTCGCGTGACCAACATTACGGATTACGGTGCTTTTGTTGAACTCGAAGCTGGTGTTGAAGGCCTCGTGCACGTTTCCGAGATGTCCTGGACAAAGAAAAACGTACACCCAGGCAAAATCGTTTCTACAAGCCAAGAAGTCGAAGTCATGGTTCTGGAAATCGATGGGGCGAAGCGTCGCGTTTCCCTGGGACTCAAGCAGACAATGCGTAACCCGTGGGAAGTTTTCGCGGAAACACACCCCGAGGGTACAGAAGTCGAAGGCGAGGTCAAGAACATCACCGAAATCGGTCTGTTTGTTGGTCTCGAAGGCGACATCGACGTCATGGTCCACCTCTCCGATCTGAGCTGGGACGAGCGCGGCGAAGATGCCATTCAGAACTACCGCAAGGGCGATATGGTCAACGCGGTTGTCTCCGAAGTGGACGTTGAGAAAGAGCGCATAAGCCTCTCGATCAAAGGCGTCGGTGGTGACAAGTTCGCTGAAGCTGTTGGCGGCGTGAAACGCGGCTCCATCGTGACCGTGAATGTTACTGCGATCGAAGATGGTGGCATCGAAGTGGAATATGAAGGCATGAAATCTTTCATCCGCCGTTCCGATCTGTCGCGTGACCGTGCTGAACAACGCCCCGAGCGTTTCTCCGTGGGTGACAAGGTCGACGTGCGCATTACCAACGTCGACAACAAGACACGCCGTCTTGGTGTCTCGATCAAAGCACGCGAGATCGCCGAAGAGAAAGAAGCCGTCGAACAATACGGCTCGTCGGATAGCGGCGCTTCCTTGGGTGATATCCTTGGCGCGGCACTTAAAGACAAAGACTGATCCCAGTCTTCAATTAAGCGCAAAAGCCCCGCAGAGTGATCTGCGGGGCTTTTTCTTTGCAGGCCTTGTTTATTTATTCGGCTGCTGTCCGTTTGGCCACCGTACCAATTCCTTGCTGATTAATAAAAGCGATGAGTTGACGATGAGCCACTTCGGACGGCGGCAGCGCTTCCCCGGCATCTTTGAAAGTCATGCGCAAAACTGTCGCCGCATTGGGGTCGCGCTCGATCCTGGGGCGCCAGTCTGCATCCAGATGGTCGGCCAAATGCACTTCGCCGATCTGTGCGCCATCTCGGAAATGACGGATCACCGGATGAATGAAAGCGTCCGGGTTTTTGCCAAATACCTCATGCGAACGCTTTACATGCATCGAATCTGCGCCGAAATCACCGTATTCCAGAGTCACCATCAGGTATTCCCGATCTGAAATCCCTTCTTTGACATGTGCCCAGTCAACCGGCACGTCCTCAAAACAATGACCTTCGGTTGTGGTGTCCATCACGATCACATCACATAGAAATCCCGGTTGCAGAAACACACCTGAACATGTGCTGATCCGGTCTATGATCATACGGGTCAGCGCGTTCGGTTCCATCAGAGTGCGCGCGCTGGGATATTCGGTTTTCTGCAATCTACCTGCGACGAATTCCGCCAGGCACTTCACGTTGTGCCGAAATCCATGCACAAAACCCGACATGGTTTTGCGGTAGTCGCGCGACTGCATAATAGTGCCTGCAAAGAATAATCCCTCGACATTCTCGCTTTCCCACTCTTCCGTCATGGCTGGAAACTTGCCGAAATGCCGCATGTCCGGCCTGATGTCATCAGCAAAAATATCCGCATCGAATTGGAAGCCCGTGCAAGCGATGACCCTATCATAGGTCAGCACGATGTCGTGATCCTGAGCCGCATTCATTTCGGCTGTCACGGTGTAAACACCATCGTGACGTTCAATTTTCACTGCTTTGGCGTCCAGAACTGCGTTTTGGGATTTTAGTTGATATGTATCGAGGAAGTTGTTGTTCACGGCGCGGAGGTGACCAACAAAATGGGTTTGCCAGGCAAAACGCACAGGGTTCGGGCTCATAACGTGGATGGCTGCGGCATGTTCTACCAGTGAATCAGCGGTTTCGAAGGCTGAGTTGCCTTTTCCCAAGATTAGGACGCGCTCGTTTTCGAATTGTTCCGGTGTCGGGTCAAAATCAAAGTAGTTATCGATGAGATCAAAGCCCTCTATCCCCGGATCCCATGGTTGTGACACACCTGTTGCAACGATCACATTGCGAGCGTGGTGCACTGTGCCATCGGCGCAACGCAGGTTGAATACTTCGCCCTCTTTCGCGATTTCCACCACATTGGTGTCGCAAAGAATACGATCTTGCATTTGCGCCGCAAAGGCTTCCGCATAGTCAACGAAGTCCTCGGCGGACGGGAAGTATTTTTTGCTCCAATCCTTGAACAAAAGCCCTTCGTCGTTCATCAGCGAGTTCCAGTCATGCCGCAGCCGGGTTTCTGCATTCGACAGCCCGGTGTGGACCTTGTTGACCGAAATAAACTGACGGTGCCGTGGGAAAGTGCGGAAAAAGCTGCAAACTTCCGATCCGCGCTCTAGAATTAAGAAATCCAATCCCTTTTTCTGGAAGTAGTATCCAGCCTGAAGCCCGGCTGGACCGGAGCCGATCACGCAAACATCGCGTGTTAAACCATTCTGTATCATCCCTAAACGTATCCCTTGCCGTAGCATTTTGTTTCATGGCCCTTTTCTCGAAGCGGAAAATTTATTGGACCATTCATAGACAAGCTAAGCAGACAATAGCTATTCACGCAATGCGAGAGCTGCATCTTGATTACTCTCCGTGACGCTTAGTTCCATAACACGGGCAAATTGCATAAATTATGTGACAATTGCCGGTCGCTTGTCTTGCTTCACAGACAAAGATCAGGTGGTCTCAAGCGTTGAAATTCATCTGGCCGTCAGGTGTTCGGGCTTGATCGGCTTTCACGCCTCTGACTTCAAAATTGAAGATTGCTGGGGCCGGTTCTTCGGAAAAATCCAACACGAATCATACTGTTATGCTGCACTGCGGCAATGCGTATCACCCGGTCATGAACGTCGCTTTTGTCCAGTCAGTGCGGAAAAGTTGCGCGAATACAGGGTCTTCCTTTGAAAAAACTTTCAAACGCAGGCACAGGCTGACTTTCCGAAAGCAACCTTTCTTTCTATAGTTAACTAAATGGGCGCGTCAAAAGCGTCCGATTTCCAATGAGGGGTGCTGCCATGATCCGTTCCGAGCTGATCCAAAAGATCGCAGACGAAAATCCACATCTTTATCAGCGTGACGTAGAGCGAATCGTCAATACTATCTTCGAGGAAGTTACAGGCGCGATGTCACGCGGCGACCGCGTCGAACTGCGTGGATTTGGCGCGTTTTCTGTGAAGAAACGTGACTCTCGTGTGGGTCGAAACCCACGTACGGGCGAGACCGTACATGTTGAGGAAAAGCATGTGCCGTTTTTCAAGACTGGCAAGCTCTTGCGTGATCGTCTGAACGGGAAATCCTAATGCGCTATATCCGTTATGCCTGCATCATCACCTTCGCGGCGGCGCTAATATCAGTGGCCGTGGCCAACCGGCAGATGGTGTCACTGCAATTGATCCCATCCGAAGTCGCCGGGTGGTTCCATATGAACCCTGGTATTGAACTCCCGTTGTTCATCGTGATCTTTGGCGGGATCATCGTTGGCCTTTTGGTTGGTTTTGTCTGGGAATGGGTGCGCGAACACAATCAACGCGCTGAAGCAGCGCGGCAAGCACGAGAGATGCGCCGGCTGGAGCGTCAGATCGCCAAGCTGAAAGGTGAAAAACACGAGGGCAAGGACGAGGTCCTAGCGCTTTTGGACGAAGCCAGCTGAAACCATGCCCTTGCACAGGCGTGATTGCCGTGATCAAACCCGGCTATGGAGCGTGAGGTTTCTATCAAGATATGCGGGCTGAAGACCCAATCCGACGTCGCCGCGGTTGCTTCTGCTGGCGCGGCCTATTGCGGGTTCGTATTCTTCGCTAAATCGCCGCGTAATCTTTCCATTCCAGCAGCGAGAGAGCTCGCCCTCGCTGCGCCGGTGGGCCTGGCCAAAGTTGGTTTGGTCGTAAACGCGGATAATTCTTTTCTTGACGCTCTGACAGAAGAGGTGCCGTTGGACATGTTGCAACTGCATGGCCAGGAAACATCCGAACGGGTCATCGAAGTAAAAGCGCGCTACGGTTTGCCGGTCATGAAAGCGGTGGGTGTGGGTGATCGTTCCGACCTTCACGCATTGGACAGTTATCTCAAAGTGGCAGATCAAATTTTGGTTGATGCCAAGCCGCCAAAAGACGCAGCCCTACCGGGCGGGAACGGGCTTTCTTTTGATTGGCGTTTGATCGCCGGGCGTCGATGGCCGATTCCCTGGATGCTGGCAGGTGGTTTGACCCCGGAAAACGTATCTGAGGCCATCGCCATGACCGGCGCGACACAAATTGACGTCTCAACCGGAGTGGAATCCGAACCTGGGGTAAAGAGCGCGGGTCTCATCAAGGCCTTTGTGGCGGCGGCTGCCGGTTGATCCATCCGCGTTGATCGGGCGTACTTTTCTGCGTGGAGGACGCTAATGTCTCTGATTGCTATTGGCGCTGTCAGGTTGAAACACTGGATTTGGACTCCGGAGTTCTTCTGGCGATCGCATTTGTCTCTCAGACAGGCGCGAGCAAATGGTGATTGCCTACATGCAGAGGTGTTTTCGATGCGGGGCTATTACATTTCCATGACGGGGTGGCGAAATGGCGCGTCAATGAAACGTTACGCGCAATCGAACCATCATGCGCGCGTCATGAAAGCCGCCACACGCATTGCGGTTCCACTGCAACTTCGGCATGTGCAAATGGACAGGGTACCTGACCACGCTGAGGCTTTTGATCTTTGGCATTCCGGTATCTGCGTGGGCGATTTGTCACTGGTCAATCGCCCACACACTCCATAAAACCATCCCAAATGAGGACGGAGACAAGCATGGCCAACGATCTATTCAATTCCTTCATGACAGGACCGGATGAAAATGGTCGCTTTGGTGATTTTGGTGGGCGCTTTGTCTCTGAGACGTTGATGCCGCTGATCCTTGAACTCGAAGAGCAATACGAGAACGCCAAGACGGACGAGAGTTTTTGGAGCGAAATGAACCACCTCTGGACTCATTACGTCGGACGCCCCAGCCCGCTTTATCTTGCCGATCGGCTGACCGAGCATCTTGGCGGCGCCAAAGTCTATATGAAGCGCGACGAGTTGAACCACACCGGCGCGCACAAAATCAACAATGTCCTGGGCCAAATCATCCTCGCACGGCGCATGGGGAAAACACGCATCATTGCGGAAACCGGTGCCGGTCAACATGGCGTGGCTACAGCGACGGTTTGCGCGAAGTTTGGACTCAAATGCGTCGTTTACATGGGCGCGCATGATGTGGAACGTCAGGCACCGAATGTGTTCCGGATGCGCTTGCTGGGGGCTGAAGTGGTTCCTGTTACCTCGGGGCGGGGCACGCTTAAGGATGCGATGAACGACGCGCTGCGCGACTGGGTGACAAATGTCCGCGACCCTTACTACTGCGTCGGCACGGTGGCAGGCCCGCATCCCTATCCTGCGATGGTACGTGATTTTCAGTCGATCATCGGAAAAGAAGTGCGCGACCAGATGACCGCTGCAGAAGGGCGTTTCCCAGACACGCTTGTTGCGGCGATTGGCGGTGGATCTAATGCGATGGGGCTGTTTTACCCGTTCCTTGACGACAAGGAAGTGGGCATCATCGGCGTCGAAGCGGGGGGAAAAGGCGTGAACGCCAAGATGGAGCATTGCGGCGCGCTCACAGGCGGGCGGCCCGGCGTGCTTCATGGAAACAGAACTTATCTTCTGCAGGACGACGATGGGCAAATCCTTGAAGGTTTTTCGATCTCGGCGGGTCTTGACTACCCAGGGATCGGCCCGGAACACGCGTGGTTGCACGACATTGGTCGCGCGCAATATGTGTCGATCACCGACAAAGAAGCACTCGAAGCGTTCCAACTCTGCTGCGAATTGGAGGGTATCATTCCCGCGCTTGAACCCAGCCACGCGCTGGCACATGTGATGAAGATCGCGCCCGACCTGCCCAAGGATCACATCATCTGCATGAACATGTGCGGTCGTGGCGACAAGGATATTTTCACAGTGGCCAAAGCGCTCGGGTTTGAGATGGGTGAATTTGCCTGATCCGACTAGAAGGACGCGTGGAAACGCGCGTCTTTAATCTCGCGGCGACGTGTCTATGCATTTGACTGATTTGAGCCAGCTTATATTGTCGATGGTGTTTCAGGAAGGAATGCCATGTTTTACAAATTGTTGTTTACGTTCATAATGCTCGGGTCAGTTGCACTAGCGGATTCGAACAATCAAATTCCGACGCATCGATCAGTGAAACTGACAGTCGGCGAGTCCGTTGTAGTGAATGGCTATCGTGGCGAATGTGGCAAACGTCCGACAAATGTCGATCCCAATCGAACGCGCGATACCAAATACGGCACTTTGAGCAATGGCAAATGGGGTGTCGTCAAAAGCCGAACCTGTGGCGGCTGGACGCCCGCGGTCGAAGTCATCTTTACCGCAAGGAAGAAAGGCCGCGAGACCATTGAAGTTGCAGGCACAAAAATCAAAGTTGCAGTGAGATAGACTTCCTGCACCTGTGATCTATCGTTTTGGCAACCCGCACCGTGTCCGGAGGTTATGGGTGCTCGAGCATATTAACTTCCTGCGCAGAGTGATTTCGGTTACTGGGCATTTTTCGCTTTCTCTATGGTAGCAGATCTTGCTTTCGGAGAATTTGGCAAAGTTCTGGTATCCACTGAGATTGCAATTGTTGCTGCGGTCCGTGGATCGCAAAAGCATACCGTGATTATTGGCTCAACTCATTTGAGCCGTCCATTTGGATTTTTGAGTCGTAATGAAGATCAGGTGGCCCTTTTAGCGAAACCCTCATGCGGGGAGGGCGTTTTCTTTCAAAATCTCTAGCGGAACGATTTCCAACGCACGTTTGTGCGTTGCGGCCAGATGAACTTTGGGCGCGCAGCCCTCGTCGTGAGCTTGCAGGAACCGGCTGGCGCAAAGGCACCAAGGATCTCCGACGTTGAGACCCAAAAAGCCAAACTCGGGGCGTGGCGTACTCAAATCATTGCCGACGTATTTCGAGTAAGCCAGAAACTCTGCCGTCATCACGGCACAGACTGTGTGGCTGCCCTGATCGGCTTCGCAAGTGTTGCAATGTCCGTCTCGAAAGAAACCGGTCACCGGATCGGTACCGCAAACCACGAGAACCCCGTTCATGGCATTTATGCTGTCATCTTTCTTCATCAGAACCTCCCTGCAAACTGTCGGCAATCTCCCGAAAGAGAACGATATTCTGGCGTTGAACGGCAGCTTCGCGAAATTTTAAATCTGCCGCTGTCAGGGCGATCACCACGCTCTGTTCCTCGTTAATATAGAGGTATTGCCCATAGATGCCACGCCCCATGTACTCGCGTGCACGCGCGTCGCGAGGCATCCACCATTGATACCCATACCCGTATTGGTCCGGGTCCGTGGGTGCCGATGCCGTGGTTGATGCAATCACCCAATCTCGCGGCACAATCTGGCGGCCGTTCCATGCGCCCCCTTGCAGATACATCTGCCCAAATCGCGCATAGTCGCGCGTAGTACTGTTCAACCCCCCCAGAACAAAGGCGACACCGGTGCCGTCTGTCAGATAGTAAGGTGCTTGCTCCACTGCGAGGGGCCCAATGATCTTCTCGCCCATCAACTGGATAATGGATTTACCCGTGGCGCCGCGGATCACCATGCCGAGGACGTGAGTATCAATGGACACATATTTCCAGTCGACGCCAGGATCGGTGAAATTTTCAGTTAACCCGGCGGCAAAACTGTCCATCTCTCCGCCAAGAGCCAACACCCGTCCCATTCGATTGATGTCAGAGTTCTTGTCGAGATAGTCCTCGTCGAAGGTTACGCCTGTTGCCATGTTCAGTACGTTGCGGATCGTTGCTCCGTGGTAAGCCCCGTCGCGCAAAGTTGGTGCATAATCGATGACACGGTCGTCCAAGCTGCCGATGCTTCCTTCCTCCAGCATCACCCCCGTCAATGCCGATATGTAGCTTTTGGCCAGGGACCAACTGATCCGCAAATCTTTGTCAGTGGTGCCTTGGAAATAATCCTCAAACACGAGCTTTCCGTCTTTTAGAACAACGATGGAAGTGACGTTGCGGTCCCTGGTAAACGCTTCAAAACCAGCCGGCATTTCGGCTTTCTTCCCAGTTGGAAAAGACGAGGGGACCTCGTCTACTGATGGTAAAGGTGCGCTTAGGAACGCCTGATCCATGTGGCTGAAGTTGCTGACAATCCGGTCGGGTAGAAAGAGACGGTTCACGGCCATTAGTCGTTTTAACTCGTCATACTTCCACGCGCCCAGAGCGAATAGGGCCACGATCAGTGCCGCGACGACGCGGAAGATCCATCGAAATACAATGCGCATTTTAGGATTGTTCCTGTTCGCCCGTACCGTGCCACTTGACCCAGCGCCCATGAAAATCTACGCGCCCCAGATCATACGTCACGTCGCCAGGCCAAAGGCGCAAGGTCAAAGCCGCGCCAATGGCACCCGTTCGGTCACCGTCACTTTCCATTGCCAACCAGGCCAGCGGCCTTGATTCCGTGGCGGCGCGGCCTGCGGCTTCGATCAGCGCCGTTCCGCGGGCCTGTGCTTCCCGCGGGAAATACTGCCAGGCGACTGTGTGTTGAATCATGTGAACGTTCCCTTCGGGCGCGCTTTCCAACCGTTCTGCAAGCCAGTCAATGGCATCGCCGCGGACAATGGGAGCGGTCATGACGCTGGCAGCTGCTCGGGTGAGCGCCAGACGATGCGGCTGATCCGGCCACAGATACGCGGTCAACCGTAGCAAGTCTTCAGCATTGGCAGGGTCGAGCGGGTTCAGATCCACGCCTGCACGTGTCGCAATCTCCGGCATGACTTTTGGCGGGCTCGGTCCCTCCCAGTCTGGTGTCAGTGTCAAGACTGCGTCGGAGGCACCCAAAGTGCCGTT
The DNA here is from genome assembly GCF_045106495.1 of Roseobacter sp. GTDB lineage: Bacteria > Pseudomonadota > Alphaproteobacteria > Rhodobacterales > Rhodobacteraceae > Roseobacter. The sequence goes on from NZ_JBGCEQ010000011.1 coordinate 268,642, forward strand.
AGGGACCGATAACGCATAACGGTCCCACATGAGGTTGAGCCCGCTGCTGGCCCCAAGTTCGGACAAGACAATTGGCAGATCAAACCGCCGCGCAACGGTGCATCCTCCGGCGATCAGGGCAGCGGATCTGCGCACTTCATTTGTCTGAGGCGGACTTTCTACCCAGTCCAGAATGAAGTCTTCATGGCTGTGCAATGCGGAGTTCACAGTCTGCCAAAGAGTGTCGTCGTCCACTTTATGGGGCGGGTAGACGGCCACAAGATCGCGCGCGCGCCCGCTCAGAACAAGAGCGTGCAGCCCGCCTGCTGTGCGCAGCGGCAAGGATGCGCCCGCGGGACCAATGTCTCCAGAGAATGAGCAAAGTTTGGCGTCCAGTTTGCTGCCGCCTGTCCAGTTGTCTGCCAGAACGCACAGCAATTGGCCCATAAAAGGTGAGTCCAGTTTTTCGCAGCTTGCAGCCTGTTCGCGAAACGCATTGGCGAGGCTCACCGGAACCGCTCCATCAGTTTTTGCATGGCCGATTTCTGTTCTGGCATGGCTTCGGGCTCAGGTGCAATTGATACCGCATCTTTTGCTGGCAATTCCGCTTCCTTCGCTTTGGGATTTTGCCGTCCAGTGCCGGACCGCTGCGGCGACACGCGCATACCAACCGCATTCATGAATTTCGCGGCATCTCCGGTCGCCAGCCACGGTGCACCATCGCTCACCCCACGCAGTACGTCATCGAGCCAGTCCTCATCCGCTTTGGAAAAGTCATGCAATACATAGGACGGCACGCGATCTTTGTGGCCGGGATGGCCCACGCCCAACCTTACGCGGGCGTAGTCGGGTCCGATGTGCGCATGCACGGACCTCAACCCGTTATGACCGGCATGACCACCGCCCATCTTGTGTTTGACTTTGCCAGGGGTCAGATCAATCTCGTCATGCAGCACGATCACCTCCGACGGCTCCAGTTTGTAAAACCGCATGGCAGCCTGCACCGATTGGCCGGAATTGTTCATAAAGGTCTCGGGCTTAAGCAAGATCGCCCGATCTGAACCAAACCGGCCTTCCGTGATACTGCCTTGATGCTTGCTCTTCCACGGGCCAAATCCATGGTCACCGGCAATACGATCCAGCGCCATAAAGCCGATGTTGTGCCGGTGGCGCGCATATTTGCTCCCGGGATTGCCCAAGCCGACGATCAGTTTCATGGTATCGCTCCTCATGTTGCGATGCAGCATAGCAAAGCCTGTATGCAAACGAAATACGGGGCCGCAAAGGGCCCCGTATTACACTATTCACTTTTAGAAACGCCCTATTCCTCGGTCGCTTCTGCCTCTGCCTCGGATGCATCCTGATCTTCACCGGCATCCTCGTCTTCGTCATCCGAAGACGCCAGACCCGCAGGTGCGGAGAGCTGGGCAATCACGAAGTCGCGGTCAATCGTCGGCGTCGCGCCCTCAGGCAGCGTTACCGAAGAGATCGTGATGTTGTCGCCAATCTCCATTTCGGAGATATCAATCGTAACGTGATCCGGGATGTCACCCGCTGTCACGATCAGTTCGACCTCTGGACGGATCAGGGTGAGAACGCCGCCCTTTTTCAGGCCCGGTGCCACGTCTTCGCCTTCGACTTCAACTGCAATGAAGAGGTTGATTTTAGTCGTCCGCTTGAGACGCATGAAATCGATATGCGTTGGCAAATCCTTAACTACATGGCGCTGCACATCGCGGCAGATTACACGCACGTCGTCGTGGCCATCCACTTTCATGTTGAAAAGGGTGGATTTAAACCGTCCTGCGCGCAGTTTCTTGATCAGCACGTTGAACGGAATATTGATCGGCAGCGGGTCGACATCGCCACCAAATACGATCCCAGGAACCATGCCATCGCGGCGTGCCTGACGAGCGGCGCCCTTGCCTGTCCCCGTCCGTTCCTGAGCTTCAAGATCTGGAACTTCTCCAGCCATCTTTTGTCTCCAATATGTTTAGGGCGGGGCTCCTCCAAGGCTGTAGCTCCGCGTGAAGCCGTGCCTATAGACCGGTTTGTGCGCCAATGAAAGAGGTTTTTCGCGCGCCTTCTCTTGCAGGGGCCGTGGTCGCGTGTCACGGATCAAACATGGGTTTGATAAACGACGTAAAACACTCCCGCAAACCCCTTGCTGGCTTTCTGGTCATCGGGTGCGCCTGGGCAACTTGCTTTGCGCAAATGCCTGCAATCAAAGCCGCTATTGGTGCCTCTGATGCAACCTTGGGAACGGCGATATTGCTGTCTTCCATGGGTGCGCTTGCAGCTCTGTGGTTTGCTCCACTGGCCGATCGTCTCGCGGGCCGCTGGGCATTGCCGGCATTTGCCTGTTTGGTTGGGACCGGGATGCTGGTGGCAGGGGCCGCCACCGAAGTCGTTGCCTTTACGCTCGGCATGTTGCTTGCGGCCACCGGTTCTGGCGTGGTGGATGTCCTGATAAATGTGCGCGTTTCCGAGATTGAGGCCCGTACGGGTCGACCCTTGATGAATTTGAACCACGCTCTTTATTCGTTCACCTACGCTGGTGCGGCTCTGATGACCGGAGCATTACGTGAGCTTGGTTGGTTGCCCTTCCAAGTGTTTTCCGCGCTTGGTCTCGTAATCGTGGTCCTTGCGTGGATGATGCTCGAGCCTCAAACGCCCCCAGAAATGGAAACGGGTATCCCGCAGAACGCTGACGTCCCGCAAGGATTGGTTTGGTTGGCCGGGCTATTGGTCATGGTCGCCTTTCTGTCCGAGGCATCTGCAGAGGGATGGTCTGCCTTGCATTTGGAACGCACGCTCGGTGGCGGTGCCGGCGAGGGAGCACTGGGACCCGCGATTTTGGGTCTGACCATGGGTATTGGGCGTCTGGCCGGGCATGGAATAGCACATCGGGTTTCCGACACGGTCATGATGGTTTGCGCCTGTGTGATGTCGGCCTTTGGTTTGGCGCTTGCGGGAGCCGCGCCAACCCTATGGGTCGCTTACTTCGGATTTGGCCTGGGTGGTTTGGGAATATCTGTTCTCGCCCCTTTGACGCTGGCCTTGGTGGGGCGCATCGTGCCACCCAAAGCGCGGCTTGCCGCGATCAGCAGAGCGTCTGTCCTGGGATATGGCGCGTTCTTTCTCGGGCCACCGTTGATGGGATACACGTCTGAGATTTTTGGTTTGCGAGCTGCATTCTTTGTCATTTCAGGTGTCTTGCTTCTGGCTTGCGCGACCATCGTTCCGGCGCTTTCGCGTGGTGTGCGGCGACAAGCGGAAATTAGCTGAACCAATCAATGCAGTCGCGGATCGCGCTGCGGGTTCATTCTTGCCAGTTTCCTGCAAAATCATGCGGAACCAAAAGGTTGTGACGCCCTAAATCACTTACATTTGTCTCGCCGCACAGCGCCATTGTTGTGTCCAATTCTTTGTGGATCACCTCTAGGGCCTTGGCCACGCCCGCTTCGCCCATGGCGCCCAACCCATGTACAAACGCGCGACCTATGTAGGTCCCTTTGGCTCCCATTGCGATGGCCTTCAAAACGTCTTGGCCAGACCGAATACCGCTGTCCAAATGCACTTCGACCTTGTCGCCGACGACATCCATAATCGGTCCTAACGCCCTGATGGAGGACAGCGCCCCATCCAACTGGCGACCGCCATGGTTGGAAACGATAATGGCATCTGCACCCACGTCCAACGCCTTTTTGGCGTCTTCCCCATCCAGAATGCCTTTCAATATGAGCGGCCCGTCCCACATTTTCTTGATTTCCTTGACCTCTTCCCAATTCAGTTTTGGATCAAAACTTTCCGCAGCCCAGACTGACAAGGATGATAGATCGCTGATCCCGTCAATATGGCCTACAATGTTGCCGAACTGGCGACGTTTCGTTTTGGACATCCCTGCAATCCATCGCCACTTTGTGGCCAGATCCAACAAGTTTGGCAACGTGGGTTTGATTGGGATACTCAGCCCGTTTTTGAGATCCTTGTGCCGCTGTCCGAGGATTTGAAGATCAAGCGTCACCACCAGAGCTGAGCACTTGGCATCCTTGGCACGTTGAATGATGTTTTTGATAAACGTCTTGTCGCGCATCGCATAGAGTTGAAACCAAAACGGTGTGCTTGTGTTCTCGGCCACATCCTCGATTGAACAAATGGACATTGTAGACAGCGTAAAGGGCACACCGAATTTTTCCGCGGCTTTTGCTGCCAAAATTTCACCATCTGCATGCTGCATGCCCGTGGATCCCACTGGCGCCAATGCCACGGGCATAGCTACGTCCTGTCCGATCATTTGGCTGGCGGTGCTCCGCCCTGTCATGTCGACAGCTACGCGCTGACGCAGTCTGATTTTTTCAAAATCCGTTGTGTTTTCACGGAATGTAGTTTCCGTCCAGCTGCCTGATTCAGCATAATCGTAAAACATGCGCGGCGTTCTGCGTCGATGCAGGTCTTTGAGATCCTGGATTGTTGTGATGATCGGCATGCTAACCCCTCAGATTGGTAACTTTTCATTACCAATCGTGCGGAAGAAGATCAATTGGCCATCCGTGATTATCTTTGCCTTGAATGGTACGATTTCGCACTATATAAGAAGTGCGAAATCGTACCAAATGAAAGGATAACCAAAATGACACTGTCTCGCCGCAAAGCAATCTCACTCATCGGAGGGGAACTGTCCTTGCCGCATCTGCTTCTGCTGCTGCTTTTCTCACCACTCGCTCGCCGAAAAATGCACTCGCGCCATGGGATGCAGCGGGTGATTACGACGACCCGCGGTTGAATGCGCTCAGTTTTGCGCTGCTGGCGCCGAATCCTCATAATTTGCAGCCTTGGCAGGTGGCGCTGGAAGGCAATGACACGGTAGTTTTGCGCCAAGATGCCACACGAAGATTACCGGAAACTGACCCTTTTGATCGCCAGATCACCATTGGTCTGGGGTGTTTTCTTGAACTCATGGTGATGGCTGCCGGCGCTGCTGGTTTTGCGGTAGATCTGACCTTTTATCCCGAAGGCGAGAGAGGACCCCTGGCCGTGGCCGTTTTTGCGCCCGGCGGTACTCGCGACCCGCTCTTTGATCACGTGATGGATCGGCGCTCTTGCAAAGAGCCTTTCGAAACCAAGCCTTTAACTCCGGCACATGCCAATGAGCTTGAACTTTTTGCAGACATCTACACCGATGAATCCACTGTTTATGATCTTAAATCAATCACTTGGGAAGCATGGGATGTCGAGGCACGCACTCCGCGCGCAATGCAGGAGTCGATTGATCTCATGCGGTTTGGCAAATCCGAGATCAACGCAAATCCGGACGGAATCGATCTGGGTGGTCCGTTCCTGGAAAGTCTCATGTTGACAGGGCTAATGAGTCGGGAACTTTTGCAAGATCCCGACAGCACAGGATCTCGAGAAGGCGCCAAAATTTATTCGGAAATGCTGGCGGCAACGCCCGCATATGCCTGCTTAACATCTGTGACCAACACGCGCTTGGAACAGCTCGATTCAGGGCGTCGTTGGCTGCGGCTCAATTTGAAATGCAGAGAGCTTGGTGTGTCCCTCCATCCGGTAAGCCAATGCTTGCAGGAATACCCTGAAATGGCGCCACACTATGCACGCGCGCACGATTTGCTGGCCACGAATGGCCAAACGGTTCAAATGCTCGGGCGTTTGGGCTACGGTCCGGAAACACCGCGCACGCCGCGCTGGCCTCTTGAAGCAAAGTTGATGAATGCCTGACAACAACGGTGCCGTATTTTTTGAAGTGTTCAATGAGATCGGCATCATCGAACAACTTAGCCGTACTTTGCTGGAGATGCGCTTGCCTGATGGCTTGATTGCGCCTCACTTTGCCGTCGTCAATCACCTGACGCGGCTGGGCGATGGGCGCGCGCTCATTGATATTGCGCGCGCCTTCCAGGTGCCAAAAACATCCATGACCCACACAATCAAGGGACTGCAGGCTCATGGCATGGTCGAAGTGCGCCCAAACCCAGACGACGGCCGTTCTAAACTGGTTTTTTTGAGTCACAAGGGCCGGGCTATGAGAGGCCAGGTCATTGCAGACCTGGGACCCGACTTCGAAAGACTGGCAAGCGGCATTGATGTAGAGCGATTGCAGGGCATCCTGCCAATGCTGAAAGATCTGCGGATGTTTCTGGATGAGGACCGGAATGGGGTTTCATCCCGCCCATCATCAGGCTGAGTGAGCACCGTCGGCAAGGGATTGCACAAAACGCAACACATCGTTTACCGGTTCGCCTGCAGCAATCTTACTGACTATCGCGGATCCGACGACAACGCCGTCCGCCACGCTCGCAATGGCTCGCGACTTTTCTGGAGTGTTGACACCAAACCCAACAATCACGGGGAGATTGCCTTCTTTCTTAATGCGCGCGACTTCCGGGCCAACATCGCCAGCTTGCGCTTCGGCTGCACCCGTAATGCCGGTGATTGATACGTAGTAGACAAAACCGGAAGTGTTCTGAAGTACCCGAGGCAGACGTTTTTCATCCGTTGTGGGCGTGGCAAGGCGAATGAAGTTCAACCCCGCCGCCTGGGCAGGCAGGCAAAGTTCGCTGTCTTCTTCCGGTGGCAAATCTACAATAATCAGCCCGTCGATCCCTGCGTCTTTGGCTTTTTCTAGAAAGCGCTCGACGCCGTAGCTATAAACCGGGTTGTAGTATCCCATAAGGACAATGGGCGTTGTATCATCTGTCTTTCGAAAGGCGCGTGCCAGATCTAATGTCCGTTCCAGCGTCATACCGCTATCCAATGCGCGTTGGCCGGCGAGTTGTATGGTTGGTCCGTCCGCCATTGGGTCGGTAAATGGCAATCCCAATTCGATCACATCGACGCCAGAAGCGGGCAGACCGCTGACAATTTCTAGGGAAGTATCAAAATCGGGATCGCCCGCCATCACATAGGATACAAATGCTTTCTTCCCCAGTTTGGTAAGCTCTGCAAATTTGGCGTCTATACGGGTCATGAAGGGTGCCTTTTTTAATTTCCCCTGCAATGCCCAAAATAAAATGGGAAATCAATGTGTCACTAAACCCGGTCTTAGGAAAATACAGCGGGGTTATGTTGAAACAAAGGATTTTTACTCTTTTGATTTTCGAATTAGCGCTTAGGTTTTTTCGATGAACTATATTTTCGCCATTCTGCTTCCACCTCTTTCCATTTTGTTCACAGGTCGCCCCATCATTGCGGTTATCGTTTTTTTAATTTGGGTACCGGCGTTGGTGTTTTCGGGTGGATTGAGTCACCCGATGTTTATCCTGCTAGCATGGTTTTTGATCTTTCATGCCCGTGAGGATAGACGCCAGCGTAAGGACTTGTCTTAAGCTGACCAAGGTCCTAGGAACAGCGCCAGCAAAAAGGACGCTGAAATGGGTTTCAAAATGGGTATCGTGGGATTGCCGAATGTCGGTAAATCCACACTTTTCAATGCATTGACACGTACGGCTGCTGCACAAGCAGCTAATTTCCCATTCTGTACCATTGAACCGAACATCGGAGAAGTTGCCGTTCCTGATACACGACTCGACAAATTGGCCGATATCGCACGTTCAAAACAGATTATTCCAACCCGTATGACATTTGTAGATATTGCCGGATTGGTTAAAGGCGCGTCCAAAGGAGAGGGACTGGGCAACCAATTTCTAGCAAATATTCGCGAAGTCGATGCGATTGCGCATGTACTGCGCTGCTTTGAAGATGGTGATGTCACCCATGTTGAAGGGCGTGTCGATCCGGTCGCAGATGCCGAAACCATTGAAACAGAGCTTATGCTTGCCGACATTGAGAGCATAGAGAAGCGCTTACAGACCATCGTGCGCAAAGTTCGGGGAGGTGACAAGGAAGCGGTTCAACAGGAAAAATTGCTGAAAGCCGCTCTTGCTGTTTTGGAGGAAGGTAAACCTGCACGTGAGGTTGATGTGGATGATGACGATTTACGTGCATGGAAACTCTTACAACTCCTAACGACAAAACCAGTGCTATACGTTTGCAATGTCGGTGAGGCAGATGCTGCGACCGGTAATTCGCATTCGCGCAAGGTTGCTGAAATGGCAGCAGTTCAAGGCAATGCGCATGTTGTAATATCGGCGCAAATAGAAGAGGAAATCAGCCAATTGGCGACTGATGACGCGGCGATGTTTCTCGATGAAATGGGCTTGTCAGAAGCTGGCCTCGACCGATTGATTCAAGCTGGATACTCATTGCTTAACTTGGAGACCTATTTCACGGTTGGTCCGAAAGAGGCACGCGCATGGACCATTCGAAGCGGTACAAGCGCGCCCAAAGCCGCCGGGGTTATTCACGGCGATTTTGAGAAAGGCTTCATTCGAGCGGAGACGATTTCCTATGCTGACTACGTTTCTCTGGGAGGAGAAACAGCGGCTAAAGAAGCCGGTAAGATGCGCTCGGAGGGCAAATCCTACGTCGTAAGCGATGGCGACGTATTGCACTTTCTTTTCAACACGTGATCATCGCTTACTGTTTGGGAGATTGAGATTGAACCATAGCTAAAGGCTGATTTTCCGGGCATTCTTCTCCTGTTGTCGAGCATTGGACGAAAGCAGTTTTTCGTTTTTCCAGGATAACCAAATTGGCTCGACTAAGTATCGATGAAAGCTTGACAATCACAGCTCAGGCTCGCTTTTGAATACTCTCTTCCATCAATTCGTCTTCGTCAGCCATGTTTTGATTTGAACTGTTTCGTACTACAAATCCGGAGACCAACTTTGCGAGCTTTCCAGATTCTCCTGTAAGTGCCTGGCTTGCCGCAGTCGTTGTCTCGAACATTGCCGCATTTTGTTGAGTTGAGCGATCCAACTGTTCCATCGCAGAGTTGATTTCGCCAATACCGCTTGATTGTTCGTTCACAGAATTGGCGATTTCGTTAACGTTTTGTGACACGTCAAAGATTCCTTTGAGAATCGTTTCAAGCGCACTGCTCGTTTTGTCGATGAGCGAAACTCCATTTTCGACATGATTTGTAGACTCGGATATCAAATTGCTGATTTGCAATGCTGCTTCTGAGCAACGGTGCGCCAAACTACGAACTTCTGATGCAACTACGGCGAAACCACGCCCAGCATCTCCTGCACGCGCGGCTTCGACGCCGGCATTTAGCGCCAGAAGATTGGTCTGGAATGCGATGCCATCAATGACTTCAACTATTTTCGAAATCTTCGCAGATGATTCCTCTATCTCACTCATTGCTCCGACTGCTTGATGCATCACTTTCCGGCTTGATTGGGCGTCGTTTTTGACAACATCAACCGTAGATGACGCGTTTGAAGCCCCCTTTGCCGCTGTAGACACGCTGCTCGTCAACTCGCTCAGCGCGGCAGCCGTTTCTTCTAAGGTCGCGGCTGATTTCTCTGTACGCCGAGAAAGATCAAGAGATGAAGACGCGATTTCGGCACTGCTTGCATCAATCGATTCGGAACTGTCACCGATCTGGCGCATGAGCTCGGCTAAATTGTTTATTGCTGCGTTGAAGTCTTGGCGCAAAGCTTCGTATGCTCCGGGGAATTCCGTCTCGATCGTATGGGTTAAATCTCCAACAGAAAGACGCTTTAGGCTTTTCGCCAATTCGCTGACAACCGCCTCCTGCTCGTCAGAGCGTGCTTTTCGCTCCGCTTCAGCTTCAGCTCGAATTTTTTCGTTTCTCTCATTTTCTTTTGCTTCACGCTCACGTTCTTCGCGCGCTTGCGTTTCTTTTGCTTCGCGGTCGCGGGCTTCGGCCTCGCGCTGTGCCCTTTCCGCGGCTCGTTCTGATTCAACCGCTTCTGCTTGTCTACGCTTATCTTCGTCCTGCAATTGAATACGTTCCAAAGCGCCACTGCGAAAGACTTGCAGTGCTTTAGCCATTCTTGCTATTTCTCCGTGTCGTGTTCCGACGTTTTCAATTTCGGACAAGTCACCTTGCGCCAAACGTTCGGTTACCGATGTCACCTTGTTCAATGGACGCGTGACCATTATCCAGATCAACAGCGGGGCAAGCGTAACCAATACCAGGCTGGCAAATCCGATCTGCTGCATTCTGGCCCGTGCTAAAGCGACTTCTTTATTCAATGCTGCGGCGGTTTCATCGATCTCGTTTTGTGCGTTGGCGGCGAAGACTCCAATATCGGTTGCTATCTTCTGAACAGCGTTGGCCGCTGAATTTGAGGCGACGGCCGCGCTTGCCTGTGCAGCTAAGGCTGCGCTTCTCGTTGCAGCTATTCCTGTATCCGGAGCAGAGATTTCCAGCATTTGTTCTATTTTATCAATGATTTCTTGCGGTGCACCCGCCATTGCGTCGTGTAGTTCTTCCCGGTTTACAAGCAAGGCATCTTGCAACATCGCGAGTTCGCTTGCATCGCGGGCAAGGGCCGTTTGCATGGCTGCCGCAAAAAAGGACTTCGACGCAGAGTCCAGTGCGGCTTGGGTTCTGATGCGCGTAACCTGGTCATCCATAAGGGTTCTAATTGAGTCTTCATTACTTGTTTTGGCGTCATCGCTGTTAATGACCAACTGAAAATAGATGTCGTCCAAAGCGGATGAGAGTGCAGCGTCGATCCCTTGTCTGAATGACAAGATCCTTTCGGCGGAGACACGTCCGCCCGTTTGAGATAATACTCTTTGAATGTCTGGGAGCGCTTCGACGACAATCAAATGAAGTTCGGCAGTTGCTTCGTTTTGTTCCAGGGTTGGCATCAATTGAGAAACTTGAGCCAGCGCAGCGTTCGCCAAATCCGAAAGGATCGACATCATTGCGGTATCGCTCGTTTTCAACACGCTCATGGCTAAGCCTGTCAATAAATTAACTTCAGCTCGCATCTGAAGAGTTGCTTGATAGAGTGCGAAATCGCTTTCAATCAATTGGGTCAGAGTCGCGTCAATTGTCGAGATTGTCTCATCAGCGCCCATTACGAGGTCAAAATAAGCGTCATCTGTCGCCTGATCGAGTAACGCGCTTGATTCTGTTGCCAAACGCAAAGCATTTTCAACGTCGGCCGTTAGGCTGTTGGCGCGGCTCATCTGGTCCATTTGAGCGGAAAGCAAATCGAAAAGCGCTGAATTTACTTGATCAATGCTTTCCGAAAGTATTCGCGCTTGTTCTTCTCCTAGGTTTTCTGTTGCAGTCGTCAACTCTTCGATCGCAAGCTTTGTTTCTTTGTCTAGATTAATTAGTTCTTCGAAAGTCCGAGCCATTAGGATTTTTGAGAGCAGATCTCCGGCTTGGTCTGCCCTGGTCACAACATGGGCGCTATTGCGCAGTTCAGGTAGTCTTTCGTCAGACAACACCGACATGTTGAGCGCGATGGATTGAAACACCATCCAGCCTACTATAATTGCCGCACCAGTCATGACGGCCATGGCGCCATAGACCAACGCTAGTCGCATCAAAACAGATCCAAAGAAATTCGAAACAACCGAAGACATAGGGTGCCCCTCCAGTGAAGTTTTGCGGGTATCCCCGCAATTGCATCAAGTGGTGAAAAGAGCCCGGTTCTGAACCGGGCTCACCGTTTGTCAGCTACCAGCGCCCATGGCTTCAAAAGATCCATCGGGCAGAATGCGCGTCAGGAACACATCGTCGGATCCTTGATTGTCGCCCGGGCCGAAAGTCAGCGTCATACCGCCAAAATCGACAGTACCGAGATTGTTCATTGCGGTCATGTAGCTGTTTCGGTTCAGATCAGCGCCCGCTTTGCGCAATCCTTCTATTGCCAGTCGACCAGCAACATAACCTTCGAGAGACACAAAACCTGGCTCTGCTGCAGCATCCAGAGCTGTAAGTGCTGCTTGGTATTCCGCAACAATTGGCAGGCTGTCGTCCCATGGCTGCGGTACGACCTGGCTCACAATAACGCCGTCGCCATCTGGGCCCAATTCACTGGCAAGAGCTTTGGAGCCCACAAAAGAAATGGTCACAAAAGTTGGGTCCATTTTCATTTTCCGGGACAGTTTAATGAATTCTGCCAGAGGTTTATACGCTCCAACCATTACAACTGCCTGAGGCTTTGCCTTGCGAATCTCCAAGAGCGCGGATTTGACCGCGACGGTGTTACGCGTGTAGCTTCCTTCAGCCACAAGTGTCATGCCGCGCGCTTCAAGCGCTTTTGTTACACCTGAAAGTCCGACACGTCCAAAGCCGTCGTCCTGATATAGAATTGCAATCTCTGTGAGGCCCATTTCATCGACCAGATGGTCGATCCATGCCTGTGTTTCCGCATCGTAAGTCGCGCGCAAGTTGACAACATTCTGCAAGGACGGATCTCGCAAGAAACCCGCACCAGTGAAGGGCGCAATCATCGGCATCGCAGCTTCTGTCGCGATCGGCTGTGTCGCCTTGGTCGTTGGTGTGCCGACGGGACCGATAAGCGCCAGATAGTTGTCGCCCTCGATGGCTGCACGCACCTCGGTCACGGAGCGGTCAGGCTCATAGCCGTCATCCATGCTTGTCAAGCTCAGCATACGACCATTGACACCGCCGGCGCGGTTGGCCTCTTCAAATGCAGCCATAATGCCTTGACGCATGCCGATACCCAAAGCAGATGCTGGACCTTCCAAAGCTGCGACTTGGGCAAAAGCAATGCTATTGTCGGTGACGCCTTGTTGGGCTGCGGCGGGCAATGCCGCCATTGTCATTGCGGCAAACGCAGCCGCACGCGAAAATTGGAACATAGTTGGAACCCCGAGTGTTGTTGTTACTGAGCAACATTAGAGCCGCCATGCATCAAGAAAGATTTAACAGGGACACAAAGATTTTTGGGATTACGGTTCATCTTGGTCCTGGCCAAATGGATCAGGAGAATTTGACCGCCCGACTGTCCGGTGCCTGCACTGCAACTTGCCAATGAAATAAGAATACTGCATTCGAACTAGCCCGAAAAAATCGCAAATTTGTTCGCGAATTGGTTGCGACCTTGGCGCAAAATTTAGGTAGTTCCACCAGGACGTCAGCAAGGTACGAGACAGGCAAAAGGCACCAAAAGGATTATTTACGCTTTGCTTACTCAGAAAGCCGTTCTGCCTTCCTACGAAGCAAAGTCGAGCGCAGATCGTGCATTGCCAGTAACATTTCGTCTGTCATTTTTTCAAGCTGCGCATCGGTTGCCCGCGATTGTGCCCATTGGGTTGTCAGGTTCATATGGTCGATGGTGCGGTGAATGTCGTCCATATGGCGGTTCGCTAACAATTGCCTGCGCTGATCCAACCAGCGCTGAATTGCGGCCAGATCATCATCAGAGATTTGCACATTCTGGCTTGGCTTGATCTCGCCACTGTCGATATTCACAACAGCAATTTTATCCATTTCGACGCGATGCTGACGATTCTCGGTATCGACACGAAATACAACTGCTCCGTTTTCTCGAATCCGAAAATAGTACCCTGTCACCTCCTCCGCCACAGGTATGCCCTTCCTAGGTTAGTTTTGCGCAAAACGACTGGATTCGGGCACAGGCCTCTTTCAGTGCGTTGTCCGATGTGGCGTAGCTGACGCGAAAATTGGGAGACAGGCCGAATGCGGCACCAAATACGACGGCCACTCCGGTTTCCTCCAACAATGCTGTTGCAAAGGCTTCATCGTCGACAATTTCAGTGCCACCCGCCGATGTCTTCCCAATACAGCCCGCGATCGACGGGTAGACATAGAATGCCCCATCCGGCACGGGGCACCGGATGCCGATCGCCGCATTAAGCATGTCTACCACCAAATCACGGCGGCGCCGGAATGTCTCATTATTTGGAGCCAGGAAGTCCTGAGGGCCATTCAGCGCTTCTACGGCTGCCCATTGGCTTATGCTGCAAGGGTTTGAGGTGCTTTGTGATTGAACCTTGCGCATGGCACCAATCAGCTTTTCAGGACCAGCGGCATATCCTATGCGCCAACCGGTCATGGCATAGGCTTTGCTAACGCCATTAACTGTCAACGTTCGGTCGTAGAGCCGGGGTTCGACCTGCGCAGGTGTGCAAAACTTGAAATCGTCGTAGACCAGATGCTCGTACATATCATCGGTCATCACCCAGACATGCGGATGGCGCATAAGCACATCGGTCAATTGTTGCAATTCTTCCCACGTATATCCGGCACCTGTCGGATTGGAAGGAGAGTTGAAGATCAGCCATTTGGTTCTGTCGGTTATCACGGCCTCCAACTGGTCCGCCGTCAGTTTGAAACCTGTCTGGATCGAAGCTTCGGCCACAACCGGCGTTCCGCCGGCTAGAAGCACCATATCTGGGTAGCTGACCCAATAGGGTGCCGGAATGACAACCTCGTCCCCCTCATTCAGCGTGGCCATCAGCGCGTTGTAAAGGATTTGTTTACCACCTGAGCCCACACTGACCTGGGAAGGGGTGTAAGTCAGATCATTGTCACGTATCAGCTTGTCGCATATGGCTTGCTTGAGCTCAGGAATGCCATCGACAGCGGTGTATTTGGTTTTGCCGGATGCAATGGCCGCGAGTGCTGCGTCCTTGATGTTCTGTGGTGTATCGAAATCCGGCTCACCTGCGCCCAAGCCGATGACATCACGACCAGCTGCTTTTAACTCGGCGGCCTTTGTGGTTACAGCAATCGTAGGAGACGGTTTGACGCGGGCAAGTGTCGTAGACAGGAATTCCATTTCGGCCTCAATTTGATAGGATTACGGTCGAGTATTAGGGGGCGTCCCCCCACCATTCAAGCGAGATCATCGCGAAGGAGAGCAAAGCATGCACGATACGAAAGATTGGTACGGTCCAAAGGCGGCGACATTTGGCGACCGCGTTGCTGCGGCGCGCGAGATGTCGGAAATGACACAAGCGCAGTTGGCACGCCGTCTGGGTGTACGCGTGGCGACACTCCGAGCTTGGGAAGATGACATGAGCGAGCCCCGGGCGCACCGGCTATCGATCATGGCGGGCTTGCTGAACGTGTCAATGATGTGGTTGATCAATGGGCAAGGCGAAGGTCTGGATGCACCTGCGGAAGATGTTATCCTACCGGCGTCGGCAAATGAAATCCTGAACGAGTTGCGAGATTTGCGCGTCGACATGATGGCCCGTGTCGAACAAATGGGGCGGTTGGAAAAGAAATTGCGTACTGCATTGAAAGAAGAGGCACATGAGCGAGCCGCATAACAACCGTGTAAAGCGGTTGAAAATGAGATCGATGCGACGCGGGATCAAGGAGATGGATTTGATCCTGCAACGCTTTGCCGAAGCACGTCTGGACACAATGGATGACGCTGGACTGAGCATCTACGACAATATGCTCAACGAGAACGACCATGACTTATATCAATGGGTTAGCGGGCAAGTTGCAGCCCCGAAGCCCTACAGCGAACTCATACGACAAATCATTGATCAACTGCCCGAAACATCTGTTTGAAAGAGCACCGTACGCCTTCTTTTCCGGCTTTTAACGAATTATTGGCTTTTCCCGCGCAAATTCTGCCCAAATTAGAACGAGTCGGAGCGCGCAGATGAGTATTCAAGACCCAATTCCTTCGGAAACCACATCGGTTTCCCGCAGCCAGGGCTTCATGGTGAACTACCTAGAGGCACTGTCGCTTGTAGAACGGTTGCACCGTTTGCTGCTAGATGTGATCAAGGACGAATTTGAACGCGTTGGCGTTTTGGAGATCAACGCCGTCCAAGCTTTGCTGCTTTTCAATATTGGCGACAATGAGGTAACCGCTGGCGAACTCAAAAGCCGTGGCTACTATCAGGGCAGCAACGTCAGTTACAATCTGAAGAAATTGGTGGACATGGGTTACATGCACCATCAACGCTGCGAAATCGACCGCCGCTCCGTGCGTGTGAAACTGACCGACAAAGGTCAAAAGGTAAGAACTGTTGTTTCCGAACTTTTCGCACGCCACGCAGATGGTCTCGAAGCCAAAGGTGTGCTGGGACCAGACGGCATTGATGACATTACGCACTCGCTCAAACGCATGGAGCGCTACTGGTCAGATCAAATTCGCTACATCTACTGAAGAGCGCTGAAGGCCAAACCATCGAGCTCACGAATTAGCTTTGCAGTCATGGCCTCGGCATAGTTTTCAAATCCTAGGGCCGTCTGCACAAACGCATCCGGTCCCGTAATGACCTCCGACCGGAAGTAGGATGAAAGCTCGGCGATCTCAGATTGTCGGGTATCATCTGCCTCTTGATTATCTGATCCGATTACCAAGGCATTTATTGTAATACCCCGGACTCCAATCGCATTTTTGACATCTCTGGGGCGCGGACCAAGGTTGGACTGACCATCTCCCGAAATGTCCAGGGTTCGTTTCCAACAGCCCTTCTGTTGGTCGAGGAACACTGCACCTAGCGTCATTGCGACCCCAAGCGCCGTACCAGGAGTAGCGTTCCGGCGCTTTGTTTTAGCCAGTGTTTGGGTAATGTTGTCCAGCGCATCAGCGTCGGTCACCGACGTCCAAGGTACCAAAACGGAAGGATCTGTTGGACCACTCCATTCAAAAACCATCAAGGAAACCGGCGCGTTTGGGGCAGCCAACAAAGCGCTGACCACTTCAGGATGACCAAGGGCGGCCACAAGGCCATCCAACTGCAACCTGTATTCACGTAAATCGACTGAGCCGGATACGTCCAACCCGAGTGCCAGCGCTTGCCTGCAATTAGCCACTGCAGCTTGGGAGGCGGCGATGGCTAGTAAGGCGGTATACAGCAGACTGCGCATGGTTTTTTACCCTTTTGGAACACGCGGACCGGTTAGGGAGCCTGATCCGATCACCGAGGGCGTCAATTCTCTTTCAAGCTTGCGACGCATGGCCCGTTCATAATCTTCAAATCCCTGTGCAATTTCCACAAACGCTCCGGGGCCATGAAGAACCTGGCTCTTGAAAAAGGCGATCAGACCTGTTTCTGCCTCATAGTCCGCACCATTTACAACAAGACCATTCACAGTCACATCGGCAAACGGAAACTCTGCATAAGCCGCGGCAGGGCCAAAACCTTCGTTGTTCTGACCATCTCCCGCAATATCCATGGTTTTGTAAAGGCATGAAGGAGCGCGTTGCAGCATCTGAGAGCCAAACCCCAAAGCATAACCCATTGCAGTGGGATAATCATTGTGACTTCGTTTGCTGGAACCAATTATCCTGGCGATATCAGCAATGTCGCCGGGTTCTTGGATGAGGGTCCAATCTAGCAATATTTGCTGATTATATCGTCCAGACCACTCGAAAACCGCCAATGCCACCGGTTGGTCCGTTGCAAAAAAAGCCGCGCGCACTTCAGGCGCAGTTAAAGCGGCCACAAGACCTCCGCGTTGCAGAGCGTCTTCAGTGGCATCAATCGAACTGGAAACATCCAGCGCCAGAACAAGGGCCAGACGACACTCTCCAGCCTCGATCGCTCCCGCATAGAGCGACAACCCTGCAATGCTGGCTCGGATGATCACCAATGGCCGGTGTTTTCCATGCTTGCCCAAGGTTCGGCAGGCGCCAGATTGTCGCCTTCCTGGAGCAACTCAATTGACACGTTGTCGGGTGATCGCACAAAGGCCATGTGGCCATCGCGGGGCGGTCTGTTGATTGTCACGCCGTTGTCCATGAGATGCTGACAAACATCATAGATGTTCCCGACGCGATAAGCCAAATGCCCAAAGTGTCGGCTATCGTCTGGCAGAGCGTCATCGCCATCCCAGTTATATGTCAATTCCACCGGGCACTCGGGTTGATCAGGGGGGGCCAGAAACACCAGAGTAAAACGGCCCCCTTCGCTGTCCATGCGCCGTGTCTCTTCGAGACCCAGCAACTTGTAAAACGCAATTGATGTATCCAGATCTTTTACCCGAACCATCGTGTGCAAATACTTAAGGCTCATTTCGCGCTCCCATTCAGTGATTGCTGACAAAGAACCTAACATGCAGAGCGTCAGATACCAGTGGGATCAGACAGTTGTGATCTATCCCGCACCATTTCAAGAATACCCCATATAGTTGTTCCGCCTTCACTCTCACCCAGATATAGTAAAATCCGACTCACACGCGAAAAGGACCGCCCCCATGCCCCTGAGCCCTGAACAACAGGCCGAAATCGAAGAACAACGCAGCCAAGCCGCTCCAACTCTGCGTGCCGTATCGCCCGGCATGGAACAACATCTCTATAAAGCCCAACCTGTCCTTGACCATGGTTTTGTCCGCGTCATTGACTACATGGGGGACGACGCGGCCATTTGTCAGGCCGCTCGCGTTTCCTATGGCAAAGGCACAAAGTCGGTGCAGAATGATGAAGGTTTAATTCGCTACCTCATGCGCCACTGGCATTCCACCCCTTTCGAGATGTGTGAGATCAAGCTTCATGTAAAACTGCCTGTCTTTGTCGCGCGCCAATGGATCCGCCACCGCACCGCCAACGTAAACGAATATTCCGCGCGCTATTCGATTCTGGACCGTGAATTCTATATTCCGGCACCCGAACATATTAACGCACAATCCGTGGTGAATAATCAGGGACGCGGCGGTGTACTCGAAGGTGCGGAAGCCGCGCGCGTGCTTGAAATCCTGAAATCTGACAGCAATCGCGCGTATGACAACTACGAATCTATGATTTCTGAGGATGGCCCTGACGGTGAAAAACAGGATGGTTTGGCACGCGAACTGGCTCGGATGAACCTGCCCGCGAATGTCTATACACAATGGTACTGGAAAGTTGACTTGCACAACCTGTTCCATTTCCTTCGGCTGCGCGCTGATTCACATGCTCAATATGAAATCCGGGTCTACGCTGACGCGATTTGCGCGATGGTCGCCGACTGGGTGCCTGCTGCCTATGGCGCCTTCGAAGACTACCGGCTGGGCGGGGCCACAATGTCTGGCAAGGCGCTGGAATGTGTTAGACGCATGCTGAAAGGTGATGAGGTAACGCAGGAGACGTCTGGAATGAGCAAAGGCGAATGGCGGGAATTTATGGGTGTAATCGGGTGATTTTCGAGCTGCATGATTGTCGTTCAAATTGCTGATATAACTCCAAAGCGGAGATTTTTGAAATTGCTAGCGAATTCGCCCCGCCGCACCCGTTTCGTTGCATTGGTACTGACCATATAAGTTTCCGTTGGGACGAGATATTAACACCTAAAATCATAGCAAAGATTTTAGAATTGTGGAGCACGTTAGAATAGACGTCAGAATTCAGTAGAGACGTCTGGAACTGACGGGATGATGTTTCGACTTAGTTTGTCAAGCTGTTACACGCGGATGGGGAACGGCAATTGCAGTGGTTCTTTTACCCAGATCGGAGACTACGCATCGTTTTGCCACGTTCGAAATCCTCGTTTCGAAACCATGAGTAACTCTATCTCGATCGGCCGAGCAATTGGGCATTTTTCGGAGATGCATAGAGCTCTGGGGGTGAGAGCATGTCATGGCAATTGAACGAGTGCGACGATAACCAGATGAGGGTCATGCAACATTCTGCGTACAAGGTTTGTATCTTCGATGCGCAAAACACTGCACCATAGTTGCACTGCATGATCCGGGTCAATTTGGGTCTAAGCGACGCCTTTTAAATGATGCCAGATCCTGACGTGCACCATGGAAAACGAACCTGTTCGCCTACGCGTCAAAGCTTAAAGCAGTTTGAGGTCGCTGGCCATTTGTCGGCCATCACGCCCTTCGGACAGTTCAAAGCTAACTTTTTGGTCGTCTGCAAGACCGGTTAGACCCGACCTCTCGACGGCTGATATATGTACAAAAACATCAGATCCGCCATTCTCGGGCGCGATGAAACCGTAGCCCTTGGTTGTGTTAAACCATTTCACGGTGCCGTTTGGCATCAGTCCCGTGCCTCCTTATTCAATCTGCTGCCGCATCAGCTTTTCCGATGCGGTTCTTTTCCGCAGCCTGTTCAAACTTTCTCAAGCTGCCCTTTAAGACATTGGCCTTCGCGTGTAAAAATCAAGCGAAACAAGCCCAAATGCCGCGATTTGAGCGCTGGAAACCCCAAGATGTGAGTAAAATATGCGTTTATACGGATTAAAGACCTGCGACACCTGTCGGAAAGCCCTGAAACTTTTGCCCCAAGCAGAGTTTCTCGACGTTCGCACCGACGGCGTGTCTGACAATGATTTAAAGGCTGCATTGGTGAAGTTTGGTAGCGCCCTTATGAATACACGTTCGACCACATGGCGCGCTTTGGACGAGAAAGATCGTACTTTGCCGCCGATTGACTTGCTGAGAGCCCACCCGGCTTTGATGAAGCGTCCATTAGTCGTGACCGATGACAAGATGTACTTGGGGTGGACCTCTGAGGTGCAAAAGGAGTTGGGCGTTGCCTGAGTTCAAACGACCTGTTTTCGTGCAATGAGCGCGTTGTCCAGCGAAAGTGGCCCTGCGCCTTTGATGACCAAAACGAGCAGCAAGAAAACCCAGAAGCTTCTCTGATCCAAGATAACGCTATCTGGAAAGCGGTCAAACCAGGCACCAAAGGTCTCTTTGTGTTCCAGACCACCATGTCCAATCAGATCGGTCAAAGACTGCACGACGATGAAACCAATCATACCAAGTGCCGACAGGCGCGTTAGCAGACCGATAACGATCAATGCGGGCAGGATGAATTCCGACCACGTTCCAGCGACGACGACAGCCCAATGGAAAAAAGACAATTGAGATGCGTCATAAGTTACTGCTTCCATAGCCCTTGGGAAAATTTGTGCATAGGCTCCGACGGAGGGTTGAAACAGGCCCGTGATCCCTTCGCCCAGCTTTGTCAGCCCGGACACCCAGAAGTACATCAAAAGGGTGCCAGCAAAAATGAGGCGCGCAAGGCTCGCAAGTAACCAATCCGCACGCGACAAGCGCTCTGTCATGGAGAAGTAAAGGGGGGTCATTTAACTGTCCTTTGTCTTGAATTTTGTGAGAACGCCGGCTTGCAGAGCCTGCGAAAGCGCCGCTGCGAGGTCAAATTTGGGCATGGATTTCTCCATTCTTTCATGGGCTTCACCGAATGGGACCCCTTGCCTTAGGAGTTCAAACCAGTCAGCCGCCCCAGTAACAAGCAATTGTGGCGACGGGTCGAATTCGGGGCGCGCAATCATCACGTCTTGAGCAATGGCACGAGGTTTGGGGGCGCCATCGACAAAATTCGCCTGCCAGATGTCGAACAATGGCCAGACCGACCTGACAAGAACTGTTGAGGGGGTGAGCGACAATCTAAGCGGCAACAAATTTTCAGGCCCATAGTTCAAAAACCCGGGGTCTATTGGGTCCATATCGGCCGCATGATATGACTGCCGCATCGCGAGATCCAGACGGGCACAATCTGGCAAATACCCCAGATGCGCCAGTGGTTCGAAGCCTTCCAGGAAATTCGGCATGTCGGCGCCATAGAACACCATCAAGGGCGATCTCGGCGGGTGATCCCGAACGAAAACTGTTGCGAGATTTGCGAAGTTCTGAGTTCCTAGCAGTTTGTAAACCAGCGGAAATGCAGTGCGTAGCGCTTCCATGAGGGAAAAAACAACGTTGTTTCGGTATACAGAATATCTGCTTCCTGCAGGTTTGTTACGCGCATCAAGCAGGCCGGCTGGCACATCTTGATCGGCGTCCAGCAAAGCGCCACGGAAAGCTGACTGCGATACGTTCATGAGACGCAACAAAGAGCCTGCGCTGCTTTGGAGGCTTCGGCTCGCAACGTTTGCCAATCCGGCACATCGTTGTCCCATTCTACAAGAACTGGTCTTGGGCCAGTTTCCGCGAGTGTTCGCTCCAAAAGGAACCAGACAGGATCTGCTACGGGTTTTCCGTGGCTGTCAATCAACAACGGAGCATTATGATCATCAGTATCTTCGTCATGACCGCCCACATGTAGCTCTCCAACGGCCTCAAGCGGAAAAGACTCTATATAGGATTGAGCAGATACACCCAGGTTTGTGGACGAGACAAAAACGTTGTTGACGTCCAAGAGTAAGCCGCATCCCGTCCGTCGGACCAATTCAGAGAGGAAGTCTGTCTCGGACCACGTGCTTTCAGAGAACACCAGGTAACTCGATGGGTTTTCGAGTAACATCTGGCATCCGAGGGTCGTTTGCACTTGATCGATATGTTCCGAAACACGCGCCAGTGTTGCGGTCGTGTAGGGCAGGGGCAAAAGGTCATTTAGAAACTCTGTGCCATGCGTGGACCATGCAAGGTGTTCAGAGAAGCGCGCAGGCTTTGCCCAGCCGACTAGCTTTTTCAAGCGTGCTAGATGATCGGGGTCAAGTGGTGATTCACCGCCAATGCTCAGACCTACGCCGTGGACGGAGAGCGCGAACTGCTCCTTTAGGGCGCGCAGTTGGGCTATTGGTCGACCGCCGTCTCCCATATAGTTTTCCGCATGGACTTCAATCCACTGTACGGGCCCAGGATCTTTCCGCAAGTCATCGAAGTGTTGCGATTTAAATCCAACGCCGGGTGTGGGCGGCAGGCTTTGAAAGCGAGTAGCGCTGTCTAGCATCTTGGCCCTCCGACGTTCCGTTTTGGTCTAATCTCAAGCAAGAAGGTCCGGCGGTTTGGCCGCCAGACCAGATGTGCATCCTGCTTTAAGCGGGCAGGTCGCGATCGAGTTCTTCCAGCGATCCTTCACGTGCTGTGCCATCGGCCATTGCTGGTAGATCAATCTCCGTGCATGTGCCCGCATCAACGAGAGTCCAGGCGTTGCCTTGATAGTCAACCGTAGACGTACCAGCGCATGTGGTGCCCGGGCCTGCGGCGCAATCATTCGCGCCTGCGAGCGAGATGCCGTAGCATTTTTCCTTGGACGCTGCCTGAGCAGTTGTGACTTGCGAGGCCATGGCCGCGGCAACGGCACCAGCGATTGCTACTGTTTTCATCGTGTTGGACATATCTTTATTCCCTTTTTCCGGACCAATAGGCCAATGATGCGATAATAATTACGGGTAGAAGGCCCAACAATCCACTGACGATCCTGTGTTTCACAGAGCTGTTAGCAAATATCATCAGAACAGCGAGTTGTTACACTCAAATCTCGTGAATTGTAACAATTCAGAGCCTCCTTGTGCTCTTTCGCAATTGATCAGACTTTCGATTGTTACAGCTGGTCTGGTGGCGTGGCTTCGATAGAAAGCGCATTAGCTACTTCTTCTAGCGATTGGACGCGTGTTTGTTTTTCACCCAGCCGTCTGATTGTGACGGTCCGTTCGTCCACCTCTCGTGCACCCACGGCGAGGATGACCGGGACCTTGCCTACCGAATGCTCTCGCACCTTGTAGTTGATCTTTTCATTGCGCGTATCAGCCTCCGCTCGAACACCTGCCGCGCGCAATTGAGCAACAACCTCATGCACGTAGTCGTTCGCATCTGAAATAATCGATGCGACAAACACCTGTCGTGGCGCCAGCCAAAACGGCAACTTGCCAGCCGAGTTCTCAATCAGGATACCGATGAAACGCTCAAAAGACCCGAGGCAAGCGCGGTGCAGCATATAGGGGCGGTGCTTTGCACCGTCCTCGGCAACGTAGGTCGCATCCAATCGTTCGGGCAGGTTTGGGTCCACCTGAAAGGTGCCGCATTGCCACACCCGACCGATTGCATCGGTCAATTTGAAATCGAGCTTGGGGCCATAGAATGCGCCTTCTCCTTCATCCAGTGTATAAGGATGGCCGGTTGCCTTGATCGCATTCTCCAGTGCCGCTTCAACGTGATCCCAGCTTTGTTCGGACCCCACGCGTTTTTCGGGCCGGGTGGCGAACATGATCTCAAAGCTTTCAAAGCCGAGTTCTTTGTAGACCGAGGACAGATAGGTGATAAAGGCGGCGCATTCTGCTTCAATTTGATCTTCCCGGCAGAAGATATGCCCATCGTCCTGGGTAAATCCACGTACACGCATGATGCCATGCAATGCACCAGAGGGTTCGTACCGATTGCAGGATCCGAACTCGGCCATGCGCAACGGCAGATCCCTATAGGATTTCAAGCCTTGATTGAAAATCTGTACGTGACAAGGGCAATTCATCGGTTTGAGAGCATTGATCGCTTTTTCGCGTGCATGCTCTTCGTCGACTTCGACGATGAACATATGCTCCTGATACTTATCCCAGTGACCCGAAGCTTCCCACAGTTTGCGGTCTACGACTTGAGGTGTGTTTACTTCAACATAGCCGGCCGCACGCTGTTTGCGCCGCATGTAGTCTTGCAATTCGGTGTAGATCGACCAGCCGTTTGGGTGCCAGAACACCTGACCAGGCGCTTCTTCTTGCATGTGGTAGAGGTCCATCTCGCGCCCCAGCTTGCGGTGATCACGTTTTGCGGCCTCTTCAAGCATGTTCAAATGCGCGCGTAGTTTTTCCTTGCCGGTGAAAGCCACGCCGTAAATCCGTTGCAGCATGGCTCGGTCACTGTCGCCGCGCCAATAAGCGCCTGCGATGGACATCAATTTGAATGCATCACCCGGTACCTGCCCGGTGTGCTGCAAGTGAGGACCTCGGCACAAGTCTTGCCAGTCGCCGTGCCAATACATGCGGAGCGGCTCGTCGCCCGGAATGGCATCTATTAGCTCAACCTTGTAAGGCTCACCCTTGTCCTCGTAGTGCTGGATCGCGCGGGCACGTTCCCACACTTCAGTCCGGACGGGGTCTCGCTTGTTGATGATCTCCTTCATCTTCTTTTCGATCAGACCGAGATCTTCGGGAGTGAAGGGTTCCTTGCGATCGAAATCATAGTACCAGCCATCCTTGATCACCGGGCCGATGGTGACCTGGGTATCCGGCCAAATTTCCTGCACCGCCCGCGCCATGATGTGGGCGAGATCATGACGGACCAGTTCGTTGGCTTGTTCTTCATCCTGAAGAGTGTGGATGGCGATTGCAGCATCTGCTTCAATTGGCCAGGCAAGATCGTAGTGCGCGCCATTGACGGTTGCGCTTATTGCTTTCTTGCGAAGTGAAGTCGAAATGCTCGCAGCGACATCGCCTGCAGTGACACCCGCGTCATAAGAGCGAGCATTGCCATCGGGAAAGGTGAGAGAGATTTGTGCCATCTAGGGCGCTCCTCGTCAGTTTGGCGCCTACGAGACGCCCGGTTGCGGGTTTTATGTGCGAGCCTGATGACCTCTGCATTGCAAACTGTCAAGCGAAGCCGTGGTTGGTATACAGAAGAATACGTTGACTGCGACATTTCACGTGTTACTCCCGACATCAAGGACAACGAACCCGCCTGACCAAAGGACTTGATATGCCGCGTTACAACCGCACCTTCGAGCTTAGCATTCACGACGTTGATGTGATTGAAGAGGCGCTGCGTGCCAGATCTCGCGAATTGTGTAAAATGCGGCGTGCATTGTCGGACGAAAGCCCGGCCGATCTGCGATCAATCGCCGTGATCGAATCGGATCAGCGGGAAAACGAAGAGCTGTTGGGTCGCTTGCACAATCAAAAAGTGTTCTATCGCCCGGATTCTTCACCCTATGTAAGCGGGTAGTTTTCAGAGGTAATTTTGGTTTCGCTGGCGAAATCCTCCAAGAAAGAAACCTGGCAGCTATACAAATGGGTCTAAGAAAACGGCGGTATCTGACTAGGGCGCTGTGCGTCGTAGAAATTTCCATATATAGTTTTGGAAGGTTGTAACCGCGACAGTGTTTCTACGAGCCCGGCAGCGCTAACTGCTTGGTCCATCCTTAAAAGTTAGAAGGTGGGAGAGAACTACGCCTTTGGATGGTGGTTCTAATGCGCAGTTTTCGAACCACCAACTGATAAAGGAAAGCCCAACGGCGGTTTCCACCACGTCAAGTCATTGCACTAAGCCATTGGTGAAAATGTGACCAAGAGAACGCCTGAATTGGGCACAAAGGATAAAGCAAGAAACGCGATTAACTCCGCAATTCGGCCGAATGTGCCTTCAGCGGTATGCCTCACGCCTGTGCTTCATCGTATGCGAAACGAACTGATTGCCCGGTCTCAAGCCATGTTTTTAAACCTGCAAGCGTGCGGTGCCAGCCATCGGCAATACCATCTTGGCCTGCGGGGATGTCATAATGCTCTAACGTAAGCATGCAATTTTCCCCCTGTGGTTCTATTAAATAGACAAAACGCGACTGCTCCAGCGGTACATCGGGACCCGCCCAATGCGGTTCGAACGTGCTTTCAATTCGCGTTTTTGGGGTCAATTTAGTTTCCGTAAGAACCAACATCGCGCTGCCATCGGGAAAGTTGAAAATAAGCTTATTGCCCTCGCGGGTGCAGCTGCCCACAACGAAATTATAGGCGGCATTTGCTTCAGGGTCCGTGAGAGCATGCCACAGCGCATCCTGGGTGCAATGAATATAGGTTTGCATCATGAAATCGGGTTTGGTCATCTTCGGTGATCCTTCAAGTTGAGATTTGAGACTTAGCACCGCTCGCGCCGCTGGTTGTTGGAGTAAGGGTTCAACCCAGCGATCTATGGCTTCCTGCAAAGGAAGCATGTTGAGGTAGTGGTATTTAAACCGACCTTTTTTATGGGTTACGATCAGCTTTGCTTCTGCCAGCACGCCAAGATGTTTCATCACACCAAATCGGGTCATATCGAGTTGCCCTTCGAGGTCCTGCAGGCTTTGCCCTGGCTTGGCGTGCAGACTATCGAGCAGTTTGCGACGCGTGGGATCGGCAAGAGCTTTGAAAATCGAATCCATTGCTATCTTATAAGTGATAAAACAGTCACGTGACAATGTGCTCACATAAAAATTTTCGGATGGGGATTGCCGACCCCCTTTGCTTGCGCGCATGATTGTATCAAAAGGATGTTTCCATGAGCGTACCGCGCATGTGCGACGGGCCAGAAGGCCGCAAAATTGCCTATCACGTGACCGCAGGGCGCGAGCCATGTGTTGTTTTTTTTGGCGGTTTAAAGTCCGACATGGAAGGCACGAAAGCCATTCATCTTGAGACATGGGCAAAAGCTCAGGGACATGCATTCCTCCGATTTGACTACTCCGGACATGGTCAATCATCTGGAAAATTTGAGATGGGGTGCATCGGCGATTGGGCCGAGGACAGCTTTGAGATCGTAAAGCAGAAAACAGAAGGAAAAGTCTTGCTCGTGGGGTCATCTATGGGCGGCTGGCAGGCTCTTTTGTTGGCAAAAAGGATGCCGGACCGCATCGCTGGACTGGTCACAATAGCGGCTGCACCTGATTTTACCGAAGATGGATACTGGCAAAACTTCAGCCCGGCACAAAAGGATCAATTGCGCAAACTGGGGCGGGTTGAATTGCCGTCGGACTACATGGAGCCCTATGTGGTCACGGCAAGAATGATCGACGATGGCCGAAAACAGCTTGTTCTTCGCAGTCCGTTGGATTTGCCATTTCCGGTGCGGTGCCTGCAAGGGACGTCGGATACCGCAGTGAGCACAGAAACAGCATTGCGTCTGATGGAGCATGCAAATTGCCCCGATATGAGACTGACGCTGGTCAAAAGCGCCGATCACCGTTTTTCCGACGGGCCTTGTCTTGGAATGATCGAATCTGCAATCGAGGAAGTTTTGTTGCTAGCCGGTTAGGAGCAGACCTTGGACCAACGTATCAGTCTTGTCACGCTAGGCGCGCGCAATGTTGAGGTACTGGCGTCGTTTTACGACGCGTTGGGATGGCAAAGAACACCGTCGCCGGATGGTGTGATTGCGTATGATTTGTTGGGCCAGACACTTGGGCTTTATCCCCTGGACAAATTGTCGGAGGACATTGGCATCCCCATCGACAGCCTAGGCCATGGCGCGAGTACCTACGGGCATAATCTGGAAACCAAAGAAGAAGTCGCACCGCTCTTGAAGAGGGCTAAAGACGCCGGCGCAACAATTCTCAAGCCAGCCCAAGATGTGTTTTGGGGCGGATACCACGGATATTTTGCGGACCCTGAAGGCCATGTTTGGGAAATTGCGTACAACCCATTTTCACCTCTGCGGGATGATGGTGCCTTTCGCTGGTTAGGGTACGGTACAGTGTGATGCGCAGTCCTAAATCCATGTGGAGCTTGGAAAACCTGGGGCGCGTGCGGCTCTCGAAACACTTCTATATGCGTGATTTTCTATACTCCGAGATCGGGAGCATGCACGGAATCCCGAATGTCCCACCGGACCCAGAGTTGACAATCGCGAATGGCCAAAAATTGTGTTCTGAATTGCTCGATCCTTTGGAGGAAACCTTTGGTCGGATAGCGATACGATCCGGGTATCGCTCTCCAACTTTGAATGGCTATGGGAACGCTCGAAAATTGAATTGTGCGGCTAATGACAACCCAATCGAATGCCACATTTGGGACCGGGGGGCAGGCCGGCAGGCCATTGCGGGAACATCCCTCGTTGTACCCTGGTTTGCGGATCAATATGCTGATGGTCGCGACTGGCGCGACCTGGCATGGTGGATTCATGATTACTTGCCATACTCTGACGTATGGTTTTTTCCGAAACTGGCGGCGTTCAATCTTGTGTGGCGACCCGTGCCTTCGCGTACAATTTCCAGCTATATCGCACCTCGGGGGATGTTGCTGCGCGCCGGAGACGAACCAAATGAAACACTGGCGGATCGCAAGGCGCGCTATGCGGATTTCCCTCTATTTCGCGGGATATGTTTCCCTTAAAGTGCACGATAGTTCCCGTAAACTCCTGCCATTAAGTGAGCAAAAATTTGAGGATGGACGTCATACCAGTTGCCAATTCTGTGTTTTACGCGATCCGTTAAAGCAGGGCTTGTGATCGTGCATGCAGCGGTTAAGATTTGCCTCATAATTATCGTAACAGGACATGACATGAACACCAGCCAGGGTCGATCCAGCAACGAGTGGTACCGTGGCTGAACCTTTGATCCTTCTTCCCGGAATGATGTGTGATGCCCGTCTTTTTGGCCCGCAGATTGCCGAACTGTCCGCTGATACAGGCGTTATGGTGGCTCCGATTACCCAAGGTGAACGGATCGAAGAGATTGCATCGTCGGTTTTGGACCTTTTACCAAAACGGTTCGCGTTGGCTGGGCTCAGTATGGGCGGTATCGTGGCCATGGAAATCCTGCGCCGCGCGCCCGACAGGGTATCACGTATCGCGTTCATGGATACAAACGCATTAGCAGAAACACCGCAATTTGCTGCGGCACGCGAGCCTCAGATTGTCGCTGCACGGGCGGGTCGGATGTTGGAAATCATGCGGGAGGAAATGAAGCCAAATTACCTTGCGCCCGGCCCACATCGTAGTGAGATCTTGGACCTCGTGATGGACATGGCGGAGGTCTTGGGGCCGGAGGTATTTGTGCGTCAATCGCGGGCGCTGCAACGCAGGCGTGATCAGCAAAGCACGTTGCGAAAATGCAAGGTGCCAACGCTTGTGCTATGCGGACGCCATGACGCCCTTTGCCCCGTCAAAAGGCACGAATTCATGTCTGAACTGATTCCATACGCAAAGTTGCGCGTCATTGAAGATGCGGGACATCTGCCCACTTTGGAACAACCTGAAAAAACCACCCAGGCTTTGCGGGAGTGGATGGGTTTGCCTTTGGTTCTGCGGTAGAATCGCAGGTCAGGCCGCGTTTGTATTCGCCGCTTTTCGCTGATTTTTCTGGGGCTCGCCACTGTTAGCGTCGATGAATTCCAGGACGAGAGGGCGGATGTTCTGGCGCCAGCTTTTACCTGCAAAAATGCCGTAATGTCCGGCCCCTTCTTCAAGGTGGCTGGCCTTCAATTCATCCGGTAGACCAGTGCACAAATCCAGCGCAGCAATGCATTGGCCTGGCGCCGAAATATCATCCTTGGAGCCTTCCACGGTTTTGACTGCGACCGTTGTGATCTTTCCAATGTCGACTTTTTTGCCAGCAACCACAAATTCATTGCGCGCGATTTCACCGCTTTTGAATATGCGTTCGACAGTGCTGAGATAGAATTCTGCCGTCATGTCCATGACAGCAAGGTATTCGTCGTAGAACTTGTTGTGCTTGTCATGGTCAGCGGCTTCGCCACGGGCGACCCTGCCGATTTGATCAACAAAGGCTTTTGTGTGTGTCTCCGAATTCATTGAAATGAACGAACTCAACTGCAAAAGCCCTGGGTAAACCATGCGCCCAACGCCAGGGTGTTTGAAACCGACACGTTGAATCATCATCTCTTCAAGTTGGCCCATGGTGACGCGATGCCCAAAGTCTGTCACATCCGTCGGAGTCGCATTTGGATCGATTGGACCACCGATTAGAGTCAAGCTGCGCGGCTGTGCCTTGGGGTCTTCATCCGCCAAGTAAGCCGTGGCCGCAAGTGTTAAGGGCGCGGGCTGACATACAGCGATCACATGGGTGTCTGGTCCCATTTCTCGCATAAAATCGACCAAGTAGAGCGTATAATCTTCAATGTCGAACTTACCGGCACTAACGGGAATATCACGCGCATTATGCCAATCAGTAATGTAGAGATCGGCATCTTGCAGGAGGCTGATCACGGTCGAACGCAACAAGGTCGCATAGTGGCCTGACATCGGCGCCACAAGCAGAACCTTGCGCTTGGGCAAATCCCGTCCGGGCACAACGAAACGCAAAAGATCGCCAAAATCGCGTTGAACGACGACCTCAGTCCGAACCACGTGGTCCTGCCCGTCACTGGTGGGTACCGGAGGAATGTTCCAATCCGGTTTGACTATCATGCGCTGGAATGTACGTTCGGTAACCTCGCCCCAAGCCTGCATCCAGGTCAAAGCCGGATTTGGAATCAGCGCAAAAGCCGGGTAAGCTCCCACGGTAAGCGCCGTTGCACCAAGCCATTGGTTTGTGTTGCGAATGGTCTCCATTAGGTCATAAGTAGCCATGTAGCGCATAGGGGTCTCCTTGTTACTATCCGGTCGAACCGGAACATTCAGTCGCTTCGCCCCCTGAAAGCCAACGACATAATGCTGCACCTGCGAACATACGAGGGAAAGATTAATATGACAACAGGAACTGACAACGACATCATCCCCTCCGGTGAAGCCCTTGAAGTAATGACAGAAAATCTAAAAAAAGTTGAAGAACTGTCGGAAAGACTGCAACGCGTCCTAACCAATCGCCAAACGCATAATGCTGCACTGGACGGCCCAGATCAGCAGCTTTTTGGGCGTGCGGCACAGGCCTATGTGACGGAAGCCATTCATAATCCTTCGAAAATTTTTGAACATCAGATGTCTTTCTGGTCGGACACGATGAAGCATTTTATGCAAGCGCAGCAAGAATTGGCAAAAGGCAAGCTTACGGCTCTGGAGGATCCCGGTCCAAAAGACCGACGTTTCTCAAATCCACTCTGGGATCAGCACCCCTATTTCAACTACATAAAAAAACAGTATCTCATTAATGCCGAGGCGCTGAACAATGCCGTGAAGGACGTCGGTGACCTTGATCCGGTCGAGAAAAACAGACTAACCTATTTCGCCAATCAGATTGTCGATATGATGTCGCCCACCAACTTTCTGGCGACCAATCCCGATGCGTTGGAAAAGGCATTGGAAACCGAAGGTCAGAGTCTGGTCCAAGGATTGGAAAACCTGATCCGGGATCTCGAAGCCAACAAAGGTGAACTCGTCGTCAAGCTTGCGGATGAAAACGCTTTTGAACTTGGCCGCAACATCGCGACCTCCCCGGGTAAGGTAGTGTTTCGTAACAAGATGATGGAACTCATCCAATACACACCATCAACGGAGGAAGTTCACAAAACGCCGTTGGTAATTTTCCCGCCCTGGATCAACAAATTCTATATTCTCGATCTTAAGGCGCAGAATTCTCTGGTGAAATGGCTGGTCGATGAAGGGCACACGGTTTTCATGGTATCGTGGGTCAATCCTGACCCGACATATCGCGACATCGGGATGGAAGACTACATCGAAGATGGCTATCTGACGACGATTTCTGAGGTAAAAAAAATCACCAAGGAGAAGCAGGTCAACGCCGTCGGGTATTGCATTGCTGGCACGACGCTGTGTTTGACACTTTCCTTGATGAAACAACTCGGTGACAAATCGGTAAAATCCGCAACGCTCTTTACTGCCTTGACGGATTTTTCGGATCAGGGCGAATTCACACCATTTTTGACGAATGATTTCATCGACGGGATTGAATTGGAAGTTGAAGAAAAAGGCGTTTTGCCCTCGGTGATCATGGCGCGTACCTTCTCATTCTTGCGCTCCAATGACTTGATCTATGGCCCCGCCATCAAAAGTTACATGATGGGGGAGACGCCGCCCGCTTTTGACTTGCTCTATTGGAATGGGGATGGCGCGAACCTGCCTGCAAAAATGGCGATTCAATACCTACGCGGTCTTTGTCAGCGTAACGAACTCGCTCAAGAGGGTTTTGAATTGCTCGGGCACAGGCTCAGTCTTGAGGACGTGGATGTTCCTTTGTGCGCTGTCGCATGCGAAACCGATCATATTGCTGCCTGGAAAGACAGCTACCGGGGTGTCCAAAAAATGGGCGCAAAAAACAAGACATTCATTGTCACTCAATCGGGACACATTGCTGGCATTGTAAACCCACCCACACGCAACAAGTATGGACACTATACCAATAGCGATTTGTCGCTGGAGCATTCAGACTGGTTGGAGCAGGCGGACTTCACTGCAGGATCCTGGTGGCCAAGGTGGGGTGATTGGTTGCAAAAGCGGTCTGGAAAGATGATTCCCGCACGTATTCCGGGAGATTCGAGCAACAAAATTCTTTGTGACGCACCCGGGACATATGTAGAAAAAAAAGCAACCCTTTAAAAAGTATAGACCTTCCGTACGAAAAATAAAATGCTGCGGCGCAGAAAAATTACTTGAAATGCCGCAGTGCAGCATGTATATCCATTCGCAGACGCAGAAACCCGGGATCATCCGGAAGGCGACGAAAGGACTTAGACATGACAAAGACACCCGACATGACCGCTGTATTCAAAGACGTTCTGGGCGCATTCCCAGTTGACACTGCCGCAATGGAAGACGCGTTCAAAACCACTGCTTCGCTGAACGAAAAACTTTCCGGCGTAGCTCTGACAGCTGCCGAAAAATCCACTGAGATTTCCAGCAAATGGACACAAGACACACTGACCAAATTGGCAGATATGTCAAAAGCCAAAGCCGAACCCGTTGATTACGCTAAAGCAATGACAGATTTCGCTTCTGCGTATTCTGAGACAGCTGCCGAGCATATGGCCGCTTTCGCGGAAGTAGCGAAAAAAGCGCAAATGGAAACAGTCGAATTGATGATGGCTGCAGGCAAGGACATGGGCGAAGACGCAACCGCCGTTGTTAAAAAAGCGACAAAAGAAGCGACAGCAGCCGTGAAAAAAGCCGCAGCCGCTAAGTAATCGAACTCCCAGTTGGCGTCTACTTCCTCCCTGAAAGACGCAAACTAGTAGGGCGGGCTGGTCAAGCCCGCTCTTTCTTTTTATGAATCTGTGTCTTAAGCTGCAGTGCAGCGTTGGACCAGGGAGAAATCGCGTGGCGGAAAAAGACAAACCATTGCTTATCAAGCGATACGCAAGCCGACGTCTCTACAATACTGAAACGAGCGATTACGTCACACTCGACGATATCGCGAGTTTGATCCGGGAAGGCCGCGAAGTTCAAATCGTCGACCTGAAATCCGGTGACGATCTGACGCGCCAATATCTATTGCAAATCATTGCCGAACACGAAAGCCGAGGCGAAAGCGTTTTGCCGGTGGACGTGCTTAATGATCTGGTACGCAGTTACATGACCCCCGGGGCTAGCGTGGTCCCACAGTTCCTGCAGGCGTCGTTTGAAATGTTGCGGGACGGTCAGTCGCAAATGATGGACAAAATGACGAGCATCAATCCGATGGCGAAAATGCCTGGGTTCGAATTGATGCAAGCTCAGCAACAAGCTTTCATGAAGGCCATGACAGGTGGTCTTGGTGCGCCCAGTGGATGGAGCGCGCCTGAAGCGGAAAAGACGGCAGACGAAAGTGAGGGCGGCGAGGATCTCGACGCGATCAAAAAACAACTTGCCGAACTACAGGCTAAGCTTTCCAAGATGAAGTAGCCTTTTAGGCGACGGCGGATCTGTTCGGCGCGGCGACGTCGACAGCTGTGAGCAGCACATTGGCGATCGCATCCAATTCAGCCTGAGTAAGCCGAACCGGCAACCTCACGTCGCACGCCCGGACCAGCATGGCACGCGTCGTGGGTAATTCCGGCAAATCTTTGATGAATTGCCAGTTCCAGAAAGCGCGGGCATTGTCTGCGCTGTGACCAAAAACCTGTACTTTAACACCGGCTGTTTCCGCCGCTTTCGCGAATTTGCTCACTTCTGCATCATTTAGTCCGATCAGGTTGAACTGGATGCTATCGGGTGCACGCTCTTCGCCTTGCAGTGGCGGTGGCACGTCAAAGTAGCTGGATATGTTGAGCCGCGCGGCGACGTAGTCGTGATTGCGACGCCCGTTTTTGACCCGCTGCGGCAGAAGATTCAGCTGTGGACGAATGAGGGCTGCTGACATGTTGTTGAGGCGCAGATTATACAAAGGGAATTGGTTTTGATGGCGTGCAAAAGCTTCCAACAGGACAGGGTGTTTTTGCCAATTGTGTTCATAGGCGCCAGACATTAGGATCGCGCGCGCCACCAAATCGGCGTCTTCGGTGATGAGAATGCCGCCTTCACCTGCGTTGATCATCTTGTAGGATTGGAAGGAGAAACAGCCAATCTTGCCTATGGTTCCGATCTTACGGCCGCGCCAAAGCGTGCCGAGCGAATGTGCGGCGTCTTCGATCACGGGTATGGCTTGGGCATCGCACATTGCCATGATTGCATCCATGTCGGAGGTGTGTCCGCGCATATGGCTGATGATCACGGCGCTGATGTTGTCTGCTAACTTTGCCTCAAAATCAGTCAAGTCGATGCGATAGTTTTGGCCGACTTCGCACAAGACCGGGGTGCAATCTGCGTGGATGACCGCAGAGGGAACGGCGGCAAAAGTAAAGCCGGGGACCAAGACGCGCGAATCGCGGGGGAGGTCCAGAGCTTTGAGAGATAGAAAAAGCGCTGCTGAACAAGATGAGAGGGCAAGTGCGTATTTGCTGCCCATCATTTGTGCAAACTCAGCCTCCAACAGAGCAACCGGCGCATCTTTTGCAGCTGTGTACCGGAAGAGATCACCCGTTTGTAATAGGCGCTCGATCTCAGAACGTGCTGCGTCAGGAATAGGGTCAGCCGTGTGCATATCTGGCAGTGTCATATTTGATTTTCCCAAATCTTACATTTGGATTTAATAAAACAATTGTGCGCCACTTCCAAGTGACACATTTGCGACAGTTTCGAGGTGCTAAATCCCCAGGCGGTCGCGCAAGGCGTACCAAGTCATGGCAAGGACCAACAACGGGCTGCGTAAAGCACCGCCGCCGGGAAAGGCCGGTGTCGGAATGCTACCCATTGTATCGAATCCGTCGCTCTGTCCCTCGATGGCGAGTGCCATCAATTTTCCTGCATGTGTGGCTGTGCCTACTCCATGGCCGGAGTAACCGGAGGCAGACAGGATGTTCGGTGCAACGCGTGCGAGGTAAGGAAAACGCTTCATTGTGATACCTAGTGTCCCGCCCCAGGCATAGTCGACTTTAACGTCCCTGAGATGTGGAAAGACGATCTCCATGGGTTTGCGGACTGTCTTGGCGATGTCCTTGGGGAAGCGGTACCCGTAGCTTTCACCGCCGCCAAACAGCAATCGACCGTCATGGCTGAGGCGGAAATAGTTGACCACAAACCGGCTATCGGCAACGGCAACGTCTTGTGTGAGCACTTGCTTGGTGCGCTCCCCCAGAGGTTCGGTGGCAATGATGAAATTGTTGATGGGCATGACGCGAGCAGATACCGAGGGTGCCAAAGACGATAAGTAACCGTTGCACGCCAGCACAACATGATCGGCCACAACCCGACCGGCATCCGTGCGGATTGTCGCAGGTGTGCCGTGTTCCAGACTATGCACATAAGACCGCTCGTATATCTCTACGCTCGCATCTGCGGCGGCCCGCGCCAAACCCAGCGCAAAGGCTAGGGGATGCAAATGAGCGGCACCTGAATCCAGCACGCCACCCTTGTAGTCCGGCGAAGGGCATACCTCGTAACACTCTGAAGCACTCAGCGAACGAATGTCATCATAGTCATATGTGGTGCGCAGTAGGTCCGCATAGTCATGCAAATGGCGCACATCAGAGGGCGAAGATCCGGCCCAGACAATGCCCGGTTTCAGGTGGCAATCAATTTTATGCTCTTGGATCAGGGATTTGACCAGTGCTTTTGCGTCTTGGCCCAAATCCCAGAGCGCCATTGCCTGGCTGTCTCCGACCATCCGTTGCAAGCTGTCTTGCTCCACGCGTTGACCGCTGCCCAGCTGCCCCCCATTGCGCCCGGAGGCGCCGAACCCCACACGCTGGGCGTCCAAAACCACCACGCGTCGTCCTGCCTGAGCGAGATGTAGTGCCGCAGACAATCCGGTATAACCAGCGCCAATCACACAGACGTCTGTTTTGACCTCGCCCCTCAGGCAATCAAAAGGTGTTAACTCCGGTGTACTGGCTGCATACCAACTCGGCGGATACTGCCCCAACGTGTCATTCGCAAAGAGCAAGTTCATGGTCTTACCTTTCGAATCCTTTCGTGGTGAAAACGCCGCCCGTATGGCACCATTTTGATCAGACGTTCAACAGCAGGTGTTCGCGTTCCCAGGGGGAGATGACCTGCAGGAACTCATCATATTCGGCGCGCTTTATGATGGAATACACGCGGGCAAAATCCGGACCCAAGACTGCGTGAAGATCCGGCGCTTCTTCGAACAGATCCAATGCGGATCCAAGCACGCGGGGAATATCACCTTCACCGTCGTATGCGTCTCCTTTGAATTCATCGCGCGGATTTTGTTTTTGCGTCAGTCCGAGATACCCGCATGCCAAACTGACCGCGATGCCCAGATATGGATTGCAATCCATCCCTGCGAGGCGATTTTCCACACGCCGTGCCCCAGGTCCGGAAAGTGGCACACGAATGCCCGTCGTTCTGTTGTCCCGACCCCAATGCAAATTAATCGGTGCAGCCTGATCTTTGACGTAGCGGCGATAGCTGTTCACATAGGGCGCAAGGACCGCAAGCGCCGAGGGCATGTGGTTTTGCATTCCCGCGATGAAATGGAAAAACGCTTCTGTTTCTCCACCTTGGGTATCGGAGAATAGATTTGTCCCACTTTTCGAATGCAAAACAGAGTGATGGATATGCATGGCGCTGCCTGGTTCGTCCGCAATGGGTTTGGCCATGAAAGTCGCAAAGCAATCGTGGCGCAATGCGGCCTCTCTGATGAGGCGCTTGAAGTAAAACACTTCATCCGCAAGTTTTACGGGGTCACCATGAAGAAGATTGATTTCCAATTGGCCTGCACCGCCCTCTTGAGTGATGCCATCGATCTCAAAGCCCTGCGCTTCTGCAAAGTCATATATGTCGTCTATGACGGGTCCAAATTCATCAACAGCGGTCATGGAGTAGGCTTGGCGCGCGGCGGCTGGCCTTCCAGAGCGGCCCATCATTGGTTTGATGTCATGTGCCGGATCAATGTTACGTGCGACTAGAAAGAATTCCATCTCCGGCGCTACAACCGGTTCCCAACCCTTGTCGCGGTAAAGTTGACACACACGCTTCAATACGTTGCGTGGACTGAAGGGCACAGCTTCGCCCGCTCGATCGTATGCGTCGTGGATCACCTGAAGGGTCCAATCGCCGGTCCAGGGGGCTGCCGTTGCCGTGGTCATATCGGGCTTCAGGATCATGTCTTTTTCGATGAATCCATCGTCGCCTGCGGCTTCGCCCCAGTCGCCTGTGATTGTCTGGTAAAAGATACTGTCGGGCAGGTGAAAGTACTCCTGCCGCGCGAATTTCGAGGCCGGAACAGCCTTTCCGCGCGCGATACCGGGCAAATCAGATATGATGCATTCGACCTCATCTAACCGGCGCCCTTCGAGATAGGTGCGTGCGGCTTCTGGGAGCCTGTTTGTCCAATCGGCCATCAGGCCCTCTCTTTCTTGAAGAACTCTGCCATTTCTCTGGCCACAGGGTCCCGATCCACTGGTCGTTTCAAATCCGCGCGGGCCTTTTGCAATAACGCGTCCGGAACGATGCCCTTTCCGCGGTGTTTGATCAGCCCTTCGATGAAGTCCGCTCCATATTCAGGGTGCGGTTGTATCGTCCATATTCGGTCGCCATAGAGCAAGGCTGCGTATTGGCAAAAATCGCTGCTGCCCATGACAACCGCTGCAGCGGGTTTTACAACCACCTGATCCTGATGCCAGGCATTTATGACGGTCAGCTCGCCACCCATCTGATAGTCTGTCGCGCCGATGGACCATCCGCCCTTGAACTTTTCAACGCGCCCGCCCATGGCCTGAGCAATGATCTGGTGGCCAAAGCATACGCCGATTATCGGTCGTTTTGCTGCATAGGCTGCACGGATGAAATTCTCGAGCGGTGGAATCCAAACATGGTCTTCGTAGGCGCCGTGTTTCGACCCTGTGATCAGCCATCCGTCTGCATCCTCCACTCCGTTTGGAAATACGCCATCCACAACAGACCAGGCTTCAAATGAAAACCCGTGCCCATCCAAAAGACGAGCAAAATATTGATCATAAGAGCCACCTGCCATCATCTCTTCAGGTGGGTGACCAGTTATGAGAATTCCGATCTTCATGGTCGCTTCACACTGTATCGAGATAGATGTTGACCTGTTCGGCCGGTGTCAATTCTTTCATGCAGCGCAGCTCTTGTCGCTTGGTTAGCACGAGGTTTTGTATCAGTTCGGGTGCGAAAATGCGTGCGACTTCTGGGTCCTTTTCAAAGGTGTCAATGGCCAGTTTCCAATCGCTGGGGATTTGGGGGAGATCAGCGGCGTAAGCGTTGCCGGAAATGGGGTCAGGCGGGGCTTTTGCGTCTTCGATCCCATTGATGGCTGCGCCCAAAACTGCAGCCAGCATCAAGTAGGGATTTACATCTCCTCCTGCCACCCGGTGTTCGATACGGCGCGCAGCGGGGCTGCCAGAGGGAATTCGGATGGCCGAAGTCCGGTTTTCATAGGCCCAACTGACCCCTGTCGGAGCATGTGAACCAGGCACCATACGGTCAAAACTATTGGCGTGGGGCGCAAAGATGAGTGCCGAGCCCGGCATCGCATTCAGGCATCCGGCCACAGCATGGCGTAGCCTATCCGTGCCATCCGGACCGTCGTCGTCAAAAACATTGTTGCCATTCTGATCCAACACGGAGAAATGCACATGCAATCCGGAGCCGGAATAGTCTTCATATGGTTTCGCCATGAAGCTTGCAGCAAACCCGTGTCGACGCGCCAGCCCTTTGACCAACATCTTGAAAAGCCAGGCGTCGTCGGCGGCGCGCAATGCGTCATCGCAGTGCATCAGATTGATTTCAAACTGACCTAAACCGGCTTCGGAGATCGCAGTATCTGCAGGAATATCCATCTCTTCGCAGGCGTCATAGAGATCGGTAAAAAACGTATCGAACTGATCCAGAGCCCGGAGAGAGAGTATCTCACCCGCCATGCGCCTTTTGCCTGATCGTGGCGAGGGTGGTACTTGGAGGTCGCGACTGGAATCGTCGATTAGAAAGAACTCGAGTTCCATTGCACACACGGGCGTCAGGCCCAGTGCTTTGTATCTGTCCAACACGGCCCGAAGCGCATGGCGCGGGTTTCCGGCATATGGTCGGCCATCTTCATGGAACATCCAGATTGGCAATAGGGCGGTCGGCGCGTCCAGCCACGGCATGGGCATGAAGCCTCGCTCGGTTGGCTTAAGCACACCATCCCGGTCGCCGGTTTCAAAGACCAAGGGGCTGTTTTCGATGTCTTCGCCCCAAATGTCCAGATTGAGCACTGACATCGGGAACCGCGTGCCGCCTTCTACGGCCTTGTCAGCAAATCGTGACGGAATGCGCTTGCCGCGGGCCTGACCATTCAAATCCGATGCGGCAACACGAATTGTGCGGACCTGAGGGTTCTTACGGAGCCAGTTTTTCATCAATCACCAGAGGTTGCGCTGGTATGGGGCGCGTGTGCCTGTGCCATGATCGGCGCCGTTAATAATTTGATCAAATTATGGATACTACCGGATGAGGTTCGGGCGCAACCTCAATTTACGGCGCATGTTTTGCGGCAAGTGTCTGTTAAGGCGAGTGTTCACCAATCCGAATGTTCCAACCACGGCAAGTGTCAGCAAGATGAAATAGAATGCCAGTATCGGATAGGGCACGAAGGGGTTGAATGTCTTGTCCGCGAAGTAATTCGCATAGTACAAGGCATCACCGCGTTGCTGCCATGCCGGAAATCCGGAAAAGAAAACCAGCGCTGTGGCATGGAACAAAAAGATCGCTTCGTTTGTGTAGGCGGGCCAGGCCAGGCGCAACATGGTGGGCCAGATCACCCGTCTGAAACGGGGCCATCCCGACATACCGTATGCATCCGCAGCTTCGGTATCGCCCTTTGGGATCGACAGCAGTGCGCCGTAGAATATCTCGCCGGAATAGGCGGCAGTGTTACAGAACAGCACAATCAGTGCCCCAAGCCAGGCGGCAGTAAATGGATCGAAAAACGGGGAGACCGATTTCAGGTTGAGAAAGAGAAAATAACCGAAAAAGAACTGTATAAACAATGGCGAGCCGCGAAAAATGAAAATGAACCATTCAGCTGGTTTGCGAAAGAGCGCACGCGGCGAAGCCTTGCCCACGGCCAGTGCTGTGGCCAGGAAAAAACCCATGCTTAGCGCGAACAAACCAAAATAGATGTTCCAGATCATGCCCGAACCGATGAGGGTAAACTGTTGGCAAAGGGTGAAGTCCTCTCGTGGCAAGAGCCTTTCGCCAATGCCGACGGCCCGCAAACCATAGTCCTGTATCGTTTGCCAGCAACTCATGCGGGGGCCTTCCTTTGCGCTTCACCACCGGCGGTAGCTTGGCCGCGGGTCAGGCGTCTCATGACCCGTTCCAGCACAATCTCGGAGACCCTTGTAAAGGCCAGGTAGAAAACCAGCAAAGCCAGGAAGTACCACATGCGCCAATCTCCATGGGGGTAATCCGTGAAACGTGGTGTCTTTGTGCCGCCCAGTTCGCGCGCCCAATAGACAATATCTTCGACGCCCAGCAGGAACAGGAGCGGTGTTGATTTTATCAAAACCATCCAAAGGTTGCTCAGGCCGGGCAGAGCATATACCCACATTTGAGGCACCAAAATCCGCCAGAAGGTTTGCCGCTCTGTCATCCCGTAGGCTTCTGCGGTTTCGAGTTGCGCGCGGGGGACGGCGCGCATCGCGCCAAACAGAACGTTGGCCGCAAAGGCGCCAAAGACGATGGCAAATGTCAAAACGGCGAGCGAAAACCCATAGGTTTCGTGAACCCACTGCGGCGAGTTACCCAAGGGCATCTTAGCGGCCTGGCAAACGACAAAATCATTGCCTTGCCAGATGGGTTCGGACCATTCTGGGCACATGGCCTTGTGCCGCAGGTATTCGATGCCCTGATCGAGCGCGATTACAAAAAACAAAAAGAATGCGATGTCAGGCACGCCGCGCACGATGGCGATGTAAGATTTTCCAAACCACCGGAGCGGGGCGAGATTCGAGCGTGCAGCGGATGCCCCGCCAAAGCCAAAGGCCAAGGCCACTGGGGCTGTGATCGCCAAAAGCAAAAGAACCGTAAAGACAGATATGTAGATGGACATGTGCTTGCCTGTGGTCAGGTAACACGACATCCATTGCCATCCGGTCAAAATACTTGGGTCAGTGCAGAAACTAAAAATGGGGACCTCAGATAGTAAAAGGCCGGGTGCTGTATGCGCCCGGCCTGCAAGGATCAGAAGGTGAGTGTGCCTTCGCCAAACCATCTAATGATCATTTCGTTCAGCGTTCCATCTTCCTTCATCGACGAGATGGCGGCGTCGAATTTGTCTTTCAGCTCGGTATCACTTTCGCGCAGGCCCAGACCGATGCCGCCACCCAGTGGCACGTCATCGCCCGTGAACATCAGTGTGTCCGAAGATGCCTCAACGATCGGCACCAAGAAGTCCTTGTCTGCAAAAACTGCATCCGCTTCACCATTGCGCACAGCGGCAATTGTCTCTTCTGGCGTTGCAAATTCCACTAAGGTCGCGCCGCTGTCAGCGACATGAGCGGCCTGGATGGTTGCGGTTTGCGCCGCGATCACACCGCCGACCAGATCCACGCCTTCGCTGGCGGCAACATAGGCCGATGCAGCCGGCGGAGTATAGTTTTGCGTGAAGTCAATAACCTGGTCGCGTTCATCGGTGATGCTCATGCCGGCCATAATGGTGTCGTAGTTGCCGGATACCAGATTTGGAATGATGCTGTCCCATTCGTTTTTGACCCATTCGCAGGTCAGCTCTGCACGCAGGCAAAGTTCATCGCCCAATTCGCGCTCAAAGCCGTCGACCTCGCCAGCATCGTTGATGAAGTTATAGGGCGGATAAGCGCCTTCGGTGCCCATACGCACTGTTTTCTCATGGCCATCAGCCAGCGCCAGTCCCGTTGCCATCGCAAGAGCTGCGGATGCAAGGATAAGTGATTTCATTGTGTTACTCCCTGTCTTTTTTAGGTTACGCCGCGTGTGTTGACGAAAGGAACCCACGCAATCGTTCGGATTTGGTCGCGCCAAAGAGCGTCTCTGGCGGCCCTTGTTCTTCAATTAGACCATGATGCAGAAAAACCACGTGATCAGAGACGTCAGCGGCCAGTTTCATGTCGTGTGTCACGATCAACATCGTGCGCCCTTCGGCCGCGAGGTCCTTGATGACCTTGATAACTTCCTGTTCCAGTTCCGGGTCCAGGGCGGATGTCGGTTCGTCAAAGAGCAAGGCCTCGGGTTCCATGCAAAGACCGCGCGCGATAGCGGCACGTTGTTGCTGGCCACCCGAAAGTTGCGCCGGATAGGCATCGCATTTGTCGCCAATGCCCACCTTATCAAGATAACCGCGCGCCGCTTTTTCAACCTCATCCCTGTCGCGTTTCAGTACCGTCAGCGGGGCTTCCATAACGTTTTGAAGAATGGACATATGCGCCCAGAGATTGAACTGCTGAAACACCATCGATAGATTTGTGCGGATACGCAGAACTTGACCGGCTTCGGCGGGGTGGCGGTTGTGACCTTCGCCCCTCCATGACACTGGCTCGCCTTTGAAGACGATCTCGCCTTGTTGGCTATCTTCAAGCAGATTGCAGCACCGCAGCAAGGTCGATTTGCCTGATCCTGAAGAACCTATCAACGAGATCACATGGCCCTTTGGCGCGGTAATGCTCACGCCCTTGAGAACCTCAAGCGATCCGTAGGCCTTGTGCAGGTTTTTGATCTCAATAACCGGAGGTTGAGTGTTCAAGGTGGGTCGTCTCTTCTCTACTTCGATGAGATATAAGGGGTGAAAAAAGTGGCATTTGCAACGCTGAATGCGTCGTGATTGTCTTTAAGCGGGGCGAGGTGGCTAATTTTTGGCCCTTCGCAGGTGTTTTACATCGGCGGCAGCGGTTCGGCCAGGTAAGTGTCCGCCGGTATGGCAATGAGGTCTTTCACGAGCAAGCGGGCCTTGTCGCGGCGGGTCAGTGTGTTGATCGCGCATGTGACGGCGCGAAACAGGTTATCCGTGTTGTTGCCAAGTTTTGATATCAGCGGTAGTCCGGGCGTGGGTCTGGTCGACAGGAGTACGCGCAAGTGCCCGCTGATGGACGTCTCGCGTTTTAGCAGGGTCCATGTAACCGCATCGATCGATGCGATGTCGGCGCCGCCAGAGATAACAGCAAGCGATGACGTTGCATGGCTGCCTGTGTCCAACACATTGTTGCGAAAACTGAAACCCATGTCGTGGTCCTTCAAATGCCCCTCAACGGCCGCCCAGCCAGATTGTGAACCGATATCGTTGCGCGCAAGCCTCGCGCCCTTGAACGCTTCCAGATGGCGGCGTGGGTCGCTTTTGCGCACAACGATGTAGGATTTGTAGTATCCCGGGGGGCATCCTCTGACGCCGTAGTCAGGTGT
The DNA here is from genome assembly GCF_045106495.1 of Roseobacter sp. Classification (GTDB taxonomy): domain Bacteria; phylum Pseudomonadota; class Alphaproteobacteria; order Rhodobacterales; family Rhodobacteraceae; genus Roseobacter. The sequence goes on from NZ_JBGCEQ010000011.1 coordinate 312,617, forward strand.
GCCAACAAGCGCGACGCGTCCGTGCAATCGGCTCCGGTAAGGCAAGCCGCAGGTCTGCGAGAGCAGGAGTTTTGGGTCCGTCCAGGTGCTTTGTAGATCCGATGTGCGGTCCAGTTCCTGAGGTCCATAGCCCAGTTGGTTCCTGATGAGTGTCCAAAACCTGTCGTTCGCGCCCTGAGTGGTCGCGGTGTCATACATCGGCAGACTGGCGATCATGTGCCGGTGTCTACGGCCTGACGGGCAAGGGCGGAATCACGATCACTGACGCCGAGAAAATTGGTGACCATTCGAACCAGAGCATCCTCTTCCTTGGCGCGTTCTCCATCAGCCAGAACAACTTGCCACAGAGCCTGGACAACCGCGCGGCGCTCTTCGTAGGGGACCGCATCCTTGATCGCGCGGGTAAAACGCACGGTATCGGGGGCTTCTGCCTCCAGGGCTTCTGCCTCAGATCGCAATGCGGTTGTGGCGCCGGGTCCAAGGCCGTAGCGACGCGCCGTAATCTGGTCAATCCGCTCCTTTTCCCGATCACTGTAGTCATTGTCAGAGCGCGCGATCCGCACCAAGAGAGCTGTGAGCGCCAGACGTGCGTCCTCATCGGGAAGCGCTTCGGGGTCGGGTTGTGTCAACCGCTTTAAAAAATCTGCAAACATAGGCGCGATATAATCCGGAATGGCGCGGCTGCCAATATCATTTGGCGTCGAGCGCATTTTGCCGCGCCGCCGCAATATCCGCGTCGCTTAATCCAAGCGCCGTTTCGATCTCCAGCAATTGAGCCTCCTCGTCGCCATCCCGTTCGCCATCCGCCAGAGCGACCGACCACATCGCATCGGCCAGAGCCTTGCGGTCCTCATAGGACACTTCATCGCGCAGGATTTGAGCAAACTCCGGCGTTCCGGGCGCATGCCGTTCCAGCGCTTCGCAATTTGCCCGCAACTTGGCCGCGTCCAGTGGTTTGAGATCAAAGGTTGTCGCGAGAATGCGGTCAATCTGACCCACTTCGGACGCTTGGTAATTGCGATCTGCCAGAGCCACCCGGACCAGCAAGGCACCGAGCGCCAGTTGCGCATTGGGTTGTGGTAAGGCTTGTGGATCGCGTGACTTGCGGGGAAAAAGCTTTTCAAACATAGCGTGTTAGCCAAAATATCTGTGATCGGATGCCGGTGGTTGACCCATCTTGCCATGCATTTCCGGCGCTGCCCAGTCAGGAAAGCTTGCGCGCGGTTTTTCTAGGCTTTCAGCGTCTTGAAACAATCGGACAGCCTTTGGGTCTCCGCATCAAGGCCAAAGGGCGCATTGATCACAAAAATACCAGATCCGACCATGCCATGCCCCGGACGCGCGGGCGGAAACCTGACTTCGTGGCTAAGGCCATCCGGGTTCTGCTGGTGCAGGACCTGTACCATCGGCAAGTGGCTTTGGGACGTCAGGATCGGATACCACAAGCAGATTACACCAACATTCCACGCGCGCGAAACGCGGGAAATATGTCGGGGTATATCGTTGTAATCGCTCTTTATTTCATAACTGGGGTCGATCAACAGCACACCGCGTCGCGGGGTGGGCGGGCAGAGCGAATGGGTCAGTTCGAACCCGTCGCGCTGGTGGCATTTGGCGCCATAGGGCGACATGGCAAAGCTGAGGGCTGCGTGCTCTTGCGGGTGCAATTCGGCCAGATGCATGGTGTCGCCGGGCCGGAGCAATTGGGCCGCAATCAAAGGTGATCCGGGATAGCTTTGGACGCCATGCGCGGCACGGGTGCGGGTGAGCACGCGGGTAAAAGGATGGTCCGCCCCGAACCAGGCGGCGGCCTTATTGATGCCTTGTGCGGCCTCGCCGGTTTTCAAGGCGGAAGGATCACTCAGATCGTAAAGGGCGCGCCCGGCGTGGGTCTCGATATAGCTCAGCGGCTTGTCCTTGCGGGTCAGATAGGCCAGCATCCAGGACAGCAGCCCGTGCTTGTGCACATCCGCGAGATTGCCGGCGTGGTAGATATGTTGGTAGCTGAGCATTCGCTTGTCTAACGGTGAACGCAGCGGACGCGCAACGGGAAAGAGCGCGGCGGGTGAAGATGGCCCATCGGCCTGGGTTAACGCCTGTGTTTCATGGCAAAACCCTGCCGCACAACCCGTATACACTCTGTGCACAACCTGTGCACCAACTATACGCCAAGTTGACGCCTTACATTACGTTCGGCCGGGTTCGTTGAGTCAGTGTTAACAGGGGTGGTGCCGCTTTTGGCCAACCTGCCGTCTCTCTTCTGGCCAGACACCGGGATGCGCAGAAAGCCGGTTTTTCAATATGTTTGGGCCTGTTTGCTGCGAGACGCTTTCTGCCAGTTCCGCGCACAGATGGTTGGCCGTGAAGTACACCACGGCGACGCCTGCACCGGTACTCCCCGTCAATAACCGTTGTTGAGCGGCGGTGGTGCCAGATGGGTGGGCGAAACGGCTTGGCCAGCCTGGGTGTCGGGCGGGCTGGGGCCTCATGCGCCATGGCGCATTCTGCCGGGGTTTAGCGGGTTACAGCTGCCGGGCTCGATCCTGCACCGTCTGGCGCCACAGAGAGGCGTAGGCCTTTAGGGATGCGCTGTTTTCCGGGTGGATCGATAGGGGCGCTTCTTGAATGGGCAGGGCCGTCGGGCCGGGTATGAGCATGGCGGCGCCCGCACTTGTCCCTGTGGTGCCCGCCGCCCCATGGACATCGGAGCCCGTCGCAACAGCCAGCATTTCAAGATAAAGCCGATTGGCCGCAAAGGGACCTTCGACAATGATCTTTCCTTTGTGCCCGATGTTGGACAGACATTCGGCGGTGACCAGCGCCAGGTAGAGCGCGACCGCTGCCCCCCTTGCGCCTGTTCCGACCTTTGGCTCGGGCCCTATCCAGCCCGACGGATGCCCCTTGAAAGGCCCGGTCTCAGCGGCGACGGCGGGCACCAGCATGATCCGGTTGGCGTGAACGTGGTGCAGATCCTCTGCCGTGGGGTCCGGGTAGGCATCTCCGGTGGCCAGGTCATGTTCGCGGCCACCCATGAAACGCGCCGAAGGTGCGGGGTGACCCAGGGCGGTGACATTGATCAAGGTGTCGAGATCGGGGTCGAGCGGCACGGATGCTCCGCCGATGGACATGGCAATGACCCAGGTGCCTGTCGAAATAACGCTGAAGGGGGGCGTTTCCGACAGAACATAGGGCAGAAGCGAGGCATTGGAATCGTGAATGCCGCAATAGACGGGGGTGTCGGGCGGCAAGCCGATCTGCTCTGCGACCACCGGCAACAGGGTCCCCAGAACGTCCGAGGGTTTGCGAACGGGGGCCAGTTTGTCCGCAATGCCGAGCCTGTCCACCAGTGAAGAAAAGCCGCCCCTCTGCGGGGACCAAAGATCCGTATGGCATCCAAGCGACGTGACATCGGTGGCGGTGATGCCGGTGAGTTTTGCTCCCCAGAATTGCGGATATGTGACGATCTGATGCGTCCTGTCCTTGATTTCCGGATTGGTTTGGAACTGCCAGAACAACTGTGCGCCGATGTTCAACCCGCCTGCGAGGCGCGGTGCGCCGGTTTCGGCAAAAGGCGGGCGGATCGCGTCATAGGCCGCCGCCACCGTGTCCGGGCCGTTGAATTCATAATCGAGAATAGGGGCTGCAAGATGCCCGGTTTTGTTGAGTAGGGCGGCACAGGCGCCGTGGGTGGTGATTGATATGGCGTCAATGCCATGTGCGGCGTGAAAATCGTGCAACCCGGCCAGAAGAAATTCCCAATGCCCTGCGACGTCAAAATGCGGCCAGGGCGGGCCGGGCAAAACTGTATTTGGCCGCGTGATGACCGCGATCTCGGTCAGGCTTGCGCGGTCCATCAGAACCAGTTTTGCATTGGTTTTCCCGATGTCTATGACGGCGACATGCTGCGTCATGGCATGTGAAAGACTGTTTCAAGCGGGATGGCCACGGGTTCATTGTCGGGATGCGCCTGCATGATATCGGCCATGTGCGCCCACCATTTCTGCATCACCGGGTGCTTGGGCAGATCATCCATCCCGTGCCCGTCTTCACGCCACAGAACACCGAAGAGAATATGGGTGTCGGCATCCAGATGGATCGAGTAATCCTTTATGCCTGCCTCTTTGAGCAGGGTGACCAGCTCCGGCCAGATCGCGTCATGGCGTTTTATGTATGCTTCGCGACAGCCGGGTGTAAGATGCATCTTGAAGGCAAACTTCTCCATCACCTTGCCCGCCACATGGACCACAGGCGCGGTATCGCGATGACACCGATCAGAAGGGCGCCGATAACGATCGACATGACGATGCCGGGCACGTTCAACAGGCCCAGCCCAAAAGTCACCAGCCCCATGACAAAAGCGGCAATGACAACCCCAACAATGGTGCCCGAACCGCCCAGAATACTGACGCCACCGAGCACGACCATGGTGACGATCTCAAGCTCCCAGCCGGTTGCAATGGACGGGCGGGTTGAGCCAAGGCGAGCGGTCAGGCAGATCGCGGCAACCCCAGACATCAGGCCCGTCAGCAGGAACAGAATGAATTTGACCCGCTGCACGCGGATGCCGGAGAACAGGGCACCGGTTGCGTTGTTGCCGATGGCATAGACCGCGCGGCCGAAGTTGGTCTTGTGCAAAAGCACTGCGTAGATGAGCGCGATGATTGCGAAGAGGACAAATTCGAAGGAGATCACCCACCAGACATAGCCCTGTCCGAACCACGAAAAGCTGTCTGGATAGCCGCGGAACGCCTGATCTCCCAAAACGATGTAGCTGATGCCGCGAAACAGGCTCATGGTGCCTATGGTCACCACGATCGAGGGCAGCCCCATGCGGGTCACAAGCACGCCGTTGAACGCGCCGCAGAGCAGTCCGACACCGAGACCGACCAGCACCAGACCGGCTGTGCCGACACCCATCTGAACGGCCGCACCCATCGCGGTTGAGGCAAGTGCGATGATGGAGGCCACGGAAAGATCGATCTCACCAGAGATGATGAGCAGCGCCATGGCAAAGGCGATCATCGCTTTTTCGGTGAAGTTGAAAGTCGCGTCGCTGAGGTTCCAGGCATTCAGGAAATAGGGCGACGCAAAGCTGTTGGCGATGAATATGCCGATGGCGACCAGCAAAAGTAGCGTTTCCCAGCTTTTCAGCCGTTGTTCCAGCGGTGATCGCAGGCGATCGGGAAGGATACGGTCGGTGGGGCTCATGCCGCCTGCTCCGCGCGTTTGAGGATAATGCGGCCCTTTTTGCGGGTTGCCTGCGCGTTCAGCGCAACCGCCACGATGATCGCGCCGCCGGATATGGCCAGCTGCCAGAAGGGCGAGATGTCGACGACCGGCAGCGCGTTCTTGATGATGCCAAGGAACAGCGCGCCCAGCAGCGCCCCTGCCACCGTGCCGATGCCGCCCATGATCGACACGCCGCCGATCACGCAAGCCGCAACCACGTCGAGCTCAAAGCCGCCAGCGATGTCAACGAAAGAGACCGCAAATCGCGACACCCAGAGATACCCCGTCAATCCCGCCAGAGCGCCGGAGATCGTAAAGGCCCAGAATTGCGTTTTGCCCACATTGATGCCCGCGTAGGTCGCGGCATGCGGGTTGCCACCTGCGGCATAGAATGCCCGGCCCAGCGTCGTGCGGGTCATCACAATCGTGAAGAGTATCACGGCCAGGATTGCGATCCACCCCAGGATCGGCAGCCCGAGTATTTCGCTGCGCGGGAACGCCTTGAACGCCGGGCTCATCTCGTGGCTGTTGACCCATTTCCCATCTGAAATGACAAAGATGATGCCCCGAAAAATGGTCATGGTGCCCAGGGTGACCACGATGGGCGGGATGGCCAGTTTCCACACCAGAATGCCGTTGATCATGCCCAGCACCGTGCCAAGTCCCATGGCGAGGGCGAGAATGACCACAATCGGCAGACCGGGTGCTGCCACATTGACCATCGACACGACCATGCCCGTAAGTGCCAGATTGGCGGCCACGCTGAGGTCGATGCATTTGGTCAGGATGACGATCATCTGACCGATGGCCAACAGGATCAGAGGCGAAGTGTCGTTGAACACATTGGCTAGGTTGGCCGGGCCGACAAAACCCGGAAAGCGTGCGGATATGATCGCCAGCAGCAGGACAATGGCCCCGACCAGAAGGGCCTCGCGCGATGTGATCAGTCGTTTCAGCATGCGGTGCTCCCCTCAGATACCGGCGGCATGGCGGACAAGCGTTTCAGGTTGCAGATCCGTGCCGGACAATTCTGCGACCATCCGCCCTTCGCGCATGACGATGACCCGATCCGACATGCCCAGAATTTCCGGCAACTCGGAGCTGACCATGATAATGGCAAGCCCTTGTGCGGCCAATTCGGCCATGAATTCATGCACGGCGGCTTTCGACCCGATGTCGACACCTTTGGTCGGCTCATCGAGAATGATGACTTTGGGCCGGGTCGCGAGCCATTTTGCGATGACGACTTTTTGCTGGTTGCCACCTGACAGATTGCCGACATGGGTGTCCAGTGACGCCGCGCGCAGATCAAGCCGCTGGGTATAGTCCCGCGCGAGCTTGAACTCCTCGGCCAGCTTCAGAAAGCCCTTGCCGGAAATTCGCCCCAACGACGGCAGGGTCACATTCTGAAAAATCGGCAGATCAAGTATCGCGCCTTGTGTGCCGCGATCTTCGGGCACGTAGACGATGCCATGGTCCACAGCATCTGCTGGTGAAGTGATCTGCGCCGCTGCACCGTCGACTTTTACCGTTCCGGCGGAGGGGCGCGTGATGCCAAAAAGCGCCTGCATGAACTCGGATCGTCCGGCGCCCACCAAGCCGTAAAACCCCAGGATCTCGCCCTGTCGCAGGGTAAAACCGATGTCTTCGAATTCTGTGGGATGGCAATAGCCTGCCACCGTCAGCACCGTGTCACCGGGAGTGGGGGTCCGCGTGGGAAAGATCTGGCTGACATCGCGGCCGACCATCATCTTGACGAGCTCTGTCTCGGTGACATCCGTGATCGCCCCGTCGCTAATCAATTGCCCGTCGCGAAAGACGGTGTAGTTGTCGGCGATGCGGAAAATTTCGTCGAACTTATGGCTGATGAACAGGATCGCCTTGCCCTGCGCCTTGAGGTTTTCGACCAGTTCGTAAAGCTCTTCGATCTCCTTGTGAGACAGCGCGGCCGTCGGTTCGTCCATGATGACAACGCGGGCATCAATCGACAGGGCGCGGGCAATGGCCACAAGGTGCTTGTTGGCAATCCCAAGGTCCTTGAGCTTGTGATCGGGGTCAATGCGCGCGCCGACCCCTGCCAGGATGTCGCCTGCCCGCTCCGTCATCGCCTTGCGGTTGATGAGCCCGAATGCCCCGCGGGGCGCATGGCCTAGAAAGATGTTTTCTGCCACCGAAAGTTCGTCAAAGAGCACTGTTTCCTGATGGATCGCGGTCACGCCGCTGTCGGCAGCCGCTTGTGGTGCGGCAAAAACTGTGGGCTTGCCATTGACCAGAATGGTCCCGCCATCGGGCTGATAAATGCCGGTCAGGATCTTCACGACTGTTGATTTGCCGGCCCCGTTTTCCCCGACCAGCGCGGTGACCTGCCCCGGGATCAGCCGCAGCGAGACCTCGGACAGGGCTTTGACACCCGGAAAGGTTTTCGTGATCCCGTCGAGCGCAAGAACTGCGGTTTGCGTCGTCGACCCTTCAGACGGCACGATGGTGTCTGAGTGTTTCAGCATTGCGGGTATCGGCCTTTACGGAGGGGCGTTGGCGCGGCCACCGGAGCCGCGCCTGAGGTCACTTCAGACGATCAGAAGATCGATTTGAACTGATCGATGTTGGAGGCATCATAGATGAAAGGGTCCGCCATAGCAGCGGCGTTGGTTTCATCCAGGGTGATTGCGCCGACCCGACCAATGGAGATTTCAGCGCCGGGTTCTGCCGTTGCCGCACCTGAGGCTAATGCATGGGCAATCATCGCCGCAGAATATCCAAGATCAATCGGGTTCCAGATCGCAAAGGACTGCGACGCGCCGCTTTCGATGGCACCCGCCATCTCGGATGGAAGCCCGAGGCCGGTGACGTTGACCTCACCGACTTTGCCGGCGTCGACAACAGCCTGTGCCGCCGCCACGATGCCAACGGATGTGGGCGCTATGATGGCGTCAAGATCCGGGTAGGATTGCATCAGACCGGTGGCTTCACGATAGGACTTGTCCGCCAGATCGTCACCATAAACGGTCGAGACCACATTGATATTGGGATAATCGCCCATCACCTTGGTCATTTCTTCGATCCAGACGTTCTGGTTTGTCGAGGTCGTGGTGGCCGACAGGACCGCCACGTCACCGCCCTCTGGCAGATGATCCGCTGCAAGCTTGATGATCATATTGCCGATCAACGCGTTTGACGAGGGGTTAAGGTGCATCTGACGCCCCTCTTCGGCCACACCGGAATCCCAGGAAATGACCGTGATGCCGCGCTGCATGGCCTTTTTCAGGGTCGGTACAAGCGCATCGGTATCATTTGCCGATACGGCGATGGCATCGACGCCCTGGGCGATCAGCGAGTTGATCACCTCGATCTGACCTTCCGCCGTTGTGTCAGTGGGGCCGGTGTAGATGATCTCGACGCCGCCGAGTTCCTCGGCCGCCTCCTGCGCGCCTTCGGCAGCGGCCTCAAAAAAGCCGATACCTAGGGCCTTGACGACAAATGCGATGCGCATGTCGTCCTGGGCTATTGCTGTGGTTCCGAAAAGGCTTGCTGCAAGGCCAAGGCCTGCCGTGAGCGTGGTGAAAGTGCGACGTTTCATTGGAATCCTCCCTAAAGTACGTTCGCTTGTTTAGCCCCTTTCAGGAGGCCACGTTTTTCTGAGCGCTCCCCGTCTGGGTAACGATCAGCGTCACTTCGGCGGCTTCGAGCATGATGGCCGCCTTGTCTGTGATCCGGTCATCGGTGATGACGGTTGTGATCCGGTTCAGCGGGCATAGAACCAGGCTTGAGCGTTGCTGGAATTTTGTGCTGTCCGCCAGCACGACCAACTCGTCTGCCTGCCCGATCAGTTTCTGCTCCGCCTGAATGAGCAGCGGGTCCGCCTCCATCAGCCCGAGCGGGCCCAAACCCTGCGCGCCCATGAACATGCGCCGGGCGCAAAAGTTGCGTGTCACGTCGTTGTCAAAGGGCGACAGAATGATGTTCTGTTCGCGGTAAATGGTGCCGCCGGACAACATGATCGTGTTCTTTGAGTGTTTGAGCAGATGCTCGGCAATCGGAAAGGAGTTGGTGAACACCTGCAACCGACGACTGGCCAACGGGTGTACCATTTGGAATGTGGTCGTCCCACCGTTGATGATGATCGCATCGCCATCCGCACAAAGATCGACGGCGGCGGCCGCGATGGCCTGCTTTTCCTCGATATACATGGCTTCGTTGACCGAAAACGGACGCCCGGCCAGCCCAACGAATTGCGGCGGGCTCAGGGCTTCGGCACCGCCACGCACACGGCGAAGCAGCTTATCCTCGTCCAGCGTTGCAATATCGCGCCGGACCGTTGCCTCTGACGCGCCGGTCAGATTGCAAAGTTCGATCACTGTGACAACGGGCCGTTCTTCGACCGCTGACAGAATGATCGTGTGGCGTTCCTTTTCGTGCATTGCTGGCCTCCCTGATCTCACAAACTGTCGAGATTCGCGGTATCTGTCAATCAGTTTCGATCAATATCAACCATATTGCAGTGCAGCATGATTGCTTATGATTGTTTGTGATTGACAAACCGCCGCACTCCGACCAGCTTAAATGAGATCATCAGTGATGGGCGCAAAGCGTCGACCGGGAGGAAACATGTTGAAAACAGTGCAAACGCAGCTTCTTGAAAGCCGCTGGGATGACGATGTGGCGCGCGGGATGAGCGAATCGGACCTGTTGCTTTATCGCTCCAACATTCTTGGCTCGGACAAGCGTGTGACCAACTATGGCGGCGGCAACACATCGGCCAAAGTGATGGAGACGGACCCTCTGACCGGTGACGACGTCGAGGTGCTGTGGGTCAAGGGTTCGGGCGGCGACATCGGCTCGATCAAGATGGACGGTTTTGCCACGCTCTATATGGACAAGCTGCGCAGGCTGAGGTCCCTGTACCGCGGCGTGGATTTTGAGGATGAGATGGTGGGTTACCTGCCGCACTGCACGTTCAACCTCAATCAGCGGGCGGCCTCGATCGACACCCCGCTGCATGCCTATGTGCCGCGCAAGCATGTGGACCACGTGCATGCCGATGCCATCATTGCCATCGCCGCGTCGAAGAGCTCCAAAGAACTGACGCAGGAGATTTTCGGCAAGCGCATTGGCTGGCTGCCCTGGAAGAAGCCCGGGTATGAACTGGGCCTGTGGCTTGAGACATTCTGCCTGGAAAACCCGGATGCCGACGGCGTGGTGCTCGAAAGCCACGGCCTTTTCACTTGGGGCGACACCGCCAAGACCTGTTATGACCAGACCATCGACGTCATCAATGTGGCAACCAAATGGCTGGCAGACCGCAGTGATGGTGTGGCCGCCTTTGGGGGTCCTGTTCACCACAGCCTGCCGCCGGAGGAGCGGCGTGCCATCGCAGCGCGTCTGATGCCGGCGATCCGGGGTTTCGTGTCCGGCAATCAGCATATGGTGGGCCATTTCAACGACAGCGCGGGCGTTCTTGAGTTCGTCAATGCACGGGATCTGGAACCGCTTGCCGCCCTGGGCACATCCTGCCCTGACCATTTTCTGCGTACAAAAATCCGCCCGCTGCTGATCCCATTTGACCCCGCCACCGGCAATATTGACGCGGTTCTTGACGGGCTGCCCGATCGGGTAGACGCCTACCGTCGTGATTATGCGGCCTACTACGAACGGTGCAAACATGACGACAGCCCGGCACTGCGAGACCCGAATGCTGTGGTGTATCTAGTGCCGGGCGTTGGCATGATCACCTTTGCCAAGGACAAGGCGACGGCGCGCATCTCGGGCGAGTTTTATGTCAATGCAATCAATGTGATGCGCGGTGCCTCTGCTGTCAGCGAATATCAGGGTCTGCCCGAACAGGAGGCTTTTGATATCGAGTACTGGTTGCTGGAAGAAGCCAAGCTGCAGCGCATGCCAAAGCCCAAGTCACTCGCCGGTCGGGTCGCGCTGGTCACAGGCGGTGCCGGTGGTATCGGTGCGGCCACGGCCAGGCGCTATCTGGACGAAGGTGCTTGTGTGGTGCTGGCGGACATCAACGAGGACGCGCTGGCATCGACCCAGGAAAGTCTGGCCAATACCTATGGCAAGGACGTGGTGAGCAGGATCAGCATGGACGTCACCAGCGAAGATGCGGTTGCAGCCGGTTTTGCCGATGCGGTGGTTGAATTCGGCGGCGTTGATATTCTGGTGTCCAATGCGGGCATCGCCTCTTCGGCCCCGATCGAAGACACCTCTTTGGCGCTTTGGAACAACAACATGGATATCCTGTCTACTGGATATTTTCTGGTCAGCCGTGCGGCGTTCAAGTTGATGCGGGTGCAGGACATGGGTGGTGCGGTGGTATTTGTGGCCTCCAAGAACGGCCTCGCGGCCTCGCCCAATGCAGCGGCCTATTGCACGGCCAAGGCGTCGGCCATTCATCTGGCACGGTGCCTTGCCCTTGAAGGTGCCGAAGCGGGCATACGCGTCAACGTGGTCAACCCGGACGCTGTGCTGCGCGGTTCAAAGATCTGGGAAGGTGACTGGCTGGATCAACGCGCAGACACCTATGGCACCGACAAGGACGGGCTGGAAGAGATGTATCGCCAGCGATCCTTGCTCAAGCGCTCGGTCTTGCCGGAGGATATTGCCGAAGCGTGCTATTTCTTTGCGGCTGAGACGTCTTCCAAATCAACCGGTAACATCATCAATGTGGATGCCGGCAACGTCCAAGCCTTCACGCGATAGGAAAAGCCATGAGCTATGAAACAGCCAAAGCGGCATTTTCCGATTGGGGCGTTGATACCGAAGCCGCATTGCAACGGGTCCGGTCAATCCCGATTTCGATGCACTGCTGGCAGGGTGATGACGTGGTGGGGTTCGAACAGAGATCCGGATCCTCCGGGGGCGGCATACAGGCGACGGGTAACCATCCCGGCCGGGCCCGTACACCAGATGAATTGCGCGCCGATCTGGAATTTGCCTACGCGATGATCCCGGGAAATCACCGGTTGAACCTGCATGCGATGTATCTGGACACCGATGCAAACCCCGACCGCGACGCAATAGAATACCTGCATTTTGCCCCTTGGGTCGACTGGGCCAAAGATCTCGGCATCGGTTTGGATTTCAACCCGACCTTTTTTGCGCATGCCAAGGCGGACGACAACCTGACGCTGAGCCACCCCGATCAGGGCATTCGCGATTTCTGGATCGAACATGGCCAGCGTTCCCGAGAGATCGCAGCGCAAATGGGCGCGGCTTTGGGATTGCCCTGCGTCAATAACATCTGGGTGCCCGACGGGTACAAGGACACGCCTGTCGACCGGATGTCTGCGCGCGCACGGCTGGAGGCGTCGCTTGACGCCATGCTGGCCCCGCCGCAGGACAAGGCACAGATGCTGGACGCCGTCGAAAGCAAGCTTTTCGGGATCGGTGTGGAGGCATGTACCGTCGGCAGCCATGAGTTTTACATGGGCTATGCCATCCGCAAGGGGACGCTGTTGTGCCTGGATATGGGTCACTTCCACCCAACCGAAAACATCGCCGACAAGCTCAGTGCCGTCGCCTTGTCACTGGACGAAATCCTGCTGCATGTTTCACGCCCCATGCGGTGGGACAGCGACCATGTGATCCTGCTCAACGACGATATCCTTCAAATGGCGCAGGAGCTTGTCAGCGCAGATCTGCTTGGCCGCACGCACATCGGGCTCGATTTCTTTGATGCGACCATCAGCCGGACCGCAGCATGGGTCATTGGCACCCGCAACATGCAAAAAGCTTTGCTGCGCGCGCTGTTGATGCCGCTGGAAACCCTGAAATCAGCCGAGACGGCGCTTGATTTTACAACGCGGTTGACGGTCACTGAAGAGTTCAAAGACATGCCGTTCGGGGCCATCTGGAATGAGTTTTGCATGCGCGAGAGTGTTCCGACCGGTCGGAAACTGATTGAGGAACTGGATCGCTACCAGCGCAGCGTGTCAGGCCGCGGCTAGAGGATTTGTAGGGGCAAAACTGGCGCGAGATGAGTGGCATTTGGATAGCCTGGAGTGAAGACCGCGCCCCTTGGGGCAGGGTGCAATCCGCGCGACATGGTTTTTTTGCCGTTGTGGCCGTAAGTGGAGAATGGGCAATATTGTCCTGCTGCCCGCGAGAGCGCCGGGCTCAGACCAGCCGCGAGATATCCTTGGCCGCGCGCACGAAATCCTTGAAGAGCGGGTGCGGGGTAAAGGGTTTGGATTTCAGCTCGGGATGGAACTGCACCCCGATGAACCATGGGTGATCCGGCCACTCGACGATCTCGGGCAGCTTGCCATCGGGCGACATGCCGGAAAACCTCAGCCCTGTTTTTTCAAGCTGGTCGCGGTATTTGATGTCGACCTCATAGCGGTGCCGGTGCCGTTCGTCGATAGTGGTTGTGCCGTAGACCTCGGCCACTTTCGACCCTTCCGACAGGACTGCATCATAGGCGCCCAGACGCATGGTGCCGCCCTTGTCGTCGCCGACTTTGCGGGACACTTTGGCGTTGCCCTGCACCCATTCCTTGAGGTGGTACACGACGGGTTCAAAGCGTTTCTTGCCAGCTTCGTGGTCAAATTCCTCTGATCCGGCGGATTTGATGTCCGCCACATTGCGGGCGGCTTCGATCACCGCCATCTGCATGCCGAGGCAAATGCCCAAATAGGGCACTTTGCGGGTCCGGGCGAATTCGGCCGCCTTGATCTTGCCTTCGGTGCCGCGCTCGCCAAAACCGCCGGGCACCAGAATCGCGTGGTAGCCTTCGAGATGCGGGGCGAGATCTTCGGCCTGGTCGAAGACCTCGGCATCGACCCATTCCACCTTGACCTTGACGCGGTTGGCCATGCCGCCATGGGTCAGCGCCTCGGCAATGGATTTATAGGCGTCTTCGAGCTGGGTATCTTTGCCGACAATCGCGACTTTGACCTCGCCTTCGGGGTTGTGCACCCGGTCAGAAACGTCACGCCAGACAGACAGGTCAGGTTTGGGCGCGGGCGAGATGTCGAAGGCGTCCAGCACGGCCTGATCGAGCCCCTGTTCGTGATAGGCCAGCGGCGCGTCGTAGATGGTCTTGAGATCATAGGCAGCCACCACAGACTCTTTCCGCACATTGCAGAAAAGCGCGATCTTTTCGCGTTCCTTTTCGGGGATTGGTTGCTCAGAGCGGCAGACCAGAATATCGGGCGCGATCCCAATGCTTTGCAATTCCTTGACCGAGTGTTGCGTCGGTTTGGTTTTCAATTCACCAGAGGCCGCGAGATAGGGCAGCAGGGTCAGATGCATAAAGATGCACTGGCCGCGCGGTTTGTCGTGGCTGTATTGCCGGATGGCTTCGAAAAACGGCAGCCCCTCGATGTCGCCCACGGTGCCGCCGATCTCGCAGAGCATGAAATCGACCTCATCCCCGCCCACATCCAGAAAGGCTTTGATCTCGTTGGTCACATGGGGAATGACCTGAATGGTTTTGCCCAGATAGTCGCCCCGACGTTCTTTTTCGAGCACGGTGGAATAGATCCGCCCCGAGGAGACGGAATCAGTATGGCGGGCGGAGGCGCCTGTGGAGCGTTCGTTGTGGCCCGGATCAAGATCGGTTTCCGCGCCATCATCGGTCACGAAGACCTCGCCATGCTCGAAGGGCGACATGGTGCCGGGATCGACGTTGAGGTAGGGATCAAGTTTGCGCAGACGCACCGAAAAGCCACGCGCCTGCAACAGCGCGCCAAGTGCCGCCGAAGCCAGACCTTTGCCCAGCGAAGACACCACACCACCGGTGATGAAGATATAACGTGCCATGGTTCGGTATGCTCCCGTGCATCTTGGCGGTGTGAGAAAGACCGCGCGAAAAGACTGTGAAAATCACAGCTCCACGGGACTTAAGTGTAACAGGATTCGTAGTGGAAAAGCAAGGAGTACCGCAACATGATGTTGCGAATTCTCGCAGTTCCGCAAGGGGTTGTAGTTGGAACTCAGTCTGCCAGGGGTACAAGCGGCGCGTCGTCACCCGGTCCGGGGGGCAGCAATGCGTCGCTGTCCGGCACCGCTGGCGTGCTGGATTCATTGAGTGCAGGAGGCGTGATGCCCAGGCGGTCAACCACCGAAGACCCGGACGCATTTTCAGCGGCGAAAATCGTCAGCGTGATGGAGGTACAGATGAAGGCGATCGCCAGCAACCAGGTGAGTTTGCCCAATGCGGTTGCCGCCGCGCGCCCTGTCATGGCACCACCGCCACCGCCGCCCATGCCCAGGCCACCGCCTTCGGAGCGCTGCAGCAGAACAACAGCGATCAGGCTCAGCGCCAGAATAAGGTGGACGATCAGGACGACATTTTCCATTAAGGACCTGCGGGTTTGTTTTCGCTTTCGCGGTATCTAGGGAAGTTTCTTCCCGCTCGCAAGGGAGGAAAGCGTCAAATCCGGCGGGGGTTACACGAGGCAAGACCGCCACCATCGGTTTGATCCGGGCGACGGTCTGTCGAAGCTACTCTCTCATGCACGCAGACTAAGAGGGTTATCCTGGAATTGAGGTGCTGCAGACTCGCTTCATGCAAACACACTACCATAAATTGCATTGAAAATCTCATTTAAATTTCAGCCTGTGGATAAGTCTGCCTTTGAAGAACTGGACAATACCCGAGTTGCGCCGCAAAGATGCACCCATGCCCCATGATGATCCCGATCACCCGCATAGTTTGTTGCCGCCTGAACCGGCTCTGCGCGTCAAGGCGTTGGAGACGATCCTGACCCGCAAGGGTCTGATTGATCCTGCGGCTTTGGATGCCATCATCGACACCTATGAAAACAAGATCGGGCCGCGCAACGGTGCCCGTGTGGTGGCGCGTGCCTGGAGCGATCCGGCGTTCAAGGCGCGGCTTCTGGAGGACGCGACGGCGGTTGTGTCCGAGATGGGCTACTACGGTCGGCAGGGTGAACATATGGTGGCGTTGGAGAACACCCCCGAGATCCACAACATGGTCGTTTGCACGCTGTGCAGTTGCTACCCATGGCCGTTGCTGGGCATTCCGCCCACGTGGTACAAATCCGATGCCTACCGGGCGCGCACCGTACGCGCGCCGCGCGCCGTGCTGGCGGATTTTGGCGTTGTGCTGCCTGACGAGGTCGCCGTGCAGGTCTGGGATTCAACAGCTGAGATACGGTATCTGGTGATCCCGCAGCGCCCGGCGGGCACTGATGGTATGGCCGAAGAGGCGCTGATGGCACTTGTGACCCGGGACAGCATGATTGGTACGGGTCTGCCGCTGCCGCCGGGTGATGCATCACAGGAGGCCCCGGGATGAGCCGACCGCACGATATGGGCGGGCGCTATGGCGACGGGCCGGTGATCCCGGAGCCGGAAGGGGACGTTTTCCACGCGGATTGGCACGCGCGGGCGCTGGCCGTCACTCTGGCTGCCGGGGCACACGGGGCCTGGAACATCGATGTGTCACGCCATGCGCGCGAAAAACTGGCTCCGATGGATTACGCGGGGTTTTCGTACTACGAGAAATGGATGGCCGGTCTGGCGGATTTGCTGGTTGAAAAGGGGCTTGTGAGTCGCGATGAACTGGCTGCCGCAGATGCCGACCCGCAGCCGCGCGCGGACAGAACCCTGGCGGCGGACAAGGTGGCGGCGGTGCTGGCCAAGGGCGGGCCTGCGGATCGACCCAGCAAGGTCGCGGCCCTTTTCAAACCGGGAGATGCCGTGCGGACGCGACGGACTGCGGCCAACACATTTGTCGATGGCGGGCACACCCGGTTGCCGCAATATGCCGCCGGTGCTGTGGGCCGGGTGGTGCGGTTTCATGGCACGCATATCTTGCCGGATCTGTCCGCGCATCAGCTGGGTGATGGGTCCGAGCCGCTCTATGCGGTGTCCTTTGCCGCGTCGGAGCTTTGGACACATCCGGAACACCCGGGCGACCGCGTTGTGCTGGACCTGTGGCAAAGCTATCTGGCGCCCGCGTGAATGGCCCGCCGGAACCCGCGTTTGTAGCACCATGGCATGCTGAGGTTTTTGCCATCACCGTGGTTTTGCACGAAGCGGGTCATTTCGCCTGGCCGGATTGGGCCGCCCGTTTTGGTGCCACGTTGAAACGCAGAGGGCTGGACCGGGAGCTGGATGGCGGCGATGACTATTTTGCCGCATGGCTGGAAACGCTGGAAGATTTGCTGGCGAGCATGGGCATGGCGGATGCAGGCGATTTGAGCACCACCAAGGCGGCTTGGGAAAACGCCTACCTCAGCACGGCGCACGGGTCACCAGTTCGGTTGTACGACTAATGCTTGAGTCGCGAGGTTCAAGTTCAAAACGCCGTGACGGACAGGATGCAGCGTTAATCGTCGATGTCATCCACATCTGACTGACCTGACAATGCCCGGCGCACATGGCTCCAGCTCAACCCGATGCCCAGGACCAGCGACAAGGCGAAAAGCGCCAGCCAGACGTTCACATGCGGGCTGTTCAAGTGCAGCACGCCCAGATCGTACAGCACCCAGACCCCCGCGCCGACGAGCGCCAGAACAAGAGCCATGCCAAAGGCACCAATCGAGCGCAGTGTCGCGCGCAGATAAATTATGTAGCCGACCGCCAGGATGAGGGCCAGCAGCACCGCGACGGAAAGGTTGATCGACCCGTATGTGCCCACCCAAGCCACATAGTTATATTGTGTAGGGTTGAACGTCAGCGCCAACAGCGCGAAAGCGAAAAACCAGCGTGTCAAAAACCCTATCATGATGGTTCCAAATCCTTGCGTTGCCTGCTTCGGTAGTTACCTGCAGGGGGGCAGATTTGTCCATGGCCCGAGGGTCGCGAATTTACATATGGGGCGAGACTCTTTTCGCCTTTCCCCGATGGAACGACGCGGCTATACCGGCGCGGGTTTCAAGTACATGAAAAAGGACCAGTCATGGCAAATGTTGTCGTTGTCGGCGCTCAATGGGGCGATGAGGGAAAAGGCAAGATCGTCGACTGGCTCTCAGAACGCGCCGATATCATTGCGCGGTTCCAGGGCGGGCATAACGCCGGGCATACGCTGGTCATTGATGGCGAGGTGTTCAAGCTGAGCCTGCTGCCCTCGGGCATTGTGCGCGGCGGTAAATTGAGCGTCATTGGCAACGGTGTGGTTCTTGATCCCTGGCATCTGGAGAATGAGATCAAGGGATTGCGGGGCCAAGGCGTTGAAATTACGCCTGAAACACTGATGATTGCGGAAAACACGCCCTTGATCTTGCCGATCCACGGAGAGCTGGACCGTGCGCGCGAAGCGCAGATATCGGTTGCCAAGATCGGCACAACCGGGCGCGGGATTGGCCCGGCCTATGAAGACAAAGTGGGCCGCCGGTCGGTGCGTGTTGCAGATCTGGCCGATGAAGCCACGCTGGCGTTGCGTGTGGACCGGGCGCTGGTGCATCACGATGCGCTGCGTCGGGGGCTGGGATTGGAGCCGGTGGATCGGGATGCCCTGCTGGTCGCGCTGCGTGAGATCGCCCCGACCGTTTTGGAATACGCCGCACCGGTGTGGAAAGTGCTGAACGAGCAGCGCAAGGCGGGCAAGCGCATCTTGTTTGAAGGCGCGCAAGGGGCCTTGTTGGACATCGATTTCGGGACGTACCCTTTTGTGACCTCCTCGAATGTGATCGCAGGGCAGGCGGCAACGGGCACGGGCATCGGACCGGGTTCGATCGATTTCGTCCTGGGGATCGTGAAAGCCTATACCACGCGCGTCGGAGAAGGGCCGTTTCCGGCAGAACTTGATGATGCCGATGGCCAACGGCTCGGTGAGCGGGGGCATGAATTTGGCACGGTGACGGGGCGCAAGCGCCGGTGTGGATGGTTTGATGCGGTGCTTGTGCGCCAGACCTGCGCCACGTCCGGCGTGAATGGCATCGCTTTCACCAAGCTGGACGTTCTGGACGGGTTTGACACTTTGAAGATTTGTGTGGGCTACGAATTGGATGGCGCAGGTGTGGATTATCTGCCGACAGCGGCGGATCATCAGGCCCGCTGCACGCCGATTTACGAGGAAATGCCAGGTTGGCAGGAGTCGACAGAAGGCGCGCGCAGTTGGGCTGACTTGCCTGCCAATGCGATCAAATACGTGCGGCGGGTGGAAGAGTTGATCAATTGCCCGGTCGCGCTACTCTCTACATCTCCGGAGAGGGAAGACACAATTCTGGTCACGGATCCGTTCGCCGATTGAGAAAGCGCCATGAACTTCAGCTATAAAGCCCGCCGCCGACTTTCCTTGTTGATCCTGTTGATCGGACTGCCGGCCTACGTCGTTGTGGCAGTGACAGTGGTGAACTGGATCAACCGCCCCTCGTTGTGGGTTGAGCTCTTGGTTTATGTGGTGCTCGGCATTGTCTGGGCGCTACCGTTTAAATTCGTCTTCAAAGGAATCGGGCAGGCGGATCCGGAAAAGCCGGAAGGCTGAATTCTGACAAACTTTGCGACGCAGGGTGCCTGAGACGGCGCTAGGCCTTTTAACCTACTGCCAGTTCTTCTGGCTGAAACCCGATGCCATCGGAGGCGGTAAAACGGCCTCCTCTGATTTTTTCGATTTTGCCGGTCCGCAAGAGTGTACCGAATGAGCGCAAACCTTCTTCACGGCTGAACGGGTCACAGTCTATTTGCAGCAACTGACTCATCAATTGCGGACGAGAGAATTGTTCATACCCCGCCACGAATGATAGGTAGGATGCAGCGGCTTCAATCAGCTCCGGCAATTCGGTTGCGCCGACTTCCTCGACAAATTCTACAAAACCGGGCTCGAGCAGTTGATCAATGTCGTCCTCCAACGCACCGGCTACGCGGCGGGGCATGACAGGTGTTGTCTCAGTTATTCCGGTATCGATGCGTTGTTCTGCAACCAGTTTGAGAGGTGCGGCGGCGGCCTCTGCCGGTCGCTCGGTGCGATTGCCACGCGCAACCGGACGGCGGGGCGTGACCGCTTCGGCAAGATCGTCGCGATAGGCCTGGGTTGTTTCTTCTTCGTTGGGTTGATCCTTCAAGGTGCTGTCGGCGAAACGTGCTGCAACGGCGGCGCGCAGATGTGAAAATGCGTTACGCCGGGTGGCGCCATCGGGGTCTTCCATCTGGTGATCGGCTTCAGCCATCAAACGAGAGACATCTTCGCTGGAATCATGGCCGACCGATGGCAGGCCCTTGCTTGTCGGTGGGTCGTTTTGTGTTCCGGTGCTTTGATCATTTGCGTCACCGGTAATCGCAGCCAGCTCACGTTGCAGATCATCCTCTTCGGCATCGGAAAGGGTGGGCGTGTCTGCGTCTTCGCATTCTTCAAGATCACCGGCTTCGATCGCTGCCGCCAATTCGGCGCGATCCACTTTCATGACGCGTCCTTGAACCAGTGCAACCGTCTCTGCGTCCGTGTTTGATGTCGGCGGAGTCGTGTCATCCGATGAAAGCACCGCGTCGGCATCCTCCTCGTGAGTCAATTCCCTTGAAAAAAGGTTTTCAGTTTCGTCATCGCGTGCAAGCTCACTCGCCTGCGCTGCCTGTGGCTCATCTTCACCCTTTGCCGTGATATCGTCGTTTCCCGCTTCGAGGCGGTTTAAAATGTTGGCGAGTTCATCTGCTGGTTCCGGCGGCTCGGACTCATAGATGATCGGCGCGTCAACAGTGAGCGCATCATTGATTTCTCCGGCCACAGCTTCGAACAATGCATGCCGTGGGTCCTGTTCAACTTCGGGTTCTGACGCGGTCTCTTCGACAGACTCGTCTTTGTCATCCCCTTTGGAAACTGGCTGATGATCAAGCGCGTCTGCGGTTTCAGACGCGGTCTCGGGCTCTTCGGCCACGACGTCGCGAATCCGCTCAAGCTTGGCCTCCATGCTGTCTGTCAGAAGGTCAGAGGAGACCTGTGACGTGCTTACTTCCGCAGTGGTCTCAAAAGAGACTTCTATTTCCAGATCATCAGCGTCGGTCGGTGCGTCACTTTCGGATGCATCGCTCGCAGTGCCCTGCGCCAATTCAGTGTTTGCGGTCAACGCAAGGTCTTGTGTTTCGATCTCGTCGGCGAAATCATCCTGCTGGGAGCGCATCTCGCCAAATTGAGGGGTCTCCGGCGCATCGCTGCTGGCTTCGACTGGGTCAATTTCTGTTTCGACCTCTGCATCGTCTTCCGCATTGTGAATCTCTGCGTCGGTTTCTTCCGCGTGGTCGACTTCGGTATTGGTGTTGCTGGGCTCATCCGTATCGGATTGCGCATATTCGCCTGCTGGGTCGGTCTCGACCGAGGTGTCGGAGTCCGTGTCTTGGGCTTCATCCGGCTCGGTTGCCTCTGCCGCTTCGGCTTCTTCAGTCTCTGGTTCGGTTACGGCGGGATCATCCTCGTTTGATGACGTTTCCACAACCTCTTCGGTGTGATCGACGGCGGTTTCGACCTTAACGGACTCATCCGGATCGAGTGACGCACTGGCCTCCTCGACGGCGGCGTCACTCACTTCCGGATCAACCGTTTCTTTTGCAATGGTGGGTTCAGATTCCGATTCCTGAAGCGGTTCACTGTCAGAGCCAATGGCGGTCGATGCGTCGATCCCGGCAGATTCGACGGCCGCGTCGGGCTCATCAACGGGTGGCGTCGCTGCCGGAACTTCCTCCTCGGCCGAGGCCTCGGGGTCCGCTTGGTGAGCGGTTTCCGTGGCTTCTGGCTCCTCAGTAGGCGCGGTATCTGCATCGGCGTGTGCGTCTGGTGCCGGGTCTTGCGCTGCTTCTGGCGCCGTATCAGCATGAGCTTTCAGCAAAAAATGCCCGCCTTCTTTGCGGGCTTCCACACGTTTCGACACCTCACGTTCTGCAATGCGCGCCAGCATTTCGGCATCCGGCTGGGTGGGTTCCGCCCCAAAGAAACGGTCATCGGCTGAGAGATCCCGAAAATACTCGGCAATGGCCTTCATGGTGTCAAAAGAGTCCTCAAACCCTTCCAGGGTACAGGAGAACGTCCCGTAGGAGACCGTGAGTATTCTATTGTTATTCGTCATCCGAGGGTTTTCCTCTGCGTAATCTCAACGAACTGTTCACCGAATGAGACAGGTCCAGAGCGAAACGAATCTGTGCTCTAAAACGTACCATTCCGTGGCATTGTTGTGTTCTGTTTCTAAAAAGGACATTAAACTTCGGTGAACGAAAAAATTTTAATTGAAGTTGAAGCAGTCACTTTGGTCGGAGGCGGCGCGGTTGGATCGGACGATTTGCGAGCCGCACTCGCTCTGGCGCCGGTTTGTGTCGCGGCCGATGGCGGTGCGGATGTGGTCCTGCGTACAGGTGTCGAACTGGCCGCTGTGATCGGCGATATGGATTCGATTTCGCAAGAGGCCCGAGCCCAAATCCCAGAGGACCGATTTCACAAGATCCCTGAACAGATGAGCACGGATTTCGACAAAGCGCTGCGCAATATCGATGCGCCGTTCGTGGTGGCCGTTGGGTTTTCCGGCCGTCGGATCGACCATCAACTGGGCGTGCTGCACACCCTTGTGATGCGGCCTGATGTGACTTGCGTGGTCTTGGGCGCCGAGGACATCATCTTTGTGTGTCCACGCAACTTCGCACTGTCGATGCCTGCTGGCACCCGGGTATCACTCTTTCCAATGGGGGAGGTGACAGGTCGCTCAGAGGGATTGCAATGGCCCATAGACGGTTTGGCCTTTTCGCCCGCGGGCGTCTCAGGCACGTCTAATTGTGCAACCGGTGACATCGCTCTGCAGGTGGATGCCCCCCATATGCTATGTATTCTGCCGCGCCATTTTTTGGCCGCCGTTACAAAACAGCTTGCTGCGCTTCCAGCTCACGGGCGCTGGCCCGCTCGCGCAGAACCACATAGAGACCTGCCGCCATGGTAATCATGATGCCAACCGAGGCCATCGGGTTGGGCCAGTCGCCAAAGACCAGAAAGCCAATCAAGGTTGCGAAAGGAATTTCCAAGTACTGCATGGGTGCCAGGGTTGCTGATGGTGCATATCGCAACGACCAAGTCATCAACAGATGCGCAATTGTGCCCAAGAGTCCGATGCTGAGCAGGAGCGATCCTTCATAGGCGCTGACGGCAATCACCTGAAGCTGTGGAAGACCGGTGTCCTGAAAGACCCACAAAACCGGGATCATAATGCCGACTGCCATGACGCCGCTCACGGCCTGAAGGCCGATCGGGTCGGTTTCCTTGGCAATCTGGCGGGTCACTAGCATGAAAAGCGCAAAATTCACTGCCACCGCCAAAGGCAGCAGTGCAGGCCAGCCCACTTGGGAAAAACTGGGCTGTACCACCAGAAGTGTGCCGATAAATCCGACCAGACAGGCCAGCATGCGCCGCGACCCGACCTCTTCGTTCAGTGCGTAACGCCCCAAAAGCAGCATGATGAAGGGCATGACAAAGGCGATGGCTACGGCGTCGGCGAGCGGCAGGTATTTGAGTGCGGTGACCATCGCACCGATCCCGAGGATGTGCAGCACTGTTCGCGTAAACGTCAGAGCCAGAACCCGGCCGCGCATTTTCCATATCCGTTTGGTGCCCCAGACAATGGGAATCAGTACCAGTGCCTGTACGGCAAAACGCACCAGCACCAATTGTCCCACGGGCACGGTTTGCCCCAATATCTTGGCAATGGCGTCGCCAACAGGTGCCAGGATGCAAAATCCGAGCATCAGGGCGATGCCGAGGAGGGGTTTGTCTAGGGCCATTGCACAAGCCTAAAGACGGCTTTCAATCAATGCAAGAATACCTGAGGGTTGAACACAATTTTTAGCAGTTTGGTACATTTACGGCCAAACCACCGAGAGAGGTTTCCTTGTATTTCTCGGACATGTCCAATCCGGTCTGTCGCATGGTCTCGATACAGGCGTCGAGCGGCACAAGGTGGGTGCCGTCGCCGCGCAGAGACAGAGAGGCCGCGGAGACGGCTTTTATGGCGCCGAGGCCATTACGTTCGATGCAAGGCACCTGCACCAGTCCTTTGACCGGATCGCAGGTCATGCCGAGGTGATGTTCCAGCGCTATTTCGGCGGCGTTTTCGACCTGCTTGGGGGTGCCGCCCAAAACAGCGCAGAGCCCGGCGGCGGCCATGGCAGCAGCGGACCCGACCTCGGCCTGGCACCCGGCTTCTGCCCCGGAGATGGAGGCGTTGTATTTCACCAGACCTCCGATCGCCGCCGCCGTGAGCAGGAAGTCCTCAATACGGGCCTCGGATGCACCCGGAACATGATCGAGGTAGTACCGAAGCGTGGCGGGCAAGACACCGGCGGCCCCGTTGGTGGGGGCGGTGACAACCTGACCACCTGCGGCGTTCTCTTCGTTCACGGCCATGGCGTAGACGCTCATCCAGTCGTTGATGGTATGGGGCGCGGTCAGGTTCATGCCGCGTTCTTGCAGCAGTTTGTCGTGGATGCCCTTGGCGCGCCGTTTGACCGACAATCCGCCGGGCAGGATGCCATCGGTGGTGAGACCGCGCTCGATACAGTCGTTCATGACCTGCCACAAGCGTTTGGTGCCTGTTTTGAGGTTATCCACACCGCCGCGCGCGGTCTCGTTGGATCGTTTCATTTCGGCAATTGTGCGACCGGAAGCTTCGGACATCTCAAGCATTTGGGCCGCCGTTTTGAAAGGGAAGGGTATGGGCGGACCTTCGTCTGTGGCTTTACCTTCGGCCAGTTCGGCCTCGGTTAGTACGAACCCGCCGCCAATGGAATAATAGGTCTCGCGCAAGGTGACATCGCCCTGCGCATCCGTGGCCATCAGCATCATGCCATTGGCATGTCCGCTTAGCACCGTGTCAAAATCGAACATCAGATCCTGCGCGGGATCGAAGGAGAGCGCAGGTAGGCTCTCGGGATGTATGCGGTGGGTGACTTTGATCTCGGCCAGTGTTTTTTCGGCTTGCTCCGCGTCATAGGTATCAGGCGTGAACCCGGCAAGGCCGAGAATGGTTGCGCGGTCGGTCGCATGACCAACCCCCGTAAAAGCCAGTGAGCCATGCAGAGAGGCGCGCACGCCGTGAAAGGCAAAGGGTGAGGCCCGCATCAGCTCGAGAAAGCGCGCGGCAGCCACCATAGGGCCCATGGTATGGGACGAAGAAGGGCCGATCCCAACCTTGAACATATCAAAAACAGACAGAAACATCTAAAGTGCACTTCCCTCGGGCGGACGGGGCGCGCGTGGCGCGGTGAACAGGTGTGGTCCGAGACCTTCGGCAGTTTGTGCGGCCCGGGTACTGTCGCGGGTCTCCATATTCCTTGCCATGCGGTGTAGGGCAGGGAAGGTGGCAAGGTCAAACCAAGTCGCATCGGCATTTCGCGGGTAGAGCTGGATCCAGCGCAACATGGGAGCGGTGTAAAGCTCCAGCACGGAAGGTGTGTCGCGATGACGCCAATGGGCATCAAGCACAGCCAAATGGGCGAGAATGTTCTCTCTGGTCTGGCTTTGCAGTCTGTGCTGATCCGCCTCGCGCCCGCCGATATAGGCCGCAGGGTAGAAAAGCATGCGCAAAGCGGGATGCAGAGTGTTGGACAAAAAGAACAGCCATTTCAGGGTATCGGCGCGGTCGGGTGCGCTGGGCGCTGGGGCCAGACCACCGTGCCTGTCCGCCAGCCAGAGCAGGATGGCAGCGGTTTCGAAGATCGGGCCCTGCATCGTCTCAAGGACGGGAACTTTGCCAGCGCGGTTCAGCGCCAGGTAGCTCGGATTGCATTGGCCCCGCGCGCGCCTGTCCACAAGGCAGGTGGAAAAGGGCGCGCCCAGTTCTTCCAGCGCCAGGCGGATCACCAAGGATGCATTATCGGGTGCGTAATGCAGAATGTAGGGAGCATCGGTCATACTTTGTGACCTAGTCCAATGCCGTCGCACCCACTTCCTGAAAAGCGACATTTCACAGGTTGTTTGCCGCAGAAATGGCAGGATGAAGCAGGGATGGCGCAAATTCGTGCAGGGATGTTCAAAATCACCCCTCGCACCCGCAGCACTTGTTTTCTATAAGGCGGGCGACTCTGGAAAAGGAAAGCGCGCATGTCCTCTGAACTGTCTCCCATCGACAAGGCCAAGTTCGCCGCCGCCAAACGTGCCGCTGCGCTTGTGGAAAGCGGGATGCGCGCCGGTCTGGGCACCGGATCCACCGCCGCCTGGCTGGGGCGCTGTCCGGGCGAGCGGGTGCGCAATGATGGGTTGAAGATCAAAGCCGTGCCGACCTCCACGGCCACCGCAGAACTGGCCCGAAGCGAAGGCATTGAGGTGATCGCTCTTGACGAAGCCAAATGGCTGGACCTGACCATCGATGGGGCCGATGAATTCGACGGACATTTGAACCTGATCAAGGGCGGCGGCGGTGCCTTGCTGCAGGAAAAAATCGTGGCCACCGCTTCGGATCAGATGGTGGTGATTGCCGATGTGGGTAAAAAGGTCGAAACCCTTGGCGCTTTTCCCTTGCCCATCGAGGTTATTCCCTTTGGTTTGCAGACGACACAGAAGCTGGTGGAAGAAGCCTTGGTTTCCATGGATGTGTTGGGGCGAGAAACCAGTTTGCGGATGGATGGCGCGACCCCCTTTGCCACCGATGAGGGCAATCGCATCATCGACTTGCATCTCAAGCGGATCGGCGATGCAAGGCAGCTTGCCCTGACCCTGAACCAGATGCCGGGCGTTGTCGAAAACGGGCTTTTCATTGATATTTGTGACCGCGTGATCATCGGCTTCGGCGACGGAAAAGTCGAAGTTCGGGATATCGACTCAGGCACGGTTGAGAACAGTCAGGTGGATTTCGCCGAAGAGAGTAATCTTTTTGCGGACCTGGCAGACTGATCCGCCCCGATGACAACACCAAAAGCGCCGCGGCCCTGTGGTAAAGCCATAGCGCGGTCTTATATACCCTTTGCGAACACAGAAATACCCGGAAAGGCCCCCTCATGAGCGAATTTGACTATGACCTCTTTGTCATAGGTGGCGGATCCGGCGGCGTCCGCGCAGCGCGTGTGGCAGCTGGCGAAGCGGGAGCCAAGGTCGCATTGGCCGAAGATGATCGCTACGGCGGCACCTGCGTGATCCGGGGCTGCGTTCCAAAGAAGCTGATGGTTTTTGCCAGCGAGTATGCGGGTGTCGTTGAAGATGCGCAGTCCTATGGCTGGGATCTGCAACAGGGACCGTTCGACTGGCCCGCGTTTCGAGGGCGCTTGAATGATGAACTTGATCGTCTGGAGCAGGTCTACCGCAACCTTCTCAAGAGCTCTGGTGTGGATACTTTCGACGCGCGCGCGTCTCTCTCGGGACCACATGAGGTGACTCTCTCCACGGGCGAGATCAAGTCGGCCAAGCATATTTTGGTCGCGACGGGCGGTCATCCGGTGCGCCCCGAAATGCCCAATGCCCATTTGGGCATTGTTTCGGACGATATTTTTCATTTGGAAAGCCTGCCCAAATCGCTGCTGATCATTGGTGGCGGCTATATAGCCTGTGAATTTGCCGGGATCATGAATGGCTTGGGAGTCGAGGTCACGCAATACTATCGCGGTGCACAAATCCTGCGCGGTTTTGATGACGAAGCCCGCGGTCTGGTCGCCGAGCAGATGCGCGAGAAGGGCATCAATCTGCATCTTGGCACCAATATCGTCGACATTGCGCCGGCAGAGGCCGATCACTCGATGAGCCGGGCCGGCACTGGATCTGATGCTGCGATGGGAGCTGCAGCGCAGGACCAGATGGCGGCGCAAGTGTCCAAGGATGCTGCACGCGGCCCGGTTTGGGTGAAGGCGACAAACGGGTCCGAAAAGGTCTTTGATTTGGTGCTTTTTGCCACTGGGCGGAACCCGAATTCACGTGACATCGGTTTGGAAGAGCTTGGTGTGAAACTGGGACGCCGGGGCCAGATCGAAGTGGATGATTATAGTCAAACGGCAGTGCCCTCGATCTATGCGATTGGCGACGTGACGGATCGGGTGAACCTAACGCCCGTGGCGATCCGCGAAGGCATGGCCTTTGTGGAAACGGTTTTCCATGCTAACCCGACGCCAGTGGATCACAGCCTTATCCCGTCTGCCATCTTCACGCAGCCAGAAATGGGCACTGTGGGTCTCAGCGAAGAAGAGGCCCGGGACAAGGAACCTGTCGAGATTTTCTGTACGTCGTTCCGTCCGATGCAGACTGCTTTTGCGGGCCGACCGGACCGGGTCTTGATGAAACTGATTGTTTCGAAGGCGAACCGAAAGGTTCTGGGTTGTCACATCGTCGCACCGGGCGCGGGTGAAATGATCCAGCTGGCGGGCATTGCGATCAAGATGGGCGCGACGAAAGAGGATTTTGACCGGACGGTGGCGGTTCACCCGACCATGTCCGAAGAGATTGTAACCATGCGCACCCCGGTGCGAACAGCTTGAATTCCGCGCAACCTTGCGTACCTATACATGAAATTGATCGCTCATGGGAGCGCTTCAGGAGGGAAATGACTTAATGGCAGGCAACAATGGCGGCCCCTGGGGCGGCGGCGGTGGAAATTCCGGCGACAACAACGACAAACCCAGCGGCGGAAACCGTGGCAACAACGGCGGTGGTCCGCGAGGGCCGGGCGGTGAAGGCCCTCAAATCCCTGAAATCGACGAGTTGGTCAAAAAAGGCCAGGAACGTCTGCGCGTTTTGATGGGCGGCAAAGGCGGTGGCGCCGACAAGGGCGGCGGTCGCGGCGGCAGCGGCGGAGGTGGACCGGCGTTTACCCGAGGCACCATCGGATTGGTTGCTCTGGGCGCTTTGATCCTCTGGGGAGCCGCGAGCTTCTACACGGTTGCGCCGGAAGAACAGTCTGTTGAGTTATTTCTGGGCGAATATTACGCTACTGGCGAATCCGGACTCAACTTTGCGCCATGGCCTTTTGTCAAAGCCGAAGTATTACCGGTGACGCGCCAACAGACCGAAGACATCGGTTCGCGCACAGACAGCGGTCTGATGCTGACCACGGATGAAAATATCATCGACATCGATTTCCAGGTGGTCTGGAACATTAATGATCCTGCAAAATTCCTCTTTAACCTTGCAGAACCGCAAGAAACGATTCGTGCGGTGTCTGAATCGGCCATGCGAGAGGTGATTGCCAGAAATCAACTTGCACCAATCCTCAACCGCGATCGGCAACTTGTGGCGGACGAAGCGCAGCAACTCATTCAATCGACGCTGGATCAATATGACAGCGGCGTGAACATTGTGCTGCTCAACCTCGACAAGGCTGACCCGCCGCGCGAAGTGATTGACAGCTTCCGCGAAGTTCAGGCGGCGGAGCAGCAACGCGACAGACTGGAACGACAAGCGGATGCATACGCCAACCAGGTGACAGCCGGCGCGCGTGGTGAAGCCGCCAGCCAATTGGAACAGGCAGAAGCCTATCGTGCCCAGCAAGTAAACGAAGCTCAGGGTGAGGCGGCACGTTTCACCTCTGTTTTGGAAGAATACGCCAAAGCACCGGACGTGACCCGCAAGCGGCTTTACCTGGAGACCATGGAAAAGGTCTTTGCCGATGTCGACAAGATCATCCTAGAGAGTGATCTGGGTGGCGGATCCGGCGGACAGGGGGTTGTCCCCTATCTGCCGCTGAATGAGCTGCGCCGTGGCGCTACAGGAGGGACGAACTGATGCGTGCCGGCAAATTTTTGATACCAATTGTTGTGATCGCCGTTTTTGGCGTTCTGAGTTCTGTGTTCATTGTAGATGAGCGCGAAAAAGCCCTGGTCCTGCAGTTCGGACAGATCAAATCCGTCAAGGAAGATCCGGGACTGGCCTTTAAAATACCGTTCATTCAAGACGTTGTGCGGTACGATGACCGTATTCAAGCTCTTGATACGGATGTGACAGAGGTCACCCCTTCAGATGATCGTCGACTGGTTGTGGACGCCTTTGCGCGTTACAGAATTTCCGATGTGATTCAGTTCCGAGAAGCGGTTGGTGTGAACGGGCTGCGGGGTGCCGAAGATCGACTTGAGCGCATTCTCAACCCCGTTATCCGTGAAGTTCTGGGTTCGGACGGGGTTACGTCGAATACCATCCTGTCGGCGGACCGGGCCTTGCTGATGGCGCGTATCACCGAGCAAGCGCGTCTGCGCGCCTTGCCTTTGGGACTTGAGGTTGTCGATGTGCGGTTGAAGCAAACCAACCTGCCCGAGCAGAACCTGGATGCGACTTTTGCCAGGATGCGTGCGGAACGGGAACGTGAAGCCGCAGACGAGATTGCGCGCGGCGAGGAAGCAGCTCAGCGGGTGCGCGCCCTGGCCGACCGGACAGTTGTGGAACTGACCTCTGAAGCGACACGCGAAGCAGACATCGTACGTGGTCAGGCCGATGCCGAACGCAATGCAATCTTTGCCGAAGCCTTTGGAGCGGATCCTGAATTCTTTGAGTTTTACCGGTCGCTGACAGCTTACGAACGCGCCTTGCAGGGTAGAAATTCAACAATGGTATTGTCGCCGGACAGCGAATTTTTCAACTATCTGCGCTCGGATCAAGGTTCCAGGTCGGAAGAAGGTGAGCTTCGGTGAGCACGCTGCTGCTTGCACTT
Source organism: Roseobacter sp. (assembly GCF_045106495.1). Lineage (GTDB taxonomy): Bacteria > Pseudomonadota > Alphaproteobacteria > Rhodobacterales > Rhodobacteraceae > Roseobacter. The sequence continues at coordinate 343,348 of NZ_JBGCEQ010000011.1, forward strand.
GGGCTTGTAATGATTGTGGAGGGGCTGGCCTATGCGCTGGCCCCTTCGCTTATTGAGCGGATGCTAGAGGCTTTGCGGGCGCTGCCCGAAGCAGCCATACGCCAGGTTGGGTTACTGATTGTTGTCAGTGGATTGATCCTGGTGTGGTTGGCCTGGCAGCTTGGCGCGAGCGTCGGCTGAGTGTTGCGCAACACTTAAAAATTGAGCGGTGCGTTCACAGTTTGGTAACAGACTGTTGAAACTGTGACAGGTAGATACATCTTTGATGTTGCACGACGGTTACCCTAAATGCACTCTGTGACCCATCACACCGAGCGATAATTAATGCGGCCCATGGGCCCAGAACACTATTTTCAGGAGACGACGCATGCAGCCTTCGGCAGTATCCATGTCATTCACAAGACCCATCACACAACAGATGCGCCTGTTGCTCTTGGCGGTTCTGACACTGGTATTCATGCTGGTGCAGCCGCTGAGCGCTTGGGCGCAGCAATCCAGCCTCGCGCCACTGGCGGAGCAAATCAGCCCTTCCGTGGTTAACATCACAACCTCTACCGTAGTAGCCGGACGCACAGGCCCGCAAGGCATTGCTCCGGAAGGCTCGCCCTTCGAGGATTTCTTTCGCGAATTTCAGGAGCGCAACAATGGTGATGGCGAACGGCCGCGCCGGTCCTCCGCTCTTGGCTCCGGATTTGTGATCTCCGAAGACGGGTTTGTGGTGACCAACAACCACGTCATCGACGGTGCCGACGAGATTCTGATCGAATTCTTCAATGGTGAAGAGTTGAAAGCCGAAGTGATTGGCACGGACCCAAACACGGATATCGCTCTGTTAAAGGTCGAAGCGGACACCGCACTGCCCTTTGTGTCATTTGGCGACAGCGATCTGGCGCGTGTGGGCGATTGGGTTGTCGCGATGGGCAACCCGCTTGGTCAGGGCTTCTCTGTCAGTGCTGGCATCGTGTCAGCCCGCAACCGTGCGCTGAGCGGAACTTATGACGATTACATCCAGACGGATGCGGCGATTAACCGGGGCAACTCCGGTGGGCCGCTCTTCAACATGGATGGGGATGTTATTGGCGTGAACACGGCGATTTTGTCCCCCAATGGTGGCTCTATTGGCATCGGGTTCTCGATGGCCTCAAATGTCGTGACACGTGTGGTAGACCAGCTCAAGGAATTCGGCGAAACCCGCCGTGGTTGGCTGGGCGTGCGCATTCAGGATGTGACCGAAGATGTTGCCGAAGCCATGGGGCTTGCAGCGGCCACCGGCGCATTGGTGACCGATGTGCCTGAAGGACCGGCTATGGAAGCTGGTATGGAAGCCGGCGATGTGATCATGAGTTTCGCGGGAAATGAGGTTGCCGACACGCGCGGCCTTGTGCGCAGCGTGGGCAATAGCCCGGTTGGCGAAACGGTTCGAGTTGTGGTGATGCGTGACGGCAAATCGGTAACGCTGAAAGTAACGCTTGGCCGCCGCGAAGAAGCTGAAGGGGCCGTGCCTGCTGTAGCTGCAGGTCCTGAAGAAGAAGACGAATCTCCTGTGACAAAAGAGCTTATGGGTCTGACACTCACGTCGCTGACCGACGAATTGCGTGAAGAGCTGGGAGCCGAAGCAGATATGCCGGGGCTGGCCGTTACAGCCGTAGACGAGGCGTCGGAGGCTTTCGAGAAAGGTTTGCGTGCAGGCGATATCATCACCGAAGCCGGTCAGCAGAAGGTCACATCGATCTCCGATCTGGAGAAACGTGTGGAGGCGGCCGAGGAAGCCGGGCGCAAGTCGCTGCTTTTGTTGGTGCGCCGCGCGGGTGATCCACGGTTTGTGGCTTTGTCTCTCGCAGAGTAGACCGCGCGCTTATTGCGATGAGGGCGCCCTGAATGGCGCCCTTTTTCGTTTTTATGATCTAACGACCGCAACCAGGCCAAGCTGCTTGGCCGCGGCGATGGTCAAGACGGAGCCGGGCAGGTCTTGCGATGATTGAAACGCCGCGATCGCGTCGCGGGTGGTTCTGTCCAATTTTCCGGTTATCGCTGCCACATAAAACCCACGCGCGGTCAGAGCCCGCTGCAGGCTTGCGGTGAAGTCTGTCGTCATGTCGTCACGACAGACGATTTGATACCAGTTTTCCTGTCTGGGTTGCACGATTTGCGGGCTTTTCCTGGTTTTGTATTGCGCAGGTGTGCGGATGACGCCATCTGCGCCGACTTCGACTGGGGAAATCAGGACCCTTTCGCTGATTGTTTCGATGACCGCTGGTGTTTCGGTCTTGTTCCAGCAGGTGCCGGGGGCGGCATCCGCGGGGCTGGTTGGGGTGGATGACAATGGTGATCCGGGTGCGCAAGCTGAGATCAACCCACAGCAACAGGCGGCACATACCGTGCGCGCGAGCTTAATTCTGTGCACCTGTATCATGGCCCAATGTCCTTTGGGTCTTGTATTTGGGGCTTTTATCGTCTTGCGCGGCTGGTGCCTAGAGCCTTTGTTTCACGTTCCGGATAGCACAAGGGTGTCCAGCATGGCAGAAATGTCTTCAATACTGTCCGCCAGCACATGGGTGACGGAATGCGCGCGTTGCAGCCGCCCGGTCACGCGCAGCATCCGCCCTGCAACAACCGCGCGGCGGAATTTTTCATAGATGTGACGCCAGACGATAATATTCACCACGCCGGTTTCATCCTCCAGAGTGATGAAAATGACCCCTTTGGCTGTGCCCGGTCGTTGCCGCAGTATCACCAGCCCGGCCACTGTGATGCGCGCATTCAATGGAGGTTCGTTCAGGCGCGCGGCCACAAGACAGGCGGGCGGTCTTGGCCACAAGCCATTGGCCGGAGCAAAGGTCGAAAGAAAGGGTGGGGCATTCACAACACGCATGAGAACAAATATAGAACAAATCCACATTGTCGCAAGCCCGTCTGTTTTGGGTCGTAAAAGAGGCTGGCGCGTCCTATATCGCCCCGGTAGACAGGCTGAAACAGACCAGAAGGGAACGAAAGACGTGGCAAAGATCACCTATATTGAACACGGCGGTACGGAGCATGTGGTGGATGTCGCCAATGGTCTGACCGTGATGGAAGGCGCGCGGGACAATAACATTCCCGGGATTGAGGCGGATTGCGGCGGCGCATGCGCGTGCTCGACCTGTCACGTCTATGTGGATCCTGCCTGGGCGGACAAATTGCCCGCCAAGGAAGACATGGAGGAGGACATGCTGGATTTCGCCTATGAGCCTGATCCTGCGCGCTCGCGTCTGACCTGCCAGTTGAAAGTGACCGACGCGATGGACGGTCTGATCGTACAGATGCCTGAAAAACAGATCTGATGCGTTCCGGGGCGCGGCGTGTGCCGTGGCGCCCTTTGGCACGTGCCATGCGCCGCGCAATGCTGGCGTTGTGCCTGTTGCCCGGGTCTCTTGCGGCCAGCGACACGATTCTATCGGCACGCTATGAAGGGCCTACCGAGCGGTACGCACATGCCGTTCTGGGCGATGGCATTGAGCATGAGACGCTCCGTTTGGATTTGATTGATGGAACGGTGCGCCGCTTTACGTTGCCCATTGATCTGGTTTTTGAAGATACAGCGCCCCGCGTTCAGGATCTGGATTTCGACGGGCAACCGGAGGTCATGGTGGTTGAAAGCAGCCAGACGCAAGGTGCGCGTTTGGCGATCTATGGCGCGCAAGGTCGGATCACGGCGACAGATTTCATCGGCACACGGTTTCGGTGGCTGGCCCCGGTGGGCGCGGCTGATCTTGATGGCGACGGTCACGTGGAAATTGCCTATGTGGATCGCCCCCACCTGGCCAAGACCCTGCGTCTATATCGCTATCGCGAGCGGCAGTTGCAAAAAGTGGCCAGTCTGGGCGGGCTTACAAACCACCGCATCGGGGAAACCGATATTGCGGGCGGTGTGCGGCTCTGTGCAGGTCGCCCCGAATTGATACTTGCCTCGGCCAATTGGTCACAGATGGTCAGTGTGACCTTCAACGGCACGCTGACCCTGCGCGTCATCGGACAAGACACCAGTCGTGCGGCATTTGCGCGCGCGTTGGAGTGCGCCCCTTAGCTTTCTGAAAGTGCCCGCCAGCCGATATCGCGGCGGAAAAACCCCTCGGGCCAGTCAATGTCGTTGACCATGGCATAGACGTTGGTGCGCGCCTCTTGCAGCGATCCAGCGCGTGCTGTCACGGCCAGAACCCGGCCACCTGTTGCGGTGAACTGACCCGCGGCACGGCCCGTGCCTGCGTGAAAGACCATGTGGCTGCTGTCCTCGACCATGTCGTTCAAACCGCCGATCACGGAGCCTTTTTCGTAGGTGCCGGGGTAGCCCTTGGTCGCCATGACCACGGTCAAGGCGTGGTCTGTGGCCCAGTTGATCTGCGCTTTGGCCAGCCTGGATTCGGCGCAGGCCTGAAGCAAATCGAGAACCTGTGCGCCCAACCGCATCATCAACACCTGGCATTCCGGATCGCCAAATCGCACGTTGTACTCCACCAGTCGTGGGTTGCCGTTTTCAATCATCAAGCCCACAAACAATACGCCTTGATACGGTGTGCCCTGTCGGACCATCTCGGCCATCGTCGGTTTCACGATTCTGTCCAGCGTTGCGGCGATGATCGCATCGGTCATCACAGGTGCGGGCGAATAGGCGCCCATGCCGCCAGTATTGGGGCCGGTATCGCCGTCGCCCACACGTTTGTGGTCTTGCGCAGTGCCGATGGGCAGCACGTCCTCGCCATCACACAGCACAAAAAAGGAGGCTTCTTCGCCTTGCATGAACTCCTCAATGACCACTTCCGCGCCCGCCTCGCCGAAGGCACCCGAAAACATCTCGTCCACGGCGGCGAGTGCATCTGCCACGGTTTCGGCAATGATCACACCCTTGCCTGCTGCCAAGCCATCAGCCTTGATCACTATCGGCGCGCCTTGGGCCTGCACATAGGCTTTTGCGGATGCGGCATCTGTGAAATGCCCGTAGGCTGCGGTTGGTGCGCCGGCCGCGTCGCAGATCTGCTTGGTGAAGGCCTTTGAGGCCTCCAATTGCGCAGCCGCGCCACTTGGGCCGAAAACCAGAAACCCAGCGGCGCGCAGCCGGTCCGAGACACCCGCGGCCAGCGGTGCTTCCGGCCCGATGATGACGAAATCAATGGCTTTTTCTTCCGCAAAACCGGCCACCGCACCACCGTCTTCAATGTCGAGCGCGGCACAATCCGCGATTTCGGCGATGCCTGCGTTGCCCGGTGCCACAATCAAACGGTCGCATTTCGGATTTTGCATCACGGCCCAGGCGAGGCTGTGTTCACGCCCACCGCTGCCAAGGATGAGAATGTTCATGGGCGCGCTCCTGATCTGCTTGGCCTTGGGTTCCGGGCGTTCTAAGCTGTGCGGAACCGCGACACAACACCAGAGGTTTCATGGATCTGCTTGACGACCCCGCACCGGGCCAGAATACGCCCGAATTCACCGTGAGTGAAATTTCCGGAGCTGTGAAGCGCACCCTGGAAGGTGAGTTTGGTCGTGTGCGGGTGCGTGGCGAGGTGAGCCGCGTGATCAAGGCGCGCTCGGGTCACATGTATTATGACATCAAGGATGATCGGAACCAGCTGTCCTGCACCACCTGGAAAGGACAGGTGGCAAAGCTCAGCGTGATCCCCGAGGAGGGGCTGGAAGTTGTTGTCACCGGGCGCATCACCGCTTACGGGGCGCAGTCGAAATACAATATGAACGTCGATGACGTCTCGGTGGCGGGCAAGGGCGCGTTGATGGCGCTGTTGGAAAAACGCAAAAAGACCTTGGCGGCGGAGGGTCTTTTTGACGAGGCGCGCAAACATGCGCTGCCCTATTTGCCCGAGGTGATCGGGGTTGTAACTTCGCCGACGGGGGCCGTGATCCGCGATATCCTGCATCGCCTGCGCGACCGGTTTCCCCGCAAGGTACTGATTTGGCCCGTCGCGGTGCAGGGGGAGAAATGCGCCCCGGAAGTGACCCGTGCGATAGAGGGATTCAACCAGCTGACGCCCGGAGGTGCCATACCGCGTCCGGACTTGCTGATCGTGGCACGGGGCGGCGGGTCTGTGGAGGACCTTTGGGGGTTTAATGAGGAAAACGTGGCACGGGCCGCTGCAGCCTCACAGATCCCGCTGATTTCAGCTGTCGGGCACGAGACCGATACGACTCTGATCGATTTTGTTTCCGACAAACGTGCGCCGACGCCCACAGCCGCTGCGGAATTGGCCGTGCCGGTGCGCCATGAATTGATGGCTTGGCTGGATGGGCAGGACGCGCGCATGCGGCAAATGCTGAGCCAGGGGCTGACCCGACGTGGGCAGCGACTGCGCGATATGGCGCGAGCATTGCCACGGGCGGAAAATCTGCTGGATACGCCGCGCCAACGGCTCGATACGGCCAATTTGCAACTGGGACCCGCACTTATTGCCAGCGTACAGAAACGCAAAGTTCGGCTTGCGGATATGAGCGGTAGTTTGCGACCTTCGACGTTAAAGCGGTCTCTGGCCGTTGAGGACCGACGCTTGCGCGACACATCTGCGCGCCTGGCACCGGCGCTCGTGCGGAGCATAGCGAGCCGGAAAGAGCAATTGTCCGCCCAGACGCGCCGTTTCCGTCCTGCGGATTTGGCCCGGGATCAGGACCGAAAGTCTAAGGAGTTGGCGGCGATCACCCGTCGGCTTTCAGATGCCGGGCTGCGCAATGTGGCCAGGTGGCGCGATCAGATTGACACGCTGGAACGGTTGCGTTTGACGTTGGGTTATGAGGCAACGCTGGAGCGTGGCTTTGCAGTTGTGCGCAGCGCGGGCGCCGTCATCACCGATAGCAAGACCGCAAAATCAGCCGCCGTTTTGGAGATCCAGTTCGCCGACGGTCGGATGACGGTGGATACAAAGCCCGCTGCGCGGAAAAAACCGCCCAAACCGCCGCAGCAGGGATCGTTGTTCTAGGCCGTTTCAGACACCGACTTCGGGGCCAAGGCAGATCATCTCTTCACCGAGATTGTCTGCCTCGTAGAGGTCAGTGTTGCCGGGCTCATTTTGAAACTGTGCGACCAACCCGGAGCCCTGTTCGCTGAATGTCCAGCATTGTGGGTCCGGATTGTCTTCATAGACAAAGCAAATCTGGCCCGCCTCTTCGTACCATGTGCCGTCCTTGCAGTAGCCGTCCAGGAACGACCATCGAACGCGTCGATTATCCATATAAATCTCGGCGCCGTAGGATTGGCCGTCGCGCCCGTAAAACAGGGTTTTCCCGCGTGTGTAGTCGTCGAATTCTTGCGCTGTCATCGTATCCAAGGCTGATGCGAAAGTTGCCGTAAGACAGAAACCGAAGAGGGCGGTGATGCAGGATAGGGAGACTCGAAACATAGAAATACTCTTACAGAATTAGGGGTGAAGAACCAGTGGTGCCTGAACCCAGAAGTATGACAACACCCTGTTTTGCGCGGCAGATCGCTTGCACATGATCAACTTTCCTGATTGAAACTCGCCTCGGAAAGGTAAACGCTTTGAAAGATTGAAGGGAGCGGGCATCGTCCACTGTGAATTTGCATGCGCGCTTAGTCACATTTGGATGGAGTTTATAGTGGCTTTGGTGGGGATCCAAGCGCGGGGACGTGTCGCAGTTAATGCCGGAAGTTTCTGATCAGACACAGAGTGTCGCTTCTGGTCCTGTTTGAGGTCAATTTTGGTCATATCCTGCATGACATTGGGCTGTTAGGGTCCGCGCAATGCAATGACATTTGAGACCTGAGCGATCTGCCCGGGCACGGAGACGTAAGATATGGCACTGGATACGGCTGATAAATCCCAGCGCAAGGGTGTGTGGAAATCCGGCAAGGGCAAGGGACGCCGTCATACCAAAGGCCGGCAGTTGCACGATAGTGCATGGGACGAGGTCAAATCGCTTCTGGGTGATGCGCCACGTCGTGCTGATCTGCTGATCGAGCATTTGCACAAGATCCAGGATCATTATGGGCATTTGTCTTCGGCACATTTGCGCGCGCTGGCGGAAGAAATGCGCGTGTCCATGGCCGAGATTTACGAAGTGGCGACGTTTTATGCGCATTTCGATGTGGTCAAAGAAGGCGAGACCCCACCGCCTGCGCTGACGATCCGGGTCTGCGATTCGCTGTCCTGCGAATTGGCCGGTGCGCAGGCTTTGAAGTCTGCTCTGGAAGAGGGTCTCGACCCGACCGAGGTACGCGTGTTGCGGGCGCCCTGCATGGGACGGTGTGACACCGCACCTGTGTTGGAGCTCGGCCATGCTCATATCGACCACGCGACCCCGCAAAAGGTTAAAGCTGCGATTGAGGCCGGCCATACCCATGCGCATGTTCCGGACTATGAAGATTTCGCAGCCTATGCTGCAGCGGGCGGCTACGCAGCCTTGAAAAGCCTGCGCGAAGCGGGCGATTGGGAAGCAGTTCAGGAAAAGGTGCTCGCCTCGGGTCTCAGGGGGCTCGGCGGGGCCGGGTTTCCATCGGGCAAAAAATGGGGATTTGTGCGGGCAAACGCAGGACCGCGCTATCTGGCCGTGAACGGAGACGAAGGCGAGCCGGGGACCTTCAAGGACCGCTATTACCTGGAGCGGGTGCCGCATCTGTTCCTAGAAGGCATGTTGATCGCCGCCTGGGCGGTGGAGGCGGAAACAGCCTACATTTACATGCGCGACGAATACCCGGCGGTGCTGGAAATTCTTGCGCGTGAAATCAAAGCCCTTGAGGATGCCGGGATCGTAGAGCCGGGATACATTGACCTGCGGCGCGGTGCAGGTGCCTACATTTGCGGTGAAGAATCGGCCATGATCGAGAGCATCGAAGGCAAGCGGGGTATGCCGCGTCACCGCCCGCCATTTGTGGCGCAGGTCGGCATCTTTGGCCAACCGACGCTGGTGCACAATGTGGAAACGCTACATTGGGTCGCGCGCATTTGCCGCGAAGGTCCTGAGATTCTGTCGAGCACTGAAAAGAATGGCCGCACAGGGCTGCGCAGTTTTTCCGTGTCGGGCCGCGTCGCGACTCCCGGTGTTTATTTGCTGGCGGCAGGTACCACGATCACCGATATCATCGAGGCAGCAGGTGGTATGGCGGAAGGTCATGCGTTCAAAGCCTATCAACCAGGCGGTCCGTCCTCCGGGTTGCTGCCGGCCTCGATCCACGATGTGCCACTGGATTTCGATACTTTGCAACCTCTGGGGTCCTTTATTGGGTCTGCCGCCGTGGTTGTATTGTCAGATCAGGATTCTGCCCGCGCAGCGGCTTTGAACATGTTGCGGTTCTTTGAGGATGAAAGCTGCGGGCAATGCACGCCCTGTCGTGTGGGGTGCGAAAAAGCGGTGAAACTGATGCAGCAGGACACTTGGGATCAGCCTTTGCTGGAGGAATTGAGCACCGCAATGGTAGATGCCTCGATCTGTGGTTTGGGGCAAGCCGCGCCGAACCCGATCCGTCTGGTGATGAAACACTTCGGCGACGAGATTTAAGCCCGCATCGCGCGGGTCTTCCCCTTGCCCCTAAATCCCCTTAGATGGTGACCGAGTGGCAAGAGGCCGGGGGCACGCATGGCATTTTTCAAGAAACTCAAGGATCGCTTGTTCAAGTCATCCTCCAAGATAGATGAGGGTCTGGAGGCGATCGTTGAAGACGGCGGTGTCGAAGAAGCAGTTGCGATTGCCGAGGCGGTGGTTGAAACGCCTGAAATCGCTCAGACCGTCGCACCCGAAACTGTGCCAGTGTCGGATTTTGTCGAAACGCGCGATGATGATGCGGTTGACTTGCCGCATGATGCAGGGGTTGTCTCTCCAGAGCCAGAGCCAGAGCCAGAGCCAGAGCCAGAGCCAGAGCCAGAGCCAGAGCCAGAGCCAGAGCCAGAGCCAGAGCCAGAGCCAGAGCCAGAGCCAGAGCCAGAGCCAGAGCCAGAGCCAGAG
>NZ_JBGCEQ010000012.1:0-107457 GCF_045106495.1 Roseobacter sp.
TTGGGGCATACGAAGATGGATAGCACAGTTCGTTATTTGGGCGTTGAACTCGAAGATGCGCTAGCAATAGCCGAAGCGATCGAAATGTAAGTATTTGGGCCGTTCGACAAGGACGGCCCATTGCGGTCGTTGATCAATGGGTGTCGTCGCTGCGCTGCGGAGCACCGAAGCAGCCCTTCGCTGCAAACGCAAACTTCATAGCAGGGTTCGCACAATATACTATTGGCTCAGTCTGCCTTGCATTGGGCGGCCAGTAAGCTCAACAATGTGTCAATTGTCTACGAACGGATTAGAACAGGATGCCAGCCAGTTCACTTCATGAGGTTATCGAGTGATAAAGCGAATAGCGTCAGTGATAAGAGCTGCAATCCCAGTTTTTCTTGGCACTTCCTTAGGTATCGGCTTGACGCTGTTGTTCACATTGAACTCCAGCATTGCGCTGCGGCACGGTTTAACTGTTGGACTTGCCGTATGTGTATTTTGTTTCGTTTTTTTCATCATCGTTCGTTTGATAGCTAAGAACTCGAAAGTTGTGGTCCAGGAACGGGTTAAAGACGGGAAGAGTAACGATGAGAAAAAAATAGTATTGGTTCTGTCTAGCCTCTTGGAAAGGTTTGCCCCGGAAATTGAAGATCATGAGCAGGCTGGTGAGAGGTTAATATCTAACGCCCGCGAAGTAGGGAGAATTGGCCTTTCGTATTGGAGTGCTACCGCTGCGCTAGGAATAGCGATTACAGCCATGGGTCTAGTCATTGCGATGGTGACCGCAATGGCTGCAATCAATCAGGTCAATCGCATTGATATACAGAACAGTCTCATCGAACAGCAGATCTACGAGGCTCAAGCGAGCCGAGTTTCGTCACTCTTCTCTGCTCAGTTGCCTGATTTAATTGCTGCAATTGACTTGGAGCGCTCTGGTCAAGACGAATGGGTACCAAGCAATTTGCTAGTAAGTCGCATACAAGCCATAGTCGATGTTGCGGAACCTTATCTCATTGACCACGAAGTCGAACAAATTCGCCAGAGGCTTCACCATAACCTTAGCTTAGCGGATCTGAAAACTGGGACCTGGTTCAACCGAACTTACACGATCGAGCCTCTGCTTTCTAAGGAGCCACTTACATTTAGCCCTGAAAGAGGTCAGTTGCTCAGAATAATATTGTCCTCTGGCATACAGCTGAGCGAACTAGAGCAACCCTTGAATTTCAGCAGAGCATATCTTCGAGGCGCCTCATTAAGTGGTACATCCTCGCTTGGCGAGACTGACCTAAGTCTGGCAAATCTTCTCGATTCCCGTATTGCCGTTGACCTCGGGTCTGTAAACCTTACCGGTGCATTCCTTCCTCCGCTCGATTCATTGTACTGGAGGCTGCCGCTTCCGAAAAACGAGTTGAGCGAGGAACTTGGCACGCAATTCCCAAAAGTTGACTATGCGGTTACCTGGGATACGCTGTTGGCGCGCGTCAATTTTCTCCTTGAGTTGCCATTGGAGGCGGGAACGTTCAATAGCTTTTCCGGCTATGAGCCAGGGGCTCGATCTGCGCTCGATATGAGTGGCCTACTCACTCTTCAAGATCTAAGTGAATGAGTTTTTGAGAAGATACGCGTCACCAGAACTCTACGCCATGCGAATGCATTACCATTTCTCTCGATTTTTGCACATACTGATCCAACAACTGGACCAGTGTATTTGATGTTTGATGCAGGTTGGCCTGAGTATAGCTTCAATGATGCGGCACAGGCCCTGCAGCTTGAAGCTCAGGACCACCCGGATTGTGTTGGTGTCAGTTTCGAGATTCTGTACTTGAGAGAGTATGATGCCTTTCTAAGGGGCGATGATGCCCGGGTTGAATTAGGATTGGACAGCTTTAGAGCCACTGTCCCAGAAGCATTTTGGAGTTGCGTATTTGACACCCTGCCTCCACAGAGCATACCGCCTGGGCTAAACCTGGGTGTGTACTTCGAACCTCTGCCGGTGGATTAGCCGGTCAAGATACTGCGGAACAGAACGTGCACGGCCCAAACCGGCCATTGACCCACCCTACGCTATGCTGCGGTGCGGCCCGTCGGACCGGCCATTCGCTGCAACTGCGAAATCAGTTGATGGGCGAACTTACAGTTCGCGGACATTTTTGCCGTTCCACTTTATTGTGCGAATGGTGGCTTTCGAAGACTGACTATTTTTTTAATTTTGCAGCCCGAGCCAGCTTAGGCACTCTGTTGGATACGAGGCAAAAGAAAAGCCAGCGCTGCGCCAAGAATGTAGACTGGCAAAATCATCAGTGGGAATTGCAACGGGAGAGTGATCGCAATAAGCGCTCCGGAATAGATGCCTAAAGGGTGCCCAACCGCAACCAAAGAACCTGTGATAGCACCGACGCAAGGATATGCAGCCGCAATCCACAGACCATCGGTGACCCACCACCTACCCATTCTTGGGAAGACATAAAAAGCCCAAACACTGGCGGCGATGCTGGCAGCTCCTGCCATGTACCAAGGGCTCATCGGTCCGTGGCCAGGGTTAACGTTTGCCTCATAGATGAATGCACAGCTTCCAGCGCACAACGCTGTAAATGCCACACTGATCCAGATTCTCACCGCGCCAATCCCTCCTTGGATCACAACATCAAGTGGCAAGTTTATAACATGAACATCTAAGAAGGTGGCGAAATTTGGAACCCCAAATTGACTGTGCTGAGCATCTATCAAACAATTTGCCGCACCCGAATGCGGATGAGGTGGGTGGCTCCTGCTCCACCGGCAATGAATGTGCCAAAGTGCAGTTGTTATCGGCTGCTAGGAAAGGAGCCACCCGATGACAGTTACGACTTCTGGCCTCGATTTGGCCAAGGATGTTTTCCAGGTTCACTGCGTTTCGGCCATGGGGCGCAAGATCATCAACAAGAAAATCAAACGCACAAAGCTGCTCCCATTCTTTGAGACGCTGCAGCGCTGCGTAGTTGGAATGGAGGCTTGCGGATCATCTCATCACTGGTGATGCAAATTTCGCGAACTTGGCCATGACGTGCGGCTTATGCCCGCCGCCTACGTCAAACCCTATGTAAAGCGCGGCAAGACGGATGCGGCCGATGCCGAGGCAATCTGCGAAGCAGTACGCCGCCCGACTATGCGCTTCGTCGAGATTAAGTCCGAAGACCAACAAGCCGTGCTTGCTATCCATCGCGCACGCGATCTGGTCGTCCGCCAGCGCACCCAGGTCGTGAATATGATCCGCAGTATCCTTCGCGAGTTCGGGCACATTTTACCGATGGGTATCGAAGCTGTATCCAAATTTGCCCGAGAACACGGAACCGAAGAGCAGTTAGAAACACCTAAGATCGCAGACGGTATTCTCGGCGTGATGTGTCATCATCTGAATGGCCTCAATGCACGGATCGACGGACCGACCAAGCTGATCGAACAGCACGCATGGCTGGATGCCGATGCGCGACGGTTGATGGGTATGCCAAGGATCGGACCGATCACGGTCTCGGCCCTTGTCGCGACTATCCGAGATGCAGAACAGTTCGAAACCGGACGCGATCTGGCGGCTTGGCTGGGCCTCACACTGCTGAACAAATTCAGTGATAGCAAGGAACGCCTTAGTCGCATAACCAAAAAGGGTGACCGATTCATCCGCAAGCTTTTGATCGTCGGGATGACATCACGGGCGCTCATGGCGAGGAACAAACTTGAGAAGGCGGATAAGGCGCGTTGCAGCATCGGTCGAAGCGGGCTCTAGTGCCGTCATTCCGCTCAATCTCATAGAGTGGCCGTTTTAAACAGCTGACTGTCCCAAAAAAACGAGACACGCCATTGATATGACAGAAATATCCGTTTTTCGGGAATGGCGGCTTACAGAACTAGGTTCGAGCCTGCCCCACTGCGATGCCGCATGCCGACTGTGAACCCTTTTCGGTTTCGTTTCTGGTCAGCTAGGTTTTACCGTTTGCCAGATGTATTCTCATCGCCCTAAGCTATCGGATGTCTAAGAACCGGACTTTGATTAGCAAGGAATTGAGCGATGGCAAAAGTTCTTGAGCAGCGGATGGCTGCCAACATCGAAGGTGACTTTGTCGTTTTTCTCATCGGCATGCGGATCAACAAACCTTGGAAACCCCACAAATGGATACCAGCATTTCTTGCCATGCCCAAAATGCTGAAAGAACTGGAAACTATGCCTTCCGATGAAACAGGGTTTTTAGGCCACAACGGTTTAGGCATGGGTGTAATCGTGCAATACTGGCGCAGTTTTGAACATCTTGAAGCCTACGCGCGTTCCAAAGACAATGCGCATTATCCGGCATGGACCGCCTTCAACAAGCGCATGAAAAACAGCCGGGCAGACGTTGGAATTTGGCACGAGACTTACCTGATAAAAACTGGGCAATATGAGGCTGTGTATTCTGGAATGCCGCCTCATGGATTGGGCCGGGTTTCCGAGCTGGTTCCGGCTACCGGTAACCGAAGTGAAGCTCGTGCGCGATTGGCGGGTTGATGGCGCTACCGAGTTTTGTTTGCCCGTTTAGTCCGACATGCCCAAGTTCCGCTAAGTCCCAAAACTCGGTCATGGACCCTACTGAAATCGCTGCAACAGATATAAACGGCCGTTTTTCTGGCTGCGGAGCAGCGGATGGTTTTGGTGAACCACTTTGCTGCATCTGCTCGATTGGGAGTCGGGGCGTGTCTGCTCTGGGCTCGAAGTCGACATCCGACGGTATCGGTCAAATGGCCATGTGAATCGGTCGGTTGTCGTTCGATTTGAAAGTTCTAAGGCGGGTCAGCGGGAGTTTGCTCCGGTTCGAAGTCGTAGTATCCATGTCAGTTTTTGAGCAACAGCGAAAATCAGGAGACAAGACCATCCAGCTTGGCTGCGCAGATAAAGTCATTTTCTGACAAACGACCCAATTCATGGGACGTGAATGTAACTTGGCAATAGCCCCAACCAAAAGCCACATCCGCGTGATGACCTTCCTTATCGCTGAGGAATGCAGCAAGATTGGCGGTGTAGACAGCTTTTGCAAAACCTTTGAATTCGAATTTACGAGATAGGGCATTGCCTACGACATTGATGGTCCACGCTGGATCAAGCTCGGATTTCAAGTGCGCAATGCGTTCATCTGATAGAGCTGGAACCCAACCATCGCAGGCTGCACAATTCTTCGACGCAATTTCTGACATTGTTTTATCCGGCCATTTTCTTTTGAGGAAAAGATGGGGCGTGCAGCCCTAAGGCTTGGGCCGTTTTTATGTCTTGCAGCAAATCTCGCTTACACGCGTTCAGCAGTTGTTGCACATCGTTCAACACGAAATAGACGGGTTGATTAATGTCGATCCGGTACGGTGTGCGCAGGATATCGATCACATCAAAGGGCTTACGAACAGCGGTTTGATCCTCCACGGAATATTGCAATTCGCCCGGTGAGGAAGCCAAACCAGACCCCAGAACTTTAATCGCGTCCCCTTCGCGGATCAGGCCAAACTCAACCGTGAACCAATAGAGACGGATTAGCCACGCATAATCGCCAGCCCCGCATCTTAAACCCGTTTCACCAATCGCTTGTGAAAACTCAGCAAATCGGGCATCTGCCAACAAAGGCGAGTGACCATAAATTTCGTGAAAAATATCCGGTTCCTCAATGTAGTCGAAGTCCTCGCGGTCACGAATGAAGGAAGCGGCAGGAAAAGTGCGTTCTGAAAGCATTTTGAAGAACTGCGAGAACCCAATCAATGCGGGAACAGGCGCCACGCGCCAGCCCGTCAGAGGCAGAAGACTCTCGGTGAGGTCAACGCACTGTGGCACACGGTCCATTGGCAAATTCAGCTTTTTTTGCCCCTCCAGAAACGGACGCGCCGCAAACTTGGCAACCCTAGGCTGTTGCTGTGCGACAAGATCACACCAAACGGCGTCGTCCTGTGCAGAGTAGTCAATCCGACCTTCATGATCTGGGGTCTTGGCAGTGTATTTGGTAGACTTCGGCATGGCATTCCCTCTCAACTGCCCAGACATAATGAGGCTAAAAGGCAGAAAAATTACGCCTAAGTCTTAGGGTTTTTGGGAAAATCAGGTTATTTTTTCCTCAGAAGAAGGCTTTTAAGGTAAAATCATGCTGGATAAATTCGAAAAACTCATCTTGACGACTCTTCAACACAATGGCCGGGCGAGTACCCAAGAACTCTCCGACGCAGTTGGATTGTCCCCGTCCCCGTGTTGGCGGCGCGTAAAACGGCTAGAAGACGCAGGCTACATCACCCGATATGCAGCTATTTTGGATGGCAAAAAGCTGGGCCTTCATGCTTTTGCCCATGTTCAAGTTTCCTTAATCGACCATAGCGAAGCGTCCATTGACGTGTTTCGCAGGTTTGTGGATCAAGTCGATCAGGTTCTGGAGTGCTCCTCGATCACGGGTGACTTTGACTATATTTTGAAAGTCGCGGCCACCGATCCTGAAGCCTTGGAAACATTTATCATGAACAATATCCTGCGACTTGGTGTTGTTCGCACGACGACGACCAATTTCATCTTACGGCAGATGAAGGTTTCAGGCCCACTGCCACTTGACAATTAGCCACCTGCACGAATGTGGCACGCGAGCAGTAATTGGTTCACTTTGCTGAATTGATTACTATGGATTCTGAGCCGACAAGCTTCGCTTTGGCCTGGAACTGTCGGGATCAGAATTCTTCAGATCAAAGCAGTCAGCCTGCGTTCAGAATGCTCAAGGTCTCGCGGGCTATTACCAACTCTTCATCGGTCGGAATGACGTACATACTGATCTCGCTTTCTGGTGTCGATATCCTGGGGACACCTTGGCTGTTCGCTAAAGGGTCAAGTTTAGCGCCGAGCCATTCCAGACTTTCTGCCGCCCGGGCTCTGATCTCTGGCGAGTTCTCGCC
Organism: Roseobacter sp.; assembly: GCF_045106495.1. Classification (GTDB taxonomy): domain Bacteria; phylum Pseudomonadota; class Alphaproteobacteria; order Rhodobacterales; family Rhodobacteraceae; genus Roseobacter. The sequence continues at coordinate 6,898 of NZ_JBGCEQ010000012.1, forward strand.
GATCCCTGCGGTGAAGACAACACCATCCAGCCCATTCAATGCAGCCGCTAACATGCCAATGTGCAAGCCGCATCTGTGGACAAAATGGTCGATCGCAAACTGCGCCTTCGGGTCATTGCTGGACAATAATTCGCGCATGTCGCTCGACAAACCTGACAAGCCTTCAAGGCCCGACTGATGATAAAGCAACTCCGTTACTTCCGCGGCACTCATACCCAAGTGACTTATCAGATACAGAACGACACCGGGATCAAGCTGACCCGAGCGTGTACCCATGGGCAAACCGTCAAGCGCCGTGAAACCCATTGTGCTTTCTATACTCTGCCCGGACCGCAGCGCACATAGTGAAGCACCACTTCCCAGGTGCGCGACAATAACGCGACCAAAAGCGAGCTCAGGCGCCACTTCAGGCAATACTTGAGAAATGTACTCGTAAGACAGGCCATGGAAACCGTAACGACGAACCCCCGCTTGATACAACGCCTCGGGAAGCGCATAGCGATCTGCATGTGCCGAGTGACTACGGTGGAATGCCGTGTCAAAGCATGCAATCTGCGGCAAATGCGGTGCAACCTGCATAGCAAGGCGAATAGGCGCCAGATTGTTTGGTTGATGTAGCGGAGCAAGTTCCTGATAGGCAGCCAACTTCTGGAGCACTTCAGCATCAATCCGAACCGGGGCGGCATAATCGGGCCCACCATGCACTACGCGGTGTCCCAACGCGCGCAATTGTATACCCTCAATACTCCGGACATAATCGCCCATCTTGGAAATTGCACTCAGCAGGTCCGGCACCTCGTGTACTAACCATGTACGATCCAAGAGCGCCCCACCGTCGCTGTCCTTCACTGAGAGTTTGGGCCTGACTCCGACACCTTCGATCTGGCCACGTAGCAGACGTGATAAAGACGAACCGATGATTTCAAAAATTTGAAACTTCAGGCTTGATGAGCCCGCATTCATTACAAGGATTGCGTCTTTCTTCGTCACACGGGTAATCCCTCTGTCGCGGGCCTGAAAGTCTGTGCCTTTTGCAACCTTAACAGTGCGGTTACTTTTCTACAGGCTCATCTTTCGGCAACCGCAAGGTGCCAGATAGCAGCGACTTTTATACACAAAACTCTTAGTTTACCGTTGGTACTAGTAACCTAATTTCCAACATGGGTTGTAAGCATTATGCGTTCTCCCTCCGTATTCCGACGCCTTTTGGCCAGGCGTTGTTTTGCAACGTCAAGCTTGAGCCGCGCAACTTTCAGCTGCCGGATGGCACGGTCGCGGTGATCATGGATACGTCGAACAGAAGAACCCGGATCTCCGATTGTCGATGCACCAGGCTTGCTGTCGACCGGGAATCAGGAGTTCATGTCGCACAACGCCATGGTCCACGCTCTAGGGAGGCACTTGTTCGACTACATGCAGAAAGGTTGTGTAGGCATTCGGTGTCGCCAAAATTTCTGCCAACTCTATTGGTGCGGTTACATCAGGTTCGCCATCAAAGACGACTGGAACCAAAATATTGCGATACATGCTTGCTCACTCCATGAGAGCTTTGAAAGTCGCACGCAATTGTAGTCCGCGCTTTGACTTAAGTCAGGAATGCATGGACATTTTGACTCAAACGGAGGCCATCCGATCCGCGATTCTGGGCGTCGAGAAGCTTATTCTGGAGAACCATGCAGAGCACTGCGTCGCAACCGCGATCCAGAGTGGCGATCGGTAGGAGCAACGGGCAAAGCTTGATGCGTTGATCGGTCTTTTGCGGAAGGCATCGAAGTAGTCTGGTCACCTGAGCGCCTTTCCGCGCTGTTGAATGGCGGTTTCAAGTCGTCGTTCAGGCCACTTCGAACCACCCCATCATGCCTGACTTTTGATGTGATAGCATGTGGCAATGGATCATCCAGACGCCGGGGTTGTCGGCTACGAAAGCGATCTCAACAGTTTCATCTGTTCCGATGAGGACAGTGTCCCTCACGTCGCCAGGGCTATTGGCAGATCCGCTTTGTGATTGGATGGTGAAGTGATGACCATGCAGGTGGATCGCATGCGGAAACATTGATCGATTGGTCATTTCCAAGTGAACTGTCCGACCCAAGGCCGACCTGAACATGGGTTCCTCCATTCCGTGAGCGACACCATTAAACGCCCAAACCATGCCATTGGAAGCAAGCTCACGAAACCCCATCTTTTTGCCACCAAAGCGGGCCTCTTGCACTCCGCGCATGGCACCGCCTTCCATCAGCAGCGTTTCACGTTGTGGGTTTGAGAGATCAGGCGCGGGCAGCATACGCCAAGCAGGCAGAGGCTTCACATCGGAATTGGATTCTGGCACGGGCTCGCCCGCATGTATGATGGCCGCGATCTCGACCCATTCCCCATTGCCGGGATCAAGCAACAAACCAGCTTGCGCTTCGCCGTTCTTGCGACCATCGATCACGACATCAGCCCTTTGGGCGGGGCCCAGGACGAGCGTTTCAACATCGCGTGGCGTGACAGGGTGACCGTCCAAAGCAATCAAACGTGCTGTCATATCTGGCAGGGCCAGCGGCATGATCCGATCTGTAGCTGTGTTGATGATCCGCAATCTAATTCGCTCGCCGCGTCGGACAACTAATTCCGGGTAGGCCGCCCCGTTTACGGTTACGGTATTGCCCATGCGTCCGCCGTGCGACGCAGCATGCAGATCATCCCATCTGTCTTCGACAATGCCTGCATTACTGTCCAGCAACCAATCGTCCAGAACAAGCACCAGCTCTCGGGTCGCGGCTCCACTTTCACCAAGCCAAGGATCAAGATCCTCCACGATCAATGGACCTGCGAGACCCCTCGCCACCTGTTCAGTGCTGCGATTGTGTGAGTGATACCAGTACGTACCGGCATCAGGCGCGACAAAGTCGTAGTCGAACTCTTCGCCAGGCGGCACTGGAGCCTGCGTGAGCGGTGCCGCTCCATCCATGGAATTTTCAATGCGAATGCCGTGCCAGTGAACGGCTGTGGCTTGAGGCAGCTCGTTCACTAGCCGTTGCCTGACACGTTCTCCTGCGCGCAGTCGGATTTCCGGACCAGGAACGGTGCCCTTTCCCTCGGTCGCATAGGCCCAGACTGGCGTCGAGGGATATCCGGCAGGAGCAAGTTGTGCATTTGATGGTGCCGCCCGCAGAAGCGGTAGACTGGCATCGGCCATTGAATGTCCGGGCAGCAGAACCGATCCGCTAAGAGCAGCGAAACTTTTCAAAACGGTACGTCGAGAGAGTTGATGCATTGGCAGTTTCCTTCTCACAGGTTCACTGGAGGCGTGGTAATCGAGGTCAGCGTAGCCGTCGCGGTCAGAATGAGTAGAACCGCTAGAGCTTCTACTCGGATTGAGTGGCGCAAACAGAGCTTAGCGGAAGGTGCGCCAGATGCCAGCGCCGGGACCAACCGCCATTTGTTGAATGCTGCAAGGCCCATCAGGCCTGAAACGACACAAAGCTTGGCAAGGAGCGTCCAACCATAAGCTGTTGTGAGCAGGGCGGCGACCGATCCGGTCATCAGCCAAGCGAAAATTACACCGACGGCAACCAGCAGCGCGACGGTAAAGTTGGCAATGTGCCCAAACCGATGCAGGAGCGATGCCCCGTCTGGCTGGGATACTGCATGCCACAGCGGGATCAGCGCGCCGATCCAGAACGCCGCAGCCAGCAGATGCAGCGCCAGTAGAGAGGCTAGTAGCCAGCGGGGATCTCCAAGCGAATGGCCGACGAGGGTATAGGATACTGCAATCAGCAGGGCGCCAAGCAGTCCCATGCCAAGGCCCATCACGCCTTCAATCAAAACGGCGAGGACAAGCAGCCAACCCAAACCTCGCAAAACCGCAGCGGAACCGAGCGGGCTGTCCCAAACAAAACCAAGCATCATTGGATCAACGGCCCCCGACAGCCCCATGCCGGAGATACGGGCGGCGCGGATGCCGAAGCGCAGGGCCAGTACGGCAATCCCGATCAAAGAGGCAATCACAGCGACTTTCAGAGCCAAACGCCTCACATCGTTTGATGCATCAGGGAAAGCCGCAATGAAGAGCGGTCCGCCTATCGCGAGAAATGCCGCGCAATAGCCTGCGGCCTTCGCAAAAATCGCCGCGATTGCCCATCCGTCGATTGGTGCCAGTCCTTCCATCACTATCAGTTTGCAATTGCGAAACCGAAACTGCCCTCGACCGGATGTCCATCCGCTGAGAGACCACGCCAATCGATTTTATAGGTTCCGACTGGAAGTTCAGCAGTTGGAAGCGCGCGAAACTCGGTTACAGCATCCATGCCGGTCTCACGCTCGACATCGACCTCGCCATCCGGGCCGATGATCGAAATTGCCGTTACTCGTATCGGATCATCGAAACGTATTTCGATGACTTCGACAGTTTTAACGGTCGCTTCGTTTTCCGGTGTTGTCTGTTCTGCTTTTGCGTGCGCCCAAGCAATGATTGGGGTTGCGGCCAGTAAAAAGGCAGCAAAAATCGTCTGTCTCATTGTCTGTTTTCCAGTTCGTTATGATGGGCGCGGATTTCTTCTGGCCAGGTCGATTTGATGTAGCTGAGCACAGCGACGATCTCTTCATCGCTTAGAATGCCTTCATAGACTGGCATGTTCGAGGCATATTCAGCATCGTTAATCAACGCGCCCACACCGTACTTTGTCAGCTGGAACAATGTGTCACCGTCATGGTGCCAAGTATGCCCAGTTTCATCATGAGGCGGGGCTGGTAACCGACCATCCTCGTCAGGGGAACGCCAATCAGCTTGGCCTTCAAGATCAGCGCCATGGCAGGAGGCGCAGTTTGCTTCATACACGGCGGCACCCAATGCAACGGTTGCTGGATCAAGGTCGCGTAGAACGACCCGGCCGGTTTCAGCCCAGACTGTTCCGAAGGTATAGAACGCGGCCCCTATCAGGACCGTTCCAACAACACTGATGAGTGCGAACGTTCTCATAGAACGGCCTGATAGAAGACCTCGCCATCACCCCCAATGCCCGCAAACGCGATCACGTCAAACTGTGTAGTCGCATCATTCCGCATGCCCGCAGTGCCACCAGGCATCCCGGGCACGGCGATACACTTGATTTCGGGGCGTTCTTCTAACAGCTTCGCGACGGCTTCAAATGACACATTGCAATCAACCACGTAACTGTCGATCTGCGCTGAAATGCAGGCCCACATATTGCTGGGAATGTCCGAATGCAGCTTCACTCTGGTCACGTCTTCCCTTTCGGTGGTTTGAATGTCATGGCTTTCCTCATCGGCAAGAGAAACACAAGCGCTGCAACAGCCGCAGGCTGGGCTTTTGGTGACGTGGATGGTACCATAACCAGCCATACTCGCATGTTTATCGGCTTGGGCCAAGCAGGCCCATCCAAGGGAGGCTATTCCAAGTGCCAATGCGGTGTTGGACTTGAAGGCTAACAGTGGCTTGATTGGTTTCATGAGATTGTTTTTGCGAAACATACGCACCAAAAATAGGGCCACGGGCACTGCCCGCTTTGGTTTGATTGCAAGTTGCTGTCCGCACTTGAACAGGCACAGCAGGCATCATACGGCGCGGGGAGTACTGAAAGGGTCGGTAGGTTCGATACATTTTATCCGAAAACCCGACGCAATAGTTATGTCCTTACCGGATACGGCCGCGTTTTCATTCGTATCCATAGCTGGCAGATCATTGCAGTTCCGCTCTCGTTCTATGCATTCTTGGCAGAAAAAAGGCCGATCATCCACAATCGTTTCAACGGTGACAAAATCGTGACCCGGGACTTGCATAGCTTCTGCTTCCTGCGAGACGGAACACGTCGCGACGACAATTAAAAAGAAACGAAAGAAAATCATAAAGTAAACCTAAATGGGGTATGTCGAATTTTGCAAGTATGATCCGTTTTCGCAATCGTCAAAGAGGTGGCAAGTGTTAAGAACCTCAACTTTACTGGCACTGGTGCATAACTTCTCAAAAAGACCAATTGCGACGTGGGAATCTGTCTGGAAGGACACCAGCACTGCGGTTATGCGATCTCTGAACAAAGCCTCACATAGTGTCAAAAAGGGCCTTTCAATAAATGTAGACGGCGCGGTGGCGTTGATAAAATGTTGTTAGTAGATGTTTACGGTCGCTCGGAACACTTTCTGTAAATTCCCAGATTTGGAATAGAGGAAGTATTCATGACGAACGAAGAACGAAACATTCAGCGCAAACTTAGAGTGCTCCAACACGCTAAGAAAATCGGCATTGTCCACAAAGCCTGTCGGCACTTTGAGGTCGGCAGATTCAGCTTTTTTCGAAGGCGTGATGCTTATCTCATGCATAGCGAAGCCAGGTTAGAGAATGCCAAGTTATTCCGAAGACACCCGCCAATCAAACACCGATCAAGATCGTCGAGAAAGTGCCATATCTGCGGCGCAAGTATTACCTCGAGCCAATAAGGATTGTCTGGTATTTAGCGCGCTATCACGACATCGAATTCTCAAACGCGGGGTTTACCGCATCCTTAAGCACAGGAGCATTAACCGGATACCCAGAAGCTCGCGCGTGCGAAAATTGCACACCAAAGGCTATCAGAAACAAGTTCCAGGGCATCACATTCAAGTGAATGCTAAGATTCTGACCCTCAAACGAAAATGCGGCGACAAGATCCGTTGATTCCAATACACAGCAATCGACGATGCAACAGATTTCGCGCACGCAAAAGCTGTCGACTTCATTGACCACATCATCGGAAAGTTTCCATTCCGCATTCGCGAGGTCCGCACGGATAATGACCGCGAGTTCCAGGCCAAGTTCCATTCGGGAACGTTCTCTATCTGCGGTCTCGGTTTCCAGGGCGTTTTTTGATCTCATCGGGTTCATGGTTCTCTCCGAGGTCAGCGTTGCCGCCTCATAATGACGTCGGTGATAGACGGAGCCTGTCGCTTTTTTCGCTCTTAATGTGGGCCTCGCGATACCACCCCGTCCGCGCGAGTTGTGCGAGGGCCTCGGCATCCGATCTGTCAGGCTTGTTCATTCGCGCCGATAGCGCCTTGTTGGCTGCGCGGGCATCAACGCAAACCACCGGCGCATCGCGCTTGATCCATTCTCGCGACAGCCAGATCGACAGCGGACCAGACTCGTGCACGATCCGTTCGACACAACCCGCCTTCTCTGAGATCGTTCGCATAATCGCATTTGGATCAGTCGCGCAATCGCCCTCAAAAATCGGCGACCCATCGTCATCAAGGATACAAACCGCACAGCTATCTTGCGATACATCTCGACCAACAAATCGTTTCATGGTCGTCTCTCCTTCAGTTCAAGGTTCCTGAGATACGACCTTAGCCGCTCTCTCTGCCCTGGAACCTGACCGTTCAGCAGATGCGCCATGTCCGCTTGCAGCAAGGCGACGGTGTGACGGTTGGCGGCAACGCGAGTCTGGGAAGTGAAAGCGCGCACCAGCGAATGATAGTCACCGTTTCAGGGAATGCGCACCTTTCGCTTTTGTCAGTTCGTTGCCGGATGTCTAGCCACAGGAGGATTCCGCACAAGGGCGCGAACGGCGCATCGTGGACACATGACACCACTGCATCGAAATCACCGACCACCTCAAAGAGCGATTCCAACGCACTTATTCTGCCCATATCGGCATAATAGCATCCGCCGGAGCGGCCAGCGGAGATTATTTCTTACTGTTGCAAGAGGACCAACTTCAGTGGGCGGTTGAGAACCTCCTCGATTCCAGCAGATTACCGAGAAGGACCTGGGTTTGATGTTTTTCGTCAATGTGCATAGCGGATGCGCAGCTAGGAAATTGCACGGCGCTTAATCAGTTTTCAAGATACTTCGCATAACCAATGGTCTGTTGTCGCAGCCATGGGGTGCCAGTGTTTCGGTTTCTTTTTGCTCAAAGGGTCAAACGGCTAGTATTACTTATTGTTTGCTGTGTTTTTGCGAGCACCATTTTCGGCTCAATACAAGCTTTTGCGGCAAGCCCGGACGTGGCGAATAAACATTTTACGATATTGAATGACAGATTGTTTGGATCCGGAGTGGCGCTCGGAAACGGTCTGGTCGCGACCAACGCCCACACGCTGCATGGACGGGACGCCGGAGAAAGAATTACCCTGGTCACTACTTATCCGCGTTCGCGACGGGTGAAAGGGATTATCATCGCCAAGAGTTCGCGGATGGATCTTGCGATCATACAAATCGATCAGCAGGAATCCGTGACTTCTCCAACCCCGTCGCACCCCGTCCTTGTCGGGGCACGTGTTTTCGCCTTTGGGGCAACGGTGCGATCCGGACATGCGCGGGCACACCAGCTTTCCGGTCGAGTGACGGATAGTTCAGTGCATCTGAAGTCCTTCGGAACTGGTATTATTGCCATCTTCGACGAAATTCACGGCGGATACTCTGGAGGACCTGTGTTCAATGAGGACGGGCAACTGATCGGGATGCTTGCCGCGATTTCATTGTCGCCTGCACGCCATTCGACGATAAGTGAAGCCTTTCTGATCTCAGCTTCCGCTATAAGATTGGAAGCGGAACGCTTGATGCAGCAAAGTGTTCGATAGGTTTACGGCCAAATTTCTTCGCCTAATAGACCGAGCGGTGTGTTTTCAAACGCTCTGACCAGAACCTTGGCCGTGAACAACGGATAGCCTTTTAGCTTCTGGGCCAAATGACCCGCTTCCTGTTCTGATTGGTCATCTCTTTTAAGATGACTGATTGAGCCGGTACAACACATTGAGCTTCCATTATGACAGTCCAATGCTACGCTCGAATATTATCGAGATAATTCTCGTAAAAATTGCTCGAAACTGCTAGCGTCTACCTGAAATTAAGGTTTTTCAACAATTTAAAGATGCGGTTTTTTCTAAGCAGGTTTGTATTTGCAGGGATAATATCTTTGCTTGCGGCTCAAGCTGAGGCGCAACAGTCCCCAGTTGCGCTGAACCAATACGAACGTAGTCGCGCAGAAATGCTGGCTGATCTGGACGACCCTGAAAAAGCATTCGTATTTGCAGAATCTGCGGTTGCTGTTGGCGACATTAGGGGTGCGATTGACGCGCTTGAGCGTGTTCTGACGTTGAACCCGGGCTTGACGAATATCCGGTTCGAACTGGGGCTTTTGTACTTGCGCGGGGGATCTCTGGAACTTGCCGAAAGCTACCTTCTGGAAGTACTTGAAGATCCACAAACACCAGAGCCAATCAAACTGCGAGCGCAGGGTTTGATTGAAGAGATAGGGCTGCAGAAGTCACGCCATGTGTTCCGCGGGACCGTTACGACAGGCCTCCGACACGACTCCAACGCCAACACAGCACCGGACCGTCTGCTCGTCGGCGGCATTCCCTTCAACATTGCGGATCAGGATCGCTCTACATCGGATGTCTCCGCTGTGTTGTCATTCAGAATGCAGCATCTTTACGATCTTGGTGGGCAATACGGCCCCTTCATAGATACGGAATTGACGGTCTTTTCCCAGAGCTATCAGGACGTTTCGAGCTCGGACATCACATTTGTGGGAGCAACTAGTGGCCCTCGGTTCCGGTTTGGACTGGATGGACAGCATTCGGTTCGCCCCTACATCGGCGCCTCGACATTGTTTCTTGGGCAAGAACACTATGGCAATGCGGCCCGTGTCGGAACGGAATGGGCCCATGCGCTGGACCCGCGCACCGAAGTTCGCGCCGAGATCGACGCACGCTGGCAAAATCTGTTCAACAGCGACGTGAATCCAACTGCCAAAAATTTCGAAGGCCGACAGATCACCGCGCGATTTGGCTTTCGGCGCGCTTTGACTGCAAGGCTGGCGATTGACACCGCACTGAGCTTAACCGACTCCAATCTTGACGCGAGTTTTGAATCGAATGTAGCAACCGGGATTGAGTTGTCGCTGCGCCAATCTGTGGGCAATCCGTTTGGGTCGAACCTGGATCCTGCCAACCTGAGCCTGACCGCTGGTTACGCTCTTGCGGAATATGATCAGGCCAATCCTCAGGTCGACCCGAACGTTGTGCAGGAGGATGATCGGTGGAGGATCGGTCTAGACGCCGCGATTCCCGTCGCGGAACAATGGCTGCTCAATGCAGGCCTGGCTTATGCGCGCAACGACAGCAACCTGCCAAATGACAGTTATGACAACCTGCAAATCTCCATCGGTGTGAGCTACAACTTCAGGAGGCTGAGATGACTCGTTGGACATGGCGACATCAAATTGTAACCGCGGTGTTGATCTTTGGGGTGGACCCGGCGCTTGCACAAAGCGGAAGCCTGACGGTCGATGCAGACGGCATCTCCGCGCGTTCAGGGACCGGGTCGGTGGGCGGTCGACGATACGATGCCCGTCAGGGCCAGTCTCATGAAGTCGTGTTGCCGGACGGCACGACCGTTGTGATCGGCGCGGGTGGATCCGTCACAGCTGTTCAGTTCGAATGGGACGGCAACGGAGGTGCTGGCCGTTTGCGTCTCGCGCCCGGCACCTACCGCATCAGTTCGGGCGCTCTTGGGCGCAGCGGTGATCTGGAAGTGTTTGCAGGAAATACACGGATAACCATAGAAGATGCCACGGCGGTGATATCCGTGGACGCCGGCGATACCGCATCGGCCTACATGGCGATTGGCGGTCGGGTCAATGTCAGTGCCGGCGGACGCTGCACGCGCCGCCTCAGTCGGGCAGGCTTTGTCACGACGGCGAATGCCGGCGGGTGTCCATCCCGCGCAGTTCGGGTTTCTGGGTCGACGATTGCGCAGGACAGGCGGGCGTTGCGACCCGCCGTACGGGCAGTTGCAGCGAATGCCGCGAGATCAAACAGCGAGGAGGACAGAGGCCTTTTCGTGCCCGCTTCGGGGCAGATCGCAGATGATGCAGGGCCCGTGGGCCAAACCTCACGTGCCGACAATGTCCTGGGTGACAGTCTTTCCAATGCACGTAATGAACAGACCAGCGAAGGCCCTACAACGGGTGGCCCAACGACGGGTGGCCCTACGACAGGTGGTCCAACGACGGGTGGTCCTACAATTCCACGCGGCCCCGGCCCCGGCCTTGGCGATAATGTCGTGCTCGCGCTGAGTTACGCGCCAGGAATCGATGTTCCGGGCGCCTCCAGTGTGAATGTGAGCGGCACAACCGGGTCGCAAGCCGACGGGCGTTTTACAATCTTCGGTGACTCCAGCGAGCCGGACCTCCGAAGCTACGTGATTTTCCCAGGAACTTCAGCCACAGACGTGTTCTTCTCAAATACTGATGCGGAACCCGTCGAAAGTGCTGTGCGCGGACGTGGCGTGGATTCGCTTGGTTATACGTCGTCAGACTTCGAGAACCTATTTAGAATTGGACAGTACGGTCTTGCGTCCAGAGATGAAGTCAGTGGGGAATTTACAGTTCGCGATGCGATTGACCTAGGTCTCGGTCCCAATCAGGGATTTGATGACTACAGCGCTTTGGTCAATGATGAAGATAGCGGAGTGTTTGAGGACGACGTCATAGGTCGCGACTTCGATACGGCTTACCATGCGGCTCCGCAGTTCAGCGGAACCGACAGCGAATTCGATCGGGTATTTTCTCTCAACCTTGGCTCTAGCGGAAACGATCCACTGCCGTTTGGAACTGGGCTGGTGGCATCATTCTCGAGCGCGGCAGACGATTCTCAGAACGAAAATACTTTCGATGCGAGGGACGCCTTCCAAGTCGATGACGCTTTCATCTTGTACCACTTCACTGAAGACGACAGTACTAATCTCGACGATTTCGCCTCATCCTATGTTTTTGCAACCGGAACAACCGCCGAAACATCCCCAGCTTTGCGGAATTTCCGTATTGATCGGTTTGAAACGTCCTTGGGGTTATTCGATCTGATCGATGGCGACAGCGACCAGCCGCGCCGCGCCTTGCTGTCCGACGCGAGCCGGGCACGCTATCTTTTTTCCTCGCCCGACGAACGTATCGCGCTTTCGGATCCGGGGGTTTATTTTGTATACGATGCCCAGGATTCGGACAGTCCCACAGGTACGGTCGCACAAGTCGCCCATGGCGATCTTGGTTTTTCCGGAACCGGCAGCGAACAATTCAGCACATTGTCCATTTCAACGGGGCGGGTCGATCGATCTGAGTATCAGGCAAGCACAATCTACCCAAATCCCAATTTCGACAACAGCCAGGAGGAGAGCGACAGCAACCGCCGCCTGATAGAAGATCCTCTTTCCAGATCAAACTACTCCGTGGTGATCGAAAGCCTCGGCAGTCGCCGTGACAACCCCGCCGACCCGCGAGACCGCGACGATGGAGAGTATGTCGCGTCCGAGATCATTTATTCTTCGCTAGATTCTACGTCCTACGGCGGCGGCAATCCGGAACAACGTATTGCCCCAAATACACCTTTGCAGGGGGTCGCCGGATACTTCGTTCTTGAAGGAGGCGGGGATGCCACGCCGCTCGACCCAGGTGACGCTAGCGAGAGATTTCAAACCGTGAGATTGCTGCGGGGAACGGGGTCTGTGCATGAGAGTTCGACCGGAACATTCGCGCAGAATGGCAGCGCACCGCCGGAGTTCGATGCCACTAAGCGCGATACGAAGGCGATCTTTTTTGGCTATGCCGCCGGTCTCGCCGAATTTCCATCGGACGCAGGCACTGTCGGGCTCACACAGCGCGGGGCCGGTGCCGAGGGCAGTCCAAACCTGCGTATCGTCACGGACCCAGCGACCAACAGGTTAGCTGCACGTGTTACGCTTAAAGGCCGCGACGATTTTTCATCTACATTCGAACTCGGTGGGTCCGGCAATAACAGCACGGCATTGAGCGCTTATGTGGACAGGTCCCGATTTGGCGCCCTCAGTTCTGAAGGGAACTTTGCTTTGGCTTCCTCCGCTTTCGTCTTGGGTCAGACGGTTCAGGTCGACGGGCAATCCGGGCGGCGCGTGACGGGACTGGGTTCCGATGAAGGTACTTTCGTGCGCGACTACGCGCACGTGAAATGGGGTGTTTTCCTAGGCGACCGCATCCCTGTATCTACCGATAACAATGAAGGCCGTATCGACATCGGCACATGGGTCGCAGGTGACCCGATCGACGTATCTCAATACAAGGACTTTACGGGTACCGCCACATACACGGGCCACGCCATCGGCAATGCTTTTGATGGCACGGCCACTTACACGGCAATTGGCTCCTATACGAACAGCTGGACATTTAACGGAACTAAAAGTGCCGGGTCTGTGGAGATGACATTCGACAACAGTACTTATGTCGGCAGCACGAAGCTGAAGTCCGGTGGCGGGTTCGATAGTACGAACCTCAAAGCTCCGGGCCGGGTGGGCAGCCTGAACGGCGACTTTTTCGGTGGTGTCAGCAGCAATGCAAAAGGAAAGTCACCAAATGCGCTCGGCGGGCAGTTCGATCTGTCCAATGCGCCTGATGCGGACACCTACCGCGCAAGTGGAACTTTTGCTGCGGAGAAGTAAGGATGCGACGCCAACCGATCCGACTTCTTGCATCCATCGCATTTATTTTTTTGCTTGTATTTCCGGCCAAGACGGATGTCGCCGCGCTCGGCCGCGCGCATGCGCTGTTCGCGCAAGGCGATCTTGATGCGGCAATGTCGGAAACGCAGGCGGCCAAGCAGGCAATTTCCCCGGAGACACCTGAATTCGCTGGGTTGATGGCACGCGCGCTTTGGCAAGAGGCTCAAATTCTTCGGGCCATGGGCGATCTTTCAGGTGCGCTGGAGCGCGCTGAAGAAAGCGTGGAGCATGCGTCGAGGGTCGGCTCAGATGCGTCGATTGTCACTGCAATTTACCAATCCGAACGGGGCAAGATAAGTCTCGACTCCGGAATTCTCGAGTACGCCGAGGAAGATTTCACGACCGCTCTGTCGGTTCTCAACACTGAGGGTGGGTTTGAAGAGATCCGTTTTGATGTGCGCAGGCACCTTGCTCTGACCTTAAGCGAAAGGGGGGACATAACCGCCGCACATGATCACTTTGACGCCCTTGTCGAAGCGAGACGCGCGCAGGGATCCGATCCGGCTCTCGCGTCAGCTCTGATCGATCTGGCTGGAACGAAGCTTCGCCTGGACACCGATGGGCTTTTGGCAGCGGATCAGGCAGAAGCGCTGGTCTCCGAGGCGGAATTGCTAGCAAGCCGTCAGGACCGAACCATGCAGGGTGAGCTGGTGGTTCTGCGTGGACGCATCGCCTTGCAGCGATCAGATCTGTCACGCGCAGAGGGTTTTTTCAGCGAAGCGGTGGAGTTGTTCGCAAATCCTTTGCAAACCGCGCATGCGCAGCTGCTGGAGGCGCAAGTGAACATGCTGCGTGGCAGATCGCTGCGCGCCGAGCGCCTGTATATATCGGCGCTACAGGACATAGAACGCCGCATCGGCAAGCAGCATCCGATTGTTGCCCGCACATTAGTGGGCCTTGGCCTGGTAACGTCAGACCTTGGAAGACCAAGTGATGCAATCAGTTATCTTTCCCGAGCGGTCCGGGTCTTTGAGGACAGCGCCGGCATTGGAACAACGCCCGCAGCCGAAGCCCGCGTTGAGCTGGCGATGATCTTTAATGGCGTCGGAGAATATGAAAGCGCCCGATCGGTCGCCGAAACGGCTCTAGAAACACTTTCGGAAAGCGTCTCGGATCTGCGCGTTGCTTATGCGCATTCCGCGCTTGGCTTTGCTTTCAGCGGTCTCGGCGAAAACGAGCCAGCGATAGACCATCTGGAGACAGCGGTCCGCGACATCAGCAGGTTGCGCGGGCCGCAAAGTTCGGACCTCGTTCCAGGGTTGATACGCCTTGCATCGATCAAGACCAATTTCGGTGGCCAATGGTATGTGGACGCGGCAGATAACCTGAGTACTGCATTTCGGATTATTGAAAAGGATAACGCGTCCGGGGCCCGGCTGGTTGCGGCAGCCAGGGAAGTTGAAATCCGTTTGCTTTCGCGATCTGACCAGCCTCAAGAGGCAGCAGCTCACGCACGAGAAGCGCTCACTTACCTGAGATCGGAAATGCGACCGTCATCCCAAGCTTGCGACGTGAGGGCGAGCGAGGTGAAAGCACGAAATCGGCTCTTGACCACCGCCGTCGATTCTCTCGCCGCGGTCGAGAAATTTGATACCAAGCTCGCAAACGAGTTGTTGGAAGCTGCCCAGCTTGCCCATATGGGCGCAGCATCCAACGCCCTTCTCGCAAAAGCGGGCATGCGGAAGAAGGACGAACGCAGCCAGCAGCTGCTACTCGAACGGGCACAATATATCACAGAGTACTGCGTTCTCACGCGCGAACTTCTGCTCGGAATCAGCGGTGCAGTACGTGGCGTCGAAATTGATCGTGAAGCCGTCGAGTTGCGTCTGGCTGATCTGATGGAACGCATCGCCGACCTCGATACCGAGATCGGAACTGGCGATCTATCCCCAACAGATCAGTCGATACCCGTGCCCGTGCAGCGGATAACCGAGCACCTGAGAGACGGCGAAGGTATGCTCTTGCAGCTGACCGGAGCAGATCAGTCACATCTTTTCTGGATTGATGCCTCGGGACTTTCATACAGGAAAACTGATCTTTCCAGTATGGAACTTGCGCAGAGTGTACAGAGGATTAGGCAAGCGATCGAGATTGCAAATGCTGGGCCAGACGAAGAATTGCCAGCTTTTCCATTGGACGCGGCCCATATGCTTTACACCAAGATTTTCGAACCATTTGAGGAAGAAATAGCCCGGACCACAAACGTTTTCTTCATAGCGGACGGAGCCGCGCGGTCGATTCCGGTGTCCATTCTTCTAACGGAAACTCCAGTCAAGCATGCCATGTCGGATCCCGAAACACTGGCGGCTCTTCCATGGTTTGGGGCGGAGCACGCCTTTGCGGTTCTTCCCTCGCCTGCATCACTTGTCGCACTGCGCGAAAGTGATGCAACACCCGGTAGCCTTGCCTTTGTCGGGATCGGCAATCCGAAATTCGCGCGGGAGAGCTACGCGCTGCCGGAAACTGAAGAAGAACTGAACAAGCTTGGCGCAGAAATTGCTGGCTCGCAAAAACCTTTGGTCGTGGTGGGACAGCAGGCAACGGAAAATTTCGTCCGGACATCGGCTTCGGTGCGGGATGCGCGGGTCCTGGCCTTCGCAACACATGGACTTTTAAATCGGGAATTGGGCACGACCGAACCGGCTCTCATGCTCACCCCAGCAGCTAGCCCAGACGAAAACGCGGCAGGCGACGGGTTTTTAACTGCAAGCGAGATTGCAACCCTGGATCTCAAGGCCGACTGGGTCATCCTTTCGGCATGCAATACAGCCGCAGGACGCGACGACCGGGCTGAAGGGCTGTCCGGTCTTGCGAGCGGGTTTTTCCAAGCCGGCGCGCGTAGCCTTCTTGTCAGTCACTGGTATGTTCCGTCCGCGGCTGCCGCAGCCTTGACCGTGTTCACCGCGGAGGTTCTGGCAAAGGACGCCGTCAGTCGCCCAGAAGCTCTGAGACAGGCGATGGATCGCGTCCGCAAAGGCTATACGCTTGAAGGCACCCGAAATGCGCGTTTCGGGCATCCGGCTTACTGGGCGCCCTTTGTCGTCGTTGGTGGCACCGGTTGAAGTAAATTATTTTATTGCGGCCGCCTTGGCGGCTTCTACGATTGCCGATGACAGGTCTGCAGGTTTTGGCGTCGAGCGGAAGTTCTGGATCTCAATACCGTTCGCGTCGCGCACCAAAATGGTTCCATATGGCAAGCCCGTACTTGTCTCGATCGCGATCTGCTCACCCGACGCGTCAATAATGACACCTCCTTGGGTGAGGTCGCGGTAGAAAGTAATCACAGCATCAACCAAAGACGGCAGCACGGCAACGCCCACCAGAACAACAAGAGGCGCGCCACGTACCGCCTCTCCTTCCACAGGCTGGATCTCGCCTTCAAAATCCAATTTGGAGGCCACCCGTTCTGCATCTGTCTCCGTCATCTCCCAAAGGACTGAAATATTTTCCTTTTCTTGTGCCAAGGCGGCCGTACCGGTTGCGAAAGACAGCGCGAGACAGGTCAATGCGGCAGCAATTGATCGAAATGGCGCCACACCGTTCCGGTTTAAGTGATTTTGCATGTCAACAACCTCATTGTTTTTACCGTCTCGCTTACCTTACGTTAGAATTAAACAAAAGGAGACATCTTTTGTGCCTCCCAATCTAAAAAATGTGCCGGTGTTCGCAGGTGTAACTTAGACGAACTAGCGGGACATTTGCGTTGTTACTGCAGCTTGTCTCTGAGAGCTTTGTAAGCGGTCTGGCCGTTGTCCGTACCATGCGGTCTAGCGAAGTTACAGAAGAGCTCCCATTCGTCGGGTTTGGCTTCAAGACCGACGTCTTCCTTGTAGCTGAGAAGCAGGTAGAATTCCTGCTGATCGGACTGGTGTGATCGTTCTACCTTCCCATTGAACTGGGGCGTGCCGCGCTTGGTGGAGGTGTGCCTGATGCAGCGGTCTTCGACATCCCAAGACAACGATGGCGTGTCTGCAAAGCTCGGTACTCCAGGGTTCCGACAAAACAAACCCAACTCTGGTAACGCACCCCAATGTGCAAATGAAGCCCAAAACCACGTTGCGCCCCAAGACTCGTCCGCCGGGCGAGGTGGCAACAAGTGCTAAGCGGACATTGCGGTTTTCTTTGAGAAGCCGCTAGTTTTCGTTTGACGAAAGGCGATCAGGTTCTCTTTCAAGAAAGTGTGCAATCACAGTTCTTTTAGGTGTAATCGAGCTTAACACTCCAGAATCCTCCAATCACCTGTGGGCGATGCAGCAGAAGACAAGGGCTTCATCCAGTCCACCACGGGCCCAAGGAATTAGGTGATAGCTAAGATCACTTTAGGATCACATTGTTGGAATAACTGATGTTATATAACAAATTTGATTTAGTGAAAACGTAAGCGCGGACTTCAAACTTACATGAAAACAATCGACGCGGTTCGACGCATTGTTGCTGACGAAATGACCACGCACGAGGTCACCGTTGAAAAAGAGCGTCGCGTGCTCGATACTCTGCTCTCGCAAGTCACCGGTAAGGCACTTGAGCTTGGCCCTTATGCCTGCAACATGACCGAAGAACTGGGTGGCGGTAGTCTTGGCCCGCTCAATATTATTCTTGTGGAAAAGGAACCGGAGCGAACGACCATGGCGCTGGCCGATGCTGTATGAGGCCCACCAACATCCTTTAAAACTACACCGGTGCGCGGACCGACCGCTATCCGAAACCGACCATTCTAGAGACGCGTCGTGATTGCATTGCTATGACCGAACCCGATGGCGAATCCAAACTGAGGGGAATGAAAGCAACGCCGGTGCGCGATGGTAACGGTTGGGTATTGAATTGCACCACGCATTTCAATTCGAACGTTGATCTGACCGACTACTCTATCCTCGTCGCCACATCGGGGCAGGAAGACACCTCCAGAGGGGCAAAAACGCATTACGGCCTTTCTGGTGGACAAGGATGCTCCGGGCACGGAAGCGCGCGACAAGTATGACTGTATCAGTCAAGTGGGCTACCACTATGCGATCATCACGTTAGATGATGTCCGGCATGGTGACGACCAGATCCTGGACCAGAGGGAAAGGGATTTGAGGTCTTCAACCAATGGCTTGGGCCAACGCGTCTGGCCGTTGCTGCCCTGTCGACCGCGCGAGCGGCGCGTGCCTTGGAGACTGGGCAGTGAACCGCAAACGGTTTGACCAAAAGATCGCCAAATTTCAGGGCGTAACACTCCCCCTGGCCGATATGGAAGTCGATGTGCGGCTCGCCAATCTGATCCTGATGCCGACGGCGTGGAAATTGGAACTGGGCACGATGGTCGATGCGGATGCCGCCACCGCTAACCAGTTTTGCAGCGAGGCCCTCGGCCATATGGCCGACCAGGCGATACAGATTGCCGACGGCAGGGGATTGAAGTCCGGTCTGCCGCTGGAGCGGCTTTGGCGCGATGCGCGGATCGAACGTATCTGGGACGGCACCAGCGAGATTCGACATCACATAATCTCCCGCGCAATGCTGCGCCCTCTTGGTGGCTGCATGTCCCGCGACTTGTCGCGGCTGTTGCGACCCAAATCCATCGCAGTCCTTGGTGGCGCCTGGGTGGGTACGATCGACACGCGATGCCGTCGTCTGGAGTTTGAGGGATCAATTTACCGCATTCACCCACCGCGCGAAGGCGATGTCTGGCACAGGCTGAGCGACTTGCCAAAGCCACTCTATGCAATCTTTGTCGGCGTCAACCGAGAAGCGGCGGTCGGTGTACTGGCCGAAGTGAAGCGTATCAGTGCCGGCGGTGCGGTCTGATTTGCCCCCGGATTTGGGGAGTTCGAAAGTAACGACGGGATGGTCCCCGCCCAACGCCTAAAGGTAGCCGCCGACGGGGTGCCCTTTGCGGGTTCCAACAGCTACGGCATTGCCAATTTCTTTGATCGTTCGGCGCTGTTTCTCGACCAGTTGCGCATCGATCCGATCGAGCGTGGCATTGCGATGACAGCACAGTCCGGCATGATCAGTTGTAACGCGATGTATGCTGATAACGTGACAACTGGAATGATTGTCAATTACTTCGACATCAAGGATGACATCATTGCTACAGCCTTGCGGCTGGCCTTCGTCAATATCCGGCGCAAGATCGCTGAACGCGCCTCTCAGGAGGATCTGAGCGATCTTGCCGATATTCTAGAACCCGCCATCCCCGCTGGACAGTCCGACCGGCAAAACATTGCCGTCTGGATCGGGTTTTGGGGTAGGCTGTCGGCTGATCCGGAAATGCGAAAGCTGAACGACGGGCTGCACCAGGAAGGGCTGGCGACTTATGCCGCCGCAATCCGTGCTGCCTGACCGGAAAGCGCCGAGTGGCCCGATACAGTCTTGTCGGAGATTTTAATTTCAGTGGCTACTTGCCTTTTCGGCTTGAGTTCCGGTGGTATCACGACCCCCAGCACCTGGCCCCCTTCAGCGCTTCAACGGCAATTGCGGTTGCAGCTTCAGCTTCTTCGGGAATGGGCCTTGGCTGAAGCTTTGGAATTGGGTAGCCATCGCAAAGCTGACGCCGCGAAATAGAGAAGCACTCGCTTTGATCAAGTTAACGACAGTTTCATGAGTGGATTGAGCATGCGGTGTGAAATTCACGAAGCCTAGTCACGTGAAAACTGGTTCGCGGATTTGGCATATTCTGTCGCAACAAAGCAGTAATTGCGTGACAAGTTCAGATACGCTCCAGAGTTGGGACACCGGTCACCACCAAAAACACGATTTCAAAGCTCAGAGGGGCCAGACATGCGCCATCGAAACGCATCCAAGGGGTTGATGACCAAGGTCATACACGCGGGTGAAGCACCGGACCCGACAAACGGCGCGTCCGCGCCTGCCTTGCATATGTCGTCAACATTCGTGACCGATCAGGTGGCTGGGTTTTCAGCCCATGACCACGAAGACGAAGCCGACGTACCTTATCTTTACGCCCGATGGGCCAATCCCAATGTGCGAATGCTCGAAGCCAAGATCAGTGCTCTGGAGCAGACCGAGGATTGCGTTTGCCTTGCCTCAGGCATGGCTGCGGCGACGGCAATCTTTCTGACTTTTCTGTCTGCAGGCGACCATCTCGTCATTTCCGACGTCTGTTACGCTGGTGTCGCCGAGCTGGCCCATGATACCCTCCCGCGCATGGGGATCGAGGTCAGCCGGGTCGACATGTCCAATATTGAATCTGTCTCCGCCGCAGTGCGCCCGAACACCCGGCTGATACATACGGAAAGCCCGGTCAACCCCATTGGGCGTCTAACGGATTTGGCGGCGGTTTCCGAAATAGCCCGCAAGGCAGACGCGCTCATATCTTGTGATGCGACTTTCGCATCCCCACTGGGTCAGACAAACAAGGATTTGGGAATCGACCTGATCATGCATTCTGTCACCAAATACATCGGTGGGCACGGCGACGCGATCGGTGGGGCGATTGCCGGGAGAAAAGAGCTGATCGAAAGGATTCGCAACGAATCCGGCATCCACCACGGCAGCATAATGTCACCCTTCAACGCTTGGCTCATTGCCCGTGGCATGGCCACACTTCCACTACGCATGAAGGCACACGAAACTGGGGCCTCCGCTGTGGCGAATTGGCTGGAAAACCGCGACGCGGTCACGCGTGTGATCTATCCCGGCCTCGCATCGCATCCGCAATACGAGTTGGCGCAGCGCCAGATGAAGAATACTTCGGGTATGATCATGTTCCAGGTTGGTAATGCCGCCAAAGGCAAGGAAGTTGCCCAGCAGATGATCGAAAGGCTACAGATTATCCACTATGCGGTGTCGCTCGGTCACCATCGCAGCCTTGTTTTCTGGATGGAAACGGCTGCGTTGATGGCGACTTCGTTCAGATTGGAAGGGGCGCAACTTGAAAGCTATCGTGCCTATGCTGGTGATGGTGTTTTCCGGCTTTCAGTAGGACTTGAGGACGCCGAGGATCTGATCGCTGATCTGGCACAGGTTCTTTGAAAAAACTCCTCGAAGCAATGAAGCGTTGGCGATTGAAATTTCTGAAATCGCCGATTGCAGCGGAGCCCAGAATCCGCAGCAGTCGGCGCGGCGCGTCATTCAACGCTCGGGCCCAAAAGGACTGAGTGTAGCAAAACTCTAAATGAAACATGGCGGCCGATGGAAAAGTGGTTTGGCACACGCGCTGCGACGTGAGGTTGGCGGTGGGAGAGGCCCATGAAAAGGCAGAAATTCCGCGAAAAGAAATGGCGTCTTCGCTAAATTCATCCCTTGGCTCGATTGTCTCCGCAGCCTCGGCTTGCGACACCTCAAAGAGAGTAGAAATCATTTTTCCAGGTCAAGGGTTTTCGGCACTGACAATTGATTCGAAAACGTTGATGGAAAACGTAGACGCGGACATCAACGCCACAGATAAGGTCTTGTCCCGTGGCGCAAAAGGTAACCTCAAGCCGGGTAGCAAACATAACAGTACCAAACATACTCGGCGCACGACCATCGAAAGAGTCTGTGCGCAATATCGGATGTTGGTTTGCACTTCTCAGGAAAACGCTAAGCGCGCTGACGTAAGACTGACTTTTATCGAACTCTCAGTTTTTGGAGCACGGTGATGTTTTGGGCCGTTGTATGTGCCCAACAGGATTGCATAAAACTAATTGCAGAACTCATCAATGCGGGGGCCGAATGAGATCACATAGGAGTTAATCTGGACCTTCCACCGTTGCCCGCTCAGGAGAAGCTGAATTGCGACTCGAACTGACAGACGAATTTTTCGTTTGACCTGACCGTGCTGACCCAAAAAGAACCGGGTCGCGCGCAGATTATCCGTTTTCTTGTACATCTGCGCCACCTTGGTCCCGTGTATCGAGTGGGAGCCATAAATCATCGCTTCAAGACTGGTAGAAGTCACGCAATACCGAACGAAACGTGTGTATTGTCCCTCCGAGATGTGCCAACGCTCGTCAAATCGACCGTAACATAAATATCCGGATCCAAACATGATGTCGTGATCCATCCACCTCTCGACCGAGGCGCGGCCCCCTTCAGAAAAATTCGGACTGTCGAATGGCGCGAAGTCTAAAACCACAGGCCGCACAACCGCTCCAACAAAAAAATTGGGTTTCTGCCCTGAAACGTCTCTTCCGCCGGGCGCGCAGTGCCGAAAGCGGTAGTCGCGCATTGACAGTACTGTGATGTGAAAACGAACGTTCTCGTGAATTCAGGCAGTCTCGTCCAATGCCAGTACAGCCGGATCGATCATACGCTTTTTTGCGCTGTTTCTGACGGTTTCCCGCATGCCTTTGCTCCGCCGGAGAAGTCGCCGGAAGCGTACTTCATCAAGTGTTAGCAGTGTTGAGGGCGCTATTGCGCGCACTTCTATGCGGCGCGGATTTTTCATGAGCATGGTCAGTTGTCCGAACATTTCACCCCGCCCGAGTCGGGTCGATTGCCCGGCAAATGACAATTCAACTGCGCCTGATGCAATGAAGAACACGCTTCGGGCCGGGTTGTCTTTGGACACAATCAGATCCCCGGCATTGGCATGGCGAGTCCGTAGCGCCGAGCCAAGCTTTTTCAGCGATGCTGCATCGAGATCCAAGAACAGTGGGAACTGCTTAGCCAGATCCTTGCCTTTGAGAGCAATATCCAGCGGCGGCCGTCCCTCCGTTGATGCACGCCTCGAGGCGACGTCCTGCATCAGCACCCTATACAGCTCCTCGCTCACCAGACCGTCTTCGCGCATGGTCGTGTACTCACGTTCTTCCAGTCGCAGCGCGGTGCGTCTGATGAACCGCCTCTCCAGTTCTTCGGCGTATCCCGGATACTGCAACCGAAGGCCTTCGAGTGCTGTCTCAACAGCCGCCACGCGTCGTTCAAGCAAGTCATCGAGCAGTTCTGCGACCCGACGACCATGAATACGACGAATACGACCGCGGACGAAACCATCAAGGTCTCGCAGGACAAGACGTTGTATGAGAAGGCGCTCAAACCGATCAGCTGTCATGCTGGTGAGCGGGCTTGAGAGACGCAGCCGATTATGCAGAAAAACGGCCGTTCGAAAAGACTTGCCGTAGGCCACGGTTCGGTTGGCCGCGCGCTGATACCCTATTCGCCCTCCGGTTCGCGCACCTTCAATGAGCCCATCGACTTCCGCCAAAATTTTCTCACTCAGCCCTAATGATATCGTGCGTTCCCTCAGTCGAGTGAGAATGGTATCTCGCTCGGCTCCGGCCAAGGCAATCAACCCAAGTGTGATCCGATCCCGGTCTAGAATCTGCGTGCTCTCTTCTGCGGCACTTACCACAGCATCAAGCCGTTCGCCGAAATCTTTTGCCTCCGCCCGGACAATATCACGCGTCAGTTTATAGTTTTCAGCGGAACGGGAAACGTCTTCCCGGACAGTTTGAAGAGCGACCGCCACAACTTGACGCGACAGCGCAGTATCCAATGGGGACAACTTGTCGAGTCCCAGCTTTGAGATCACCATGCGAAGGGTCGTACCCTGCACGATCAATGTGAAAAGCGTAAAGCCCGTTGCGAGAATGCCGACCAGTCGTTTTGTCTCCAATGGAATGCGCGCACTTTCAGTGACGGCCAACGCGAGCGCTAACGTTACTGCGCCGCGCAATCCGCCCCAGAGGATGGCAGAACGATAGGGTTTATCGACCGCAGGCGACAGACCGATCATCGTCAGCAATGGCAACAGCCCAAAGAGGATTGCCGCCCTCGCAGCGGTGGCGGCCAGAACAACCACGAAAAGCAGGCCAATGTCAGACAGCCGTATTTCTTCAAGCAACCTTGGGATCAAGAGGGCGGCCAGAATGAAGATCAAAGCGCCTGCCCAATGTGCCAGCAAATCCCAGACATCGCACAAATTATTCCAGGCAGCGGGTGGTAGACGACCGGGTCCCGCAAGGTTGAGTGTAAGCCCGGCAGCAACGACCGCAATCACTCCCGAAGCTCCGACGCTTTGTTCTGCAACGACATAAGCAAGATAGGGCAGCGCCATCGAAATGGTGATTTGCGCGACTTCCCAGCGTTCGATGGTTGCCATCACCCAGATTGCGATGCGTGCTGCAAGCCAGCCGATAACAGCACCACCGGCTATCAGCACAGGAAATCGCGCAATTGCGTCACCGAGCGCAGGATCAGGTTGTCCAAGCAAAACAAAGCCCATGAACAGCCCGAAGAGAGCAACTGCTGCGGCATCGTTTAACAGGCTCTCGCCCTCGATAATTCGCGACAGTCGACGCGGTGCCGAAATCGACCGGAAAATACTGACAACTGCTGACGGGTCCGTTGTCGATACGATCGCACCGATCAGAAGGCACGCCGCCAAGGGTAGCGCACTGGCCCAGCTCAGCGCATAGCCAACAGAGAAGGTCGCAGCAACAACCGCTACCACCGCCATCATGAAAATAGGCACCCAATCATCCAGCATCCGTCGCAGGTTCATGCCGAGGGTTGCCTGAAAGAGCAATGTGGGCAAAAAAACGTAAAGGAATACGTTGGATCGGATTGGCAGCCCCAAAATCGCACCGGCCACTGGGTTCAGTGCATCTGTCAGATCAGTTCTGAGGAAAAACGTAGCACCAAGGCCAATCGAAACGCCCAATATCGCGAGTATAACGCTGTAAGGAAGACGTATCCTTGCGGCCAGTGGCTCGGCTATTCCGATGACAACGAAAAGTGATGCCAAGATGGTCGTGATGACAACAATGTCCATGAATCGAGCTTACCCGAAATGCCGCGTCGGCGTCATCAATTGGCTGACAAAACAGAAGATTTAAATCTGCACCCGCCAATCGACACTCAGCTTAGTCGACCATTCTGAGTTGACCCGAGAATTTTAGCCACATTGCCAGCCAAATTTGGAACCAGTGCAAATGAGTTTGATGTCGTAGTTCATCCCAAGGCAATGCCACTGGCCCTCACCATGCATGACGAAAGCGATATTTGCATGAACCAACCGAGCCGAGGATCGCTATGCGATCTGAACCAGCAAAACACCCATTCCAAGCCCTGTCGGTCTTTGGGATTCTGGCGCCTATAGCGGCTTGAACTAAGGGACAGTTTGGCTCATCTGTCCGGATTGGTTTTCGGAGCGATTGCTACGATGCAAGCGACGGGTTTCGAGCGGCTTCAGCCTGATCCTCTTTTGTTGTTATAGAGTGGTTGCGTAACGTTCGAAGTAAACGTCGACCAGCCGATGAAGTCCGCTGGCGCCTGGCCCGCTTGACATCTTTGACGATCTTCTTGCCAGGGCTCTTCTGGGTCGCGTTGTCTTTCCCATCTTCCACTCCTCAGAGGTGACGATGAGCCAAGAACACTCTTTAAAAATCGCCGCAATTTGGATTCATTAGGGCTGACGTCAGACAATTGAGGAGGATTCCACAAAGGAGAAAAGCTTCCGCGACTTAACGCGGATTTGCGACAAAAGTGATTGTACAGACTGGTAAAATTGGAACCTCGTCATGGCTCTTTTCGTTTCAAGATGACTGTGCACATACGCTGGGCTGAAAGCCGGTGAAAAAATAGTTCGTCACAGTGTGAAAATGGTCCATTTTGATTGCTATGTCTGCCGCACGCCTTTCACATCTGATAACGTTGGTTAGTCTCGCGATCGCGATTTGCTCTATCTATAAGCTCGAGAGCGCCCGGGTCCCAGTTGAGATCGAACGGGTACTGTTGGACGACACACCTTCGGAATTCTATTCGGCTAGTCGAAAGGTCGACACACTTGTCGTGGTTTCCCATGGTTTCGGTGGATCTCGGCAAATGATGCAAGCAATCTCGCTGACATTGGCGCGCGCAGGTTACACAATCGTCGCATTCGACTTTATCGGTCATGGTCGCCACGCTAAACAACTTTCACCGGCAATTGAGACACTAACGGGTACGACAGAAGATCTTGTAAAACAGACATTGGATGTGGTGGAGAAAGCGCGGACGCGCACAGGTTTGAAACGTGTGGCATTCGTCGGTCATTCCATGGCGACGGATGTAGTCGTGCGCGCGGCGCAGCGCCTGCAGTCCGTTGACTCCGTTGTTGCCATCTCAATGTATTCTGAGGCGGTAACAAAGACCCACCCGGAACGCCTGCTTGTGGTCTCGGGAGCCTTTGAAAGCAGACTTCGCGATGTTGCATTGAACACGGTGGCACAGGTTGGCCCGGCGCGGGAAGGCGAAACCGTCGTGTCCGGTGATATCTCGAGGCGCGCCATTAGCGTTCCATGGGTCGGGCACGTGGGTGTTTTGTGGTCGCCGAACACCTTGACGGAAATTACGGCTTGGTTGGGTAGCAAAGCAACCCCAGCTGTAACAGGGAATTGGATCCTAGCGCTGTTGTTTTCGATCTTGATCCTGTTTCGGTCCCTTGCCAAATTGTTGCCCGTCGCCGACAAGCAGCATCGACCCAGCATCGGACGCGCCCTACTGGCCGCATCAATCGCGGCCATCGGGGCTGGAGCGATGGCCTCCTCCGGATTGCCCTTGATCGGGCTGGCAGGTTTTGGAGCGCTCGCACTTGCATTCGGTCTGTGGGGTGTTTTGGTTCTCTTGATCCTTCGGGTCTTTCCGAGGTTCTCTGGAACTGACCTCTTTGCAGGCTTGCTACTGATTACCTGGGGTATTGGTGCCTTCGCACTTGCGCTCGATCGCTATGGAGCGGCCTTTTTGCCAACGGGTCCAAGGGTGTCGCTCGCGTTTCTTTTGTTTCCTGCGACCGTGATCTTTACGCTCGCGGATCGCTTCCTGGTGGATGGACGAAGTATTTTTTCACGGATCGCTTTGCGCATCCCATTTCTGGCAGCTTTTTCCGTCGCCATGATTTTCTCTCCGACAGATCTTGGTCTCGTATTTATCGTGATACCCGTAATGGTGCTTTACTGGATGGTCTATGGCACGATGGCGGCGTGGATTGCCCGGAGAAGCGGTCCCGCAGGCGCAGGCCTCGGCGAGGGTGTCATATTGGCATGGGCGATCGCCGCGTCGACGCCTCTTTTTCAATCGTGAACTGAGCCGAATTGCATCACATGCCGTTTAGGACCATCTCGGCAATCGCCTGCCCGCTTGTCCAGGCGTGTTCGGCATTCGCGCCAAGACACCAGTCACCACCCGCAAAAAGGGTCTGTTCCTTGTCGACCAAACAAGACTGTCCAAGCGGTCGGGACACCAACGCGTAACGCCAGCGATGCGCTGATACGTAAGCAGGGTCGGCCATTAGATCTGCACCAATGACCGATACCAGGAGTGGCAGCATCAGTTCTGCTATTTTGTCACGCTCAAGTTCCAGATGTCGAATGCTCCACTCGCGACCAGCCTGCGCTACAACGCTGGTTGCATTCGGCCGCCCAGGCTTGCTGTTGTCGCAATTGACCCAAGAAATATCCTCATCCGGATTGCGGCCGAAAACCAAGGGCAACTGGGCCTCCTTGCGCAGTCCAACCATAAGCGTCAGGCAGGGATCCATCCTGACAGCGTTCAAATGCCTGATGAAAATGTGGTCGTCCGGCAAGAGCGGTGCAATCTGAGGTGCAGGCACAGTAACGACAACGCGATCGAACACTTCAGCGCCGTCCGCCCAAACCAGTTTCCAGCCTCCATCCGCTTTCACGATGCGATCTATGCGAACCTCTTTTCGAAGGGTCAAGCCAAGGCCCAGGTACTTTGCCAAACCAGTCATACCGGGGACACCAACATATCCCTGTTCTTCACGAACTTGCGACCAATGCGCCACGGTGCCAGCGGCTTCGGCTTGCTGCAACATCGAAGCAAAGCCATCACTCTGCGCTGAAATGTATGGAGCGCCGTGATCGAATTGGAAGCCACCCTCCGCGCGGCGCGTTGCCATCCTGCCACCCAAGCCACGGCCCTTGTCAAAGACAACCACGTTCACGCCGCGCTGCGCCAGTTCCCGGGCGCACGTGAGACCAGCCATCCCGGCACCAATAACTGCGGTTTTGGGTGTGGCCCTTACCAATGTTCGGCTCCTCTCGCCTCTTTGATGAGGCCCTGTGGGTTCGTCGTCACCCATGCGCCTCCAGATCAAAGTCTTGGAACATCCATGCCGAAGTTTCTTGCGTTCCCATCATTCCTCCATACTCCTCAGACCATTGAAAATTGGGGATCAATGGACTTGCCGTAAGACACTTACAGACTTATTAGACAAAACAAACCTACAGCGAAAAATTCCTATCAATTGCAAACTACGCTCGTATGGGCCGTGCTGGATCAATGATCCTTTTGCGCCACGCCAACTGACTCGCAAAATCTTCAGCCGATTTACCGTTCTTGAATGGTTCCTCTTTCGGTCAAGCCAAGGATATCTTGCCAGTTGTGTACCCGCGTCACGCAGTTTTGTCGCGGCTTTGCAATTCTATCGCCGCACCGTTGGCCAGTAGAGTTTCGATCATGGAGTCGCAATATCCCATATTGCTCAGAACTTCCCGTGTGTGTTGCCCTAGGAGGGGTGATGGGCGACCGATCTCGGCTGGGGTTTGACTGAATTTCACTGGGTGCCCAATGGTGTCCACTTTTCCCGCATTCGGGTGATCCACCTCCACAATCATTGATCTGGCGCGCGCCTGCGGGTCGTCATGCATCTGCAGTATGTCGTTGACGGGTCCTGCAGGAAGGTGCGCCGCATCCATTCGCGTTAGCCAATTCTCTGTCGTGTCTTTGGACAGAAATTTATTAAGGATATCAACAAGCGCCGGAAGGTTCTGTATGCGGTCGTGATTAGATGCAAACCTGGGATCCTCATTCAACTCCAGCGCCGAAATTACATCCAAAAACCGCAACCAATTGCTCTGGTTTGCGGCGCCAACGTTGATCCAACCGTCACTTGTTTGGAACGCTTGATAGGGCGCATTCAAGGGATGCGCGGACCCCAGCGGTTCCGGTTTTTCTCCCGTTGCGAAGGCGATCGCAGACTGCCAGTAAGTTTGCACAATCGCGGCCTCAAACAGCGATGTATCGACCTTTTGCCCCATGCCCGTTTTCAGCACGTTTGCATAGGCTGCGGATACACCCATTGCTGCTAGAATACCTGCATTGATGTCGGAAATGGGGGCCGCTACTTTTACTGGGGGGCGTCCGGGACCTTCTCCTGTCACAGACATCAATCCGGACATTCCCTGCGCGATCAGATCAAAGCCACCACGCTCGGCGTAAGGCCCCGTGCGACCAAAACCAGAAATCTCGCAATAGATAAGGCGCGGATTTGCTTTTGCCAAATCTTCGTAAGCGAGGCCGAGCTTGGCCATGGTGCCCTTGCGATAGTTTTCGATCACCACGTCTGCATCGGCCAAAAGTTTACGGAGAACCTCTACCGCGTCAGGTTTCTTCAGATCGAGGGCGATGCCCCGTTTGTTGCGGTTCATCATCATATAGGCCGCAGATTCGCCATTGATGTCAGGCGGGACAAAACGGCGGGTATCGTCTCCATCAGGTTTTTCAACCTTGATGACATCCGCCCCCATATCCGCAAGCATCAGGCCACACACAGGGCCCGCCATAATATGGGCAAGCTCAATGACGCGCATGCCTTGCAATGGGCCTTGCGCGGTTGTCATTTGCCTGTCCATTGCGGTTTTTTCTTTGACAGGAAGGCTTCCATTCCTATCTTGAAGTCTTCGCTTATATAGCAAGATACGATCAAGTCGGCATCATCTACTTCGGTAGCGGAACGATTACGCCGCAAGGCTTCCTTGGTCGCCCTCAAAGTAAGAGGGGCCATGGCGCCAATCTTCTGCGCCATTTCGTTTGCCCGTGCCAAGAGGCTTTCTTCGTCCTCCAAGACCTCACTGACAAGGCCAATGGATAGGGCCTCCTCTGCTTCGACCAATCGCGCGGTAAAGATCACTTCACGAACACGCCCAGCGCCCATCAGTTCGGTCAGACGGGCAAGGTTGCCTGCAGCTAGACAGTTTCCCAAAGTGCGCGCGATGGGAAATCCGAACTTCAATCGCGAGGATGCAATCCGGATGTCGCAGGCTGCGGCAATCGAAGCGCCGCCCCCAGTGCATGCTCCATGCACCGCCGCAATCGTTGGTACGGGGCAGCGCTCGACGGCGTCCAGTACCGAAGCGATCCGGCCCTCGTATTGCAGCGCATCATGCTCTGTTCGAAAGGCGCGAAACTGGGTCATGTCCGTTCCGGCGGCAAAGGCTTTGCCCCCGGCCCCGGAAATCACTATGGCGCCTATCGAACCATCAATTGGTACGGTGCCACATATCTGGGCCAGACATTCGTACATTTCGAAGGTCAAGGCATTGCGTGTTTCCGGACGATTTAAGGTTAGCCACAAAATGCCATCGCGCACTTCCTCGATCAAATCAGATGTTGCTCCGGTCATCGGTAAAAATACTCCACCAGAAACATCGGAACGGAAGGCACGTAGGTGCAGAGCATAAGCACTGCCAACAGGACACCAACGAACCAGATGTTGACCTTGGAAACCTCCCAGATATTAGCGCGCGCCACCGAACAAGCCGTTATCAACACAGATGCAACCGGTGGTGTTTGCTGTCCTATGGCCAGGTTCAAGGTGACAACCAGTCCAAAGTGAACAGGGTCAATTCCAGCCGCCGTGATAAGCGGGATCACGATCGGGATAACCAGAATGATTGCTGCCGCGGAATGTAGAAAGAAGCCAACGATCAAAAAGAAGAAATTCAGGATTAGCAGAATGGCCCATTGCTGCGTTGTAATCGACAGAATGCCCTCCGCCAATTGCTGAGGGATTTGCGCGCGGGTTAGAAAGCCGCCCATGAGCACTGAGGCTGCAACCAGCAGCATCACAACCGCTGTCTGAATGCCTCCGTCCAGCATGGCACGACGCAGGTGTGTGAGATCGAGGTTCTTGTACCAGGCCGATACGACCAGGGACGCCAGAACGGCAAGGCCTGCGGCTTCGGTTGCCGTTACGTAGCCGCCAAAAATGCCACCCAAAATGATGACCGGCAGTGTAAAGGCAGGCAGCGCTTCGACGAAGGTTTCGCGCAATCGCTTAAAATTGAACGCCTCTTCGGTGGGGAAGTTGTATCTTTTCGCAAAGAGATAGGCGACGGTCATCAACCCTGCCGCACCCAGCAGACCGGGCACAATGCCCGCAACAAACAGCTGTTCGACCGAGGTATTGGCGGATGCGGCATAAAGGATCATCGGGATCGAGGGCGGAATAATGATGGCCAAGGATGCCGACGAGGAGGTCACCGCCGCCGAAAATTCCTTGGTATACCCACGTTTTTTCATTTGTGGTATCAAGATCGACCCCATCGCCGCGACATCAGCCACCGCTGATCCAGATATTTCGGCGAAGAACAATGAAACGCCGATATTGACCATCGCCAGCCCGCCGCGGATGAAACCGATGATTGCGGACACAAAATTGATCAGCTTATCGGTAATGCCGCCTGCGTTCATGATCGCCCCTGCCAAAACGAACATGGGAATGGCGATCAATGAAAACTTGGTGGACCCGTCATACATGTCGAGTGCGATGGTCACGAGACTGCCCGTCCCTTCCGTCACCAGCAGACCAATAACGCCACACATGGCCAAGGCGACCGCGATAGGAATGTTGATGCAGATCATCAACATAAGTGCAGCGAAAATAGCGGCAATCAGCATCAGGCCCTGTCCTTGTTCTTTTCGAGTTCGGTTTCGACTTCCTCTTCGATTTCAGCATGCTCCAGGGAGATACCGGCGGAAGTTAACCGCAAATAACCCGGCAAGCTGAGAAGCTGACAGGTCATGAACAGGATCGCCCCAATCGGGATCACGGATTGTGTGAATTGAATTGGAACCCACGTCAGCGATATGAGCGTATCGCCCGCGAGCACTGCGAGCACCTGCAATCCGGCGCGCGCCATCAGAAAGAAGAAGATCAGAACGATCAACTCACCTGCCAAAACTGCCAGAATGCGAATCTTCTGTGGAATGGCGAGCAGAACGGAGTCAAACCCAATATGGCGACGGTGCAAAGCGGCGAGCGCGGAACCGTAATAGGTGATCCAGGCCAACATGATTGCGGCCACTTCGTCGTACCAGGAAAAGCTCTGCCCCATCAGGCGCGCAATCACGGCGATGGTCACTGTTAGTGTCAACAGGATCATCAAGCTGATCGTGATCCACTCGAGGATTTTGCTCAAGAAACGATTGATTCGCGTGAGCGTCGGGTACTCGGGGTGTTCCATGTGCGTTCAGACTTGCTCAGGACTTGGCGACCACCCAGCAGGCAAGAAGCATGTCCGGTTTTGGAGGCCACTTTGAAAGTCCATAAAAGATGGGCGGCAGATCATACCCGCCGCCCCTTAACGTGGTTTATCCGGACTGGCCCAGGCCAAGCACGGTATCAATCATTTCCTGACCGCCTTCGACTTCTGTTGCAAACTGCTCATACACCGGCTTGGAAGCTTCGATGAACGCTGCTTTGTCCGCCGTATTCACTTCAACGCCAGCATCTTCGATGACTTTCAACAGACTTGTTTCCAGCTCAGCCGCTTTTTCATACGTGAAATCCTGAGTTTTGGTACCACAGTCGGCAAATGCTGCTTTCACGTTGTCGGACAGCCCATCATATTTTGATTTTGACATCAGGATATACGCGGGCGTGTATACATGGCCTGTAACAGACAGATACTTTTGAACTTCCTGGAATTTGGCCGAGGCAATCTGAGCGTAGGGGTTTTCCTGACCGTCGATCACGCCTGTCTGCAAGGCGGTAAACACGTCCGAGAAGGCCATTGGAGTTGGATTTGCACCATATTGCTGGAACATTTTCAAACGCCATACACCGTTGGGCGTGCGCAATTTCACGCCCTCAAGGTCTGCCGGCACGTTGATCGGCCGTACATTGTTTGTGATGTTGCGAAAGCCGTTTTCGGCAAGACCGACAATGTGATACCCCGCATCGTTTGCCGCGGACTGGAATTTGTCCATCATCGTGTCCTGGACACGGCGCATATGATCGCGGTCGGTGATAATATAGGGCATCTCAAATATGCCGAAGGTATCGTCAACAGATGACATCACTGACGACGGCAGCGAAAAGTCTACCTGCCCCAGCTTTAGCTTCTGTAAAAGCTCCTTGTCCTTGCCCAATTGTGACGATCCGAAAGTTTGCACCTCGACCTCACCTGCCAATGATGCATTTGTGCATTCGGCAAAGTTGTTGACCGTTGCTTCAAAAAGCGAGCCGGGCGCGCCAACGTGACCAAACTTCATTGTGACGTCGGCCGCGGACACGGAGGACGCCATGCCACAGATCGCAGTCGCTGCAAATAGTTTTACTAGAGTTTTCAAAATCTTCTCCTCCCAGAGTTTTTGAGTTCGTTTGTAACTGCTTTGCGCAGTGTTCTTGGCTCTTACGAGAGCATTGCCATGGCCGCCTGTACCCCACCATCCTTGTATGGGACGCTGGCTTTTTTGAGACCCATCTCAACACCCGCCAAAGTTCCTATCAACATAAGATCATTAAAATCGCCCAGATGTCCGATGCGGAAGACTTTGTCCGCAACCTTTGAAAGACCATTGCCCAAAGATATGTCAAAGTTCTCTAGTGTCGACGCGCGAAAGGCATCCGCGCTGTGCCCGTCAGGCATGACAACGGCTGTCAGGACTCCACTTTCCTGTCCCTGCGCCGCACAGAGCACATCAAGCCCCCATGTCTTCACCGCGGCGCGCGCAGCAGCCCCGTGTCGTGTGTGACGGGCAAATACATTGTCCAATCCCTCTTCGTGCAACATATCGATGGCCTCATTCAGGCCGTAGAGCAGGTTGGTGGCTGGCGTGTATGGAAAGTAGCCCGTCTTGTTCGGCCCGACCATTTCGGCCCAATCCCAATAAGAACGTTGTAATCCTGCGGTCTGGTTGGCCGTCATGGCCTTTTCACTCGCCGCATTGAACGACAAGCCGGGCGGGAGCATCAGTCCCTTTTGAGAACCGGAAACGGTAACATCCACGCCCCACGCATCGTGCTGGTATTCAAGAGACGCCAAACCGGAAATGGTATCAACCATGAAGAGTGCCGGATGACCTGCGTTGTCGATGGCTTGCCGCACAGCAGCTATCGGTGACACTGATCCGGTTGATGTTTCGTTGTGGACCACACAAACGGCTTTGATTTCATGGGTTTTATCTTCAGCAAGATATGCTTCAATTTGATCGGCATCCGCGCCGCCGCGCCAATCACCCGCAATAAACTCAGGCTTGAGGCCCAGTTTCTCGGCCAGCTTCTTCCACAGCGTAGAAAAGTGCCCCGTTTCAAACATCAAAACGCGATCGCCAGGAGAAAGCGTATTCACCAAAGCGGCCTCCCACGCACCCGTGCCCGAGGAAGGATATATGAATACATGGCTTTCGGTGTTGAAAATGGTTTTCATGCCATCCAAGGCGCGCAGTCCAACCTTGGCAAAGTCCGGGCCGCGATGGTCGATTGTTTGCCGAGAGATCGCACTGAGTATTCTTTCGGGCACCGCACTCGGACCAGGGATCTGCAAAAAATGGCGTCCGGCTTTTCTCATTGCCAACTATCTTTCTATCCAGCGTGTCGGGCCAAGCGACGTACAATCGCATCGCTGACCAGAATTTAGTTGATACAACGTAATTTTGAATTCATAATTATGTCAACCGAAAATCTGAACCGCGAACGTTGGCGAACTGGATCGAGAATGTCTCAATTGTTGGAAAAGCTTGCAAACCGCGTTCAGGGGGATTTGGCATTCGATGCCTTTTCGCGGGGGCGATACGCCACAGATGCTTCGCTCTACCAAATGATGCCCCATGGCGTGTTATCACCGAAATCAGAGGACGACATCTGCGCGGCTCTGGATTTTGCGGCGGAGCAGCGGTTTCCAATTTTGCCACGTGGTGGTGGAACATCGCAATGCGGCCAGACTGTTAACGAGGCTTTGGTTCTCGACAACACTCAATACTTCAACGGCATTCTAGAATTGGACGTGGCCAACCAGCGATGTGTGGTGCGGCCAGGTATCGTGCTGGATGAATTGAACAGGGCTCTAAAACCGCATGGTCTTTGGTTTCCGGTAGATGTCTCCACGGCATCGCGGGCGACGATCGGCGGCATGGCGGGCAATAATTCCTGCGGTGGCAAGTCGTTGCGCTACGGGATGATGCGGGACAATGTACTTTCGATCGATGCATTTACTGCCGAAGGACAAAAGCGCAAATTCGGTCCCGTCACGTCGGAAAAGTCGCCCAGCTATAACGAAATGTCCGATGATCTTCTCAGCCTGGGGGCCCGCGAAGCGTTGGAAATTGACGCACGCTTTCCGAAAATCATGCGCCGGGTGGGAGGCTATAACATTGACGCTCTGGTGCCCAAGAACACGCCGCAGAACCTCGCACATCTTCTGGTTGGTTCTGAAGGAACACTTGCCTACTCAACTGCCATAGAGTTGAAACTATGGCCACTGGTCTCCGATAAAGTCCTCGGTGTTTGTCACTTCCCTACTTTCTATCAGGCGATGGACGCAGCCCAGCACCTTGTGACGCTGAAACCGCAAGGCGTGGAACTGATCGACGCCACCATGATCTCGCTCGGTCGGGATATCCCGCTGTTTCGCAAAACGATTTCAGATTTCGTGACGGGCGCTCCCGAAGCTCTTTTGCTCGTGGAATTTGCCGAAGAGAATACATCGCAAAACCTGCCCAAACTCAAACAGCTTGAGGAGATGATGGGCGATCTAGGATTTTCTTGGTCAGGAACTGAAAAGTCGTGGGGCGGCGTTACTCTAGTAACGGAAATCAACCTGCAAAACGACATCGCGGAGTTTCGCAAAGCCGGACTAAACATCATGATGTCAATGAAGGACGCGGGAAAACCAGTATCTTTCGTCGAAGACTGTGCCGTAGAACTCCCGGATCTGGCCAAATACACGGCAGGGCTCACAGAAGTATTCGACAAGCATGGCACCAAGGGCACGTGGTACGCCCATGCATCCGTTGGGTGTCTGCATGTAAGACCCGTCCTGAACCTCAAGCTCGATCAGGATGTGAAAAAAATGCGGGCCATCGCCGAGGAGTGCTTTGACCTTGTTGCCAAATACAAGGGATCGCATTCCGGTGAGCACGGCGATGGGCTGGTGCGCTCCGAGTTCCATGAAAAAATGTTCGGCACCCGAATGGTTGAAAGCTTTCGGGAAGTGAAAAAATTGTTTGACCCTGAAGGCTTGTTTAACCCTGGAAAGATCGTCGATCCGCCCAAAATGGATGACCGGACCCTGTTTCGGTACAACCCAGACTATGCCGTGACCAACTTTGATACCGGGCTCGATTGGTCGGCATGGCCCGGCAGCGCTGGGGGATTTCAGGGCGCCGTGGAGATGTGCAACAATAACGGTGCATGCCGCAAACTGAAGGGTGGCGTCATGTGCCCCTCGTTTCGTGTGACGCGCAAGGAACAGGATCTGACACGTGGTCGCGCCAATACACTAAGGCTGGCGATTTCGGGCCAACTTGGCCCCAACGCGCTGACGTCTGATCAGATGGCCGAAACGATGAAACTCTGTGTGTCTTGCAAGGGATGCAAGCGTGAATGCCCAACGGGTGTTGATATGGCGCGGATGAAGATTGAAGTTTTGTCGGCCCGCGCGAAAGAACACGGCATCAGTCTACATGACCGTATGGTCGCATACCTGCCGCGCTATGCGCCTTGGGCATCTCGTCTCGCCACGGTTGCGAACCTGCGAAACACTGTGCCGGGTTTGGCAAAGTTACTAGAAAAACCAACAGGCTTTACGGCATCGCGCGATCTGCCCTCTTGGAGTTCCAATCCATTCAAGAACACCGAAGTGGCGCAGTCCGAAATCCCTCAAGCCGTGCTCTTTGCCGATAGTTTCAACCGGTACTTTGAACCAGACAACTTGCGCGCTGCAGCAAGAGTTTTGAACGCGGCCCGCGTTCCATTCGTCATGGCATCCTCACCGAAAGGCGAACGCCCATTATGCTGCGGACGGACTTTCCTTTCGGCTGGCCTCATTGATGAGGCGAAAACTGAGGCAAAACGGCTTGTGAACGCTCTAATGCCTTACGTCGATAAGGACATTCCGATCATCGGCCTCGAGCCAAGTTGCCTGCTGACATTAAGAGATGAGATACCCGGGCTGTTGCCTGGCAAGGACGCTGAACGTCTGGCTGATAAAGCCAAAATGCTGGAGGAGTACATCGCCGACCAAGCGGACAACCCGGACTTCAAGCTTCCCTTGAAATCTCCTGCGTCAAAGATCTTGCTACATGGTCACTGCCACCAAAAGGCGTTGGGCGTAATGAGCAGCATCGAAAAAACTCTGTCGCGTTTGCCGGATACAGAGGTTGAAATCGTCGAAACAAGTTGCTGTGGTATGGCAGGAGCGTTCGGCTATGGTATCGACACGCATGAAATATCACGCAAAATGGCTGAGGCAGATCTGGCCCCTGCGGTGCGAAAGGCGGACAGGGACACCCTGATCGTGGCAGATGGCACCTCCTGCCGCCATCAGATCGCGGATATGACGGCCAGAAAACCAATCCATGTCGCCAGGTTGTTGGAAATGGCATTGGTAGAATAGAGCGAAAGTTATCATGTTCGAAAATACGGCCCCCCAGACCATTGCCCGTAAGTCGCTTCATCAGGAATTGGTGGATCGCCTGCAACAGATGCTCATCAACGGCGCGCTTGCGCCCGGAACCAAAGTTCCAGAAAAAGACCTTTGCCTTAGATTTGGTGTATCCCGGACCCCGATGCGGGAGGCCTTGAAAGTGTTGGCGTCCGAAGGGTTGGTCAGACTGGAGCCGAACCGGGGTGCGTGGGTTACGCAAGTCACGGTCAGCGAGGTCAACGAGGTCTTTCCTGTACTCGGTGCTCTCGAAGCTCTGTGCGGCGAGATGGCGTGCCAGAATATCACCGATGCAGAAATCGAAACCGTCCGGTCTCTCCATGAGCAAATGGTTCAGAACTACGAGAACCGCGACCTGGGAGGGTACTTTGCGATCAATCAGAAAATTCACGGTGCAATTTTGACCGCAGCGCGTAACGATACTTTGACAACCTCCTGTCAAGCACTGTCACTGCGCATGCAACGCGCACGCTACCTTGCCAATATGTCCGAAGAACGCTGGCGCACGGCGATCTTGGAACATGAGAAAATCTTGCAATTTCTCAGCGAACGAAATGGTAAAATGTTGGCAAAAACCTTATCTGAGCACATGGACACAAAACGTGCATCAATTGTGAAATGGCTGCAAAGTGAGTGACACCAACTATGCGTTTCAAAGTCCTGGTTAGCATATGACCCTATCGCGCAATATGCGCTATTGGGGCGAAAACTCTGAAAATGAGTGTGAACTCTTAGCGTCGAAACCGCCTTGGCGCTAAGAATTCACCGTCAGATTTCAAGTTTGGTCTGTCGTCGTATGTGAACCGTGCGGCGATGCATATCAAATAGCTTGGAATGGCAGCTCCAGTCGCCGCAAACAACCACCAAGGCACTTGGAGTGACCTTGCTGACAGGTCGAGACACAAGAGCTCTCGTATGTCGAAGAGGCAAACCATCCTTGAATGCCAATCCCCGGACTGCGGTCAACTTAGACTAGACACGGCCGCTTATTCCCGCGTTATCCAAGGTGGGTCAGGTTACTTTCACAGTCAGCGACCCGACGCCCTCAATGGTGGCCTCCATCACATCGCCTCGCTGGACGGCATTCACACCCGAGGGTGTTCCAGCCATGATTACGTCGCCCGCCCTGAGTTCGAAATATTCGGACAGATAGGAAATCATTTCAGGGACCTTCCAGATCATTTGATTGAGGTCGCCTTCTTGCCGCAATTCGTTGTTGACGTTCAGCGCGATACGGCCTTGATCGGGGTGCCCCACTTCGGAAACAGGCAATAATGGACCTACCGGCCCCGAACGTTCGAACGCCTTGCCGATCTCCCACGGGCGTCCCATTTTTTTGGCTTGTCCCTGAAGGTCGCGGCGCGTCATATCCAGCGAGACACCGTAGCCCCAGACGTGATCCAAGGCCTCGTCCAAGGTAATATTGGTGCCGCCGGATTTCAGGCCAACCAGCAATTCGACTTCATGGTGCACATCCGAGGAATGCGATGGGTACGGAAACTCACCCGATGCATCCAGATTGTCAGGGTTCTTTTGAAAGAAAAACGGAGGTTCACGGTCCGGATCGTGGCCCATTTCCACCGCGTGAGCTGCGAAATTTCGACCAATGCAATAAACGCGTCGTACTGGGAACGTGCCACCCTCGTGCGTTGGGATCGTGTGCGTTTCCGGCGATTCGATAACGTTATCAGACATTGTTTTCCTCCTGCACGTTCAACCCCTAACATCCGGTCGGGCAACGCAATTTCCATGGCTCCTGAATCCCGTCATAGATGTGGTCGCGACTCAAAAGGTTTCATCACATTCCTTACAACTTAATTGTGTGAAATCTGAAGCCTTCGGTTCCGCCCATTTGGCAAATTGGTTGACTTTTCTGTCACTTATTGCCGGCTGCATTGTCTCTATCGGGTAGGACGCGTGAATAGACGGATCTCAGATGCATATTCATGGCGCGCGCAGCCGCGTCCCCGTCCTTTGAGGCGATGGCAGACACGATCGCATCGTGTTCTGAAAAACTGACGTAGTCGCGAGATGGCCCGCGGGTCTCGCGCGGTTGCCCCCAAACGATGGATCGACGCACCGAATTCAGAGTTTCAAAGAAATAGAGAAAAAGCTGGTTGCCCGTCGCACGCGCGATGGCATGGTGCAGATGATTGTCCCAAGCCTCATATGTGCGCCAATCCTCTGCTTTACGACAGCGATCCGCACACAGCGTCATCTGCTCTCGATCCGAACGCGTCGCGTGCCGGGCCGCAAGACGACACAATTCCGGTTCAATTGTAAAACGCAC
Organism: Roseobacter sp.; assembly: GCF_045106495.1. Lineage (GTDB taxonomy): Bacteria > Pseudomonadota > Alphaproteobacteria > Rhodobacterales > Rhodobacteraceae > Roseobacter. The sequence continues at coordinate 47,294 of NZ_JBGCEQ010000012.1, forward strand.
GGCAACGACTTGCTCGGGTTTGATTTGATCCCGCAGATATGTGACGTCCTGTAGATTGAGCACCGGACGCGCACCGACAAACGTGCCACGCCCGACATGGCGCCAAACGCGGCCCTGAGCTTCCAATTCAGCCAATGCTTTGCGCACCTGGTTGCGCGTTGTACCCAGAGTTTTGCACAACTCGCGTTCGGGCGGTACACGGTCGTTGTGGCGGTATCCCGCGCTGTCAATTAAGTCACGCAACCGCTGTTCAAGGTCATTCGCCATTCCCGAAATCCACCCAATTTACTGATTGGTTGTTTGATTGGTACCGTATGGCAGCCGTAAACAAATTAAAAGAAGGGGTGCGGCGGCGAGTCGTAAACCAGATAGTCAACTGCCTTGGTGAAGGTTGTTTGGGGGGGATAAAAAGTGCAACTGGCAACGATTTCTGTGGAGCATGACGCTATATGTGTGGCGATTTTGAACGATGGTCGCATGCTGAACATCGCGCAAGCCGCAGGATCAAATTCGAACTCCGAAACGTCTTTTAGTGGAACAATGCTGGATTTGATCGCAGGCGGCAAAGCGGCTTTGGACACGGTACGCACGCTTGTAGCAGAGGCCCATTCAGGACAGCACGCTGACGCGATCATCTCAGCCAGCGCGACCCTGATGGCGCCAATTGCCGTACCCCGAAAAAATGTTTTCTGCGTGGGCCGCAACTACGCCGAGCACATCGCAGAGGGCGACCGGGCACAAAAACAAAAAGTTGGCGTGACCGAATATCCGGTGTTCTTCACCAAGCCGCCAACTTCGGTCGTGCCTCCGGATGGTGACGTTCTGATATTCCCGTCCGTTTCACAGGCAACGGACTACGAGGTCGAATTGGCTGTCGTCATCGGCAAGACCGGACGAAACATCTCCAAGGCACATGCGTATGAGCATGTTTTTGGGTATACTATTCTTAACGACATCACAGCGCGCGATATTCAGCGCCGCCACGGAGGTCAATATTTCAAGGGCAAAGGATTGGACGGATCATGTCCGATCGGTCCCTACATCGTTACGTCCGATGAAATCAGCGATCCGCATGCCTTGTCGATTGGCCTTACCGTGAATGGAGAGCAACGTCAGAACGGGAACACGGCGGACATGATATTCGACATCCCAACCCTGATCGAGTCCGTCTCGGAGGGCCTGACTTTGGAACCCGGTGACATAATTGCCACCGGCACACCGTCAGGCGTCGGTTACGCAATGGATCCACCACAATTCTTGAAGGACGGAGACACCGTGATTTGTGAAATCGAGAAAATTGGCAAACTTCGAAATACAGTGCGCGCAATTTGAAATGTTCCTGCCGAGCAGCAGCACGGCGTCCGGAGCAAAACACTTAAGGGAGGAAAGAAAACCATGATGAACAGGAGAGAATTTTCAGCCACGTTGCTGGCGGCAGTTCCAGCTACAGGTGTGCTGGGCACAAGTGTTCTTGCGCAGACCATGCGCGATATCACATTCGTGCAACCGAGCCCGTCGGCGATCAACTCGTTTCCGGTATTTGTCGCGATCGGCGAAGGCTACTTTGAGGAGGAGGGCCTCAATGTGACTGTCGAGGCAATCAACGGTTCCGGCGCGGTTTTGCAAGCTTTGTCCGCAGGACAGGCGCAATTTGGACGTCCCGGCCCAGGCCCTATGATCGCGGCACGGTCACGCGGTGTCGAAGCAGTTCACATCTATAATGTCGCGGCGCGCAGCAACTTCGGCGTTGCTGTTCAGCAAGACTCTGAAATCCAGAGCATCGAAGAGCTGCGCGGCAAAGTAATCGGCACCGGCACCGCTGATGGAGCGGAGGTGGGTTTTGCCCGCAATGTTATGACCGGCGCCGGTATGACTGAAGGCACGGACTACGAATTCCTGACGGTCGGTGACGGGGGCCCTGCGACAGCAGCTTTCCTGAATGGCGAAATCGACGCCTATTCGGCCTCGACTGCGGATACCGCCATACTGAATCAGCGCGGCATGGCAGTACGTGACATCACGCCCGCGGAATTTGGACGTTTCTTCGGCAATGGCATCGCGACAATGGCAGAAACCATCGCCAATGACAGAGAGCTGGTGGAAGCCTGGAGTCGCGCTTTCGCACGTGGTCATGCCTTTGCACTTGACGATGCAAACCGTGAAGCCGTGTTGAAACATCTCGCTGATGGCAACCCGCAAGAAGGCGAAGACAAGGAATTCCAGTCGGCATTGTTCGACGCGGTCCGTTCCAAAACCGTTTCGACAGACGACAGCAAGCACCTCGGGTGGTATCCTGCGGAAGTTTGGCAGGAATGGCAGGACGCACTCGTTGCAGGCGGCGAGATCCCTGGCCCGTTGGAAGATCTAAGCGCGGTCTGGACAAATGAGTTTGCTGCCATCGGCAATGAGGCCATCGGCGGATGAACCCCGCCGTTGCAGAAAATTTTTCCGGCGCGTCTCTTGGCGCGCCGGTTTACGAGCTGACCAATGTCAGCAAGACATATGCACGCAACCTTGTGGTCGCGTTGGAAGATGTCAGCCTGACCCTCAGGAAAGGCAGTTTTACATCCGTGATTGGATCCAGCGGGTGTGGGAAGTCCACATTGCTCAAGATCATGGCAGGCTTAATTCCCCCCAGCAAGGGACGCGTGATACTTCAAGGCGAGCCTGTGAAGGGTCCTCGACGTGACATTGGCATGATGTTCCAACAAGCAACACTATTTCCCTGGAAGACGGCTGTAGAAAACATCGTTCTCCCGATCGAGATCAGAGACGGCAAACAGGCGACGGAAAAAGCTCTGGGCAAAGCGCACGAGCTTTTGGACATGGTTGGGTTACAGGGATTTGAAAACGTCTATCCGAACGAATTGTCTGGCGGCATGGCGCAACGTGCCTCGATTTGTCGGATGCTCATTACCGAACCGGCCGTTTTACTCTTGGATGAGCCCTTTAGCGCTCTGGACGAACTTTCGCGCGATATGATGAACATGGAATTACAACGAATTTGCAGCGAACAGGATGCCACCGCTTTCCTCGTAACCCATTCGATTCAAGAAGCGGTGATCCTCTCTGACGAGATCGTCGTGATGAAACCACGACCCGGTCGATTAGCAGAAATAGTAGAAGTCGATCTGCCAAGGCCCCGCACACTCGATATGATGACGACACCAAAATTTGGTGAGATTGTAGACCACATCCGTGGCATGCTGGACAAGGGAGAAGACATGTGACGGACCTTCGCGCAAATAGCTCTTCGTCGTCTGAAACGGAACAGGATACCGTTTGGGAACAAGAAATCTCGTTCATTGACTCTGTTCCGAGATCGATCGCGATGATATTTGTTTTTCTTGTTTTCATCGGGACATGGCAACTCATCACGGGCTTTGGTCTGGTATCGCCGATTATCCTTCCAACGCCGTTGGAGACATTGAAGGACATGATATTCGTCGGTAAAAATCTCATAACTGGTGATTACATGCTGGTGGCGCTCTGGATCACCATCCAAGAGGTGATTTACGGTTTCGCGCTGGCCATCGCGATTGGTTTTTCACTCGGAGTCCTCGTTGGCGAGACCGCATTCGGTGAGAAAGCCGTCATGCCTTATCTCGTTGCCATCGACACAATGCCTAAAGTGGCCTTTGCACCGCTTTTTGTGGCCTGGTTGGGATTTGGCATCGAATCCAAGGTGGCGCTCGCCGCCTTTATTGCGACATTTCCGATCGTTGTGGGGACTGCCGCAGGGCTTCATGCCGCTGACGAAAACGCACGTATGCTTTTCAAGACCATGGGGGCAAGTCGGATGCAAACTTTGATCAAAATGAAGCTCCCCACGGGCTTGCCGCAGATATTCACGGGCCTCAAGATCGGAGCTGTTGGCGTCATGGCAGGCGCGATCACAGGGGAGTTTCTTGGTGGGGGTAAAGGCTTTGGGGAATTGATCCGCGTCGCAGCTTCCCAATTGAATACACCGCGTGTGTTTTCACTGATCTTGTACCTCAGTGTCGTGGGGTTGGCACTCTATCTGATCGTACAATGGACCCAGCGCAGGGTCGTGTTCTGGCAAAAAGAAAGCGTGGGCTCCTACGATGCCTGACGACATCGTAATTGCTCCAAGCACGCTGCGCGACTTTGTGGCGGAAGCACTAAGGTCACGAGGTGTCCCAACTTCTGACGCCGAAAGTGTCTCCGCTCTCATGGTCGAAGCGGATGTGTTCGGATATGGCACGCACGGCGTTTTCCGTCTTCGCCAATACTTGGCCCGGCTGGAGGGAGGCGGGTGCAACCCCGCGCCTGAAGTCACCGTGGCGCATGAGACAGTTGCAACGGCTCTCGTTGACGGCGATAACGGTCTCGGCCATCTGGCAATGGCAACGGCCCGCGATCTTGCCATCGAGAAGGCCAGGGAAGCTGGAATCGGTTGGGTCGGTGTCCGTCGCGGCAATCATGCAGGACCACTTGCACTCTACGTTAGGCCGCAAGCGGAGAATGGATTGCTCGGCATGGCCGCTGCGGTTGGCAGTGCAAACCATGTACCTCCCTACGGTGGCACAGATCTGTTGCTGGGCACAAACCCGATCGCTTTCTCTGCACCCTCGACCGGTCCTGATCCATTCGTTTTTGATATGGCCACGACCGTGGCCGCTATGGGGAAAATCAAAACACTTCTGCAGCAGGGCGAACCGATGCCCGAAGGCTGGATGGTCGGTCGGGATGGCAAACCACTTACCGACCCCGCCCAAAAATCGGAAGGTTTTTTGCTGCCTATTGGTGGCCCCAAGGGGTTTGGCCTGTCAGTCGCGATCGGTCTTTTGGCCGGAGTACTCAACGGCGCAGCCTTCGGTTCTGACGTGGTTGATTTTACGTCCGACACTACTTCGCCAACGAATACCGGGCAGTTTGTCGTGGCAATCGATCCCGACGCTTTTGGGATCGGTGAAGACTTCGGCGAAACAGCATCAAGAGTATTCAACGAAATGCGTGCCTCATCGCCTTTGCCGGGTCACGAAATGGTACGATTGCCGGGTGATGGGAAGACCGTGGCCGCACAGGCAAGACGAAATGAAGGCCTTAAGCTCAATCCCGCCTTGAGGCGGGATCTCAATGAACTTGCCATGAACTGCGGTCTGACAAAACCGTTCCCGGACGCAGCCGCAGTATAACGCGCTTTGCATTTCGGATCCGCTACCCTGTCAGAGAATGGTTTGGCGGAGTTGGCACGACATCTTTTCCCTGTTTCGGAACTTGAGCAGGGTCAGGCTGTTTGTGGAAACCGTACGGTGTTGGGTCAAGTTGTTGGCGTTTTCGGATTTTTATGCTGAACCACTCGATCTTTCGAGAAGGGGTTGAATTTTACGTTTAACACCGAATTCACGGCATCGACTCTGCTGGAACGGACTTTTGGCCTCATTGCCAGCTTCGGTCTCATGCCGAACGGTTTCAAGATGGTCTTGGGTCGCCTTGAGCTCAATTATGTGGGACAAAACGGCCACCAAACCACCAAGTTGCGTATGCTGCGTGCTCACCAAAAGCCAGCCGCAACCCTTGGTGTTCAATGTGAAAGCACCGTGATCATCCAGAAGGTAGTCGCATTAGGCTATGGCGTGCGCTACAGTTTTCCTCCAATACCAATACGAAAAAATCAAGCATCAACGTAACAATCGCGACAAACAATCGGTTTGGCATTTTCTCAGCTTAACGTGCAAACCGCGCAGGCGCTTATATGTGAACTGATTGATATCTTTATGCTCGAGAGCGTCGCTTATGCCCGTTTTTAGCCAGATCGGCGTGGTCAGTACTTTGAGGCGGCAACCGCACTATTGGTTCTTTGGTAAAAGTAAATTCGGACCTATCTACAGACGGCCTTCGTTAGGTGATGTGCCGCAATACGTGTTTTCAGGATATGGTCGAAAGCCCGATCAACACCGAAGCCAAAAGCTGGCAATGTCGATTTTGCTTGCTGGTTCATTGAAAACCACACGCTTGCTGCCTGTCGCACGAATTGAGGACCGTTTCGTTTCATGTCACCATCGAAGCTTGTACGAAGACGGATTTTGTTGACTTACTTGCGTGCCGATTGATAAAATCAAAAGCGCATTGGAGTTCCCGCTGCAAACTGCCCCACCAATCTCAAAGAACTGGTCGAGGAACACTTCCAAGCAGCATCAATTCTTCTGCACTATTTTGCGCAAGGACGGTGCATTGTCGAAGTTTACGATAGTGATGAAAGGCTGAAGACGGGCCTTCACTGCCTTCTTTTCAACTGCGTTCGCCAAGATGCGCGTTCGTATCCAAAGTCTTTAAGCCTCAAGGTTCAATTTCTGGCGCCCAGAGTAATCAGTACCACGCATGTCATTCATTGAGATCGCGAAGCAGGCGGTTGTGTTTACGCGTTTCCTCGATCAACGCGCCAAAGGTCCGCATGCCTTTGCCCTCCACAAGCGGTAGCAGTTTTACCAATGCTTCTGCCGTTGCTTGCGCATCTCCAAGGGCGGTGTGGCGCAAATCGGGCGGGATGGTGATTGAAAGGCGGGTGCACAGGGCATCCAGCGAGTGCTCTTCGTTGGTACCAAAGACGACTGCCGACAAGAGAACCGTATCGAGAACGGGATTGTTCCACTCGACACGCATCTGTGCCCCGTGTTTTCGCAAGAGGCCAATATCAAACGGCGCATTATGCGCTACGAGAACGGCATTCCGGGCAAAGTGATGGAACGCGCGCCCTACGTCCGCGATATCCGGCGCATGCGCAACATGCACATCTGTAATATGGTGGATTTTTGTCGACCTAGCTGGGATCGGACGACCGGGATTTACGTAGGTATCCATGAATTCGCCCTTGATGATCCGCCCGTTCAAAACCCGCACGGCACCGAGCTGCACAATGGTGTCTTCTTCAACCGAGAGCCCTGTTGTTTCGGTGTCGAAAGGCACGAAACACAGATCTGAGAGCGGGGTATCTGTGATTTGTTTTGTCTCGGGCGCATTCATCAGATCGAAATCAAAAATCAATGGACGCGACGCGATGGTCTTGTTTTCCTGAACTGCTACGTCGACGCAAATCATGTGTCCATCATCGCCCAATGATTTCAATCGGGCGCTGAAGTCCATGTCTCGCTCAACATTGCAAAGGCTGAAAGGCACGTCTTGTGTGGCATCAGATAATCGCTCTATTGCAGCCAAAAGGCCGGAGACATCGAAGTAGTCGCCAAGCGGTGCCTTCAACCGAGGCGGCGCGATCTGAGACAAGACATCCGCTGCCTGAGTGTCATAAAGTACAATCTCTTGCGCGGGGTTCAGCAATATTGTTGCGATGGGAATTTCGCTGAGTAGCGAGGTCAGTTTTTCGCGTTCCGCCCGAAGGCGCTGGGTTTCATGCGCAACCTTTGCCGCTGTATCCATTAAAGATGTACTCACAGTTTGAGTCAATGCATTTGCGGCAGGAGCCAGATCACCAAGGTACCTTGCCTCACCGGCATTAACCTCTGCTGGCACGTCTGAATGCGCGCGCAGTCGAAGAGATGCCGAGAGTTTATTAATCGGTTTGGCGACATTCTCATCAAACAGCAGCCAGACCGCCATAACCAGCCCGGTGTTCAGAAAGGCGAACATCACAAAGGCGGTCACAAAGGGCGTGGCGGGCAGATTTTGGTCCGCGCGTGACCACCCGAACATCAATGCCACCGCAACCAGTCCCGCACCGCCAACGGCCAACAGGCCGAAGAAGAGCAAGATGCGAAAACGCAGAGACAGAAGTGAAAACATGTCAGGTCTCGCAGACCAGTTTCAACGTTTGGTCGCCCTCGGGCAGAGCTTGCCAATCGGCATTTGTAACGCCACCATTCTCACCGAAATCCGCTCCATCGATCAGAAGCGCCGCGCGCCGGCTCTGACAATCAAACAGCATCGGCGCCTTGTTCACAGGCGACCAACGGCCAAAGAAATAGACATCTGCCAACCTTTGTTCAGGCCAGTCATCGTTGGTGCGTGCTGTGGCTTTGTCGACAGCAGCAAAGCGTTTGGTGTAGGGCCAGATTTGTGTCCAGGGCCGCAGCCAGCTTTGTTCCTCAACCTTGGTCGCGATTTCCACGCCCTCCGGCAGACGCTCGGCAGTGCGGTCAAACCAAGTGTATTCGTTGGAAATGGTCATGCCGATCATGCCCAAACCTGCGGCGATGGGCATGATCCATTTGGGCAACCGCCGTCCGGTGACGACATTGAGCAGCATGGCAACGCCAGCGCAGGCGATCCCCGCGAAGACAGTGGCTATGAGCTCTACAAACATAACATCATCCCAATGCTCCTTTGCCTGATCCAACAGCGGCTTGCATGGTTTTGACCACCACAAAGGCGTCGCGCAGGTGGCTCCGGTCGAAGTCCGATAGTGTTGCGGGGTCAAGGTAGTTATCGGGCTTTTGGCCCCTCTTGATTTCAGCTGCCTGATGTTCAAGGCGCGTGGCTGCGATCAGATCATAGGCGTCCAGCAAGTCAGCACCGCCCGAGGTAGATAGCACCCCCTCCGAAATGGCCGCATCAAGCCGGGCGCGGGTATTGATCTGCGTCAGTTGACCCTGAAGCGTGTAGATGCGGCCAAGGTCAACCACCGGCACGACACCATTGTGTTTCAAATCAATCTGATTGCGATGCTCACCCGACCGGATCTTGGCCAGACCCTTCAACAAGCCCAAAGGCGGTTGGTGCGTCAGCGAATTCGAGATCATATGCGCTGTGAATATCGAGTTTTTGGCCGCCATCAAGAGGGTCTCTCTCTGCAGGTCGGCGAACAGGCTGGTATCTCCGCCGATCGGACGTAAGTCGAACATGACCGAAGCCAGCATTTGCGCCTCGGGGTTTGGTTTGGCAATCCATTTTTTGAAATATCCCTGCCAGACCCTCAAAGGCTGGCGCCAGCGCGGGTTTGTGGCCATCATGTCACCGGGGCAATAAAAATATCCGCAGGTGTCTAGACCGTCGCTCACAAACTTTGCCAGCGCGGCGAAATAGGTCATATCAGCCTCCGTCACGGTATCAGACAGGATCAGACAATTGTCCTGATCGGACACCCCGGTCTGTTCTTGCCTGCCTTGAGAGCCGCATGCGAGCCAAAGGTACGGAATCGGCGGCGGGCCAAGAGCGACCTCCGCCAGTTTCAGAAGTCTCCGTGTTGCTGTGTCGGCAATATCGGTAATCAACCGCGTCACAACCTCGTGCCGATTGCCCGCCTCGACCAATTGCAAAAGCAATTGCGGGATCTCTGCGGTTACATTTGCCATGGCTTTGGCATCGTCCGCCTTGGCGATACGCCCAACCAGATCGGCAGAGGACATCGCCAACGCACGCGTCAGGTCCGTTTGCGTGACAATACCGATGAGCCTTGAGCCCTCGACGATGGGAATATGCGCGATACCACGTTCCATCATGAGGTGCAGCACGTCTGTTACCAGTGCGGCAGGCCCAAGGGTCAGCAGATCAACGGTCATGATCGCCGAGACGGGCGCGCCTGGATCCTTGCCGGTTGCCACCACGCGACCGTTGATGTCGCGCACAGTCACGATCCCGCAGAAACGGTCGCTATCCGTGATGCAAATCGATGAAATATGGGCCGCGTGCATCTGGCCCGCAGCCTCGCGAATGGGAATGTCCGGGGCGCAGGTCACCGGGTCACGGGTCATCAACTGCGCAACGCAGAGGGTCGCAAGATCACGTTTGGATTGGGGCGGCGGGCGACGGCGGTCGAAAAACCGGCTGACTGTCGGGTGGGCGTCGATCAGGGCCAACAAGGCTTGGGCAGGAACCGCGATCAAACTGGCATCAGACGTAACAGTGGCGGTGCGTTTGGCCGTTTCTGCGCGCAAAATACCGCGTTCGCCGAAGGAATTGCGCGGTCCCAGAATAGAAAGTTGCACACCCGTTTCATCGGTGATCTCAACCTCGCCATTTACAATCACATAGAGAATATGGGCCGGGTCCCCGACAGCAAATACGGTGCCACCCTTGGGACATGCCTGCTCTGAACAAACTTTTGCGAGCGCGGTCAGATCCGCTTCGGTCAGGCTATCGTAGGGATGCACGGACGCAAGGAACTGGGTCAAAGCTGCCGAAAGGGACATAGGAAGGGCCTCTTTGAGGGGGAAGCCCTGCCCGCAGGTTGCACGGGCAAGACAGATTTTTTAGTTCAACGCTGCCGCGTGTCACACACGGCAGCGTCGCGTCGGTCTAGTGACCTTCAATTGCTGTTCCGGCGCCGCGTGGCACACGTACGCTTTCGACCAGATCCTTGATTTCCTGCGGCGTTTCCTTGGTCATGCCTGAGACCACGAAGGCGACGCCAAAGTTAACCATCGCACCGATGGCACCGAAGGACGTGGATTTGATTGGTCCAAGCAGTGGATCCGCATCCGTGAAGGAGTTGGTATCGGGGATAAAGAACCAGCCCTTATGCAGGAAGATGTAAAGCAAGGTCACCACCAAGCCAGCCAGCATGCCCGCAACCGCGCCCACATTGTTGATGCGAGTAGAAAAGATCCCCATCATCAAGGCCGGGAAGATCGATGCCGCCGCAAGTCCGAAGGCCAGCGCCACAGTTTGCGCAGCAAATCCCGGCGGGTTGAGTCCCAGAAGAACCGCCACCACGATAGCTGCTGCCATTGAGATACGTGCAGCCAGCAGTTCGGACTTTTCTGACATGTTTGGCGTCAACTGTCCCTTCAGGAGATCGTGGCTGACCGCCGACGAGATCGCAAGCAAAAGACCAGCCGCTGTGGACAAGGCCGCCGCAAGACCACCCGCTGCCACCAGACCGATCACCCAACCGGGCAGCGACGCAATCTCGGGATTGGCCAGCACAAGGATGTCACGGTTGAAGTTGGTCAGCTCATTGCCCTCCCATCCGTTCTCGGCCGCCTTGGCCTGCAAATCAGCACTCTTGTCGTTGTAGTACTGGATCATGCCGTCGCCGTTTTTGTCTTCCCACCCCAAAAGGCCGGTTTTCTGCCAGGTTGCCATCCAGGCGTAGCTGGGATCGTTTTCGATCTGCTCAACTGTTACCGCGGCTGCTTCCGTGCCATTGGGCCACATCAGCTCGGAGATATTGAGCCGTGCCATCGCACCCACCGCAGGGGCCGTGAGATAAAGCAGCGCAATGAACACAAGAGTCCAGCCCGCCGACCAGCGCGCATCAGATACCTTCGGCACTGTAAAAAAGCGCATGATCACGTGGGGCAGACCAGCTGTTCCGATCATCAGCGACAGGGTGAAGAGAACCATGTTGATGGTCGACCCATGTGCTGCGGTATACTCGGCAAAGCCAAGATCGGTGACAATCTGGTTCAGCTTGGCAAGCAGTGGCTCGCCCGAACCTGTGTGCTCGCCAAAGAGACCCAATGCCGGGATCGGGTTGCCGGTTAGTTGCAGCGAGATAAAAACCGCCGGGATCGTATAGGCCGTGATCAACACGCAGTATTGAGCCACCTGCGTGTAGGTAACGCCTTTCATGCCGCCAAAAACCGCATAGGCAAAGACCACACAGGCCCCGATGAGCAGGCCCCAAAAGGCATCGATTTCGAGAAAACGCCCAAAGGCGATGCCGACACCCTGCATCTGGCCGATCACGTAAGTGATGGAGGCCACGAGCAGGCAGACAACAGCCACCATGCGCGCCGTCTTGGAGTAAAACCGGTCGCCGATGAACTCGGATACGGTGAACTTACCGAACTTGCGCAAGTATGGTGCAAGCAACAAGGCAAGCAGAACATAACCGCCGGTCCATCCCATCAAGAAAGATGAGTTGTCATATCCGGTAAAAGCGATAAGGCCGGCCATGGAGATGAACGACGCAGCAGACATCCAGTCAGCAGCGGTCGCCATGCCGTTGGTGACAGGGTGTACGCCGCGCCCGGCTGCATAGAATTCAGATGTGGAACCCGCGCGGGCCCAGATTGCGATGCCGATATAGAGTGCGAAAGACGCCCCTACAAATAACAGATTGAGTGTAAACTGGTCCATATTCCTATTCCTCGTCCACGCCGTGTTGCTGGTCGAGCTTGTTCATCCGCCAAGCGTAATAGAAGATCAAAATCAGGAAGATAATGATTGATCCTTGCTGTGCGAACCAAAAGCCGAGGTCAGTACCGCCTACCGCGATGCCTGACAAAACCGGGCGCAGGATGATCCCGAACCCGAATGAGACCAGCGCCCAAATCGCGAGGCTGATCAGGATGAGACGCACATTGGCTGACCAATAGGCGTTATTTTTCTCGTTTTGAGACATGTTTTGTGTTCCTCCTTCGTCAGATTTTCGCAAGACCGCTCAGCGGCCTTGGCCGATGCTCTACGCTGTGGCTTGCGACACAACGTCATGGAGCTGAGCTGCGATGTCATCAATCGCGCCCATTGCGGGGACACGGGAAAGCGCCCCTTTGGTTTCGTAATAGTCAATCAGCGGTGCTGTCTGGGCATGGTATGCTTCCAGCCGCTGGGCCACGGTTTCCGCGTTGTCATCTGCGCGCCGTTTCATCTCAGTTGACCCACAGTGGTCACAGATCCCTGGCTTGGCGGTGGGTTTGAAGCTGTCGTGATAGCCTTCGCCGCAGCCCCCGCAAGAAAAGCGGCCCGAAATACGCGCAACCATTGCCGCGTCTTCAACCTCAAGGCTGATCGCGGCGTTGATGCGTTGTCCGGTGTCGCTCAGCAATGCGTCCAGCGCCGCCGCCTGAACAATCGTGCGCGGAAATCCATCAAGGATCACCCCCTTGGCGCAGTCATCCTCCATCAAACGGTCGCGAAGGGTCGCGATCACGATCTCATCGCTGACCAGATCGCCTGCTTCCATCACGGCTTTGGCTTGCTTGCCCGCTGGCGTGCCCGCAGCGACGGCAGCGCGCAGCAGATCCCCAGTGGAGAGCTGGATCAGACCATACGTCTCTTCCAGCATGCGAGCTTGGGTCCCTTTACCGGCACCGGGCGGTCCGAGCAGGATCAATACAGGAGCGACCGTCGGTTTCATACCGCCGTCCATCATTGGTCCCCCCGGTTCATGCGATTCTCAATCAGGTCGTCGACAACGGATGGGTCCGCGAGGGTGGAGGTATCACCCAAGGCTCCAAAGTCATCCTCGGCAATCTTGCGCAGGATGCGGCGCATGATTTTACCCGACCGGGTCTTGGGCAAACCCGGCGCCCATTGAATCAGGTCCGGCTTGGCGATCGGGCCAATCTCGGTCCGAACCCAGGTTTCAAGCTCCTTGCGCAATGCATCGGTAGGCTCTTCGCCATTCATCAAGGTGACATAGGCGTAAATGCCCTGCCCCTTCACATCATGGGGATAACCAACGACTGCGCTCTCAGCGACTTTAACGTGGGCAACCAGCGCGCTTTCTACTTCGGCCGTGCCCATCCGGTGGCCGGAAACGTTTATCACATCATCGACACGTCCGGTTATCCAGTAGTCGCCATCGCCATCCCGGCGGCAACCGTCACCAGAGAAATAATAGCCTTTGTAGTCAGAAAAATACGTCTTCTCGAACCGTTCATGGTCACCCCAAACCGTCCGCATTTGACCAGGCCAACTATCGGCGATGCACAACACGCCTTCGACGTCATTTCCTTCGACAACCTCACCGCTTGTCGGCTCCAATACTACCGGCTGCACCCCAAAGAACGGCTGTTGCGCAGCGCCGGGTTTCAGCGTCGTGGCGCCGAGCAAGGGGGTCAACATGTGACCGCCTGTTTCGGTCTGCCAAAAGGTGTCGACGATGGGACATTTGCCTTTACCGACAACCTCATTGTACCAATTCCAAGCTTCCGGATTGATGGGCTCACCCACCGATCCCAGGAGCCTAAGATCTGACAAATCGTGCTGTTCCACCCATTCCTTGCCTGCCGCCATCAAAGCGCGAATGGCCGTCGGCGCAGTGTAGAATTGGTTGACCTTGTGCTTGGCGCAGACTTCCCAAAAGCGCCCGGCGTCTGGAAACGTGGGCACGCCTTCGAACATTATTGTTGTGGCACCATTGGCCAAGGGACCATAGACGATGTAGCTGTGGCCCGTAACCCAACCCACATCCGCCGTGCACCAGAATATGTCGCCATCATGATAATCGAAAGTGATCTCATGGGTCATTGCGGCGTAGACCAGATACCCACCGGATGTATGTACCACACCCTTCGGCTGGCCGGTCGAGCCGGATGTGTATAGGATGAAGAGCGGATCTTCGGCCGCCATCTCGACCGGATCACAATCCGCCAGTGCTGCTTCCATCAACGCGTTACAGTCATGATCCCGATCAGTCCAGGTTGTTTGCCCACCGGTACGTTTAACCACGAGGCATTTCACATTTTCCTTGCAGTGCAGAAGGGCAGTGTCTGTATTCGATTTTAGAGGTGTTTCTCGTCCGCCCCGGGGCGCAAAATCGGCCGTAATGACAACTTTGGCATCACATCCGTTTACGCGCGCCCCAAGAGCGTCCGGGGAGAACCCTGCAAAAACGATAGAATGAATGGCACCGATCCGCGCGCAGGCCAGCATTGCATAGGCTGCTTCCGGGATCATGGGCAGATAGATAATGACGCGGTCGCCTTTGTTGACACCCAGCCCGCGCAAAACGTTTGCCATCTTGCTGACAGAACGGTGCAACTGAGCGTAGCTGATGTGCTGCGCATCCTCTTTCCTGGGATCATCCGGCTCCCATATGATGGCCGTCTGTTCACCACGAGTCGCAAGATGGCGGTCGACGCAATTTGATGACACATTCAGCGTGCCATCTTCGAACCAGCGGATGTCGATGTTACCGGGTTCAAAGGACGTATTTTTGACCTTACTGAACGGCTTCAGCCACTCGATCCGCTGTCCCTGTTCGGCCCAAAATTTTTCTGGATCGTTTACAGATGTGGCATACATCTGCGCATAGTCTTTGGCCGTAACATGGAAAGCTGGGCTGGAAGCCGCCATTGACGGCGCGTCTATGGGTTTCGTCAAATCCTTGATTTGCATGGGTGTCCTCCTGGCGATGCGCTGACCCAACTTTGGTTAAGAAAGTTTTCAGCGCTTGATGCCAGTAAATACACAGTCTTAGTTAATTTGTCTCAATATGCAGATATAAAAGAATTTTTTTGTAAATTTTTTCGCTAGTCTAGTTGTAAATCTGATAAGTAATTTTCGTATAGAGATATTCTGTTAATGTTTTCCGTTCTGTAGGTATTCTGCTTTCGCAACCTAGGTACACAAAGGCATACAATTGCATACAGTTGAAAATGATGATCAAAGCCCTTCAGTTGGCCGCAAATTGTCATTGGCTTGAAGCCGGCGTTCCAAACAAATCGAATCGAACCTACGCTGTATGGTCAACACACGACGCTGATAACGCGCCGCGCCTGATGTCCCCTTTAAAGTCGCGGCAAGTAAGCACCAGCTGAGCGCATAATCGATAATGTTGGCAGGCAAAATGACGATAGGCATTGGCATTGCCCGCCATTAGGCCTCTGATCCTCGCGTGATTGGAATTAGCGGGTTCCATTCGTGAATTTCTTACGCCGCTCTTTGATCTTAGCGTCGGAGACGATGGTGCCATCGTGGAACGACCCAAACCACTTGTCCCAAGGCAACTCCAGCGAGCCGTAGTTACACTCAAAGTAACGGTGGTGCATTTGATGGTGGAAGGTGCCCAGCTTCATCCGGTTTTTGTCCTGGATGACCATACCTTCAAACCCGGTGTGCGTCGTGGCTGCTGTCAGGGCGTAATACTGCAGGTGAAAAAGGATATGGATTGGGTGTGCAGCAACGACGAAATGAATCAAAACCGAGCCCAAAAAGATCAGGTGCTCGGCCGGGTGCATCGCCAGGCCAGACCAAGGGCCAACGTTAACATTGCGGTGATGCAGAGCATGCACATGTTTGTAAAAGAATGGAATGTGAAGGAACCGGTGGATCCAATAAAAATAGAAGCTTTCCCATACGGGAATTAACAAAAAGAGCGCTACGAACCAAATTGGGTGAGCAGCCCAGGTCAGCATTGGAGCATACCCATTGGCCAGCGCCCAGAACATCAGCACCTCGTAGGCCGTCCAGACGGTCACGCCGCTGGCGATGGTCCAAAAGATATTGTCACGTATTTGCCCACCCAGAGTGAATTGCCGCCCGTTTTTCATCAGAGGACGCGAGTCATACTTCAGCGCCTGTCCCTGTTTGGTGAAGGTGTAGAAATACAGGTGCAAACCACCCGCTACCAGCGTCATCAGCACTACGTTGCGCACAAACATCTCGGCAATCCAGCCGAAGGCGAGCGTCTGCGTTTCTTCCAAAGAAGGCTGAAAACAATAAAAGGAAATGCATGCGATCCCAACAATGATCAGTCGTTCGGTGATGAAAAACCATGAGTTCCAGACCCAGGCCAGCATTCGATCAGGTCGCGGCGGCCATTGGAAAAAGGGAGAGACCTGTAACGGTACATCTGGAATATGATTCCAGCCCTTGAGCGGTGTGTCAGACATGATTTACCTCATTGAAGAGCGTGATACGCGAACCTGGCATGGTTTTCTTTTTTGGAAAAACAGTATTAAAGGAGCAACATCATCTGAAAAGCAGAGGTTATGATGGCACTCACCCTGAAAGCAATGGACTACTTCACCACAGCGCTACGCCACGGCAACATCGCCAAGGCAGCGTCGGCGTTGAACATTGCCGCTTCCGCTGTATCCTCTGCCATTGATCAGGTCGAAACGGAATTCGATTTGACACTTGTGACCCGGCATCGGGCGCGCGGCATTCAGCCCAACGCCAGCGGTCGCGAAGTGGCGCGAAAATGCGAACGCTTGCTGGAAGAGTACCGCTCCTTGATTGCCGAAGGCGCTGATCTCAAGAAGTCCTTGAGCGGGACATTGCGGATCGGATATTATGCGCCAATTGCGCCCGCTTTCCTGCCACAGATCCTTGATAACTTTTTACCGGGTGACACTGCCGTCACGCTCGAATTGGAAGAATGCGACAATGATCAGGCGCAGGACGGTCTGATCAACGGCAAATTCGATGCCATTCTTTTTGTAGCAGAGGATGTACGACCGTCCATCAAGTTCGACACGCTGATCACTGCGCCTCCCTTTTGCCTGCTACCAGAGGCTCACCCTTTGGCGCGGCTGTCGGAAGTGTCGATGGCACAGATTGCGCGGGAACCTTTGATTGTTCTAAACCGTCCTTTGGTCGCTGCCTACTATAAGGGTCTTTTTCAATCTGAAACCCGGCAAGCACCCACCGTGGCCTATGTAAATTCCACAGAAATGGTCCGATGCCTTGTGGCGGCAGGGCGCGGCTGCGCGATCCTAAATATGCGCCCAAAGACACCCGTAACTTACACGGGTGAGCAAGTCGTGGAACGTCCAATCTCGGACATTCTACCGCCACTAAACCTAGCAATCGGATACGACAAGTCGCGCCCGCGGCGAAGCGTCCAAAACTTCGTTGAAGCATGTAGCAACTATTTTTCGAAGGCCGGTACTGAGCGATGTATTGTGGATTGCTAATACGTTTGATGCGGTGATTGAGGTATTTTGCGAAAAACCTTCTCTATCTCAGATCGTGTAAAATCGTTTATCACCCAATCTTGACAGTGTAGCAGTTTTCTCTGCCGAAGCTTAGCGCCTTAAAAAACTCGCCTGTTGGGGAAAGTTCGCAACGCGCTATTCGTCGCGCCCGTTCTTACCATTTTTTTGGTAGTATTGCGGTCCGGACTTTGCCGAAGTCTGGTTAACTGCAAATTGGTCAAACAGATTCGAGTTTCGCTGGATCCGGCTGAGAATCCGCATGAACAAAAGCTGTTGAATGTGAGTATTGATTGCGAGGTGCGAGCTTATGTGTCGCTTAAAATGACAGGCGCTAAACCGCAGCGCTTGCCCTAAGCGGGGAAAACCCCAGCGTACTGGAAAGTGAGCCGCTTTGTCTGTGCTGTGCGAGACTTGATTGAGCCACGAGGTATCCTAAGGACCAATTTAAGTAGGATCCTAAAATGGTCGATTGCCAACATCATGAACCAGCGCGCCTTTGCGACCGTTTTCTTATTCCGACGCGTAAAGGTACTATGTCATGTGAATTCGATGGGCCATTTCATCCCAGTGTCCAACATCAAATCGATCTATTTGTTTCACAAACCACCGCATCATGAGCTCAGGTGCCAAATCCCATGGACAGGTCCAATCTGAAGTTTGCCAATGTGATCAGTAACACCATTCTGGCCTTGAACAGGAGACTGTAGCGGCTTCTGCAAAAAGGGGATCATCCACTGACCCTGGAATCAAAAAAGCTTTGCCGATAACTTGATGGAGACACGCTCAATACCCTCAAGAATGCCCGTCGCATGCGGTCTTCGTCCTTGAAGCCGCACTGGGTAGCAATTTGCTTGAGGCTCCGACCCGTTGTCCCTAACAGGTCCTGCGCTCTCTCAACACGCAGAGCTTCAACGGCTTTTGCAGGTGTCGTACCCATTTCTTTCACATAGACACGCGCAAAATTACGCGCACTCATGCCTGCTTTTGCGGCCAATTCCTCTACGGGCAATGACAAGTGAAGGTTTTCTGCGACCCAGTCATGCAGCGCTTCAAAACGCCCTGCCCCATCTCGCAATTGCCGTCCCAAGGTCGGGCTGAACTGGGACTGTCCCCCGGAGCGCATCATCTGCGCCACCATGGACTTCGCCACCTGTAAAGCTGACGTCCTTCCCAGATCTTCGGAAACGATTGCCAAGGCCATGTCGATGCCCGCAGTGATCCCGGCCGACGTCCAGATGGGTCCGTCTTTAATGAAGATTGGATCCAATTCAACACGGACACGGGGAAATCCCTCTGCGAGCATCTTGCAGTCGTCCCAATGCGTGACAGCCCTGCGTTCATTCAACAATCCGGTCGCGGCCAATACCAATGCTCCTGAACACACTGAACACACTCGGTGCGCTCCGACGGCAAGTGCCGAGACTGCTCCAACGAGCTTTTCGTCATGCATACCGGCTATTGCACCATCTCCACCCACAACGACAAGGGTGTGGATCTGCTGACCCATGACTCTTGATACGGAGACGGTTGGGATAGAAACAACCGTGTTTGTTTCCGTGAGATTTCCCTCAGGTGAGACAACCATACAATCGTATCCAGCCAGCCCTGTCGCGGGGTCCGGCGCGTGCGAGAATACCTGCAGTGGTCCAACCAGATCCAGGAGAACAATGTCGGGATAGACAACAAAGACCACCTTTCGTTTGGCACGAGTCAGTTTTACAATTTTGGCAGTTTTTGAAGTCATACTGTCATTTCTGCCAGAAACGAATGATGTAGTCTATCGTTGTGCGATCTGGAGAAACCGAATGCTCACTCTGAAACCGAATTGCGAATGCTGCGACAAAGACCTGCCAGCCTCTGCGCAGGATGCCCAAATTTGCTCCTTCGAATGCACCTTTTGCGTTGAGTGCGCAGAAAGACGATTTGGCAATACCTGCCCGAATTGCGGCGGCGGATTCGTGTCTCGTCCCACTCGGCCGGCAGACAAATTAGTCAAGTTCCCTGCTTCAACAGAACGCTTTACAAAAAATCACTCGGCCTGTGCAAACCATCTTACTTGAACCCCGGAGACCAAAATGACCAACTTGCCGCACATCCTCAACTGGCGCAGGATCAACGCACGCCTGACAACATCGGGGCAACCAACAGAAGAACAGCTTGCCGAAATCCAAACCCTTGGCGTGACCCAAGTCGTCAACCTGGGCCCACATCACAACAAAGGCGCGCTTGAAGATGAACCTGGAACGGTCGCGTCACTTGGCATGTCCTATGTTTACATACCGGTGGAGTTCGAAAGCCCGACCGAGCAAAACTTTGAAGATTTCAAGGCGGCTATCGAAGGCAACCCATCGGCCAAGATCCATGTCCATTGCATTTACAATGCAAGGGTGAGCGCATTTTTCTACCGGTATGCCAAAAGCGGGGCCATCATATCCGAAGACGCAGCCTTTGCTAATATGGAAAGCATCTGGCGGCCCGGCGACGATTGGGCCGCGTTCATTGAAAACCCTGATGCTAAAGGGCAGCAAAATCGCTATGCCGGAGAGGACTATTGACCGCGCTCCACCAACATTGGCTGGCAAGTTAATACTGACGCAGCAGCTCAGTCAGAAACGCCTTTCTCTGTGGCAAAAAGTGGTGACTTGCGAATAATCCTGCCGTTCGCGCGAAGGCAGAGGGGCACGGCCAGTTGGCTAGATCGCTTTTGGTTTTCCAGCTGCCCAACGCACCATGTTCTCGAACAGCTTGTCGTAACCCGACCAGTCCAGAAATGGCTTGGGGAGCCAATGCTCGCTCATGTCCGATGCCCAGGCCAAGGTATGTCCTTTGCCATGCGCGCCACTGACAAGCAGTGGGTGCCCGCCCTGTTCTTCGGACAAACGCAATAGGACCTCCGAGACACCAGGTTTTGGTATGATTTCGTTGATACCGAGCAGATAGGGCCAATCCGGTGGCACCCCTTCGAGAATCGGGTGATTTGCATGTGCAACCTCTGGGATTGCACCCTCAGGAATTTCAATGCGGTCATCATAGGGCAGACAGTCGACAGGCAACGCCGCTTCAACCGGCGTTCTGTGCCAGCGACCGCGACCGTCTATGCCCTGGAAAGTCAAGTATCCGCCGATCATGATGAGACCACCACCGCCACGCACCCAACTCTCAATCGTTTTCAGGCGGTTCGGGACGCGCTGCCCGCGCAGCCAGACATCCGGCGGCAAAAGGAGCGTGTTCGAGCCAATATCCGACAACATCAGAACATCGTAAGCATCGAGGTCCTTGATGTCATAGGGGAACGCTTCGGCGGCCTCGTGCGCTTTCATGTAGGTCACGTCAATACCGGCTTTCTCCATGCCTTGCACAAAGCGGTCTGCGCCGGTGTGGAAAGTGACGCTGCCAAACTGGTCAAATCCTTTGAAATGGTTTGCAGAGCTGACCCAGCTTTCGCCGACGAGAAGCAGTTTTGTCATCAAGAGATCTCCGGTGTTATGTAAGCGCAAAGAGCGGCGGCAGGGTTGGCAACCATGAGCTGGCTGACATCGTTTTCCGTCAGACCATGTCGCAAGAGCCGGGGCAGAAAGTGGCGCTGGACATGGGCATAGCCGTTTCCGCCAAAAGGCGTCAGCATCATTTTTAGAAAAACGTCCTGCGACAACAACAGCCTGTCCAAATAGCCATCACGGCAAAGACGCGCGATGGCGCCTGCGCAATCCTCGTCTGAGGGGCATTGGACTTGCTGGTCATCGTACCAGTAGTCCATTCCGATCATGTCATATTCAAGATACGCCCCGCGGTCTGCGAGCGCTCTTTGGTAATCTCCGTCATCCCACGACGGGTTCATATGACACAGGATGACCCGATCCAACGGCTGGCTTTCCGCTGCCACCGTGTCGAGAACATCATGCGCCAGACGTTCCCATCCGGGCAGGTGGACCATCAGGGGCAAACCGGTCTCAACGGCTGCGATTGCAGCTCCGCGCAGGCTCTTGCGTTCGTCGGCTGTGAATTCTGCGCTGACACCTATTTCCCCAATGAGGCCGATGGAAACACCGTCAGCGCCCACGCCCTCGCGGTGTTCCGCGATCAGTTCCTCAGCGACGTCATCCGCGCTCATGGCTGCAAGTGTTGCTGGATGAGAAGACTGAAGGTAATAGCCCGCGCCCATAACGACATTTAGCCCGGTTGCCCGCGCGATACGCACCAGCGCTTCGGGCGTGCGTCCTATTCCACGACAGGTTGGGTCAACCACAGTGGTGCCGCCTGTTCCGGCAAATTGCAAAAGCTCTGCAACAGCGAGGGCTTCGTCATTCAGCGCGCAGTTGTCGCGACAGGCAAAGGGGTCGTTCTTCAGTTGCGACAGGATTTCCGCGCTCACTGGGAGGTCGCGAACTGGAGATGAAAAATTGGGATCCCGGCCGCGCCACCAACAGCTGCAATCGTTCAAAATATGCTCATGCATGAGCGTTGCTCCAAGCGCATCGCGTGGCACAGGACCGAGCACCGTGGACACGAATTTTGAAGGTTGCTTATGCATTGGCAGCCTCCGCGTCCGCGATCAATGGGGCGTCATGAAAAGCGATTTCAAGCTCAGTCACATGTCCAAATAGAGCGCTCAAACGGGCGCGATGCTCAGGTAAGGCATAGCGATCAATCGCATTCTTGAGCCAAAGCGCTTGTGCCTTGAAAGCCGGTTCGGCGTGGAGATCTACCCAACGGCGGATATGGGGATCAGCAATACTTGTCGACGCGGCATGGGTGCACCACGTCCAATACATCCATTCAGCTGCAAACATTGCTGTAACGATCTCGGAAAAATCGCCCTGCTCTGCGATTGTCAGCATTCCTTCGTCGAATGCGTCGACAGCAGGCGGCCTCGGAAAGTCCGTCGCGACCGCCAACTCTTTGAAACTTTGGTCGAAATAGGGTAGTTGGTCCCGCGCAAGTGATTGCTGCACGTCGATAAGCCAGGATTTGGCATTCAGATCGGGCGCCCGTGCCGTGGCATAGGCGAATATCGAAATGGCGGTTTCGACAAAGTCACGCTCATAGATAAGATACCGATGGTAGGCAGGCTTAGGCAACGTACCGTCGCTGATCCCACGGACAAAAGGGTGATCAAGCATGCGCTGAAGCACCTCAGCGTTGTCTTCCAAGATCAGATCCGACAATGCAGTCATGTTGGATCAAGCACCGGTCGTGCCGCAGCCATCAGTGCAGAAACCCGTTTTGCCTCAACCGGATTCCACCAGACGCCACCTTCCTTGAGCGATGACGCGACGATCGCGGCGTCCACTGTTTCAAGGATAGCACCTACGTTTTCGGGTGTAACGCCCGAACCTACAAGAACCGGCAAATGAGTGGCGTCACGTACTGTCTCGATCTCGTCGAGTGCGGCGCTGTCACCGGTGCGTTGACCGGTCGCAATTACCGCGTCGGCGTCAAAGAAAGCCAAGTCTCGGGTCAATTCTGTGACAGTTCTGTCGGCAACAATCGCATGGCTTCCATGTTTGACGTGGCTGTCTGCAAACACCCGAATGCCTTCGGCCCGCAGACGGGAACGATACCTCAAGGCTTCGGCGGCGCGGCCCTCCATGAACCCTTCATTTGCGACATAGGCATTCGCCCACTGGTTCACCCGGATGTAGGACGCACCCGAAGCCGCCGCGACGGCGAAGGCCGGGATCGGTGCGTTGGCCAGAACATTGATCCCGAGCGGAACGTCGAATTCGCGCGAAATGCGATCAGCCACAACCGCCATGAAAGCTGCGGTTTCATGGCCGATATCCTCGGGTTTCGAAAACGGGATATCGCCGTGATTTTCAACCAGCAGCCCGTGCATCCCGCCCTCGATCAACCGTTCCGCATCTTGTAGGCAGAAAGAGATGATGTCATTGCGCGATGCACCTTGGTAGCGTGGAGAACCAGGAAACGCCGGGCAATGGATCATGCCGATCAGGGCCTTCTTTCGGCCAAATATTTCCTCGATGGCGTTGGTAGATCTATTGGATATCTGCGTCATCGTCAGCCTTTCCGTCGTCCGCCACCGATGCGGAAGTTCGCCGTGAAGATACGCGTGTTAAGCCAGATCGCCATCAAAATGATCGTCCCGGTGACGATCTGCGTGAAAAAGGGCGAGATGTGCATCAAGATCAAACCATTGCCGATCACCGCGATGGTCAGGGCGCCAAGGATGGTCCCAAGGATTGAGCCGCGCCCGCCAAAGAGTGACGTACCTCCGAGCACGACCGCAGCAATCACCTGCAACTCGAACCCAACGGCCGCATTGGAAGAACCCGAGCCTAAGCGCGCCGCAATGAGCAGACCTGCGACTGCGCTGGCGACACCCGTCAACACATAGACAGAGGCGATTGTACCGCGCGCAGGCATACCGGCGCGGCGCGCGGCTTCGGTATTGGAACCGACGGCGACCACGCGCCTGCCATAAACGGTGCGTGAGAGTACGACGGCGCCTAGTATCGCAATGCTGACCGAGATGATCACCGGCATGGGAATGCCAGACACCTGTCCTCGGCCAAGTGCGAGAAAACCGGGAAGGTCAGGTATCGGAATCGAGTAGCCTTGGGTGAGATAGAGGGCCAGGCCGCGTAAGATTGACAGCCCCGCAAGTGTCACGATGAAAGCTGGAATGCCCTGGTAGGCCACGAACCACCCCTGTACGAGGCCAATTACTCCGCCCAGTATCAGCATGCCGACAACCACAAGCGGCCAAGGTAGCCAACCAACGGACAGAAGAATGGCGGCAACAGCGTTGATCAATGCTACTTGCGAGCCTACCGAAAGATCGATGCCCGCGGTAATGATCACATAGGTCATGGCGACAGCCACAATGAGGATGGGCGCAGCCTGTCGCAAGATATTGAGGAGATTGACCGAGGTCAGAAAGGCATTCGTCGTGGCCGAGAAAAACACCACGCAGAGCAAAAAGAAGCCTGCAATTGACAAGACCTGCGCATGTTCTGACAAGAAGTCGGCGATGGCCGAACCCTGACCGCGCTCAGTGTACTGCAGGCTCATATTTCGGCCCCTTTGCCCACGATCAGTTTTACAAGATCCTCAAGGCTTGTCTTGCCAATACTGCGCTCTGCAACCTTTGTACCCTCGTACATGACCGCGATGCGGTCGCATACTTCGAAGAGATCCTGAAGGCGGTGCGTGATCAGGATAACCGCAACCCCTCGGGACTTGACCTCGTTGATAAGGCGCAGGACGGCTTCGACTTCGGCAACGGCCAGAGCCGATGTCGGCTCGTCCATAATCAGCACGCGCGGCTCGAAGGAAGCCGCACGCGCAATGGCGATGGCCTGTCGCTGACCGCCGGAAAGCTGTTCGACTTTGGCATTCAGGCGCGGGATGCGGATGTCGAGATCGTCAAGCATCTTGCGTGCTTGAGTATGCATGCTGCGGCGATCCAGGAATGACCAGCGCGACATCTCGCGGCCAAGAAAAAGGTTCCCCATCACGTCGATATGGTCGCAAAGACTGAGATCCTGAAATACCATTTCAATATTCCGGATACGGGCGTCCGAAGGGTTGGAGAACTGCACCTCCTCGCCGTCGACCGTGATGGTTCCTGCATCCGGCACATAGGTGCCTGAAATGATCTTGGTCAGTGTCGACTTTCCAGCAGCATTGTCGCCGATCAGACCAACGCACTCCCCGGGATAGACATCCAAGTCAACACCACGCAGCGCCTCGATCGATCCGAATGTTTTACGTATACCGCGCAAAGAGATACGCGGAACTCTGTTTTTTACTGAAGCTGAACCGGAGGGCATATTGCCCCCCAGTTGGTCAATCGCGATCGTCTGCGATTGACCTGTTTTCATTCGAAGATGCTCCGGAAATCATCGACGTTTTCGGTTGTGACAATGGTGACCGGTACGGAAACGGTCGCCTCCGTGCTACCGCCTCCCGCCAGATCAGCAAGAATGCTGACCGCAGTGGCCCCCATCTGCGCTGGATCTTGCTGGATGACGGCTTCGACGTAGCCCTGATCGATGCCGCGTATGGCCTGCGCCGTAAGATCCCAACCAAACACCTTTACGTCACCGGTCCGCCCCTGGCTTTCAACCGCAGCGATGGCACCCAACAACGCGGGCTCGCCCGTGGCGTAGATTGCATTCAAGCTTGGGTTCGCAGTCATAAGGTTCTCGGCTGCTGACAAGGCGATGTCCTGCACGTTCTGGCCGTCGACGACACCGGCCACTGTGATCCCATCAACACCCTCGATACTGGCCTCAAACCCGTCTTGGCGGATGTTCTGGATCGACGAATTCAGAGCGCCCACGATACCCACCGTGGCCGAACCATCCATGTCTGAAGCAACGTAGTCTACAAAATAGTCGCCAATCATGCCGCCAGCTTCCGCATTATTAACGCCAACCTGCGCGGCTTGCGGACCTTCGGGCAACACCGCGTCAACAGCCACAACAGGAATGCCGGCCTCCACTGCCTGCTGAACTGCCGGCATAATACCGTTAACGTCTATTGCGACCACAACGATGCCATCGACACCCTGTGCGATATAGGTTTCAACAGCGCTGTTTTGCGCGGCAGGGTCATTGTTGGCATTGAAAATGACCAGTTCATTGCCGCCCGCCTCGGCAGCAGTTGTAGCACCTGCGTTCATTTGGTTGAAAAAGAGCGCCTGCTGGTTGATCTGCACAAGTGCGAAGGTTTCGGCACTTGCGTTGCTGGCCATCAGGCCCAATGTGGTTGTGGCGGCCAAAAGCGCGCCCTTCATCCCTGTTGTCATGTCATCGTTCTCCTTTGTTGGTTTGGATAGCTTTGTCTTTTTTTGCTTTTCTTTTTGTGTTCGGCGCCGCGACCGACGCTCTCTCGATCAGCTGGACTGGCAAGTATTCGACCTGGGCCAGCGCAGCGCGATTGTCCCAGTTTCCATCAAGCAACAACTCGACTGCACGCTCGCCCAGTTGTTTTGCCGGTTGGTGCACTGCGGTAATTGGCGGATCGTAAAGGTGAAGTGCCCGAGCCCCATCAAAGCTTACGAGAGACATATCCTGCGGGATCCGCACGCCCCTTTCGCGCAGCGTCTCGATAACTCCGATTGCTAGCTCGTCTGAGCCCACGAATATGGCCGTCTCCTCACCATTCGTGTCAAGCAACTCAGCAGCCAGCGCACGGCCGGATAGCATGTCGTGGAGACCGGAAAGAACCCGCACATTGATGGTTTCCCCAGCACTGCCTTCCTTAAGACCGCGTTCCAGTCCTTCGGCGCGCAGTTTCGTGGACATAAGTGCCGGATCTCCACCAAGGTAGGCGACCTTGCGATGTTTCCAGTCGGAAAGATGGCGCCCAGCAAGGTACCCACCCTGCTCATTATCGGCGAACAACTGCGGCGCGCCAGCACCAGGAACGGCCTCATCCAAGATGATTGTCTTGGGCAACGCCGAAAGCGCCTCCGCTACGGCAGTGCCAGGCCTTCTGTTTGTACAAAAGACGACACCATCCGACCGATCGTCCGAAGCCATTTCGAGGACGGCAATTTCGCGCGCTTCTTGGTTGGAAGTTGCGTGCAACTGAACGATTTTGCCGCGGGCAGAAGCCGCATGTTCTACGGCAGAGGCCAGCAAGGCAAAAAATGGATTTGCGATATCTGGCAGAATCAATGTTATCGTGTCGGACCGACCAAGACTGAGGCGCCGCGCATGCGGGTTGGGGCGGTAGCCAAGATGGCGCACAGCCCTTTCGATGCGATCCCGTGTTTTTTCGGGCAGTTCCAGTGAGCCGTTCAGATGGCGCGACACGGCTGTTGGAGACAAGCCCGCCTCTTTTGCAACATCTTTCAAGCTCGCCGGCATTCGCCTCTTTCCAATCGATCCGCAATTAGATAAACCGATTTACTAAACCGCATTACAAGGATGGTCAAGCGAGGTGGCATATCAATGATCCAAGTTCCGCCTGATGCATATTTTCTATGCGCTCCTTGTGGTCAAAATCAGTAAATGAGTGCGAAGGAAGAGAATTTGCGTCGCGCATTCGTCTTTGGAAACGCTGCTGTTGACGAAGTGTTCCAAGTCCGTGATTTGCCGGTCGCGGGAGAGTCAGTCCTTGGCACGACGGCAAGCATGGGCCTTGGTGGAAAGGGCGCGAACCAAGCAATCGCGCTGGCTCGAACAGGAATGCCGACAACGCTTTTGTCTGCAGTCGGCTCTGATTGGTATGGGCGCGAAATCACCAAGGCCCTATCTTGTGAACCACTTGAAACCGAACTTTTCGAACGTAAGGATATTCCGTCCGACCGTTCTATCGTTTTTGCCCAAGAGCATGGCGATAATGTCATCGTCACGACCAACGCATGCGCCCGCAGTATCAGCGCCAACGAGTGTATGTCCTTGCTGGAACACTGCCGCGCGGGAGACGCGGTTTTGCTTCAGGGCAACCTCAGAACGGACGTGACGGCAACGGTTTGCCAAGAAGCGCGACGGCGTGATGCGTTCTTGGTTTTGAACCCATCGCCGTTCGACACAGCATTTCACGATCTTCTGAACTTGACCGATGCTCTCTTTGTCAACGAGTCAGAAGCCTTTTCACTGACCGGGCTGTCAAGGCAAGAAGCCTTGGCGGCGCTTTTGCGCGCCGGGCCTCGACAGATCGTTCTGACGCTTGGCTCGGAAGGGTCATTGCTGGCCTGCAAAAGCGAGGTGATCCATGTTCCGGCAATTAAAGCCGAGATTGTTGACGTGACGGGTGCAGGAGATTGCTTCGAAGGTGTAGCAGTAGGATCCTCTCTTCGGCGCGGGAACAGGATTGATGAAGCGGCCATCATTCACGCGACAAAAGCTGCAGGTCAGACCATCGGTGCGCTGGGGGCATCGCAAGCGTTTCCAAATAAAAAGGTCATTGAGAGCTTGGTGCAAAACTCCGACGCGGTGTGAACGATAAAATACAAGGCTGGTTTTGGCCAAAAGAGAGACCAGGGTTTGTCAGCGCATCAGACCCGATTGGCAGCACTGGATCTCAAACCTATTCCGGGAAATGAGCGCTTAATTTGAGCGGCGAATTGTTGATCACACAATTGGCGAGCGGCATATGCCTGACGAGGCTCGGGTGCCTGTACCATTCCGCCGCTTCACCCTTTACCAACGGCGTCGAGTTTTGCGTAGGAATTCACGACAAAGCAACGCCCGAAGAGAAAGCACATTGGTGCCTGCGCTCCCCTTTGACGAGGTGGTCAACCCTTTCCTCGGGCTCGCCATCGTTGTGTTTTCCTTCGCCTTATCGGCGGGAACATTCACACGCCAATTGAATTTTTCTCGGCTCGGCAGCATCACTGGCGGACTTGCTACCAGCGTGTGCTTCACATGGGAGATTTAAGTCACAAGTTTTGGTGATTTCGCCCCTTGCCGACCTTCGCAACTTGGGCGCCTCGCTTACGATCACTGCCACATCGCTCTCGATCATCGACGTGACAGCACTGCGCTGACTCAATCCAGCATAAAAATAGAGGAGGATCATTGTTTTCAAAATACTTTCGGCGCAATTTTGTCGGGACTTCTCGTATCAGATTGCAACTCGGGTTTGGAAATCGCGTCACACCAATTGTCGTCTTGGAGATTCAGACCCGCGTGGCCTTTCTTCTCAACATCCGCAGTCCGGCAAACCCAGCAAATCCGCTTAGAAAAAGCGGGAGGCCTGCCGGGAGGGGAACGGTCGAAAGCTCAAACGCGGTTTTCCCTGGAAAGCCGACATTGACCGTATTACCAACAGGTCCGTCGTTGGAAAACTCTGAAAATAGAAGCGGGAAGTAACCGCCGTAACCACCAAAGGCTAATTCGTCATTTGGAATTGGTGATACAGGACTTGTTCGCCGAAACAAGGCGTCTGCAAAAGACACGGATTTGTCTGTTTCAACTGTGAAAGCGTCTCCGCCCAAGGACGTATCATCAAATACCCACCCCCCGCCAAGGACCGGAACGTCCACGTTGGTTGACTGGAGTATTTCAATGGTAAGACCAGACCCATCATTGGACCCAATTTGCAAACCGGAGATCGTGCCTGCAACAATGCCTTCGCTTGTTCCATCAACAGCATCGAACGACCAATTGTATGTCAGAGCACTCGCGGCATTTGCCAAGAAAAAGAGCGCCGCTACAGCTGCCATCAGCAATCTATTCATCCAAATATACCCCAAATTAAAAAATAAATGTGGCAACCCGCGACTGGCCTGTCAATCTCCCAGCTTGAGACTGGCCTATCCACATTTAGAGACAGCAAATAATCTGAGCAGACATATCGTGTGCGCATTTTGGACCAACTATTTTAGCCTGAAGCGTGTCGCTTTCTCAAATACACTCACCAAAGTACCAAGTTGTTATCGACTGCAACGACACTGCATAAATCAACTACTTTTGCGTAAGCCGGGGCCGCGGCGAATAGATTAATGACCTAAAACTGGCGCAAAGTGCACTGCGCAAGTAAACGTCAGCGACCCGCCAAAAGCACAAACCATCTTTCGCACTGCAAGGCCGCGTAGCTGACCCGGCCTTGAATGCTTTATTGCATGGCCAGAAGCGCAGCATTGCCACCTGCGGCGGTTGTGTCGATGCAGAGGTGACGTTCATGAACACAAAGATCTTTCATTTCGCTTGTGGCAATCAGTGGAAGTAGCGCTCCGTCGCGGCGTGCCAAAGCCTCTCTGGCGAGACGCAGATCATCCGCCTCGGACCAGAGGACCACAGCTGCAAAACCCTGCAAGCTGTCCAACGCTGATCGTGGTAAAAAACCGGCAAGGGTATTTGGCCCCCTCGCAGTTGGAGCCACTCCGACTGCGACGCATCCCATTTGCTGCGCAATCCCCATCTGCGCTTCTACATCTTCTTGTGTTGGACCAAGGCACAGGATCGTCCCCTTGGCATAGAGCGACCAACGGTTTGATTCACCGGTTGGACCGGGCATGTTGATGGTTTCCAGCGGCTCGTGAGTATTCGCACGAACAGAACTTAGCATGGCCTGGACCTGTGGAATATCCGCCTGCGGACCATGCGCGGACTGATGTTCGGGGCGCGTAAACCGTTTGAATCGTTTGACATAGTGCGGGCCACCTGCTTTGGGGCCTGTGCCGGACATGCCCTCTCCACCAAAGGGTTGCGACCCGACGACCGCCCCAATCTGGTTGCGGTTCACATAGAGATTGCCAACTTTCAAACGGCTCGTAATGCTTTCCACCCGGTCATCAATCCGGGTGTGCAAGCCAAATGTCAGACCGTATCCGCTGGCATTGATGTCTTCGACGATCGCATCAATCTGATCAGACTGAAAAGTGCAGACATGCAGAACTGGTCCAAAGATTTCTTTTTCCAGCGCACCGATGCCGTCCACTTCGATTACCGCCGGGCCGACAAATATACCGTCTTTTGGAACATCAAGTTGTTTGAGCAGCTTACCCTTTTGGCGCGCGGCGTCGATGTGATCGAGGATCCCTTGTCGCGCGTCATGTGTAATCACCGGCCCAACATCCGAGGACATACGCCAAGGATGAGAGACCTCCAATTCATTCATCGCACCATAGAGCATCTTCATAAAGTCGTCTTCGATGTCCTTTTGAAGATAAAGCATCCGCAAAGCGGAACAGCGTTGTCCGCAGGACCGAAACGCAGAGTCGACGATATCGCGCACAGCCTGTTCTGGGAGAGCTGTTGAATCGACGATCATCGCATTTAGTCCACCGGTTTCGGCAATGAATGTAGAATCCGGCTCCAAGGTAGATGCGGCAGCACGATAGATCGTCTGCGCAACACCGGTTGAGCCCGTGAAACAAATCCCGCTTACGCGCGGGTCAGTGGTGATTTTGTGTCCAATCACGGCACCTGTGCCTGGTACAAGTTGCAAGGCTGTCTCGGGAACTCCGGCCTCATGCATCAACCGAACACCGATCGACGCGACAATCGGTGTCGGGTCCGCCGGTTTCGCAATTACACCGTTACCGGCGGCCAAAGCGGCCGAGATCTGGCCGGAAAAGATTGCCAGCGGGAAATTCCACGGCGAAATGCAAGAAACGATTCCACGCGCCTCAAAGTCCCCCAAACGCACGGCTTCAGCTCCGTAGTAACGCAGGAAATCAACGGCTTCACGAATTTCTGCAATGGCGTCCACGGACGTCTTGCCCGCCTCGCGACAGAGGGCGGCAAATATCTCGCCTGCGTTTTGTTCGAATAGATCGGCCGCCTTGTTCAAAACAATTTGACGTTCCTGTGGCGAAACTCCCCAGGGTGTCGCATGACTGAGCGCCAATTCCGCCTCCGCCAACCCGGCCAGAGCAACGGTACCGATTTTTTCATTCTGCGCGTTTGGGCTGAACACTACGCTCGACTTTGCTGGATCTTTTAAACCAACGATCATTGGCGTCACCGTCCATTCATGTGATTTGAACGCATCGCGGGCCGTTTCGAAAGCGGCCAGGTGATCAACATTGCGCAGGTCCCAGCCTTGAGAATTAGTGCGCTCAGGCTGATAAAGGGCTTCGGGTTTTGTCGCCCCTGACCGAGGAAATGCAGCATCACCTTCTGTGACCCAAAAGGGATCTGCCGCAATTTCAGAAGGATCAACCTCATCGTCCACTATCTGGTTCACAAAGGATGAATTCGCACCGTTCTCCAAAAGCCTGCGGACCAGATAAGCCAATAGATCACTGTGCGCTCCAACCGGTGCGTAGATCCGGCATTTGGTGTTTTCCCGGTCTAGAACGATTTGATGCAGGGTCTCTCCCATCCCATGCAACCGTTGAAACTCGAAAGTTTGGGCGTTGTTGGCCATTTGAAGGATGGCGCAGACGGTGTGGGCGTTATGCGTCGCGAATTGCGGGTAAATCCTGTCCGAGTGGTCCAGCAGTTGTTGAGCAGAGCAGATATAGGAAGCATCTGTTGCAGATTTATGTGTGAAAACCGGAAAATCAGGCAGGCCTTCAACCTGTGCAAGCTTGATTTCCGTGTCCCAGTAAGCGCCTTTCACCAGGCGCACCATGATCTTGCGATCCAGCTCTTGAGCCAGTTGGTAGAGCCAGTCAATGACCGCAGGCGCGCGCTTCCCGTAGGCCTGGACGACAACGCCAAAGCCGTCCCATCCAGCAAACCGTGTGTCGCGCAACACCGCTTCGATCACGTCCAGAGACAGATCGAGACGGTCCGCTTCTTCGGCATCAATGTTGAGACCCAATGCTGCTGTTTTTGCCATCAGCGTCAATTGGACAACACGCGGAACCAGTTCCTCCATGACGCGCTCTTTTTGACTCACCTCATAGCGGGGGTGCAGGGCAGACAGCTTGATCGAGATGCCAGGGTTCTCACGAGGATCGGCATGTTTTGCGTGGCGACCAAGTTGCGTAATGGCATCCGCATAGGAGGTAAAGAAAGCATCTGCGTCCCTGGCCGTTAGAGCTGCCTCGCCTAACATGTCATAGGAATAGGTAAACCCTTTTTGCTCCATACCCTTGCCGCGGTTGATGGCATCAGAAATCGTCTCACCCAGCACAAACTGATGCCCCATCTCCTTCATCGCGCGTTTGACCGCGGTGCGAATTACCGGCTCCCCAAGGCGTTTGACCGCGGACCGCAGTGTATTGGCCAGACCTCCCGCGCCCGGATCCTGCAGCACCTTGCCGGTCAACATCAGCGCCCATGTAGAGGCGTTCACCAGGGATGAACTGGATTGTCCGAGATGTTGCCCCCAAGCCGAAGGGGCGATTTTATCTTCTATCAACTCATCGATGGTGTCTGAATCCGGAACCCGCAAGAGGGCTTCGGCGAGACACATCAAGGCGACCCCTTCATCGCTCGACAAACCATATTCAGCAAGAAACACTTCCATCAGACCCGGCGTACCACTGTCACGAATGTCCTGAATGAGCTGTGCTGCTGTCAGGCTTGCCTGTTTGCGCTTCTTCGAATCCGGCCCATGCGCTTCAACGAGCGATTTCAAGACTTCGGTTTCATCTGCCAAATGCAATTGTCTGATGCGTGTTCTAATGTTGGCTAGCTGGCTCATTTGGGGCTCCGTTCATACTCACTTTGGATAACATGAAAGGTGCAGTCGATTTAACTTCGTTTCTCAAATTTGCCGGAAATTCGACTTTTAATTGTCGGTATACAAGACATTATTCCAATATTTTGCAGTTATCGAAGGCGAAGCGATTTCTACATAACTTGATTTCTCTAGGGCAGATTTCTATTCACGCACGATCGATAGCGGCCAAAGAAGATAACAGGCAAATTGTGCTCACACCTGCAGGCGTGGAATCTCTCCTTGGCCAGCCCAAACACTATTAACAAATCCCGGTTCACAAACCGTATGCTTAGTTTGCTTATCGCTCGACCAGTCAAAGCGATAACCGTGTTTTAAACTTTGCGATGTTGGCTTGAACCGGGTCTTGGGAGAGTGCATCTAGCCTATGGATCGGGGTATGCTTGTGGTTCCCTAAGCAACAGAAACAAACCTAAGGATCGGCGGAACAGGATGAACACCAAGCACTGCAAATGAGGATGACATCAAAACTGATTGTGCAAAACATGCGATGAGGATGACGGCTGGTGCAGCCATCAAAGCGTAAAATCTGGTTCGATATGCAACAAGTGATCCACTACTTCGGACATTTAGTTAGTCCATTCGAGAGCCACGGATCGTTACAGCAAAGCCTTTGGAGCAGCGCAATGATGAAAAGGCCAGCGTGACTGTAGTCAAACCTGCACCTGGACCCTGCGTCCTTCGCGAGCAGACTGTTCGATCGCGGCGATCAGCTTATGCACTTCAAGAGCGGCGCGCCCAGTAATCCGTGGGGGCCGGGCTTCCCTTAGGGCGTCGGCAAAGTCGGAGATCAAATCTCGATGCCAGTCGCATGGGAAATCCATCGGATCACTGCCACCTCCAGTCGATGTCAATTCGCCCACGGTTTCGCTGGAGCCATCGCGCCAATGCACCACCAACTCTCCTCCCGTTAGCGCGGCAGAGCCATTTTCCGCGTCAATCACCAATGATTCCTGAGAGCCAGGAAAAGCCGCCGTGGTTGCCACAACTGATCCGACGGCACCACTTGCAAAGACAATCCCTGCTGTAGCAAAATCTTCCGCTTCCATCTGGTGCAAATCTGTTGTGGCGCTCAGCGCCTGAACTTCCTTCGCCTTTCCGGTCACACTCAGCATGAGATCCAGAGCGTGTATCGCCTGCGTAATCAAAACACCGCCGCCATCTTGCGCGTAAGTACCTCGGCCGGGGGCATCATAGTAGGCTTGATTGCGCCACCAAGGCAGCGCCAAGCGCACCGCCCTAATCTGCCCCATCCTTCCGGAGCGTACAAGTTGGGCAAGCGCAACGCTACCAGCACGAAAACGGTGCTGGAGCACGACTCCCAAAGTCACACCGGCGGCTTCGCACAAATCAACCAACTGTTCGGCACGGGGCAAGTCGCGCTCCAACGGCTTTTCCATCAAGATATGCTTGCCAGCACGTGTGAATTTGGTTGTCAGATCTTTGCGAGCGTTCGGTGGCGTGATCAAAATCACTGCATCGACGTTTGGATCTTGGCATATCGCCTTCACACTATGATAGGCGGACCAACCGGTAGCCTCAACCTGACCGGCCAGTCGTTCCGCATTTCTCGTATAAAGTCCGGCAATACGGATTGGCCCTTCGAGCTGCCGTAAAGCCGCTATATGTGGCTTGGAAGCCATGCCTAATCCGACCACTGCGACTGAAATGACTTTACGAACCACGACTTGAAACTCCCAAACCAGCAAGCCCACCGTATTTCCGGTCGCTCCATTACATAAACGATTACTGGATGATCAGGGTGCGGGCTGTGCTGTAGATCGTCAAGATCATACTGACCACGGTTCAGCGAGGTGTTCCGCCTTGTGTGCACTATCCTTTGCCGCGATCACGACAAATCATTTGGCATCCGCAAGACGTTCAACTACCTGAAACACCTCAAATTTTTTTTGCAGCTATTAGCCGTGCCCAACGTAACCGGAATAGACGCCAAAAGCGCCGACGATGATCAAGCTCATGGCCCAGACCAGATCAAGGTTGAACCAGCTTTTTGAGATGAATTTGAGACCAAACCAAAAGTAAACAAAGACGGCGACCGCTGCGCCAATGGTAGTCATCGCAAACGTATGGGCCAGGGCGACCAAAAACGCGGTCATGACATCAGAGCGCATCAATGCCTGAGCTGCGACATGGCCGTTGGCGGAGACACCGCCGGACTCCAGCAAACCGCAAATTCCCAGATAGATTGGCACCAGCATGAGCCCAGCACCATGTGCCATAGCGGCTAGAAAAGACCAAAGTCCCAGCTTGGCCGGATGAACCCGTGCCAGAAAGCGGGGGTGACGCTGGTTGATAGCCAGATAGATGCCCATGGCAATCACGAGCAGGCCGGCGCCAATGCGTATCTCTGTCTCGCGCTCGACTAGAAAGATCAACATGCTGAACGGCAGCAAGATCGCCATCATTGCCAGAAAGTGCCCCATCGCCAGCATGGCTAGCGCTTTGGGCATTGCGTTGGCGCGCCTTTCCATAAGGGCAGCGGACACAGCAAGTGGCCAGCCCATGCCTGGGTTAACCCCATGATAGAAGCCGGAGAAAATGACGGCCCACCAAAGGGCCGCCAATGTCATGTCATCCATGTTTTAGACCGACGGGTAACAGAAGCTGTCAGTCGAACAGTCACCCCCTTCAAGACGGATTTGATGAGCGCGCGTGTTTTCAGGGAAGTCGATGTAAAAATCAGGATCAAGAGCAAAGCTACCATCCTCGCCGACACGCGCCATTACCATCTGCCCGCCTTCCTGATGTGGGTAGAATTGATTGTCCCATGAGGAGTAAAGCGAGTTGGTCCAATATACGCGCTTACCGTCG
Source organism: Roseobacter sp. (assembly GCF_045106495.1). GTDB lineage: Bacteria > Pseudomonadota > Alphaproteobacteria > Rhodobacterales > Rhodobacteraceae > Roseobacter. The sequence continues at coordinate 83,710 of NZ_JBGCEQ010000012.1, forward strand.
CGACTGATTTCAACCATTTGCGGGCCGTAGATGAAGGCGCCGCCGGAAGGGTGCTTGGTCTCGCGCGCAATGCCGCCAAGTTCTACCTTGCCATTCAGCACAGGGTTCATCGGGTCAGAGACATCGTACTGATGCATTTCCCCAAGCCCCCAGCAAGCAACGTAGAGATACTTGTCATCCAGACTAAGATCGATATCGGTTACCAGCGGAGGCACTGCGCCGAACCCCTTCAAGAGCTCCGGCAGGTTTTCCGCATCTTCCGGACGCGGATCAATGGTGATCGTTTTCTTTGATTGCCATTTACCGTCGTCGTCGCGCCACCAGGTGAAGATCGCGCCTTGCAGATTGGTTGTATCCACCACAACGCCGCAGAAACCGTAGGATTTGGTCGGATCATGCGCGGGGCGGATTTCCAACGCCATTTGATAGTTTTCACCAAAGTCCATGGTCTGAATGTTTTTGCGCGCGCGCAGATCCCAGAAATGGATGCAGTGGCCGTATTTATTGCTCAGCAAGTCTTCAGGCACGACACCGTTTTCATATTGTGGCGGCAGGCCCCATTCCGAACTCACCATATAATCCTGTGGCAAGTTCCACCAGAAATCGTAGTGTTTGTCTTGCTGGCCACGGTCCATCTCGTAGCGACCAATAATTTCAAAGGTCTCGCAATCCATGATGAAGATCCCCGGAGGGCCATCGGTGCCGTCTGGCCCGCCCCCACCAAGCGTGGAGACATAGATGCCTTCCGGACCACAATGAATTGTATGCGGTCGCGAATAGCCTGTTTTGGCAAAAAGCTCTTCGGGCTCAATCACTTTGTGTATCTTTGCCTCGAGCGGTTCTTTCACGTCGAAGATGTAGATGCGCGAGGATCGGATGCCCGGCACGATCAGGTAGCGGCGCTCGAGAAAAGCGTGCCCGGTCAACGGCGACAGAGCGGATGAACAGGCGTTCCACCCAAAGTGGTGGAATTCATCTCCCGTCGTGGGGGTTATGACCTTGTGCACAATCTGACCATAGGTTTCTGAACCCTGTCGAAGATCGACTACCGCAAGCCCATCGTGTTGGCTGGCGTCTTTGCCCAACATCACTGTGAAAGCGAAATTTTCTGGCGGGGCTTCCATCGCCAGTTTAGCTGACGCGTGAAACGTCGGATCCGGTCTCATTGGTTTGTTCATTTTAGTTCCTCCCTGCGTTTTCCCCACCCTTTATGAGGATTGAAACATCGTGACGTTGGCTTCCTCCTCAAGCCTCAGACACGTTGCATAGTTGTATGGCACCGCTGATGTTTATAGCGAGCTGGATCAACTGTTTGCCAATAGTTTGCCGAAAATCGGCGCCAAACCTGCGCACCGGGCCCACGGCGCCGACACTGAAGGTGGCGCCAATGTTGCCGATCGTAACGGGGGCCGAGACGCTGGAAATACCAATGTCGATCTCCTGATCACAGTCGGCAAAACCTTGAAGGCGGATCAACTTAAACTCCTCGAGCAATTCGCCTCGCGTCACTTTGGTGTGTTCCGTGAACGCCTTCAGGGTGCCGGACATAATCCGCTCTTGAAACGCTTCTTCCGCGAAAGCCGCAATTGCTTTCGAGCAGGAACATGCATGAAGAGGGCGCTCGCCAATACCTGGATGAATGAAAGCGCGGCCGGGGTCTTCGGGTGTTTGCACGTGAATGATTTCGACCTTGTCGTTGCGAAACCGCGCCAGAAACACGGTCTCATTGAACTGTGACGCCGCAGCTCTCAAGAGAGGCGCCGAGACCCTACGCACGTCCACGTCCGATTTGCCAAGCAAAGCAATCCGGATCAGCTTTTCGCCAATGACATAACGACCATCGTTTTGCGGTTCGTCGATCAGGCTTTGTTCCAGCAATGTTTGCATCAAGCGGTAACATGTGGGTTTGGGAATGCCGGACGCTGATTGCACTTCTCCTGCCGTTACCGGTCTTCCGACAACGGCAATAATCTCGAGCAGATTGATGAGGCGTTCCAGGTGCATTCTGACCTCGCGTTTCAAAATTCGAGAACTCTTCTCACATAATGAGAATTGAATGGGAAAAATCAAGACTTATTTACAAGGGCATCTAAAGCATGAGGCGCATTTTTTTGCCTTGGCAAAAGAAAAATCGCGCAGAACTGGGTTCGGTTATCCGATCACATGAATACGCGTTGGCAGCAATCAGACTATTGATCGGGTTTCATTTTGGAAATCAGATACATTTTGGTCGGCGCGTCGGTCGGTTCATCCAACTCCAACGCTCGGCAGCACTCCCAAAACTATGCACCAAAACCACGCTTCAACACTACTAAACTTGTCATCAAAAAGTGACCAGAGGATTAGCAAATCTCTAAAGCGACTGGACTACTAAACACTTATGGAGAGTGGATTTGGCAAAAAATTCCGAAACTTGGATGATTTTTCTGGGATGGCTTCTGATTGGTTTTGGGAAACTGATTCAGAGCACCGGTTTTGCTATTTTTCGCGACGTATGGAAGAAGTCACAAAATTTGATATCTCCGCGCTTCTGGGCAAAAAGAGAGATATCATACCCAATGAAAACCTTTCCGACCCAAAGTGGATCAAGCACCGTGACGACCTGAAAAATCATCGTCCATTTCGGAACTTTGAGTACGAAATGCGCAGGCCGCATGATGGAACGCTTCTTTGGATCAGGATCGCCGGAGAGCCACAATTTGATGAAAGCGGAAGGTTCACAGGCTATCGCGGAACGGGACATGACATCACACAAGAAAAAGTCGCGATGCAACGGCTTGAGGAATCAAACGCGGCTCTAGCTGCACGGAACAATGAACTCGACCAAGCAAAGAAGTTGATCGAGAAAACCGCATACGAAGATCCTCTCACCAACCTTTTCAATCGACGCGCTTTTGAACGCGACATGAAACAGGAGCTTTCTGATGACCGCCGTGGTCTTGGCTTACTTCATGTCGACCTTGATAGGTTCAAGTGGGTGAATGACACCCTCGGGCATCCTGCTGGTGACCACGTTTTAAAGGTCTCAGCGCAGCGGCTTAAAGACACAGTTGGAGAGAATGGCACCGTATACCGTGTTGGTGGCGATGAGTTCATGGTGATTCTTCGTCGTAACCCGACCGTCGATTTGTCAACTTGCCTTGGGGATACGATTGTCTCGGCGATGGCGGAACCGTTTCATCTGGTTACACATCAAGTGACAGTCGGAGCGAGCGTTGGAATCGTGATTGCGGAGGCTGGCGAATTCGATGCCGGGCAATTGGTCAATCACGCCGATGCCGCTCTTTACGAAGCAAAACGCAGTGGTCGGAATGAATCTTGCCTCAGTACACCCAAGTTACAGGCACGCATTGATGACGAACGACGCCTCTCACGCGACATCCCGGGAGCCCTTGAGCGTCGGGAATTTGTCCCATTTTTTCAACCGCAGATTGACGTAGTTTCAGGAATGGTATGCGGTGCTGAAGCTCTGGTCCGATGGAAACACCCAGAGCGAGGTCTCCTGCAACCAATCGCATTTCTGCGCACAGCAATCGAATTAGGTCGGATTGATCAAATTGATCGGCTTATTTTGCAGACATCAACAGAGGTGATTGATCGTTTTGAATGTCGGGGCATCGCGCTGCCTTCGTTATCGATCAACGTGAGCGAAGCACGCCTTGCTGATCCCAACCTGTGCAAGGAAATTGAAAGTCTTTGGCACGGGCGGCGCTGTCAACTCGCAATCGAGCTTCTGGAGACAATCTACTTTGACGAAAGCAGCGGGGTAGATCAGTTCAGCGATAGTTTGCGCAGGTTGCGTGAAATGGGAGTGAGAATCGAAACGGATGATTTTGGCAGTGGACGCGCGTCCATTACGGGCCTGCTCCGCATATCGCCCGACCGCGTCAAGATTGACCGCACTCTTATCCAAAAGGTTGTTGGATCTCGCAAACAAAGAAGCCTTGTTAAAGGCATCATTGATATGTGCCACGCGCTGGACATCGATTGTATTGCAGAAGGCGTAGAAACTCAGGCGGATGTCGACGCCATCGTCGAATTGGGATGTCGCAAATTTCAAGGGTTTGCCTTCAGTGCTCCACTTAGCGAAGATGACTTTGAGCGATATCTGACAGGACAAAAAATCGCACCACAACTGATGCTGAAAAATAACATTGCTCCTCACAAGGGTAGCTTCGCAAATGGTTCTCACTAGGGGCGCGGTTTTTTGCAGTTAGTCGCGCAGCCGGATTGGAGCCGTCTACGAACGATCCGCTGGGTGGTCCTGATCCTCTCAGGTTGCGTCCAGACACAACTCTTGGACAGGTGCGGTTTTTCTTGCAGCCTTCGCGAATGGATTTGGCGACCGCGCAGGTTGATGGTGTTTTCCGGTTACTAAACTCGGGCGATTTGTTGTAGATGATGCGGTTGCAACCGGAACTAACTACCGAATTCAAAAGCCATTTCCAGCGTAGGATCTGGGCGGTCGCAGCGAAGAGAAATTCGTCTTTTGCACCGCTTACGCTAAAATTGTTAGAGGCGATTAATACCGAGATTGGGCTTAAGGCGGGGCGACCTTCTTTCTAAGTTTCATTGAGATGTCACAGTGAAGGGTGTTGGCGGTGTCCACGGTCGGCGTTTGGGGTACCGATCAAACCGTTCTTTCGAACGTTCGAGAACGGTTTTAGTTGATCCGACTTCGGCCTGACAGATCGACCTTGTCGCCTCGACATCCACGATTGCTCCATTGTTGTGTGTGGAATAGAAAGTTAACGGAACTGCCCAAGAATGCAGGCCCTGTGCATTCCGCCAACCACTGGCAGACGGGATCGGAATGGCACGTAAACTTGGGCGGAGCTTCGGTGGCGGAAAATGGCGAACCTTACCGAGCAACAATACATGGCGCGATGCACGGACAGTCAGCAGGTGACACACGGCTTGGGAGACAAAGGACGGAACGACCTTGCTCTGCAAATAATTGAGCAAATGGATCTAAACTTTGTCTGCCAGAGGGATGTAGTTCCGAAAGACCGCTTGAACCTACCAGCCAAGTGCGCAAAGCACTTTGCAATCCACCAAATGAAAGAGCTCAAAGAACGGACGTGCTGCAGCATTAATCCGCATGTTGCAGGTCTGCTTTTCGAAGACCGAACAACCGAACTCTTCTTTAAAACGTAGATTCTACGGACGAACGCCGAAACGGTCAGGTCGCTTTCCTCGATTAACCGCCGGATCGGACCGACAAGCATCAATACCTAGATCGGGCAGAAGGTATTCAAGTATCTAATCTTGCGTTGTTTTTTGCCGAGCGATGCAAAAAATGCATCGGCCTAATGAATTCTTAGCATTGGAAGTGGACGCAGCAATATCCGATCCTCCTGCCTTAAACCAAACAGCTTTTTACTTATCGCGGGGAAACTGCCATGACCGAGACCACCTCACGACGGAACTTATTGAAAATGGGGGCCGCTGGGGCTTCCATGCTTCCCTTCCTCAAGGCAATGCCCGCAGCCGCCCAGGGCGCGGACACGATGGTTGTCGTTATAGGACAAACGATCAATTCGCTGGATTTGCACCGCACCGGCACCAGCCGTGCTGCCTATCAGGTCGGTATCAATTGCTACGACCGGCTTGTGTCCTTTGGCACCAAAGAGGCCATTGGCGGTGGCTATTCCTACGACTATTCCGTGATCGAGCCGGAACTGGCAGAAAGCTGGACAGAATCGGAAGACGGCACAACGCTGACTTTCAAGCTCAAGCCCAACGCGACTTTCTGGGATGGGCGAAAGGTGACCGCGCAGGATGTGAAATGGTCCTTTGATCGCGCCGTGTCAGTGGGTGGGTTCCCGACGGTCCAGATGAAGGCTGGTGGGTTGGAGCGCCCAGACCAGTTCATCGCCGAAAGCGAAGATGTTTTTGTCATCAAGCTTGACCGCCCGTCCAAGCTGACCATTCCCGATCTGGCGGTGCCGGTTCCATACATCATCAATTCGGTCGAAGTTCTTGAAAATGCCGCCGAAGACGACCCATGGGGCCTGGAGTACCTGCACACCACGCCCGCCGGATCTGGCGCGTTCAAGGTATTACGCTGGTCGCCGGGTGAGCAATTGATCTATGAGCGCAACGATGATTGGGCTGGAGGCCCGCTGCCAGCGCTCAAACGCGTGGTGATCCGCGAAGTACCCAGCCCCGCCACCCGGCGCGCGCTGGTCGAGCGCGGAGACGTACAGATGGCTTTCGGTATTCCCGATAAAGATGCTGCAGAACTGGCTGACACGATTGACGTTTTCTCGACTCCTGTGGAGAATTGCATCCACTGTCTGTGTCCGAACTTCGCCTTCGAGCCATTCCAGGATGCCAATGTGCGCAAGGCCATCGCCTATGCAGTGCCTTATGACGATATCTTCCAGACGGCTGCTTTTGGTCGGGGCTTGCCGCTCTATGGCGGAGAGGCCGAGATCGCGGATGGCGACATCTCATGGCCGCGCAAGACGCAGTATTACACCGACCTTGAGAAGGCCAAGGAACTAATGGCAGCGTCTGGTTACCCGGACGGGTTCGAAGTGCCACTGTCGATCAGTCTTGATCTGGCATCCTGGATGGAGCCGACGGCCTTGCTCGTGCAAGAAGCACTTGGCAAGATCGGTATCACTGTCGAGATCGAAAAGATCCCCGGTGCAAACTGGCGTACTGCAGTCCTTGTCGAAAAACGTCTGCCGTTGCATCTGGAGAACTTTGGTGGCTGGCTGAACACACCCGACTATTATTTCTTTTGGGCCTACAAGGACGGGCACCTGTTCAACTCATCCAACTACCGCAATGAAGAGATCGAGCAACTGGTTGACGACAGCCTGCATATGCCCATGGACGATCCCGCCTATGCACCGATGATCAAACGCATGTTCGAAATCGCTCTGGAGGATCTGCCCCGCATCCCGCTCTATCAACCTGCGTTGAACGTGGCGGCCAATGGGGCCGAGGGTTATGAGTTCTGGTTCCACCGCCAACTGGACGTACGCCCGATTTCGGTGACCTGAGCCATGCTGGCCAGCCATCCAAGGTCGCGCGCGGTGCTATTGCGCTGCGCGCAGGCCATTCCCGTGGTGATCGGGGTGGTCATAATCAGCTTCTTGCTGACCCGCGCCTTGCCTGGTGACCCTGCGGTTTACTTCGCAGGGGTCATGGCGGACGAAGCCTCTATCGAGGAAACGCGCGTCGCCATGGGGCTGGACAAACCTCTGCCGCAGCAGTTTTTCATATATGTGGGAGAGCTGTTGCGCGGCGATCTGGGCATGTCGCTGACGTCCGGTCGCCCCGTGGCGACGGATTTGGCCAACCGCTTGCCAGCCTCGTTGGAACTTACGCTGACTGCATTGATCTTGGCCTGCGCCATCGCGATCCCATTGGGTGTTCTGGCAGCCACGCGCCCCGGCACCTGGGTGGATCACCTGTGCCGCGTGGTTGTCACCGCAGGCGTCTCACTGCCGACTTTCTTTACCGGTATCCTCCTTATCTTTGTCTTTTACTACATTCTGGGCATCGCGCCTTCGCCTTTGGGGCGTCTGGATTTTATCTATATCGAACCAGACCACGTTACTGGTTTCTACCTGATCGACGCGGCCTTGATGGGGGATTGGGAAACCTGGCGCGGCGCCGCCAAACAACTGGTTCTCCCTGCTGGCACGCTTGCATTGTTCACCTTGGCGCCCGTCGCCCGTATGACGCGCGCGGCAATGCTGACGGCGCTGTCGGCGGATTTCATCCGCACAGCACGGGCGGCCGGGCTGTCAGGACGCAAGGTGCTGTATGGCTACGCGTTTCGCAATGCGCTGTTGCCGGTGGTCACAACCCTGGGGATGGTGTTTTCTTTTGCTCTTGGGGCCAATGTGTTGGTGGAAAAGGTATTCGCGTGGCCGGGTATTGGATCATATGCAGTAGAAGCGCTGGTGGTTTCTGACTATGCCGCAGTGCAGGGCTTTGTTCTGGCCATGGCGCTTTTGTTCGTGCTGCTCAATCTGGTGATCGACCTGCTCTATACGGCGATTGATCCACGCATCGGGTTCGAAGCAAGATGACCGACACACCCAATTCAGCGAAGCCGGACAATGCTTGGGCGCATATGGTCTATGTGCTGCGCGCCAACCCGGTAACGTTGTTGGCCTTTGCAATGTTCGCCTTCCTGATCTTCTGTGCGCTGCTCGGGCCGTCCGTTGTCCCCTATGATCCGCTGCAAACCAATGCGTCCAAGGCACTGCAAGCGCCAAGTCTGGAGCATTGGTTCGGTACCGATCAGGTTGGACGCGATGTGTTCAGCCGAGTGATCGTCGCCACACGGCTTGATCTGACCATATCCGTGGCCGCCGTTGCCCTGTCCTTTGTGGTCGGCTCGCTGTTGGGTGGGGTCGCGGGCTACTGGGGCGGCTGGTTGGATGCGGTACTGAACCGGTTTCTGGACACAATCATGGCCTTTCCACTGTTCGTGCTGGCAATGGGGATCGTAGCGGCTCTAGGTAACACCATCGAAAACATCATCTATGCCACCGCCATCATCAACATGCCATTCTATGCCCGCCTTGTGCGGGCAGAGGTCAACATCCGCCGCGATTCCGGCTTTGCGCACGCCGCCAAACTGTCGGGCAATTCAGATCTGCGGGTGCTGGCTTTTCACATCTTTCCGAACGCGCTGCCACCGATGATGGTTCAGGTCTCACTCAACCTTGGCTGGGCCATCCTGAACGCTGCGGGCCTGTCGTTTATTGGTCTGGGTGTGCGCCCGCCGACCCCAGAATGGGGGATCATGGTGGCCGAAGGGGCAAACTTCATTGTGTCCGGCGAATGGTGGCTGGCGGTCTTTCCCGGCCTCTGGCTGATGATCGCGGTCTTTACCTTCAATCTGTTGGGCGATGGGCTGCGAGACATCGTTGACCCGCGCAAGAGGACATAGACAATGCTGAGCGTGCGCGATCTGGCCGTAACCTTCCAAACCCGCCGTGGTGCAGTAGACGCCGTGCGTGGTATCAGCTTTGATCTGGCCAAGGGCGAGATCCTTGGCATCGTGGGCGAAAGCGGGTCAGGCAAATCAGTCACATCATACGCTTTGATGCGTATTCTGGATTCAGGCGGCGTGATCAAGGCAGGCGAGGCCACCTATTCTGGTATCGACTTGCGCCGTGCCGCTGAACGCGACATGCGCGACATCCGCGGGCGCGAGATTTCAATGATTTTCCAGAGCCCGCGCACCGCCCTGAACCCGATCCGCAGGGTCGGCCACCAAATTGAGGACGTGCTGCGCCAGCACGCCCGTGCCACCCGGCAAGACGCACGCGCAAAGGCCATCGAAGCGCTGGAAGCGGTGCGCATCAAGAACCCTGAAGCCCGCTATGAAGCCTACCCGTTCGAGCTGTCCGGCGGTATGTGCCAACGTATAGTCTGTGCGATCGCGCTTGCCTGCAATCCCAAGCTGCTCATTGCAGACGAGCCTACAACGGGGCTGGATATCACGACGCAAAAGGCGGTGATGGATCTGGTGCGCGATCTGATCCGCGACCGGGGCATGTCCAGCATCCTGATCACCCATGATCTGGGTCTCGCGGCGCAATATTGCGACCGGATCGTGGTAATGAAGGACGGGCTGATCGTTGAGCAGGGCGACCCTGTGCAAATCTTTTCCGCCCCGCAGCACGCTTATACTCGCAAACTGGTGGATGCGACTCCACGCGAGGGCGAAAGCATCCGTAGCCTCCTGCCACCCGAAGAGCGTAGCCCGATCCTCCCGCACAAGGTCCATGATCACCCGCTGCTGGATGTTCAGGATCTCTTCAAGACCTATCACGGTAAATCCGGGCCAGTGCACGCGGTGCGGGGTGTTTCGTTTCGCGTCAACGAAGGCCAAAGCGTGGGCCTTGTTGGCGAAAGCGGCTGTGGCAAATCCACCACCTCGGAAATCCTCGTACGGCTGATGGATGCCACCAGTGGCACAGTCCTGTTCGATGGCCGCGACATCGCAGGCATCCCTGCACAACGTTTTGTGCGCGACCCACTCCGCGCGGATATCCAGATGGTGTTTCAGGACGCCACCGACAGCCTGAACCCGCGCCACACTGCACGTCAATCCATCGCCGAACCTTTGCGCAGGTTGTCCGAAATGCGCGGCGCGAAGCTCACAGCCCGGGTCGAGGAACTGGCCTCACTGGTAGGTCTGCCGGCGAGCCTGCTTGACCGCTTTCCGCACCAGCTGTCCGGAGGGCAAAAGGCTCGCGTCGGCATTGCGCGCGCCGTAGCACTTGAACCCCGATTTCTGATCTTGGATGAACCCACCGCCGCGTTGGATGTATCTATCCAGGCTGTGGTGCTAAATTTGTTGGTCGACCTGCGGGCCAAGCTCGGTCTCAGCTATCTGTTCGTCAGCCACGACCTCCACGTTGTGCGCCTGCTGTGTGATCATGTGATCGTTATGAAGGACGGGCAGATCATCGAACAGGGCCCCACCGAACAAGTCATGCGGGCACCCAAAGAAACCTATACCCAGACGCTGCTTGCGGCTGCGCCCAAACCTCCGGCGCGCCGCGTGGCCGCCGAATAATACCACGACTGGAACACCACGATGCTCAAAACCTTACCCTTTACCCTTGCTGCCTTGAGAAACGCCTACGCAGAAGGCGTCAGACCCGAGGACGTGATCGAAGAGGTTCATGCCAGGCTGGACCGCATTGGCGACCAGAATATCTTTATCCACCTATGCGACAAGGCGGATCTGCTGGAACAGGCGCGTAGGCTTGGAGCCCATGATCCGGACCTGCCCCTGTGGGGTATCCCTTTTGCGGTAAAGGACAACATCGACGTGGCCGGGATTGAAACGACAGCCGCCTGCCCGGCCTATGCATACATGCCCGAGCAGGACGCCTTTGTGGTGGGCAAACTACGCGCAGCCGGAGCGTTGGTGATCGGCAAAACCAACCTTGACCAGTTCGCCACCGGACTTGTTGGGGTACGTTCGCCCTACGGCGTGCCGCTAAACAGCATTGATCCGGCGATCGCGCCGGGCGGCTCTTCTGCCGGATCTGGCGTGATTGTAGGCCACGGGGCTGTAACGTTTTCACTTGGCACCGACACCGCCGGATCAGGGCGGGTTCCCGCAGCGTTAAATAACATAGTCGGATTGAAACCGACGCTTGGCACTTTGTCGGCCAGCGGCGTGGTTCCTGCATGCCGGACGCTCGACACAGTGTCGATCTTTGCGCACACGGTTGATGACGCCTATGCCGTCTATTCTGTGGCGCAAGGGTATGATGAAAAAGATGCCTATTCGCGAGCCATCGCACATGGACTGATGAGCGCGCCGCCCAAATCCTTGCGCATCGGGGTTCCTGACAAGGCCTCGGTGCAATTCTATGGCGATACAACGCAAGAAGCCGCTTTTTCCCGCGACGTAGCACGGCTGGTCGCCTCTGGAGCCGAGATCGTCGAGGTGGATTTCACACCACTTTATGCGATTGCCGCCATGCTGTACCAAGGCGCCTGGGTGGCTGAGCGGCACACGGTCATCGCCGAACTGCTGGACAAGGATCCCGAGGCCGTGCATCCGGTCACGCGTCAGATCGTCGGACTGGCCGAAACCCTGTCGGCCGATGACGCGTTCAGGGGATTCTATCGTCTTGCCGATCTGAAACGCGAAGCGGCGCCGATGCTGGCCGGACTTCACATGCTCTGCGTGCCGACGATCCCGGACTTCGTCACGGTCGAGGAATTGCAAGCCGATCCGATTGGACCAAACAACCGCATGGGGACCTATACGAATTTCGTTAACTTAATGGATATGTGCGGCATCGCCGTGCCCACCGCGCCACGCAGCGACGGCAGACCCGGCAGCGTGACCCTGCTGGCCGAGGCTGGTCAAGATGCCCTAGTCGCATCTGTGGCGCGCAGTTTTGAACAGGACTGCCCACGTAGCATGGGCGCATCAAGATTCGCGCTGCCTCAGCCCAAGCCATTGCCCGACCCCGTGCCTGATCGGATCGATCTGGCCGTTTGCGGCGCGCATATGTCAGGGCTGCCGCTGAATTCCGAGATGACGAAACTTGGCGCACAGTTCGTACGCAGCGACAAAACCGCGCCATGCTACAAATTCTATGCGCTGTCGGGCGGTCCGCCGGTGCGACCCGGCTTGGTACGCGCCTCGGGAAACGGAACTGGCTCGGTGTCGATTGAAATCTGGTCCTTGCCAAAAACAGCCATGGGCCAATTTATAGAAGGCATCCCGGCCCCATTGGCCATCGGATCGGTCGAACTAGCGGATGGCACATGGGTCAAAAGCTTTGTCTGCGAAGCCGATGGAACAACAGACGCGCGTGACATCACCGATCTCGGAGACTGGCGACAATTTCTGGCGCAGCAAATGGAACGCACCTAATGTCCCGCGTTGAAGCACGCCTTCGAGAAATGCAGCTATCCTTGCCGCCCGACTGGACCCCGCGTGGCCAGTTCCTACCCTTTCGGCGCGATGGCGCAGTGGTCTACCTGTCAGGCCAGATCTGTGAATGGGACGGCGCGGTAACGCACCTTGGTCCTGTGGAAGAAACTGTCGAGGGAATTGCCGAAGGGCAGAAGGCGGCGCAAATCTGCGCGCTGAATCTACTATACCGGTTGCGCGAGGCTTGCGGGGGCGATCTGGACAGTGTCGATTGCATTTTGCGGTTGGGCGGTTTCGTGAACTGCCAGTCCGGGTTTGGAGCCACGCCGCAGGTGATCAATGGCGCGACCGAGGTTTTTGTGGAGCTGTTTGGCGATGCGGGCTGGCACGCGCGCACCGCCGTTGGCGTGTCCGGCCTGCCCGGAAACGCGGCGGTTGAAGTCGATGCAGTGGTGCGTCTGCGCGGTTAAACGGAAGGCGGTTCAGGTGGAACGATAAGCGGGGCATGACGCTCCAATTGCTCTGCCAGATCCAATAGTGCCAAGTCCGCTGTCGGCTTGCCCGCCAGCATCACTGCGCAGGGGCGCCCCAAACGGTCAAGCCCCCAGGGCAGAGTGATAAGTGGGCCGCCAAAGACTGTCCAAGGGGTCAGCCAGTCCTGAAATCCGGTACTGCCATCCAGACGCGGCGCGCCTTCGGGCACCGGCAACGTCAGGATCGCATCCACGCCCTGCATGGCACGCCAAAACTCTTCCGTCGCACGTTTCAAGACGTGCCGAGCCGCTGCAATGTCTGCCGCATTGAACCTAACTCCTGCCTCCAGCCCGGCCCGGAACTTCGGCCGCAAGAGATCAGCCTTTGTGCCGTGCAACAAGTGATTGTGGACCTCAGCAGCCTCGGCCTGCATCACGGTGCGGTGCGCATTCACGATAGCATCGGTGTCACAAGGAACGCTTGGCGCTTGCCTCACCTGACAATAGCGCGACAAGGCTTCGGTCGCCGCCTCCAGCGCCAAAAATATGTCCGGCGCGGGCCGTATGTCACCGGGTAAGAGCCACCAGGTAGCAGTGCTCACATGGCCGGCTACCCCTACCTCGGGCTCACACATTGCCAGAAACGCTGCGCGGGCGACGTCGACCGAGCGCGCGATCACACCCACGCTGTCAAAACTACGCGCCAGAGGCGTCACGCCTGCGGTGGGCAAGCTGCGAAAGCTTGGCTTCAACCCAACCGCCCCGCAATATGCCGCCGGTCGGCAAAGCGAGCCTGCAGTTTGGGTACCCAGAGCCAAGTCCACCAAACCAGCAGCCACAGCCGCACCCGAGCCGCTACTGGACCCACCGGGCGAGCGGGCGATGTCATAGGGATTTCGGCAATCGGTCGGATCGGTAAAGGCAAATTCCGTTGTGACGGTCTTGCCCACGATCCGCGCCCCGGCAGCGCGCAAACGGGCCACCACCGACGCATCGCTTTGCGCGGGGCTTGCATCCGCACAAGTCGCGCTGCCATTATGTGTGGGCAGGCCCGAGACGTCGATGATGTCTTTGACCCCGACGGTCAGCCCGCTCAGTGGCCCTGCCGTAGGGGCGGGCATGGGTTCAGACAAGCAAACAAAGGACCGGATATGCGGCTCCCAACGGGCAAAGGCATTTGCGTCCTTTTGGGATGTGGCGACACCGGCATTGGTCAAACGATCAAATCCGGAATGCTGCGGCGGCAATAGTCGTGGATCCCGCCGCTGGTGGTCAACCAGATGTCATCGCGATGGGCGCAGATATGCGTCAGCGCACGACGCAGGTGGCGCAAACGATAAGGCTGACCCACCAGATAAGGATGCAGCGCGATACCCATCACAAGCGGCTGAAACGCGGATTGCTCAAGAATTTCATCAAAATTGTCGATGATCATTTCCGCAAATTGCGCGGCACTGTCCTTGCGCGCCGCTATGGCGGGGATGTCGTTCACCTCTTGCGGATAGGGAATAGCCAAGAGCGGCCCCACACTGGTCTGCATCCAGACCGGTTGGTCATCCATGCACCAATTGAGCGTATAGCCATAACCTGCCTCGGCCAGCAGATCCGGCGTGTAGTGGCTTTCGGCGATCCAGGGGGAGAGCCAGCCCTGAGGGGCAACACCTTCCGCCTGCTTCAAGACATCGGTGGTTTCAGCGATCAAAACGGCCTCGTCGTCGCGCGCCAGCACGCTTTGGCGTTCGGAATTGGTGTGGCCATGACCAACGATTTCATCGCCGCGCGCCCGAAAGGCCGCCATTAGCTCTGGCGCGTAATCATACATCGCAGAGTTGGCAATCACACTAACAGGCATGTCCAATGCATCGAACATATCGCGCATGCGCCATGCCCCCACGCGGTTGCCATAATCGCGCCAGGCGTAGTTCAGCACATCTGGCTGCGGCCCGCCTGGAGCCAGTGCCGCCCCCAGCCCTTCGCCAAAGGCGAAATGCTCCAGGTTCAACCCAATGTAGACCGCCAGCCGCTTGCCCCCGGGCCAGCTGTAGTTGGCGCGCCCGGTGATCGGGCTGTAGGTATAACGCCCATGATCTGTCAGCATTTACAGATCAGCCTCAGCAAGCCCTGCTTTGTGCAGAAGGATCTCGGCGCTGTCGTTCCAGACATCGGTCGCAACAATCTTGCCAGCGCGGACAACGAACTTGTCCATATAGCGGTTGGTTTCAAAGCTGCTGCCGTCTTTCCATTCGCCGTAAAGATAGCCGGTGTTGTAGACGTGAACATCGCCGGTGATTGTATCAAGCGCCGCGTCGGTGCGCAGGAACTTCTTTTTGACCCAAGCATAACGCTTGGCGTTGAAGGCCGAACTGTCGGCAGGGCCGGAAAAGCGCCGGCCACCGGTGAAAACAAGCTGGAAATCATCCGACACATAGGCCGAGGCGCCTTCGGGGTCCGGCACCATGGAACGCTCCAGATAGGCCTCGACAATTGCCTTTGCTGCCGTAACGGGGTCTGTTTTCACATCCATTGAAATCTCCAGTCGATGTCTTAGCCTGCCGTGTGCAAGGCGCCGGGGCAAGGCCCCAACGCGCTATGCCATGTGCAGTTTCAGTTGATTACAACGTCCAACATACGCTCTTCAACGGGCGGCAGGAACGAGCGGTCAAAGATTTCAGAAGTCTCTGGCAGCGTGTCAAGGTCGTAGCCTTCGGCAATCAGCGCGATGGAGCGCGACAGACGTTCGTCCACCAGGTCACCAATCCCTGTCTCCGCCGTCTCAGGCGCGTTCATGAGTTTGGTCAGGGCAAATTCCAAACGCGCGCGTTCCAGATCAGGATCCACCAGGTTGTCAAAAGCGATGATCGCTTCCACGGCAACATCCTGATCTTTCATGATCTGCGTGGTTGCCTTGGTCACGGCGCGCACCAACCCAGCTACGGCTTCGGGGTTTTCGGCAAGCAATTCACGCGACACCATCATGCCATTGGAATAAAGGTCCATCCCGTAGTCTTCGTAGTTGAACCAGTCGAAATCGGCGGCCGGGTCCTTGCGGTTCGCAATCAAGTTGAACCAGCTGGAAACGGTAAACGTATAGGCCCCGTCGATATCACCGCGGATCAGCATCGGTTCCTGAAGGTTGGGCGCCAGGCTTTCGTATTTCACCGTGTCTATGTCGATATCGTTGAGCCGGGCAAAGACCGGGAACAACCGTGTGGTAGGCGTGCCTTGCGCTCCGCCCAGCGTCTTGCCTTCCAGGTCTTTGGGCGACGTCAGGCCCATCTCCTTAGGGACAGCGATGGCAAAGGGTGGGCGGTTCCACATCTGGAACACCATGACAGGAGCCTCACCCGGGCGAGCGGCGGCATTCTGGATGATAGCGTTAATGTCGCCAAAGCCTGCATCATAGGCCCCACTCATAATACGTGTGATGGTCGCCGCAGATCCTTCGCCTTGATCTATTGTAACGTTCAGCCCTTCGGCTTCGAAATAGCCTTCATTCAAAGCGACCAGAAAGGGGGCGTCAGAGCCTTGGGTCTTCCAGCCAAGCGTAAACTTGATATCCGTCATTTCGGCCATGGCCGGAGTGATCCCGCTGACAAGGGCAATTGCGGCGGCAAATAGAGTATGCTTCATCGTCTTGGTCCTTTTCGATTGTGGCAGAGTAAGGTCAGGTAATGGTGATTTCGGTATCGCGCGTGGCCCATCCGGTAACGCGGCGTTCAAGCAAGGAAAAAAGCGCGTAGAGGAGAACCCCTAGAACGGCGAGGATGATCAGCCCGGCAAAGACAAGCGAGACCTGAAAATTGGACGAGGCCGTCATCATTACATTGCCGATGCCCCGATTGGAGGCGACTGTTTCCGACAGCACCGCGCCGACAAAGGACAGCGTTATTGCAACCTTCAGCGAGGCAAAGAAATAGGGCATCGTCCGCGGCAGGCCTACGTTCCAGAGAATTTCCCGCTTGGAAGCCCCCAGCGTTTTCAATACGTCCTCCAGGTCGGGTTCGGTCGTGGCCAGCCCGGTGGCGATATTCACCACGATCGGAAATACGCAGATGACCATGGCGGTGAGAATTGCGGGCGTCGTGCCCGAGCCGAACCACAGCACGAAAATTGGCACCACAGCCACCTTAGGGATCGAAGAAAAGCCGACCAGCAGCGGATAGGCCACCGCATACGCGACCTTTGAGGTGCCAACCATAACACCCAGCGCCACACCGATGCCCACCCCGAGGGTAAAACCGACCAGCGTCGAATAGAGTGTTTGCAGAATATGCGGCCAAAGGATGGGAAATTTTATCCAAAGCGTCACGATAATCTCGGACGGGCGCGGCAGCACAAGGTCCGACACATTGAGCAAGATGCACAGCACTTCCCACATCAGGAAAAAGCCAACCAGCAGCGAAAAAGACCAAAGCCGTATGCGTTGCGTTTCGCTCATTGCGCGCTCCTACTCCCGAACCTGAGCGATCAAGGCGCGCAGGTTCTGGGTCATTTCAACGAATTCGGGACTGTAGATCGTATCGATCGACCGTGGTTGCTGCAGCGGAACAAGTTCATCCGATATGATGCGCCCAGGCCGGGCACTCATGACGCAGATACGCTTGGCCAGAAAGCCCGCCTCGCGCAGATCATGGGTGACCAGCAATACTGTGGGTTTGCGGTCCAGGTACAAATCCTGCAGGATTTGCCAGAGCTCTTCGCGTGTGAACTGGTCAAGCGCGCCAAAAGGCTCATCGAGCAATAGCAGGTCGGGATCATGCACCAATGCGCGGCAAAGGTTTGCGCGTTGCAACATCCCGCCCGACAACTGCCACGGAAAGTAACCGGCGAAACCCTTTAGCCCTACCTGCTCCAACAGGGCATGCACCCGGTCGCGGAAAGCACCTTTGCGATCGCGTCGAAACGTCTCCTTGAAAGGTTTCACGATTTTGAGCGGCATCATCACGTTTTGTTCGATCGATAACCAGGGCAACATTGTGGGGTTCTGAAAGGCCATACCCATGCGCAAATGCCGGATCGCTGCATCCCGGCCACCCACCAGAACGACCCCGGACGAAGGGGCGATTAGGCTGGTGACGAGGCGAAGAATGGTTGACTTACCGCATCCCGACGGGCCGACCAGCGCGACAAAATCGCCCTTCTCCAACGTCAGGTTGGTTGGTGAGAGGGCTGTGATCGCACTCGCGTCAGCTCCAAAAACGACTGAGGTTTGTTGCAATTCCACCGCCTTTTGCCGGACTGCCAAAGCAGGCTGCAAGTCGATCGGCTTCGCAGCGAGTGCGCGCGACTCTGATGGTGTTGATAGATTCATCACACGAGTAAAAAAGCACTGACGTGGCTTTTCGAACAACCTAGGTAAAAAGTTTTAGAATTAATATGCACTCAGTTGCTGCATGCGCCATTTTGAAGCGGCATGCCGCCAAAACTAGCATATGTGGAAGTACACCGCGTGCGTGTCAGCTTTTAGGTCGGCAGCCTCCAAAGCTTATTGTCATTGAGCGAATCAGTGAATCGACACGGCATCTGACTTGTCTGTACGCTCTTTAGCGACGTGGCAGATGGCGGCGCCAAGAAGCAAGACTGCTGGCAAACCGACTCACAAGTAAAATTGCGTTATCAGGTCAAATCTCTAAACCGTCGCAAACACCCAGGTACGCCAACGTAACCTCCACCGCGTGACGGCGTCGCTCTTCCTGCCAAGCCGGGTCGTTCAGGTCTTGCCCGACGACAGTGCCAAGCGTCGCGGCATTGTTCAGATGATGGGCCGACAAAGCGACGACTGTCACATAGAGCTGCACCGGGTCAGGACTGCACGAAAACACCTTTGTTTTGTGCCCCCTTTCGATCAACTCTCCGATTGCCGCGATGAACGGCTGCGACATGTCCCGGATCATCTGTGATCGCTTGATATACCGGCCGTTGAGCAGGTTTTCATTGCGGATCAGTTTCAGGAAATTTTCGTTCTCTGCGAAATAATCGAATGTGAATTCAACCAATCTTCGCGCCTCCGTCGCCGGATCAGCAGTTCCAAAGCGCAACTGCGTCTCGCGGTTGCGGATCGCAGCATAAACACTGTCAAGCGCGGCCAGGTAAAGCTGCTCTTTTCCGCCGAAATAATGATAGATCATTCGTGCGTTGCATTTGGCGGCTTTGGTAATGCGCTCGACCCGCGCACCATAAAAACCGTGCTCGGCAAATTCCTGCACCGCTACGGTGAGAATCTCGGCCCTTGTGCGCACTGGATCGCGGCTGCGCACAGTGTTGGCTTTGGGCGCGACGGGAGATTTGGACATGAGCTTCCTTGCAACGACACTCGCAGATAAGGATAGCGGTAAGCCGGACACAAAGAACAGCCCCGACTTGGCGCCACTCAGACTGGAGACGTGCGAGCAAATAGCGGGCAACAAACAGAACACGGGCCGCTTAGCCCAAGTCGGTGCTGATCAACATTTTGCCGAAATTTCAACAGATCCACTCTTCGGACCAGAAGTGTGATTAGGTTTCAAACACAGGTCGGGATGCACCATTGTCGTCCAAGGCGACAAACACGAAATCAGCATCCGTGACTTTTTCAGCTTTGTCTGAATATCTGGGGCGTGCCCAGGCGTCTACGTGAATGCGCATGGAGGTACGCCCGACTTTTTGCAAAGTAGCATATAGGGTAACCTCATCGCCTACTTTGACCGGACGAAGAAACTGCATCGCTTCCACCGAGACCGTGGCGCCCCGGCCTTGAGAAACCCGGCCAGCCATATTGCCTGCTGCAAGATCCATTTGAGACATCAACCAGCCGCCAAAAATATCGCCCGACGGATTGGTGTCAGCAGGCATCGCAATGGTGCGGATCACCAAAACGCCCTCTTCTTGCTGCCGACCGTGCGATCCAAGTTGCTGACCACGTTCCAGGGTGTTTTTTGTAGTATCGCCCATCGATGCTGCTCCAATGTTGAACGGAAAAGGTCTGCGGATTTTTGCAATTCTTAACCCTATAGACCAGCGTCTTCATCGCAAACCCAGAGCCAAAATGACCGCAGACGAAATCCAGCGCGAAGAGGTAGCGCGGTCTTACCGGATATTGTCAAACGTCAGTTGAAAAAACTGCCGATGGTTGCTTTGAGAGCGCGCTACCAGTCATTGTAACTGACTTAACACCGAATTAACGAAGCCAGTTTTTCCATTTGCGTATTGGCTACGTCCGGCGTCGCCAAGTCTGTCGACCAAATCTTGCTTTAGTTCTGCATATTGGTCACAGAGCTTTGGGTCGGCCCGAAGGGCGTCTCTAAAGGCAATTTGTTCTTTGCACTCACGGTCGTCTGGTTGGTAGAGATGTAGGTTGTGTGTTCGTACATCGCCGTCGTACAATTTAATAAAGAGGCGGCCACTTCGGATGCCCCGATCAATGTAGCCAAGTTTCTTAAGTCCTGATGCAACCTGCGTTTGCTGGGTTGACCGCATGGCGATGTCCAGAATGGGTTTAGCGGCAAGGCCAGGCACTGCGGTACTGCCAATGTGGTCGATCTGGTATCTCACGCCAACTAGTTCCGCCGCAATGAGAGACGCCTCGATTTCAAAAAAGTAAGCCCACTTTGGGTCGTGTTGGCTCAAGGCGAGGGTAGCCTGACCGAGACCAAGGGTGGATTTCCGTGCAGTCATTGCATACGAGCTCTCTAGTGTGATGATGCAGTCAATAAACCCCGACGCCCCGGCTGTCAGCGTTAAAGTGGTGCATAAAATACGTGACCGAACATAAAAAACAAAACCCGCTACTTGGTACGTCTCCAGGAACCACGCATCGTCGTCACGAACGGCGAGACGGGGCCAGACGATCCGAAAACCTCAATGAAATAAGTGGGCTGCAAACCATTTCAGAAGCCTGTGCAAACCGGAACTCTCAACTTTCATATTCCAAAGAAAAAGTAAAACGACCGGGGCCCGGTCCGTCAGATCGAGGTGACAGAACCAGCGATACGCAAGGTTCAGGAGCATCTTTTCGCAAAGCCGTCGGTCAAATCCAATTTCGAAGCAGTAACTGACCAACAGCTTCCGGATCAGCAACTTAGCCTCCGATCAAGTCGGACCTTTTAACAATGCAAGCCAAAAATAGTCATTGGCTTAGAGGAAAGCAGCGATCGGTAGCGCGTCACTCAGGTTACAAAATTGGACCAATTGTCGCGACGGCATTGTGCCAAACACGACGCACTGGAGACCACGCCAATACTGCCTCAATCCCGATGCAGTCGGCTCTAAGGATGTAATCAGATTGCCTTGCTCTAACGGCTTTTGTGGCTGCTTCGTCCTGAAAAAGGATATTGTTTTCGTAGTTCAGATCAAAACTGCGCAGATCCAGATTTGTAGATCCCACAACTGTAACCGTTTCATCAATGGTCAGTGTTTTGGCGTGCAGTAGCCCATCTCGAAATTCATATATTTTGCACCCCGCTTCGAGCAGTCTGCGGTAAAAACTCCGACTTGCGGCTGCAACGACCCAACTATCGTTTCGGGAAGGAAAAATAAGCGTTACCCTGACGCCTCGAAAAGCAGCAGCACAAATCGCCTCGAGCAGAGTAGCGTCCGGCACAAAATAGGGCGTGGAAATCGTGATCTGACGACGGGCACTGGCAATCAAAACGGAGAAGAACTGAGGTGTCGCGCCGCGTCGAATTGTCGGACCATCACCCAGCACTTGAGCTGGAAACCCATTTTCGAATTCTGCTACGGCTGTAGGAATAGGATCGAGGTTTTCGCCCGTGGCAATCTTCCAGTCCGCAACGAAGAGAATTTGGTTTTGAGCAACGACGGGGCCCTGAAACCGCATCATGATATCCACCCAAGGCGCATATTTTGGTTTGACGCGAAACTCCGGATCCGCAGCATTTCTGCTACCACAGTAGGTCACTCGACCGTCGATCACGGTAATCTTGCGGTGATTGCGCAAGTCTACCCGGCTCGTCAGCATCGTCCTGAACAGCCTGTCGATGGGAAGCGTCACGGCGACGCGTACGCCAGCTGATTTCATGCGGTGCCACACGGGCGAGCGAATCAGAGCACGCGATCCAAGGCCATCGGCCAGAGCGCGACACGTCACCCCGCGTGATGCCGCCCGGATCAGTGCCTCAGCGATTTCGGTACCTGTCTGATCATCTAGCCAGATATAATACAGCACGTGAACATGATCTTCTGCCGCATCTATGTCGCGAACCAAGTGATCACGGGTCGCCATCGCATCGGACATTAACTCAACAGTGTTTCCCGCGACGGGGTAAAACCCATTGACCGAGGCTGCGTAATTAAAAGCAGGCAGATATGCGGAATCAATTAGATCCTCGCTTGACCCAGGGGTCCCCATCAAATGGACCGCACGAGTGCTAATGTCATCAAAGACCAACTTGTAGCGGGTTTTTGTACGTTGACCAATGTCGATTTCACCAAAAAAGAAATAGATGGTGACGCCGACATAAGGAATCACGTTCAGTACAATAAACCAAGCCAACCTTGCTGGAGGTGACAGGTCGTCTCGTAGCAGAATTCTGGCTGTGAACGAGACAACGAGCAGCAAGTGAATTACGGCAAGAATAGTCAACATCACGCAGTGACCTTCAGAATTTCAAAATCGAGAACGACCGGTAAATGGTCTGATGCCTGGCGTGCGGCCATCGATTGGTGAACAAATGACCCTTTCGCTTCAATAGAACCGCATAAAATAAATCGATCGAGCGCGGCTATTTGCCGGCTGGCATGAAAGCTGAGACCCGGGGTAATCACTTTGTGTTTCCCTGCTGGCAACGTTTTTCCCCAGTGGTTAAAATCACCACCAATCACTGTCGGCGTCTCAAAGTGCTGGGCGCGTGCACACAATGAATGAATCTGGTGGCGTCTCACTCCGGCGGTCAGCGCAAGGTGCGCACCAATCACCGCAAAGCCTTCTGGTAAAAAACGCGCAGCGATGGCTCCGCGAGGTTCCCGCGCTGGCAATGTAATGCGCTCAGCCTTCGGCACGGACATCTTTTCCCTTCGGTACAATATCGCGTTTCCATGCCAACCATGGCTTGGCCCACCAGAGTTAACAGTGCTCAAAACATACCCGTGCTCTTCACGTAGACGATCCAATGGAAGCACACCGGCACGGCGGCCTAAACGTTTGTCAGCTTCTTGTAAGACTATGATATCGGCACTAATTTCGCCAATTACATCGACAATCCGGTGCGGGTCTCTGCGCCAGTCCAACCCGACCGCTTTACGGATATTGTAACTTGCAATTCTCACGAGTACTGGTTCACTCAAGTGCCTTAGCATTACACTGTTTCATCGGTGTTGTTCTTTCCCGAAAGAAAGGATGATCGGGAAACACAATGCAACTTTGCGTTCTTCTGGCAAGTCGTCACAGATTGTTCCGTTGACAGTAATAATTACTACTTAGTGCTATTTGTCTCCCATCGTCGCTCCTTGCTGCCAGTGATTTTGGCAAAATCATTATTGCAGCCTGTGATCCAGCGGATAGACCGGGTTTGTCAGCGAAGCAAAACTCCACACATCAAGTATGCTGCGGCTATCCGCCGTGCGCTCAACATTTTTATGGATGGAATTAGTTTTTATTTGGGCACTCCCAAAAAACCAACACGCATTCATGTTCTGAAATCTAGTCTAAACACCCGCCCAGTTGTGCCAAGAGACTACGTCGCCTGGTGAACCCGGCCACATTTTTTCAGGTTGAGGAATGGCAACTGCATCTGGATGCGCGGCCAATTCCAATGTCTAACGTCAGCGCTTGTGGGTCCAAATAGCGGTATTTGCTAAGAGAGGGTTTGTTGCTCATCGTAACCACTGAGGAGTGGAAGATGAGACAGACAACTGGAACACGCAAAAGCCCTGGCGAGAAGATCGTCAAAG
>NZ_JBGCEQ010000013.1:0-71529 GCF_045106495.1 Roseobacter sp.
GGATACAGCCCTTTCGGGTGACAACCGGGTTTTTCATTCTTATCGATACTGTGCGGCTGATCTGGGTCACGCAAGCGGTACTGGTCGTCCTCGGGCATGTCTGGTCTGTGCTGTTGGCGCATCGTGTTGCGATCACGCTGTTTGGAGACCATCGTCGCGCAGCCATTGCTACCTTGCCTCTGTCGGTTTTCATGATTGGCTACACTTTCCTGGGTTTGTGGCTTTTGGCGGCACCAAAGGGGGCGTGAGTACTGGCCAGCAGGCCCTTTCCAGAATTCTCTGGACAAATTGCATGTATGCAAACAACATTTGCCCACAATGATCGGTGGCCATAAGGCCCCACCAACAGGGAGAGTTGGAATGACCAAGACGTTTAAGACAAGCCGCAGGACGCTATTGAAAGGCGCAGGGGCCGGAGGGCTTCTGGCTGCATCACCATTATTGGGCCGTTTTGCCAGCGCACAATCGGCTGCCCCGATCAAGATCGGGTTTCAACAGCACTCAACCGGAATCGGCGCCGCTTATGGCCGCTGGTATGGTCGGACAACAGATGCAGCGCTGAAAGTGATCAATGATGCGGGCGGTATCAATGGGCGCCCGGTTGAGATTATCTCAGAGGACGACGGGACTGACCCAAAACGCGGCGCAGAGGTTGTCGAAAAGTTTGCAAACCAGCACGAATGTGACGTCGCGTTTGGCACTTTATTCAGCCATGTCGTGATTGGGTCCGCACCCGCAGCGGGCGAACAAAAGCTCCCTTACTTCGTGGTGTCGGAAGGGCATCATGTCGCTTCCGGTGGTCTGAACCGTTACACGTTGCAGCCCGGCATCACGGACGTAAAAAGCCAGGTGCAGGCGATGGCACCCTATGTCGCCGAAAATCTTGGCAAGAAGGTCACAATGATCTTCCCCGATTTCGCCTTTGGTCATGATCACCGCGATTTCTTTACGGCAGCGATTGAGGCGCAGGGTGGCGAGGTTCTGGAACATATCGCCGTCCCACCGTCAGAAACCTCCTTTACCAAGTATTTCCCGAAGATCCCGCGCGACACCGAGGTACTGTATCACGTCATGGTCGGTCCTGCTGTTCTGACATTTGTGAAAGAACTTGGCGAATTCTTTGGCCCGTCCAGCCCGGCAATCTTTGGTTTCATCGACTCCCTTGAGGCGGTTGATCTTGCATCACCCGGCCTTGAATTCCTCGAAGGCACGTACTTCTGGGAGGGCAATCCACGCTACGCGCAGGCCGATCAGACAGACTATGACAAAAATTTCCGGGCCGCCGTTGGCGTCGATGAAAACGGGGCGTCGGTGTCGGATCCAAGCGATGTCTCGACATACGCGCATATGTTTGGCTGTTGGGAGACGCTACATGTCATAAAGGCGGGTATGGAATCTGCGGACTATCAGGGTCTAGCTGACCGCCAGAAACTGATCGAAGCGGTTGAGGCCATGACAGACATGCCGGAGAGCGATGCACATCCGCAGGGGCCGAAAATCTTCAATGGCAAGACACACCAGGTCTTCGGAGTGCAGTATATCTCAAAGGTCGAAAGCGGGCGTCTGGTCAAGGTGCACACCACAACTATCGAAGACACGCTGTATCCCGATGAAGTAGACTACACGACCCAATCGTTCTGAAATCGTAAAAGTGGGGCCGGGGCTCAGACCCCGGCTCGTTGAGTGCAGGCTGAATGGATTTCGGACCCCACCTAATTCTTGCAATCCTTGAAGGTGCTGTCGGCGCGTCTGTGCTGGCGTTGACCGCACTTGGTCTGTCGCTGGTGTTTGGGGTTATGCGTGTCGTGAATGTCGCGCACGGGGAATTCTTCATGCTGGGTGCCGTGATCGCGTGGTTTGTCGCCACATCCATCGCAGGCCATCCCGCCATCGGTTTCCTCGCCGCGCTTGTCATCGCACCTTTGATTGCAGGGGCAGTGGCCATGCTGGTGGACCGTCTGATCCTCAGAAATGTCGCATATGACCCGGAGGCGACAATCGTGGGCACAATAGGTGTTCTGTACATTCTACAACAGTCCACCTTGATGATTTACGGACCGGAAGCGCGCCCGGTTGAGCCGCCCTTCAGCCATCGCATCGCACTGCCTTGGCTGGAATGGGGTGAAAATGGGCTGGCGTTCTACTTCCCTTGGGGGCTGAGCATTACCAGCTACAAACTTTTCGTGATTGCCGCGGCCGTTGTCATTCTGATGGTCTTCTGGCTGGTCATCTCGCGGACGCGGCTGGGGCTGATCATGAGGGCCACACAGATGGACCGGGAAACAGCTCTTGCATTTGGCATTCCAGTACAGCGGGTTTATTCCATTGTCTTTGGCTTCGGGGCTGCATTGGCTGCCTTGGCCGCTGTGCTGATCGTTCCGATCCAGCAGGCCCATTACCTGATGGGGCATGATCCTCTGCTTCTTAGCTTTATCGTGGTGATTATCGGCGGGCTGGGATCCGTGCGTGGCACGATCGTCGCTGCTTTGCTGATTGGCATGTCGGATGGGATCATCTCTGTCTTTCTTAGTCCGACACTGTCCAAAATCATCGCGACGCTGCTTGTGGCGATCGTGCTCGTTTTCCGCCCGCAGGGACTCTATGGAAAGAAAATGGCATGAATCTGGATGCCCGATCCGCTGCTCTGCATCTTGGCCTGATCGCGGTTCTGGTGGCGTTGGGGTTTGTACTGCCGACCTATCATCAGGGGAACTTGGCACGCATTTTGGTGCTCGCCACCTATGCGGTCGGGTACAACGTGTTGTTCGGGTATACGGGGCTGCTCAGCCTTGGACATGCAATGTTTTTTGCAGCGGGCATGTATGGGTGCGGACTGGCGATGCACTTGGGTGGCATATC
Source organism: Roseobacter sp. (assembly GCF_045106495.1). Classification (GTDB taxonomy): domain Bacteria; phylum Pseudomonadota; class Alphaproteobacteria; order Rhodobacterales; family Rhodobacteraceae; genus Roseobacter. Next base: position 2,860 of record NZ_JBGCEQ010000013.1, read on the forward strand.
TGTTATTCCTGCCCTAGTCGTCGGCCTGATCAGCGCGGTGGTTTTATCTGCAATCGTAGCATTGCTCGCGCTCCGCACGATTGGGGTCGCCTTCATGATCGTAACCCTGATGTTTGCTCAATCGGTATATCTGACGGTGCTTTATCTTGGTGAATGGACCGGCGGGGATGAAGGCTTCGTCATCGCACAGGCCAGTCGCCAGATCGCCGGCTACGCTCTGACCGAACCACTGACGCGCTATTTCGCGGCGCTGATTCTGTTTTCGGTCTCGTTGCTGATTACCGCTCGGATGATGCAAATGTCCTTTGGCCGTGTCTTGATCGGGGTGCGCGAGAACGAGGAACGCACACGCATGCTGGGTTACGACGTCTTCCGGCACAAATTGGGCGCCGTCATCATCTCAGGCACGATTTGCGGGGCTGCTGGGGCAGGCTACGCCGTGTTGTTCGGCTATGTGGGCGCGACCTTCGCCTCGGTGCAATATTCGATCTTTCCGTTGCTTTGGGTGCTTCTGGGGGGCATGGGCACAACGATTGGCCCGCTGATTGGTGTCGCCTTCATGTTCTATCTGATCGATTACGCGAGCGGGCTTACCAACGCCTATATGCTGATTGCTGGGGCAGCGCTTGTGCTGTTGACCCTGTTCGCCCGGGCCGGGATCGTGGGTGAAATCCGCAACCGCTGGGTCCCATGGCTACCATGACGTTGTTGGAGACCAAAGGGCTGACGCGGATCTACGGTGGCCTTCGAGCAGTCGACGATGTTGATTATACCCTCGCCAAGGGCGAGATTCACGCGTTGATCGGGCCGAACGGTGCAGGCAAAAGTACCTTTGTCGGTATGGTGTCAGGTCGCGTCCCCGCAAGCGAGGGCGAGGTTTGGTTCGACGGTGAAAATGTCACACACCTGCCCGCCCATGCCCGCATTCAGCGTGGCATGGCCTATACATTTCAAATCACGGCGATCTATGCGCGCCTGAATCTATTCGACAATCTGGCCCTCGCCCTTGGTCGGCGGGCGAAAGGCGATGTGCTTGCCGCGCTCGACCGGGTTGGGTTGGCTGACCGCGCTGATCAGATTGCGGGCGATATGGCCTATGGGCATCAGCGCCTGCTGGAAATCGCCATGGGCGTGGCGCAGAACCCACGCCTGCTGATCCTGGATGAACCCACGCAGGGCCTCGCCGAAAGTGAGATTGAGGGGTTCAATACACTGATCAAGACATTGGCAGGCGACACGACCATCTTGCTGATTGAACACAACATGCGCGTCGTTATGGCTTTGGCCGATGAAATCACGGTGTTGGAAACAGGCAGGATCCTGGCCCGTGGCACACCCGCCGAAATACACGCCAACACCGACGTGCAAAACGCCTATCTGGGGACCGGATGACCTTGCGACTTGATGCCATAAGCACTGGCTACGGTCAGGTTCAGGTCTTGTTTGATCTGTCACTTGAGGCGCGGGCTGGCGAAGTGCTGTGTCTGTTGGGCCGCAATGGGGCGGGAAAGACAACGACGCTCAAGGCAATCATGGGTCTGCTGCCGCTACAGTCCGGCACCATCAGTCTGGATGGAAAGAGTATCAGCAACTTGCCCCCACATGCGGTTCCAAAGCAGGGCATTGCCTATGTGCCCCAAGGCAGACGCCTGTTTGCCGAGTTGACGGTAGCCGAAAACATTGAGATTGGACTTATGACGCGGGGAAAATCCCGCCAGACCCGCGATCGTGTTTTGACGATGTTTCCCCGTTTGCGCGAACGTCTCAACCAAAGAGCCGAAACCCTTTCAGGCGGCGAGCAGCAGATGCTGGCCACAGCCCGGGCTCTTTGTCTCGAGCCATCGGTGCTACTTCTTGATGAACCTACCGAGGGGTTGCAGCCATCCATGATCACACTGATTACTGATACCGTTCGAACCATGCGTGACGAAGGCAAAGCGGTCATTCTGGTCGAACAACGGATCGAGGCAGTGTTGTCACTCTCTGACCGCGTGGCATTTATCGAAAACGGACATGGGCGCGAGGTGGTCGAGACAAAAGTGCTGCGGGATGATCCCAGTCTGTTGCAGAAATATGTCGGGATCTGAGCGCTAGATCAGTTTGGCCAAAAGCGCTTCGAAAACCGCAACTTCTTCCTCAGTCAGGCGTTCAACCGTCTCGGTCCGGGCGGCAAGTGCCTGGTCCAGGGCCACATCAAAGGCAGTGCGGCCTTCAGCAGTCAGATCAACCAGGCGCAGCCGCTGGTCGCTTTGATCCGCCGAGGATTGCACCAGCCCTTTGGCCCGCAATCTTTCGACAACACCTTTGATCGTCGCGGAATCCATTGCCGTCAGTCGCCCCAGCTTGTTCTGTGACAGCGCCCCACATTCGCGCAACCGCGCCAACACCGCGAATTGCGTTGGGGTCAGTCCCTGCACGTGTTTGGCAAAAATCGCCACATGCCGTTGATTGGCCCGTCTCAGGTTGTATCCAACCTGGTCTGACAATTGGTAGGCGTCTGATTTTGTCATTTCATTCGACATAGCCCAAGCATTGACAGTTTGCGCCCGCTCCCGCAACATCTGCTTGTATACGAACAAATCTGCACGGCCATGACGGACAGACACCTGTATCAACGCCCGGAACGACTGGAAGATGCGCTCGCCATTCTGGCGTCGGGCAACTGGCAGGTCGTGGCTGGCTGTACGGACGTTTTTCCCGCTACGCAACGCAAGCTACTCGATGGCCCGACGCTGGACATCACAGGCATTGCCTCATTGCGCGGGATCGATCGCACAGATGATGGGTTTCGGGTTGGTGCGACAACCACTTGGACCGATATCATCAAGGCTGATTTACCCGTTGCCTTTGACGGGCTGAAACTGGCGGCTTGCGAGGTCGGCGCCATGCAGATCCAGAACCGTGGGACCTTGGCGGGCAATCTGTGTAATGCCTCTCCCGCCGCCGATGGTGTGCCGCCCTTGCTGACACTTGATGCGGAGGTCGAGATCCGTCGCACCGATGCTACCCGGCGTATGCCACTAGCCGCGTTTATCACCGGGCCGCGCGAGACTGCTTTGCACGCGGGAGAGCTTGTAACTGCCATTCGTATTCCCAAGGCATCCCTGCAGGGGCATGGGCATTTTCGGAAACTGGGGGCACGGAAGTATCTGGTGATCTCGGTCGCCATGACCGCAGCAAGGATCACGCTACAGGACGGGGTGATCACGCAGGCCGCCTTGGCCATCGGGTCATGCGGTCCGGTTGCCACGCGCCTCCCAAAGGTAGAGGCACAGTTGATCGGTCAGGTCTATGACCCGGACGTGATCACTGACCTGATTGTCGAAAGCGCAATCAACCCGATCGATGACATCCGTGCAGATGCTTTCTATCGCAACGTGAGCGCTGCAGAATTACTGCGTCGCACTGTGGAGACTCTGGTATGAAGGATATCGCTCAAGAGATCTCGTTCTTCATCAATGGTGGTATTCACAACGTGCAGACCCATCCAGGCCGTCGGTTGTCCGAGGTTTTGCGCGATGACCTGAACCTGAAAAGCGTCAAAATCGGTTGCGACGCGGGCGATTGCGGGGCCTGTACGGTGTTGATTGACGGGGCGCAGCATTGCGCCTGCCTGACCCCAGCTATTCAAGCCCATGGTCAGAAGATCGAAACCGTGGAAACAGCAGAACCCGTTCTGGCAAAGCGGTTGCAGGATGCGTTTCTGAACCATGGTGCCGCACAATGTGGGATCTGCACACCCGGCATCATGATGGCAGCGATGGAATTGTTGCGTGCCGAGCCGGAACCGACCGAGGCGCAGGTACAGGCCACGTTGGGGGGCGTGCTGTGCCGTTGTACCGGCTATCGCAAGATCATTGCCGCAGTTATGGCTGCCAATCAAACCCCCTCAGATTCGCGACGGCCAGGCGCAGGACACGCCGTGGGCCAGTCTATCCCACGCCTTGACGGACGGCCAAAAGTGGACGGGTCAGAGGTTTTCGGGGCTGATTTTATTCCGCAGGGCTCCTTGCTGATCCGGGCGGTGCGCTCACCGCATTACCACGCAGACTTCATACTTGGCGATGTCGCGGCCTGGGCAGGTCTGCATCCCGGCATTCATGCTGTCGTCACCGCCGAAGACATCAAAGGCGAAAATGCGTATGGCGTCATTCCGCCGCTGGCGGATCAACCGGCGTTGGCAGAGAGCCGCGTGCGGTATCTTGGCGAACCGGTTGCATTAATCGTCGGTGAACCGGAAGACGTCGAAGCGTTGAACCTCTCCGATTTTCCGGTGTCCTGGACAATCAAGCCGCACAGCTTGACGGCGGATGAAGGTGGCGCAGAGGGGGTGAGTTTGCTACATGACCACCGCCCCGAAAACACCCTGATCAGAGGTAAGGTGACCTGCGGCGTGCCGGATGCAGCTTTGACCGACGCTGCGCATATCGTGTCAGGCCGCTTTGAAACTGCATATGTCGAACATGCCTATATAGAGCCAGAAGCTGGTGCAGCCTGGATGGATGGCGATGTCTTGACGATTCAAGCCTGCACCCAGGCGCCTGTCATGGATCAGGAGGAAACCGCCAAAGTGCTTGGCCTGCCAAAAGATAAGGTACGGATCATCCCATCGGCCGCCGGAGGTGGGTTTGGGTCCAAGCTGGACTTGACATTGCAGCCATTGCTGGGGCTTGGCGTTATGAAAACTGGGCGACCTTGCCATATGGTGTTCAGCCGCACCGAATCCATGCAAGCCAGCACCAAACGCCATCCCGGCACGATGCATGCCCGTATCGGAGCAAACGCAGATGGCAGGGTGACAAGCATGGTGTTTCACGGCGATTTCAACACTGGAGCCTATGCCAGTTGGGGTCCAACTGTAGCGACCCGCGTGCCGGTCCATGCCTCTGGCCCCTACTTGACGCCCAACTACCGTGCGACCAGCCGGGCGATCCATACAAATGGGCCGACCGCTGGTGCGTTTCGCGGATTTGGCGTGCCGCAGGCTGCGATCACACAAGAAATGCTTTATGATGAACTTGCTCAGAAATGCGGGTTAGACCGCCTAGCTTTCCGACGGTTGAATGCCCTGGAAGATGGCGACAAAACGCCGTTTGGTCAGGTCCTGCAAGCCGTTGGCCTGCGCGAATGCCTGGACGCTCTTGCCCCACACTGGGTACGTGCGGGGGTGGATGCGGCGGATTTCAATGCACGTCATGCTGATCGAAAGCGCGGGATTGGCATTGCGTCCTGCTGGTATGGTTGCGGGAACACTGCCCTGCCCAACCCTTCCACCATTCGTCTGGGCATCACGCCCGCAGGGCATTTGAAACTGCACCAAGGCGCAACCGATGTTGGCCAAGGGTCCAACACAGTTATTGCGCAGATTGCGGCCGACGCCTTGGGTATTGGGATTGATGTGGTCGAATTGGTTGGCCCTGATACGGCGCTGACGCCCGACTGTGGAAAGACCTCTGCTTCGCGCCAGACATTTATCACCGGTCGCGCAGCAGAGGCGGCAGGTCATACACTGCGCAAAACAATTCTGCGCCTGACCAACCTGAGCGATCTGACCAATATGACGCTTGGTAATGGGGCACTGACCGTCCATCAAGGATCAGAGCGGCGAGATATTGATCTGGCGGATTTGGTTATCGATTCAAACGGCTATGTGCTCTGCGCCGAAGAAACATATGACCCGCCCACCACCGAATTGGATGAAAACGGCCAAGGCACGCCTTATGCTGTCTATGGCTACGGTGCTCAGATCGCTGAGGTTGAGGTAGATTTAAAACTGGGCACCACCCGTGTGCTGCACATGACAGCGGCACACGATGTGGGCCGAGCCATCAACCCCGCGTTGGCTGAGGGCCAGATCGAAGGGGGTATTGCCCAAGGTTTGGGATTGGCCTTGATGGAGGAGTATATTCCGGGAAAGACGGAAGATCTGCACAATTATCTGATCCCGACCATTGGAGACATGCCTACGGTCACGTCTATCCTGATCGAAAAACCTGACCCTGAGGGGCCAATGGGCGCCAAGGGGCTGGGGGAACATGTGTTGATCCCCACGGCCCCCGCGATCCTGAACGCGATCCGTGACGCTTGCGGTGCCAAGGTGACAAGGCTGCCCGCTTTGCCGCATCGGGTGCTTGCCGCGATGCGAGCCGCCGAATGACCCGCCCCGAAAAGATCCGCTGCGATGCATGCCCGGTCATGTGCTACATTGCTGAAGGCAAGGTCGGCGCCTGTGACCGTTATGCCAACGAAGGTGGCAAGATCATTCGCTGCGATCCGCTAACAATTCTGGATCGGCGCATGGCCAAAGGGGATGAAATCAAACCGTTCCTCGCGGCCGACTGGGACGGCCAGACCGCAACCGGTGATGATGTTGTTGTCTCGGCCATTGGGGCAGGCACGACCTACCCCGACTATAAACCAGCCCCATTTATCGTCAGCCGGGAGATCGCGGGCATTGACTGCGTGACCGTGGTTACCGAAGCGATTTTTTCCTATTGCGGGGTCAAGGTGAAGATCGACACTGACCGGCATTTGGGCGACGAAGCCAGCCTTGTGCGCGCAAATGGAGAAGTGATCGGCCACGTGATGACCTCTGAATATGGGTCGCAAATGTTTTCGCTGGGGGGTGTGGACCACCTGACAGGCGGCAGCAAGGCAGAAGGGCGCGCAACCTGCGACGCACTTTTGAGATTGTGCAATAAACAAGCGGTTGAGCTGTCTATCGATGGTGGATCAACCGTAATCGTGCAAGCTGGACAGCCTCCCATTGTCGATGGGGCAACCGAAATCAGGATGCGGGTGGGCTGTGGCTCTGCCACGATCGGGATGTTTGCCTCGCAGTGGCAAGGGCTGGTGGATGAGGTCGTGGTAGTGGATGACCATATCACGGGTGTCGTTTCAGAACATCAGGCAGGCAAAGTGATTGACTGGCCGGCCACCGGCATACGGATCCTGGGTCGCCGGTCGACGCCAGGTCGCTATTTCAAGGTGGCGGGGCCGGGCCAAGGCTGGGGAGGCACGGATATTGATGATCCGCTGACAATTCTTGGGCCCTGGCGATCAGAGAAAGGGGCACGATCAGGTCTGAGACTATTGATGGTCTCAACCACCGGCGAACATGCGGCCTATTATGTGCTGAACGATGCGCTTGAGCCCCAAGAGCAATCGATGCCGGACCACTTGCAGCCCTCAGTCGATCTGATTGCGCAGAATTGTGAAGCGGCACTGTGTACTGTGTTGTTCATGGGCGGTGCGGGCGGGTCGTTACGCTCCGGCGTGACAGAAAACCCGATCAAGCTGACTGAATCGGTCAAAGCCGCGCACACCACTGTCACGATAGGCGGCGCGCCTGTTTACCGTTGGCCCGGGGGCGGTATTACCGTCATGGTAGACGTAATGGATGTGCCAGATGGGGCTTTTGGCTACGTGCCCACCCCCGCGCTGGTTGCGCCGCTGGAGTTTACCGTGGAACGGACGGAATACCGTCAGTTCGGCGGGCATGATGCGCAGATCAGAGATCTGGATGATGTGCTGGAAACCGGCGGCGAGTTTGGTGCTGATGCATGTGTGATCGGGGCGGCGGAATGAATATGGGACCGCAAGCTACTTTGCTATCCGGTGATAGGTTGCACCTTCATCACGGGCCGATCGACCTGATCATCGGTGTCGAGGGGACAGCCAGGCAAAGTTGCTATCAAACCGCCACCGAACGGTTCCAGACCGTGCTGACTGGATTGGTGGGCGAACTGCCGAATTTGCGGCGGCCAAAGTCCCAAGCTGACTATATCAACCCCATTGCAAAACGGATGGCGCGGGCGGTGCGACCCTATACCGATGTCTTCGTCACCCCAATGGCCGCAGTAGCCGGGGCCGTCGCGGATGAGCTGCTGGCCGCAATGCTACAACACCACTGGCCTTGCAAGGCTTACGTGAACAATGGCGGAGACATTGCCTTGCACTTGTCAGGACAAGCTGAGTTCACCGTCCTCGGCCCCGCCGGCGAGATTAAGATCAATGCCGACGTCCCAGTACGCGGCATTGCCACATCGGGTTGGCGCGGACGCAGCCATTCACGCGGCATAGCTGACGCGGTGACGGTACTGGCACCCAGCGCCGCCGCAGCCGATGTGGCCGCGACGCTAATTGCCAACGCAGTGGACTTGCCAGGACATCTCAGCGTGACACGTCGGCGAGCCTTAGAACTCAGCCCCGACAGTGATTTGGGCGACCTTCTAGTGACGACGGATGTTGCTGACCTGTCCAAAGCGGATATTCAACGGGCACTGAAAGCCGGATGTGCCTTTGCTGAATCGTTGATACGGGATGGTCTGATCACTGAAGTCGTCCTATCGCTGCAAGGGCAGACAGAAACAATGACCGCCATCCCCGCGATAGGAGCCTGCGCCCATGCCTGAATTTATCATCCGCAAGACGCAATTGATCATCGAAGAGGTGCATCATGACGGCGGGCCAAAGTCGGAAAAACCGCGGATGCTGGGTGCGATCCTGGCCTGTGTCAGCAACCCTTTTGCGGGGCGATACGAGGGAGAACTGCAGCCTGCTATGGACGACCTTAAACCACTAGGCGCAGAGATGAGCGAACGATTGATTGCTGCCCTTGGTGGCAAGGACAAGGTCGATGGCTACGGCAAGGGGGCCATTGTCGGCGAAGCGGGTGAGTTGGAACATGCCGCTCTGTGGCATGTACCGGGCGGGTACGCGATGCGCGGACAACTCAACGATTCCAACGCCATCGTGCCGTCTTGCATGAAACGGGGTGGGATTGGCAGCAAACTCGACATTCCACTGGGCCACATCAATGCCGCCTATGTTCGCAGCCATTTCGACGGGATCGAGGTTGGTTTGCCTGATGGACCAAGGTCAGACGAAATCGTCTTCGCGCTTGCCATGTCTTGCGGCGGTCGGGTGCATAGCCGCATGGGCGGACTGGAGGTTTGGGACGTGAAAGGCGAAGACGGGTTGCGGTAGCTTTTGAAACAGCCGCTGAAGTTCGGACCAAGCCCGATATACGTCGCTTGGTTCAATAAAACCGCGTCAATATTTGAACGGCCCTATGGGTGGCGGCGCCTCGGATCAATATGGCGACCTGACCGCCGGGATCTAGACCAACGGCTCTATTGCGGGCAAATCACCATGATCGAAGTGACTGAAACTTTTGCATTTGCCAATACGTGCGCTTTTCTGATCAGTCGTTATTAAGTGATCCAAGTCCATTTTTTTGTGTATCATCGGCTTTTGGTCCATCGAAGAGGCATACTTAGAATGACCAAATCATACGCTTTATTTGTTGCATACCGATTCGGCGTTTTCGAATTCAGGTTCGAAGGTTCAATGGGAAACGGTCTGCACAACACCTGTAAAAGTGTGGATTAAGCAACATTCCATGCGCTTAACACCGAATTGTCCCATCACAAGTGCTTGATATCCATTGTTTTGGCCGACCCACTGCTACACTGGGTAGTCTTTACTACTGATGCGGGAGGGGCACGGTGAATCTTTCATATGTGGCTTTGGCAGCGATAATTCTCGCTGGAGGGACAGCGGTTGGTTTCGCGACTGGAACTCGAATGGCACCTGAATCCGGTGAAGCGGAGGAGCGCGCCTTGCAGCGGGATTCTGAGTTAGACGCTCAATCTGAAAAACTCGAGATAAAACTGGCTTCGCTGAAGACGCTTGAGGAAGATCTGGCGCGAATGTACGAAAACTTGCGTGTCGATTCTGAAGCTTTGGAGGAACAACAAGCGGAATTGGACAAACAGGAGGAATTAGTTTCTGCGCAGATGCAATCAGTTTTGGAGCGGGAAAACCAGTTGATTGCACTCCAGCAGAAACTGGCCGAGCAGAGCGCTGCCAATCGCGCGCAAGACCTGACAGAAAACAGGGAGTCCAAGTTCGATCTTCATGTCGACCAATCGGAATCGAGAACTGCGAGTAATCAAACGCTTCCCGGCGTTGAATTGAGTGCTATCGCACTTGAGGAAAAAACAAATGTGAACAAGCGCTTTGAGGAAGGCATTCAAGCAGAACAATTTTCTGAAGCCGACGCACCTAAAAGCGATCCTGCGATGTCAAACAAAGGTCCCATCGCGGAAGTCCACTTTGAACAGAACAGCGCGAGGTTGACGCCTGGCGCCATGAAACGCGCGCGCGAGGCGGCAGTTCGTTTGCAGAGTATGAAGTTTTCGAAAATCAGGATAGCCGGACATACCGATACCACGGGATCCGCCAGTCGAAATCGAGCTCTCTCAAACGAGCGCGCGGAAGCCGTAGCCGAAATTTTTGTGCAGTCTGGTTTGTCCAGGCAAATGATCGAAATTGTTGGCTTCGGTGAGACTTCTGACATGCTGCCTGTGTTAACGAGAGATGGTGTCTCGGAACCTCTAAACCGCTGTGTGGGCATTTTCGTCGAAGAGATCGCGCAGTCTTCTCTCCAGTAGCTTTTTTGAAAGCACCCAACACGTGTCGCACACGTTCGTCGTCAGAGAGTTTAGGTCATTTGGCAGCATGATCTACGTGAGGGTCTGGCTCTTCAGGTTTGGCACGTCTACTTTGGGCTGGCACCTGTCAATCGACAAAAACCGTCGCTTGTGCTACGAGACCCAAAATCACTGATGCTGGGCTCTACGCGAAGATCCGAAAAAATGAATATAAAAAACAGTTACTTAGACGGATTGTATTCCCCTCCTGCCGGTTCTTAATTGACCCGTTAGGGCCGAAGATGGCTCAGATCAGCATAACCCCACAACCTCAGCCATTCTGCATCCTGTTTCACCTAACAGCGGCATGATCAGCCTGACGTTGCTCTTTGAGGACAGAGCGCGCTCATATCCCTGCAGCAACTGCTCGTTTGTAAAGACACTGCGTACTAGGGCATCGTCACCTTCGCCTCTGATAATCAACCTCGTGAATGGGTTGCGCTTGTCCAAGTCGAGTTCTGAATAGGCATAGTTCATTATCGCAGAAAGACTGTTGATCCGACGCCTGATAGTAGCTGTCTTATTCCCCTTCATGGTCAAATGACGGACGAAAAGCTTGGCGTCTTCTCGGGTGTATTCACTCACTTCCCTGTCACCAGCCAATGAAATGAAGGTATCGAGGGCGATCTGTGGAGGCTTGAGGTCAATCTCTCTGAGCGACAGATATTCTTCCAACATTTCTGACAACAGGGCAGACCGAGGTTTAAAACTCTCTAGGACGGAAGCGAAATCAACGGGCGTATTTACCTTTGTCCCAGTCCAAGATCCCTCAAGAACAGTGGTCAGACGTTTTGAATAGGCTTCTGCTTCGTTCGCATCCTTGGACAAGGCCAGCCGGATGTATTGACCATAGGTTTCCACTGCATGTTTGGGAACACGACGGTTGTAATAGTAGGTACCGGAACGGCAGATTGTGTACTGAATGTGTGACACGATGATATCCCTCGATGATAAATACGAAGGAATTTCAATGGGTTATTGGAAATATTGGTGCCCAGGAGAGGACTCGAACCTCCACGTCCATACGGACACTAGCACCTGAAGCTAGCGCGTCTACCATTCCGCCACCTGGGCAGGTGTCGTATCGTCGGCATTTAAGGCGAAGCCCAAGCAGTGTCAAATGGAATCTAGTGACCTTGAGCGTGATGCCAACAGATCGGAAGCGGTGGTCAAAAAAACGCCCAATCCTTGTTAGTGAACCTCTTTGGAAACAGCCATCCGTTTTTAAATTGCGCCTTGTTTCGCGACCCCAGCAAAGCTACATCCATGAATGAATGGTTCAGATGGAGCAAGTGATGTCAAAGTTGGTCACCATCTACGGAGGATCGGGTTTTGTCGGGCGCTACATCGCGCGCCGTATGGCGAAGGCGGGTTGGCGGGTTCGTGTTGCCGTTCGACGGCCAAATGAAGCGATTTTCGTAAAACCTTATGGTGTTGTGGGCCAGGTTGAACCGGTTTTATGCAATATAAGGGACGACGCCTCAGTACGCGACGTGATGATCGGGGCTGATGCCGTCGTGAACTGCGTGGGCATTCTGGCCGAAGTGGGCAAGAACCAATTCGACACGGTGCAGGCCGATGGGGCAACTCGGATTGCCCGCATTGCAGCCGAACAGGGCGTAGCCAATATGGTTCATATTTCCGCCATTGGCGCGGATGAAAGTGCCGAAAGCGAATACGCTCAAAGCAAAGCGCACGGCGAGGCAGGCGTGCAAGAGCACTTCCCGAATGCAGTGATCCTGCGCCCTTCGATCGTTTTTGGACCCGAAGATCAGTTTTTTAACCGCTTTGCTTCCATGAGCCGCTTGGGGCCAGTGTTGCCTGTTGTTGGTGCAGATACTCAGTTTCAACCGGTTTATGTGGACGACATAGCGCGCGCCGCAGAAATTGCGCTTACCGGAAATGTTGCGGCTGGTATCTATGAGCTTGGTGGACCGGATGTCGCGAGTTTCCGGGATTTGATGCACCAAATGCTCCTCGTCATTCACCGGCGCAAACTGGTTGTAAACACGCCTTTTTTCATCGCGCGGATGATGGGATTCGGATTTGATATGCTGCAAAAGCTGACGCTTGGGCTGGTTACCAACACAATGATCACACGGGATCAAGTGCGCAACCTCGCACACGACAATGTGGTTGGTGAAGACGCGAAAAGCTTTGCTGATCTCGGGATTTCGCCGGTTTCAATGGCTGCGGTTCTGCCAGATTACCTATGGCGGTTCCGGCCGTCGGGGCAGTATGATGCCATCAAGAAATCTGCCGAAAATCTGCGCGGCTAAGAATAGGCGTAGATCAGCAAAACAATACCCAGCGCGACCCGGTATATGACATAAGGTGTGAAACTGACGCTGCGCAGCAGTCGCATCATTAGGGTGAGCGCCAGAAGTGCTGCGATAAAAGCAAAAGCTGCGGCAATGAGCCCGTCGCGTGCAATCGCCCAATCGGCTTCTTTCACAACATCGACACCCAGCAACAAGCCGGATGCGGCAATTGTCGGTATCGACATCAGCATGGCCAGTTTGGCCGCATCTTCGCGACCGTACCCGAGCCGACGTGCAGCTGTTATTGTGATCCCGGATCGTGATGTGCCCGGTATCAGAGCTAAGACCTGTGCCAAACCCATGATGCCGGCATCTTTGAGTGTCCAGTTGGAGGCCTTTTGGTCTGTTGCGCCGGTCTTATCGGCCCAATAGAGCACGATCCCGAACCCTAACATTGTCCATCCGATCACGGTGACGGAACGCATCAATTCATCAAGCCCGCTGAGCTTTATGGCCGCTCCTGCCAGAACAACCGGTACGGTGCTGATGGCCAGACAAAGGGCGAGGAAAGCCCCTTGAGTGTCGACACGTCCGCGCAGCAAACGGGTTGTACCAACAAGAGCGATTTTCACGTCGGCCCAGAAATAGGCAACGACGGCGAAGAGCGTTCCGACGTGGACGGCGACATCGATGGCCAATCCCTGATCCGGCCCGCCTGTCAGGGCGGGCAATAGCACCAAATGTCCGGAGGAACTGATCGGCAGAAACTCCGTGAGGCCCTGAATCGCGGCAACGAGGAAAAGCTGGAAAAGAGTCATCTGATGGGTTCCGGGCTGTAATGACTTCTGTGGTATAAAGTCAGAGAATCAAAAGAAAAGCGCCAAAATAGATCCGGATCGGAACTAAAATTTGCCATGTGATCGGTATTTTGGCTTAGTGGCGCTTGAATAATCCGTATATAGGTAAGCATAACTGACTTTATTTCCTGTTTTGGTTCGCGTATGCGTGCGCTTCGGAACCCTGGTGGAGGAGTTGATCGATGTCCGGACAGCCCATGTTGAAATTCGTAACCGTTGAACGGGATATGCCCGAGAAACGCTCTGCTGATATGCGCCGGGAAGATTTCGATGAAATCTATGCTGAGTACGCTGAGACCAAGGCAAAAGAGCAATCCAGCAGGTGCAGCCAATGTGGCGTGCCTTATTGCCAGAGCCATTGCCCGCTGCATAACAACATCCCCGATTGGTTGCGCCTGACCGCAGAAGGGCGCTTGCAGGAGGCCTATGAGGTCAGCCAAGCCACCAATACCTTCCCCGAAATCTGCGGCCGTATTTGCCCCCAGGACCGCCTGTGCGAAGGCAATTGCGTCATCGAGCAATCCGGCCACGGGACGGTTACTATTGGTGCGGTCGAGAAATACATCACAGACACCGCGTGGGAAAAGGGCTGGGTGCTGCCGATTTCCCCTGCGCAGGAACGCGCTGAATCAGTCGGGATCATCGGCGCCGGTCCGGGCGGGCTCGCGGCAGCCGATGTGCTGCGCCGGGCGGGCGTGCAGGTCACGGTTTATGACCGCTACGACCGCGCGGGCGGTTTGCTGATCTATGGTATCCCCGGTTTCAAACTTGAAAAAGACGTGGTGATGCGCCGTAACGACCAGTTGGCGCAGGGAGGTGTAACGTTCAAATTGAACACCAGCGTCGGCGAGGACGTCACTTTTGCCGATCTGCGCGCGCAACACGACGCGGTGATCATCGCCACAGGGGTCTATAAATCGAGAGAAATCGAAGCGCCGGGCGTCGGCGGCAAAGGCCTTGTGCGGGCCATTGATTTCCTGACTGCCAGCAATCGCAAGAACTTTGGCGATGCGGTGCCGGAATTCGACTCCGGTGAATTGAACGCCGCGGGCAAGCGGGTTGTGGTCATTGGCGGCGGCGATACGGCGATGGACTGTGTGCGCACCTCGGTGCGGCAGGGTGCGACATCAGTGAAATGCCTCTACCGTCGGGATCGAGCCAATATGCCCGGGTCGCAACGCGAGGTGCAGAATGCCGAGGAAGAGGGCGTGGTCTTTGAATGGCTCTCGGCGCCAAAGGGCTTTATCGGCGATCCTGTGACCGGTGTGATGGTGCAGAAAATGCGGCTGGGGGCGCCGGATGCCACTGGGCGACAGGCCCCCGAGGTGATCGAGGGCGCGGATTACGTCGAGGGTGCGGATATTGTGATCATGGCGCTGGGGTTTGAGGCCGAAGCGCTGCCCAGCCTGTGGGACGAGCCTGCGCTGCCGGTGACGCGCTGGGGCACGATCAAGGCGGAGTTTACCAGCGGCGCGACCGAGCTCGACGGCGTTTACGCGGTGGGTGACATCGTGCGCGGCGCTTCTCTGGTGGTCTGGGCTATCCGGGACGGCCGCGATTGCGCCGACGCGATCCTGAGCCGCTTTGGAGCGGCGGCGCTGGCGGCGGAATGACGGTCACAAGCCGTACACAACCTGTGCACCGATTGTGTACCGCCTGTGTGCATGGCGCTTATGGAGACGAACACATTACGTCGCATAGGCTGACCTTTGTGGAAAAATGGAGGATGGCATGACTGATCTTATCACTCTCAAGGGGCAGTGCCTTTGCGGTGCGGTTACGGTGCAGGCGTTAACCGCCAAGCCCAGATTGCGCGCCTGTCATTGCGACATGTGCCGCCAGCATACCAGTTCGATGTTCATCTCCATCGACACGGAACAGGACGGCATGACCATCGAAGGGCCTGCCAAATCGTTCAAGTCTTCTGACTGGGCGGAGCGGGGCTTTTGCGAAACCTGTGGTTCGACCTTGTGGTATGGCACCGTGCATGATGGCGCGCGTCATCTTTCCGCAGGCCTGTTTGAGGGCGCTGCGGGTGGTGAGATGAAGTTGGAGTTTTTCGCCGATCAATGCCCGCAGGGCTATGGGTTGAAAGGCGATCACCGTCGTCTGAGCACCGAAGAGACGATTGCGATGTTTGAAGGTGTAGGAGAGGGCGCGTGACTGCTGACATTACAGGACGATGCTTGTGTGGATCGGTACAGATCACCATCGCGGGCACCTATGATCCGCGCCCGGGCGCCTGCCATTGTCGCATGTGCCAGCGCTGGTCGGGCGGGATGTTCCTGTGCTTTGAGGTGCAGGCCGATGCTGTGACCATCACCGGTGATGTGGCGCGATATCCGTCGTCAGATTTTGCCGAACGTGCTTTTTGCCCGAGCTGTGGCTCGCATTTGTGGATGCGTGATACCGGCGACGCGGAAAATGCCTATGATTTTATGCCGGGCTTGTTTGACGCGGCGCGTGACTGGCCAATGCGATCCGAGATTTACACCGATCAGGCGATGGCAGCGGTGCAATTGTCCGGGGACCACCGGCGCGCGACCCGTGCCGAATACGAACAAAAGAACAGATCTGTCGAGGGAGAGACCCAATGACCAAATATGATGACGCATGGGTGGCACGCGAAGAAGCCAAACGCGCCTATATGGCCGAAAACGGGCTCTATGACACCTCCGAGGAGCATTCCTCCTGCGGTGTGGGTCTTGTGGTCTCGATTGATGGCAAAAAGAGCCGCGGCGTGGTGGAAAACGGGATCAAGGCCCTCAAGGCGATCTGGCACCGGGGCGCCGTGGACGCAGACGGCAAGACCGGTGACGGGGCGGGCATTCACGTGCAGATCCCGGTGGATTTTTTCTACAATCAGGTGGAACGCACCGGGCATGACCCACGCAAGGGCGAGATGATCGCCGTGGGGCAGGTGTTTTTGCCGCGCACTGATTTTGGCGGGCAGGAAACCTGTCGTACCATTGTAGAGACCGAAGTTCTACGCATGGGGTATTATATCTATGGCTGGCGGCATGTGCCGGTGGATATTTCCTGTCTGGGCGAAAAGGCCAATGCGACCCGGCCCGAGATCGAGCAGATCCTGATTTCGAACGCCAAGGGGGTGGATGAAGACACCTTTGAGCGCGAGCTTTATGTGATCCGTCGTCGGATTGAAAAGGCGGCGCTCGCGGCACAGGTGCCAACGCTTTATATTGCCTCGATGTCCTGTCGGTCGATCATCTACAAGGGCATGATGCTGGCCGAACAGGTGGCGGAGTTTTACCCGGATCTGATGGACCCGCGGTTCGAGAGCGCCTTTGCAATCTATCACCAGCGCTATTCGACCAACACTTTTCCGCAGTGGTGGCTGGCCCAGCCGTTCCGCATGCTGGCGCATAATGGCGAGATCAACACGTTGAAGGGCAACCTCAACTGGATGAAAAGCCATGAGATCCGCATGGCGTCCGGTGCCTTTGGCGAGATGGCGGAAGACATCAAACCGATCGTGGCGGCAGGCTCCAGCGACAGCGCGGCCCTTGATGCGGTTTTTGAGGTGCTGGTGCGCGCCGGGCGCAATGCACCGATGGCCAAGACCATGCTGGTGCCCGAAAGCTGGTCGAAACAGGCGATTGAACTGCCCCAGGCCTGGCGCGACATGTATTCCTATTGCAACTCGGTGATGGAGCCTTGGGATGGGCCCGCAGCGCTGGCGATGACGGACGGGCGCTGGGTCTGCGCCGGGCTGGACCGCAATGGTCTGCGCCCGATGCGCTATGTGGTGACAAAGGACGGTATGCTGATCGCGGGATCAGAGACCGGCATGGTGCCGCTGAACGAGGCCAATGTGGTAGAAAAGGGCGCTTTGGGGCCGGGTCAATTGCTGGCAGTGGATATGAAAGAGGGCGCGCTCTTTCACGACAAGGCGATCAAGAACAAGCTGGCCGCTTCCCAACCCTTTGGCGATTGGGTGGGCAAGATCAACGACCTCGAAGAGGCGCTGGCCGATGTGACGGAAAAGCCGATTTTCACCGGTGCAGAGTTGCGCAAGCGGCAGGTTGCGGCGGGCTATACCGTTGAGGAACTGGAGCAGATCCTGGCCCCGATGGCCGAAGATGCCAAGGAAACGCTGGCCTCGATGGGGGATGATACGCCCTCTGCTGTGTTGTCGGGAAAGTACCGCCCGTTGAGCCATTTCTTCCGCCAGAATTTCAGCCAGGTGACCAACCCGCCCATCGACAGCCTGCGAGAGTTCCGGGTGATGAGCTTGAAAACCCGGTTCGGCAACCTGAAAAACGTGCTGGACGAGGACAGCAGCCAGACCGAGATATTGACGCTGGACAGTCCGTTCATGGGCAACGCGCAATTTGAGGAACTGACGACGCATTTCAATTCGGATCTCGTGACCATCGATTGTACCTTTGTGCCGGGCACCGAAAATCTGCGTGTCGGTCTGGAACGCATCCGTTCCGAAGTCGAAGACGCGGTGCGGTCCGGTGCAGGGCACATCGTGCTGACCGATCAGATGTCAGACGTGGAAAAAGTCGCGATGCCGATGATCTTGGCGACCTCCGCGGTGCACAGCCATCTGGTCCGTAAGGGCCTGCGCACCTTCACCTCGATCAATGTGCGTTCGGCTGAATGTGTCGACCCGCATTATTTCGCGGTGTTAATCGGTGCCGGCGCGACCATCGTCAACGCATATCTGGCCGAGGATTCACTGGCCGACCGGATCGAACGCGGCTTGCTGGACATGACCTTGACGGCAGCGATTGATCGCTACCGCATCGCGATTGACCAGGGTCTTTTGAAGATCATGGCCAAAATGGGCATCTCGGTAATCTCTTCTTACCGGGGCGGGCTCAATTTCGAGGCGGTCGGTCTCAGCCGGGCCATGGTGGCGGAGTATTTCCCGGGCATGACCAGCCGCATTTCGGGCATCGGCGTCAGCGGCATTCAACGCAAGGCCGAAGAAGTGCACGGCAAGGCCTGGGGGCAGGCGACCTCCGTCCTGCCTATCGGAGGGTTTTACAAGGCGCGCCAGTCGGGCGAAACCCACGCCTGGGAAGCGACGTCGATGCATATGATGCAGATGGCCTGCAACCGTGCCTCCTATGAGATGTGGAAGCAGTACTCGGCCAAGATGCAAAGCAACCCGCCGATCCACCTGCGCGATTTGCTGGACATCAAACCGCTGGGCGCGCCGGTTGCGATCGAGGAAGTGGAAAGCATCACCTCCATCCGCAAGCGGTTTGTCACGCCTGGCATGAGCCTCGGCGCTCTGAGCCCTGAGGCGCATAAGACGCTGAACGTGGCGATGAACCGCATCGGTGCGAAATCCGACAGTGGCGAAGGCGGCGAAGACCCGGCGCATTTCGTGCCGGAACCCAATGGCGACAACCCATCGGCCAAGATCAAGCAGGTGGCGTCGGGGCGTTTTGGCGTGACGGCGGAATACCTCAACCAGTGCGAAGAACTGGAGATCAAGGTCGCACAGGGCGCCAAGCCCGGCGAAGGGGGCCAATTGCCCGGGATGAAGGTCACCGACCTGATCGCGCGGCTGCGCCATTCGACCAAGGGTGTGACGCTGATCTCGCCGCCGCCGCATCACGATATCTATTCCATCGAGGATCTGGCACAGCTGATCTATGACCTCAAACAGATCAACCCGCGCTGCAAGGTGACTGTGAAACTGGTAGCCTCCTCCGGTGTTGGTACAATCGCGGCTGGGGTCGCCAAGGCCAAGGCCGATATCATTCTGATTTCGGGTCACAATGGCGGCACGGGTGCCAGCCCCGCGACCTCGATCAAATATGCCGGCCTGCCATGGGAAATGGGCTTGACCGAGGCGCATCAGGTGCTCAGCATGAACAACCTTCGCGGGCGCGTGACCCTGCGGACGGATGGCGGATTGCGCACCGGGCGCGATATCGTCATGGCGGCGATGCTGGGGGCCGAGGAATATGGCATCGGCACCGCGGCCTTGATCGCTATGGGCTGTATCATGGTGCGCCAGTGCCAGAGCAATACCTGCCCGGTCGGGGTCTGCACCCAGGACGAGTCCTTGCGTGAAAAGTTCACCGGCAATGCGGATAAGGTGGTGAACCTGATCACCTTCTACGCCACCGAGGTGCGCGAGATTCTGGCACGGATCGGGGCGCGCAGCCTTGATGAGGTGATCGGGCGTGCGGATCTGCTGGCACAGGTCAGCCGGGGGTCCGCGCATCTGGACGATCTCGATCTCAACCCGCTGCTGATCACCGTGGATGGCGCGGCAGACATCGTCTATGACCGCAACAAGAAGCGCAACAAGGTGCCTGCGACGCTGGATGCGGAGATTGTGCGCGACGCCAAACGTTTCCTGGAAGACGGCGAGAAAATGCAGCTGTCCTATGCGGTGCAAAACACCCATCGGACGGTGGGCACGCGCACGTCGAGCCATATCGTCAAGCAGTTTGGCATGCGCAACACGCTGCAGCCGGATCATTTGACGGTGAAGCTTTCCGGTTCTGCCGGGCAATCTCTGGGCGCTTTTGCGGCACCGGGGCTCAAGCTTGAGGTCTCGGGGGATGCGAATGACTATGTGGGCAAAGGGCTCTCGGGCGGCATGATCGTGGTACGCCCGCCCATGGCCTCGCCGATTGAGGCGGCAAAGAACACCATTATCGGCAACACGGTTCTATATGGGGCGACGGATGGGTTCTTGTTTGCAGCCGGTCGCGCCGGGGAGCGGTTTGCGGTGCGCAACTCCGGCGCTCGGGTGGTGATCGAGGGCTGTGGCTCCAATGGCTGTGAATACATGACCGGTGGCGTGGCGGTGATCCTGGGTGACATCGGGGCCAATTTTGGAGCGGGCATGACCGGCGGCATGGCCTATCTCTATGATCCGGAGCAGAAGGCCCCGGCGATGATGAACATGGAAACGCTGGTGACCTGTCCGGTCACGGTCGATCACTGGATGCTCCAACTGGAAACGATGCTCGAAGCGCATCTACGGGAAACAGACAGCCGCCGCGCTGCGGATATTCTGCAGCATTGGGACAGCGAAAAGCACCATTTCTTGCAGGTTTGCCCCAAGGAAATGCTGGTGCATCTGGTCGCACCGCTGAGTGTCGAGCAAACGGCCATGCCTGCGGAATGATCTTTGCGTCGGGCCCTGAGGGGTCCGGCGACTTGGGCCCGGGATTTGGGTTCACAACCGGTCAGGACGGCCCTATAGCTGGGCCATGGCACCGCGCAGCAAGAAGAAGGCCAAAGGGTCTCGTAACTTTGATTCCATGTGGCGAACCGGTCTGCGCACCGCGCGGCGGTATCTCCTGCGTGGGGTGATGGCTGTGGCGGCGCTGGTCTTGGGGTTGATCGCCCTGGGGGCTGCGCTGAACCCGCCCACAACGTTGTACATGATGCAGGAATCGCGCCGGTTGGGCGGGGTGTCGCAGGAGTGGGTTGATCTGGCACAGGTGGCCCCGGTGATGGCCCGCGCGGTGGTGGCGGCGGAAGATGCCAATTTCTGCGAGCACTGGGGGTTTGATTTGCCCGCCATCAAACAGGCGATTGCCGAGGGCAGCAACCGGGGAGCGTCGACCCTGAGCCAGCAGACGGTGAAAAACGTCTACCTCTGGCATGGTCGGAACTATACGCGCAAGGCGCTGGAGGCGCTTTTGACACCGATGCTGGAGGCGATCTGGTCTAAGCCGCGCATCATTGAGGTCTACCTGAATGTGGCCGAGTTCGACACCGGCGTGTTTGGCGTAAAGGCTGCGGCGCGCCATTATTTCGGGGTGGATCCGGATCAGTTGTCGGATGTGCAGGCGGCGCGATTGGCAGCGATTTTGCCGGACCCCAAGGGACGCTCTGCCAGCAAGCCTTCTGACTTCGTGCGCAAACGCACCCGTTCGATCCTGTCGGGGGCAGCAACAATCAGCAAAGATGGTCGATCCGCCTGTTTCGAGAGTTGAAACTGGGCGCGGTTGCGGGCATTGAAGAATGACCTCGAACAACCCGGAATTTCTGATGGCGCGCCTGTTTCATGTCCCTTTGTCCCCGTTCTGCCGCAAGGTCCGTCTGAGCCTTGCGGAAAAGAAGATCGAAGTTGAACTCGTCGAGGAAAAATATTGGGAAGCGGATGCGGATTTCCTGCGCCGCAATCCGGCGGGCAAGGTGCCGGTGTTGAAGCTGGACGGCTTCATGATGTCCGAAAGCACCGCCATTTGTGAATACATCGAAGAGACGCGGCCAGATCCGGCGTTGATGCCAAAGGACCCGGTGGCGCGGCTGGAAGTGCGGCGTCTGGTGAGCTGGTTTGATGACAAGTTCCACCATGAGGTAACGTCGAAGCTTCTCTATGAGCGCGTGAACAAAAAGATCATGGGCAAAGGCTATCCCGACAGTGGCAACGTCAAGGCGGGCGCCAAGGCGGTCAAATATCATCTGGATTACATGACTTGGTTGCTTGATCACCGGCGCTGGCTGGCGGGGGATGTGATGACGATTGCGGATTTTGCGGCTGCTGCGCATCTGAGCGCGCTGGATTACATCTCGGACGTGGATTGGAACCGCTCGGAGGTGGTGAAGGATTGGTACGCCAAGATCAAGTCGCGCCCTGCCTTCCGGTCCATTCTGGCCGATCAGGTTTCCGGCTTTCCGCCGCCAAGGCATTATAACGACCTGGATTTTTGATAGGGTGCTGTGCGATTGGGCATCATGGATGATCTGAAGGAGCGGTTGTGCCGTGAGGCGGATGCGGCAGGGTTTGTCGCCTGCCGGGTGTGCCGCCCGGATGCGGTGCCCGAGGTGCCCGCCCAATTGGAAGCCTTTGTGGCTGCAGGCTATCATGGACAGATGCAGTGGATGGCCGAGCGCATGGCATGGCGCAGCAACCCTGTGGCTTTGTGGCCCGAGGCGCGTTCCGTGATCATGCTGGCGGAAAGCTATACGCCCGCGCATGACCCTCTGGAAATCCTGTTGCATCCTGATCGTGCCGCGATTTCGGTCTATGCGCAGGGGCGGGACTACCATGACGTGGTGAAAAAGCGGCTCAAGCGGGTGGCGCGCTGGCTGATCGCTGAAACCGGTGATGCGACGCAGGTCAAAGTATTTGTCGATACGGCTCCCGTGCCTGAAAAAGCATTGGCGGCGGCGGCGGGCGTGGGCTGGCAGGGCAAGCATACCAATATGGTCAGCCGGGAGCTGGGCAATTGGGTGTTTCTGGGTGCGATCTTCACTACGCTGGAATTGCCCCCGGATGCTGCGGAGGAGGATCACTGCGGTTCTTGCCGTGCCTGCCTCGATATCTGCCCGACGGAGGCATTTGTCGCGCCTTATCAAATGGATGCGCGCAAGTGCATTTCTTACCTTACGATTGAGCACAAAGGGCCGGTGCCACATAACATACGCGGACGTATGGGAAATCGCATCTATGGTTGTGATGACTGCCTGGCAGTATGTCCCTGGAACAAATTTGCTGTCGCGGCGCGCGACATCCGGCTGCTCCCGCGACCGGAACTGAAGGCGCCAGGGCTCGCGGAGCTTGCCCGGTTGGATGACGCGGCATTTCGCGCGATGTTTTCCGGCTCCCCGATCAAGCGCATCGGGCGAGACCGCTTTGTGCGCAATGTCCTTTATGCCATCGGCAATTCCGGCACTCCGGATCTGGGCCCGGCAGCGAGGGGCCTGACGGAGGACCCGGACCCGGCAGTGGCGGATGCTGCGCGCTGGGCCGTGGCGCAATTGAACGCGTTATGATGCGCACGGGCTTGCAATTTGAAGCGCGCCTTCTGCCGCGCGACCCGCGACAGGGGAGATGGGTATGACCCTTCTGCTGGGCGTGGACACGGGCGGCACCTACACGGATGCGGTGCTGATCCGGGATGACACGGAGGTTATCGCCTCTGCCAAGGCGCTGACCACGCGGGAAGATCTGGCCATCGGCGTGGGCGGTGCGGTCCGCGCGGTGCTGGAGGCATCCGCCGTGGCGCCGGGCGAGATATCGATGGCGTCGCTGTCGACGACGCTGGCGACAAACGCGCTGGTGGAGGGGCAGGGCGGGCGCGTGGCACTCATCTACATTGGCTTTCGGGCGCGCGATCTCGATGCCCATGGGTTGGGCGATGCGCTCAAGGGCGACCCCTGTCTGATCTGTGCGGGCGGGCATGATCATGCCGGGGCGGAGGCGCTGCCCCTGGATGAAACCGCCCTGCGCGCGTTTCTGGAAACGCAGGGGCAGGATGTCAGCGGATTTGCCGTTGCCGCGCAATTTGCCACGCGCAATCCGGCGCATGAGGTGCGCGCGGCGGCGTTGGTGGCGGAAATCACCGGCAGGCCTGTTTCTGCCTCGCATCAACTGTCGGCACGGCTAAACGGCCCGAAACGCGCGGTGACGGCGGTCTTGAATGCCCGGCTGATTGGCATGATCGACCAGTTGATCGGCCGGGCACAACAGGTTCTGACCGACATGGGCGTGACGGCGCCGATGATGGTCGTGCGCGGGGACGGGGCCTTGATGTCGTCAGATCAGGCGCGGGCACATCCGATCGAAACCATTCTGAGCGGCCCGGCGGCCTCGATTGTCGGCGCGCGCTGGCTCACCGGTGCAACGCGGGCTCTGGTCAGCGACATCGGCGGGACAACCACGGACATCGCGCTGTTGCGGGATGGCAAGCCGGCGATTGACCCAGGTGGTGCGCGCGTGGGGCCACACCGGACCATGGTGGAGGCCGTGGCCATGCGAACCACCGGATTGGGCGGCGACAGCGAGGTTCAGGTAGTGACCGATGGGTTACAGGGCGGCGTGACGCTCGGCCCGCGCCGCGTTTTGCCCGTGAGTTTGCTGGCCGAGCAAGCGCCTGAAGTGGTGCACCGCGCGCTGGATCAACAGTTGCGCAATTCCGTGCCTGCAGAACATGACGCCCGGTTTTTGCGTGTCATTCCGGGCTTAACCTCAGAGGGTCTGGGCCCGCGCGAGGCGGATTTGCTAGCACGGATCGGTGCGCATGTGCGCCCGATGGCAGAGGTATTGCGCGCCCGGATCGAGCACGGTGCTTTGCAGCGTCTGGTGGCGCGTGGTTTGGTGCAGGTCTCGGGCATCACGCCGTCCGATGCCAGCCATGTGCTGGGGCGTGTGTCTCAGTGGGATGGCGCGGCGGCGGAAAAGGCCGCAACCCTTTTTGCGCGCAAACGCATCGGGTCGGGAGAGACCTTGGCGGGTGATGCGCATGCAATGGCTCGCCTGATCGTGGCGCAGCTGACGTATCAGACGCAATTGGCCTTGCTGGAGGCGGCTTTTGCCGAAGATGCGGGCGAGTTTGGTCTCGCGTCGCAGGCATTGGCGGCGCATGTGCTGATGCAGCGCGGCTTGGCGGGCCACGCCGATCTGGTGCGGATCAACACCGGGTTGAACATCCCGGTTGTCGGATTGGGGGCGTCGGCGGCGAGTTACTATCCTGCGGTAGGTGAGGTTCTGGGCGCGGAGATGATTTTGCCCCGCCATGCGGATGTGGCCAACGCCATTGGGGCAGTTGTCGGGCGGGTCACCATGCGCCGGAGCGGTACGGTGACCGCGCCGGCCGAAGGCAGGTTTCGGGTGCATCTGGACAGCGGGCCGAAGGATTGTGCCTCGCAGGCCGAGGCCCTGGCACTTTTAGAGCATCGGCTGAGCGAAGACGCGCGGGCTGCGGCCCTGGCTGCGGGTGCGGCGGATGTGCAGTTGAACGTCTCGAAAGACATCCGGGTCGCGGGTGTGGAGGCGCGGGAGGTTTTTGTCGAAGCACTATTGACCGTGGAGGCCACGGGCCGCCCGCGGGTGGCGGTAGATGGGCCTGAAAACTAGCGCGCGGCGGATCTGAGCGTAGATCGCAAAAGGCCCCCCGTTCTGGACGGAGAAGCCTTTGGTTGTGGTCCCGTGGTGCGGGTTATTCGGCGGCCTGTGTATCAGCGGCGCGTTTGGGCAGCACCCAATCGGCCCGAGGGAAGTGGCAGGTGTAGCCGTTTGGCACCCGTTCCAGGTAGTCTTGATGTTCGGGCTCAGCCTCCCAGAAAGCGGAGACGGGTTCGACTTCGGTGACCACCTTGCCCGGCCAGAGGTCTGAAGCTTCGACGTCTGCGATGGTTTCCAGCGCCGTTTGTCGTTGCGCCTCATCGACGTAATAGATGGCCGACCGGTAGCTGAGCCCCATGTCGTTGCCCTGCCGGTTGAGCGTGGTCGGGTCATGGATCTGGAAGAACAGCGCCAGCAGATCGCGGTAGCTGATTACGGCGGGGTCGAAGATGACCTCGATGCCTTCGGCATGCGTGCCGTGATTGCGATAGGTCGCATGGGGCACGTCACCGCCGGTGTAGCCCACGCGGGTCGAGAGAACCCCGGGCCGTTTGCGGATCAGGTCCTGCATGCCCCAGAAACATCCACCTGCCAGAACTGCGCGTTGTTGGCTCATGCCACATCCTCCACTTGATCCACGTATTCGCCATAGCCCATGGCCACCATGTCGTCACGGTGAATGAACCGCAGCGACGCCGAGTTGATGCAATAGCGCAGCCCGCCGCGATCCTGCGGCCCATCGGGAAAGACATGGCCGAGGTGGCTGTCGCCATGGGTCGAGCGCACTTCGGTGCGGACCATTCCCATGGTTGCGTCGCGCAACTCGGTGACATGTGCGGGTTCGATCGGCTTGGTGAAACTGGGCCAGCCGCACCCGGATTCGTATTTGTCAGCGGAGGCAAAAAGCGGCTCGCCAGATACGATATCGACGTAGATGCCCGGTTCCTTGTTGTTCAGCAAAGGACCGGTGCCAGGCCGTTCCGTTCCGTTTTGCTGGGTCACGCGGTACTCTTCCAGCGACAGTTTCGAGATCGCCGCATCGGTTTTTTCATATGTGGGCATGAAGCGCTCCTTTTTACCTTTGGGTATTAAATGGGACAAAATCGGCTGAATGGAAGGGGAAAACGAATTTGGTGTCGGAGACGTGTCCCTGCGCGGAAACGCCCTATATTGCAAGGGATCGGATAAGGAGCGGTTCATGATACGGAATTTTGCACTTCTCACCAGTACGGCGATGGCCACGGCGGTGGCGGCAGGTGTGTCGCCGCATTCCTTTGCCTCCATCGACGGCGGCACGCTGAACACGGCCGATTGGGCGGGGCAGCCTGTTCTGGTGGTGAACACAGCGTCGCAATGCGGGTTCACGGGCCAGTATGATGGGTTGCAGGCGCTCTATGATACCTACCGCGATGCGGGGTTGATCGTTTTGGCGGTGCCGTCAGATGATTTTCGTCAGGAGCTTGGCAGCGCCGAAGAGGTCAAGGAATTCTGCGAGATGAATTTTGGGCTGGATATCCCGATGGCGGATATCACGCCTGTCACCGGCACGCAGGCGCATCCGTTTTACCGAGAGGTGGCACAGGAAACCGGGTTCACGCCGCGCTGGAATTTCAATAAGGTGCTGATCGGTCCCGACGGGGACGTGGTCGGGACCTGGGGGGCCAGTACCCGACCTCAGTCGCCCAAGATCACCCGCGCGATTGAGGGGCTGTTGAACTAGGCCGTTTGATGTTGATCACGGCGCGGGGCGGTGGGCGCGCGCGGTTTCTGGCCCGGCCAAAAGCCGTCATATCCCGCCATGCCAGATCAGCTTGCTGTTGCTGCTGCCGTCGACGCCCGGGCTGATGCCATAGGCGGCGCGGTAGCTCTTGGAAAAATGCGACAGAGATTTGAACCCGCAGGCGACACAGACATCGGTCACGGAGAAATCGGTTTGCCGCAGCAGATCGCGGGCTTTTTCCAGCCGCAGCCTCAGATAGTGTCGCTTGGGCGATAGGCCGACGTATTTGGCAAAGAGACGCTCCAGCTGACGGGTGGAGATTTCCACGATGGCGGAAATCTCATCCGGTGTGAGCGGGTCTTCTATGTTGTTTTCCATGATCTGCATGGCCAGTGCCAGCTTGCCGTTACGCACTTGCGTATGTGTTTGCAGCGACATGCGCTGGGCATGATCGGGCAGGCGCGGGTCGGTATAAACCATCTGATCGGCCACCCATTTGGCCAGATCTACGCCATAATCCGCTCTGATACGCTCCAGCATCATGTCCATCGATGCCGCCCCGCCCGCCGTGGTGAAAACCCGCCCATCGATGGAAATTATCGTATCCTCCATGATGACATCGGGGAGTATTTCGGTCAGGGCAGCGCGGTATTCCCAATGTGTGGTGACGCGCTTTCCGGCCAGAAGACCCGCGCGTGCGAGGATATAGGTGCCCGATGACAAGGCGCCGAAATCCATGCCGCGGCGCACTTCGCGGCGCAGCCAGTTGGTCAGGGTCTTGCTGGCACTTTTGCCCACGTCCTCGCCGGCGCAGATCACGATTGTCTCCGAGCGGTCCAAGGCCACCAGCGGCCCATCGACCTGAGTGACGACCCCGTTGTAAGCGGGCACGGGCGCGCCATCCTCGCTGAGCAGCCGCCAGCGATAATACGGGTCGGCGCCAGGGTGACGGTTCGCCAGCGAAAGTGCCTCGATCGCGCAGGCGAATCCCAGTTGCGAATAGCCTGGCACCAGCACAAAGGCATAGGGTTTAGCCGCATGCTGCAAGGTCATTTCGGGGTCCGATTCCGGCTCAGTGCGAGATCGTACATTAGCTTCCCAGACCTCCATTCTGGCGCGTTTTGATACGCTAACGTCTCTGTAGACTGTCCCCATTGAACGATCTCTGATCTGTACTAAGCAAGTACCTAGTTTTGCTGTTGTAGGTTTTTTCCCTTTTTTGACATTGGGCTTTTTAGGACAAACAAGCGAAAGCGGCCTTTCAACGTCAAGCTTTGGTCGGCGGCTATGCGGACAATACCGCCCTTCACCCACCAAGCAAAGACAATGCCGCCGCTAAGGCTAGTGCATATCCACCAAAATGGCGGCCGCGTGTGAGCCACATGTTCCCCGATGCCCCGACGGCATATACAAAAGCCACCATCACCGCGACTGCAAGGCGCATTTCTGGATCGAGGGTAAACGGAGCCAGAACCAGCGCAGCACCGCCTGCGAACCAATAAACGGCCGTCATTTGGAACACGGCGTAATTCAGTCTCAGCATTGCCCGGGATGGCCCAGTGAGGGGCTGCAATACTTTTTTGTGCCCAATAAATCCGTGTCCAACAGCGACAAGCATTCCGCACGCGCCACCCATAATCAATAAAGCGTTGTCCATGCTCTACTCCATACATATATGTATGCCCTAAACTTGCCGCTGGAAGGAGTCAAGACAGTTGTGTATGGTATTCCCATGTCAGACCATCTAACAAAAGAAAAATGGGTCCAGCACGGCTTGAGAACCCTAGAAAAAAAGGGTTTTAACGCGCTCAAGGCGGAACCTTTGGCAAAAGCGTTGAAGGTGTCGCGTGGAAGCTTCTATTGGCATTTTAAAGATATCAGCGTTTTTCAACGTGCTGTTCTGGATCTTTGGCGGCAACGCTCAACCCTACAGGTGATCGCCGACATTGACAGGCTAGACAGTAGCGCGGGCCGATTGCGTGCTTTGATGCAAAGAGCGTTCAATTCGGATCGTGATTTAGAGCGGGCTGTTAGGGCATGGGCAATTCCAAATCCAGAGGCCGCAAGTGCTGTCGTTTCGGTAGACAATGAACGGATAAACTACATCAATGACCTGTTGGCAGCGCACGATGCTGCCGACGCTTCGGCTCGAAGCAAGGCAACCTTTCTTTACTGGGCCTATCTGGGTCAAATGATGATGGCGAATGGCAATGACATGCAATTCACGGATGTTGAATTTGAGAAAATAATTGCCCTTTTCCACTCGTAAGAAGCAGGATTCGTTGAAAATAAGTGCATTCTAGGAGGCGCAATGGGCTCTGACCGGTCGTCCGACTTTTTTGTCATATGACCGCGCTGCGTCGGAGGACATGCCACTCAGTCTTGTGATAGGATTTCGGCCTGAGCCGGAGTCGACCCCTTTCAGCTTCGGTCTAAAACCGGATGTATCATGGCCAAAAGATCGTCGCAGTTGATAGTGAAAATCACGGTTTGGCGTGTCGGGACAGTTGCACCGCCAGAATGCCCACTGTGATGATCGCCACACCCAGCACATCGCGCAGCCCGAGGCTCTCGTCCAGGAGCAGCGCTGCTATGGCGACGCCGAATAACGGGTTGAGAAAGTGGAATGTGGCCGCTCGTGTTGCACCGATCCGGTTGACCAGCCAGAACCACACGAAGGTCGCGGCCAGTCCGGGCACCAGCGTGGTATAGGCAAAGGCGGCGGCCAGAGGCCAACTGGGCGTGACCCGCGGCGTTTCAAAGAGCGCTGTTGCGAGGGCGAGAGCCGCACAGCCGACCAGCATTTGCAAGCCGACGATCATCAGGAAATTGCCGCCGGATGTGGCCCCCCGCACGGCGAGTGTGGCAACGGTCAGAGCGACTACGCCGATCGTGCAGAGCATCAGGCCAACGAGATCGACGCCACCGGTGATGCGTGCGCCCATGATCAAACCGACACCGATCACCCCGGCCACCAGCCCTGCGACGCTCAGGGGTTTGAGGTTGTCTCCGAGAAAGACCCACCCGGCAAGTGCCACGAGCAAAGGCATGGTCGAGGCGATGATTGCGGCGACAGAGGCCTCAATGGTCTGCATGGCCACGAAATTCAGCCCGAGGTAGACGGCGTTTTGAAGTACGCCGAAGACGATGGTCGCGCGCCATTGTTTTGGTGTCAGCTGCCACGTCTGCCCCAGCATCCGGGCAATGGCGACCCCAAGCAGCCCGGAGATTAGATAGCGCAGGGTCAGGGCGGCCAACGGCGAGGCATCGGCTACAATGATCCGCGCGGATGTAAAGGCCGACGACCACATGAGCGCAAAGCCAAGCCCTGCGAGGATTGCGCGGATGTCCATGGGGGCCTTTCTGACGGGTCTGCCTTTGGCGCGACCTTTTCCTAAATCATCGGCAAGGGCAAGGTGCGGATCGGCCCGCGCGCCAGTGTGCTCTGTCGCCGCCACGGGCTCTGGACACTGCGGAAAATCTGGCTAGGTTTCCCGCATAGGTTACGTTCAGGGAGAGACACAATGTCTGACACGATGCTCGACGACACAAGCCAGGCGCCAGAGAAATCCAGTGACGGTCGCATCGACGCGCTGTTTTTCAAAAGCCGCAATGTGATCATCGCCGGCGAGATCAACGACAAACTTGCGCAGCGCACGGTGACCCATTTGCTGGCGCTAGCGGAGGAGAGTGACGATCCGATCAATGTTTATATCTCTTCGCCCGGCGGCCATGTGGAAAGTGGCGATATGGTGCATGATGTGATCAAGTTCATCCGCCCCAAGGTGCGCACAATCGGGTCCGGGTGGGTTGCCAGCGCGGGCGCGCTCATCTTTGTCGGTGCGGCGTCGGAAAACCGCTATTGCCTGCCGAACACGCGGTTTCTTTTGCACCAGCCCCGTGGTGGGATCGGCGGACAGGCCACGGACATGATGATCCAGGCAGAGCAGATCCGGATTATGACGGAACGGTTCTATACGTTGTTTGCCACGGCGACCGGTCAGACCCGCGAAAAGATCGAAGCCGACATCGGGCGCGATTTCTGGCTGACCACGCAAGAGGCCCTGGACTACGGTCTGGTCGGGAAGGTGATTTCATCGGTGGATGAGTTGGGCGCATGAGCTTGTTTCGCCAGGGGTTCTGACAAAAAAGGGCCGCCCAAAGGCGACCCTTGAACAGTCTAGCATGTGCGGTGGTTAGCCGTTCACGCTGTCTTTGAGCGCTTTGGCGATGGTCATTTTGACCACCTTGTCCGCGTCTTTTTTGAATTGCTCACCGGTGGCAGGGTTG
This sequence comes from Roseobacter sp., assembly GCF_045106495.1. GTDB lineage: Bacteria > Pseudomonadota > Alphaproteobacteria > Rhodobacterales > Rhodobacteraceae > Roseobacter. Next base: position 34,284 of record NZ_JBGCEQ010000013.1, read on the forward strand.
CGCACCATGCGCTCCGGGCGTTCGCGGCAATAGATTTTGCCGACACCTGGAAGCGTAACCGCGCCGCCGCCTGAAACTTCACTTGTGATCAGGTTGCAAACCGCGTCAAGCGCTGAACCTGCGGATTTCTTGTCAACACCCATCTCTTCGGCCAGTGCCGCGACGAGTTGAGTTTTTGTCATTGGTTTTGCCATTTTCTTATTCTCCTTCGCTGCCCGAACAGTAGGGCCTCATGACCAAAAACTACCCGGATGTTGTGTATCAACACAACGATTAGTAGAGCAATGCAAGCAAAAATATGCAAAATTAACCTATTTTATTGGGTTTTTGGTCCTCAGAGGAAGGCTGTCTCCTCAAACGAGCGTAATTTCCGACTGTGGATGCGTTCCAGCGGCATCTCGCGCAGGCGTTCCATGGCATGAATTCCGATCATCAAGTGGCGTGCGACCTGCGTTTTATAGAAGTCTGAGGCCATGCCGGGGAGCTTCAATTCGCCGTGCAGGGGCTTGTCCGAAACACATAAGAGCGTGCCGTAGGGCACCCGGAACCGGTAGCCATTGGCGGCGATTGTGGCGCTTTCCATGTCCAGTGCGACGGCGCGGGATTGGCTGAGGCGTTGCACCGGGCCGGATTGGTCGCGCAACTCCCAGTTGCGGTCGTCATAGGTGGCGACCGTGCCTGTGCGCATCACGCGCTTGAGCTCGTAGCCTTCGAGATTGGTGACCTCGGCCACGGATTGCTCCAACGCGATCTGAATCTCAGCCAGCGCCGGGATCGGTACCCAGGGCGGCAAATCGTCATCCAGCACGTGATCTTCGCGCAGGTAGGCATGGGCCAGCACAAAGTCGCCGAGCGCCTGAGAATTGCGCAGCCCGGCGCAGTGCCCGACCATCAGCCAGGCGTGGGGGCGCAAGACCGCGATGTGATCGGTGGCGGTTTTGGCATTGGAAGGGCCCACGCCGATGTTGACCAGCGTGATGCCTGAGCCATCAGCGCGTTTGAGATGGTAGGTTGGCATCTGAGGCGTCTTGATCGGATCGGCGAGCGGTTGGTCGCCAGCGGTGATGGTCGCGTTGTCGGTGGAGACAAAGGCGGTATAGCCCGAGGCCGGGTCGTCAAGCTGGGTCCGTGCGTAGGCTTCGAATTCGGAAACGTAGAACTGGTAATTGGTAAAGAGCACATGGTTCTGAAAGTGGCTGGCGTCGGTCGCTGTATAATGGGTCAGCCGCGCCAGTGAATAATCCACCCGCTGTGCGGTGAAAGGGGCCAGGGGCCCGACGCCGTCGGTTGCGACATAGGTGCCGTTTACGATGTCATCATTGGTGGTCGACAGATCCGGCACGTCAAAGACATCGCGCAGAGTGAAGTCGGCGGCGCCTTCTTGCGGCACGGTGATATGGGCGTCATTGGCCACGGCGAAATGCACCGGCATGGGCGTTTGCGAGGGGCCGATGCTGACAGGTTGGCCGTGGTTTTCGATCAGCAGGCCGATCTGTTGGATCAAGTAGCTGCGAAAGAGATCCGGGCGCGTGATGGTGGCGCGAAAGCTGCCGGGCGCAGAGACATGACCAAAGCTCAGGCGGGTATCGACCTGCGCGTAGCTTGAGGTTTTAAACAACACTTCGGGATAGAAAGCACGGACGCGTTTTTCCGGTGCGCCTTGCGTGATGGCCTTGATGAAGTGGTCGCAGAGAAAGGTGCTGGCCTGGTTGTAAAGCCCCTCCAGTCGCGCCACCGCAGCGGTCGCATCATGGAATTCCTCGGCGACAGGGGCGTTCGGGGTTTGTATTTCGGTCATGACAAGGGCTCGATTACTGGAATGAATTCAAAACTGCGAACGTCTACTAAGCCCAGATCGGAAATCCGAAGCTCCGGGATGACCACAAGGGCCAGCAACGAATGCTGCATATAGGCGTTATTGAGTGTGCAGCCACAGTCGCGCATGGCCTGCATCATCTGATCCGCCTTGGCGGCAACTTCGGTGGCAGGGCGGTCTGACATCAGGCCAGCGATGGGCAGTTCGACCAGAGCCAATTCTACCCCGTCCTTGAAGATCACGATGCCGCCGCCGACCTCGCCCAATCGGTTGGCGGCCTGCGCCATGTGGTCCACGTCGGTGCCCACCACGATCATATGGTGACTGTCGTGGGCCACGGTGGAGGCCATGGCCATTGGCCCGTCATAGCCAAAGCCCGAGACAAAGGCGTTGGTTACGGCGCCCGTGGCGCGGTGGCGTTCGACCAGCGCAATCTGGCAGACTTCGCCCGTGGCCTGTACACGGCCTTCGGTAACTGGCAGCTCGAATTGCAAGGCCTTAGTCGGGGCCTGATTTTCCACAACGCCGATCACATTGGCGCGCACGGCATTGGCCCCGGTGGGCGCGGGGATCTTGAAATCATCCGGCCCCAGCGCCTTGCCCATATGGACGGTTTGACGGGCTGCGTCAGGCCAATCGAAATGCGGGCAATCCACCAGACAGGTGCCATCTTCCGCAATGATCTCGCCCCGTGCGATCACGGTTTCGATGGGCAGAGATTTCAAATCCGATGTCAGGATTACATCGGCCCGACGGCCCGGTGTCAGGGAGCCGATCTCGCGTTCCAGGCCAAAATGCGTGGCAGTGTTGATCGTGGCCATCTGCAATGCGACCAGCGGATCACAGCCGCAATCGATCGCGTGGCGCACCACCCGGTTCATATGCCCCTCGCCGACCAACGTGCCGGAGTGACAATCGTCTGTGCACAGGATCATATTGCGCGGGTCGAGGCCTTTTTCGGTGATGGCGGTGATCTGGGTTTCGACGTCATACCAGGCCGACCCCAATCGGATCATCGACCGCATGCCCTGGCGCATCCGCGCGATGGCGTCGGCCTCACAGGTGCCTTCGTGGTCGTCCGCTGGCCCGCCCGCGACATAGCCGGCAAAGGCCGGACCCAGATCGGGTGAGGCATAGTGCCCGCCCACGGTTTTACCGGCGTTCTGGGTGGCGGCGATTTCGGCCAGCATCTTGGGATCGGCGTTGGATACGCCGGGGAAATTCATCATCTCGCCCAGCCCGATGATCCCGGGCCATTGCATGGCTTCCGCCACGTCTTCGGGCGATATCTCGAAGCCGGTGGTTTCCATGCCGGGCGCAGAAGGCGCGCAGGAGGGCATTTGGTTGAAGATGTTGACCGGTTGCATCAACGCCTCGTCATGCATCATGCGCACACCGTCGAGCCCCAGCACATTGGCGATCTCATGCGGATCGGTGAACATGGAGGTGGTGCCATGCGGAATGACCGCACGGGCGAATTCCGCCGGGGTGAGCATGCCGCTTTCGATGTGCATATGCCCGTCGCACAGGCCGGGGATCATATAGCGCCCATGCGCCTGGATGACCTTGGTTTTGGGCCCGACACAAGAGGCGGCATCGGGCACAACACAGGCGATGCGACCGGCGGCAATGGCGATGTCGTAGCCGTCCAGCACCTCTCGGGTATGGACATTGACCCATTTACCGCCCTGTATCACTGTATCTGCGGGGCTTTGACCCGTGGCAACGGCGATCAGCTGGGCTGCTGCTTCGGGCCATGTGGGAAAAGTTTTCTGCGTCATGTCCCTAGGTGACACGGGTTTTAGGGATGTTCAAGCGAGGAGCGCATCAGATGGACTATGAAACTGTCTCGGCGGATGATTTCGGCAAAAGCCTGCGTGGGATCGGTCTGAACCTACTCGTGCGGGATGTGCGGGGGACCAGCGCCTTTTTGCACAGTGTATTTGATATGGGTGTGCATCGACTGAGCGCGGATTTCGCGATCATCACCTATGGCGCGGAAGTCTTTCAGTTGCACAGTGACGGCACCTATGGGGCCAACCCGCTTTTGGGCTTGCTGCCGGAAAACCCGCCGCGCGGGGCTGGTGTTGAGATTCGGCTCTACGACACGGATCCGGAAGAGGCCGTTGCCAAGGCAGAAGCGCTGGGGGCTATGATCCTGCAACCGCCCACGGACAAACCTCACGGCCTGCGCGAGGCCTACATCTTGTGTAACGATGGGTATGCCTGGGTGCCCAGCCGGGCAATTTAGACGGGTCGGACAAGGGGCCCTTGGGGCGGGCATTAGACCGCCCCGCGTCCGAAGATCTCTTGTCGTAACCAGCTTGAAAACGCTTGTGCAGACGGCATGGCCTGAGCGCGGGGGGATTGGATCAGGTAGTAGGCTTCCTGCATCCGGGCGCGGTGAGCGAAGGGCACGATGAGGTGGCCCGCATCGATCAGACCCTGTGCGATGATGTCGTGCGCGAGCGCCATGCCGCCGCCCGTTACGGCCACGGAGAGCGGGATTGAATAGGTTGTGGCATAGGTCACCACGGGGTCGGACCAGTCCAAGCCCTGCTCTTCGGCCCAGACCGCCCAGGTGCCCATCATGTTCGAGCAGTCATAAAGCGGGTGATGCGCCAGCGTTTCGAGCGTCACCGGATAGCCCGGTGCGCAGACAGGGTAGTAGTGATCGGTCGCCAGAAGTTCCGCATGGACTTGATCTGAGGGGCGCACGGAGAACCGAATTTCCACATCCGCCCCCTCGGCCATGTCACGGGCTTCCCAAAGCTCTGTCATCAGATTGATTTGCACCTCGGGATGGGCTTGTCGGAACCGGGGCAACCGCGGCGCAAGCCATTGAATGGCAAAGGTCAGGTTGCATTGGATCTGGAGCACATCGCTTTCGTTTCGTGTAAGCGCGCGGGTGCCATGAGCAAGGGTGCGGAAAGCGTCGCGCACCACGGGCAGATAGCTGATGCCGGTTTGCGTGAGTTCCAGCGCGCGCGGGCGGCGGTGAAACAGCGGGCGCCCCAGAAACCCTTCCAGGGCTTTGATCTGCTGGCTCACAGCGCTTTGGGTCATGTTCAAGTCCCGCGCAGCCCCGGTAAAGCTGAGGTTTCGCGCCGAGGCTTCAAAGGCGCGCAGCCAGTTCAGAGGGGGCAGGCCAGTCACTATAACGTATCCATTAGTTTAACTTATGCGTCACTTACGATTTTTTCATTGGTCAAACAAGCGCTTTGGGTGTTCTCCTATGGGCGATCAGACCGGAGGACGACCACATGACCGTGACCCAAATGCGCCCCAATATGGACAACTGGCAAGAACGCGTGGATCTCGCCGCGGCCTTTCGCTGGACCGTGCGGCTGAACATGCACGAAGCGGTGGCTAATCACTTTAGTCTGGCGATCAATGACAGCGGCACAAGGTTTCTGATGAATCCCAATCAGATGCATTTTTCGCGCATCAAGGCCTCGGATCTGATTGTGGTGGATATCAATGATCCCAAAGCCCTCGAGGGCCCGGACGCGCCGGACCCCACAGCTTGGGGCCTGCACGGTGGGATGCACCGCCACTGTGCCCATGCCCGGTGCGCGATGCACGTGCATTCGCCTTATGCGACCGCGCTTGCAGCGCTGGCCGATAGCCGACTTCCACCGGTGGACCAGAACGCTTGCATGTTCTTTGACAGGGTTGTCGTGGATGAAAACTACGGCGGGCTTGCGTTTGAGGAAGAGGGCGAGCGCTGTGCGCAACTTTTTGATGACCCGAAGAAAAAGGTCATGGTCATGGGCAACCACGGCATCATGGTCATTGGCGACACGGTCGCCGACACCTTCAACCGGTTGTTCTACTTCGAACGCGCCTGCATGACTTATATGATCGCGCTGCAAACGGGCAAACCACTGCGTGTTCTGCCGGATGATGTGGCTGAAAAAACCGCGCGCGAGATTGAAGAATACCCCGAACAGGATCTGCGCCATCTGGCCGAACTCAAAGCCATCCTGGATGAGGAAGGATCCACCTATGCCCAATGACGCGGAGGCCCGCGAGGCCGGGCGATGGAATTTTCGGCCGGAAACACCGCTTGCACAAAACCCTCTGTTTCAATGGCCCTCCAAACCGGCCGCCGTTTTTCGCTGGTACGCGGCGTTCTGGCTGGAACTGTCGACAACCACTCTTTGTTTTGTCATCGCTGTGGCCGCTTATTTTCTGATTTTGCCCGACCTTGCAGAGATGCAGGTGCTGGGCTGGGCTTGGGTAGCGCAGGTCTGGATCGCCAATTTGGTGCCGCAGGTGATGTGCGCAGGCACCTTGCATTATTGTTTGATCATGCGCAAAGGGCAGGGGGACCGCACCAAATACGACCCCCGCGATCAAGCGCGCGACAATGGCGGTTTCACCTTTGGCAATCAAGTCTATGACAATATGTTCTGGCACATTGCCAGCGGCATCACGATCTGGACGGCGGCGCAGGTGGCGGTGTTTTGGGCCATGGCAAATGGCTATGCGCCGGTTGCGCTCTTCCCGGGCAATCCGCTCTGGTTTGTTGCGTTTTTTGTGCTGATCCCGATCTGGTCGAGCTTTCACTTCTATTGGGTGCACAGGCTGCTGCATTGGCCGCCGCTGTACAAAATGGCGCATGCGCTGCACCACAGGAACGTGAATGTGGGGCCTTGGTCGGGCATCTCGATGCACCCGATTGAGCACATCCTGTTTTATACAAACTTCGCGATCCACTTTATTGTGCCCAGCCACCCGTTGCATGTGCTGTTCCATGGCTATGTGCAATCCACGCACCCGGTATTCTCGCACTCGGGGTTTGAAGACCTTGTGGTCCAAGACAAGCGCCGGGCGCAGATCGGGGTGTTCTTTCACCAACTGCATCACCGCTATTTCGAATGCAATTACGGCACAGTCGAAATGCCCTGGGACCGTTGGTTTGGCAGCTACCATGATGGATCGGCGCAAGCCACAGAAGAAACCCGCGCGCGCAAAAAGCAGATGTATACATGAATTACGGCCTCACGGACGAGCACCATATGATCGCGGATACGGTCCGCAGCTTTGTGGAAAACGAGATCTACCCGCATGAAGATGTGGTGGAGCGCACTGGCGAAGTGCCGCAGGAAATAGCCGATGAGATCAAACGCAAGACCATAGAACTTGGGTTTTATGCCTGTAATTTTCCGGAATCCGTCGGGTGTGCCGGTTTGAATCATCTGGAGTTTGCGCTGGTGGAGCGCGAATTGGGTCGTGGATCGATGGCCTTGAACCATTTCTTTGGCCGCCCGCAGAACATCCTGATGGCCTGTGAGGGCGCGCAGGTGGAGCGCTATTTGATGCCGGCGGTGCGTGGCGAAAAGATGGATGCCTTGGCGATGACCGAACCGGGTGCGGGATCTGACGTGCGCGGTATGAAATGTGCAGCACGACGCGAGGGCGGGGATTGGGTGGTGAATGGCACCAAACATTTCATTTCCGGTGCGGAGCATGCCGATTTCATTATCGTCTTCATTGCCACAGGCGAGGATCAGACACCAAAAGGCCCCAAGAAACGCATCACGGCCTTTCTGGTGGATCGCGGCACGCCGGGTTTCACCATCCGGGACGGTTACAAATCGGTCAGCCATCGTGGCTACAAGAACATGATCCTCGATTTCGACGAGTGCCGCTTGCCGGATGCGCAGGTGCTGGGCGCGGTCGATGGCGGGTTCGAGGTGATGAACACCTGGCTTTATGCCACGCGGATCACTGTGGCCACGATGAGCGTAGGGCGCGCGCGCCGTGTCTTTGACTACGCGCTGAACTACGCGGCGGAACGCGAGCAATTCGGCCAGAAGATCGGCAAATTCCAGGGGGTCAGCTTTCAGCTGGCGGATATGGTGACCGAAATAGATGCCGCCGATTTGCTCACACTGGCCAGTGCGGACCGGCTCGACAAGGAATTGCCAGCCAACCGCGAGATTGCCAGCGCCAAGCTCTATGCTTCCGAGATGCTTGCGCGTGTCACCGATGCTGCAATCCAGATTCACGGCGGTATGGGGTTGATGAATGACTACCCGCTGGAGCGGTTCTGGCGCGATGCGCGGGTGGAGCGGATCTGGGACGGGACGTCGGAGATCCAGCGCCACATCATCAGCCGGGATCTGCTGCGTGCCCTGGGGGCCTGAACCCTGATGGCCAGGAACCTGAGTCGTTTGCTGCACCCGCAGTCGATCGTTGTGATCGGCGGTGGCGAATGGTGTCGGCAAGTCATCGTGCAGGCTGTGGCGCAAGGCTACGTCGGTCCGATCTGGCGGGTGCATCCCGATCCGGCACCGGTTGAGGGGATCGCCGCCCATGCAACCATCGCCGAACTACCAGTGGTGCCCGACGCGGCTTTCATTGGGGTCAACAGGCATCTTACGGTTCGCGCAGTGGGTGAATTGGCGCGACGGGGCGTAGGGGGGGCGGTTTGTTTTGCCTCCGGGTTTTCCGAGGCGGTGGCCGAAGACGCGCAGAGCGCCGATTTGCAAGCCGATCTCGTGCAGGCAGCGGGTGATATGCCGATCCTTGGGCCGAACTGCTATGGGTTCATCAATGCGTTGGACGGTGCGCTGTTATGGCCGGATCAACATGGATGCGCCCGGGTTGAGACGGGCGTCGCGATTCTGACCCAAAGCTCCAATATCGCGATCAATCTGACCATGCAGCTGCGCAGCCTGCCCCTGGCTTACGTAGTGACTTGCGGGAATATGGCACAGACCAGCCAGGCGGAAATTGCCACGGCCCTGCTGGAGGACAGGCGCATTACGGCGATTGGTCTGCATATCGAGGGGTTTGGCGATGTGGCGGCTTGGCATGCTTTGGCGTTGAAGGCGCAGGCCAAAGGTGTGCCTCTGATCGCATTGAAGGTCGGCGCATCAGAGCAAGCGCGACAGGCCACCGTTTCGCATACTGCGTCGCTGGCCGGCAGTGAAGCAGGGGCTGCGGCGCTGCTGCGCAGGTTTGGCATTGCGCGGGTCCATGATTTGCCGTGTTTTCTGGAGGCCTTGAAACTCTTGCATGTGAGTGGGCCATTGCAGAGCAACGCACTGTCCTGCATCAGTTGTTCTGGTGGAGAAGCCAGCCTTGCAGCGGATACTGCGGCGGATTTGAACCTAGTGTTTCCGCCGCTGCAGGACAGCCAGAAATCAGACCTTGAGATGGCCTTGGGGCCCATGGTGGCGTTGTCTAACCCCTTGGATTATCACACCTATGTTTGGGGGGATGTGGAGCAGATGACGGCCGCCTGGTTGCCGATGGCCGCAGCGCACATTGGCCTGGTGATGTTGATCATCGACTACCCGCATACTGACGCCAGTGCATGGGAGGCCGCCACGCAGGCTGCGATTGCCGTGCGCGCAGAAGCCGGGCGGCCTGTGGCCGTTGTCGCGACCCTTCCGGAGTTGATGCCGCTTGACGTTTCCGCACGTTTGCTGGCCGCCGGTGTAACGCCGATCTGCGGGCTGCGCGAGGCGATGGTGGTGTCTGAGGCGGCGGCAAACATGACGCCGCTTCAGGATGTCGCGCCGCTTGTGCCGGGGGCCGTGCTGCCGCCGCGGTTGCTGTATGAGGCCGAGGCCAAGGATCTTTTGCGTGCCCATGGGGTGCCGGTGCCGAAAGGCGTTGTTGTACCATCCACAGCAGATTTCGGTCTGGCTGCAGGCATCACCGCACCCTTGGTTTTGAAGGGTCTGGGTCTTGCGCATAAGTCCGAGGCCGGCGCTGTGCGGTTGAATTTGACCCATGATTCGCTTGCTTGTGTCGCCGGTGGCATTGTGGCGGAGAGCTTTCTTGTCGAAGAGATGGTCGAGGACGGCGTTGCGGAATTGCTGGTCGGTGTGACCAGGGACGCGGCGCATGGGTTTGTGCTGACACTTGGCGCGGGTGGCGTCATGACTGAGCTTTGGCAGGACACAGTGTCGCTTTTGTTGCCCGTGACAGAAGCGGATGTCCAGGCGGCGATCAAAGAGCTCAAGACATATCCCTTGCTCGCCGGTTACCGTGGCAGGCCAGCGGCAGATATCACCGCCATCACGGCGGCCATCATGGGGCTGCAAGCCTGCGTCATTGCGCATCAGAGCACAATGAACGAAGCTGAGATCAACCCGTTGATCTGTACCAAAGACCGCGCCGTCGCAGGTGATGCGCTGATCATGATGGCCGCAGGCCCACCCCAAAAGGAGACGTAGATGGACCCGATTAAAACCACCCGAAAAGGGGCCATTTTGCAGGTCACCTTGGATCGCCCCAAGGCCAATGCCATCGATCTGGTGACCTCCCGCTTGATGGGCGAAGTATTTGCCGATTTCAGGGATGATCCCGAGCTGCGCGTGGCCATTCTAACCGGGGGCGGCGAAAAGTTCTTTTGCCCCGGTTGGGATCTCAAGGCCGCTGCAGAGGGGGACGCGGTGGATGGGGATTACGGCGTGGGTGGTTTTGGCGGCTTGCAGGAGTTGCGCGGGCTGAACAAACCGGTCATTGCAGCGATCAATGGGATTGCTTGCGGCGGCGGGCTGGAATTGGCACTGAGCTCTGACATGATCCTCGCAGCGGAGCATGCCAGTTTTGCGCTGCCGGAAATTCGTTCCGGGACGGTGGCAGATGCGGCTTCGGTCAAGCTGCCAAAGCGCATTCCCTATCACATTGCCATGGAACTGCTGCTGACGGGCCGTTGGTTCGACGCGGTCGAAGCCAAACACTGGGGTCTTGTGAATGAGATTGTACCAGCGGGCGACCTGATGGACCGGGCCTGGGCTCTGGCGGAAATGCTCGCCTCCGGACCGCCGCTGGTTTACGCGGCCATCAAGGAAATTGTGCGCGATGCTGAAGACGCCAAATTTCAGGATGCCATGAACCGCATCACCCGACGACAATTGGAAACGGTTGACCGGCTCTATGGCTCCGAAGACCAGCTGGAAGGTGCGCGCGCCTTTGCCGAAAAGCGCGACCCGGTCTGGAAAGGCCGCTGAGGCAAACCGGGACGCGGGGCTTGAACCTCTGGCTTTGGACGTTCACCTTACACCCATGACAAAAACGCTTCTTTCGATCGGGCACGGTTTTTCAGCACGCGCGCTGGCGGCACGTCTATTGCCGCAGGGCTGGCGCGTCATCGGCACCACACGCAGCGCTGAAAAAGCTGCCCAGATTTCCGCCACGGGTGTGGACCCTGTGATCTGGCCGGGCACGGATCTGGCGCCGCTTCTGGGCGAGATCGATGCATTGCTGATTTCTGCCGGGCCCGGACCTGATGGTGATCCGACGCTGAATGCGCTGCAGACAGAGATTTCTGCGGCGGCCCCGCGTTTGCCGTGGGTCGGATATCTGTCGACCACAGGGGTTTATGGGGATCATCAGGGCGGTTGGGTGGATGAGACATCACCTTTGACGCCCTCGACCAAGCGCGGTCAAGCGCGTGTGGCAGCGGAAAGCCAGTGGCAGTCGATTGCCGGTCTCAACCTGCATATTTTCCGCCTGGCGGGTATTTACGGCCCCGGACGTGGACCCTTTGCCAAGGTCCGCAATGGGACCGCGCGGCGTATCATCAAGAAAGGACAGGTATTCTCGCGCATTCACGTTGAGGACATCGCGCAGGTTCTGGAGGCTTCGTTGGCGCAGCCCAATCCGGGCGCGATTTACAACCTTTGCGACGATGACCCGGCGCCGCCTCAGGATGTGATTGCCCATGCCGCGGAGCTTTTGGGCCTACCGGTGCCGCCTGAAGTGGATTTCGAGACTGCCGAGATGACCCCAATGGCGCGCAGCTTCTATGCCGAGAGCAAAAAAGTGCGCAATGACAGGATCAAGGAGGAATTAGGGGTCAAACTGCTGTATCCGGATTACCGGACCGGGCTGAAGGCGATGCTCTGACCCAGCGGAGGCCGCGTTTTGAAGCCCATCGAGGTCCTGCGCTGGGCGGGTTCAGGCCCGCGCTTCGCCGATCTGAGCCACGCCGAGAACGCTGAGGACTTTGCTTTCGATCTCGGCGGCATTCATGCCTGCGACCTTGTACATATCTGCGGGGCTTGCTTGATCAATGAAGATGTCGGGCAGCACCATTGAGCGGTATTTCAGCCCCGTATCGAAAACGCCCTCTTCGGCAAGCAAGTGTGCCACATGGCTGCCAAATCCACCCACGGCTCCTTCTTCGATGGTGATCAGAGCCTCATGGTCTGCCGCCAGTTGTAGGATCAGATCACGGTCCAAAGGTTTGGCAAAACGCGCGTCCGCGACGGTGGGCGTGACACCCCGCGCTGAAAGTGTTTCAACGGCTTTTTCAACCTCTGCCAGACGGGTGCCAAAGGACAGCAGCGCCACCCGCGCGCCTTGCGAGATGATCCGGCCCTTGCCAATTTCCAGCGGTTGTCCGCGTTCGGGCATATCAACACCATTGCCTTCTCCGCGCGGGAAACGGAAAGCGATCGGCCCGGTATCATGGGCTGCGGCAGTGGCCACCATGTGTTTCAACTCCGCCTCATCGGCGGCGGCCATCACCACGAAACCCGGCAGATTGGACAAATAGGCAATGTCAAAGGCGCCCGCATGGGTCGCGCCATCCGCGCCCACAAGGCCGGCGCGATCTATGGCGAACCGCACCGGTAGGCGTTGGATCGCAACATCATGCACGACCTGATCGTAGCCGCGTTGCAGAAAAGTGGAATAGAGCGCGCAGAAGGGTTTCATGCCCCCTGCCGCCAGAGCCGCGGAAAAGGTCACGCCATGCTGCTCGGCGATGCCCACATCAAAACACCGGCTGGGGTAGCGCTCGGCAAAGAGGTTCAGCCCGGTGCCATCCGGCATTGCCGCCGTCACCGCGCAGATCTTGTCGTCTTCGGCAGCCTCCTGCAACAGGCTGTCGGCAAAGACACGGGTATAGCTGGGTGCATTGGAGGCGGCCTTTTTCTGCGCGCCGGTGACCACGTCGAACTTGGCAGTGGCATGGCCCTTGTCCCGTGCGGTTTCGGCCGGGGCGTAGCCCTTGCCCTTTTTGGTGAGCACATGGATGAGGATGGGCCCGGTGGCGCGGGCTTTGACCGTGCGCAGGACCGGCAGCAGCTGGTCCATATCATGCCCGTCGATTGGGCCCAGATAGGAGAACCCGAGCTGTTCAAAGAGGGTGCCGCCAACGGCCATGCCTTTGAGGATATCCTTGGCGCGTTTAGCGCCTTCGCGGAAGGGCTCGGGCAGCAGACTGACCGCCCCTTTGGCGGCGGCCTTGAAGTCCTGAAACGGTTCTTCAGCGTAGAGCTTGCTGAGGTATGTGGACATGGCACCGACGGGTGGGGCAATCGACATCTCATTGTCGTTCAGGATCACAATCAGGCGCTTTTTCAGGTGCCCCGCGTTGTTCATCGCCTCATAGGCCATGCCGGCACTCATGGAGCCGTCGCCGATCACCGCAATCGCATCGCCGAGGCCTTCGGGCACCACCCCGCCCAGATCGCGCGCCACGGCAAATCCCAAGGCGGCAGAGATCGAAGTGGAACTATGGGCCGCGCCAAAGGCGTCATAGGGCGATTCGGCGCGTTTCGTGAAACCGCTCAAGCCGCCTTTCATGCGCAATGTGCGGATGCGGTCGCGGCGTTCCGTCAGGATCTTATGCGGATAACATTGGTGCCCGACATCCCAGATGAGCTTGTCGCGGGGGGTGTCAAAAACCGCATGCAGCGCCACGGTCAACTCCACGACACCCAGACCGGCGCCGAGGTGTCCGCCGGTCTCGGAGACCGCAGAAATGGTTTCAGAGCGCAACTCATGGGCCAACTGCGTGAGCTGGGCATCAGACAGTTGTTTCATATCGGCGGGTCGATGCACCATGTCCAACAAAGGCGTTTTGGGGGTCTCTGACGTCATATTACTGTCTCTCAATGCGCACGCGTCACAACAAAGCGTGCGGCTTCTTTTAAGGTGTCGGCGTCATTTCCGTAACCCGCCAAGCTGTCACAGGCCTGCTCAACGAGTTCGTCAGCCCGTTTGCGCGCGGCGTCCAGACCCAGGAGCGACACAAATGTGGCCTTGCCTGCTTCGGCATCTTTGCCAACGGCTTTGCCGATGGTGTCGCTGTTGCCGGTCACGTCCAGCACATCATCGGCGATCTGAAATGCCAGACCCAAGGCCTGTGAATAGCGCTGCAATGCCGCTGTATCGGCCCGGGCCAGACGGGGACCCGCCGTGGCGGACCATTCGATCAATGCACCGGTTTTACCTTGTTGCAAGGCGGTTATCTGGTCGAGCGTCAAAGGTGCTGAGGCAGTTTCAGCGGCCATGTCGAGGGCCTGTCCCAGCACCATGCCTTGCACGCCGGCGGCTTTGGCGAGGGTAGCGGTCAGTGTCACACGTACCTCAGGCGGGCCGGTCTCAGGTCTCGAGACCAAATCAAACGCCAATGCCTGCAGCGCGTCACCGGCCAAAACCGCCGTGGCGTCATCCCATTTCTTGTGGACGGTAGGCTGGCCGCGACGCAGATCGTCATCGTCCATGCAGGGCAGATCGTCGTGCACCAGCGAATAGGCGTGAAGGGCCTCAATCGCTGTGGCGGGCCAGATCGCGCGGTCAGGTCCAACGCCGTGCAAACGCGCGCTTTCAAGGACCAAAAACCCGCGCAGTCGTTTCCCGCCGCCGGTGGCATGCGCCATTGCATGAACAACGGGGAGGTCATCCAAAACCGCAAGGACCTGATCGAAATGTGTCTGAATGGCCCGAGCAGAAGTGCCCAGACGTTCGGCGAACATGGTCAGAGCCCTTCAACCGGCGTAACACCCGTTGGTTTGCCGTCGCCATCAAGCGTGATTGCCGCGACCTTTTCTTCGGCCTCCTTCAGCTTGGCCTCGCACCGGGCTTTCAAAGCGGCACCGCGCTCGTAAAGCGCAATGCTTTCATCCAACGCCACATCGCCACGCTCCAGCTGCCCAAGCACTTTCTCAAGCTCGGCCATGGCTTGCTCGAAGCTCATCTCTTCGGTGGGTGTGTCGGTCATGCTGGAAGGTCCTGTATCTTGCGTCACGCTTTTCTAATGGCATTTCGCGCGCAGCACCAGTCCGTGGTGCATGACGGCGGTTCAAGTAGATGCAGGAAAGGTGCGGCGCGGGTCAAACTCGCAGCGGCGCTGCCGCGCAATTACTATTCCGGAGCCAGCATGTATCCCGCGCCGCGCACTGTTTGCAAAAACCGTGGCTGTTTCGGATCGTCTTCGATTTTGCGACGCAAACGCGTGATCTGCACGTCAACGGCACGCTCCTGCGCCTGTCCTCTGTCGCGGCCCAGTTCTTCGACCAACTTGGACCGGCTGATGGGCTCGTTGCAGCTTGCGGAGAATATTTTCATCAATTGCATCTCTGTGGCGGTCAGCCGCACCAGATCTTCGCCCTGCCACATCTCGCCCCGTTCCATGTCATATTTGATTGTGCCGAGAGACAGGACTTTTGGTGCGGCGTGGTCTATGAGGGTTTCGGGCATACGCCGCAGTATAGCGTTTATGCGTAACAACAGTTCCTTAGGCTCGAAAGGCTTGGCCAGATAGTCATCTGCACCAGCTTCCAGGCCCTCAATTCGATTGCCTGTCTCGCCCTTGGCGGTCAATAGCAATATGGGAACATCGTGGGTTTCGCGCAACGCCTTTGTAAACGACAACCCGTCCTCGCCCGGCATCATGATGTCCAGAACGATAAGGTCAAAATCCAGACCTGAAAGAATGCGCCGGGCATGTGCTGCATCACGCGCGGCTGTCACCAGAAACCCGTTGCGCATCAGGAACTTTTGCAAAAGCGTCCGTATGCGTTCATCGTCATCCACGATGAGCAGGTGCGCGTCCATATCACTCATTGGCTGCTGTCCTTCAAGCGGTTGTAGGCAAAGCGCATTTCCCGGTCCATCATCGCTTCCAACACTTGCCTGAACCCGGCCACGGCCTCAGGCCCTGCTTCGCGAAAGGCCATGCGCATGCGCACACGTTGGGCATCTGAGAGTTTCTGTTCCAGCGCTTGGCCTTCTTGGGTCAAAAACAAATGGCGCTCGCGCTTGTCACGCTTGCCAACCTTGCTTTCTACCAGACCATCCTCGATCAGGGTACGCAAGACACGGTTGAGAGATTGTTTCGTGACACCCAGTATATTGAGTAAATTGTTTACTGTTGTGCCGGGTGCACGGTTGATAAAGTGGACCGCCCGGTGATGCGCGCGACCATAAGCCATCTCTGCCAGAATGCGGTCCGGGTCGGCGGTAAAGCCGCGGTAGGCAAAGAACATCGCTTCGATGCCTTGCCGCAGCCGCTCGTCAGTTAAAAACAGAAGGTTTTCGCCGCTGTGGGCCGTTGTGCTCCGACCATCCGCCATACTTTGTCCCACGTTCTATAAATTTTGTTTTGGCGAGCATATGTCAGTGTTGTTGACATTCCAAGGGTGAAGAGCTATCGAATCGCAGCTTTTGCGCAATTTTATGTCCGTTTCGGTCGTATTTTGCGCAATATTTGAAAACATGATGCTCTGGGGAAGGAAAGACGATGGCAGGCGCTTATAATGATCGTGATGGTACAATCTGGATGAACGGGCAAATGATCCCGTGGCGTGATGCCAATATTCATATTCTGACCCATGCCATGCACTATGCCTCTTCGGTTTTCGAGGGCGAACGGGCGTACAACGGCAAGATTTTCAAAAGTCGCGCACATTCCGAACGTCTTAAGCGCTCGGCGGAGATGATCGATTTCGAAATTCCCTACACCGTGGATGAGATCGAAGCCGCGAAGGTCGAGGTTTTGACCGCAAGTGGTTTGCAGGACGCTTATGTGCGCGCCGTCGCCTGGCGTGGTGCGGGCGAAGACATGGGTGTCGCCTCCGCGCGCAATCCGGTTCAGATGGCGATTGCCGCTTGGGAATGGGGTGCCTACTACGGCGACGCGAAAATGAAGGGCGCCAAACTGGACATTTCCAAATGGAAACGCCCAAGCCCTGAGACGATCCCCAGCCATGCCAAAGCGGCGGGTCTCTATATGATCTGCACAATGTCCAAACACACCGCCGAAACAAAAGGGTGTTCGGATGCGATGATGTTCGATTATCGCGGCTATGTGGCCGAAGCGACCGGGGCCAATATCTTCTTTGTTAAAGATGGCGAAGTGCACACCCCTGATCCGGATTGTTTCCTCAACGGAATCACCCGCCAGACGGTGATCGGCATGCTGAAGGACCGCCAGATCAGGGTGCATGAGCGTCACATCATGCCCGAAGAGCTTGAAGGGTTTGAGCAATGCTGGTTGACCGGCACAGCGGCTGAGGTCACCCCCGTCGGCCAGATCGGCGAGTACAATTTCGAGGTTGGCAGCATCACGCGTGAGATTGCGCAGAGTTATGAGACGTTGGTGCGAAGCTGACGCCTGAAGGGTTCTTGATGCCACATGCGGAAATTAAGTTCTCCTCTGATTTGTCGTTTGACGCTGTTGCCGTGTTGCGGGTGATCGAAACGACAATTCTAGAGCATGACGACGGGTCGGGCGCGTGCAAGGGACGTGCTTATCCGACCGATCTCTTTCACCACAGCCATTGCCTCATAGCGATCTCGATGTTGCGTAAGCCGCATCGGGATACCGCCTTTACGGCGCGGCTTCTGGATGCGCTGGAGTTGGCAATAAAGCAGCAGATAAAGGAGCCGTGTTATTTCTCATTGGTATTGGATTATAGCCCCATGACCTATGTGACAAACACGCATCCGGGTGCCGTGGAGACGCTGGACTAGGCTGACTTTTGGACGTTACAAAATCTTGTCCTTTCCGTTACAAGTGTGTCTCTCAAGCGTTACGTAAAACCAGTTCCATGTGACGGTAGCCACACGCCACACGGAGAATTTGATGACACGTCTCATACGCCCCACCCGCCGCGCCGTTCTTGCCGGATCCACTGCTTTCGTCACCAGCCTCGCCATGCCCGCCATCAGCCGCGCCGCGTCGCGTCCTGTGTTCACCCATGGCGTTCAGTCCGGCGACGTAGACACATCGTCAGGTATGATCTGGACCCGTACTGATCGCCCCGCGCGGATCAGCATGGACGTGTCCACCACCGAGAGCTTTGCCGATGCACGTCGGCTGGCATTCATGGATGCAATCCCAACAAGCGACATGACGATAAAACGTCTGATCGGCAATTTACCGTCTGATCAGGATATCTTTTACCGTTTCGTCGCGGCTGACCTCAACGACATTAATGCTGTGTCGGAACCCTTGGTAGGTCGGTTCCGTACCGCCCCGATGGCCCGTCGCGATGTCCGGTTTGCCTGGTCGGGGGACACTGCGGGGCAGGGCTGGGGAATTGATGATGCGGGCATGGCCACCTATGCCACCATGGCGCAGCACCAGCCTGATTTTTTCATCCATTCCGGCGACACGGTCTATGCAGACGGCCCGATGCAGGATGAGGTGGAACTCAAAGATGGCACCCTTTGGAAAAACACCGTGCTGCCGGATGAGAAACGCAAGGTCGCCGAGACGCTGGATGAGTTCCGTGGTCAGTGGAAATACAACATGCTGGACCAACATGTTCAGGCCATGAACGCGGTGGTTCCGACCTTCATGCAATGGGATGACCACGAGGTTGTGAACAACTGGTCGGACAGCAAGGATCTGATGAGCGATGACCGCTACACCGAGAAATCGGTTCATATGCTGCAATCCCGCGCCACACGGGCCTTCCACGAGATGACGCCACTGCGGATTACGCCCGAAGAACCGAACCGGGTCTATCGCAAGATCAACTATGGCCCTTTGCTGGATGTTTTCTTTCTGGATCTGCGCAGCTATCGCGGACCGAACACCGCGAAAGTCAGCACCGAGCTCACCGAAGATCAGCGGGTGCTGGGCGCGGAACAGATGGCATGGCTGAAGCGCGAGTTGGCAGCATCCGAGGCCACATGGAAGGTGATCGCCTCTGACCAGCCCATTGGACTGATCGTTTGGGACAATTTCCGCGAACAGTCGGGTGCCGAGGGGATTGCCGATGGTCAGGACGGTCCGGCGATGGGCCGCGAGGTCGAACTGGCGGAACTCTTGCGGTTCATCAAAACGGCCAAGATCGACAACACCGTCTGGTTTACTGCGGATGTGCATTACACGGCGGCGCATTACTACAACCCGGACAAAGCGCATTTTCAGGACTTTGAGCCCTTCTGGGAATTCGTTTCGGGACCGCTGCATGCGGGCACATTCGGACCCAACGCGATGGACGCGACATTTGGTCCCGAGGTCAAATATGTGAAAGCGCCGACAGAGGCGCAGGGTGTCAACCTGCCGCCCTCCATGGGCTTGCAGTTTTTCGGGTTGGTGGACATCGACGGGCAAACACAGCAAATGAAAGTGAGTCTGATGGACCGTGCTGACACTTTGCTCTACTCGGTGACGTTGGATCCAAAGGGCATCAGCATCTAAAACCATTTGCCAAAAACCGGTTACTTTTGTGCATGCCGCTCGCACCCGGGCGGCATGCTTTTTGCCATTTCTGGGGGAATTCCGGAACACAAATACGGGCAAAGTGAACTTGCACACAGATGGTTGCGCGGCAGTGTGCTAATATCTTTCCATCTGATGGGGAGATTTAATGTGGACCGCCTTGGATTGTTTTTCGTAAAGAGACCCTCGCTACTGATTGTGCTGGTACTGGTGGCTTTGATCGGTTTGCCGGTGGCCATCTGGCTCGATCTGAAGAACCTCTCTGATGAAACACTCAAACGACAGGCGACCAGCTTGAATGGTGTGATCAGCAGTGTCCGCTCTTACTACGCCACAAATGTGGTTGGCAGGGTCGTCAGCACGGATGAGAAAACGCAAGCGCTGCATAATTATCTGGATGTGACCGGTGCGATCCCGATCCCGGCCACGCTGTCGCTCGAACTGGGTGAGGCGATCGGTGCCAGCGAGGGTGACGTCGAATACCGGTTCGTTTCGGACCATACCTTCCAAAACAGACCAGCGCATAATCTCGACCCCTTTGAAAAGGCCGCGCTGGCCGAGTTTCGCGACAACCCCGATGCGCCTGAATCAATCATTCAGTCAACTGGCAACATCTGGAACCGCAGAATTACCTTGGCCACGCCCGTAGTCATGTCGGGATCTTGTGTGAACTGCCATAATTCGCATCTGGAAAGCCCGAAAAAGGACTGGGAGGTCGGTGACGTGCGTGCGTTGCAGACTGTCACGGTGCGCCAGCCGGTTGCGCTGAACATCTGGTCGTTCAAGTGGTTGCTGCTCTATTTTGCTGTAGCGGGTACGATTGGATTGCTATTCGCCGCAATGCAGTTCCGACTGGCTGCGCGCTTTAGCCGGCTGAACGCCGAGCTCGCGGCCAACAACGAATTTCTTGCAGGCATCTCGCTGAAAATTTCCAAATACTTGTCGCCGCAAGTCTATCGATCGATATTTTCCGGGGAAAAAGACAGCACAATCTCGACCGAGCGAAAAAAGCTGACGGTGTTTTTCTCGGACATCAAGGATTTCACGGCAACAACCGAACGGATGCAGCCGGAAGAGCTGACGGCATTGTTGAATGAATACTTCACCGAGATGTCGGCTATTGCGGAAGCGCATGGCGCAACCATCGACAAATTTATCGGTGACGCCATTGTTGCGTTTTTTGGTGACCCTGAAACCAAGGGAGCGGCCGAAGACGCGCGCGCCTGTGTCAAGATGGCCCTGGCGATGCAACAGCGTCTGGCCGATTTGGGAACCGTTTGGCAATTGAAAGGGCTGGAGCACCCCTTCAAGGCGCGGATGGGCATCAACACGGGCTACTGCAACGTGGGGAATTTTGGTTCAGATGCGCGGATGGACTATACTATCATTGGTGCGGAGGCGAACCTTGCTGCCCGGCTCGAAAGCATCGCTGAGCCAGGTGGGATCGTGTTGAGCTACGAGACCTATGCCCATGTGCGCGATATCGTTGATGCGACCGCGTCAGACCCGGTACACTTCAAAGGCATTGCGCGCGAAATCGTCCCCTACCATGTCAAAAGCCTCGCCGAGGCGTCACCGGTGTCTGCGATCCAAGGTGTCGATGACGATGGCAGGCTGACGCTGGATCTGGGTGCGCTCGACCCAAGCACACGCGACAGGGTGCGCGCCGCGATCAAGGACGCGCTGCAACCGGGGCATTCCGTGGCATAGCTGTGAATTCGGTTAACTCAGGGACTAATAATCTACGCCACGCTGAGCTTTGATGCCAGCTTTGTAGGGGTGTTTCATTTCTGTCATATCGGTTACCAGATCTGCGTATTCCATCAATTCGGGCTTGGCATTGCGACCTGTCAGAATGACCCCGGTGCGTTTGTCCCGCGCTTTCAGGCATTCAATGACGTATGCCACATCCAGGTAGTCATAACGCAAGGCGATGTTGATCTCATCGAGGACAACAAGGTCGTATTCTCCGCTGTTCATCATGTCCACAGCCTTTGCGAATGCCGCCTCTGCGGCCGCGATATCGCGGTCCCTGTCTTGCGTGTCCCAGGTAAAACCCTCGCCCATTGTATGCCAGGTGACGTCGCCAAGCCGGTCGAAGAACCGCCGTTCGCCGGTGATCCATTTGCCTTTGATGAACTGAACGACGCCCACTTTTTGCTTCCAGCCCAAGGCCCGAATGACCACCCCAAAAGCGCTGGAGGACTTGCCTTTGCCGTTGCCAGTGTGCACCAACACCAAGCCTTTTTCCGGGTCTTTGGCTTCGGCAACTTTGGCGCGGTGCTTGGCCTGCACCTTCTTCATGTCGTCCTTGTGGGTTTCTGCGTCGCTCATTGCGTGATTTCCTCGTGACTAAGGGATGCCTGAGGGTGGCATATTGGGCTTAGATTTACTGCGGTCCACCCCCAATTGACGTTCGCGCCAAATGATCAGAACACCACCCGCAATGACCAGGCTGGCACCAATGATGATGGGGCCTGTAGGCAGTTCGTCAAAGGCGACATAGCCGATGATGCCAGCAAAGATCATCGAGGCATAGTCAAAAGGCGCGAGCATGGACGCGCCACCAAACCGGTAGGATGACGTTATCATGATCTGCGCCACACCGCCCACAAGTCCGGCGGTGACCAGCCAGATCAACACGTCGGGTTCGGGCCAGAGCCATACAAATGCCGGGTGATCGACGATCCAGCCAATGGGCGCCGACAGCAAGGCCAGGCAGGTGGCGGTCGCCGAAAAGTAGAAAACGATTGCCGCAGTGTGGTCGGTCATTACCAGTCGGCGGACGTGAATTTGCACCAGCGCGCGCAGGATCGAGGCCGTAAGTACCATCACTGCGCCAAAGGTGGCTGCGCGCGAGAGATCATCGGCACCTATGCTGAGACGGGGTGCCATGACAATCATCACTCCGACCAGTCCCAGAGCTACTGCCGACAATCGGAAAATGCGAACCCGTTCTCCGAGAAAGAGGGCCGCGAACAAAACGGTGAACATCGGTGTGGCATAGCCAATCGCGGTTACCTCGGGCAGGGGCAGGAGACCCAGACCAGCAAAGGTCAGCCCCATGGCGGTTGTGCCGAACACGCCACGCCAGACATGGCCCATCAAGTTCGAAGGGATCAATCCCTGACGTAGCTGCCCGCGTTGCCACAGCCATAACAGAATGACTGGCATGGCACAGAGCGAGCGGAAAAAGACGGCCTCGCCGGGGGGCACTTTGCCAGAGACACTTTTGATGATCGCGGCCATGACCATGAACAAAAAGACCGCGCAAAGCTTGAGGGCAATTGCGCGGCCAGGGCGGTGTTGGGTGAGATTTTGCGCCATGGGCGTCTCTTGCGCCCCTGAAAGGGAAAGATCAAGCGCGCGCGGTTCGGTGCCTGATCTCGCGACCAAATCAGTTCAGTGCAGCGACGCCGAGCGGTACCGAGAATTTCAAACACCAGATGTAGATTTCGTTGTAATTGTCGATGTTTACTGATGCGGGCACGGTGTAAACCTGTTTGCCGTTCAAGTTCTGCAATACACCAAGATCTGCCTCAGGCGCATAGCTGCCATCTCTCCCAAACGCAACGCGCGGGTCTGGCGCGCCATCGAGCGAGAAGTTTTCATCGAGCGTGACGGTGGCGGTGCCATCTGCGTTTTTGACGATTGTAACACCGCCGGTAGTGATGTGATCACTTTTTCCGACGAAACTGCCGGATGTTCCGGCGAAGGCACCGAAGGTCGCGAGAACGGTAAGGCCGATTGCAAGGAAGGAATTGACGAGGATTTTCATGAGAGCGGTCTTTCTTTGTTGGGCTGTCAGGGTTTGTGATGCACTCCAGTTAGAGTTAGGAACTGATTGGTACAATACACGTCTGCGTGAGTTGTGTAACAATTGGTTCCGAATTATACAGCGTTAGTTGACAGGAGATCCATATGGCAAGACCCAGAGAGTTCGATACCGAAGAAGCGATCAAACGCGCCACTGAAGTGTTTTGGGAAAAAGGCTATCAAGAAGCGAGGCTTCCAGATTTGCTGGAGGGTATGGGGCTCACCCGCGGCAGTCTCTACAAGGCATTCAGTGATAAGAAGACCCTCTACCTTCTGGTTCTTGCGCAATATGATAAAGAAGCGGTGGGTGCTGCAAAGCAACGGTTGACAGATGTAACCGTGCCAGACGGGCGCGACAGGATACTTGGTCTGTTTCAGGCAGTGTCAGACCGCGTGGCAGCAGGTGACACGCGCGGCTGTTTGTTATGCTCGGCGGCGGCAGGTTTTGAAATGTCCGATCCGGAGATTGCAGCCGCGGTGGCACATGGTCTCGGCGGCATTCGAGACGCGCTGGAGGCCGCATTGCATTCATCCACTGTGCATGCAGAGTGGCCCCATGAAGCATTGCGCGCTTTGGCCAATACGCTGCTGACTCAGTACATCGGACTGCGCGTGTTGGCGCGTTCCCGTGTTTCACTCGGCGTTGTCGAGCAAAGCAAAGACAATGTTGCGCGCCTTTTGGATGGTGCAGGAGGCTAACCGATATGGCCTTGGTTTTCACCAACCTGTCCCCGGTGCAGCAGCAAATGGTCCAACAGGACGCAGGCCATCATGGCCTCTCCCACTGGAACCGCACGTATGCCCACACAGGGATCGTGGCGGCCTTTGGTAATGATTTCTGTCTCCTCACCGGTTTTTGTAATCGTCCGGCGCGTGGTCAGGATGCTTGATGTCGGCTTTACAGCAAAACGCACGACGATGTCCTGACCGGTGCTGATTCCGCCTAGGATACCGCCCGCGTGGTTTGATGAAAAAACCGGTCCGTCCGGTCCCATGGTGATCTCGTCGGCATTCAATTCGCCGGTTAGCATCGCCGCCGACATGCCTTCCCCGATTTCCACGCCCTTGACCGCATTGATACTCATCATCGCTGCAGCCAAGTCTGTATCCAATTTGCCATAGACGGGCGCGCCCAATCCCGCTGGCACGCCGCGCGCGACAACTTCAATGATCGCGCCGACCGAGCTGCCAGATTTGCGCAAACCATCCAGGTAGTTGGCCCATTCTACCGCCGCCGTTGCATCGGGAACCCAGAAGGGGTTCTCGTCAATCTGGCCCCAGTCAAACCGGTCCCGGTCGATCTGGTGCGGTCCCATCTGCGTCATGTAGCCTTTGATCTCGACATTCGAAACCAGGGCTGACAGTGCCGCGCGCGCAAGACCGCCCGCTGCAACACGTGCCGCCGTTTCGCGCGCGCTTGACCGCCCACCGCCGCGGTAGTCGCGGATGCCATATTTCTGAAAATAGGTGATGTCGGCATGACCGGGGCGGAATTTGTCTTTGATATCGCCATAGTCTTTTGAACGCTGGTCGGTGTTCTCGATCAGCAGTTGCACAGGCGTTCCTGTGGTCACCCCTTCAAATGTGCCGGATAGAATGCGCACCTCATCGGCCTCGCGCCTTTGGGTGGTATATTTGTTCTGACCCGGTTTGCGCTTGTCCATCCAGCGCTGAATCATGGCTTCATCAATGGCCACGCCGGGCGGGCAGCCGTCGACTGTTGCACCTAAGGCAGGACCATGGCTTTCACCCCAGGTGGTGACGCGGAAAAGATGGCCAAAACTGTTGATCGACATGAACGATGCTCCCTTGGTTTGGGTGCTTAGCGGCGCGGGCGCGGCGCCTCAAGAGCTTATCGCTTGCCAATCGTTTCATTGCACATTAACCCTCGGCTTACCTCGGGGGGCCTTTCAGGCTGAGATGTGTTGAACACGGACCCGTAGAACCTGAACCGGTTAAGACCGGCGGAGGGAAGGTGAGATGATCATCCTCTTTCGCCGTTCGACGCATTCGAAAGGACTGATCATGCGAAGAACTTTACTTGCAACTACACTTTTGCTGGCCTCACAGGCCGGGGCCGAGACACCGGTCTTGACTGTTTATGCCGGCGACTATTTTACGTCTGAATGGGGCCCCGGCCCGATGATCGAAAGCGGGTTTGAGGAAACCTGCGCCTGTGATCTGCAATTTGCCACCGGAGATTTGTTGCCGCGCCTTTTGCTGGAAGGGGAGCGCACCAAAGCCGATGTGGTGATCGGCCTCACCTCTGACGTTACAGCCAAAGCTCGCGCGACGGGTCTTTTTGCGGCGCATGGTCAGGACAATACGGCGCTGACACTGCCCATTGAATGGACAGATGACACCTTCCTGCCGTTCAACTACGGACATACGGCGTTTATCTACAACGAAACCACAATGGACGCGCCCCCTGCAAGCTTTGATGCTTTGCTGGATATGTCGGACGACGTAAAAATCGTCATTCAGGACCCGCGTACGTCGATTTCCGGTCTGGCCTTGGTGCTCTGGGTTCAGGCGGTCTATGGCGACAAGGCAGAAGAGGTCTGGACAAAGCTGGCACCCAAAATCCTCACTGTGACCAAAGACTGGTCGGCCAGTTACGGCATGTTCACCGATGGCGAAGTGGATATGGTGTTGAGCTACACCACGTCCCCGGCCTACCACATGTTTGCTGAAGAGGATTTCACCAAGAAGGCGGCAATCTTCCCGGAAGGTCATTATTTCATGGTCGAAACAGTTGGCAAAATCGCCAAGACCGAACAGCCGGAACTGGCAGATGCCTTTATGGCCTATGTTCTCAGCACCGAGTTCCAGCAGATGATTCCAACGGCGAACTGGTCGTTGCCCTCTGCTTTGCCGCAGGACCAATGGCCAGAAGGTTGGGCGCAACTGGATCTGCCGGAAAAGGTGCTGTTTTATTCTGAAGAAGACGCCGCAGCTGTTCAGGAACAGGCGGTCGAGACATGGCGCAACGCGCTCAGCCAGTAATTGGCACCACCGGGATCATCGCAAGCAGTTTTGTCGTTGCGGTGGTCCTGCTGGCATTTCTTGGGATTGGCATCCGGGCGGATGTCGGACGCGGGTTTGGTCCCGGCGATTGGGCTGCCATTCGCTTCACCCTGCTGCAGTCTGCGCTCTCGGCATTGATTTCAGTGGCCTGTGCCATCCCTCTGGCTCGGGCTTTGGCGCGCCGTCGCTTTGCCGGCCGTGGATTTCTGATCACGCTTTTAGGGGCGCCGTTTATCTTGCCGGTCATTGTCGCTGTCCTGGGCTTGTTGACGGTTTTTGGGCGATCCGGATGGATCAATATTGTGCTGGACGCAGTCGGCTTCCCGACGCTGTCGATTTACGGCTTGCATGGCGTTGTTCTCGCGCATGTGTTTTTCAACTTACCTCTGGCGACCCGGCTGTTGCTGCAAGGTTGGCAAAGCATCCCTGCCGAGCGTTTCCGCCTCGCGGCACAGCTTGATTTGCCGCCGAAAATGATCCAGCGCACGTTGGAAATGCCGTTGCTGCGGCAAGTGGCGCCTGGGGCAGCGGCATTGGTATTTGTGATCTGCCTGACCAGTTTCGCCGTGGCGCTCACACTTGGCGGCGGGCCGCGTGCCACCACTATTGAGCTGGCGATTTATCAAGCTTTTCGTTTTGATTTCGATCTGTCCCGCGCCGCTTTGCTCTCGTTTGTTCAATTGGCTTTGGCGGGAGGTGCCGCCCTCGTGGCGCTGTCGATCATCCCCAATATTCCGATGAGCGCGGGCCTTGATCGGACCTTGCAACGGTGGGACGCCCGAGGCGGTTTCCAGAAAATGCAAGACGCCGTCATCATCACTCTGGGCAGCGCTTTTCTACTCCTGCCCCTCTTTGCCGTTGTTTTGGCCGGTTTGCAGGGACTGCCACAGATGCCGATTAGTGTCTGGAAAACGGCAGGCAACTCGCTTGGCGTGGCTTTGATAAGCATCGCGCTCTTGTTGGTGATTGCGTTACCCATGGCCGGTTGGATCAGCACGCGCCGCGCGGGCGGGGCAGAGGCCATTGGCCTGATTGGCCTGTCGGCCTCTCCCCTGATGATCGGTACTGGCTGGTTCATCCTGATCAATCCGATCGCAAACCCGGTGCCTTTGGCACTGCCGGTAACGGCACTCATTAACGCATTGATGGCGCTTCCGTTTGCGTTGCGTATCCTTGTGCCGCCAATGCGTGATGTGCTGACGACCTATGATCGATTGTCTCGGTCAGTGGGTTTGCAGGGATGGTCTGCCTGGCGTTGGCTGGTGATCCCGAGGTTGCGGGCACAGATTGGCTTCACTGCGGGTCTGACGGGCGCACTTTCAGTGGGCGATCTCGGCGTCATCGCGCTTTTCGCCGATCCGGATCGAGCCACGCTGCCCTTGCAGATGTATCGCTTGATGGGCGCCTATCGTACCGAGGCAGCAGCGGGCGCGGCCTTGCTGCTCCTGGCCATGGCACTTGGCGTTTTCTGGATCTGCGACAAGGGAGGCCGCTGGCGTGCTGAAGCTTGAAGATGTGATGATTTCGCAAGGCAGTTTTGCGTTGGCGGCCGATTTTGAGGTTGTTGAAGGGCGCAAGACCGCTGTCATCGGCCCTTCTGGAGCAGGCAAATCCACTTTGCTTGGCGCGATCGGGGGCTTTCTGACCCTGGGCGGCGGCAAGCTCTTTTGGAAAACTTCGGACATCACAGATGCGCCGCCCGGCCAGCGCCCGATTGCGATGTTGTTTCAGGACAACAACCTCTTTCCGCACCTCAGCATTGAAAAGAACATCGGTTTGGGCATCCGGCCAGATCTGAAGCTGACCGCTGAAGATCATGAGCACGTTGGCAAGGCGTTGGATCGCGTTGGGCTGCGCGACATGGGCACCCGCAAACCGGGGGAACTTTCGGGCGGCCAGCAAAGCCGTGCGGCATTGGCCCGGATTTTGGTGCAGAATCGGCCTGTAATTCTGTTGGACGAACCTTTTGCAGCTCTTGGACCTGCCCTGCGGCATGAGATGCTTGATCTGGTGCATGATCTGAGCATCGAGACCGGGGCGACCTTGATGATGGTCACCCATGACCCGCAGGACGTTCGGCGCATTGCGGACGATGTGATCTTTGTCGAAGGCGGGCGTGCAGCTGCGCCGCAACCGGCAACGGCTTTGTTGGAAAACCCGCCCCCGGCCTTGCAGGCCTACCTGGGCTAGGCCGCTTTTGCGTGCAACGCTGCCCGCGTCTTGAGGATGCCAAGCGCCGCTGTCGCCGCCTCCCGCCCCTTGTCTATGAAATGCGCCCGGTAAATTTCATTGTGATGATCGGTTTCCTGATACTGATGCGGCGTCAACGAAACCGATAGTATGGGGACGCCGGTGTCCATTCCCGCGCGCATCAGCCCATCGACGACGGCCTGAGCGACGAACTCATGCCGGTAAATGCCGCCATCAACCACAAATGCCGCGCAGGCAATCGCATCGTAGCGCCCGGTGGCCGCCAGATCACGCGCCATCAGCGGCAGTTCAAAAGCGCCTGGCACGTCGAAGACATCGACCTGTGTGGGCGGGATAGTTTGGATAAATCCATCATAGGCGCGGTCAACGATATTTGCGTGCCACTGCGCTTTGACGAAGGCGAAACGGGTGTGTGTCATGGTGATCTCCTTTAGGTTCAGACACGTCCACCCAAGGCGATCACGACTGCGCACGGACGGGGCCCGCGTGCATCCGCATTCTCTTTCATCCGGACTATGACCGTCGGCTCTGGCGTCTCACCAGATCTGCTTGACCAAGCAGCCTCTTTTGGAAACCACTTGCGCTCGCGGGCTCGCAACTCATGGATGCATACCGCCGGTGGGGAATTTCACCCCGCCCTGAGAATAGCTGTAGCTTGCCAAGATGCGGTAAAGCCTGCAAGAGGAAACGCAACTGTTTCAAAGGCCAAATCGATGCACCCTAACGCGGTTTTCCACACGCAGGACGATGAAACCAATCTTGCGTTTGCGCGGGATCGGGCCTTTGGCATATTGGCGGTGAGCGGTGCTGAAGGCCCCTGGATGTCTCATGTACCGTTCTTGCTGGATGAAGACGGCCAGACACTCTGGTTGCATCTCTTGCGGTCCAACCCGATTGCGCGGGCGCTGAACGAGGCGCCGTTATCGGCACGCATCGCGATTTCTGGTCCGGATAGTTATGTTTCTCCGGATTGGTACGGCGTTGCCGATCAGGTGCCGACATGGAACTACGTGGCCATTCACCTGACCGGGGTTTTGGAGCTGTGCCCACAGGACGCGTTGCGCCCGTTACTGGACCGACAATCGAAATTCTTTGAGGATCGATTGCTGCCGAAAGAACCCTGGACCCCATCCAAAATGACGCCAAGCGTGATGGACAAGATGATGCGCGCCATTGTGCCGTGTCGCATGGCAGTAACGGGGGTCGACGGCACCTGGAAGCTGAACCAGAACAAACCCGATGAGGTGCGTCTTGGCGCAGCAGACCACGTGGAAGCCTATGGTCAGGGCGCTGATCTTGCCGTTCTTGCAGCTTTGATGCGGGGCGCCAATAGACAGGGCGATTAGCTCTGGTAGGCTCGCCTCGAATCGAAAAAGGAAAAACGTGATGAAACTCTACCATTCTCCCGCGTCGCCGTTTGTGCGCAAGGTTGTTGTCTTGTTGCACGAGTTGGAAAAAGCTGACGAGGTCGAATTGCTGGACGTTACGTCAACGGCCTTTGCCTCGGACGATGGGCTCGCGGCCAGTAACCCTTTGGCGAAACTGCCTTCACTGGTGCGCGACAATGGCACAACTCTCTATGACAGCAGGGTCATCACAGCGTTCATCAATGATTTTTATGGTGCGAAGATGTACCCGACGGGATCTTCGCGCTGGGAGACGCTGACCCTTGAGGCAACAGGCGATGGCATCATGGATAGCGCAGTCTCTATGGCCTATGAGGCCCGTTTGAGACCGGAAGACATGCAATATGGACCCTGGATCGAGGCACAATGGGCAAAAGTGGAACGGGCTATTTCGGTGCTGAATGCGCGTTGGATGAGCCATCTGTCAGGGCCGCTTGATATAGGGCAAATCTCCGTTGCTTGCGCGCTTTCCTACGTGGATTTCCGACACGGTGCGAGGAACTGGCGCGTGGACAATGAAGCCCTGGCGCAGTGGCATGCAGCCTTCGATTCGCGTGCCTCAATGCAAGCCACCAAACCGCCTGCGACATAAAGACCGGTTGCTGTTAACGATTTCAACGCGGGTTACGCTTAGAAAACTCTATTGAAACGGGGGCCTGCGACGGTTTGCGCGTGTTTGTTCACTGGACGGCGCGTCGGCACGGCGCTACATACCCGTAGGAGTTTAACCACGTTTTTCGTGGACAAATGGAATTATTGGCCGGTCACCGGTCCTGGAAATGGAGTAAACCCGTGTCCCACGCAGAAGATCACGGAGGCACCCGGAGGGATTTCCTTTATTACGCAACCGGTGGCGCAGGTGTTATTGCAACCGGTGCCGCTGTTTGGCCATTGGTCAACCAGATGAACCCATCCGCTGATGTGCGGGCATTGTCCTCTATTCGGGTGGATGTGGGCGATGTAGCACCCGGTACCCAGCTGACAGTCAAGTGGTTGGGCAAACCTGTATTCATTCGCCGCCGGACCGAGGAAGAAATTTCCGCGGCGCGCGATGTTGAGTTGAGCGAATTGCCGGACCAAAACGCGGAAAACGCGAATGCCGTAGCGGGAGCGGATGCGTCTGATGAAAACCGCTCGCTGGATGAATCCGGCGAATGGCTGGTGATGATGGGTGTCTGTACGCATCTTGGCTGTGTACCTTTGGGCGACGCGGGCGACTTTGGTGGATGGTTCTGCCCCTGCCACGGATCGCACTACGACACATCCGGACGCATTCGCAAAGGGCCAGCGCCGACAAACTTGCCGGTGCCTGTCGCAGAATTTGTGGACGAAACCACAATCAAGCTCGGTTAAGGGAGAAACCTGATGGCTGGAATTCCTCACGACCACTACGAACCGAAGTCCGGAGGCGAAAAGTGGCTACATAGCCGTTTGCCCGTTGTCGGTCTGCTGTATGACACATTGATGATCCCGACCCCCAAGAACCTCAATTGGATGTGGATCTGGGGCATTGTTCTAACGTTCTGTCTGGCACTGCAGATCATTACCGGCATCGTACTGGCAATGCACTATACGCCACACGTGGATATGGCTTTCGCCTCGGTTGAGCACATCATGCGCAACGTCAACGGCGGATATATGCTGCGATATATGCACGCCAACGGTGCATCTTTATTCTTCATCGCTGTTTATGCCCATATTTTCCGAGGGCTCTATTACGGGTCCTATAAAGCCCCGCGCGAGATTACTTGGATCATCGGCATGCTGATATATCTGGCTATGATGGGCACTGCCTTTATGGGCTATGTTCTGCCTTGGGGTCAGATGTCATTCTGGGGTGCAACGGTGATTACCGGCCTCTTTGGCGCGATACCCTTCATTGGGGAGAGCATCCAGACATGGCTGCTGGGCGGACCAGCGGTGGACAACGCCACGCTGAACCGCTTCTTCTCACTTCACTATTTGTTGCCCTTCGTGATTGCTGGACTGGTGATCGTGCACATCTGGGCCTTCCACACCACGGGTAACAACAACCCCACAGGTGTCGAAGTGCGTCGCACGTCCAAGGAAGACGCTGAGAAAGACACGCTGCCGTTTTGGCCATACTTTGTGATCAAAGACCTTTTCGCGCTGGCGGTTATTCTGGCGGTGTTCTTCGCCGTCGTCGGTTTCATGCCGAATTATCTGGGTCACCCCGATAACTACATCGAGGCCAATGCTCTTGCGACACCTGCTCACATCGTTCCGGAATGGTACTTCTTGCCATTCTACGCGATCCTGAGGGCCTTCACGAGCGAAGTATGGGTTGTGCAGATTGCATCCTTCGTGACCGGCGGCATCATCGATGCCAAGTTCTTTGGAGTGTTGGCGATGTTCGGTGCGATTGCTGTGATGGCCTTGGCGCCATGGCTCGATACTTCTTCCGTGCGTTCGGGTCGCTATCGGCCGATGTTCAAGTGGTGGTTTGCGCTGCTGGTCGTCGATTTCTTCGCGCTGATGTGGTTGGGTGCCATGCCCGCAGAAGAGCCTTACGCGACCTTCTCCTTGATCGCTTCTGCGTACTGGTTTGCCTATTTCCTCGTGATCCTGCCATTGCTTGGTGTCATCGAGAAACCAGTTGCTCAGCCTGATACGATCGAAGAAGACTTCACGTCGCACTACCCCAAGTCTTCTGACGCCACGCCTGCTGAATAAAGGACAAAAGATCATGTTCAGAACACTTACACTTAGTGCAGTGGCGGCTTTCGGGCTTGCCACAGCAGGCCTGGCCGCAGGCGGCGAGGGTCATATCGAGGATTTCGATTTCTCTTTTGAGGGCCCGTTTGGAAAGTACGACCAGAACCAACTGCAACGCGGGCTTCAGGTTTACACGGAAATCTGTTCGGCATGTCACGGTTTGAAATTTGTGCCGATCCGGTCTCTCTCGGAAGAGGGTGGACCGGGGATGCCGGAAGATCAGGTCAGGGCGTATGCACAGAATTTCGAGGTGTTTGACGCAGAGCTTGACGATTTTCGCGAAGCGCTGCCCTCCGATCACTTCCCGGCTTCCGGTTTGGAGAACGCACCTGATCTTAGTTTGATGGCTAAGGCCCGCGCTGGTTTTCATGGACCCTACGGGTTGGGCATCAACCAGTTTTTCAAGGGAATTGGCGGCGCAGAATACATCGCCTCATTGCTGACCGGGTACACCGGTGAAGAAAAGGAAGAAGCGGGCGTAACGCTTTACGAGAATACCGCCTTTCCAGGCGGCTGGATTTCGATGGCGCCTCCGCTTTATGGAGAAGACGTAGAATTTGCAGATGAGCATGCAAATGACTTGGACCACATTTCAGAGGATGTCTCCGCATTTTTGATGTGGACGGCTGAGCCAAAAATGATGGCTCGTAAACAAGCTGGTTTCGCCGGGGTGGTCTTTTTGACGCTGCTTTCGGTGCTCCTTTACCTTACAAACAAGCGCCTCTGGGCGCCTGTGAAAGGCAAAGAGACCAGCTAGGCTGGATGCTCTTGCATTGATGTCCAAAAAACCCCCCGTGCGTCGGCACGGGGGGTTTCCTGTCTGCACCTTCAGTCACAAAGGCTAATGACAGACCCTGGGGAGAGTCAAAATTGGACAGTTCAAACAACCACGGATAATCGTCAGCGAAAGCGTCTTTTGCCGTAGTCTTGTTCCAGTCCCTTGTCGTTAAAAGTATTTCTTTACCAGATCGAGAGCCTTGTAATTCAAGGCGATTACTTTTTACCGCTCACCATTAATAACTTAACAATAAGTTAAAGGGGAATCGTTGTATGTGAACTGGATCACATTCAACGTGGAATTCATCATTTTTCGGTGCATGCACGACCCTCTGCGCTGACGCCAGTCTAGCCTCTGAAACGTAGGGTCCAACTTGGATGGTAAGTTTGACGACAACACACATTTGTCCGGCCTCAAAAACGATTGTGTGTTTTATCGACCATGGATTGAGCCACGCGAAATTCGCGGTCGGCTTCAACGAGCCATGCGATCACCGCTTTGACTTTAGAAGTTGTCGGTGGAGTTTTCGAGCGTTCGCTATCAATTTTCTTATCGCGTACCATTTCGCAGCCCCTTTTGCGTACTGGTCCCAGAAATCTCTGGAAAGTTGGGAACGGACAATGTGTCCTTCAATGACCCCAACATGATGCAAAAGCGATTCGTAGTCTGTGAAACCGTTCACACGGTAGGATTAAATTTGATGCAGGTCGGCCATGACTTGTAGGGCGTCACGGTCCAGAACGACAACACCGCCACGAGTTGCCTCAATCACCCCCGCGCGTTTCCAAAGCGCCAAGGTTTTTGAAACGGCCTCACGGGTGGCTCCGACGAACTCTGCAAGTTCGGACTGCGATAATGTCAGCGTGGAAAGCTGTTTTGATCCATCAATCGTCAAATATAGGATTTTCCGTGCAAGGCGCGCCGGCATCGGTAGAAAAACCTGCTCGTTGAGCTGGCTGCTCATCCAGCGCATCCGCTCGCCTGCCAATTGAATCATATCAATGCCTAGGTCCGGGGCTTCCCGAATGGCACGCAGCATATCCGCGTTCCGGACACCGCGCAGCCTCGCGGGCTCCAGTGCCGTTACAGTGGCCGTACGTGTTCCTGGATCGAATAGCGCGATTTCTCCGAACAACGCACCAGGTCGCATCACGTCCAGCGACAGTTTGCGACCTTCTCGAGACAACACACTGAATTCCAAGGCACCCGAGATGATTGCGTAAAGCGTATCCCCATCCTCGCCCTGCTCAAACAGCACTTCACCTTCAGCCAATCGTACTTCGGTCGCCACCGATGCCATAAGGTCGGATAGATCTTTGGAAGCATGGGCCAGAAACCCGGTTTTTGGCAGTGTTATGGTGTCCATTTTCGCCTCTTCCAATTCCGACCACCAGAAAATTTGGTCGCTCAAAGTAACGTGTCGATCTCGTGACTACAATCGAAACGGGTGTTTCGGTTAACCGAAAGCTCTACATTGTCGCGGAAGGAGTATTACCAAGTCATAGCCTGCAGAGCGGGCAAAGAGCCGAGTTGCAAAAGTTTGCTGTCACACCCAATTACGCAAGGTCGGATTCGCATTTCAAAGCCGCTTGCACCGTTTTCTAGAGTAATGAACAAACTCCGGCGTGCAGGTCATTCCGGACTGTCATTTCCAGAAGCGACCCTATTTGAATTTTCAAAATACCTCTCCCACAAGGTAGCCCTAGACTAGCGATCAAATCCGGCGTTTGTCACGGAAAATATCTTGCAGACCCGGCTTGCGCGGTTCTCTCAAGCCAAAAGCGTACCGTCTGCGTGGTCTTTGATCTTTGTACTTATGATATCGCCCTCGCGCTGAGGTGCATCAAATGTCACAGGACAAAACTGCTCCGTGCGCCCCATAAGCGCGCTTTCCATCAATACATGATGGGTTCGGCCAACCTGCTGCGCTCTATGCAGCAAAGCTTGCGCATCTCCGGCTTTGCGCATCTCTTTGGCTCGTTCCTTGACTTTCTTGCCATCCACTGGTGGCATGCGCGCTGCAGGTGTACCCGGTCGCGCTGAATAGGGAAAAACATGCAGCCATGTCAGATCGCATTCTGGCACTAGGGCCAGAGCATTTTCGAACATTTGATCAGTTTCAGTCGGGAACCCAGCAATGATATCCGCACCAAATGTCATGTCTGGGCGCAATTTACGCACGTCTTGGGTAAAGTGGATGGCGTCGTCACGTAAGTGTCGACGTTTCATCCGTTTCAGGATCATGTCATCCCCATGCTGCAATGACAGATGCAAGTGAGGCATCAGTCGACTTTCCGTGGCGATGGCCATCATCAGGTTGTCGTCCACTTCGATGCTATCGATGGAGCTGATGCGCAATCTTGGCAGATCCGGCACGCATTTGAGAATGCGCATCACCAGATCGCCAAGTTTTGGTTCGGCAGGTAGATCGGCTCCCCAGCTGGTCAGGTCGACACCGGTCAAGACCACTTCGTTGTATCCCGCATCAACCAACCGCTTAATCTGATCGATAACCACGCCCGCAGGCACGGATCGAGAATTGCCACGACCAAAGGGGATGATGCAAAACGTGCATCGGTGGTCGCAGCCGTTCTGGACCTGAACATAGGCCCGGCTGCGAGTGCCGAACCCATCGATCAAATGGCCAGCTGTTTCCGTCACTGACATAATGTCGTCGACCTGGATGGCTTCTGTGTCACCGATGAAATCTGCCGCAAGGCCCTTCCAAACTGCGCTCTGCATCTTTTCGGTGTTGCCGATCACCACATCGACCTCAGTCATGGCCGCAAAAGTCTCCGGCTCGGTTTGCGCGGCACAGCCGGTGACGATCAGGCGCGCGTCAGGATGCGTGCGCCGCAGCTTGCGGATGTCTTGACGTGCTTTGCGCACAGCTTCGGCCGTCACCGCGCAGGTATTGACGACAACAGCGTTTTTGAGCTCCGCCGCGTCGGAAAGCTCTTTCATGGCTTCGGTTTCGTAGGCGTTCAACCTACAACCCATGGTCGAAAAAACCGGAGCGCTCATATCAAGCTATCCATAAATTCAGACGTGATGCTGCCGGAGAAGACATGCATTGTCGGACCGGTCATCCAGACACCATCATCCCGCCACTCAACAAACAAGGTGCCACCATCCAGATCAACAGTCACCGATCGGCTCGTCAGGCCGCGCCGGGCCGCAGCGACCGCTGTTGCGCAGCTTGACGATCCGGAGGCTAGGGTAATGCCCACGCCACGTTCCCAAACCCGCATCCGAATGCGGTCCGGTCCGGTAATTTCAGCGACTTGCACGTTCGTACGTTCAGGATAGAGCGGAGAATGCTCATATGCGGCACCGAATACCGGGAGGTCAACTTTCCCGACGTCTTCCACAAAAAACGTACAGTGAGGATTGCCCATACCGGTTGCTACAGGGGCCCCGTCGAGCGGCAGAGAAAGAGTATCCATTTTATGGCTCAGCGGGATGTCAGCCCACATCAGTTGCGGGTGCCCCATATTGACTGATGTTAGTCCGCCACCAGCATCGCACGCCTCAAGAGCCCCGCGGTCAGTAGTAAACTTCAAGGAGTTCTGGCCGGTTTGGCGCATGATGTATTGCGCGATACAGCGCGTGGCGTTACCGCATGCAGCAGAGGTGGAGCCGTCCGCGTTGTAAAAACTCAGATGCAGCTTAGCCGTTCCGTTTGAGATGACGGCCAATTGGTCAAATCCAATGCCTCT
Source organism: Roseobacter sp. (assembly GCF_045106495.1). Taxonomy (GTDB): domain Bacteria; phylum Pseudomonadota; class Alphaproteobacteria; order Rhodobacterales; family Rhodobacteraceae; genus Roseobacter. The sequence goes on from NZ_JBGCEQ010000013.1 coordinate 71,230, forward strand.
ATGTCGATCCCCGAGTGCTGTTGCCAATTCCGGCGTAACAGTGGTTCCACTGGTGCGTGCATCCAGAACAACGAAGTCGTTGCCAAGCCCGTGCATCTTCAAAAAGGCCCAATTTCTTTGGCCCTGGTTGCGCATTTTGGCCATATAAGCTGAAGGGACAAAACTATCCAGTAGGTCTTTAAGAATTCACAGGAAAAGGGCTTGACCCTTCCGCGCCACCTTTCTAGTTAGTCCGCTTAGTGGGCCGTTAGCTCAGTTGGTAGAGCAACTGACTTTTAATCAGTGGGTCGCAGGTTCGAA
>NZ_JBGCEQ010000014.1:0-13644 GCF_045106495.1 Roseobacter sp.
CAGGCAGTAGGCCGCGCCATTTCAGCTCATAAAGCGCGGCCAGAAGAGTGTAGCTGTCCTTACCACCAGACAAGCACACGAGCCAACGCGCCTTGCGGTCCTGCACCATGCCATATTGGTCGATGGCCTCACGAGCGTTGCGTATTATCCGCTTGCGAAGCTTGCGGAATTCCGTCGTCTTAGGCGCGCCGTGAAAAAGGGGATGAATATCTTCGAGTTCATTCGACATGTTTAACGCAATAGGGCAATTCTTTCGCCACGAAAAGAGCCCAAGCTGCTTGGTGATGCGTTGACAAACACCGTGTGCCTCGCAACCCAATTCGCGCATGGGATCGTCTTGAATCCATCCAGTACTAAAGCGGATTGCAAAGTTCGCGTAGCGAAGACGAAGTTGAGAATTCACTAGCACTCTGCCCGGATGCAAATCACTCTGTGACGCTGTACCTTAGTGGGAACTTGATAAACTTTTATTCAATCCAGTTGCACATCGTCTTTAGTTGTTAACCGAAGGGTCACCGGTACTACTCTAATTTGCTCAAAATTGTGCGACGGGCACTGGTCTGAGAAGGATGCATCATGGCAGGGGACTTTGCGAAAAACTGCGCGCGCATACGTAGTAAAGCAGCCGGCTTTTTGTTGCATCCCGTGACTTTTGCATTGCTTCCAGCAATCTCGCTCGGCGTTTTTTGGATGGGTGGCGACAAGGCGCTCATTGTCGTAACGTTGCTGATCCCGATTGTATATTTGGTGCTGGGCGGAAAGGAAGCATTTCGGTCGACCCTTAGTGCGTCGCATGCGAGTAACGGTTTGACGGATCGAGGTGGGTTCGAAAATGCCGTTAACGAAACTTTCCTAAGAGCCAGAGAAACAACACTCACGAGCGCCATATTTAGGATCGAAGTCGATGATTTCGAAGACTTGGCGGAAAGGTACGGACAAGCAGCCAGCGACACTGTGATTGCGCGCGTTGGCGAGCGTCTCATTGCTGTTTTGCGCGACAACGACATAATCTCGCAAACCGGAGATGCCAGATTTTCGATTTGCTTACATCCAACCCGGCAACTTGATCTGGAGCTTTGCATCCAGCTCGCTGGACGTATGCAACTCGCTTTGGAAGAGCCGATTTCTCTGGACGGATCATCTATTTACATCACTTCTTCCGTTGGGTTTTGCCAGCACAGCCGTATTCGCAGCGGTTCATCAGAGAATTGGATCTTGGCCGCAAATGCCGCTTTAAGAGAGGCGCAAAATCATGGGCCAAGCACCATCAGAGCCTACTCAGAAGAAATGAAGCAAAGGTCGCAAACGAGAGCTGAGTTGCGAGAAGAAGTATCAAACGCGCTTGAAACAGGGCAAATTTTGCCGTGGTTCCAACCTCAAATTTCTACAGACACCGGTCTCGTCACTGGTTTTGAAGCATTGGCAAGATGGCAGCATCCCGAACGAGGCATGATATCGCCAGCAGATTTCTTGCCTGCCATAGAACAGGCCGGTATGTTGGAGCGTTTAGCGGAAGTCATGATGTTTCACGCCTGCAACGCTCTGAAGGAATGGGATGCTTCTGGCGTGATTGTTCCGAAAGTCGGCGTAAATTTTGCCGGCCCGGAACTCAGAAACCCGCGACTGGTCGAAAAGGTGAAATGGGAATTGGATCGCTTCGATCTTGCACCTGATCGATTGACTGTCGAAGTCCTGGAAACGGTTGTGGCGGGGGCGCCTGACGATGTGATCACGCGCAATATTAATGGCTTAGGTCAGCTGGGCTGCAGCATAGACTTGGACGATTTCGGCACAGGACATGCATCTATTGCATCCATTCGCAGGTTCTCGGTGAGCCGCATCAAGATTGACCGTTCCTTTGTCATGAAAGCAGACCGAGATCCGGAACAACAGCGCATGATCAGCGCTATTTTAACGATGGCGGAACGGCTGAATGTTCAGACTCTAGCAGAGGGGGTCGAGACAGTGGGCGAACATGCTCTCTTGGCTCAGTTGGGTTGTGAACATGTGCAGGGCTTTGGAATTGGTAAGCCAATGCCTTTCGATCAAACAATTGAATGGATCGCGGCACATAATGCCAAACTAAAAGATGTTCCACGCATCATAGGCAACCGAACTGGCTGAATTCTTGCAAAAGACAGTAGCGCGGTATTGCAAGCAAGCGGTTTAGAATGAAGTGCGCCTATACAAATCGCACGAAAACCTCGATTCCGCTTGACCTTTTCTCTCGCACTCTGTTGAACCCACGCTGATGTCAAACAGATCAGGCGGTAGTCCCGATGGACGATCAGAACAAGAACCTTATTCTTGCAACAGCACTTAGTTTCATAGTGATACTGGTGTGGTTTGTTCTTTTTCCACCGCCAGAACCAGATGCTCCTCTTGAAGATTCTTTAACGGAACAGGCCGACGGTTCAGAAAGCATTGCTATTCCGGCCGCACCGGAGTCGTCATCGCCAGCACCTTTGGCGACGCAGCCTGAAACTACGGCGCCAACTCTGGAGAATGCTCCGCGCGTTTCAATTGAAACTCCGCGCCTTACTGGATCCGTTTCATTGGTTGGGGGTCGCATCGACGATCTTAAACTCAAAGATTATCGCACAACCCTAGAAACCGATGCAACAATCGTGACGATGTTGTCACCACAAGGCACAAATGATGCCTACTATGCCCTTCAAGGCTGGGCTGCAGGAACAGGCATTGAACCGACATCTGTTCCTGGTCCTGGCACTGAATGGTCTTTGTCAGCAGGTAACACTCTCGCAGTCGACGATCCAATAACGTTGACCTGGGACAACGGGAACGGGCAAATCTTCAAACGTACAATCGCCGTAGATTCCAACTATATGTTTTCGCTTACTCAATCGGTGGCGAATAACGGCAGAGACGCCGTCACTCTCGCCCCTTACGGAATGGTTGTACAACACACAACTCCAGACGACTTGGAGAATTTCTTTATCTTACATGAAGGCGCCGTCGGCATGGCGGACGAAGAATTAGCGGAAACAGATTGGGATGAGATATCCGAAGCTGAAATGGACGCAAAATGGGGACGACAGGCCATAGTGAAAGAAGATGTCCAATCGGGTTGGATCGGCTTTACCGATCACTTTTGGCAGGCCATCTTGATACCTCCAGCTGGTCAAACGTTCGATCAGGCCTTGACCTATGACCCGCGCACGGATGTCTACCGCGCCGTAACGCGTATGCCCACGCAAACCATTGAGGCAGGCGAAACCTTCGACATCACGACCCAACTTTTCGCTGGTGCGAAGGAATGGGCGATGCTTAGGGAGTATGAGCAAGCCGGTGTGCCAAAATTCATTGATAGTATTGATTGGGGTTGGTTTTTCTTTCTGACTAAACATATCTTTTGTCTGCTCCATGAATTGAACAAGCTCATCGGCAACATGGGCTGGGCGATTATTGGCCTTACTTTGATCATCAAGGCCATCCTCTTTCCCTTGGCATACAAATCCTATGTTTCAATGGCCAAGATGAAAGAGCTTCAACCTCAAATGGAGAAGCTCAAGAAAGAAGCCGGCGATGATCGCCAGAAAATGCAACAGGGTATGATGGAGCTTTACAAGCGTGAAAAAGTAAACCCAGCCGCCGGTTGTCTACCCATCTTGCTGCAAATTCCGATCTTTTTCTCGCTCTACAAGGTAATTTTTGTTACAATCGAACTGCGCCATGCACCGTTCTTTGGCCCTTTCCAGGATCTGAGTGCACCAGATCCCACGTCTTTGATGAACTTTTTCGGTCTGCTACCCTTTGAAGGACCTGAACCAGGTTCGATTATCGCTCTTATTTTCATAGGTATTCTGCCGCTCCTGCTCGGGATTTCCATGTGGTTGCAGCAGAAACTGAATCCAGCGCCCACGGATCCGACGCAACAAATGATTTTTGCGTGGATGCCTTGGGTCTTCATGTTCATGCTCGGCAGTTTTGCCAGCGGGCTTGTTGTTTATTGGATCGCCAACAACACGATCACATTCACTCAACAGTACCTGATCATGCGGAGCCAAGGGTATAGTCCTGACGTGTTTGGAAACATAAAAGGAAGCTTTACGCGGAAATCCAAATCGGACTCGGACGGATGAAAGTTGCGCATATCCTGCGCTATCCACTGAAAAGTCATGGACGGGAAGCGTTAAGCAGGGTGTCGTTGAGCGCTGGACAGTCCATGCCCTATGACCGTTTGTGGGCTGTTGCACATGAGGCATCAAAAGCTGACGGCAGCGAATGGGTGCATTGCGCCAATTTCAGCCGTGGCTCAAAAGTACCGGCCTTGCTTGCGATTTCTTCTCGTTTGGACGAAGACCGGGAAGTATTGCATCTTTCACATCCAGAACGTCCAGACCTCACCTTCCAACCGGATACCCAAGGCGCCAAGCTGTTGGAATGGGTCGCTCCGCTTACTCCCAAAAACCGTGCGCTCCCCGACCGCATCGTCCGCCTTGACCAACGTGGCTTTACAGACAGCGAATTCCCTTCAGTGACGCTGTGCAATCTCGCCTCGCACAAAGCCGTCGAGGAACAGATCGATCAGGTTCTTTCGATTCATCGCTGGCGTGGAAACATCTGGTTCGACGGGGCCGAACCTTGGATTGAATTTGACTGGTTGGGTCAGGATGTGCGCGTCGGAGGTTGCATATTGCATATACGCGAGCGCACTGACAGGTGTCTGGCAACGACTGCAAACCCGGAGACCGGAAAACGCGATGCTGACATTCTTGGTACACTCGAACATTGGGGTCATCAGGATTTCAGCGTACGGGCCGAAGTTGTTCAGGGTGGCGTAATCGTACCTGGCGACCGGGTGGAGGTGCTATGACGCAACTGCCATTTCCTGTTGCAAAGGAACCCGACCCACAAACGGCTGAGACCGGCCGATTGCTTTTTGCGGGCGAGACCAATTTCGTCAAAGGTGTCGTAGCGATGTCCGGCCTGCCCGATCCTGACAGAATAGAGATATGTTTTGCCGGACGCTCAAACGTCGGCAAATCCTCGTTGATCAATGCGTTGACCGGGCGCAAAGGTTTGGCACGCGCCTCAAACACGCCGGGCCGTACGCAGGAGATCAATTTTTTCACCGCCGGCGAGAGCCATTACCTCGTGGATCTCCCAGGTTATGGGTACGCCAATGCGCCCGTTGCCGTCGTTGAAAAATGGCAACGCCTTCTCAAGCAATACCTGTCTGGACGTCAGACGCTGCGGCGCGCGTTTGTGTTGATTGATGCGCGTCATGGCGTCAAAAAAGTGGACGATGAGATCCTGAGCTTGCTCGATAGTGCCGCTGTGACGTTCCAAGCCGTGTTGACCAAAGCAGACAAGGTCAAGGAAGCGGAGCGCGCCAAAGTTCTCGATCAGGTGCGCATAGCGCTTTCCAAACACCCTGCAGCATTCCCCGAGATTCTGGTCACCTCCAGCGAAAAAGGCTGGGGCATCCCGACCTTACGCGCCGTTATTGCGACTCTGGAATAGTTGGTCTGCTTGCACCCCACCGCGTCTGTCCGCATAAACAAACCTACCAAGGCCCAAAAATGAAGACCCAGGATATGAACCGCGACTGGATTGCCACCGCAAGCACATTGAACAAAGCGCTTCCCTATTTGCAGCGTTATTCAAATGCGACCGTGGTGATAAAATTGGGCGGGCATGCGATGGGCAGCGATGCAGCGATGGAAGAATTTGCGCGCGATGTGGTGCTGATGCGACAGGTCGGTGTCAACCCGGTGATCGTGCACGGTGGCGGGCCAATGATCAACGCCATGCTCAACAAACTGCAAATCAAGTCGGAGTTCGTGAATGGCAAGCGGGTGACCGATGCCGCCACGATGGAAGTGGTGGAAATGGTTTTGAGCGGCCTCGTCAACAAAAGCATTGTGCAGGCGATCAACCGACAAGGCGGGTGTGCTGTTGGTTTGTCCGGCAAGGATGCAGCATTGGTCACATGTGTTCAAACTGACCCTGAATTGGGCTTTGTAGGAACCCCTGACGTCGTCGACCCACGCATATTGCGAGACCTGACGGAAAACGAATACATCCCTGTAATCGCGCCCTTGGGCACGGGTCACGCCGGCGAAACCTTCAATATCAATGGCGACACCGCCGCTGGTGCTATTGCGGCAGCGCTTAAAGCAGACCGTTTGCTGTTGTTGACAGATGTTGCAGGCGTCAAGAACGCTGACGGCGATGTGGTCACAGAGCTCAGCGCTGCTCAAATCCGCGAAATGACTACCGATGGGACGATCGTGGGTGGCATGATCCCCAAGACAGAAACTGCCCTCGCCGCGATTGAAGGTGGCGTGCGCGCTGTGGTAATTTTGGACGGGCGAGCGCCCAATGCTTCTCTGTTAGAACTCTTTACCGAACACGGCGCCGGATCCATCATTCGCGGCGACTGACACAGATGTGTCAAGCTGCCGCTTGGACCGCATGGCCAAGTGCACTAACTATTGCACATGGAAAACGAAACGATCATACGGCTTAGCATTTTTCTGGGCCTCTTCGCAGTTTTGGCGCTGCTTGAAGCACTTGTACCCCGGCGTGTGCGCAGCCAATCACGCAGCAAACGCTGGGCAACGAATTGGGGTATTACGCTGGCAAACACCCTGACGCTACGGGCATTGGCTTTCGCCCTGCCTCTCCTCGCTGTGGGAGCCGCTGTGGACGCGCAGACGCAAGGCTGGGGGTTGTTCAACATGCTTAACTGGCCGCTTTGGCTCGAATTCATGTTGACCATATTGATCCTTGATTTCGCCATTTGGCTGCAACATCTGATCACGCATAAAGTGCCGGTTTTGTGGCGCTTGCACCGCGTCCACCACGCGGACGTAGACATGGATGTGACAACCGCAATCCGCTTTCATCCGGTCGAAATCGCCTTATCGATGATCTTGAAAATTGGGCTGGTGTATCTGCTTGGGCCTGCAGCGCTTGCCGTTATAGCCTTTGAGATTTTGCTGAACGGCACCGCGATGTTCAATCACGCAAATATTCATTTGCCGCGCTGGCTGGACGCAATCGTACGCCGCGTTCTGGTTACTCCGGACATGCACCGCGTCCATCATTCGGTGCACCGCGCAGAGCACGACAGCAACTACGGTTTTGCGCTTTCAATCTGGGACCAGATTTTCGGCACCTATATTGCGCAACCAAAATCTGGCCATGACGGCATGCAGGTTGGTCTGGAATGGCAGGACGACCGCCCGAGCCGATTTGGGTGGTCGCTTTTGCTCCCTTTCGCCCGAAAATGACCCTGGCGACAGTCAGCAAGTTGGCAGAACCCGCCGGTCTTTTTATCATGGGCGGCTTTCATACCGACGGTAATACGCTTGTTTTACTCGGCGCGGGCAAAGCCTGCTGGCCGTCATTCAAACGCGCTCAGGAATATAGCGATGGTTTGCCGGATCCGTTAGATCGCTGGTCCAAACGGATCATCGGGGGAATTGCAGACAAGCTTGGTGCTGACGACAGCTATCCATCTGATGGCCCCTCTTATGCACCCTTCATCGATTGGGCATTGCAAACACGCAGGTTCTTCCAAAGTCCGACAGGCATGATGGTGCATGACAAAGCCGGTTTGATGATTTCGATCAGGGGAGCCCTGCGTTTTCAAGGCACTTTAACGCTTGATCAGGCCCTGCCGAAAAACCCCTGCGACACCTGTGTCGCGCGACCTTGCGTATCCGCATGCCCGGTCGATGCTTTATCGGAAAGTCACCCTTATGACGTGCCGGTCTGTAAATCTTTTCTCGACATACACGAAGGTCAGGATTGTATGGCAAACGGATGCAAGGTACGACGCGCCTGCCCGGTTTCAATTCAGTTCGAGCGTTCTGCCGAGCAGTCAGCCTTTCACATGATTTCTTTTAAAGGATAGTCCTCATGCGCCGCGTCATCCTCATGCGACACGCCAAGTCGGATTGGAGCGCCGGAATGCAAGATCATGAAAGGCCATTAAACAAGCGTGGCAAAACCTCGGCCCATGCGTTGGGGCAATGGCTGCAAACACGAAACTACATACCCGATCAGGTGCTGTGTTCTTCCGCAGAACGCACCGGTCAAACGCTTCTGGGTCTGGGTTTGGCGGCGACAATACAAGTTGATTTTTCGCGACAGCTCTACTTGGCCGAAGCCGATATGATCTATGCGGCATTGCGCGATGTTGAAGTCGAATGTGTTCTGATGATTGGACACAACCCGGGAATTGCGGATCTGGCGCACCGACTTATATCGGATCCACCCGAACACCCGCGCTTTTTGGACTATCCCACTGGCGCGACCTTGGTATTGGATTTCGCAAACCAAAGAGACGATGGGGTCAGCTGGCAAAATTGCCAGCTGGTTGATTTCATCGTACCCGGTGACTTGCGGTAAGAGGGACCGAAGCCCGCCCTGGCCCTTAGTGGCCCAGAATCTGGCTCAGGAACAACTGAGTGCGCGGCGATTGCGGGTTGTTGAAGAACGCTTCAGGCTCATTCTGTTCCACAATTTGCCCGGCATCCATGAAGATCACGCGGTTCGCCACCTGACGCGCAAAACCCATCTCGTGGGTCACACAGAGCATTGTCATGCCCTCTTCGGCCAGCTCGATCATCGTGTCGAGCACCTCTTTGATCATTTCCGGATCCAGCGCGGATGTCGGTTCATCAAAAAGCATGATCCGAGGCTTCATGCACAAAGAACGCGCGATGGCCACACGCTGCTGTTGCCCCCCTGAAAGCTGGCCGGGGAACTTCATTGCCTGATCCGGGATTTTCACCTTTTCAAGGAAGTGCATCGCTGTTTCTTCTGCTTCTTTCTTCGGCGTTTTACGCACCCAGATCGGCGCCAGAGTGCAGTTCTCCAGAATTGTCAGATGCGGGAACAGATTGAAGTGCTGAAAGCACATGCCGACCTCAGATCGGATTTTGTCGATGTTCTTGAGGTCCGATGACAGCAATGTACCATCGACCTCGATCGACCCTTGTTGGTGCTCTTCCAAGGCGTTGATGCACCGGATCAAGGTCGACTTCCCAGAGCCGGAGGGACCGCAGATGACGATCCTCTCTCCGCGGTTAACCGTCAGGTCAATGTCACGCAGCACATGGAATGTACCATACCATTTGTTCATCTTGCTGATAGTGATCGCGATCTCGTCAGAGACCTGTAGTTGAGTTGCTTGTTCAGCCATTGATCAGGCCTCCTTATCGATGGTCGGTCGCGAGGCGACGTTCGAGCCATTGTGAATATTGCGATATGCCGTAGCAAACGATGAAAAAGAGCACTGCGGCAAAACCGAAAAGCTCCCAATAGACGCCATTCCATTCTGTGGATGCCAGGATTGGCCCACGGATCATGCCGATGAGATCGAACATCGAGATGACCGAAACTAGGGTTGTATCCTTGAACAGGCCCACGGCGACGTTGACGATACCCGGAATGGAGATTTTCAACGCCTGAGGCAAGATGATCAGACGCGTAGCCTGTGCATAGTCGAGCCCGAGACTGTCTGCGCCTTCATACTGGCCTTTGGGCAGAGCTGCGAGGCCCCCTCGGATCACCTCGGCGATGTAGGCTGCCGAGAACATCGTTATCATGATCACCACACGCAAGAACAGATCAACGCCGGATCCCGGTGGGAAGAAATAGGCGAGCATGACGTTTGCGACAAACAGCAGCGTGATCAGTGGCACGCCGCGAATGAACTCAATGAAGACAACGCAAATCCATTTGATCAACGGCATGCTGGACTGACGCCCAAGCGCCAGCGCGATGCCGATGGGCACGGACAGCGACACACAGGTGACCCCCAGCATCATGTTGAGCATAAAGCCCCCCATGTAGCGACTGGGCACGGCTTCAAGCATGGCAGTGTCCGAAGCATTGTCAGGGATCAGAAAGCCGCCGATGTTCCAGATGACCAAGGCGGCAGCGATGCCGCCGAAAAAGCCGGCAGCGAAGCTACCAACCACCAACCGCTGATAGACCAAAAAACCACCGACGCAGCCCGCAAAAGCGAGAATGGGTACGAAGATGGTACCGCCCCATAGCAAGTAAAAGGCGATGAACGGGTAAACCACAGTGAAGGCGAGCAGTTTACGCGGCAAATCGAAAAACAGGACCGGCGCCACAGCGGCAAAAAGTAAGATAAATGCCAGCCCGGGACGCCAGTATTGGTCATCCGGGTATTGGAAACCAAACAGCAGTTGGTTCCAGCGTTCCGACAGAACCGCAAAGCAGGCCGCCGACGCACCGTCGAGGATTTCTCGGCAGGCCGAAAGGCTGGGTGCTTGCCAAATGCCACCTAGCATCCAAGGCAGAGCGCCTGAAAGGATGAGATAGATGAAGTAAAGCGCAACCAGCGTCAGTGCCCCGTTAAGGGGTGTCGCAAAAAGATTGTCCTTGATCCATTTTGCCGGCCCCGCAGCATTGCTAGGAGGCGGGGCGGAGGGGACTTCTTCCGTTCGCACGAAGGAAACGGAGTTCACATGAATATCCGACATGATTCAGCGCTCCTTCAGCTTAACAGCATTGTTATAAACGTTCATCACGGCCGAAATCAGCAGCGATATCGTGAGGTAGAAGAGCATCATCAGGACCACGCATTCAATCGCGCGACCGGTTTGGTTCAGCGTAATGCCGCCCAGGGTTGCTGTGACATCCGCATACCCCACAAGAATGGCCAATGAAGAGTTTTTGGTGATGTTCAGGTATTGCGAAATCAACGGCGGGATGATGACGCGCAACGCTTGCGGCAGCACGACCAGGCTCATGACACGGCCCGAACGCAGCCCAAGAGCTGATGCTGCCTCTGTCTGACCTTTGGAGACGGCTTGGATACCTGCGCGGACGTTCTCCGCAATGAAGGCACCGGTATAGATGGACAGAGCAAACCAGATCGCAATCAATGGCGCGCCGATTTTGAGACCACCTTGGAAATTGAAACCCTGCAAGGCCGGGACATCCATGCCAATGGGACGACCCAGAATGAAGAACATCAGGATGGAGGGCACAAATAGGATCGCGATACTGGGCCATCCCATTGGTAGCAGACGCCCAGTCGCAAAAAGCAAGTTTTTTGCATAGCGACGGTAAGCTATCACGCCAATAATGGACGCAATGAATGTCGCGACAACCACCATAGATCCGGGCCCCCAGATCGGCGCGGGTGTGTAGATGCCACGATTGGTGAAGGCGAAAAGATCAAGAAACATTGTTGATGTCGGATTTTCGCCACGGAAATCTCGTGGACCCGGCAACGAAACGGTCATGACGCCGTAAATGATCAGGATCCAGATTAGCACCGGAATATTGCGAAAAATCTCGACGTAAAACGCCATGATTTTTGAGACCAGCCAGTTCTTGGACAAGCGCAATACGCCAGCCAAAACACCAAACACGGTCGCCATTGCACAGGCCAATACCGCTACCAGCAATGTGTTTAGAATTCCAACTATTGCAGCGCGTGCATTGGATGATTGACTGGTATATTCGATCAAACGCTGGTTGATGTCATAACCCGCAGACGCGCCCAGAAACGAGAAATCGATATCGAGTCCCTGTGCCTGAAGATTAGCTGCGAGGTTGCTGTACAAGTAGCCGATCGATAGCGACAGAATGATGAAAGCAAAGACCTGAAAAGTGATTGACCTGTAGCGCGTGTCATTGACAAGCATTGACAGGTTAAAGGACTCCCGAGGTGGGTCCGACAGTGTCGTCATTGAAATTTTCCCCGTTTTTCCGACCTTGATTTCAGCAGGCTGTTGTTAACCTCGCTGGTCGGGTTTTGATTTTTTATGGGTCGTAAAATGCGAAGGGCGCAGGATTTTATCTGCGCCCTTTGCCGTATCGTTCTTAGCGGAACGGAGGCGAGTAAAGTAGGCCGCCATCTGTCCACTGCGCGTTGAGACCACGCGCCAGCGCGACGGGTGTCTCTTCGCCAATGTTTTTAGCGAAAATCTCTCCGTAGTTTCCTACCGCAGCGATCGCCGTACCGGCCCAATTGGCTTCAAGACCGAGCATCTCACCCAGAGTACCTTCAGTGCCCAACAGGCGGTTGATCTCGGGTGTATCCGGATTGGACGATTCCGAGAGTGATGCAACGTTGGCCGTTGTAATACCCAACTCTTCAGCGGTGATGAGCGCGTTCAAAGTCCAGCGGACGATATCGCCCCACTCGTTGTCGCCGTGACGGACCAGTGGGCCCAAAGGTTCTTTGGAAATGATTTCCGGCAGCAGGATGTGGTCACCTGGGTTTTCAAACGCCGCACGTGTTGCCGCGAGGCCGGACGCGTCAGTTGTATACGTATCGCAAGCGCCTGCCAGATATTGCTGCTGGCCTTCTGCATTTGTCTCAACTGGCACGGGCTCGTAGGAGATATTGTTCGCGCGGAAAAAGTCCGCGAGGTTCAATTCGGTCGTGGTACCGGTCTGAACGCAGACGGTTGCCCCGTCCAATTCCTTTGCAGAAGCGACACCAAGTGCCTTTGGAACCATGAACCCTTGGCCGTCGTAATACGCAACGCCAGCGAAATCGAACTTAAGATCGACGTCACGGCTAAGCGTCCAGGTCGTGACGCGCGATAGCATGTCGATTTCGCCAGAAGCGAGCGCCGTAAAACGCGTCTTGCCCGTTGTTGGGACAAATTCAACCAAAGTCGGGTCACCCAGAACAGCCGTCGCTACAGCGCGGCATACTGAAACGTCAAACCCTTGCCAAACGCCGTTGGCGTCCGGTGCCGCAAATCCTACGAGCCCTGTGGACACGCCACAGTTGAGCTTGCCGCGCGCTTTGACGTCGTCCAACGTACCAGCAGCAGCCGCACCAGCAGCAAGGCCAGCGACGGTCAACGCGCCAAATATCACTGATTTTTTCATTTTTACCTCTTCCTGATTTTCCGCCATTTTGACGGTTCTCCCGGCATTTCTGACGCCGGAGGCGATATTGGAATTATGTATGTCCAAGTGGGCGTCATTCTGCTCGGATTTCCGCAATAACGTCAAGTGCAGGCCAGCTAAAATCACCGTATCCCCAACGTTACCTGTCGGAATGTTGGATGCGATTGCTAAAAATCGGGCTTTGAAAGGTCAAAAATCACTTTTGCGTGCTCAAAAGCCGCTTGTTTTACGGCCGCTGCGGCCTCGGCTTCCGCATCGATGCCCCATTGTTCTGCCTGCCAAAACTCGTCTAGACGGGAAATGTCCCAAATTGCTTCGGCACTTCGCACATCTTGCGTGGCTGCAAAGCCCAGAATCAGCGATCCAGAAAGGCTGACAAGATCGTGGAAGGCAGCCAATTGGAATGCGTTGAGCGCATGAACACGCTTTGAAAGCCGCGCCAAAACAGCTGCATCCTGAGGGATGTGCATCACACCGGCGCGAGCCTCGAGACGCGTTTCCATTGCGGTAGCTGCCCAATCCAGGAATGGGTCCCAGTTTTGCGCCTGACGCATCACCAGCTCGGCAGGTCGTTCGGCTCTGTAGCACAACAGATCACTGTCACCGTAAGCCGCCAGCAAATCTGCGACTTCGGCATGCTGCAACGCAACCTTGTCCAAAGCAGCATTGGCCATACGGGTATACGGCATTGATTGCGGGTCAATTTGGTCTTTCTGGGCCTCCCACTCAGCAGCAATTGCGTCGGCATAGCCACGG